>CAVUYM010000016.1:0-246575 GCA_963745675.1 uncultured Chloroflexia bacterium
ATGGTCAGATTAGCATCGTCAGATATACGTAATTCGGGCTCCCGGCCGCTATCCGTAGAAGGTCTGACCAGATTTCCAGCTGATCGCATCAGATGGAAGCGCAGGCGGCCCAGCAGCATCGCATCCAATTCGACAGCTGGGTTAGACTTGGCAACCGAAGCAGCTAAAGAGGTGACGAGGAACCCTGGATTGCTCAATCCGTCGGATCTACCGTTGCGACGCTCCGCTCGCCTGGTCGTGCTGTCACCAGCGCGGCGCGTGCTGCTGTTTGATACCGAAGTGCTGACCGCCGAAGATCCTCTACGTCCTGGAACCACACGTTTCTGGAATACACCCGGCGGCGGGGTCGAGGCCGGCGAGACCTGGGAGCAAACAGCTCTACGGGAGCTGGCGAGGAAACAGGTATCATCGATGTCCGCATCGGGCCGTGGGTCTGGTCAGTGACCGGGTGCTCACTTTCAGCGATGGGCGGCGGATGCGCTTTCGAGAACGCTTCTTCCTGGTCGAGGCGCCGTCTGAAGCTGGCGGACATCTCGAAGCTCTTCGGAGTCGAGAGCGGATTGGATCAAGGGCTACCGTTGGTGGACGCCGGACGCGATCATCGCCAGTACCGACACCTTCACGCCCGGCCACATCGGACACCTGGTGCGAGATCTCGCTCTGGGCCACATCCCGGCCATACCCATCCGCATTGACGGGCACAACGACAAGCATCTCCCGTAGAGACGTGCCGCTGGCGCGTCTCAGTTTCGCAGCCGTCCGGTTCCAGGGAAGATCTCGGTGTCGGGGCGAAGACGCGCCATCGGCACGTCTCTACGAGGTCGCCACAGACAGATAGCAGACTGCGCAGAACCGAAGGCCTCGGATTCGTTCGCTGGCGGCTCAACGATTTGGCAAGCCACAATACGCCAGTGAGCTCGGAGCCGATTCGACCGAATCAGAACGAAAGACGAACTCCGAGATGGGTCATCTCGGAGTTCGTCGCTGGTGCATGAGAGTGTCGCTTCTGGCCTTGCCGGTAACTACTACTTACCGCGGCAACTAACCGGCTCTAGCGTCGCGCCCGGCGACCACCTAGAAGTCTGGAAGAACAAGACTTCCTCCGATCCAGTCGATGCACTCGTGATTCGCCTGTCCATCGAGGCTAATAGTGCGGTTCGACCCGCCGCTCACCGACGACCATTCTTCCGTCTGCGACGTTGTTGCCCGCCGCTAACGCTCGAACGCTCGCCGCTTGCTGTGTTCTTTGTTCCACCGCTGACACTCGAATAGAATCCAGTCGCTTTGTTTTGGTCGCCGCCACTGACACTTGACGCAATGCCACTGGCCTCGTTGCCCCCGCCACCTGTGATACCGGAATTATTGCCAATCGCTTTGTTCAAATAGCCTGCGGTGATGCTCGAAGCGTCTCCACTAGCCTCGTTGACGGAACCGCCGGTGATCGTCGCCCACTTCCCAGATATCCGATTCCGGTATCCGGCGACCAACCCGCCATAATTGGTATAGCCATGGTCTCCACCGACGACGATGTTGTGTGACCCGGTGCGCGCGTAGGTCTGGGTGTTCTCGTTGTAGCCGACGATCAAGTTGCCCTTACCGTTGGTTGTTTCGGTCGAAGCCAGACCATTGTTGATCTGCACGTTACAGCCGCTAAAGACGGCATCTTTCGCAACGTCTTGGACTCCGACAGGCAGTCCGGCACCTGGAGTTCCAGGGCATGATCTCACCTGTTGGGTTGCGTTCTCAGTCTCAAGGGCATCGACACGCGCTTCGAGTGCAGTGACATCGACGGCGAGGCTCGTGCCCGGCCATTCGACGAGCACTTCGCTGGCGGTACAATTCGGAGCCTTGTCCGGTACCATCACCCGTGCTTGCCCGGTATAACGGTTCACACAGGCATGCACGTAGCCCGTCGCGTCGTGTGTAGCTCCCGCATCCTGAGCCGTTATCAATGAGCTAGCTAACCCGACCAGCGCTATACCAGCGCCAATCCCAATGCCGAGCATCAGGACCAGACCCACTACCGCAAATTTCGATTGATCCAATAAAGCTCGTGCCGCAGCCATTGAACGTCCCCCTGTGTTGTGTCGTGCTAAGTACTCACGACCAACAGTATAGCGCGAAAGCGACCTGACGATAGCAGCCGGTTTGGCAGTGAGAGGCGACGCAGTTGGTTGAACGTGCAGCGCAGATCGATGTCAAACAGGACGATCAACTCCTCTTCGGGAGTTAACGTGGAACGGCGCCACTGCTCCCTTTGCGAGGGTGCAATGACGCCGCTCCGTTGGCTCATTGACAGTTACTTCGGTGGATACGAACGGCATCTACTCCGTCGGCAACCTACCTGGTAAGCGCTGAGTCTAGTCTGATCCTAAAAATCTTGGAACGAGCCGCCGCCCCACCAGTCATCAGTTCCAACCGCAATGTGCGACTTCCCGCCGCTAACACTGGAGGTCGCGCCATTGGCCTGGTTCAATTGACCGCCGCTGACGCTGGAAAGGTCGCCATTGGCCTGGTTGCTCCCGCCGCCACTGACACTCGACCCGAGCGCAGTTGCCTGGTTGTTCCCACCGCCTGTAATACTGGAATTACTGCCACTGGCAACATTTCCATAGCCTGCGGTGACACTCGAAGCTGGTCCGGTGGCCTGGTTGGTAGCCCCGCCACTGACCGAAGACCAAATCCCGGTGATCCGGTTTTGGAATCCAACTACCAGCCCACCATAACTGCTGTAGCCGTGGTTTGCACCAACGACGATATTGTGCGACCCGGTGCGCGCGTACGACTGCGTATTCTCGTTGTAGCCAACGATCAGGTTGCCCTTGCCATTGATCGCACCGTCGGTGGTGCCAGAACCACTCACAATCTGGACGTTGCAGTTGGTGAAGCGGGCATCGCCAGAAACCTCTGACAGGCAGTCCGGTACCTGAACCTCCAGTGCGGTTATCGCTGTCTGCTGCGTGCCATTCTCAGTCACCAGCCCGTCAATCGAAGTCTGTTGCGTTCCGTTCTCGGTCACTAAGCCGTCGATCGCTGTCTGCTGGGTTCCGTTCTCGGCCACCAAGCCGTCGATTGTCGTCTGTTGTGTTCCGTTCTCGGCTACCAGCCCATCGATCTCACCCTGCTGCGTTGCATTCTCGGTCACCAAGCCTTCGATCGAAGTCTGCTGCGTTGCATTCTCGGTCTCAAGGGCGTCGATTTCACCTTGCTGAGCCCCATTCTCAGTCTCAAGCGCGTCGATCTCACCCTGCTGCGTTGCGTTCTCGGTCTCAAGCGCGTCGACACGCCCTTCAAGTGCGGCGACATCGACGGCGAGGCTCGTGCCCGGCCACTCGACCAGCACTTCGCTGGCGGTACAATTCGGAGCCTTGTCCGGTACCATCACCCGCGCTTGCCCGGTATAGCGATTCACACAAGCATGCACGTAGCCCGTCGCATCGTGCGTTGCTCCTGCATCCTGCGCCGTCAGGGTCGAGACCAACAACCCAGCCAATACGACCCCAAATCCGATGCTCAGACCTAGCATCACGATCAGTCCGACCGCAGCCGCCTTCGATTTCTTGAACAATCTCATTCCCGCGCCCATCGCCCGTCCTCCTACTATTTCGATGCATGGTGTTGACTTATAACAAGCCTAAGTATAACCGAATGTCATGAAACATTGCCGTTTTCCATTTATCGCAAACATTGCGATTTGGGAATACGAGAGGACGAACGTACAGCACATGCTTTTTGAGAAGAACCGTGTCCCGACAAGGACACAAACGCCAAAGAGTAGGGTGTGAACATCCGCCAGGACTCTGGTTGTGCCTGCCGCCGCACCGCTCCTCAGTCAGTCAGATGGTAGAGTGGCCCGAGAAGCAAGACTACATCGACGCTATCTTGCGCCTTGGACAATACCCGGGCATTGCCGACCTCGCAGGTAAATGGACTCATCGATTCTGCGGAGTGCTCGCGCGTCTGCTCGACGTGTGGCGGATCCGGATCGATTAGATGCACACAGTGACCGTCTACCTCCAACCACCCGGCATGCACACCGTTTGCACCCCCGATATCGAGGCCTTCGAGTGGGCCGTCCGGCAGATAACGGCGGAGATCTCCTAGGTCCGCAGGAATTCGATTTCACCGAGACCGTATGGATGCGGTCAATCTTCGAGTCGTTGATCGCGGTGCTATGCCAGCATTTCATCAGCATCCACTGGCTGAGTCGAAACCTTCGTCATGCGCGCGCCGCTTTCAGGACCACCTCAGTTCCTGAAGAGTTCCAGTTGGCGGCACGTATGGCATTCACGCCCTCCGTGGCGCGGCCTTCCTTGATCCAATAGGCGGCGCAAACGAATGCTCTCCCGTTAGCTTTTCCAGGGCTAGCGGCTGACTTCAAGACGGGGGTACGCGTTTGAGTCCAACCTTGGCGCCGAATACCAGTCCACACACTACGGGCCGGTGATAACCGTCACCGGCTCGGTGAGCGTGAAGTCACTGCCAACGGTCGTCGATCCTGTCAACGTCGCCTCGGAGTCGCCGGGCTGGAGATCGACCATATCCGAAATCAGGAAAGCGGCCATCACGTCTATGAAACCGTCGCCGTTACGATCCTGGAGTCTCGCCGGGTGCCAGTCATCATCGTCCGACCACCAGCCGACCGGTGACGCACCGGCGAAGACGAGCGAACTGGGAATGACTGTCTGCGCATCAAACGTCGCACTACCGTAGATTGTGACGTGGGCGTGGCCCGGATCCGAGAGACTGATCTGGTTGTCTGGATCATTTGGAGCGACGTCCATCTCAGACGGTCCATAAGCAGAGCAATTCGTGCAATCAACTTCGGTCTCGAAGTTCCAGCCGTCTTCATTCAGGAAGAATTCCTTCTTTGGAACACCGAGGTTGCAAGTCCCGAACTCCCAGGTCACCATGTTGCTCTCCGTCGCCGTGCAATCGTCGGAAACCGAGTCCATAATGTTCTTCAAGATACTGGTTGGGGCGTAGTTTTCCAGGATGTCCTTCTTGACGATGGACCGGTAGCAGTCCTCGTGGCCGTTGTCATCGGTGAAGTAGTTATAGATCTCATCCTTCGGCGCGGAACAACCAGAAGGACCAACAAGCGGTGGCACCCAGTACGCCAGACTGAGCTTCCAGACGGTTGGCGCCAGCGTCTGGTAAATCCAGAGCGCATATTCCATACGTCCTTGACTGGTCATTGAGCGGACGATCCAGGGGTCCGACGGATCCCAGGTACCTGAATCCTTCTGCTCGCCGACATACGTCATCAAAATAGGGTCGCCGGCGACATAGGCGTGGCCGGCGTTGATCGCATCCCCATTTGCTTCCGACATCGTCGTGAACTGGTTTAGTGCATCTGCCCAGGTACCCTCGAAGGTATCGCTACTGGCCGCTGAGAGCCCAGCCGTAATCAAGGCTGACATGATGCCGCTGATTGCGGAACCCGCCGGTCCCGCGAGCGGACCGAGCTTGAACGGAGCAAGGAAGAGCGTCTCAAAGATCGCATCGACCTTCTTCTCGCTCAAATCCTCGTTCAGTAGCGTTTGCGCGGTCGATTCCATGATGCTCTTTTCATCGCCGAAGATATCGGTGTAGAGCGTTAGAAGGTCCGCATAGTAGTCGCTGACAGCCTGAGCGGTTCCAAGCTCGCCGTAGAGCGCGTTCGCCACCGTATTCCAGTCCGTCAGGGTTAACCCCGAGGGCGGGGTCATCGACGTCTGGTCGCCGAGCAAGATGCAGGTCGATATCGGCAGTTCGGTCCAGTCTACCCACTGGTTGTTGGACGTACCCGCAAGAAGGCAACGCTGGTAAAGGCTCAGGGTGTTCGCATCCGTCGCGTATTGACCACGCAGGGTATTGCCATCGGCCAGTTTCAGGAAGCTGTTGATGTAATCGTAGGCAGCGAGTTCGTCACCGGTGAACGGAGTGAAACCGTAGGCGACCGGGCTATCCCAGTCATTGGCTGTCTGCTGATTGAAGGACCAGGTTCGCACCCCATAGAGCCCTCGTGCGACGAGATCATCATCGCCGTCGCCGTCGATGTCGCCCATCTGGATCGTCGAGTAATTCCCGGCGTCTTTCCAGTGTTTGTCCGACAGTTTGGGCGCAGTCGTCTCGATTGAGGTCCAGCCAGCGCCATTCCAGGCGTAGGATTCGATTACCGTCGAAGAGCGCGCCAGCAACTCGGCCGCGCCATCGCCATTGAAGTCGCCCGTCTGGATTGTCGAGTAGTACTCCGCCTTGTTCCAGCCCGCATCGTCGCTCCAATCGGGGCTACCTTTACTCTGCTCAGACCAGGCAGTACCGGTCCACTTGTAGACATAGATACCGGACTTTCCGCGAGCCAGCATCTCGGCAGCTCCGTCGCCGTTTATGTCACCGGTCTGAATCGTCGAATAATACTCTGCCGAATCCCAGCCTTTGTCGTCCGTAAGTTTCGGGTTATCGGATTTCAATAGCACCCAGCTCGAACCGCCCCAACGATACGTGTCCATACCGGAGCCGCCGCGCCCCAGCAACTCAGCGGCGCCGTCGCCATCGACATCACCAAGCTGAATCGTCGAATAGTAACGGTGCTTTTCCCAGCCCTCTTTGTCACTCCAGGGCGGGTTCTTCGAGTCGACCTGTGTCCAGGTACTGCCCGACCACTTGTAGGTTTCGATGCCATTTGTAGAACGTGCCAGCAGCTCGGCCGAACCATCTCCGTCGATATCGCCTGTCTGAATCGTCGAGTAGTACTCTTTCTTATTCCAGCCGCCAACATTGCTGAAATCTGGGACACCTGTAGCGAGCTGCGTCCAACCGCTCCCGTTCCACTCGTAGGTATCGATTCCAACCGAGGAACGAGCGATCAACTCGGCAGAACCATCGCCATTGATATCGGCGGCCTGAATTGTTGCGTAGTATTCCTCCTTGTTCCAATCCCCCGCATCACTGAACGGTCCGCTTTCCGACAAGCTCGTCCAGAGACCATTCGTCGCATCCCAGGACTGCACGATCATTCCGAATGCTCCGCGCGCCAGTAATTCGTCGGAACCATCGCCATTGATATCGGCAAGCTGGATCGTCGAGTAGTACTCAGCCGCCGACCAGCCACTGCCATCAGTCCACTGCGGCAGTGTGAAAACTGGCCCTGCCGACGTGTTGTAAATTGCGTCTGTCGTACCGTCCGCATCCTCCGTCTGCGCGACAACCGCTTGCGGCTGAAGAGGCGAGATTGCCAGCGCAGGGCCCAACGTCGCAACCACGAACAGCCCGATGACAAACAAACGCATACATTCCGACTTTCATTGGTTAGATTGATCCCGATTAGCCGCGCCCTGGGGGCCAGGGGCAGCGTAGCATAGACCGGAAGAACAACTTTCGAAAAATCTCCGGTCTCGTTGCGGTGTGTCGACGAGGCTGTTGAGTAATCTGGGACCGTGTATGATCCTTGCCATGCACGATGTCGAAATGAACCGCGACGAATATTTCCTGTTGACCACCGCTCGTGAAGACCCAGTGCCGCTGCACTTTCTCGCCGACACGGACCGAGGGCTCGGACTGAACATTCCCGATCCGCCCGATCTCTTCGGTGAGAAGCTGGTCGATACGCTGCTCAGGATCTTCGAGCGTGGCGACATCGTTGCCCAAGAAATGCGTTGGTATCGTGACGAGGATGGTGTCGCTTGCAGCGACCGTGTTGGAGTTCCATTCGGCCCGACACGAGTCCAAATCGAACGCGCTCTGGCACATGAAATCTTGCTCTATTATCAGTTAACACCTCAAGGCGGCGCGCGTTGGGAAATGCGCATGCGAAAGTGGATTGGAATAAGATTCGTTGACTCGACGAATGGGATCCGGATCCAGACTAATGGGGATCGACGGCTACAACGCGTGAGGCTGTCGAGCGGGAGATGCGCGGCCCTATCGCGGCGAACTGTTCCCGGATACGGTAGATAGAGCCGGTTCCAGGCACGGTGCGCTGGGAAGTCTTGAAGCCATGGAAGGGACGTACTGGAAGACACTTCCAATCGGATATCGCATGACCTGCGCATTTACATGACTGTCGAAGTACCCTTGCCTGATGACGTTCGATGAGGTCGTCGACCAAATCCAGAAATGGATCGTGAGCAGCCTTGACTGGCGGGTCGATCGGTGGTTTCGCTTGCCAGACTCCGGAGAACCGCAAAATCCATTAACTAATGAGTTCCGCCGTCCCTGGAGGTTGTATCCACCCCCACCAATGCCGACCCGTGACAGCGACCACTGGCACTGGCGTCTTTCTCGCCGACAGATCGAATTCTCACACCACGTCTACTGGAACCCTGAAGATCGAACACTGCGCTCAAAGATCTACCGCTACTCTCCGCCCAAATTCACGCCTCAGAGCGTTCTTGGAGACGACGAGAAGCCGCTCGCGCATTGGGAAGCTGTCTTCGAAATGCGCGATCATTTCGTACGCAAATCGGTCGATGGTGTGGACCGGTAGCATGGCAACCAGCAAACACGGTAATTTCCTACGGAAGTCGCGCCAGTAGCTTATCTCTGCAATCGAGCATCGCGGCTATTTGGCCTCAGAGAGAGCAGACATTGCGCGCTCCGCGGCGGTATCCCACGGACGCGCGGGTATCGCAATCTGCCCATAGCGTTCAGCTTCGGCACGCAGCCATTCGCTGTACAAGTGGCTGATGCGGGCACGATCGGTTTGGGGGCTGCCTTCACGGGTTTCGAAGTTACGGCTGATCTGACCGGCATCGTCATAAAGGAAGATCCCCCGCACACGCCCCTCAGCTGGCTGACCATAGAAGGTGGACCGAGCAGCGAACGACGGCAGGAGAAAATCGCCCTCGTATATCGTCGGGATACCGCCGTCGAGATGATTACGGAGGACGGGATCGAGCGCCATCGACATGACTCACCGTAGGCGACAATCGCCATCGAGCTTTGACGTAGTCATTCATCGCCAACCAGCCCTCAGGATCCTGGCTGAAAGGCGTGCACCGCTGGATATTGCTCCGGCGTCGTCATGCGCTCCAGCACCCGCTGAAAGTCGTCGACCTCGGTCAGTCCGACCTCAAAGTGCCGGGCCAGCTGGAACGCGAGCGTCGATTTCCCGACGCCGGAGCCACCGCCGATCAACAGGACGTGCCAGGAGCGGGTTTCAGCGCTATTCAACACCGATGACCGCACCAAACGCACCAGGGTAGTCGCCTCCGTGCCGGGTCCCGTCTTCGTCTATATAGATTGCATTCGGGCGAGCGAAGTGGCCGGTGAAACCGGGGAAGCCAGCGCCAGCTCCGCCATAGCTGATGAACTCGTGGACTCGTTCGACATCATGACCGCGCCGCTCCAGTTCAGCCAGCACGTCGGGATCGATGCGGTCGTCGGCGCAGAGACGCGGCGTAGAGTAATCGATGCGTGGAACGGACACGGCGTCCTGCGGCGTCATACCGTATTCGAGCACATTCAGTGCAACCTGGCTGACGGCATTGGTGATCCGCCGGGCACCGGGAGCGCCAACGGCAAGGACCGGATTGCCGTCACGTTCAACGATCATCGGCGTCATGTTGGTCAGCGGCCGCTTGCCCGGTTCGAGACTGTTCGGGGCGCCGGGGTTCGCGTCAAACCAGTTGAGCGAGCAGCTCGGAATGACGCCGGTGCTGCCGGCCACGCCGAAGCCCTCGAACCCGCCAATGCAGGTCTGGGTATGCGAGACCATGTTGCCCTGAGCATCAACAGCGCAGATATTGGTCGTCCCGCCCCCGGGCTGACGCAGCGCCAACCGCCGGAACTCCGAGCGAACCCGGCTTCACTGCACTCATCGCGTTGCCCATCTGAATCTCTCCCCGGCGCTGTT
Organism: uncultured Chloroflexia bacterium; assembly: GCA_963745675.1. GTDB lineage: Bacteria > Chloroflexota > Chloroflexia > Thermomicrobiales > CFX8 > JAUIIK01. The sequence continues at coordinate 9,839 of CAVUYM010000016.1, forward strand.
CGGTGAACGCATCTGACAGCAGCGCATCGACCGGGATCTCATTGAAATTCGGGTCGCCGAGATAGGCATCGCGGTCGGCAAAGGCCAGCCGGTAAGCCTCGCCGATGACGTGCAGGGCATCAGCGCTATTGTGACCCATACCGGCCAGATCGAAGCCATCGAGGATCTGCAGGCTCTCCACCGTCGTCAGCCCCGGCGACGGCATCGGCACCGCCAGCAGATCGTAGTCGCGGAACTTGCCGCGTAGCACTGGCAAGATGTTCGCTTGATAGCTGGCCAGGTCGCTCTCCTCAATCACGCCGCCGCGATCCCGCACAGCCCGGACCAGTTCGCGTCCGATCTCACCTTCATAAAATGTTCGCGGTCCCTCGTCCGCGATTGCCCGCAACGTCCGGGCAAGATCGGTCTGATTGAGGACGTGCTTGCCACCGGTCAGTGGCGAGTCGTTGTTATAAAGGAAGGCACGAGCGGAATCGGGGTTCTCGCGCAGTGCCTGCAAGCACTGCGAAATCCGCAACGCCATGAAGAAATCGAGCGGCATCGACTCCGCCAGTGCAATCGCCGGCTCCAGCGAACGGGCAAGCGAGATCGTCCCGAACTGCTCCAATGCTGTCGACAACCCTGCGACCGTCCCCGGCACGCCAATCGCTAGCGGTCCCTGGAAGACCTCGCCCGGCTTGCGGTCGCCCATGTGCTCCTGCTTCGACGCCATCGGCGCCCTGCCGGTGAACTCAACGACCTGCGGCTCGCCATCGGCCGGCCTGAAAACGGTGTAACCCGCCCCGCCGATGGTGCACTGGTACGGCTCCATCACCGCCATGCACCAGCCCATCGTCACGACAGCGTCGATAGCATTGCCACCTTCGGCCAGCACCTGTGCCCCGGCCCGCGCCGCCGCCTCCTGCTTCGCCACGACCATCCCGCCGCTGGAACTGACCGCACTCTTCTCCGTGCTCCACCGCGAAACTGTGAATGTCATCCGATTGTGCTCCTGCCCTGCTGCTCTGTCTGCGTGCATACTAGCGCGGACCAGCTGCTCCGCGTCGAATGACAGTTGCGAATTTCCATGGATGCCTACGAGCAAAGCCACACCAGAAGTGGCCGGAACTCAATAGCATCGCCATTGTCATTTCGACCAGCGGGAGAAATCTCAGTGAGACGACAGCAGAGCGTAACCCCGGCAACTACCCCTCAAACCAGTCATCGCTCAGGTCTTCCCAATCTGGTTCATATCTTCGATCAGTTCGATCTTCTTCTCCCGCCGCCACTTCTTGATCTCCTTCTCCCGATCGATTGCCTGATGCACATCCTGAAAATCCTCGAAGTACACGAGTCGGTCGATGTTGTAGCGAGCGTGAACTCCCGGCACCTCTTGTTCTTGTGCTGCCAAACACGGATCTCGAGATCATTCGTCATCCCAACATACAGGCGACGCGTCCAGCTCGCCAGGATGTAGACAAAGTAGGTGTGGTCCCTGGGCACGCGTTTTTCCTTCAACTGAGATTTCTCCCGCTGGTCGAAATGACATGCGTGGAGACATGAGACTCGTTCGAATCGAGCAGTACCGTCACTGCAGCAACCGAGAACTCAAGAGCACCAGTTGTCATTTCGACCAGCGGGAGAAATCTCAGTATTGTTCCCGCCACATTGCGACTGGGACGTTCCATACCTATGCTAGAACAGTCCGCACAGCACGACTGACAAGAATATCCCGATAGGAGCGAACGATGGCAGGCTGGACCTATTTACCGGACGATGAAGGCGCACTTGGGGTTGATCAGGCATTCTACGGGCGGCTGGCGGAGGAGACCGCGCAGCGTGAATTAGTCGAGCAATTGGTCGTGCCGATCCGCTCGGGGAGAGCCTGGGAGGTTAAGGCCGGGCAGCTCTGCAGGATCGTCACCATCGAGGGGCCGCAAGTGGCCGACTTCAACGCCTGGAATCTCCACAATCCGCGCGAACGCTTCTGGGCTTCCCGTAGCAGGCAACTTCAGGCATCACACGTCACAACCTTCGACCGCCTATGGTCGACATTGCCTTACTTGCGGCCGATGCTGACGATCACCAACGACACGATCCAGTACGGCATCGACGAGGATGGCGGCCGCTGCCACGATCTGCTCGGAACCCGCTGCGACCCCTATGTCACGAAGCTTCTGATGGGTGAAGAGTTCGATTTCCATTGCCACTCGAATCTCACCCGCGCGGTGCTGCCCTGGGGGTTGGACGAGCGCGACGTCCACGACGTGTTGAACATCTTCCAGGTGACCGGGCTGAACGAGGACGACCGCTACTACATGAAGCCGAGCCCGGCCAAGAAGGGTGATTTCTTCGAGTTCTTCGCCGAGATCGATTTGCTCTGCGCCATCTCAACCTGCCCCGGTGGCGACCTCTCGGTGCCGCTCTGGGGTCCCGACGCCGGCGACCCGCTCCCTACTTGCCGACCGCTCGGCGTCGAGGTTTACCAGCCGAATCAGGAACTACTCGAAGGCTGGCAATCGCCAGAGCCGTCGAACTACCGGGGACTACACGGACTGAAAATGCCGGGGCCGAGATCGGGCTGATCCCGCGCTTCATCTATTCCGAAAGCGGACGGGCGACGATTTCTCCGGTGACATCGCAGCTTGCAGCGAGCGTGTTATAGACCGTACCGTGCTTCGAGATGTTCCGGTGCAGAAGATCGACCCGCCGCTCAGTCTCGTCGGTTGTAACCGTAAGAACGTAGTGAATCCGGGCAAACCGGGGCGGTGGAGCTTCACGCTCCGCTTCGACCTGGATAGTCGCCGCCGAATAGCGAAAGGGCATCAGCTCGGCAAAACGCTCGACATTCTTGAGGACGCAAGCAGCAAACGCCGAACAGAGAAGCTCCGCTGGTCCCGGCAAGGATTCGCTGCGGCCAGAGGAGGAATCGAATTCGATCCGGCTCTGCTGCGCCGTTACCTCGGCAACCCCGTTTCCAAGTATCTGAGCTTCAACATGATAGACGAGCACTTCGCTTGACATCATCTTTCTCCAAACACGTGAACAATATGGATCGTTTATCCGAACGATATTGCTCACAGTACTCGCTATGACGCGGTAGCAGCGCAGATTCGCACGCTCGAAAGAATGGTTCCCCGGAGCCTGAGCATTGTTGAAGTTTGATCTCAGCGAGCTACTGCACACATTTCCGCAACACCCGGCATGAGCTCTGCTGAACCGAGCTAGAACGATCTGGAATAGTCAGTGGCCCACCTTTGGTCGGCCTACGACAATCCAGGTCGTCACAAAGGCAGCCAGCATCGGCCCAATCTGAGCGAAGAAGTGCCACCCCGGAGGTATCTTCCAGGACATGAGATCGTGTTTGGATAGCGCAATCGGCACCGCAATCAGCCAAGTTAGGCCATAGGCCAGGACGAGGTAGATCAGGAGCGATTTGCGGGTGGATGTAGCCATCATGCCGCCTCGCTTTCTCTAGTGATCCGGCGATCGTCCGCCAGGTCCACCAGCGTTCCAAACTTGAGTTTGCTCAGCCGCACGAGAATCCGCTTGTTTGCAAACGACTTCAGCATTTGTGGATTGGCCGGATCACCAGCCGGCGAAAGGACAATCCCGAGGTGCCTGCGGTAACGAGGAGATTGCCGAATCAGCGCACGAAATGCGGCACGTTTCTCATCGGGATCGGTGAGTGCCTCGCCGTATCCTCGTACATCCTCGCCTTCAAGCCGCATAATGACTGGTGCGCCACCGACCAGATTGCGCCACCAGGTACGCCCGGGATCGCTGACGACAAGAAGCGTTTCGCCATCGCGGACATAGTTCACCGGGGTCGTATAGCGCCGCCCCGTCTTCCGTCCTTGCACGGTGATTAGAAGAACGCTGCTGCTGATGATTCGATGAAGTGGAGATCGCAAGAGCCAGATTACCGGTAGGTTATTGAGTCGTCGCCATTTCATCGGTGTGCTCCTTAAGAGTTGACGAAACATCGACTACTATCAGTGTATGAAGCAACCCGTTAAGATCGCGCCTGTACAGGCAAGCTCGAGGTTACAGTTTCGTATCAGCTTGCCCGGCGAGTAGAATGTTTGTTCTATGATGGCGTTGTTGCTTTAGCTAGATGGAAGGACAGTATGAGATGCGACCGGCAGATCTGCGATTACTCTATGAATACGCTCACGACCGGAACACGAAACTGCTCGACAAGGCGGAAGACTTGACCGAGGCGCAGTTCAGCGGAGATCCACCCTTTGGGCACGACAGTGTGAAGCAGATCTTCTTCCATATGGCCAGAGCCGAGAATGGATGGCGCAGCGCGTGGATAACGGGCGAGCGGCAGGCACCAATCGAGCCGGAGGGTTACCCCGACCTGCCCGCGATTCGAGCATTACTCGACAAGACCAGCGACGAAACGCTGGCCTACATCGACAGTCTCACTGACGCCGACCTCGACGGAGACTTCAACGGCGCACCGCTCTGGCAAACGATGACGCACGTCTGGAACCACGGCACACAACACCGCAGCGAGATCGCCATGCTCCTGACCCACTTCGGCCACTCCCCGGGCGACCTTGATCTGGCGTATTTCGTATTTGAACGAGCCGGCTGAGTTTGTAGTGCGGAGTTTGTAGTTACCCGTTCCCTCACCCCCGGCCCCTCTCCCACTGCTACGCGGGGAGAGGGGAGAAGGAAACAAGGAGAACTCCTACAAACTAGCCGCGATGGCAGCGTGCTCCTCCAGCGGCAGCTTGCGCACATCCCCAAAATTTCGAAGAGCGGATCTGAATGTAAGCAATATTCCAGAAGAACAATTTTCGCAAACAGTGCGTTTCAGTACGTAGCAGCTACAATAGCGTCCAGATGTTAGGAAGAAACGCATGAAACCAGGCAACGACAACCGGATCACAATGTACGGAGCAGTCTGGTGTCCTGACTGCAAGCGCGCCAAGAAGTTCTTCGGCGAACACCGCATCGAGTATGAATACATCGATGTCGACGACAATCCCGAAGCCCAGGCGGCCCTCGAAGAGATCAACGGCGGCAATCAAAGCATCCCGACGATCATCTTCCCCGACGGTAACATCCTGGTTGAACCGACGAACGCCGAACTCGCGTCTCAGCTCGGTATCGAGTCCGAAGCTGCGATGGATTTCTACGACCTGATCGTCGTCGGCAGCGGTCCGGCCGGGCTGACTGCGGCTCTCTATGCTGCCCGTGAGGGCATCGAAACGCTGGTCATCGAGCGCTCTGGTGTCGGTGGCCAGGTTGGGATCACCGACCGGCTCGACAATTTTCCAGGCTTTCCCGAGGGCGTCACCGGCGACGAATTCGCCGACCGGCTACGCGCCCAGGCAGAACGCTTCGGCGTCGAAATCCTGGCGGCTCAGGAAGTCGTTGAAATTATTGTCAAAGACCAGTACCGGACAGTCAGGACGAGGGACGGCAAAGATCTCTGCGCCTGGGCGGTGCTGCTAGCGACCGGCTCGACCTACCGGCGGCTGGATATTCCGGGCGAGGAAGACTTTATCGGCGCGGGCGTCCATTTTTGCGCAACCTGTGACGGCGCCTTCTATCGCGACAAAGACATCCTCGTTCTCGGCGGAGGGAACTCGGCCGGCGAAGAAGGGCTCTTCCTGACCCGTTTCGCCAAACATGTGACGATCGCAACCCGCGGCCCCGGGCTGAGCGCTTCGAAAGTCGTCACCCAGAAGATCGACGCGCATCCAGAGGTCGAGGTCTTGAGCAATATCGTTGCCACGGAGTTTCGCGGCAACGGACGACTTGAGACAGTGGTGATCGAACACAGCGACACCGGCGCAACAGAAGAACTCCACCCGGACGGCGTCTTTGTCTTTATCGGTCAGAGCCCGAACACTGAGGTAGCACGAAATGTTGTCAACGTTGACGACGATGGATTTATCGTTACTGACCTGGCGCTACACACCAACATCGATGGCATCTTCGCTGCCGGAGATTGCCGGGCCGGGAGCACCAAGCAGGCCGCATCGGCTGCGGGTGAAGGTGCGGCTGCTGCGCTCTCGATCCGCGCCTATCTGGAGTCTCGCGCCAGTGTCGCTCCTAACAACACCCGCGCAGAAGTCGAACCAGAGGCAGTCGCGGTATAGCTCCGGGTAACTTGTGACCTTCCCCGTCTATCTACTAAAGTCAGACCGCTGCCGGCCGGATCCAGAACACGCTGCAGCAGTCTGACAGCTGGAACACGTCGGGATGGATATATCGTGACCTTCGACTACGAATCTGAGTGGATGAACAAGTGGGACGAGTTATGAGAGCCGGCGAGCCTGGGTGGTCCACCCATACGCGGCGATCTGACGCCCTACTGGCAACCTGATGGCGAACTGACCGACGAAGAGATCGCCAGCTGGCGGCACAATGCAACCCGCATAGCGACCGGCATCGCCGTCGTTGCCCACCTCGAAGCGTTCGTCGATCCAACCAACTACAGGGTAGGTTTCTCCTGCGATGACGACGAAGAACTGGCCGAAGCCTACGTCGTCGAGATCCTGCGCGAGAACATCGAATGCCGCCGGGTCTCACCAGCCGTCGATGCCCGCGACCTCCCGGCCACCGAGATCGTCCTGCCGTGCAAGCCATTCGCAAGCGATGAGTACGTCACTCAGTCGGTGCTGGCCGCGATGAAGGCGTCGCACGCGATTGAGTTTGAGGTTGTGTGGGAGGGTGAAGAGGCTCCCTCCCCTAGCCCCTCCCTCGAATTCAGGGAGGGGGATGAAGCCCGGTCGAGCATTGCAACTCGAAGCCGGCTTTCGCGCGCTGACACCCCTCCCTCGGTTTCGAGGGAGGGGACCAGGGGGGGAGCGGTCGGATCTTCATTTACCACAGCAACCAAATCCGTCCCACTCACGCCAACGCCAGCGCCACAACCCCCAGCACCATCACACTCGCAGCGCCGACGCGCCTCAGCCCCTCACCTTCGGCAAGCAATCGCGTACCGAGAATTGTCCCGACAAGGATGCTGATCTCGCGCGCCGGAGCGACGTAGCTAACCGGAGTGAAAGCCAGCGCCGTCAGGACAAGGATGTAGGCCAGCGGGCTGAGAATCGCGACGCCGAGTACCTGAAGGCGGGCCTCGCGCCAGATGCGCCGCACTTCAGGCCAGCGCCCTCGCGCAATCGGCGCGAGAATCACCGCTCGCCCAACCGACAGCGACCAGTCGAGGAGCAGCGGAGGAATCGCAAGTGTCCCTACGGCCTGCTTGTCCCAGAGGGTGTAGCTGGCAATCAGTACCCCGGTCAGGACGCCAAAGCCCAGCCCGGCACTTGAAGCCGATCGAACAGTTAGGACGCTGCCGGTCAGCAAAAAGATCCCGAGGATGACGAGGCCGGCACCAAGCATGCCGACGATCCCCGGGCGCTCGCCCAGGATCAGGATCGCCGCCGATCGTCGAGAGCATCGGGCCCGTTCCACGCGCCAGTGGGTAGACGACCGAGAGATCGCCCACCCTGTAGCCCTGTTGCAATAGCAGGAAATAGGCCATGTGGAGCAGGATGCTACCCGCCATAAATAGCAGTTGGGAGGGCCCGATCTCCGGACGCTGAATGATGATGACTAGGATCGCCAGAGGCGCATAGATCAACGCCGCCAGCATCCCAAAGAGCCAGACGAAGGCAGCTCCACCGCCCGCCTGCTTCGCCAGCAGATTCCAGGTTGCGTGGAAGATCGCCGCGGAAAGAATCAGCGCGAGCGCAAGAAGGGTCACGTTAGAAGCTCCGTTTCCTGGCCTCGCAATCGCGAGGCAGCGAAAACCGACGAGCCTCCAGTCTTTTGTACCGTCAGGTGTGCGGCGGTTGAGAACTCAACCGCCGTGGCGCCGCTCGGTCCAGCCTTCCCCAGCCCTCATTGTCTATCACGTAACGGGCAGGGAACGGAACCCTAGGCGCAACCACAAGCTGGCGAGAATCCTAGCAGCGATTAAAGGGGACGTCCCCGGCGATGGGGGGTCGACCGGGGACACGGGAAGGGGGAATGGAGAGAGAAAATGGGTGCCAAAGCCTCACAGGTCAGAATGATGATTGTTGGCATCACATTGGATCAATTTGGTGAGCCGGCTTCGTCGTCCCATTTCTCCTGACATATGTAACGCACGACCTTCGATCTATTCCCAATTCGGGCCAGGATTGATCTCGCGCGGCTAGATCCGCTCAAAGCACTATCGATTTCACCGAACCTGATGGTTAGGGTCCGGAGATCGTATTGGCCAGTTCATACGGCGTGCACTGATTGTGATTGAACACCCGTCGGTTGACGCCCGTATATTTGCTGACGCACGTCAGCAGATCACCATCGTCCGGCACGGTGTGTGGTTGCCCTGGCGGATTGCAGGGCGCGCCGAAGATGTACCGTACACCACCGGTGTAGGCGTCGATGCAGAACTCGAGTGGCAGATCATCCGGCAGGACGAGTTCCAGTTGGTTTGCGCCACACGTTCCGCTGGGCGGGCTCACCACGCGACCGGTGTAATAGCTCGCGCAGAGAACATAGGATGTTATCTCCTGGACCTCGACAGCGCCGATGTCGCAAGCAACTCCAACTGGCCGCGGTTCACCTCGCTGGTCGGTTGGGGCACATGTCGGCGGCCCGCTGTCCAGCGCATCGCTATTCGATGTGAGCAAGTGGGTCATCGTCGGCCCGCCGTTGTTAACCAACGGTCCGAGACCGGCATCGCCGTTCGAAATGTCGTTCGCTTCGGTCCAGGGACAGCTGCCATCGCTGTCGAGGTTGTAGTCGTCTGAAACCCAGGTTCCGATGCTGCCGCAGTCCGCTGGAGCGTTGTTCGCGACGATCGTCTGGCCAATCTGTAGTTCCGAGCCGATGTGTTGAACCCCGCCGCCTTGAGGGTTCCCGGGTGATGTTGGTGTCAGCTCCGCCTACCGTGGCGTAGACCGTGTTCAGCGTTATGGTCGAATTGGTGATTGTCACGCCAGCTCCGAGATTCATCAACGCACCTCCCTGTGGGATTCCACCAATGGCGGAAGTACCGCCACCAAGCGCTGACGCGCTGCCGTCGACAATGTTGCCGGAGAAGGTACTGTTCGAAATCGTGAGACTCGTCCCCAGGTTCTGAATGGCCCCACCCTGCGGTATGCCACCTATGAAGCTCCCGCCGCCAGTTCCGCTCGAGCTGCCATCGACGACGTTGCCGGAGAAGGTGCTGTCGGTTATGTCGACTGTCCCGAAGTTAAATAAGGCGCCGCCTTGAGGGATCCCGCCGATTGCGGACCCACCAGCAGTGGTAAACGCGCTGCCGTCCGCCAGATTGTTCGCGAACGTGGTGCGAGTAATGCTGAGGATGCCGCTACTATTGTTCTTTATTGCACCGCCAGACGGATTACCACCGACTGCGCTAGCCCCCGTGTCGTCATATCCACGTTCATCTGCAATATTGTCGCGCAACACGCTATTGACAATGGTCAACGTGCCGTCATTGACGATCGATCCGCCGTCACCATTCACATAGCCGTTGCTCAGCGTGATGTTGCGCAGCTCAAGCGTTGCGCCAGCGTCGACGACGAAGTGTCGCGTCAAGCTGGAACCGTCGAGCGTGATCAGGTTTGCACCGTCGATGACGACGTTGTTGGGACTCGTGATCGTCTTCTCAACCGTAAAGGAGATCGTTGCCGGACCACCGCAGTTGAAAGTAATCGTGCCACCACCATTCGTCTGCGCCGTTGCCAGCGCGGCATCGAACTCGGCCTCGCCACAGGGTGCCGCCACGACTGCGTTGCCCGCGATTGCTATGCCGACCGGCAGGACCGGTGCGAGCATGCCAACCAGCGCCAACGCTGTAAGTAGACGAAAGAAGCGTCTCATATTGTCCCCTTTTCCCGCGTCGACACGGAGTGTCCCGCAACCATGCCAGCCATTTGAACTGCGGTATCTTGCAAGGATTCTAGAATAGTCCGCACGACGTTGAACATACAAGCCGGATCAAATGTCATAGCTGATCAACAGAAGGATTTGGAGGAGAGGAGTAGTGGCGGCGATGAGCGCTAAGCTTCGCAATATTCTACTGATCTGGACTGGACTATCGTTCCTCCCAGCCTGGTTAGTCACCATCCGGGGCCTGTTCGACGGCGACGATTATGCGTGGGGCGTCACGGAACGCATTCGCGGTCGAGGCGCCGGCGGCTACTACTTCCTGGCACCTCTCACCGCCTTCTACGGTCTAGCGCTTCTCGCGCTCGGCTGGCGCGGCGCCCTACGTCCCTTTCACATCATGCTCGCAATCTGGCACGTCCCACTCGGCGTCATCGCGTCGGTTGCAGCCCTCCGCAATCGAGACATGTTACGCCTCCAGGGCGACACCCTCGGTATCGATATTTCATTGGCCAAGGTCGCTCCAGTTTTGTTCGGCAGCGTGGCGGCGGGCACGCTGGTGCTGGCCGTGGCTGACCAACCCGAACAGCAGATACCGGCATGGACAACACAGAATCGGCGGCTGCTTGGTCTGGCCTTGTCGCTTGTCCCGCTCCAGTTCATCCTGCTACGCAGTGGCAAGCATCACGGCCCGACCGACAAGATTGGTGTCGTTCTGACGATCGGGCAATGGCTGGTGATCAATGTGGGATTGGCCATTCGAAAGCGTTAGGTGGTGTTGATCAGATTGGGGAGCTAGTCGATCTCTCCAGGATTTCCGGTATCTGACGAACGAACGACGGCCCTATCTGTGCCGTCCAGTGTCGCATCCGTAGCTTGCGCTGTCCCGGTTCGAGCGTCGCCAACCGGCGATATATAGACGGTGAAGACGTAGAAGAGCGTCATGGCGATCAGCATCGTTACGGCATAGATGGTGAAGGTGGGATCATATCCCCAGCGCACGATGATGATGCCGCCGAGCAAGCTCGTGATCGCGTAGCCAACGTTCCAGGTACCGCTCCGATACCCGAAGATCGCTCTCCGAGCACGCCCCCGAAGTGCCACCGACATGTAGGCGCTCTCAACCGACCAGCCAAGCCCCTGTGATGCGGTACGCACCAAGTGGGCCAGCGCAGCCACGCCCAGGCCGGGAGCAAAGACCATAAGCATGTAGAAGGGAATCGGGCTGCTACGACCGAACGCTACCGATCGTTCAGAACCGAACCAGTCGACCAGACGCGGGCTGAAAAGCGTCGTGAATGCGGCGAAGATCGAAGCGCCGGCAAAAATCAGGCCGATCTGACCAGGAGCTGCACCGATCGAGAGCAGATAGACATTGAAGAAAGGCTGGGTGATTCCGGCGCCAATGCTCATGATCCCGCCGATAATGACAAATACGACCAGTCGCTGCCGCTGAACCAGATTGGGCGCTGGCGGCAGGCCGGGTCGCACCGGTCGCTCAATTTCCTCTTCGTCTTCATCCACCATCGGCTGGCGGCGCTCGCTGGACATCAGGAACAGCGGTATCAGTCCCAGTCCTGCGACGGCAATGCCTGCCATCAGTGCTCCGCGAAAAGCCGGGACACTGGACCGCTCCACATCAAGCGATATTGAGACCAGGCGGGGCATCCATCCGCCGATGAGGCTGCCGAGAGTTGACGCCGTCATCGACGTTGAGACCGCAAGCGAGGCTACACGCTGCCGGCTGCGTTCATCGCTCAGTTCGACGACGAATGGCATCACCGCCGAAAAGACGAACGACGACACTCCACCCCAGAGGAAAATCAGGATGAGAATGAGATAGGCCTGGGTCACCAGCGTCAACACAATCGAAAACACAACGAACAGGACGAGGCTGGTCGAAGCGACGCGCCAAACACCCCAGCGACCGAGAAGACCACCAAGTGCGAATGCCGTAATCGCCATCGCGCCCGTCTGGAGAGAAGCCGCCAGACCAATGAAATCTTCTTTGAAATCGAGTTCGAGCAGGTAGAGATTAAAGACGAGGGTAAAGGTCCCCATCGCAATGTTCGTACAAAGCATGAAGGCAAGGAATAGCAATGTGTCTCGCGGGAGACCCCGCAGGCGCGCGAGCAGCGATGCCATCTCGGGCTTTCAGCATCCGATCCGTACCCGGCTCTCGCCCTGCGTTCTCGCAGGTGCGGCGCCCGGAGTGTAGCACGACAAGCTCCGATTAAGCCGCTACGTGCTAGCCCTGCCAATTGTTCGCAGCAACCGGGTACCTTGCGAATTCAACCGCACGGGTAAGAACGGTCAGCTAGCATGCTCAGACGGTATCGAATCCGGCGCGCTGTCCCCGCTGGACTATGACATTAATCAAGGACTGCACGATGCTGGTTGAAGCTCGAATCTATCTGGAACAGCTCGAGACGTTCAGCGAATCGATCGACGCAGAGCTCTCGTCGCTGCCCGAGAGAATTCTCTATGCCCGCCCCGGTCCTTCATTCAATAGCATCGGCTGGAACTACTGGCACCTGCTACGCATCTGGGACTACGACCTCAACTGGGCGATTCGGGGTCGCGACCCGCTCGACGATCTCTGGCACCGCCAGGGCTTCACCGCCCGCTCAGGCTACAACCCTGATGGCAAAGGCACGGATGGCAATGGGCTCGGCTCACGCTATCGAGACTACGAGGTCGACGAGCTAGACATCGCGTTGTCGTTCCTGCGCGAGTATCACCGCGCGTTACTGGCGGAAACGACGCAATATCTTCAGACAGCCAACGAGGATGATCTTCGCCGCAGCGTCGTACCGCCCTCCGATCCGAACAACCCGCAAGCGGCTGCCAACCGCATCCGCCACACCATCGGCCAGGCCTGGATGCACCTGGGCGAACTGCGCTATGCGCGGGGCATTCTTGCTCGTCGCTAGTCCACTTCGATCGATACGTCCTTGGTGTACTCGCCGCTAAGATGGACCGGCCCCCAAGCTTGTGCTGGAGGGCCAGCGCATTCTGGCGGCGAACGCCTGAGGATTGATCACGTCGATTTCGAACCTGTTGCCCGAATTAGCCCGGGCAGACATCCTCATCTCGACCGTGGACGAGACGAATCTCAACGCCGCGCCGAACACCGTTTGGACCACCGACGGAGGGAGAATCACCCCTGGTTACAATGGAACCAACCCCTTCACGAGTTCGAAATTCATCGTGACACCGATGGCAACAGCCGGCAACGGCAACGTCATATTCGACGGCACAACAATGGTTCCCTTGTCTCGGTTGACCCCAACGCTTCGCTCGCTCTTGAAAACCTGACATTGCGCTAGCGTGCGCACGACCGCTTCCAAACCGTTCGTATTGATTGCGGCGTAGAATGGAATGAGGGCCGAGTGATAAACACCTCAATAGTGCGCATTTTTGCCGCTATTTGGACAGGCTACGAGAAGAGTTCCGGGTGAGCGAAGCAGCCGACCAGGTATATGGCAACTACCGGATTGGTACCCAACTCGGTATCGGTGGCATGGGCCGTGTTTTCAGTGGCGTCCACATCCATCTCAACCGGCCCGTGGCAATCAAGATCATGCATGAGCACCTGCTATCTCAGCAGGATTTCCGGGAACGTTTCTTGCAGGAAGCGCGCGCCGTGGCACTGCTCGATCACCCAAACATCGTGCGCGTCTACGATTTCGGGGAAGAAAACGGGCAGTTCTATCTGGTCATGGAACTGGTGGTCGGCGGCACAATTCGGACGTTGCTCGATCAGGCCAGTAATTCGCCCGATGGGGGTATCGCCTGGCGCTGGGGCGGCGGCCTCGAATATATACGTCAGGCTGCTGACGGCTTAGCGCACGCACACCAGCGCGGCATGGTGCACCGTGACATCAAGCCGGACAATCTGCTGGTCAGCCGTTCGAGCGGCGAAGCCGGCGAAGAGCGGCTGAGAATCAAAATCGCCGATTTCGGGCTTGCCAAACTCGCCGAAGGAAGCATGATTACCGCAACTGGAACCATGATGGGCACGCCCAGCTACATGTCACCCGAACAGTGCCAGGGAATTGAACTTGATGGACGGAGCGATATTTATTCGCTCGGAGTGATCCTCTACGAAATGGTGACCGGGCAACTCCCGTTTGAAAGTCGTACGCCCACCGAGGCCATATTCAAACACATCTCAACCCCGCCCAGCCCACCGCAGGACATCTACCCCGAACTGCCGGATGAGCTTAACGCCATCATCCTGCGCTGCCTGGCCAAGAAGCCTGCAGAGCGCTTCGATACGGCACACGACCTTGCACAGGCGCTTGCCAATTTCCAGCAAAAGGACACCGTTGTCGACCTGGGTCCGACACCGTCAATACACGCGCTAGTCGGTAAGCAGATTGACAAGTATGTCATCGAGTCCGCATTAACCTCGGGAGCTATCGCGCACACGTATCGTGGTCGTCAGATACGACTCGAACGTCCAGTCGTCCTGAAGATCCTGAGGTCGCAACTGGCCCAGAACTCACGTGTCGTCGAGCGTTTCCTGGACGAAGCTCGCCAGGCAGCCCGGCTACGGCATCCAGGGATCGTCGAGATCTATGACATCGGATCGTTGCAAGATCTCCATTACATCGCAATGGCCTATGTACCGGGTCAGACGCTGAGGTGGCTGATCGAAGAAGAGCCACTTGAACTGGCGGAGGTGGTTACCTGTATCCAGCAACTCGCGGCCGCGCTCGACTATGCACACCAGCATGGTGTCATTCATCGTGCCGTCAAGCCAGGTAACATCATCATCCAGCCAGATCACACCGCCGTCCTGCTGGATTTCGGACTCGCAGCAGCTCTTGAGGAAACAACTGAAAACGAGGTTGCGGTTGCGGCGCGCGAGGGCACGCCAAGCTATCTGGCGCCCGAGCAGACCATAGGCGGAGAAGTGACCGCCAGCTCGGACATTTACGCGCTTGGTTGCCTTGCGTATGAATTGCTCACCGGCCGAGTACCGTTCACCGACTCAGATGTCGAACTGGTGTTTGCTCGCCACCGGGGCGAATCACCGATCGCGGTACATGATCTCAACCCAAATTTGAGTCCTGAACTGAGTCGCGTTATCAATCGCGCAATGGCGAAGAATCCGGCGGATCGCTACGAAACTGCCGGCGCCTTCGCCGCTGATCTCACCAACGCCAGCCGATTCACGCCTGCTGGTGTGAACGCCCCACCGATCGATCCACCGCCGGCACCACCCGCAACAGGCACAGCTTCCGGCGGCAGCTCCTGGGGCTGGACGGAATGGCTACGGCCCATAGCACTATTGGCGGTCATTATTATTCTTGCCGGCATCTACTTTATTTTTTTCAGAGACCGCAACGACTCAAAGCAAGATCCCCAACAGTCCGGGTTGGTGGCAGCGACTGACACGGCCGAGGAACGCACCACAGCCTCTCCAGCCGATGATTCAACCAGGGATGCTACGAGTACCGCTGCCACCCAATATGCCCGCCCTACACCCACAGCGACAGTAGAACCGGCCTATGTGACCGAGCCAAGTGCGACACTGGAACCGACGGCTACGCCGTTGCCAACGGAAACCCCCGTACCTCCACCACCGACTGAGCAACTGGTCTTCGTCAGCGGACGCTCGGGGGACCCAAACATATCCGATATCTTCTTCCTAAATCCGGATGGCACGAACACTCGGCTCTTCAGCAGCTTCATCGGATCGTCGTACACCGCATGGTCACCGGCCTGGTCCCCTGACGGCCAGGAGATTGCCTTCGTTAGCAACAGTGCCGGAAATGACGATATCTATGTCATCAACGTCGATGGCACCGATCTGCGCCAGCTCACCACTGATCCAGCCGCCGATCAGTACCCGGCCTGGTCACCGGACGGCAGCCAGCTGGCCTTCCAAAGCAAGCGACAGGGCGACTGGGAAATCTTCCTGATGGATGCCGACGGAAGCAATCAGCAAAACCTCACCATGGCGCCTGGCAGCGTCGATTGGGGACCGGACTGGCACCCGGACGGCGGATCCCTGATCTTCGTCAGCACGCGCGATGGATCCAATGATATTTTCAGTTTGGACCTGGATAGCCTGGAGGTCGTCAACCTCACCAATACGCCGGAGACTGAGGAGAATCCCGTCTGGTCGCCGGACGGTCAGACTATTGCTTTCGGACGCTTCGTCGGCGAAAACTCGGAGATCTTCGTCCTTCAGGTCGATAGCGGCGAAACGCTTCCACTTACGGACAGCATCGGCCAGGACACGAATCCCGCCTGGTCTTATGACGGCAGTAAGATTGCATTCAGTAGCGACCGAGACGGCAACCTCGAAATCTACGTTATGAATGCCGACGGCTCTGACCAGACACGTTTGACCAGTAATCCAGGTTATGACGGGGACCCATCCTGGTCACCGCTACTTGAACCGACCGAGTGACCCTCATCGCCGTGCCGGATGAGTCCGTAGCGCACCATCGGCGAAGAATCGCCAGTCATCGCGCTTCATGCAACTGCGACACCAATGGCTCACTTCTCGAACGAAAATATGAGGCAGAGACGGTTACCGTAAGCAGGTCGGAGTCTGAGGTCAATCCAGGAGGCTTAGGATCTGAGACTTTGCCTCTCACGAATCGAGGTATACCCGATGAAACGCATCGCGACGCTCATCGCAACGCTGACCATTCTGTTCACCGCTCTCCCGGCGCTTGCCGTCGAGCCAGAGCCAGGTCCGGTCGGGGATACCTGGGCGCGAACCGATTTGCCGGTTGCAGATGGGATGGCATCGCGGACATGGATGTGGGGGCCGGAAGCGCTGACCGGAGTGATGGTCGAACGCTACGACGAATCAGTCGGTGGAACACGGCCCGTCCAGTACTTTGACAAATCACGGATGGAGATCACCGATCCGGCGGCAGACCAGGAGTCACCCTGGTACGTCACGAATGGGCTCCTCGTCGTCGAAATGGTGACCGGGATGCTCCAGGTCGGCAACGCCAGCTTCGAGGCGCGCAGCCCAGCCAGCGTCGGAGTTGCGGGAGATATCGATGACGCCGATGGCCCCACCTATGCAACCTTTTCCAGCCTGCTGGACGCGTCTCCGCTGCCATTCGATCGACCGATCATCCAGACGCTTTCGCGCAGCAATGGCGTCGGCACAGAAGAGAGTCTAGCCGCCAAAGACATCCAGATCGAGATCATCGACGAAGTCACCGGCCACAGCATTGCCGGGCCATTCTGGGACTTCATGAACTCAACCGGGACCGTTTATCAGAACGGCGAGTACGTCAACGACAAGCTCTTCGAGAATCCCTATTTCGCGACCGGTCGGCCAATTAGCGAGCCGTACTGGTCCGAGGTCAAAGTTGCAGGGAGCGTCAAGTGGGTGCTGATTCAGGCCTTCGAACGGCGTGTCCTGACCTACACGCCGGACAATCCCGAAGGCTGGCGAGTCGAGGCCGGAAACGTTGGCCAGCACTACTTCGCCTGGCGCTACAGCAATGAGCAGGAACCGCCGCCGCCCGAACCAGGCAAGGCGATCTCGATCGAGGTTGGTGGCATCGAGATCGACGCCGGCGACACCATAGACGGAACGACGTACGGCCTGCGCTTCGTCGGAACGGCGAGCGGGGATGTCGAGGGGACGATGGAAGTATCGCTCGATTACACACCGCCTGGCCCCGGACCCGGCGTCGTCAACACGATCGTCGGCGGCAGCTGGTCGATTAGTGCGCCCGACGGAGTTCTCAGCGGGCCGATTACGAGTGGAACAGCGACATGGGACAACGAAGTCTCTATTGCCACAATCGCAGCGACCTTCGTCATCACGGACGCGACCGGGATCTTCGCGGGATACGCCGGACAGGGAACATACAACGGTGAACTGAGTCACCGCTTCTTCCCGCCGCGCATTGGAGGGACTCTGGTTTTCCAGTTGGAGTAGTTTCGGGTTGCCGTGCATACAGGTATTTACAGGTTGGAGGATTTCATGAGTGCTCAAGCAGTCTCGACCATACAGGTCGACAACGATCGGGTGCGCGTAGCCGAGTGGGCTTTCGTGCCCGGCGCTGAGACCGGCTACCACCGCCACGAGTACGACTATGTCGTGGTTCCTCTAATGACCGGACGATTGAAGCTGATCGGCCCGGATGGTGCGGAGTCGTTCAGCGACCTCGCAGCCGGAACTTCCTACTTCCGCGAAGCTGGTGTCGAACACAATGTGATCAACGCCAGCGACGGCGACTTTGCCTTCGTTGAGATTGAGCTGAAGGAGTAGAGAGCATACGACGCCTCACTATCTCCCGCAGTCGTCTGAACCCGATTGCGCCATAAATGTCATCCCGAGCGGAGTCCAGATACCGGCATTGCAGTAGAAAGTGAAAGACCTACCACCAGAAGCCTATGGACAGGGAGTGCAAGGGCATCACCTCTGCTCGGCGCCGATTTCCTTGCCGCTTCAAGCTGAGCCGGATAGATCCTTCACGTGGCAAAGCGTCTTTTCAGGACGACGATGGATGGTCTGCGGCTTGTTTGTAAACTCGCCATCGGCCGGTCCAAATCCAATCCATGCCACGCATCTGTGCAGCGGCACAGTCATGATGACCGCTGCTCTCGATATACTGGAATAGAGGGAATACTCGATCTTGGGCGCTTGGTGGGCCGAGCGGATGGAGGGTCATGACACGTAAGAAAACGGACGGACGGCGCCGGGCGGTCATCGAAGGGGTTTCCCCCGAGATCGATAGTGGGCGCTATCCGATAAAACGCGTGATCGGCGAATCGGTCACCGTCGAAGCTGACATTTTCACCGATGGTCATGATGCACTATCCGCGCTGTTGTTGTACCGGGCCGGCAACGAGAAGCAATATCGATCGGTCACGCTGCAACCGTTAATCAACGACCGCTGGCGCGGCACATTCGAGATCACAGAAGTTGGCAAGTATCACTACACCATCTGGGCCTGGGTCGATCATTTCAAGACCTGGACCCGCGATCTCGTCAAGCGTATCGACGCCGAACAGGACATCTCCATCGATCTGCTCATCGGAGTCGATCTCATCGAATCCACTGCCAACCGGGCACCGGAGGAACAAGCTGCCAAACTGCGCGACGCGGCAGAAGCGTTGCGCTCCGCCACCGCCGATACCGCCCTGGAGATCCTCAGCCCCGAACTCGCGCGCACGATGCTGATTTATAGCGACCGCTCCAATGCGACCAAGTACGACAAGGAGCTGACTGTCTGGGCCGAGCCTACACTGGCGCGGACCGGCGCGTGGTACGAACTCTTTCCGCGCTCCTGGTCGTCCGAAGCAGGCAAACACGGCACCTTTATGGATGTCATTGCGCATTTGCCCTATGTCAAGGATATGGGCTTTGACGTGCTCTATTTGCCACCGATCCACCCGATCGGCTTCGCCCATCGAAAAGGCAAGAACAACTCCGTCATCGCCGAGCCGGACGACACCGGCAGCCCCTGGGCTATCGGAGGTCCGGAGGGCGGCCACAAGGCGATCCTCTCCGAACTTGGAAGCCTCGACGATTACAAACTGCTGGTCCAGACCGCCCGTGGTCAGGGCATCGAAGTCGCGATGGACCTGGCCTACCAGTGTTCGCCAGATCATCCCTACGTCTCGGAGCATCCGGACTGGTTCAAACAACGCCCTGATGGCACCATCCAGTACGCAGAGAATCCGCCCAAGAAATACCAGGACATCTACCCCTTCGATTTCGAGTGCGAGGATTGGAAGGGGCTCTGGGACGAGCTCAAGAGCATCGTCGACTACTGGATCGAGCAGGGCGTCGTCGTATTCCGGGTCGATAACCCGCACACAAAGCCCTTCCCGTTCTGGGAATGGCTCATTACAAACGTCAAGGACGAGCACCCGGAGGTCATCTTCCTATCAGAAGCCTTCACCCGCCCACGCGTGCTGGAGAATCTGGCTAAAGTCGGCTTTACCCAGTCCTACAACTACTTCGCCTGGCGCAACACGCGCTGGGAACTGACCGAATATCTGACCGAACTGACGAAAACTGAGGTCTTCGAATACTTGCGACCAGCGCTCTGGCCGAACACCCCTGACATCCTGCCCGAGTACCTCCAGTTCGGCGGTCGCCCGGCCTTCATCAGCCGGCTCGTCCTGGCGGCGACACTTGGCGCAACCTATGGCATCTATGGCCCCGCCTTCGAACACATGGATCACGAGCCGCTCGAAGCGGGCAGAGAGGAATATCTCTATTCGGAGAAGTACCAGATTCGGGAATGGGATCTGGAGCGACCGGATAGCCTGCGTAACATCATCACAATCGTCAACAGGGTCCGCCATGAGAACCCGGCCCTGCACTCGAACGCAAACCTGACATTCCACCCGACCGGCAACGAGCAACTGATCGCCTATAGCAAACGTACGGAGGACAATCGCAATATCATCCTCACCGTCGTCAATCTCGATCCGCACTACACTAATTCAGGCTGGGTCGAGCTGCCGCTGGAGGAGTGGGGGCTGGAAGCCGATCAGCCCTTCCAGGTCCACGACCAGCTGGGTCAGGGCCGCTACATCTGGAACGGGATCCAAAACTACGTCGAGCTAAACCCGCACTCGATGCCGGCTCATATCTTCAACGTGCGCCGCCGCACCCGGACCGAGCACGATTTTGACTATTTCATGTAGAGGGTTAGGGATTAGGGAAGAGGAAACAGGGAACAGGGAAGCAACCGATTTCAGATTTTCCCTCTTCCCTCTTGCCTGTTCCCTCTTCCCTAAAAGGGAGAGGAACCACCGATCACAATGAGTGAGCGTGCGCCGCAAGTCCGTTGATGCCGAACTTGATGATCCACAGTGGTATAAGGACGCCATCATTTATCAAGTGCATGTGCGTTCATTTAAAGATGATAATGCGGACGGCATCGGAGATTTCCGAGGGCTTACGTCAAAGCTCGATTACATCCAGGATCTTGGCGTCACTGCAATCTGGATTCTGCCCTTTTATCCTTCGCCATTGCGCGATGATGGCTACGACACGGCCGACTACAACAGCGTCAACCCCTCCTACGGCACGATGCGCGATGCGCGCCATTTCATTCGCGAGGCGCATGCGCGTGGTCTGAAGGTCATCACCGAATTGGTAGCGAACCACACCTCCGACCAGCATGCCTGGTTTCAGCGCGCTCGCCGGGCCAGCCCTGGCAGTATCTATCGAGATTTTTATGTCTGGTCCGATTCGCCTGACAAGTACGCCGAAACACGCATCATTTTTACGGACTCCGAGCCCTCCAACTGGACCTGGGACTCGGTCGCTAACGCCTATTATTGGCACCGCTTCTATTACCATCAACCAGACCTCAATTTCGACAAC
The DNA here is from genome assembly GCA_963745675.1 of uncultured Chloroflexia bacterium. Lineage (GTDB taxonomy): Bacteria > Chloroflexota > Chloroflexia > Thermomicrobiales > CFX8 > JAUIIK01. The sequence goes on from CAVUYM010000016.1 coordinate 31,011, forward strand.
CCACGGGTACACGATGCTGTCATCAAGGCGATGGACTTTTGGTTTGATGCCGGGGTCGATGGGCTGCGACTCGACGCTATTCCCTACCTCTATGAACGCGAAGGCACCAACTGCGAGAATCTCCCGGAAACGCACGCATTCCTGAAAAAGCTTCGTGCTCACGTCGATGAGAAGTACGAGAACCGCATGTTACTGGCCGAAGCCAACCAATGGCCGGAGGATGCGGTCGAGTATTTTGGCCAGGGTCGCGGCGACGAGTGTCACATGTCCTTCCATTTCCCGGTCATGCCGCGCCTCTACATGGCGGTGCGTATGGAGGACCATTACCCGATCATCGACATCATGGAACAAACGCCGCCGATCCCGGAAACGAGCCAGTGGGCGATGTTCCTACGCAACCACGATGAGCTAACCCTTGAGATGGTCACCGACGAAGAGCGCGACTACATGTACCGCACTTACGCGCACGACACCGACGCCCGAATCAACCTCGGCATCCGGCGACGCCTCTCACCGTTGATGAACAACAACCGCCGCAGGATCGAACTGCTGAATGGGCTGCTCTTCTCGCTGCCGGGCACGCCGGTGATCTACTACGGCGACGAGATCGGCATGGGCGACAATATCTATCTTGGTGACCGCAACGGCGTCCGCACGCCGATGCAATGGACCTCCGATCGCAATGCCGGCTTCTCCGATGCCAACCGCCAGAAACTCTTCAGCCCGATCATCGTCGATCCTGAATATCATTTCGAAACGGTCAACGTCGAAACCCAGCAGCGCAACCCGCAATCACTGCTCTGGTGGATGAAGCGCATCATCGACCTGCGCAAGCGCTACAAGGCCTTCGGGCGTGGTTCGTTGACCTTCCTGCCGGTCGAAAATCGCAAGATTCTCGCCTTCATACGCGAATTCGAGGGCGAGAAGATCCTCGTCATCGCCAATCTCTCGCGCTTTGCGCAGTCCGCCGAACTCAACCTCTCTGAATACGAGACGATGGTACCGGTCGAGATGTTCGGCCGGGCGAAGTTCCCGCCGATAGGTGAACTGCCCTACTTCCTCACCCTCGGCCCGCATGGCTTCTACTGGTTCTCGATCGAACCGCAGGAGGTCACTGGCGACTATGAGCCGGCTGTGCCCGGCGAAGAGCGGGAAATTCCCCATCTCACGGTGCGTGGCAGTTGGGATTCACTGCTTGATACGACCCGCAGGCGGCGCCTCCTCGACGTGCTGGAGGTGTACATCCAGGAGCGGCGTTGGTATCGCAGCAAGACGCGAACCATCCGCAATATGGGCATTCGCACGGTCATCCCAGCTCAGATCAATGGTCAGACAATTCAGATGCTGCTGGTCGATATCGACTTCACTGAGGGCGAGGCGGAAACGTACATTCTGCCGCTCGCCTTCGCAACAGGCGAACGAGCCGAGCAGGTACGGGACTGGACGCCGCACGCTGTCGTTGCCGAGGTAACGGCAACCGGCGAATCGGGCGTCATTTACGACGGTCTCTGGGAAAACGACTTCTCGAGCGAACTCCTTGATCTCATCGGCCGCCAGAGAACCCTGCGAGGCGACCATGGGCGCATCCGCGGAAGCGCCAGCCGGAGCTTCAGAAATCTCCGGGGATCAGGCGATCTCTATCCAGTCATATCTGGCGCGGAGCAGAGCAACACATCGGTCATTCTCGGCGACCGGCTGATGCTGAAGATCTTCCGCAAAGTCGAGGAAGGCATCAACCCAGACTACGAGGTCGGCCGTTTCCTGACCGAGCGCACCAAATTCGATGCCCTTGCGCCGGTAGCAGGCGCAATCGAATACGAACCTGTCCGAGGGGCGTCGATGACGCTTGGCCTGCTACTCGGTTATGTCGAAAATGAAGGTGATGCCTGGGCTTATACACTCGATGTGCTCGGTAGCTTCATTGAACGGCTGCTGAGCGAGCCCGAAGTGGTCGACGCGGCGCCGGTTCCAGCCCTTCACATCTTCGATGTCGCTTCAAACGAGATCCCGGGCAGCGCCTACGACTTCATTGGGACCTACCTCGATGACGCCAGCAGACTCGGCGAACAGACCGGCAACATGCATCTGGCACTCGCCTCCCGAGAGGATGACGCCGCATTCCGTCCGGAGGATTTCTCGTTACTTGGACAGCGCGCGCTCTATCAGTCAATGCGTTCGCAAAGCCGGCGCAATTTACGCGAACTGCAGCGCATCATCCACCGCCTGCCGGAAGCGCTACAAGCCGACGCGCGCGAACTTGCTGAACGCCAAGATGCTGTCATCGATCGCTTCCAGCAACTCACCGATCATCGCATCGACGCTCAGAGCATTCGCACTCACGGCGACTATCACCTGGGCCAGGTGCTGTACACCGGCCGCGACTTCGTCATCATCGACTTCGAAGGAGAACCAGCCCGTCCGATTGGCGAGCGGCGCATCAAGCGCTCGCCATTACGCGATGTGGCGGGGATGCTGAGATCATTCGACTATGCCGCCAGCTCTGGCTTGATGGGCACTGGCGCATGGGTACGTGACGAAGACATGCCAAGAGTCGAGTCAGTGGTCCCGCCTCTGGTATCGCTGGGTGAGTGGCGCGTTCCTGCAAGGTTATCTTGAAACAGTAAAAGGCGCATCGTTCCTGCCGTCAAACGAGGACGACTTGCGGCTCCTGCTCGATGCCTATCTCATCGAAAAAGCGATCTACGAAATTGGATACGAAATCAACAACCGTCCGGATTGGACGGCTATCCCGGTGCGCGGGATCCTCAACTTGCTGGAGGAACAAGTATGAGTATTCGTCGTGATTCAGTTGACGCTCTGCGCCAGCTCGCAGAGCGCTACGGTATCGCTTCGGTGTACCAGTCAATGGACCGCAGGATCGTTCGTGCGCCGCAGGAGACGATCTTCGCGGCCCTGAAAGCTCTCGGAGCCGACGTTTCTGCGCTGACGGAGGTTGCAGCAGCCTACGAACAACGGCGGCAAGAAGAGTGGTCGACGATGACCAACCCGACCGCGACGATCTGGGATGGCGCGGGCCAGGTCCCGGTGCGGCTCCCGTCGCGCCACTCGACAACCGAGCTCCAGCTCAGGTTGCGTCTAGAGGATGGCGACGAATTGCGCGATGTCGTCTCACTACGCGACTACAAAGTCGTCGGCAGCGCCAGGCTAGTCCCAACGGCGAGCACCCTCGAACGAGCAATCGATCTGCCCTGGGTAGTGCCCAGCGGCTATCACCAGCTTGATCTCGAATCGGGAGAGTTTCATGCGACGACACTCCTGATTTCAGCTCCGAGCAAAGCTTTTCAACACACTGACTCGCGCAGTTGGGGCACATTTCTCCCGCTCTACAGCCTGATCATCCGAGACCAGCTGGGGAGCAGGCAACATCGGCGATCTGGGACGCTTGATGGCGTGGACCGCCGAACAGGGCGGGCGCTATGTCGGGACGCTGCCGCTGCTCCCGGCCTTCCTCGACGAGCCCTTGATGCCTGGCCCCTATTCGCCGGTTTCGCGGCTGTTCTGGAACGAGTTCTTCATCGACATCCCGGCCGTCCCTGAGTTCGAGCACTCAAACGCAGCGCAGGCACAGGTCGAGTCCGCTGATTTCCAGCGCGAGCTCGCCACGCTACGGTCGGACGAGTTCGTCGACTATCGCGATGGCATGCGACTACGGCGTTCGGTGCTGGAGCAACTCGCGGCGACGCTGATCGAAAATGGCGGTGAACGCTTCGAGGAGTTTCGGAGATGGCTGGACGAACAACGCCATGCCCGTCTCTATGCCGGTTTTCGCGCGCTCGTCGAGAAGCATGGCAGCGGACCATCCGGTTGGCCGGAGGTCATTCGCCCCGAGGATCTGGACGAAGCAGACTATGATGAAACTGCATTCAATTACCATGCTTATGTCCAGTGGATTGCGGAACAGCAACTTGGAGCCCTACCACGCCTGCCTGAATCCAACTCTGGTCTCTATCTCGACCTGCCCATCGGTGTAAACGGCGAAGGCTACGACGTCTGGCGCGAGCCGGACGCATTTGCAAGCGGCTTCAGCGTCGGCGCGCCGCCCGATCTGCTCGGGCCGGAGGGACAGAACTGGGGCTTCCCGCCACTCAACCCGCTCGTCCTGCGAGAACAGGGTTACCGCCATTTCATCGAGGTCATTCAGCACCATATGCGTCACGCATCACTGCTGCGCATCGATCACATCATGGGGCTGCACCGACAATTCTGGATTCCTGACGGCGCTGAGGCGAAAGATGGTCTTTATGTCCACTATCCTGCCGACGATCTCTACGCAATCCTGAGCCTCGAATCTCACCGTAACCAGACGGAACTGGTTGGCGAAGATCTCGGCACCGTCCCGCTCCAGGTCCGACCGGCAATGGAAGAGCATGACATCAGCAGAATGATCATCGTGCCCTTCGAAGTCTGGGAGGACTCGACTTCGCTTGCAGAGATACCGGAGCAGTCGCTAACGGCGCTCAACACACATGACATGCCGCCAATCGCCGGGATCTGGGAGAGTTGGTTCAACAGCGAGCGACAGGCAACACTGGTAACGTTGTTAACAGAGAAGGGCCTGCTCGCGGACGACACTGAGCCAGATGATCTCAAGGCGATCATCACAGCAACACTCGAACTACTCGGGAAGAGCGACGCGCGCACGGTCCTGGTCAATCTCGAAGATCTCTGGCTCGAAACGCGATCCCAGAATATTCCCGGCACAACCGACGACGAACAACCCAACTGGCGACGCAAAGCAGTCCAGACGTTCGAGGAATTCTCTTCGTCCGGCTCCGTACTGGAGCAACTGGCACGCTTGGATTCTGCGCGTCGCCAATCAGAACATGATGACGAGGAGCTATGACAGCAACACTCTCCGAGCAGGATTTCTACTTATTTAACGAAGGCAGCCATCTAGACCTGGCCGACCGGCTCGGGGCCCATATAGAAGAACGCGATGGCTGGCCCGGCACGAGTTTTGCTGTCTGGGCGCCCAACGCGGAGTACGTCTCGGTCGTTGGCGATTTCAATGGCTGGGATCAGAGCGCGGCCCCGCTGGAACCGCAGGGCGGCTCCGGCATCTGGGGTGGATTCGTACGCGAGGTCGGTCAGGGCGCGCGCTACAAGTTCCACATCCGCTCGCGGCACAACGGCTACCGGGTCAACAAAGCCGATCCGATAGCCTTCCACGCCGAAATATCGCCAGCAACGGCCTCGATCGTCTGGCCGCTCGACTATGACTGGGGCGACAGCGATTGGATGGCGACGCGAGCCGAGAAAAACAGTGCTGAAGCGCCTCAGTCGATTTACGAGGTCCATCTCGGTTCCTGGATGCGCGTGCCGGAAGAGGATAATCGCTCGCTGAGCTACCGCGAAGTTGCGCCAAAGTTAGCCGACTACGCCGTTGAGATGGGCTTCACTCACATCGAGCTGCTGCCGATCATGGAGCACCCCTTCTACGGTTCATGGGGTTACCAGACGACGGGCTACTTCGCCCCAACTAGCCGCTACGGCACGCCGCAGGACTTCATGTATCTCGTCGATCATCTGCACCAGCGCGGCATCGGCGTCATCCTCGACTGGGTCCCGTCCCATTTTCCGTCCGACGAGCACGGGCTGGCCTACTTCGACGGAACCCACCTCTACGAGCATTCCGATCCGCGCCAGGGCTACCACCCGGACTGGAACAGCTACATCTTCAACTATGGGCGCAATGAGGTGCGCAGTTTCCTGCTGAGTTCGGCGCTCTTCTGGATGGACAAGTATCACATCGATGGATTGCGGGTGGACGCCGTCGCGTCAATGCTCTACCTCGATTACTCCCGCAAGGAAGGCGAGTGGATACCGAACGAGTACGGTGGTCGGGAGAATCTCGAAGCAATCGACTTCCTGCGTCGCCTCAATACGGAGGTCTATGCCCGCTTCCCGGACACCCAGACGACGGCTGAGGAGTCGACGGCATGGCCGATGGTCTCACGCCCGACATATCTCGGCGGGCTCGGCTTCGGTCAGAAGTGGGATATGGGCTGGATGCACGACACGCTCGAATATTTCAAGCGCGAACCGATCCACCGCAAGTACCACCACAACGAGCTGACCTTCAGGATGGTTTACGCCTTCAACGAGAATTTCGTCATGCCGCTGTCGCACGACGAGGTGGTGCATGGCAAAGGTTCGCTCATCGCCGGTATGCCCGGAGACGGCTGGCAGAAGTTCGCCAACCTGCGGCTGCTCTACAGCTACATGACGGCCCAGCCCGGCAAGAAGCTGCTCTTCATGGGTTGCGAGTTCGGCCAGGGTCGAGAGTGGAACCACGACGCCAGCCTCGACTGGAACTTGCTGGAGCATCCGCTGCACGAGGGACTCCGGAAGCTCGTCGGCCAGCTCAACCGCATCTACCGCGAATCTGACGCATTCCACCAAACCGATTTCAATCACGAAGGCTTCGAGTGGATAGATGCCAGCGACGCTGAACACAGCGTCCTGACCTTTCTACGCAAAGACAAAGACGGCGAGCAAGCGATCGTCGCCGCCTTCAATCTGACGCCGACTCCGCGTCACAATTACCGCATCGGTGTCCCAAGCGAGGGCACATGGAGCGAGATTCTGAATAGCGACGCCGAGGAATTCGGTGGCAGCGGACAGGGCAATTTCGGTGGGGTCGAGACGACGCCGGTGTCCTGGAATGGGCGGCCAAGCTCGATCATCGTGACGCTCCCCCCGCTCGGAGCGATCTTCTTCTCGAACGGGAGCAATAGCTGAGCCCGGCGCGCGACAGTTTGCTTGAGTACGTCCACATCCGGAACGAATATCCAGCCATATTCGTAGAGACGTGCCGCCGGCGCGTCTCGGTCATGCAATTCGAATGTTCCCGTGGGCATGCGGTCGTTGCTTGCAAGACGCGCCGGCGGCACGTCTCTACGGAGGCTAATCAATCGTGATTCTCGAGTCATCGTTGCTCGGCGCGACACCACTCTCGAACAACCGTTGCCGCTTCATCGTCTGGGCACCCTTCGTTAGGCATATTGACGTGCATCTGCTGGGCCCGAACGAGCGCTACGAGTCGCTTCAACGTGACGAGCAGGGCTACCACTCAGCGATCCTCGAAGATGTGCCTGCCGGAACGAACTACTTCTACCGGCTCGACGGCGAACGGGATAGACCCGACCCGGCCTCCAGATTCCAGCCGGAGGGCGTCCACGGCCCGTCGCAAGTCGTCGATCCGGCTGCTTATGACTGGGATGACTCCGACTGGTCAGGGCTTCCACGAGACGAACTCGTCTTCTACGAATTACACGTCGGGACGTTTACCGACGAAGGCACCTTTGACGCCGCGATCGAACACCTCGACGGATTGCGAGATCTCGGCATCACCTGTATCGAACTGATGCCGGTCAACCAGTTCCCCGGCGTACGCAACTGGGGCTATGACGGCGTTCAGATCTTCGCCGTCCAGAATTCCTATGGTGGTCCGGACGGCCTGCGTCGACTTGTCGATGCCTGTCACGCACGTGGGCTGGCGATCATACTCGATGTCGTCTACAACCACCTCGGGCCGGAAGGCAACTATCTCGCTGAGTACGGCCCCTACTTCACTGACAGATACAGAACTCCCTGGGGAGCGGCGCTGAATTTTGATGACCGGGAAAGCGACGAGGTTCAACGCTTCTACATCGAGAACGCGCTGGGCTGGGTTCGAGATTACCATCTCGACGGCTTCCGGCTCGATGCCATCCACGCCATCATGGACCAGCGTCCACGCCCCTTCCTGCGGGAGATGGCGAGTGCCGTCCGCGATCTGGCAGGCAGGCAGGGGCGCACGGTCCACATCATCGCAGAGAGCAACATGAATGATCCGCGAGTGATCAATCCGGCAAAGTTCGGCGGCCTCGGTCTCGACGCCGAGTGGAACGACGATTTCCACCATGCGCTGCACGCCCTGCTGACAGGAGAAGATACCGGCTACTACCATGACTATGGCAGCTTCAGCGATCTCGTCAAAGCGCTGCGGGCTGGCTTCGTCTACACCGGCCAGCACATGAGCTTTCGGGGTCGTGGTCACGGCGATGTCCCGCGGCTCTATGACGGCGACAACTTCGTCGTCTTCGCCCAGAATCACGACCAGATTGGCAACCGCGCTCTCGGCGACCGGTTGAGCACGATGATCCCATTCGAGATGCAGAAAGCTGTCGCTGCGCTGGTCATCCTCTCACCTTACTTGCCGCTCTTCTTCATGGGCGAAGAGTATGGCGAACGAGCACCGTTTCCATATTTCGTCGACCACGGTGATCCGGACCTCATCGAAGCAGTGCGAGCGGGCAGAGCGCGAGAATTTCGCAGTTTTGATTGGCAGGGCGAGCTTCTCGACCCGGCTTCTCCCGAAACGTTCAACATGGCGAAGCTGGACCGACGACGACTGCAAGAACCTCGGCATCGCGCACTATTCGATCTCCATCGGGAGTTATTGAGACTCCGCCGAAACACCCCGGCACTGGCGAATCTGGATATGAGCGAGATGGTGATTTCCTCCATCGACTCGAATCGCATCCTCTTGATGTGCCGTCACCACGCAACCGGTGACGTATGTTGCGCGTTCAATATCGGTGATAAAGCGGCGACTTTCGAACTGCCTATTGGCGCTGGTAGCTGGCGGCTCGTGCTCGACACGGCGGACGGCAAGTGGACCGGGCCGGGATCAAGATTACAAGCAACTCTGATATCTCCAGACAACGCTGAGATCACTATCCTGGGCATGAGTTGCGCTGTATACGTCGCCAGCAACCCTCAGTGAATTGGGCGAAGACAAACGTGGATTTCGTAGGGGTGGAGTTCATTTCCACCCGGCTAAAGCATCACATACGTACGCGGGTGGAGATGAACTCCACCCCTACGATGATTCAATTCTGAGTCATGCCCTCAATATATCGACTGGTCGCTACTGGAATGAGAAAGAAACTACTTTGAACCGTTACATCTGTGTCCACGGACACTTCTATCAACCACCGCGCGAAAACCCCTGGCTGGAGTCGATTGAGGTCCAGGATTCCGCCTATCCCTACCATGACTGGAATGCGCGCATCACCCACGAGAGCTATGGTCCCAACGCTGCAGCCCGCATCCTCGACGGCGAGGGCCGTATCCTCGAAATCGTCAACAACTACGCCAGGATCAGCTTCAATTTCGGCCCGACTTTGCTGGCCTGGTTGGAGGAATTCGATCCCGAGACCTATCGGGCGATATCTGGCCGCAGACAAGAGAGTATCGAGACGCTACTCCGGTCACGGCTCCGCTATCGCCCAGGTCTACAACCACCTGATCATGCCGCTGGCCAACACGCGCGACAAAGAGACCCAGATCATCTGGGGGATCGCCGATTTCGAACACCGTTTTGGCCGCAAGCCGGAGGGCATGTGGCTGGCCGAAACCGCCGTCGATCTCGAAACACTTGATCTGCTCGCCCAGCATGGCATCGCCTACACGATCCTCGCTCCTCACCAGGCGAGCCAGGTACGTGAGATCGGGGAGCCGGAGTGGACCGACGTCAATGGCGGCCGGGTCGACCCGACGCGCCCTTATCGAGTCGATCTACCTTCGGGCGAGTCGATCGCGATCTTCTTCTACGACGGACCGGTCTCTCAAGCAGTCGCGTTTGAGGGGCTGCTCAACCAGGGCGAGTTGCTGGCGAGCCGTATGGTCGGAACCTTCTCCGATGATCGGGACTGGCCCCAGATCGTTCATATTGCAACCGATGGCGAGACATACGGCCACCATCACCGCAACGGTGAAATGGCGCTCGCCTATGCGCTCCACTACATCGAAGAACATGACCTCGCCGAACTGACGAATTACGGTGAATATCTCGAGCGCTTTCCACCGACGCACGAGGCGAAAGTCATCGATGACACGTCATGGAGCTGCATTCACGGAGTCGAACGCTGGCGTTCCGACTGCGGCTGCAACACCGGCAGCAATCCGCGCTGGAACCAGAAGTGGCGCGCCCCGTTGCGCGATGCTCTCGACTGGCTGCGCGATGAAATGATCGACGTCTACACGGCGGTCGGTACGCCCTTATTGAAAGATCCCTGGTCTGCTCGCGACGCCTATATTGACGTCGTCCTGGATCGCTCCGATGAATCACTCGAACGGTTCTTCCAGAAGCACCAGTCGAAACCTCTGGCCGAAGATGAGCGTCGGATCGCGTTGAAACTCCTGGAACTTCAGCGGCACGCGATGCTGATGTATACGAGCTGCGGATGGTTCTTCGACGAACTTTCCGGCATCGAGACAGTGCAAGTGATCGAATATGCGGGGCGCGCCGTGCAGATCGCGGATGCGTTGAACGGCGGAGGTCTCGAAGCTGGCTTTGTCGAGCGCCTCGCGCTTGCGCCGAGCAATCTTCCCCGGTTCGGGAACGGCGCTGTAATTTACGATCAGCTGGTACGGCCTGCTGCCGTCGATCTTGCGATGGTCGCTGCACACTACGCAATGAGCACGCTATTCGAAGAAACTCCGCCAGATTTAGTCTATGCATTTGACACTTCCTCGCAGTCGTTCGCCCGGCATGAGACGGGCCGGGCCAGGTTGGGGCTCGGCCGGGTGAGCCTCAGGTCACGCATCACCCACGACGAAGGCATGTTCACCTATGGCGTCCTCCATCTGGGAGATCACAACCTCGACGGCGGTGTTCGGCCGTTCATGGGCGACGAAGAATTCGATTCGATGACTGCGGAAATTACAGCGGCATTCGAGCGCGCCGACTATCCGCAAACGATCCGTCTGATCGACCATCACTTCGGCGACCACGCCTACTCGCTCGGGTCGCTATTCCGGGACGAGCAGCGCAATATCACGAGCGTGATTCTCGACGGCACGCTAGCTGAAGCGGAGTCGGTCTATCGCCATCTCTACGACGACAACGCCCCGTTGATGCGCTACCTGGATAGTGTCTCGATACCACTGCCACGCGTACTGAGGACGGCAGCAGAGTTCATCATGAACGTCGACGTGAGCCGAGCACTTGGGGAAGATCCGATCGACTTCGAGTACATTCAGAACTACTTCCACGAAACGAGCACATGGGGCCTGGAGCTCGATGTTCCAGGGATTAGCTTCGCGATGGAGGCAGCTCTCGAACGCCTCTCGAACCGGCTGACGATCGATAAATCCGGCCCCGGAGGAATTCGACGAGATAACCAATCTCATCGAACTCATTCGTGGGTTGCCCTTTGGCTGCGACTACTGGACCGCTCAGAATCACTACTACGCGCTCCTCACTTCAGGCTATCCAGAGATGAAACGCAGCGCCGAGTATGGCGATACCTCGGCAACAGAGTGGGTGGCGTCATTCGAGCGACTGGGGGAAGCGCTATCGGTCCGAGTTCGATGACCGACTATGGGCGCGTTCCAAGCGCAACCTATCGGCTGCAACTGAACGCCGATTTCACCTTTGACGATGCCTGCGCGCAGCTCGATTATCTCCTGGATCTTGGCGTCAGCGACCTCTACCTGTCGCCGATCATGCAGGCGCGCTCCGGCAGCAGCCATGGCTACGACGTGATCGATCCAACGACGATCAGTTCGGCGCTTGGCGGGCAGGGGGCATTTGAGAAGTTGTCGGCAGCCGTCCGCGAACGCGGCATGGGGCTGCTGGTCGACATCGTGCCGAACCACATGGCGGCGACGGTCGAAAATCCGTCCTGGGATGCGCTCCTCGCCGGAGGACCCGATTCACCGGAGGCCGAAATCTTCGATGTCTTCTGGGATGAAGATGGCAAGCTCATCTTACCGATCCTCGGCGACTACTACAGCAAGGTACTGGAGCGCGACCAGCTGTCGGTCGACTCGTCAAACGGCGATCCGCGCATCGTTTACTTCGAGCACCGGCTGCCAATCAGCAGCGAACGCGCCTCACAATTCGCTCTGGAACGCTGGGAAGATGCCACGTCTCCCGATGGTCGACGATGGGCCATGGATCAGCTCCTGGCGGCCCAACACTACCGTCTGAGCTACTGGCGTACTGGCAGCAGGGCAATCAACTATCGACGCTTCTTCGACATCAACGATCTCGCTGCAATCAAAGGTGGTGACGCGGCCTTCGAGCTCGTCCATGAACGAGTGCGCGATCTCGTCGCGAGCGGCCAGATTACCGGGCTGCGGATCGACCACATCGACGGCCTTCGTGATCCAACGGGCTATCTGGCGCGCCTTCAGTCCTATCTCCGGACAGAAGGCTCGAGCGAGATGATCTACACCGTCGTCGAAAAGATCCTATCCGGCGGCGAGCAATTGTCGGAGGATTGGCAAGCGGCAGGCACGACCGGATACGACTTCCTCAATATGTCGAACGGTATCCTGGCAAGCACCGCCGGACTCAAGGGGTTGATCGCGATGACCCGCCACTACGCCGCCGAGGTTGCTGACTTCAGCGACCTGCTCTACCGGGCCAAGCATCAGGTCATCGAAGAACTCTTCGCCGCTGAGATCAACCGCCTGACCCGACAGCTCGGGCGTATTGCTCGCAATGACCGCTATGGACGCGATCTGATCCTTGAGGAACTCGACGCAGCGATCAGGGAATTGACCGTTTGCCTGCCGGTGTACCGCACCTATATTGCCGGAATACCCATGCGCTCAAAGGATCGAGAAATCATCGATCGATCGGTTGCCGAAGCGATCTAGAATCTTCCAGAGCAGGTGGTCGCACTCGAGTTTCTCGTCCGTGTGATCCTGTTGAAAGATCACGCCCACCTCGATACATCTGAAGTCGAGTCACGGCTCGACTTCATCGCAGGCTGGCAGCAGTTCAGCGGGCCGGTGATGGCCAAGGGGCTGGAAGACACGACCCTCTACCGCGACCCGACGCTGCTTTCGGCCAACAGCGTCGGCGGCGAACGCGACGTTGCCGAGATCTCCGTGGCGGATTTTCACGCCTGGGCGGCGGAGCGAGTCTTGACGTGGCCGCTGGCAATGAACGCAACCTCCACTCACGATTCAAAGCGCAGCGAGGACGTCCGCGCTCGTATTAGCGTGCTCTCGGAAGTTCCAGATGAGTGGGAGATGGTGTTTGAGCGCCTGCAGGAGGCGACTGCCTCCAATGTACGCTCGATTAACGATCAGGCCGCTCCAGACGGCCGCGCTGCCATGATGCTCTATCAGACGCTCATCGGCTCCTGGCCGCTCGATCCAGCACAGCTCGATGACTATCCACAGCGTGTGCAGGCGTACGCGGTTAAGGCCGAACGTGAGGCCAAGCTGCGTACCAGTTGGACCGACCAGAATGCGGTCTATGAGGAGGCGTTACAGTCCTTCATAGCCGATCTCTTCGACAACGAGCGCTTCCTGGAAGAACTGCGCCCTTTCCGAGAGCAAGTTGCCATCCACGGCATGCTCAACTCACTCAGTGCGACGCTGCTGAAAGTAACCGCTCCTGGAATCCCGGATATCTACCAGGGCACGGAGATTTGGGATTTCAGCCTCGTCGACCCCGACAACCGCCGCCCGGTCGACTACGCCGCGCGTCATGCGCTCCTGCGACAGATCGAGGCAGTTTCCAATCCCGAAAGTCTGCTGAGCGACTGGCCAAGAGATGGAATCAAGCTCTTCGTTCTGCATCGTGCACTGCAGGCCCGAGCTGCCCATCGCGATCTCTTCGAACGCGGCGAGTATCTGCCGTTGGAGATTGAAGGCGAACACAAAAACAACGTCGTCGCCTTTGCGCGCGTTCACAATCAAGAATGGGCCATCACGATCGTTCCACGTTTGACCGCCCAACTTGCAAAGTCGACCAGCAACAAACTAGGCCAGATTCCGCTGGGTGCAGACAGCTGGTCTGACACGGCAGTCCGTCTACCGAAAGATGCGCCGAATCTGTGGAGCGACACCTTCATGAATCATCGGATCACTACCATGTCGGAAGGCGTCAGCGTTTCAGACGCGCTTCGAGACTTCCCGGTCGCCTTGCTTCGGACAGCGACCCAGGCTTAGATCTAACTGCGGGCTGGCGAGGTGTTGACTTGTGATCAAGCAATTCGGCAACTGAGCCAGGGGCGATGCCGATACAGTTGACAATCATTCAACCTGGGTATCCGCTTGCCCGGTCAAATCGATCGAGGAGCCAGTGGCGGGCGCTGGCCGGGTCGGGAGTTCCAAGGAACAGGCAAGTATCGGAGATCATCGCCCGGACACTCATTGGTGTGAGACCCGTCTCATCGCAGATCGTCTGCATCGACGATCCACGGGCTAGCTCGATCAGGATGCGACGTTGTCGCAGGGCGAAATCATTGAGCCCGACGTCACGTCCATGCATAACTGCGTTGTAACCAGTCATCATCTGCCTCTATCGTCGCAACTATTCATATTGGACTATCATCGACCCGGATCACCGAAAGTTGAGCGTTCGAGGAACGAATCGGTCGTCGGCAAGGCCACGGGAAGTGATGTTCGAATCGATATGCGTAGCCTTGTACTACTTATACGTCTAGAAACTCGATTTGGTTCCGTATACCGCAATATAGAGAAGAAAGAGTCTGGAGCGTCACATGAATCATGACTATGACGTTGCGATCATCGGCGGCGGTCACAACGGCCTCGTCGCGGCCTGGTACCTCCAGACGGGAGGCCAGCGGGTGGGAGTCTTCGAGCGCCGCGATTTCGTCGGCGGCGCGGTTATCACCGAGGAACTCTGGCCCGGCTACCGCGTCCCAACCTGCTCCTATATCTGCTACCTGCTCCAGGACAAGGTCATCGAAGATATGGCCCTACGCGAGCACGGCTTCGATGTCCACCAGCTCATGCCCTACTCCTTCACGCCCTTCCCGGATGGCCGCGCGCTCATCAGCTGGCGAGACAAATACCAGACTGCAGCACAGCTGGCCGAGATCCTGCCATCCGATGCAGCCAACTACAGTGCTTACACAGAGGCGCGCGAGCGCATGGCCGCCATCGTCAAGCGCTGGTTCCTGCAGCCGCCACCAACCCTGACCGAACTCGTTGACGACGCGCGAGCAAACGGCGACGAGAATGTGCTGGAAGAACTGCTTTTCGGCAGTGTCAGCGGCATGCTCGATCGGTACTTCGAGTCACCGCAGATCAAGGGCTGGCTGGCCGGAGCATGGGACGCAGGCGATCCGGATGCGCCGGGGAGCTTGTTGTCATCGATCTACCCCACGGTCAGCGCCTTCACCGAGGACGAAAACGCCGGCATCGTTGTCGGTGGCATGGGCGGCATCACTCAGGCGATGGCGCGCGCCTGCCAGGCCGCTGGCGTCGAGATCCACACCAACAGCGAAGTTTCCGAGATACTCATCGAGAGTGGTCGCGCAAGGGGCCTGCTACTCGCCAATGGCGACCGGGTCAGCGCCCGGACAGTCGTTTCCAATGCTGATCCCAAGCGCACATTCTTGAAACTGACGCCCGAGAGCGCGTTGCCGCCCGGTTTCAAAGCGAGCATCGAGCGGCTTACGACGAAGGCGGCCTATTTCAAGTTTCACGCTGTTATGGACGGCTTACCTGATTTCTCGCGTCACCTTGGGGCCGGGTATGATCCCCGCACGCTAGCCCAGATCAAGATATGTCCCGTCGCTCGACTACTACCGCAAAGCCTGGGACGACGCCTCGCACGGTCGCATCACCGACAGCCCGGTCATGTCGATCCAGATCCCCAGCGTCTACGACCGCACACTCATCGACGGCGACGCCAATGGCCACGTCATGTCGATCTGGGTCCAGTACGCTCCGGTGAAACCTGCTGCCGGCACATGGGATGAGCTGCGCCAGCAGGCTGGAGAGATGCTGATCGACACCATCGCCCAATATGCCCCGAACATCCGCGATGTCATTCGAGAGTGGGTGCTCTTCACGCCGCAAGACATCGAAGAGCGCGTCGGCATGACCGATGGCAACATCCGCCACATTGACATGGTGGCAGGTCAGATGTTCACCGGGCGACTCGACTACAAGACGCCGATCGACGATCTCTACCTCTGCGGCGCAGGTACCCACCCTGGAGGTGAGGTTACTGGCGCGCCCGGGCACAACGCGGCTCAGGTAATACTGCGGGAGGTTGGGGCGCCGCTAACCGTGTAGTGATCTGAAAACGTGAAGAGCGGCTACGCATCAGTTCAGTGGCGCTGATACGTACCCGCCAACGGTCCCACCGTCCGTCCGTCTCAACTCGCGTTATTGTCGAAGGAAAGCCAGCACTTCCTCCGCGAAGGCATCGGGAGCGGTATCCATAGGCACATGCTGTTGTCCGGGAAGTACGACAATCCGGCTGTTCGGCAGCGCGCAATCGATTGCCTCTATTGAATCGCGATAGAGGGGTGGGCTATCACCACCCAGGACCAGCAACGTCTCGGTCTCCATATCCACGAACCGATTGCTTTCAAACTGGTATTGCCCCACGGCGGTTATCTCGCGTAGCAAGGTGCGTGCGGCGGCGACTCGCTCCGGCCATACCGGCGATTTGCGCATCGTCGCGAGATCGTGCTCGGGAATTTCGGCGACCTCTCGCAAGAAGGTCGTGAGTAGACCTTCGAGATCACCATCGTCCGACAGAGATCGAAGGTGGATCATGATATCGCGGGGCATCTCTGGCGCTGCCACCGGCGGCTCGCAGAGGATCAACCTCTCAACATTGGCGCTCAGTAGCGCCGCTTCGAGAGCGCAGATGGCTCCAAAGGAGTGCCCGAGCAGGCCAGCCGGTTCACCGAGCGCATCAACGACCGCGGCCACATCCTCATATTCACCTTCGGCGGCGTAGCATTCCGCATCGCCACTCTCCCCCGGCCGCGCCGGTCCATCGCGCATACGGTGAATTCGGCCGCGAGAGGCCGCAATACCGGCGCCCACCTTCCATGCGATGCGGTTGTGCCATGCACCAGGACGAGCGGCGGTCCCGTTCCGATGGACTCATATGCAATCGTCGTGCCATCACGTGACGTGATCTTTTTCATCTGTGTATCCTCCTTCTTATCATTTCGTCTGCGTTCAGTACCTCGCCGACCAGCGACGGCATCGACGGCTCGTAGGCTCCTGTCAGCGGATACGCGGGAATCTTTTCCTCCGCGCCGAATAGCCAGTGGCGGGCTACGCGCCCAGGAAGCTAAGAACCTCACGGATGAACAGATCCGGCGCCGTTACATCGGCTATATGTTGCTGGCCGGGCATGACGACTATGTGGCTATTTCGAAGCGTCCTGTCGAGGACCTTGACGCCCTCGCTGAATAGCGGCGGGCTGTCCCCACCGGTGAGCAGCATCGTCGGGACGCGCATTTCCCGAAAGCGTTCGGCATAGTAGCGGTATGTCTCGGCGGCTCGAAGCTCGCGCGGCAAGGTGTGGGCTGCTGCCACCCGGGCTGGCCATGTGGGCGACGCCTGGTAGAGGTCGAGCTCCTGGTCCGACATGCCGACGAGTTCCCGCATGAATGTTATGAGAACAGCTTCCCGTTTCCCGGCCGCCAGCAGAGCATCGAGACGATAAATCAGATCACCGACGTGTACCTCTTCACCCGGAGGAGTAGCGTCGGGTTCGTACAGTATCAGCCGGTCGATATTCGTCGAAAGGAGCGACGCCTCGAGCGCGCAGGTTCCACCCATGGAGTGCCCGAGCACCCGCACCGGCTCATCGAACGAGTCGACAACTGCTGCCACATCCTCGAACTCCCGTTCCAGAGCGTAGCAATCGCAATCTCCGCTCCCTCCACGCCCCCGGCGGTCCATTGCGAGGACGGTGTAATTGGCGGAGAGGGCAGGAACTATCGGCTTCCAGCGGCTGCTGTCACCTGCCGTGCCATGAACCAGGAGTAGTGGCGGTCCCTCGCCGGTCCGTTCGTACGCAATCTGCGTGCCGTCTCTGGAGATGACTGTTTCCATCTGCGCCTCCCTGATTCTTTGAAGTTCGAGTGCCGATTCCAGACTAAGGGAAGGCAGACGGCAGCACATCGGGTGAACGCCCTATTTACATGGAGATGGTTAGAGAAGGAGATCGTGCTCCATCGCGAAGAGGGCAGCTGCGGCTCGCGTTGAAACGCCGATTTTGTCGTAGATATGCTGGACATGATGGCCGACGGTCTTCGGCGAAATCGAAAGACGCTCTCCCATTTCACGATTCGTCAGCCCACGGGAAGCTAGCCGCAACACCTCGATCTCGCGATCGGTCAATCCTCCCGGGTGGTCCAGGCTGGCACTCCCGGAGCGCTGCCCGGCTGCGATCAGTACGGCCTGAACAGCGTCGGCGTCGAGGCGACCAGCTTCCACATCAGTGGCGAGTTCTGCGGCGGCTTCAGCGGGGCACAACGCCGGTCGATGGGCACGCTCCTGAGTCATGGCCTGATAGGCGTCGGCGACGGCAAGCAAGCGACCGGCGACGGGAACAGCACTGGCCTTTAGCTGCCGGAAGTAGCCCGAACCATCAATACGCTCGTGGTGCATGCCAGCGAGCGTGGCAACGTCAGCCAGCATCGGTGAACGGACGAGGATTCGTTCCGAGTTATATGGGTGTAAGCGCACCTGTTCCCACTCGCTCATCGTCAACGGCGCCGGTTTGTCCCAGATGCCATTCGGCACACCGACCCGGCCAAGATCGTGAAACATGCCCGCCCGCCGGATCGTTACCACGTCAGATTCGCTCAGGTTCAATTCGCGCGCGGCGGACTCCGCCAGAGACGCCACCCCCACTGAATGCTGGTACATGAATGGTGATTTGAGGTCGACCACATCTGCAAAGGCGCGTGCAATCTGATCGAATTCGGCATCTGATGCCGTCCGATATGGACGTGGTTCCGCATCCAGAACCGCTGCCCAAACGTCTGTCTCCTCGAGCTCGCGCAGCAGGCTAGGACCGTAAGCCAGGAACGCGTCGGCAATGGACGGGTCAAACGCCTTTCCAGCTCGACCTCGAATCATTTCGCTCGCGAGATCAGATCCACCGATGCGGTTGAAGAGCGCAGCCTGCATAGCGACCTGAGAGAAGCGAATCGGCTTGGAAATATCTTCACCGGCAAGTCCCCTGGGAAGTCCTTTCCCATCCCAGCGCTCGTACATTTCGATGAGCGCCCGCTGCACGGTATCAGTCAGCCCGATACGCCGTGCCATCTGAGAGGCAACTTCGCAAGAGGCGTGACTCGTTTCATTGCCGATCTTTTCCCCACGCACCATAAAGCGACCGACGGTACGTGCCCGCGTCAATAGCGGCTCGTCCTTGCCGAAATGGAACATGAAGTCAGTGAACATCTCCCGCGGACCTCCGAAGACGATGCGCGACCCGAATCCCCGGAACGAGATATCGTCGCCACCGGCAAGCAGCGCCTGCTCGTATGCGCCAGCAGTGCAACCGACGTGGCAGAGCAAAGTTGCGTAGTAAACGTCCGATTGCTGCCCTGGATCCAATCCCATCGCACGCGCAAGACCACTTGCGATGAGACAGGATTCAATAGCTTGTTCCGGCTGGTAGCCCATGCCCAGATCACTGACGAGTGAAAGGGATGCGAGCAGCTCGGCTAGCCGTATTTGCGTAGCAGGCATCGTTCACCCTTTTTGGACAAAAACCGTATGTGAGTTGTTAGATTATCATGCAGGGTCGGAAGACTCATCCATCACTACGCCGCTCGTAGCGAGTTATCCTCACCCCTTCATCTAATTCGACGTCACCAATCGCGTGAAACCCGAGCTTTTCGTAGAGCCTCCGGGCGGGGAAGTTGGCCGTCCCGGTTGAAACGAGGACGTGCGGATAGTCGAGCAAGGCAGATACGAGATCAGAACCACAGCCTCGACCGAAATGCTCCGGATCTACGACCAAGCGGTCGATGTCGCATAGGTCATCGTCGAGGTCATAAGCGATCGCTGCGATGATGCGCCCACATTCCCGGATTCCAAGCCACTGCAACGGCTGTCGGATGAGGTCGTCGAGCGATTCGTGTAAGGGCGGAATGCCGTCAAAGCCAATCAGCTTTGCTTCGACGCCATAGGCAAGTCGCTGGATTTCATGGATGCGCTTGGCGTCAGTGCGACTGGATAGATCGAGCGCCTCAATCGTGAACATCCCCGCACCTCCTTCATATAACAGGGCTTCCGGCTATCTTTGCTCAACTCGCGCTACACTCGACGCATCGGCAACTCAGAAATTACCCGGCGGGTTAGATAAGTATGCAATCGGCAACGGAATCGAACATCAAGACGCTCTGGTACACACGCTGCCCGATGCCAACCGCGTCAGGCATCGCGATTGAATTGGGATTGCTTGACGACGAATTTGCAGGGGATGGCATTGAGGTGCTCTCTTTGCGCGCATCGGCTGACCGAGCGGTCAGGGAGTCGCATTTCAATCACACCCAGGACGATTCGTTCCGGGAGGGCGGCAACACCCCGCCGATCTGGAGCCGCTCACGCGATGCGGACACTCGTCTCATTGGCGCAACCTGGATCGATCAGTATCAGACAATCGTGGCTCTGCCCGCCAGCGGCATCCGCAAACCGTCCGATCTGCGCGGCAGGCGGTTGGGTGTGCCGCGCCATCTCAACGACCAGATCGACTTCTGGCGCGGCAAGTCCCTGCGCGCGATCCTTACAGCGTTGGAAATCGCTGGGCTGAAAGAAGACGATGTCGAGCTGGTCGATCTACCCGAGCAGGAAACGTTCCTCGGAGACGAGGAGACTTCGCGCTCCGGCACGCTTTGGAGCGCCAAGCGACAGATGGCCATCCTCAGAGCCGAAGCCTTCGCCCTCATCCGCGGCGAGGTCGACGCGATAAACCTCACTGGAGCACGCGGAGCGATGCTCGAAGCGTTACTCGGAGCCGTCCAGATCGTCGATCTCGGCGGCCATCCAGATCCTGAAGTGAGAATCTCGAACGGCATCCCAATGGCCTTCACCGTCAGCGGCGCGTTAGTGCGCGAGCGTCCAGATCTAGCACGGCGCTACCTCGACACCGTCCGCCGTGCGGCAGCCTGGGCGCGGGATCATCAGAGCGAAACACGCCGTATCATCGCCCGAGAACTTGGAGACGCCGAAGAGTGGGTCGAGATCGCATATGGCGACCGGCTATTGACGAATCTGGAACCCTCGCTATCCGAAGATCTACTGCGTGCAATGGACAACCAGCAACGCTTCCTTCATACGCACGGCTTCATCGAGCAGGAAGTCGATGTTTGGGAGTGGGCAGCACCAGAACTATATGGCTGATCGCGCCATCGCGAGCGGGGACGAATCCACGACGGGGTGTGCGCCCTAATCCTCCGGAGCTTCGTACCAGTTTGGCGGGCCAACAGTAGTGATGCTCAAGTGCGTCATCGACGAGCCCTCGACGGCTCCATGCCAGTGGCGTTCGCCCGCCGGCATATAGATGACGTCGCCCGGCCCGGCAGTGAATTCTTCGTCGGCGGTTCCGGCGCGCGCCTCGCCCTCGACCACAAATAGCACCTGTTCACCGGGATGGTCGTGCCAGTTAGTTCGCGCACCATCCTCGAAATGCACCGAAGATACGCTGACGCTGCCATCCTCGCCCGCCAGCAGCCGGGTCAGTGTTACATCCCCGGTAAATGTCGTGCCTTTATTCGCTGGAGCATCAGCGCCTTTGATTACGTGCATTGCACATTCCTCTCATTCACATCATTGATTTTGTTACTCGCAACATAGCATCAGAACCAGCGTAAGGCACGCTGCAACCCATCCGTTCGACGACCGCCTGCGTGATTCGTTCCGCACGAATGTAGCCAGCTATCCACCCCAGATCTATGCATATCCCTATTCTTTTCGATCTCCGGAAGCGGCACAGTAGTAGCTGCGAAGGAAAGGGACGGCAAATAGATGATATGTCGATCAGTATTGAATAAATGACCCCGAAACAGGCGATGAAGATCACTGCCGCCGTATTGTTCGTCATCGGTATCGCGTGGCTGCTGATTCAAATCCGCGGAATTCTCATTATCCTGATTCTAGCGATCACCTTCGCTGCCGCCATTACCCCTGTCGTGCGCTGGTTGCGAGAACGCGGGCTCTCTCAGAGTCAAGCGGTCCTTGCGATTTATGCGAGCGTGCTTCTCACTCTCGGCATCGTTGGCTATATCGTTGTTCCGCCGCTCGCATCACAGGGTACCGAGTTCGTCGACAACGTTCCCTCGATCCTCGACGACCTCGAAGAACAGGCGCGGCAAAGCGATAGCCGGTTCCTGCGCACGAGCGGCGCACGAGCGCTGAACCGGGCCGGGCGCCGTTATGATGAGTTGCGTGCCAACCCTGCGCCCCTCGGCAACACAGCGATGCAGTATGCGAATTCGGTGCTGAGCACGATCTTCGGGGTCTTCACGCTCTTTGTAGTCACCTACTACTGGGTCACCCAACGGGCACTCGTCAAACGAATTACGCTCGGTCTTGTGCCGCTACCTCGCCGCGAGAGCGCATATCAGATCTGGGATGAGATCGAGACACGCCTGGGCGGATGGGTTCGCGGTCAACTGCTGCTGTCGGGCATCATCGGTGGCGCTTCAATGGTCGGCTACTGGGCGCTCGGTCTCGATTACTGGCTGACCCTCGGGATCATCGCTGGAGTCACGGAAGTTATCCCGTTCCTCGGCCCGATCATCGGTGGTGGCGCGGCAGTGCTCGTCGCGTTGACCGACTCGCCCCAGAAGGCGCTCATCACTATTGTTTTTGTCTTCGCACTCCAGCAGATCGAAGGGGCTGTGCTGGTGCCCCGAGTGATGCAAAACGCCGTCGGACTAAATCCGCTGTCGGTCATCCTGGCGGTGCTCATCGGTGGGGCCGTGCTTGGGCCAATTGGCGCGATCATCGCAATCCCACTCGCGGCAGCGGTTCAGGTATTTGTCGGACATCTCTGGGAGGTACGCGACGATCAGCCGGACACGAGCAGACTCAATGAACAAGCGTCGCGTCGCGCTGCCGTGCCCGTTGCCGACGAGTCGCCCATTGCGGAATAGGCCTCACAACAATGGAAAGCACAGCCTACAATGCCACTAACCTACGCACTCTTTGAAACCGCAGCTGACCTGCGTGCGACGGTAAACGCCCTCAGCAAGAACGGCTTCGAACGCTCAAGTTTGTCATTCATTGGCCGCGATCTCGAGTCGGACATCGGAGAGCAGGACGATCGCAGAACGACAATCGCACAGGTGCTACAGGCGCTCGATCTGGGGCCAGTTGCGATGCACCTCGACCCGTTCGCGCTGGTCGTCGTTCCCGAAGGAGGGACGTTTCTCATCGCCGGGTGGTCAGCACGGCATCTCGGCAGCAAGAACGGCGTCTCTTGCTCGGACCGCAAGGGGATTCATGATTTCCTCGGAACATTGGGGCATTCCGATGAAGAGGCCGAGTTTCTCAATGGGCGGCTGCAAGCAGGTGTATTGTTCCTGGGCGTTAGCGATCCCGACGAAAACAGTCTCGCCCGGGCGCGTGAAATATTCGCCGACCAGCAGGCCGTCTACGTAGGGCTCATCGAGTCGGAATCTATCGAAAGGGGCTGGGCCGAGGTGGCAATCTCGAGGTCCGACAGCGCGGTGTTAGGCGAACTCATCATTGTAGATGTATCTGCCAGCATTCTCGATTCGGATGAGGAGAACTCCAGCAATGCGCTGGTCGGGGCTACGCTCGTAGATGAGGAAAGCAACGAAATCGGGACGATAACCGCCACCATTTCTGATCCTGAGAGGGAATCCCGAGGAGCGCCTGACGTATGTTGTCGTTGAACATGGAGGATTCCTCGGTGTTCGACAGAATCTGCACGTCCTGCCATCGGAACTTGTAGAGGAACAAGAAGATGGGAGCTATCGCGTTCGATGCAATCTCGAAGTGATCGAGAACGCACCGGGCTTCGACGCCCGTCTGCCGTTTAGCCGTCGCGAAGAGCAGGCAGTCTGCGCTTACTACGGAACCAAGCCTTATTGGGAGGATTAGCAAGGCTCGCATGTTGCAAACAGGTATCATTTGCAGTCGTCTCGATCCAGCTACGATTCGGTTTGTAATGACGCACAATGAGGAAACATAGATGTCCAGATTCAGAGATAGAGCCAAACTAGATACATCCCAAGTTGAAGATCGGCGCGGCAGCGGAGCGGCGAAGATCGGCGGAGTAGGTGGTGGAATCGGGATTATTATCCTGATCGCGTTCACACTGCTTGGCGGAAATCCGGGGGACCTCGCCGGGATCACCGGCGGATCTGACTCGCAATCTCCAGCGAGTGGAACAGCGATCAGCAGCATCGATGAAGATTGTCAAACCGGAGTCGACGCAAACGAGCAGCAGGATTGCCGCATCGTTGGCTATGTCAACAGCATCCAGGCCTACTGGACAGAAACCCTCGCCGAGCGTGGCCAAACCTATCAGGAGTCACCGACTGTGCTTTTCACCGGAGTTACACAGACGGCATGTGGGCAGGCGTCGGCCCAGGTTGGCCCCTTCTACTGCCCGGGCGACAAGAAGGTCTATCTCGATCTCGGATTCTTCGACGATCTTCGCACCAAGTTCGGCGCACAGGGCGGCCCCTTCGCCGAAGCCTATGTATTGGCCCACGAATACGGTCATCACATTCAAGATCTGGAAGGCACGCTCAACAGCGCCAATGGCAACGACCAGGGTGCCGGGAGCACCTCCGTCCGCATCGAGCTACAGGCCGATTGTTTCGCTGGCGTATGGGCTAATAACGCGGCAGAGACAGGCTTCCTGAATCCGCTCAGCGACGAGGATGTGCGCATTGGATTGGACGCCGCGTCGGCCGTCGGCGACGACCGTATCCAGGAGGAGTTCCAGGGCCAGGTCAATCCCGAAACATGGACCCACGGCTCATCCGAACAGCGCCAGGAATGGTTCAAGATCGGCTATCAGTCCGGCCAGATGGAAACGTGTGACACCTTCAACGCCGCTCTTTGAGCCTGTCTCTCAGAAGGGGTCTACACCTCCGGCGGTTGCCAGCCGCCACCGACCAATTCGATATGTCGTGCCACCGCCAGGGCTACATGCTCCTGCCACGGACGTGCAACGACTTGGACCCCAATCGGCATATCGTCGGCCGAAGTTCCGGCACGGACGACGACGCAGGGCCAGCCGGTAAGACTGAAGGGTAGCGTGTAGGCAAATCGCTGCTCGTCCGGATCGGAGTGATCCGGCGCCGGATGGTGATCGACGGGACAGAGCAACACATCGTAGTCCCGCATGAATCCAAGCATCCGGCTGCGAAAGCGGTCCCAGCGGAGATAGAGCGCCTCTACGTCAGCACCACTCAACTCGGAAAGTCCCCAGAAACTCTCAGTGATAGCGCGCACTTCATCGAGATCGGGCGGCAAAGTCTCTGTGACCTTCGCGCCGGCGTCATCCAGAAAATTAGCGCTGGCTGCGATCACCTGCATCGTTTCCGGAGTCGGAGTCACCTGTCCATCGTCGCTATAGAATCCGACACGCAGGTCGGCAATCTGGACGTTGTCCATCTCACCAAGCGGCATTGGAATTACGCCGGCATCGTGCCAATCGGGTCCGGCGATAATCGCCAGCGCGACATCGAGATCTTCAACGAATCGAGAGATCGGTCCAACCTGCGTCCGAACGTCGCTCAACCCACCGTGGTGCTCGAAAGCGCCGGTGTTTGGAACCCGTCCGGTCGTAGGCTTCAGACCGGCAACGCCGCAGTAATGAGCGGGCAGGCGGATACTCCCGCCGGAATCGCTCCCCAGACCCAGCGGTGAAGCTCCGGCACCCTGTAGAGCAGCCTCGCCTCCGCTACTGCCACCGGGAGTGCGCGCAAGATTGTAGGGATTGTTGGTCCGGCCATAGATGTCATTATCGGTTCTGCCACCCCCACCACCGGGCGGGCAGTTTGTCTTGGCAATCAGAATGCCTCCGGCTGCGCGCAAGCGGGCTATGGCAACCGCATCCTGACTCGGGATATGGTCAGCCTGCGCGCTGAATCCAACCGCAGTAACGACGCCTTCGGTGTCGAAGACATCTTTGGCAGTGAAGGGCACGCCGTGCAGCGGTCCGATGATCGTCCCAGTAGCAAGCGCATCGTCAGCACGCCCCGCCTCAGCAAGGGCTCGCTCGCTGACCACCTGCACAGCGGCATTGATCGATGGATTGACCGAGGAAATGCGATCGAGAAATGCCTGCGTCACCTCGACGGACGAAACATCGCCGCTACGAATCGAACGCGCGATGGTCTTCGCCGATGAATTGAGCAATGCGTCCACAGCGCCCCCGTTTCGGTTGAACAGCGAATGTAGCCAGAACAGGCACGCGCAGCCTCAAACGAAGCGCTGCGCGAGATGTTCTCCGATCATGACCGCCGGGAGGTTCGTATTAGCCCGCATCAGCGTTGGCGAGATTGAGACATCACAGACATAGAGACCGTCGATCCCGTGCACCTTCCCATCGGCGTCGACTACCGCATCTGGATCGCTCGCTGGTCCCATCCGGCAGCTGCAGGCGGGATGATAATTGATCCGCAGCGTCTCCTCGGCAAATTGTTCGAGCTGAGTGCGGCTCTTCACTTCCGGACCCGGACGTAGTTCACCACGCACGAGGCCGATACGTTCGAGGTTCCCGGCGATCTCCCGGGCCAGTTCCAGGCCATCAACCAGTACGGCGCGGTCAACATTTTCTGGATCGGAGAAATAACCATGATCGATCGTGAGCGGGGCTTCGGGATCAGCGGACGTGAGTTTCATTGCGCCGGACGATCTGACTGCAACAGTCGACGACGGAATCGAATAGCGCCAACCGCTCTCGGCGGTGTCATCTCGACGCAAGATGCCATAAAGGTGCAGGTCGAACGCTTCGGAACAATGCGAGCTTCGCGTCTTGAGAATCGTCTGCTCATCCGGCGTCCAGCGCTCGCCGCTAAAGAGCTCCATCTGACGAGCTAGCCTGTCGGTCGCCCGAAGCTCGATTGAGGTCAAAGGATGGTCAGTGAGCGCTCGACCCACACCGGGTAACTGATGAGCCGATTCGATACCAAGCTCTCTCAACTCATCCGGATCACCGATCCCGGAACGCAGCAAGATTGCTGGAGAACCATATGCCCCACCGGCTATGACGATCCTGTTCGCTTCGATCCGTCGCCAGTCGCCGTCGATACGCGCGATGACGGCGACGGCGCGGCCATTCTCGATGATGACGCGATCGACCAGCACATCGCCTTGAATCGTTAGATTCGCCCGCTCGCGCACCGGATCGAGGTAGCCGAAGGCGGTGTTCCAGCGCATGCCATCGATGATATTGACCGGCGAGATGCCAGTCGCCGAGACGTCATCGGGATCGTCGAGATCGTGGACACGGGGAATACCGGCGGCTATCGCTCCCTCCATAAATGCACCGTGGAACGGGGTTAACTCGTCGTCATCGGGAATACGCACGCGCAGCGCCCGTTTTGCCCGTTCCCAGGCCGGAGCCACATCATCCCAGCCCCAACCAGCATTGCCTAGCTCGGCCCAGCGATCGTAGTCGCGACGATGGCCGATGACTTCAACACAGCCATTGTGAGAGGAACAGCCGCCAATCACCCGCGCCCGGTCGTAAGCCGTGCGCTGGCGGTGACTCGGGCGGTTCAGTCCGCTGTAACCCCAGTCATGCGATTCTGGAAACTTCAAGGCATCCAGCAGATCGGCAGGCCAACCGCCACTGTCAAATGGACCGTAATCGGGTCCAGCCTCCAGCAGGAGCACATTCTGGTCGCTATCCCTGGTAACAATCCCGGCCAGGGCCGCCCCGGCCGAGCCGCCGCCAACGATAAGCAAGTCAATCGGCGGCGAGCTGTTCATGCGCTGCTTCTTTCCATTCGTGACGTTTTCGATCGCTTCTTACTGGGAGATCATAGCCGCCCCCACGATCCCCGTCTCTATCAGCCTTCCACCAATTTAGAAAGATGGCGCTTGCACAGGTGTACGGACAAAGGGGGTGACTTAATCTGATGTTTATGTATTATGTGGGGGAAGTCGTGGGGGCTTCTACATTTGAATACTTCGACCCGGACCACCAGGAAAGGTGGGCGTTTTGGGGAACGCAGGGCGAGGATTCGTTCGTCGACTCCGTCCAGTCGGGCTTGTGTCACCCGGCTGGCATCAGCGGTTGTCGGTTTCCGCCGTTCGGCGCGCCGAAATCATTGATAGTCTGGACGATTCCGCAAAGCTAGATTCTGACTACCTTCTACTTGTCGTGCTCAGCTGTATCATCGCCAGTTTCGGACTGGTGGTTAACAGCACGGCAGTAACGATAGGCGCGATGCTGATCGCGCCGCTCATGGGACCGATCCTCGGGATGTCCCTGGCGTTGGTACGAGGCGATTTACATCGCCTCGCGCAAGCAATCACGACACTACTCATTGGTGTTGCCATGGCGATCCTCATCAGTGTCGTCATCGGCAACGTCGTCTCACGCAGCAAGGCCAACGGCTTTCTGGCCGAGCTGCCGCGAGAGATGATGAATCGCACTGAGCCAACGCTCTTCGACCTCGTGGTCGCGATGGCTGGCGGTTTCCTGGCAGCCTATGCGCTAACCCAACCTCGGCTATCACCGACATTGCCGGGCGTTGCCATCGCGACCTCGCTGATGCCACCGTTGTGTGTCGTCGGACTGGGCATTTCGCAGGGCGAAACCGGCGTCTCGAATGGCGCGCTGTTGCTCTTCCTCGCCAACTTCGTGGCTATCGTCTTCAGCAGCGCCGTCGTCTTCGTGCTGGCAGGGTTCGGTCCACTCGCCTTCCACGAGCGCCGAACGGTCATCTCGCGAACATTCGTCATCTCCAGCATCTCACTCGTCTTGATCACGATTCCACTGGCGAATTTCATGGTTCGAATCGCCGATGATGCGCGCACCAGCCAGACTGTGCGGGAGACACTCTCCGAGCAATTCGCGCAGATCAGCGCCGACGCGCAGGTGGTGGAATTTGATCAGGAAAAACAAGATGGCAATTTGCATGTTAATGTGACCGTGCGAACGCCGCGCGAGTTTACCTACAACGAAACGTCTCGCATTCAGCGCATTCTCGCGTCAAAGCTGGGCACGCCTGTTGCGCTAGAGCTTCTGATCGTGCCGATCAAGTTACTGGACGCCGTCTCGCCCATTCCGAGCAGCAACGACGCGCCACGCTTCCCGGAATCGTGAGCAGGCGGCACCGAGGCGTACCGACCGAAGACAAGTCAAGCAATCGCTGCCTCGTCGAGCACGTTCGACGAGGGCGATCGGGAAGCCATATTGCGCGTTGAAAAGCGCGAGAGCCAGAACGCTACGACGCTGAAACTGGCCGGCGAGGAATTCGAGACCATAGGTTGTCATGCCCGTGTCAAAACTGGAACTGATCAAGCGTGGAGAGACATCGAGTGTGATCTCCTCGTCGCCCAGGTCGATCGAGAGCCTTGCAGGATCTGATATCTGGTGGAGTCCGGCAAGTACAATCCGAGCGCCGGTCAACGACATATCGTCGATACGACAGGCACGTCCGTTGATGCGCCCGGAGAGCCGTGTTGCAAAGCGTACGCTGGAGCGCCGTTCAGCACCGTAGCGGCTTTGCATCACCCGGCGCATCGCCAGAGCAATGATCACGCCATTGACAACAAGCCAGATAGCCGCGCCATGGGCAGCCCACGGAACGCGATAGGACATCGGAGTGAGACCGGCCAGCGTCAGTACGTACCAGCTGCCAGCGACCAGACTCGTTCCGAGCAACCCAAAGAGCAACATCGAAGCGCGTTGCCGGCTCCGTTGCTCTCCCGTCCTGCCCTTGGGGGTCACCTGGAAGGTTTGGCTACCGGGAAGTATGAGAGTGAGCGTCGCTAGAAGATTTGGCGTCATGCGGACGGCCTCGAAAACCAGCTGCATCTTTTCCTGGTAGTACCCTCGGCTCAGTCGCCGAAGAGCCCACCGCTGGAGCAGGAATGGCACCCCGAACGCAATCAGGAACATCATTGGATTGGCACGGATTGGCACGGCGCCGGTCATCAACACAACTGGCGGGATGAGAATAAGACCGAGCATGCGCCAGGCGTCGAACCAGCCGAGCAGCGTCATGGCGTAGGACAGACGCTGCTGCATCGTCAAGCCAGAAACGAAGAATGGATTCTCTATGCGTAACACCTGCATCGCTCCGGTACCCCAGCGGAAGCGCTGCAGCTGGAATTGTTCGGCGTTGGCCGCCGCGAGTCCACGCGCCAGAACCTCGTTGTGATAAATGGTCTTCCAACCACGCCGGTGCATGCGAATCGTCGTGTGTATATCCTCGGTAATCGTCTCAGTCGCGATTCCACCCACATCTTGCGAGCGCGGCAACCCGAACAACTGCACATGTTCCACACCAGAATGCCCCACCTACGCGGTTCTTGCCGGGCTGGATCACTCGATAGAACATCGCCTGTTCATGATAAAGATCTTGCTCTTGTTGTTCGAGGGCGTCATCAGTGTTGGCATGCTCGAAAGACTCCGTGTTGTAGAAGTCCTGCGGTGTCTGAACGAGGGCAATACGTGGATCGTCAAAATAGCCGATCGTGTTCGTCAGGAATTCGGGCGTTGGAACGTGATCGGCGTCCAAAATAGCGACGAGATCGGCCTCGATATATTGGAGCGCGTTGTTGATGTTTCCAGCCTTGGCGTGGTCATTGTTCAATCGCGTCAGGTAATTTGCGCCGAGTGACTCGGCAAGCTCGCGAATGTGCTCCCGCCGGCCATCATCGAGTACCCAGGTCTCATGCACCGGGTTGAGCGAGACAGACGCGGCGATGACCGGCAAGAGCACTTCGACGCTCTCGTTATAGGTCGGGATGAGAATCGCAATGCGCTGACTGGTTGTTTCTACAACGGCCGCATCTCGCACCGTCTGAACATCCCATAGTGCGTGCATGAACAGCACCATGCTGACTAAGGCATGAATTTCGATCATGAGGAGTGGAAGCGATACCCACCAGACGCTGAAGTCAATTGTGAAGAGCGTTCGCCAGACGATATAGAGCAGCGAACTAACGAGTGCAACGACTGCAATGGCGCGTATCTTGGAGAGTTCTTGAGCAGACTCAGGCTCGGGCAGCCGTCCTCCGGAAAAGCGGGGCAGCCCAACAGGCGGAAGTGAGCATACCAGTGCTTTGGATTCAGCAGTTTGAACCGGCATTGTCTGTGCTTTCAGTCGTTCCCGACCGTTCTAAGGTGCTACGAAACGCCCCGGTGTCTCTAAGTAATCGTCAGTTATGGGCCTGCAAAACCGCAGGGAAGAAGGTGTTGGTCGTCGCCGGCCGTTCGTTTTCCATCGAGAGGAGTGGCCAGAGGAGAGATGGACTGACCGTCGTCCTGCAATCAGGACTAATAGGACTCGCCCGCTGCAGTGGTCGACTGCAACGATTCTGAGGGACCATTGATATGACGTTGGCAGAGGATTGATCAGCCATGAAGACATGCCGGAGCTACCCGGCCATCACCAGCCTCATTCTGCTGACGATCGCGGCCGGTTTCTCTGTCGCGTTGTCTGGCTGTGGGCAAGCTGCGGATGGAAGCGCGCAGATTTCGAGTACCCCGACAACAACGATGACCGCGGAGCAACCTACTGCTCCCCCTGACGACGGACTAGCTCCACTCGAACCCGCTAGCGGGACGTATTTCGGCGTTAATCTCGACTGGTCAAACGACAGTGCCGCCAGCTTCAATGAACGGCTCGGCAAACAGGCCGCGGTCTACGTCCAGTTCGTGCGCTTTCCTCTCTTGGAGGAAGAACAGCTCTATCTCAACGACTTCTTCGAGCAGGTCGCTGAACAGCAGGGCATCGCGCTATTGACGCTCGAGCCAACGATAACGCTGAACGAGGTAACGCCCGATGTCGCAAATAGCTTCGCCGGCTATCTCAGCGACGTGGAAAAAGAGCACGATGTATCGATCATGGTTCGATTTGCACATGAGATGAATGGTTCCTGGTATAGCTGGAGCCAGCAACCCGAGGAATACATTGCGGCCTTCCGAACCCTGGCGAACGCAGTTCATGCAGCTGCTCCCAATACCGCCATACTCTGGGCGCCAAACTACGGCGATGGCTACCCGTTCAGCGGCGGCGCGTATGCGGCAACACCGGGCAGCTCCGCCTTCGCCCTACTGGATACGAATAAGGACGGGCAGCTTGATCCAAGCGACGACCCGTACACGCCTTACTACCCCGGTGACGATGTCGTTGACTGGGTCGGTATTTCGCTTTACCACTGGGGCAGCGCCTGGCCCTGGGGTGAGAATGAGATTCCGGAAGCGAACAAGTTCAGCGACCAGCTGACCGGAAACTACAATGGCTCGAACGGTGACGGCCGTGATGTCCCTGACTTCTACGGCATCTTCGGCGAACAACATGGCAAACCGGTCGCGATCGTTGAGACCGCCGCGCTCTACAACCCACAGCTTGGCGGGGCAAGCGCGCTGGAGATCAAACAGGCCTGGTGGAACCAGGTTTACGAAGCTGGCATACGCGAGCGCTTTCCACAGATCAAGATGATCAACTGGTTTGAATGGGACAAGTTCGAGACGGAAATCAACGGGCGCATTGACTGGACATTGACGAAAGATCCGGAGACGCTCAACGCCTTCCTCCAGGATTTCGATAGCGAAAGCTACATCTTCGCGCCGCTCCCGTGACCCAAGGAGCTTCAGATAGCCCCTGTATTGGTCCGCTCATGCTATAGATGGTGAAAATGACCATCTTGGAATGGAGCGAACCATGAGCACTATTGAAAATGTCGATCTCCTGATCCGCGGCGGCCGGGTCATCGATCCGGCTTCCGACTTCGACGGCACAGCCGATGTCGCTATCACCGGCAACTACATCGTTGAGGTTGGTCCGAATCTCAATCACCTCGGCGCAACGCGAGAAATCGATGCCCGTGGATTGCTGGTTGTTCCAGGGCTGATCGACATTCATGCCCACACCTATACCCACATCAGCCACAGCATCGATCCCGACCTGATCGGCGTTCAGTCGGGCGTCACGACGGTCATCGACGCAGGAACAGCCGGTCCCTGCACCTGGGGGCCCTTCTACCATCAGGTCATCACGAAGGCGAAGACGCGTAACCTCGCTTTTCTCCATATTGCCCGCAACGGCCAGGCCTTCATCCCGGCCATCCGCATCGATGACGACATCGATCTGGAAGCGACAGTTGAGACAGCACGGCGATACCCCGACGCCATCATCGGCATCAAACTTCGTGCGGTGGGCCCAGCCGTCACGACGATGGGCGCGCGCATGGTCGAGCTAACCCGCATAGCGGCACGTGAGTCCGGAGGGATGCAGATGATTCACATCGGCGATCCCCAGGCTGAAGCGGATGGTCCAACGCTTACAGAGGCCGTCCTGACCAACCTCGACAAGGGCGATATCCTGGCCCACATCTACACCCATCAGCCGGGAAGCCTGCTAAATGCCGATGGACAGGCGATGCCGGAAGTCTTTGAAGCTCGCGCTCGTGGAGTTGTGATGGAGAGTTCACCGGGCGGCAGCAACTTCAGTTTCGAGGTCGCTCGACGGCTAATGGATCAGGGCCTGCTACCCGACGTCATCGGAACCGATCTGACTGGAGGTGGCCGCACCAGGCTCGTCCACAGCCTGACAGAGATCATGGCCAAATTCATGGCACTCGGGCTCAGCCTGCACGACGTCATCCGCATGACGACGTCTTCCTCGGCCAAAGTCCTCGGCCTTGACGACCAGATCGGCCGTCTCGCTCCAGGCTACGAAGCCGACGTGACGTTGTTGAAGGTCGAACAGGGCCGCTGGATATTCCGCGATCTTCCCGGCGAGGTGTTGCGAGGCGACACTGCTCTCGTTCCCATCCAGACCGTACGCGCCGGCGAGCTCATCTCACCCGAATGGGGGCCGCGTCCCTGGGGCTGGCTGCCGGAAGCAGACGCAGCTGCCGATTGAGGGCATCTATATGGACCTACCGTCAGCGCTTCTGACCGTCGAAACAACCCCGGCCGACATATGCAGGTTCAGCGCGGGAAGACAATTAAGTAGAACGGGCAGTAGTATCCTGGAACCACGTTCGGAGCATGGAATCGATGAGTGAAACCGCCCTTCGGATACTCTGCGCCGGCGATCTCCATATTGGTCGGAGGTCCAGCAAACTCCCCGACACCCATAGTGGCCCGGAGCACTCCTGCGGTGCAGCCTGGGACGCCATCGTCGACACTGCGCTGATAGAGCGAGTAGACATCGTGGCTTTGAGCGGGGATCTTGTCGATCGCGACAATCGCTATTTCGAAGCAATTGGACCACTGGAACGCGGTCTGCGGCGCCTGGCCGACGCGGGAATTGATAGCTACGCCGTCTCCGGGAACCATGACTTCGACGTCCTGCCTCAACTTGCCGATGCGCTTGCTCTCGAGCGCTTTCATCTGCTGGGCCGTGGCGGGCAATGGGAGCGAAAAACCATTCAACGAGATGGGCGTCCGGTGCTGCATATTGACGGATGGTCGTTCCCCCAGCAGGACGTCAGTAGCTCAGCACTCGAAACCTACGAGCCCTCATCCGATGGGACGCCGGTCCTCGGGCTTTTGCACGCAGATCTGGACCAGCCGGGCAGTCGCTATGATCCGGTTGGGCTCGAAGTACTGCAGAGTCAAAGAGTAGCCATGTGGTTGCTCGGTCACATCCATGGTGAAATGACTATCGCTGTAGCGGGCAAACCAGTCGTAATGTACCCGGGATCACCGCAGGCGATGGACCCCGGCGAGGGCGGCCTGCACGGCGCGACTCTGGCGACGATTGATCCAACCGGCAGGGTCACGACGCGAAGAATTCCTCTGTCGACCGTCCGCTACCTCCCATTGACTGTCGACCTCTCCGATACCGTGTCAGATGAAGACATCCGCTCGAAGATCGTCTCGGCTTTGCGCGATGCACTGGCACGCGACGAACATCGCTACGAGCGTCTGACCTGTCTTTCCTGTCGAGTGACGCTCACCGGACGGACGGCGCACCACGGCAAGCTGCGTGGGATCGCGGAGACGGCCAGTGAAGATCTCAATCTGACCAACGCAAGCGGCGTTGAGGCAATCATCGAGCGCATCGATATCGAGACGCGTCCCGCAATCGACCTCGACGCTATCGCCGGTAGAAACGACCCGCCCGGTGAAGTGGCGAAGTTCATCCGCGCGCTCGACGACGGCGAGGGGCTGGACCTCTACGGCGAACTCATCGCCGCGACGACCCGACAATTGCGGGGTATCCACGACTCCAGCATATTCTCTGGCATCGCAGTCGATGACGCTCCAGATGATGCTCGAGTCCTGAGAAACTTGCGCGCGGAGGCGTGGTCCCTGCTCGACGCGCTGATCGCGCAGAAGGAGCCGGTATGAGCGAGGGAAGATCGAGCCTCTCCTTCCGTCGACTCGATATCCGCCGTACTCCGGGAATTCATTCACCATATTCGATCTCCGAATTGACCGATGGCATCAACGTCATCTACGGCCCGAACGCATCGGGGAAGTCGACGACCGCGCAGGCGCTTCAGATGCTGCTCTGGAACGACCTGCAAGGATGGTCACGCGCATCCTTGACTGGCCATCTGGAGATCGAGGGATTGGCATGGCAGGTTGATATCGACACCGGGGTTGTTGGCGTCCGCCGCGAGGGGGTGGAAGGTGCGCGGCTTCCGGTAGATCCAACGACTGCCCGCGATCGGTATATCCTGACTCTGCCTGATCTGCTGCAAGCCAACAACGCCGATTTTGCCAACCTCATCCTGCGTGAGTCTTCCGGTGGTTACGACGTCGACGCCGCCCGGGCAACACTTGGATATCGTGACTCACCACCGCGACCGCGTAACAACATCAGCGCACTGCGAGCCGCAAACCAGAAAACCCGCGAAGCGCTGAGGACCCAGCAAGGACTGTTACGGGAGCAGCAGGATCTGGAGCAATCGAAGCAACGTCTCGACGAAGCCCGCGCCGCAATGCTCGATGTAGCGGTGCTGGAAAAAGCTCTCGTCGCGATTCATCGCGATAGGGAGTTGAAGCTGGCGCATGAAACGCTAGATGCCCTGCCGGAAGGCATCGCTCGCCTCAGCGGTGACGAACTGGACCGGCTGGATGAGATTCGCGACCGGGCGTCCGAATACGAGCATCGCCAGCGACAGATCGAAGCGGAAATTCAGGTCGCACAAGCGGAGGTCGAAGGCTCCGGCCTGGCCGACATCACACTGCCAACAGGATTTGTCGCCGCACTGCGGGCAAAGGGCCAGCAGCTCCAGGATCAGTCAGCTCGTGTGCGGGAGGCGGAGAAGGACAGCGATGCGCGTCGCCAGCAAAGGGATCACGCTGCCCGCCAGCTGAGCGGGTTGATTGACGAGTCCCGGATCAGGGCGCTTGAACCGGCGGCCTGCGCCAACTTGTCAAGCTGGCGAGGGAGTTCGAGCAGGCTCGGGTGGAACGAGATACCGCCGAGGAATTGCGCAGCTGGCTGGGCGAATTTCAGCCTCACGACGATGTAGACCGGCTCCGGCAGGGCACGGCATTGCTCAATTCCTGGCTGCGATCTGAAGGCGCCTCAAGCATCCCCGCGTTCCGCTGGTTGCTGCCAGCAGGTATCGCCAGCGGCATTATCCTGCTGGTCGTGATTGCCGCCGCCGTCATCGGGAATGCGCTCTTCCTGATTGCGAGCATCCTGGTTGCTGTTCCGCCCCTCATCGCGATCGTCCTCCGCCCACAACCTGCCTCTATGCGCGCAACCTACGCCCGTGACGAATACACCCGCCTCGGGTTGGAGCAGCCCCTCTCTTGGCAAGCAGCACAGGTCGAAGCGCTATCCGACGACCTCAATCGTGAATTGCGCCACATGCAGACTGGAGCAAGCAAAGGCACTGCGATGGGCCAATCTCAAAGGCCGCTGGCAAGAGGCCGTGTCGACCTTCCAGGAGATCGACAACAAATGGCGCCGTGAGCTTGCGGCGTATGGGACTGGAAGCATCGCAGCCCGACCGATCTCTTTCTCATTGCCCAGAATCTCGACCGCTGGCAGGTGGCCGACAGCCAATTTCTTGTCGCCCGTGCGCAAGCAAGTAAGGAGCGAGAACGGCATGATGAGTTCCTCGCGAGCCTGAATCGCGACCTCGCGACGGCAGGATACCCGGCATCTACCGAACAGACGGTGATCCTGGGATACATCGACGATCTCGACCAGCGGCGACAGCAGCTAGAGGCAGCCCGCCAGAAGATCATGAATAGCCGCCATACCCTAGAAGAGATCACCATGCCGGAGATCGAGCGGCTTGATCGCGAGCGCCGGGGACTGTTCGAATACCTCGGGCTCGCAGACGGTGAGCGCCAGACGCTCGCCGACTGGCAGGCCCAACGAGATGAATATCTTGCGGCGAGTGCGGCCGTCAGAGATTCTGAACTCGCATCACAGCACGCCCGCGCGGAGCTGGGCGAGCACCTCACCTCTATTAGAGCGCGACGAGTTCGTGCTCGAGGCGGAATTGGAAGCCGCCCGACTGCGCGCCGGAGAGATCGAAAAGCTTCACCGCAAGATCATTGAAGTTGAGACACGCATCGCCGGCGCAAAGCAGGAACGCGATCTGGAGCAGGCGCTAGCCGAGGAAGAGATGGCCCGAGACATCCTCAGAGACGACCGCGAGGAAGGCTATCGACTGGCGGCGGGCTGGATGCTTGCTGATTTCATCCGGCATCAGACTCGCGATCGTGACCGGCCGCATGTCTTCCACCGCGCTCGCGAGTTATTCGTCAGGATGACCCAGGGGCGTTATGTTCTGCAATTCAGCGACACCCCATCGCCGTCATTCCGGGCAGTCGACACGACGACAAACATGAACCATGGTCTCGACGAGCTATCCAGCGCGACCCGCGTGCAACTGCTGATGGCGGTCCGGATGGGGTTTGTCGAGGATATGGAGCACGGCCCGAAGTTGCCGTTGTTTCTCGACGAGACACTCGGCAATGCCGACGAGCACCGCGCCGAAGCGATCATCCGATCGGTCTGCGAGATCTGTCGTAACGGTCGCCAGATCTTCTATTTCACCGCTCAACTCGACGAAGTCGGCAAATGGCGGAGACTGCTCCGCGAGTACGACGGGCTTCCTTATCGGGTTATCAGTCTGGTTGAAACGCGCCAGCTTCCGGAATACGAGCGTTCGGTACTTGAAGATCTCCAGCCGTCCCGCCCGGCAGTTCCTCGACCGGCCGGACTGACGCATCAGCACGTATCGCGGCCAGCTCCATGTGCCCGAGTATCAGTCTCAGACTCTGGGGCCTGATGCCGTCCACCTCTGGTATCTCATCCACGAACCGGAGCCCCTGCATCATCTACTTACACTCGGCATCTCGACCTGGGGGCAGATGCGAACACTGGTCGAGTACGGCGGCGAGGAACTCACCAGTCCGCAAGTGTTCTCGATCTGCACTGGCCCGCGCCAAGTAGTCGACGCGGCGCTTCAGGCTCGACGCGTCGGATACGGGCAGGCCAGTAGACCGAGCGGCGTATTCTCGATTCTGAAGCGTTCACTCCCGCATTTTCTGGATCGCATAGTCGTCCAGGCTGAGCAGGTTAACGGAGACGCCGGGAAGCTGCTTCAGCGCCTGGATAGCGGTCGTGTCTCCCGCTTGCGCTCCGACCACATCGAAGCCTTGCGCACATACCTCAGTGCAGAAGGCTATCTCGACAATGAAAATCCTCTGAGCGCGGGCCAAATACGTGCTCGCGTCCTCGGCGAGGCTGGCAAAGATATCGCTGCCGGGCGAATAACGATAGATGACGTCGATATGCTGCTCCAGTGCTTGCCTCCGCTCGAAGCTTCTCCGGCATAGGCATCAGGTGCCGAACGGCATCCTCGCAATCCATTTCCGCGTCGATGAACGACGTTTTCGTCACGCTGAACGGAATAAAGAACTCTCAGACGAACAGCGCCATGGTCCTATGGCCTTATGCTGAGACTTCCCCGCAGTTGCAGCCCTGACCTTAGCCGAAATGTTCCAGACGGCAACTTGCCGCGCTGGCCTGCTTCTCTGATAACCAGAGATAGCCTCAATCCTCAATGACCGCTGTCGCTTCGATCTCGACGAGCGCGCGGTCCTCCAACAAACCAGCGACAACAAGAGTCATGGCTGGATAGTGGTCGCCGATGATCTCGCGATAGACGGCGCCGACTTCGAGGGCGGCGGCAAGGTACTGGTACTTGTCAGCAACATACCAGGTCATACGAGTGATCTGTGCCGGCGTAGCCCCGGCCTCTGCCAGTACAACAACAATGTTCGACAATGCCTGGCGGGTCTGGTCGACGAAATTGTCCGACTCGAACTCGCAGGCGGCATTCCAGCCAATCTGACCGGCGATGAAGATCAGCCGGCCTTCGGCGGCGACACCGTTCGAATAGCCGCGCGGCCTGGCCCAGCCTTCGGGTTGTAAGATCTGCATTGATCTGAACTCACTCTCTCATCGCGCTATCCTGATCCAGCACACTCGCATTGTCGACTGGAGGAACGGGAATCGCAAATGTCCCAGGATCGACCACTCGGCGGTAAGCACGCCCTTGTCACCGGTGCCGGCCGGGGTATCGGCGCTGCGATCAGCGTCGAGTTGGCGCATCTCGGCGCGACCGTCACACTAGCGGGCCGCACGCTTGAAGCACTCGAAGAGCAACGTACTCGACTAGGGCCAAGTCATTTCGCCATTCGTATTGACGTCACCGACGACGCCAGTGTGCTTATCGGCATCGCAAAGGCGATTGAGCGTAACGGTCCGGTTCATATTCTGATCAACAACGCAGGCAGCGCCGAGAGTCGTTCATTTCAAGATGGAGAGATCGACCTCTGGCAGAGAATGCTCGATGTCAATCTGCTCGGTGCCGTGCGTTGCACCCGGGCCGTTTTGCCGGGCATGCGTGACATTGAACGTGGGGCGCGTCGTCAACATTGCCAGCACAGCCGGGCTAACCGGCTACGCATACGTCAGCGCCTATGCAGCCGCCAAGCACGCCATCGTCGGAATGACGAGATCGCTGGCGCTCGAACTGGCCCGAACGGGTATCACGGTTAACGCCGTCTGTCCTGGTTTCACCGAGACCGATTTGCTGGCAGATTCGATTGCCAACATCACGGAACAAACCGGCCGTAGCGAAGAAGATGCTCGCCGTAGCCTCGAACGCTTCAATCCACAAGGACGCTTCATCCAACCGGACGAGGTCGCCGCCGCCGTCGGCTGGCTCTGTCTGCCCTCCTCGGCATCGATCACCGGGCAAGCCATCGCTGTCGCTGGTGGCGAAGTGATGTAGTACGGTTGCAGACCGAGCGTAGCAGCACAACTCGAACACCCGTACCGGCGACTCGCTGAGTCGCCATTACTCGGCGCGTTTATCTGTCTCTTCGGCGCAAGCCGTGTACGGTTTCACAGTGCAGGGGGAGCAAAATAGAGGACAAAACCGTGCTGGAAACCGACCGCCCACTCTCGAATAGTGATCCGGACGTGCTAGCGTATATGTACACGTCAACTCGCGACGCGAATCGAAGGAGCTGCGTATGACCTCGCAGACGTCGTCGACCGCTCACATCGATACGTTCACCAGGGACCATCTGCCGCCTATCGAGGCATGGCCCGACTTTGCATTCGAGCTGCCAGGGGGTGAATCGATTGGCTACCCGGAGCAGATCAACTGCGCAGTTGAGCTACTCGACAGGATGGTCGAAACGGGTCACGGCGATAGTCCCTGCATCATCTTCAACGGCGAAACGACAACCTACCGCGAGTTGCTGGGACAAGCCAATCAGATTGCCAACGTCCTTGTTGACGACTACGGACTTGAACCCGGGAACAGGGTGCTACTGCGGGGTCCGAACAATCTCTGGATCGCCGCCTGCTGGTATGCCGTAGTCAAGGCAGGTGGTGTCGTCGTGACGACGATGCCATTGTTACGCGCTGGCGAATTGAAGTACGTCATCGAAAAGGCACAGATCAGTCTCTGCCTCTGCGATTTCCGCTTTCTGGAAGACTTGCAGGCGGGCATCGAGCGGGTGAGCGACATTGATCCGAAGCTCGTTGTCTATGGCGGGACAGATGAAGATGACCTCTTCGCACAGGCGGCTACCAAACCTGAGACATTCGACAACGTCAATACATTCCGCGACGACGTCGTCTTGATCGCCTTCACCTCCGGCACGACTGGGCAAGCCAAGGGCTGTGTCCACTTCCACCGTGATGTGCTGCTCATCTGCGACGGCTATGCGAAACACATCCTCGCGCCGCGGCCGGAGGACGTCTTCAGCGGCACTCCGCCATTCGCCTTCACCTTCGGACTTGGCGGTATATTGCTCTTCCCGATGCGCGTCGGGGCTTCCACCGTGCTCTTTGAGCGCGCAACACCGGCGTCACTGCTGGAGGCAATCCAGAATCATCGCATCACCAGCCTCTTCACCGCACCGACCATGTACCGCGAGCTGCTCGATCTGGTCCGCGACTACGACATCTCGTC
This sequence comes from uncultured Chloroflexia bacterium, assembly GCA_963745675.1. GTDB lineage: Bacteria > Chloroflexota > Chloroflexia > Thermomicrobiales > CFX8 > JAUIIK01. Next base: position 72,441 of record CAVUYM010000016.1, read on the forward strand.
GCTACGCAACTGCGTCTCAGCCGGCGAGCACCTGCCGCCCTCGACCTTCAACTTATGGCGCGATGCGACTGGAATCGAAATGCTGGACGGCATCGGTGCGACCGAGATGCTTCACATTTTCATCTCGGCCGGTGGCGGTAACCCGATACGGGCCGGGGCAACTGGAACGCCGGTGCCCGGCTACGAGGCGAGGATCGTCGACGATGAAGAAGGCAACGAACTACCGCGCGGCCAGGTTGGCCGGCTGGCGGTGCGCGGCCTGACTGGCTGCCGGTATCTGGACGACCCTCAACGCCAGGGCGATTACGTGCGCGATGGCTGGAACCTCACCGGCGATACCTATCTCCAGGACGACGAGGGCTATTTCTGGTATCAGGCTCGCAGCGACGACATGATCATTTCGTCCGGCTACAACATTGCCGGGCCGGAGGTGGAAGACGCACTGCTGGAGCATGCTGCCGTCCACGAATGTGCCGTCGTCGGATTGCCCGATGAGCGACGCGGCAATCTGGTCAGCGCCTTCATCGTCTTGCGCGATCCCAAGCAGGCCGGACCGGATCTGGTGCAAGAACTGCAGGATCACGTCAAGGCCGTCATCGCACCCTACAAATACCCGCGCCGGATCGAGTTCCTCGAATCGCTCCCGCGAACGGAGACTGGCAAACTCCAGCGCTTCCGGTTGCGCGAAATCTACGGCGGGGAGTAACAACGAGATGGAAGTCGGTATCGGACTGCCGAATACAATTCCTGGCACGGCAGGTGCGACGATTACCGCATGGGCTCAGGCTGCCGACAACGGGCCCTTCGCAAGCCTGAGTGTCTTCGACCGGGTCGTGTACGACAGCCTCGACCCACTGGCAACGCTGGCTGCGGTAGCAACTGTCACCGAGCGTGTGCGGCTCGCAACGACGGTCATCATCGGACCGTTGAGGAACTCCGCTCTGCTGGCGAAAGAGGCTGCGACGATTGATGTCCTCTCCGGTGGGCGCTTGACGCTCGGGTTGGCGCTCGGCGCGCGGCAGGACGACTATCGCGTTGCGGGCGTGCCCTATGCGAACGTGGCGCGCGGCTCACGCAGCAACTGCACGACCTGCGTGATATCTGGGACTCGCCCGAAATCGGCCCGCGCCCGGTTCAGGAGGGTGGTCCGCAATTACTTGTCGGTGGACTCGGCGACCCAGCCTACGCACGCTCCGCTCGTTACTGCGACGGTTACATCCACGGCGGTGGGCCGCCACGTGCATTCGAGCGTTCGGCGGAACGCGCCAGAGCAGCCTGGGCTGAGTGCGGCCGTCCAGGACGCCCGGCCCTCTGGGGCATGGGCTACTTTGCGCTCGGCGATGACGAAGCTGAAGCAGGGGCAGCCTACCTGCTCGACTACTACGCTTTCACCGGCCCCTTTGCGTTGCGTATCGCCGATGGGTTGCTGCGATCGCCGCGCGACGTCATCCAATTCATACGTGGTTACGCCGATGCCGGTTGTGACCATCTCGTGCTCTTCCCAACCTCGAACAACATCGCGCAACTGCAGCGCCTGGCAGATATCCTCGGATGAGCGGAAATACACGCCAGATCGCTATTGCGGGAGGCGGTCCGGCCGGCCTCTACGCCGCGATCCTGCTGAAGAAGAGCTCACCCGAACTGGTCTGTCAGTCTCTACGAACGCAACCCGCGCGGCGCGACCTACGGCTGGGGCGTCGTCTTCTCCGATCGCACGCTCAACGCGCTACGCGAGGCTGACCTGACGACGTTCGATGAGATCACCGAGAATTTCGCCCTCTGGGATGCTATCGACGTGCACATCAAGGGAGAAGTGGTTCGCATCAACGGCCAGCCATTTGCCGGCATTGGCCGCCGGCACCTGCTCGATATCCTGATCAGACGCTGCGAAGCGCTTGGCGTCGATCTCAACTTCGAGCATCCCGTGACTGGTCTCGCTGACCTGCCGGAAGCCGACCTGATCGTCGCAGCCGACGGCGTCAATAGCATCCTGCGAGAAGAACGAGCTGAACGCTTTCAACCGCGTATCGCTTTCGGTAATGCGCGCTACATCTGGTTTGGCACCGATCGCGTGTATGACGCCTTCACCTTCGTCTTTCGCGAAACAGAGCACGGCATCTTTCAGGCTCATGCCTATCCCTTCGACTCCGAAACCAGCACCTTCATCGTGGAGTGCCGCCAGGAGACATGGGAACGCACCGGTCTATCCGAGGTAGATGAAGACGCCAGCGTGGCCTTCTGCGAGGAGTTGTTCGCAGAACATCTGGGCGGTCATCGCCTGCGTTCGAATCGCTCCCACTGGCTACTATTTCCAACACTGCACAATCGGCGCTGGAGGGCGAACAACGTCGTCCTACTTGGCGACAGCGCCCATACTGCCCACTTCTCGATTGGCTCGGGTACCAAGCTCGCGATGGAGGATGCGATCGGCCTGGCCGAAGCCTTTGAACGCCACGACGCTGTCGGTGACGCGCTACGTGACTACGAACTCGCCCGGCGCCCGAGAGTACAGATCATTCAGGACGCAGCCGAGGAGAGCCAGGACTACTTCGAACACATCGCCCGCTACCATCATCTCCATCCGCGCCAGTTCAGCTACCACCTGATGACCCGCAGCGGGCGCATCACGCATGACAACCTGCGCACTCGCGACGCCTATTTCGTCGCGGCTGCCGAGCGCTGGTTCGCCTCTCAATCCAACGGTCGTGCAACTGCCCCAATCGTCGCACCCCCGCCGCTGTTCGCTCCATTCCAGGTCGGCGACGCCACATTTGCAAACCGCATCGTCGTCTCCGAGCAACCCGGCCTGGCCGCGAGCGATGGAATACCGGATGCCGCACACTCGGGGCATTACGCTGCGTTGGCAGCCAGCAATCCCGGCGCAATCATCACCGCCCCACTCGCCGTCACGGCCAGCGGTCGCATCACGCCTGAAGATGTGGGCTTGTATGACGAGCGAGCTTGCGCGAACTGGAGGCGAATTGTCACGAGCGTTCACGAGACTTCGGATGCGCTTATCATCGCCCGCTTGAATCACGCCGGTCGTCGGGGTTCGACCCGCCCTCGACGGCTGGGCATCGACCTGCCGCTACGCCGGAACGGCTGGGATCTGCTGGCTCCATCACCCCTCGCCTATCATCCGGGCGGCGCGATTCCGCGAGAAATGTCCGCAGAAGATATGCAGCAGGTCAGCAACGCCTTCATCGAATCCACACGAGTCGCATTTGACAGCGGGTTCGACGGATTGTTGCTTGATATGTCTCACGGCTATCTCCTGAGCAGCTTCCTTTCCGCCGCGACGAACCGGCGCGAGGACGACTACGGTGGTTCATGGAAGAACCGGCAACGCTATCCGTTAGAGGTATTCGACGCTGTTCGCGACGCATGGCCCGCCGGCCGACCGTTGTTGGTCGCCCTGAACGGAGACGATCGGCTGCGAAACGGCCTGGCGCCAGCGGATGCCATCTGCATCGCTCGTAATTTGCGCGAGCGTGGTTGCGACTTGATCGCCGTCCACGCCGGGCAAGTCTCGACCCGGGAGCGCTACGACTATGGCCCCAACAGCCTCGCCCAACTCAGCGACATCATCCGCAACGAATCCGGTCTCCCGACGCTTGCGACCGGCTATATGGACACCAGCAACCAACCCAACACACTGCTCGCCGGAGGACGGGCGGATTTGTGTTTGATTCAGCCGACAAACTTGAACATGACCCCGGAGCAGAATGAGTAGCAATCGAGTCACTTCGACGGGGTACCCGGTCAAAATGACACGGTTGTTACAGGTTAAATTCACGCGGAGGAGTTCGGTGTCTTAATACAAGGGGAAACGATGAACTACGACTTCGACTACAACACAGACGACGGCATCGCGACGATCACGCTGAATCGTCCCGACGTCCTCAATGCGCTGACCTTCGATATCTACGGACAGCTACGCGACTTGATGGCGGTGCTCAAGAGCGAAGATTCAGTGCGTGTTGTCATCATCACTGGCGAGGGCAAAGGCTTCTGTTCGGGCGGCGACGTGCATGACATTATCGGGCCGCTCTTTGAGATGGATGTCAAAGGCCATCTCGAGTTTACCCGCATGACTGGTGAATTGATCGCGAACATGCGCCTGCTAGATAAGCCGATCATCGCCGCAGTCAACGGAATGGCAGCAGGCGCGGGCGCAGTCATCGCTCTGGCTTCCGACTTGCGGATATTCTCCTCAAGAGCCCGCATCGCCTTCCTCTTCACCAAGGTCGGCCTGACCGGCGCTGATATGGGCGCGGCCTATCTCCTGCCACGCATCGTCGGTCAGAGCCGGGCGACCGAAGCCCTGATGCTTGGCGACCCGATCAACGCCGAAACCGCCGAGCGCTGGGGCCTCGCCAACCGCGTCGTAGAGCCAGATGGACTAATGGCGGCTGCCAACGACTGGGCGCGCAGGCTGGCCGATGGACCCGGATTGGCGCTTTCAATGACGAAACGGATGATCAACAACGAATGGAATATGGACCTGCTCTCAGCTATTGAAGCCGAAGCTCAAGCCCAGGCACTGCTTGCTGATGGGCGACGACCATCGCATCTTCTTCGATGCCTTCCGCGAGCGTGTCGAACCGAAGTTCACCGGGCGCTAGCCAATGACTGGGATAATCTGCCAGTGCCATACCCGGCCACCGTACCGGCGATCGGCGAGTCGCCTCCGTTCCGCCGCGAACCAGCAAGCAGGCAAACTCACAGCCATCTTCTTGTCCGCCTGGCCAGCAGCATGGCTCACGATGAATAGGCCACAAAGATGATTATTTCTGAAAAGAGCGACACATGAGCCGCAATGGCACACAACTCTACGAACTCGTCACGGAGTATTCCGATCTCGGCGAGCACCGCACCGGCACTCCTGTAGACCAGGCAACGATAGCCTGGCTCTCAGAACACCTCCGCCAGTCAGGCGCGCTGGTCGAACACCAGCCATTCACGTTTGACCGCTACGAGGCCGAATGGGAGGTGCTGATTGACGGAGAATCGGTTCAATCCATCCCACTCTTCTACGAAGGCGTCGGCCAGGTTGCGACGGATAATCCAGCAACACTGATCTGGGAACCGGGACTGTCGAATACCGGACTCGACAGCATTTTCGGCTCCTTTGCGCGTCAAGCCATATCCGACGGTGCGACGGCAGCAGTCGTCGCGACTGGCGGGCCCAGCGGCTTGCTCCATGCGGTGAACCGGACGCCGGTCCCCGGTAGCGGACTACCTACCCTGCTTGTTCCGGGAGCATTCGGTGAGCAACTGGGATCGGCCGACATTCAGGTAGAAATCGACGCGCGGATCGTCCCGGGCGAGTCGGCGAATGTGGTTGGACGCTACGGTGAAGGCGAAATCGAGGAAACAGTCGTCATCACCACGCCGATCTCAGGCTGGTTCCGCTGTGCCGGCGAGCGTGGCACCGGCATCGCCGTCGCTCTCGAGGCCGCAGAAGCGCTCGCGCTTGACTTCCCGGTACTTTTCATCGGCGCGAGTGGCCACGAATTGCATCATCAGGGCGCTCAGCTGGCGGTCAGAGAATTGCGCGGCAGGCCGCGTGCGATCGTCCACATCGGAGCAAGCGTCGCGGCGGCTGAAGCGCCTCCGATCGACGGACAAGCCACATTGACCAGAAGCCTGACCGGCCGCGTTTCCGCTGACCCTGTGAACGTGGAACGCATCGCCGTTGCGCTCGAAACCGTCGGCATCGCAACGGTTGTCCCGCATCCATTGCACGACCCCGCTGAGTGGCAAGGTGAGTCGAAGAACTGGGTCCAATTCGAACGCCCGCTGCTCTCCCTCGTCGGCGGCTTTCATCTCTTCCACGCTCCCGAAGACACGCCCGACCGTGCCACGACACCAGAGCTGCTTGAGTCCGTCTCGACGGCCGTCACCGCCGCGATCCGCTGGCTCGCGAAGTAACAGTCCACACCGGGAGTCCTATTGCCGCTGCCGGGGAGAGGTCCAGCCCTACTCATTCCGAGCTACTGATACGAGGAAGCATGCAACCATCGGGAAATTCGGATCAACAATGCGAATGGCATTGACCGTCGCGAATCGATAGCGGTCCGACTGGCAATTTTGATGTCGGGCTATGCTCGATCCCGTTACGGCTATCCCTTGTCGCGATCCTATTCATCATCGGTTGAAGTCACCAGCAGATTCAAGGAGAACGAGATCACGCCTACGATGATTCCGCCAAAGAAAGCGGGAAGAAAACCATCGATCGAAAACCCTGCATCCAACCAGTTTTCAGAAATCCAGGCTGAGAGCCAGAGAGTGATGGCGTTGATAACAAGGAGGAATAGGCCCATCGTTACAATCACAAGACCGCATGACAGCAGTGTCAGAATCGGTCTGATTATCGCGTTCACCAACCCCAACACACCGGCCATAACCAGAACGGCAATGACCCCGTTGCTGTCGCTAATGTCTATACCCGGCATCAGCCAGGCGGTGAGAGCGAGGGCGACTGCGGCGATGAGCCATCGCACGACAAACGCAGGCATCGGCACTTGTATCATTTCGTCCAACCCTTCTCCGGAATCTTGCTGCCTACCCAACAACCCCGTTTGAGCGCCCCCCGAACGGGCGGTACCGAACAAGCTCCAAGCCAGCTATACCGACTAACTTGCATCGTGCTCCGTTCACGATTTCCGAACGTGCCGCCGCTGAAGAACCTGTGCCGCGAAGCCCTTTCAGACCCAGCCAAAATCGCTCAAGTGGCCGATACTAACTATGGAAGGGCATGAGTGTAGAGAATCAATACCGCTCACTGAACGACTGGGTCAGATGAAGCCGCGATGAGACTCCCACCGTCAACGGCTGCGACAAATTCCTGAAAATCCTGCTCGTTCTGGTCGGCGTAGGCATGCGCAAACTGAGCGACTGCTTCCGTGAAGGCACTCCCTGAACCAACGTATCCAGCGATCGCAGCCGGATCTCCCGTTCGTGCATGTGCATAGGCAAGTGTAAGGCCACACAGTCTCGCGTAAGCGTCCATTTGCAGGGGGACATACTGCTCAATAGGAGCCGAAAACTTCATATCCCTCAACTGGCGCCAGTAAAAGTCGCGGTAGGAGCCTGTTAGCGTTGGAATTCGCGTCCATCCCAGAAAGATATCGCTCACTGACTGCATGAGCCGCTGTCCCTCGACAACCCGTTGCCCCTGATTTTCGTAGACACTTGGTTCAAGAAACTCCGCAAGTACCGACGTCCCGGCTTCTTTCACCTGGAGTATCAGCGGGTCGCCGACTCCACGCCCTTCGAACAACACCACAAAGCAGCGCGTACCGACACTGCCAACACCGACGACCTTCAATGCGACATGCAGCAACTCGTAGCGATCGAGAAGATGGCGTCGTGAATCTGGCAAGGATGCTCGGTAGCCCTCGAAAGCGATCTGGACGATTTCGCGCAGGTGGTCCGGATGGAGATCGCCTCGGAGTTCCGAAAGCGGCACGAGGAACGGTGGATCGGAGATGAAGCTGATAGTGGCCGTCAACCTTGACAGCTAATTTGGAGAGCGCCTGGTGGCTGTCCCTGGTCCGTGCTTTCTTGAACAACTTCTTCTGATTCTTTTCGAGCTTCTTCGCCTCCGACGGAGTGAGACTAAGTGACTTGGATAGAAAGCTCGGGATATCTTCGGCCCGAACGTGTGAATAGCGGATATCGATAGCAGGAAGTGTGGCTAAATCGGCCATCGTCTCGCTGTAGTACCGAACGGCAACTTTGACGACGTTATCCGCCTCTTTGTCTTTGAATCTGTTGTGACGTGATGCGACGACGAGACTCGCTGCGAGCCGCTTGAGATCCCATTCCCAGGGACCGGTGAGTGTTTCGTCAAAGTCGTTCAAGTCAAACACAAGGTCCCGTTCCGGAGATCCAAAGAGACCAAAGTTGGAGAGATGAGCATCGCCACAGATCTGCGCCATCAAGCCCGATACCGGCGTGCTTGCAAGATCGGCCGCCATGATTCGGGCAGCGCCGCGAAAGAATGCAAATGGGGATTCGCTCATCCGCTGATGTCGATATGGGACAAGTCCCTCCAACCGCTCGCTATCTTGTCCGAAGATCATCTCAACTGGGCTGCGACGGTTGGGGGCCGGGGTCCAGTTACTGTGACTCGAACGGGGAACGAGTTTGCGCAAGAGTTTGCCCTCTTCCCGGCCCTTTCCGGGAATGGTAACCATGCTCAAGCTCATGACAATTGCCTTTCACGAGGATCAAACAACATCTCCGGATGACATCTGGCTCGATCTTGTAGCGTTGACGCGCTGCTCGTTGAATGGGCGGTAACGATCGTAGAGAGTTACGATCAGCGTCAGGAGCAATGTAAAGAAGATAAGCACGCGAATTACGTGTTCACCGTCTTGATTTTTCGATACAAGGGCGATCCAGGAAAGGGACAGCCCAAAGTTTATGATCGCCATCACGCCGAACTGCCGCGGAATTGATGCCCAGACGTGGCCACGTCCTCCCAGCCAGATCCCGATGAACGCATTAGCTACGATGATGACTGCCACATTGACGAAGAGCCACACGCTATCCGTATGCAGGTTAGGCAAGATCCGCGAGAAGATGACGCAGACGAGCCCGACGAGGGCAATCTTTTCGATCACTGCCTCGCGACTGACGCGTTCACGATGCGGCAGCTGAGCCGTTACATCGATGTCGTTATGTACGTTCGCGTCCCAGGTTGTATCCCGATCTGATTCGGGCAGATATCGCCAGATGATTCTCCAGATCGCTACCAGAGCCACAACAATCACCACAACGACTGGAATAGCCCACAAGTTTTCACTGATAGCCTTGATCCAGCCAGTATCGGTGGGAACGCCCAGAATGTGTTTTTTGATGGCATCGGTTGTGTCGAGTTCGGCGACGTGGAGCCAGTATTCCTGAGGAAGTTTAATAATGATCCAGATCCCCCCCGCGACCATTACGATCGTCCGCCCCGTCAGCCGTAGTGGATTCCAACGCGTGCAAACGGCCTCGTACCAGTCAAAGAAGTATTCGAACGTATTCGGGAATATCAGAAGCAGTGGCCTCCACTGGGAGATCTCGAAGATGGTCACGCCTACGAGGCGGTAGTACCAGAGGAAGCGAGACGTCCGGAAGGCGTCCAGATTCACCCAATTTCGCAATGTCGAGACATAGGCAATCGCCAGATAGTAGATGTCGAGCGCTTTATCGTAAGACTCATAGCCATCAAGTTGCAGGGTCGTGAAAGTTTGATAAATCGTCTGATCGACCGCATCAAGCACCAGCGCCGCGATCATCGCCGGAAGCGGGTAACGGGGAATCGCGAGTGGAACCCCGATGCGCAACCCTACGACCAGCACAAAGACGATGATGTTGGTCACATCCGTCATGTCACATTCCCGATCATCGGTCGTGATACCTCACCGCACATCGGCCCGAATGCGTCTCCTGGACCCAACCGCTTCGGATTATCTCGTTCCATCACAGCATTCGAGACGGTCAGGTAGGCACAGCACCTGGGCCACGCATGCGGCCAGATAGAAGGCACACATGTCAAAGCAAAGATTCGACAGAGACCCGAGCGACATTCTCATCGCGTTCGATTCCAGAGTTGTCCAGTAGCCGCCCCACACATGCGCGTCTTCAGGCCCACTCTCAAAATCTCCACACTGACTGAAGTCGCCCATTAGGCGCATCTACTCATCGGCACGCACCTGTCTCAGATCCGACCGCCGTTCAGCCAATCGTCTAGATTGCGGTAGCTATAAGCAGCACACAAAAGATGATCCCGCTACCGACCGCGACGATCCAGAACTTCCGTCTCGTCGTCTTATGTCGGAAGAGAACCATCGCGGTAAGAGCTCCTGCAAAACCTCCGGCCCCGGCGATTGTCAGCAAACTGATTTCAGGCACTCGCAAGCCGCCGCGCTTCGCTTGCATTTTGTCGTAGCCATAGAGCAGAAAGCTGGCTGGCGTCCAGGCAACGATCCAGGCGAGAACCAGGTTCCAATCCGTCGATATCACGAGTAGCGCAAACACCAGCAGAGACACCACTCCGCCGATACCGATGAAGCGACGTTGTAGAGATGGTCTTCGAGCACGCGTACCCGACCTAGATGCCACGACGATCTCCTTCAGGATCGTGCCGGTTCACCATCTCGTAGCGCGCCAACCTACATTGGCGAATACATCCTCCAGCACTACATTGATTGCAACACTTATCCCCGGGTAGTGCGTCAACCCGCCCGTTGTAGTTCCCGGTCGCAGACCTTAAAGGATGTGTGAAGTGCTGTAGGCGCACATGTCATCAGATCACCGGCGGAGCAGCAATGAACCCTCTACGCCATCCCATTCCGGAAGGCCCAGGCGGCGGCCTGGGTGCGGGATTCTGCGCCGATCTTGTTGAATATGTTGGTCAGGTGGCGGGCGACGGTCTTTTCGGAGATGTAGAGCTCGTCGGAGATCTCGCGGTTGGTGCGGCCCGCCGCGACGAGGGTCAGGACTTCGAGCTCTCGCGGAGTCAGACCGGCCAGCCGGTCGGCGGTGTCGGCCGGAGGCAATGCGCCTCGACCCAGGCCGTAACGGGCGGCAGCCTCGCGAATCGCCGAGACACAGAAACCGTCTTTGATGTAGATGTCGCGCAATGCGTCCGTCGTCAAATGCTCGGCCGTATTCTCGACGTGTTCGTAGGCGCGTTCGAACCAGTTCCGGGCATCGTCGCGATTCCCGGACGCTTCCAGCGCCCGGCCCTGCACCCAGGCCGCGTACGTAACGAGCCAGACCAAGGGCGTTTCGCGGGCCTCGATCCTGCTCGTTGCCGCCGATGCGTGGTCGAGCGCGCGTTCACCATCCCCCGCCCGCAGGGCCAACTCAGCGCGTACGAGCAAGGCTCTGATATCCCAGAAGATCGTGCCAGGTAAATCGGCAGACAACCTGAGCGTCTCCTGAGCATGGCGTTCGGAGTCAGCCTCGTTGCCTTCGAGTCTAAGCAACGCCTCGGCCAGCCCAACCGTCGCCTCAACCAGCGCAGTCCGACTCGCTCGCGCCTGGGCGGCTTCTAGACGCTCGCGCGCAAACTCGACCGCTCGTTCTGGCTGGCCCAGCGCGAGATAGGCGCTTGCAAGTGCCCCCAGGACATCCTCGCCCTGGCTGTCTCGCAGACCCGCGACATCCTGCCCGGTCTCGAAGACTGCTGCCGCCCGGTTAGCGTGGTCTAACGCACGTCCAGATCGACCAAGTAGACGTTCTGTCTCGGAGAGTCCTAGATGCGCCAACAATGCGATGCGCAGGTTGCGAGCCGAATTCGCCCATTCCAACGCTTCATTGGCCCGCTCCAGAGCTGTCTCGTACCAACCATGAGTGCGCGCGTAGAGATGAATCGACATTCTCGAAAGCGCTTCCAGTCGGGGACGGTCTGATTCGCGCTCCAGCAAGTGCTCGGTCTGCCGCAAGCGCCGGATCTCTTCGAGAAATGCGACGAAGCTCCCCTGGAGCGGTTTACCTGCCGCCGACGCAGAAACGGGTCGGCGATAGGCAAGCGCGATCAATGCGGTGATCTCGCCCTTGCGGTCGTTCGTTTCTCTGAACTGTTCCAGGGCGTCGATCAGGAAACTACGCGCTCGAGCCCGGGCATCTTCGTCGTTACGATCAGCCAGTCGCCAGAGGACGACGCCCATATCCTGGGTCACCCAGGCGACGGCACGGTTCCAGCCCAGCGCTTCACATTGCTCCCGTGCCGCCGTCAAATGCTGCACGGCCGCGATGAGCTTTTCCTTTGGCCGGTAGAGTCGCGATGGCTCACCCAGAATACGACCGATAGAAGCCTGGGCGCTAGAAAGCGAGGCCCTTGCCCGCGCCCGGTCATCAAGGCCCGCGGCGATCTCGCGCGCTTCGGCAGCGTACTCTTCGGCGCGTTCGAGGTCGCCGGTGCGGACAGAGAAGCGCGCAAAGCGGAGTAGGCCGTCAAGGCGCCAGTCGGCCCGGCCATGCTCATCGGCATAACGCATGATCGCTGCAAGTCCCGCCGCCTGGGCATCATCGGCATGGGCGAACTCGTACTGGGTATCGCGTGAGAGCAAGATGCGGAAGCGCAGTTCCAAACTTTCGTCTCCGGCATCTTCGGACGGGTGATCTTCCAGAATCTCCAGCGCGGCATCATAGTGGCGAATTGCCTGTTCAGTCGCGCGAAATCGAATCGCGTCCTCAGCAGCGAGGTAGAGATAGTGGGCGGCCTTGCTCAAATTCTCACCGTGGCTGAAGTGATAAGCCAGGCGGGCAGCCTGCCGCTCTGGAGCCGGTTCCAATTCTTCGATCTTCGTGCCGACCGCCTGATGGAGGGCGCGGCGGCGGATCGCGTTCATGCTCCAGTAGAGAACGCTCTGAATCTGCTCGTGAGCGAAGGCATAGATTGCATCACCGACCGCCAACCGCCGCTCGACAATCAGCCGGCGAAGGGTCGCTTCCTCTATATATCCAACGAGCTCATCGTCCTGCACCATGCCGCGCTGCTGGAGGACTGCTTGCAGAAGTTCGAATGAAAACTCTTTTCCGATGACCGCCGCGACAGCCAGGGCTTCACGAGCGCCCGATGAAATTGTCTCTAACGGTGCCCCACGACACTGCGGACACTTTGCGGCACGACCGCCTCGGCATCGGCCGATGAGATCCCAGTCGGCCGTCCGCCCTGCGATCGAGCAGCTCGACCTCCCGCAGGTGCAGCACAAGCTCTTCAATGAAGAACGGAACGCCTTCGGACTCGTGCTGAATCGCCGTCAGAAAGCTGGTTGAGATTTCATTCGACGTTAACGCCAAGGATATCAGCCACAATCGCCGACGTTTGCTCCTGATTCAAGCGCCGAAGAGCAAGACGAAAAGCCAGGCGTTCGCGCTGAAGATCGCGCAGCACGCCCTCAAAAGGCTGGCGCGTGTCGAGGTCGGTATCGCGATATGCGCCGATAATGAGTAACGGCGCGGTGCGAATAACCCGCGCGATATAGCGCAGCAACAGGGCGGTCGGCTCATCGGCCCAATGCAGATCATCGAGCAGTAGAACGATAGGTTGATCGTTTGCCGCTTCAACCAGCCGGCGCGCGACGGCATCGAACAGGCGCAAGCGTTCATCGGGATCACGAACGATGTCTGGAACGCCATTATCCCGCTCGACCCGAGCGCCTTCAATGCCCGGAAGAATAGCTGCCAGACCGGCTTGAACTACCGTCCTGAGATACAAGCAATGGCCGCAACGCTTCAACAAAAGGCGCATAGGGGGCCATGGCGGCATCTTCGTAGCAATTGCCCCGCAACGCCAGCGCGCCGGCAGCACTCGCCTGACCTACAAAATGATCGAGCAGGTGCGTCTTGCCTATGCCCGGTTCACCGCTGACAAAGACAACGCGCGCCGAACCGTCCGAGGCCTCGTCGAAAGCATCGAGTAGCGTGGTTAATTCATCGTCCCGGCCAACGAGAGGTTGTTGTGCCGGTGCACGCGGAAGAATTCCGGCGGTCATGGATAGATCTGTTCTCCATCATCAGATTCCAGCACGATGGCTTCGGTCGGGCAAAGTTCTGCGGCCACACGCAACGTGTCTTCGTCAACCGACTGGACTTCCAGCAGCGCCGCTTTCTCCTCATCATCCAGAATAAAGACCGTCGGCGCGGTCACAACACAGTTCCCGGCTGAGACGCATTTTTCCCGATCAATTCGAACGCGCACCACTGCCTCCAGCATCATTATTCAGATTCATCTCCTAAATATAGTGTAGGAGATATCTCGTGCCATCTCGCATCGGAATCATTGCCCATATTTCGAGCCCATGGTGGCTAATGTTCAGACCTCCGGAGCAAGCACATCGAACGATGCCCGGTACGGTTGACCATGCCCTTTTCCCAGGGAACAGAGCGCGTCACACTCGACGATGTCGGCAGCCGCCGGGCACAATATCAGATGAGCCGCGGTTTTGCTGCATCTTGACGGAGAGAAGAATGGCTACCTACAATGCAATGGCCTGGGCAATCGTCGCGAGACGATGTGACATGGTCTGCGCGATGACAGCGCCTGGCATAGCGTCATTTCAGGTAGACATGACTGATGGGTAGCTGCCGATCCTCGGTCCTGGAGTGCTGAGATCCGTACAATTCCAGAGAGGTCCGATACCGCCAAGATTACGTTTCGGACGTATACAGGTATGAGACTCTGCATCGGGAATCGGTCTCATTTGCAGCCGGACACTAGTTTGGTGTCGCGGGGACGCACGCGAGTTAGAACGCCGAATTTCTTCGATTGCATTGGCGTCAGCGTTGCGTGAATGAAGGAGGAGAGAGTGGACGAACGACTCGGATTCCAGGACGAACAGGAAGAGTCGAGGGCGAGCAGGCTCGTTGCCCTTGCGACAAGCCTGAAGTACGACCGCCGTCAAGTGCTGAAGAGAGCCGTCGCACTAGGGCTTTCAGCGCCAGCGATCGCCGCCGTCCTCGCCGCCTGTGGCGGAGACGATGACGATGACACGCCAACCGCGACAGCCGCAAGTGGTGGCAACGAAGAGACCGACTGCCACCGAGGAGATGGTCGACGAAGAACCGACTGCAACCGAAGAGATGGCCGCCGACGAGCCGACTGCGACTGAGGCAGCCGGTGGCGGAGATGAGCCGACCGCTACTGAAGCGGCGGCAGAGCCTACGGCGACCGAAGAACCAGCCGCTGGCATGGGCGGCGGGATTATCAACGTCTCATCGACCGCTGGTGATTCGGGCATCCTCAATCCGATCCTTGTTGGATCGGAAGACTACACTGACTTCTCGATCTTCAGCCGTCTGATGTATTATGACGATACTGGCAGCCTGCAGCCTGACCTCGCCGAATCATGGGAATTCAGCGATGACAACCTCGAGCTGACACTCAACCTCGCGACCGCTAACTGGCATGACGGCACTCCATTTACCGCCGACGATGTGATCTTCACATTCGACACGATCGCCGCCGAGGACACCGATACTACGCTCCGCAGCCAGCTTCAAGTTAGTGGCGAGTTCGTCGAATGGGAAAAGGTCGACGATTCCACGCTCAAGCTGACGATGAGTGAGCCCTTCGCGCCACTACTCTTTAGTCTCAACCGGATAGCTATCATCCCGATGCACATTCTTGATGGTCAGGATGTTAACACGAGCGATTTCAACCTCAACCCGGTTGGCACCGGTCCCTTTAAGTTCTCGGAATGGGAACGCGATCAGTTCATCAAAGTCGTCCGCAACGAGGACTGGTTCCGGGGTGATGCACTCGCCGATGGCTTCACAATCTTCTTCACCGAAGACACGAACGCCAACATTATCGCTCTCGAATCGGGCGATCTGGACTGGATATTCACGCCACCGGAAGCACAGGAACGTTTCCAGGACAACGCAGACTTCACCCTCCACAACTACGTCTACTTCACTTCGATCACGCTGGCCTTCAACCACAAGCATGAGGCGCTGGCTGACCCAGCATTTCGGAAGGCGATTGAGTCAGGCATCGACAAAGTCTCATGGACCGAGTCGGTTACTCGTGGCCGGGGCATTGTCTCGCACAATCAGTTTGCAGAGACGGGACCGCTCGACCGCTACAACGACTATGACAATGTCGTGCCGCCCATTTTCGACCAGGACGCCGCGTCGCAGGCGCTGGACGATCTTGGCTATTCCGCCGGTAGCGACGGTATCCGCGTAGGTGCTGATGGCACGAAGCTTTCCTTCAACGTCATCACCTACTCCGGATTTGACGAGTACCAGAACGGCATGGTCATCTTCCAGGATCAGATGAAACAGATCGGGGTCGAAATCAGCCCGAACGTCGTTGAATTCTCAACGCTCGAAGAGATGTGGGCGAATCCCGATGACGACCCGGACAACCGTGCGTTCGAGCTCGAAGAATGGCCACATCCCTTCGAATTCGATCCGGATATGTATGGCGAACTGCATTCGGCGAACGTCCCGCCAGGGCTCAACTACATGTGGTACCGCAATGATCGCATCGACGAGTTGCTCATCCTGGGGCGCACTACCACCGATCCAGACGACCGCGTCGACATCTACCGTGAAATAGATACCATTCGCTCTGAGGACCTGCCGTCTATCCCTATGTATCTCGCAGTCGATGGCTACGTCGCCTCGAACTCGGTGCTCGGTCCCGACGGAGAGCCGATCCAATCTGACTACTTCCGCCGCTTCCGGATTACCGGAATGCCCACATGCTGGAAGAAAGCCTAGGCATACCGACAGATGAGGCTGGATAATTCCGGCCTCATCTGTTTCATCGTCGAACCCTCGAGACCAGCGCGAAGGATAGTCAGGTTATGTCGGCATACATCGTTCGAAGGCTCCTCTGGATGCTGCCGCTCCTGCTCGGCGTTTCCATCATCAGTTTCACGCTGCTCAAACGCGCCCCGGGAGATCCAGTATCGTCGATCCTTGCCGGCGCGGCCCGTGAGGGCGAGGGAGTTAGCGCCGAAGACCGTGACCGTCTACGCGAGCAATATGGCCTCAACGATCCAGCCTATGTTCAGTACTTCCTTTGGCTTGAAAAGATAACGCAGGGCAATCTGGGCGAGTCGACCCGCAGCAACGCGCCTGTCTTCGATGTCATCAAGCAACGCCTTCCAAACACCGTGAAACTATCACTTATTTCATTCGTTCTGACGCTGGTAATCGCGCTCCCACTCGGCATCATATCGGCAGTCAAACAGTACTCCGCAGTCGATTACATCCTGACATTCTCGGGATTTGCCGGCATTTCAGTACCTCAATTCTGGTTGGCGCTGATGCTGCTCTACGTCTTCGCCCTCAAACTCGGATGGTTGCCATCCTTCGGCATGAAGAGCGCCTATGTCGACGACGGTTTCGTGCCGCAAACAATCGATTCCATCAAACATTACATCCTGCCGGTTACCGCGATCACGATCGTTGGTCTCACCGGCTATATGCGCTACCAGCGGGCGGCCATGCTCGATGTCATCCGCCAGGACTACGTCCGCACCGCCCGGGCCAAAGGACTGTCTGAAACGCAAAGTCATTCTGAAGCATGCATGGCGCAACGCGTTGATTCCGATCATCACTCTGCTGGGATACGTCTTCGTGATCCTGGTCGAGGGTTCGATCGTCGTTGAAACGATCTTTTCCTGGCCCGGCATGGGATTGCTAGCGGTTGATTCGCTTCAGCAACGCGATTATCCGGTCGTCATGGCGATCGTCCTGCTCTCGTCCATCCTGATCCTGTTCGGCACGCTGCTGTCCGACATTCTCTATGCCGTCGTCGACCCGCGCGTACGTTATGACTAGTTTTCGCAAAACTGCCACCGGCTACCGAAGAACGATCCGAGGAGCATAACTTATGAGCGCAAGCGCCGAATCCGCCCTGATCGGAGCCAGCGAACAGCAGTTGGCCGAGGAGCAGGCACGCGGCCAACTCCAAATATTCTGGCGTCGGTTTCGACGGCACAAACTCGCGATGGTCAGTGCCGCCTACTTGATCATTCTGATCCTCGTCGCCATCTTCGCGCCGCTCGCCGCCCCGTATGATCCGTACAAGACCGACCTTCAACTGGCACGCTTCGGCAGACCCGCATCACCGTCACTATCCCATCCCTTCGGCAGCGACCAACTTGGCCGCGATCTGTTGTCGCGCGTCATCTACGGCGCGCGCGTCTCGCTCATGGTCGGTTTCGTTGCCACCGGTTTAGCAATCGCGGCTGGCACGATCTTTGGCGCGGTTGCCGGATACGCCGGCAAATGGACCGACATGGGTATCATGCGCTTCGCGGACATTCTGCTGGCCTTCCCCCCGTTGCTCTTCGCAATGGCAGCTCTAGCCTCTTTCGACGGCACCTCGCGCGGGGTGGTGCACATCGCCGCCGTCCTCGCGATCATTGGCTGGATGAATGTAGCCAGGTTAGTGCGCGGCGAGTTCCTGGTTCTGCGAACCCGGGAATATACCGAAGCGGCGCGAGCCATCGGAGCGTCGGGCATCTCGATCATTTTCCGCGAACTCCTCCCAAACGCCGTTGGTCCAATCATCGTGGCTGCATCGCTCGGTATCCCGGCCGCGATCCTGACCGAATCGGCGCTCTCTTTCCTCGGCTTCGGCATCCAACCACCACAACCCTCCTGGGGCAACATGATCTCCGGAACGGGCGGCAGCGATACGTTCGCGATGATGCGCGACTTCAACGCCTGGTGGATGGGCTTCTTCCCGGGACTGGCAATTGCGACGACCGTACTGGCATTCAACTTTTTCGGCGACGGTCTCCGCGACGCGCTCGACCCACGGTCGTACCTCGACTAGTGCGCAGGACCGGAGCGACAGCGATCAGCCACCAAGCCGGCCTGTTACGACGTGGCACGCGAATTGCTCGTCGAAAAGAGCGGGTTCCCGTCGGCGAGCGACAGATCAGACCAGGATATGCGACGAACATTGGACAATACAGGGGGTATGGGGATGAAACATGGTTGAGCAGAGTGGCATCGTCACAATCGAACCCCCTGAAGCTGACGACAACATCCTCACCGTCAACGATTTGCACGTCTCGTTCTTCAGCGAAGGGCAGGAAGTCAAGGCAGTCGACGGCATCTCCTATGACGTCAAACGCGGCGAAGTCCTCGGCATCGTCGGGGAATCGGGAAGCGGTAAGAGTGTCAGCGCCCTCTCTCTGATGCGCTTGATCGACAGCCCGCCGGGCCGCATCCTCGACGGTCAGATTGAATTCGATGGTGAAGACGTGCTGAGCATGAGCAGCCGAGAACTCCACAATCTGCGCGGCAACGACATCGCCATGATCTTTCAGGAACCGCTCACCGCTCTCAATCCCGTTTTCAATGTCGGCGAGCAAATCATGGAGCCATTGATGCTCCACCAGGGGATGTCTAAACAGCAAGCCGAAGAACGCGCGGTCGAACTCCTGCGGCAGGTCGGCGTACCCTCCCCCGAAGAGCGATGAAGAACTATCCGCATGAGATGTCCGGTGGGATGCGCCAGCGGGCGATGATCGCGATGGCGCTCTCATGCAGCCCCAAACTCCTGATTGCCGACGAGCCGACGACGGCGCTCGACGTCTCGATCCAGGCGCAGATCCTCGATCTGATGCGCGATCTCCAACGCGAGTTCCACACGTCGATGATATTCATTACCCATGATCTCGCCGTCGTCAACGAAATGTGCGACCGGGTCAATGTGATGTACTCGGGTCGCATCGTCGAACAGGGCACGACCCAGCAGCTCTTCAGCGACCCCAAGCACCCGTACAGCTGGGGCTTGTTCGACTCGATCCCGCGTATCGAAGAAGAACGTGGCGTGCGGCTGATTCCAATCATCGGCCAGCCACCGAATCTCGCACGCATGCCATCGGGTTGCAAGTTCAGCCCGCGCTGCCCCTATGCGTTTGAGCGTTGCTTTGAAGATGAGCCGCCACTGATCTCGTTGGAGAGCGGCCAGACGGTGCGCTGCTGGTTGTACAACGACGAGCACAAGGGTCAGTCAGAGCGCATCGAGTTCAAGCGCGAACAGTCCATCGAATCGATGATGGACCCTGACACGGTTATTCTCGATGTCAAGAATCTGAAGAAGTACTTCCCGATTACCAAGGGCTTCTTCCAGCGTACAGTGGGTAATGTTCAGGCTGTCGACGACATCACGTTCGACCTCCATCGCGGCGAAACACTCGGGCTCGTCGGCGAATCGGGCTGCGGCAAGAGCACACTGGGACGAACAATCCTGCGCTTGCTCGATCCAACCGATGGCGTCGTCCACTTTGGCGGGCACAATCTGGCCGGCATGAAAGGTAGTCAGCTCAAGGAGATGCGCCGGAGGATGCAGATTATCTTCCAGGACCCCTATTCTTCGCTCAACCCACGCCGTACAGTCGGATCGATCCTCTCGCAACCGCTCCAGCTTCACAACATCGTGCCAGGGAATGAAACGAGCGATCGCGTAGCCCAATTGCTCGAACGCGTCGGCCTCAACCCGAGCCATGCCGAGCGCTACCCGCACGAGTTCTCGGGCGGTCAACGCCAGCGTATTGGTGTTGCCAGGGCGATCTCGGTCAATCCGGATTTCATCGTCGCCGACGAACCAGTTTCAGCGCTGGACGTCTCGATTCAGGCCCAGATTATCAACCTGTTGCACGATCTCCAGCATGAACTGGGATTGTCCTACATCTTCATCGCTCACGATCTGTCGGTAGTGCGCTCGGTCTCTGACCGTATCGCGGTGATGTACCTCGGCCAGATCGTTGAGCTAGCCAACAACAGCGATATCTACGAAGATCCGCTCCATCCCTATACTCAGGCCCTGCTCTCGGCGGTCCCGACCGTCGAAGTCAACGGCGCCAAGCGGCGTAGCAGGATCATCCTTGAAGGAGACGTGCCAAGCCCGATCAACCCACCGAAAGGCTGCCGCTTCCATACCCGCTGCCCTTACGCGTTCGATGCATGCAGCGAGGTTGCGCCGCAAATGCTAGATGTCGGTAGTGGCCATCAGGTGCGCTGCCATCTTTACAATCCGGACTTCTTCTCCAAAGCTCCCGGGAACGCATCAGAGCTCGTCGCACGAGGAAAAGAACTCATGCCAGTCGAAACCGACTGAGGATCTTTGAGGCTAGTCGATTGCAGAAGTTGCTGAGTCTCCGGTGCAGGCAGGACGAATGATCCGGCTGCGGCGCGGCGGGAAGCTATCCGGCCAGAGAGGGTGCGCGAATCCGTTGAGGAAGTCATCGACTTGATCGCGGAAATGGCGACTGAAGGGCGATCCAGACTGGCCCAGCGAATTTGTGAACCAGCTTTGTTCGGGGCGCTTCATGTCAGTGACATAGCGCAGCGACGCTCCGGCCATGACATCGAACGGTTTCCCAGCCTCCCAGACCATCGGTGAGACTGTGTAACGACTGCCCGGCACTGGAAAAGGTCCAACGTTCACCCGCCGGCGATGAGGCCCGGCTACCCGGCCCAGCGGATGGCGGAAGGTCAGTTGATGCAACGCGCCCCAACTCCACCCTTCGACATCCGCACCAAGCTGATCGGTAATCCAGGAGTAAGCCCGCTCCCAGGCCTGCGCCACGGCTCGCGACCGGCTCTCGTCGTCCATCCAGGCAGGCAGCTCTCCACGCAGCACGCGATCCACGAAGAGGACAGGAACGCTGAGTGCTCCACCTGAGTCGATAAGTCGATCGGCCAGATCCTCCGGCAGCCGATGCTGGAGTGCCAGCCTCGTCCACTCTCGATGAAGCGCTTCGAAAAGCAGTGGAGTCCGGCTTTCTGCACTCATCTGGTAATCCCATTCACGCAGCTCATCGACCACCCAGGGCGCCGCGACCCCTTCCAGGAGCGCAGCGAAATAGGGCGCGACATCGGCAGCGTGAAGACAATGCAGATCGAGCTGTAAGCTCCGGAAGCCATTTGGTGAATGGCGAGGTTGCGACTCCAATACCTGCACGATCCTGCGGTAGCGAAAGCCTGGCGCCCAGTTGCCATAGATCTGATGTGGATGGTCGCTATCGACAAGCCGGTTATTGGCACAGGCGACCCAGCCGCGCTCCGGATTTAGCTCCAGCGGCAATTCGTCATGATCAACATACTTCGGAGGAAAATCTTCCGGCGGCAGAAGACCGGGCGGCGAGCTCCGCAGAGCCATCCGACCGAGACTGGCGGCAGCGATGTTGTTCTGGGAATCCGCCATGACGACGTTGAGCGGCGGCGATGTGAAGTTGCGCAATATCGGGATCACCTGGTGTAGATCTTTCGCGCGTACGGCGTCAATCAAAACGCCCAGTTCATGTCCTTCCTCCATACCCGCCCAGTGCAAGCTCACCGGCTGATCATCGGGCTGCGGCATCAGGTCGGATACGAGCGGTCCGCGCGGCGTGTATCGAATTCGCAGAAGATCATCGGGCTGCCCTTTGACAGGAATGACCTCATCGTGGGTGCGTAGGGGTTGCCACACCCCATCGTGCTCGACATCGCGCATCATCCTGTAGCGTCTCGCGGTAAAGGAAGATCTGCGGTGTCAATCCCGCCGTAACTCCCCAGGCAACGGACGGAGTGCGGCCGATAACGATGGCCGGGATGCCGGGAACCGTTGCTCCGGCGACGTGGAATCCAGGCGCTTCGATTTGCGCTTCGCACCAGATCGAGGGGTTGCGAAGTTCGAGATGGGGATCGTTCGCCAGCAGCGCGCCGCCTGTAATAGAGCGTGCCGCGCTCACCGCCCAGGCATTGCTCGCGCCAAACTGAGGGAATATCGTCATCCGCATCGAAGTCATCGGCGTTTTATGGGCGAACCGCTTATGATCGCGGATCATCGGTTCATGATCTTCAAATCCACCGCGATAGATCACCTCGGTCCAGCCCGCACCAATGACTTTGCGGAGATGATCGGCTGTCAGATTCGCATCCGGCGAGCCACTGAGCATCCAGGCCAGGAGGCGGAAGACAGCCGCGCTATCTGCCGGTTCCCATGGAGTGGGCTCGTAACGAAGGGCACGAAATTCGGCCGGCACACGCGCACTGGCGATGTAGTGGTTGACTCCCGCCGCATACCGTTCAGAAGCAATACGCTCCTCGTCAGACATCAAGGCAACCATCCGGTGAGCGATGCGAGGCATTCCGATCAAGCGCATCAGGCGGTCAGATTCCAGACCTTCGGGCCCAATGATCTCGCTGAGCTTGCCCATCGCAACCCGGCGCGTGATATCCATCTGCCAGAGACGATCTTCGGCAACGGCAAATCCGAAGCCGAACTGTGCATCCTGCCACGAACCGGCGATGATATGTGGCACGCCGCGGCGATCACGGTTGATCGTGATACTTGCATCAAGTCCCGGCGCCCGTTCAACCCGCCGCACGCGCCGGGTTCGGAGACCGGACACGACGCCAGCAGTCACCGCACCGCCGAACAGTGCAGCCGATAACAACCGCTCCCTGGAAAATCGTGCCATATTGCCCATCGTCCACTTTCGATCGCCCGGCCAAGTGAGGCCAGTAAGAGACAAACGATAAACGCTGGCAACGGCTTCTGTCGAAGTTTTCGATCGTGGCGTCGAAGGGCACTCGAGCAGCCAGCCGTGTTACAGCGATCATCCGGCCGTCGTGTCAGGGCGCAAGCTCCCCGGTTCTGACCCGGCAGTCTGTGTTGACTGCAATAAGCCCATCGAGGTAGCCACGGCCTCGAACATGCTCATTCCGGATAGCGCTTCAATCTCGACGGCGCAATGCCCACCTGACAACAGCCACCTAGCCCGGAGGAGTCATCGACGGACGGCTGGTCGTGGAAGCTGCAGCAGTGACCTTCGCGTGATACCTTCGCGGCATCTCAGTTCCCAATCCGGCCTTTCGCGGCCAGAATTTGCCCAGCGCAGACCAGCCGTATACTTCCTCGGGGTGAAGGAGCATGAAGATTCGTCCTGTTGTGAGGGAGAACAGATCCATTGTCAAAGAACCACCGATTCCGACCGTTGCTCATTCTGATGCTCGTTGCGCTTGTCTTACCGATCCTCGCTGCATGCGGCGGCGGTGACGACAAGAATGCTGATGATGACGCTACCGCGACACAACTCGCACTCGGGCAGTTCGAACTTACGCCCGTGCAGATCGGCTTTGTTCCAGTCCTGATCTATGGGCCGGTCATGCTGGCCCAGGACAAAGGCTATTTCGCCGATCAGGGCATCGAGAGCGATTTACAATCGCTGGCCGGTGGCGCGGATATGGTCACGTTGACCGCCAACGGCGACTTCGATTTTGGCATTGGTGGCGCCGGCCCGGCCTTCTTCAACGCGATCAACCGCGGCATCGAACTGACCGTCATCGCGCCGCTGCACTTCGAACGCAGCCCACAGGCAACGCCGCTGATGGTGTCGAAAGAGCGCTTCGATAGCGGTGAACTGGATTCAATCGAAAAACTCGCAGGCAAGCGAGTATCGGTCAATGCCCGTGGCGCGACGGAATACTGGCTCGATCAAGCGCTGCGCACCGGGGGACTGACAATCGACGATATCAACCTGCAGGAACTCGGCTTTGGCGATGTCTCAGCGGCATTAGCCTCCGGCGCAATCGATGCCGCCATGCTCGGCGAACCGCTGGCAACTCAGGCGGAAAACGAGGGTATCGCCGTGCGGCTGGCGAACGACTTCATCAGTGATTTCCAGCCGACGTTTGTTTATGTCAATCCTAAGTTCGCCAAGGAGAACCCCGAGCTGGTCACCGGCTTCGTCGCTGCATTCCTCCAGGGCTGTCGCGATCTCATGGCAAATGACTGGGACAATCAGGAAAATCTGGCCGTCCTCAATGGGCAAACACGCGTCGATATCGACCTGATAAAGCAATCGTCGCGCACCTATTGCGAGCCTAACGGAGAGATCGACGCCGGTGATCTGCAGACATTGCAGGAATTTTTCGCCTCACGCGGCCTGCTGGAGTATGACGAATTGATGGACGTGGAATCGTTCATCGACCGCTCCTATGTCGAGCAAGCACTTGAAGAGATCGGACAATACAAGCAGTGAGTGGCGGCGTACAAACGATTCGCAGCGGTTATGTGACGGTCCTGATCTATGCGCCACTGGTGTTGGCACAAGAACGCGGGTACTACGCGGAAGCTGGCATCGAGACGGCAATGACGGCCCTCCCAACCGGCAAAGATATTGTGCCGAGTCTGATTGCAGGGCGCTTCGATATCGCGGCCGGCGGCCCGGGTCCCGATTTCTGGCAGGCGCTCGCAGATGGCCACGACATTCGCCTGATCGCGCCGCTCCACGCCGAGCGTCCTCCGGCCACAACGCCGTTAATCGTCCGGGCGGATCTCTTCGACTCCGGCGAGATTGCGAGTGTCGACGACCTGCGAGGGCGCCGCGTATCTTCACCCTCTCCGGGCACTCCGCTCTTCTGGCTCCATTCCGCCCTCGAACGCGGTGGGCTGACGCTTGATGACGTTGACCTCCAATTCGTTCAATACCACGATGTCGGCGGCGCATTTCAACGCAAAGAAATCGACGCCGCCCTGCTCGGCGAACCTCTGGTAACCGACCTGATCGACCGGCGCCTGGCGGCTCGTCTCGAGTCTGACTTCGTCGACGGCTTGCAACCTACCTATCTCTACACCTTGCGGAAAACGCTCGAAGAGCGCTTCGACGCGCTGACCGCCTTCACCGCCGCTTATCTGCGTGCCTGCGCCGACCTGCAGTCGAATGACCCAGAGCGGGACTGGAATGCTCCATCGACGCTGGCAACGATAGCCGGATTTACTGATGTCCCTGGCGTCGAGGTGATGGAGTCGATGCGGCCAATCTACGAACCTGAAGGACAATTTCGACGTGGCAGCGTCGGTCGTATCTATGACTTCTTCGTCTCCCGTGGCGCAGTCGAAGCGATCCCGGACTTCGATCCAGACAGCTTGATTGATGAACGGGTTGTAGAAGCGGTGAGGGCATTGTGAGAGGCCCTCACCCCCTGCCCCTCTCCCAATTCTGGGAGAGGGGAGTAAAGCAGAGCGCGGACGCCATTCCTCGTCAGGTTCGGTTCCCCCTCTCCCAGAATTGGGAGAGGGGGATAGGGGGTGAGGGCCATTAATGCCGCACCTCACCGTCACCGCTCTCACCGTCGACTTCCCCCTCGGACAGGGCGTCGTTCGAGCGCTCGATAACGTTTCATTCGAGCTTGAAAGCGGCGATTTCTGCGCAATCGTTGGTCCATCGGGCTGTGGCAAAAGCACTCTGCTGCGGGCGATTGCCGGGCTAAATGACCCGACGAGTGGTTCGATTTCGATCGACGCTCAAGATCCAGAGCGTCCGGATCAGGCGATGGTTTTTCAGGGCACGTCTGTATTTCCCTGGATGACTGTTCTGCGCAATGCCGCCTACGGGCTTGAGATGCGCGGCCTCGACCAGCCGGAGCGGGAACGCATTGCTGGTGATCTACTGCGCCAGGTCGGTCTCGGGGAATTCATGAACGCTTACCCCGCACAGCTCTCGGAAGGAATGCGCCAGCGCGTCGCAATCACCCGGGCTTTCGCGATGGACCCGGAAGTGCTGCTGATGGACGAACCCTTTGGCGCGCTCGACGAGCAGACGCGGCTGGTGCTGCAAGATGAGCTACTGCGCATCTGGGAGGAAACCGGCAAGACGGTCGTCTTCGTCACCCACGGCATCGACGAAGCGATGATCCTGGCCGACCGCATCCTCGTCCTCAGCGCCCGCCCCGGCTCAATCAAAGCCGACATCCGCGTGCCGTTCCCACGTCCGCGCTCAATCGAGAACGTCCGGGCCAATCCAGAATTCAACGCACTCTTTCTCGAGATCTGGGGCTTGCTGCGGGATGATGCGCTGGTAGCGATGGGGGCGCCGAGATGAACGGCAAAAGCTCCCTCCCCCGTCCCCTCCCTCGAAACCGAAGGAGGGGTGTAAAACCAGGTTGCGGTTGCAGTCGTCTTCAGGTTGGTCCCCCTCCCTCGAATTCGAGGGAGGGGTTAGGGGAGGGAGCATCTTTCCCATGACCTCCACCCGCCGCTGGATCACCCTTACCCTCACCATCTTCGGTCCCATCCTCGTACTCCTGATCTGGGAGGCGCTTTCGCGGGCTGAAGTGATCAACCCGATCTTCTTTCCACCACCGAGCAGCCTGGAAGGGACAGCGCGGGATCTGATCCGTTCAGGGCAGCTCTGGGACGACACCAGAATCAGCTTGATCCGAATTCTTATTGGGTTTGCCGTAGCTGCGGTACCGGGCGTTGCGCTGGGATTGTTGATGGGCCTCTGGTGGCCGCTACGGGCACTGTTGAATCCGATCGCCTCGGCGCTCTTTGCGGTGCCGAAGATCGCGATTCTGCCGCTCGTCATCCTGATCTTTGGTCTGGACGAGGATTCGAAGATCGCGATGGTGGCAATCAGCGTCTTCTTCCTGGTGGTGATCAACACGACCGCGGCGGTGATGGATGTTGATCGCGCTTATTTCGACGTTGCCCGTAACGCCGGTGCGCCCTGGTGGAAACAGATCACGACAGTCGCTTTGCCGGGAGCGATGCCGGCGATCTTCTCGGGATTGCGGCTAGCCCTTGGGTTCTCGCTACTTGTGATCGTTGGCACCGAGTTCCTAGCGGCAAACGAAGGCATCGGCTATCTGATCTGGAATTCCTATCAGATATTCGCGATCGAGAAGATGTACGTCGGCCTGATTGTCACCGCTTTGCTCGGCTGGCTCTTGAGCCTGGTGATGGATGCCCTGGAGCGAATTGCGATGCCGTGGAGGGTTGAGCAGAGCAGTCGTTTGCAACTGCCGGTACCGGAGAGTGTCTACAACTGGTACATGGCGACGCGACCGTTCTCCTTCACCGCCTCCACGGTTCCGGTGCTGGTCGGGACCCTGCTGGCTGCTTACGAAGGCGAGTTTGATTTCTTCATGCTGGTGATAGTGGTGGTCGCCTCGGTGCTGGTCCATGCCGGTAGCAATCTCGTCAACGACTACTACGACCATGTTAAAGGAGCAGACGCGCCGCACCAACTCGGCCGCGGCGGGATGATCCAGCGCGGCCTGATTACGCCGCGCGCGATCCTGCTCTTCGGGCTGGCGCTCTTCGTCGTTGCGACGGCCATCGGCTTCTACATCGTCTACCTCGTCGGCTGGCCGGTACTACTCTTCGCCTTGCCGAGCCTTGCGGCCGCCTACTTCTATACTGGTGGCCCGAAGCCTCTGGGATATGTCGCGCTCGGCGAGGCCACCGTCTTTATCTTCATGGGACCGGTCATCGTCGCCGGCAGCTACTACGTCCAGACCGGCGCAGTCAGCTGGACTGCCGTCCTCATCTCGCTGCCGATTGGATTGCTCGTGACCGCCATCCTCCAGGCCAACAACATCCGCGACATCGAGGACGACACCGCCGCCAACAAACGCACCCTGGCCACTTTCATCGGGCACCGCTGGGCGGTCAGAGAGTATGTCATCCTGCTGCTTGGTTCCTATGTCGTTCTCGGCGCGCTCACCCTCGGTGGTGCCGTCCCGCTCGGCACGCTGCTCGTCTTCCTGACCCTCCCTAAGGCGATCGAACTGATCAGGGTCGTTCGCACCCGCACCTCCGCCGCCGCCCTCAACCTCTTGCTCCGCAAAACCGCGGGCCTCCATCTCCAGTTCGGCGGCCTGCTGGCTGCGGTGCTGTTGGTTGCGGCGGTCTTTGCCTCGTAATCGAGGCAATGTAATTCCAGGGTGATCAGTCGATGACAGTTCTTGATAGATCGATCAACAGATCGGCGATGGTTTCTGGGGCAAGGTCGTTGATGGTGTACAGGGAATCAAAGGTCGCGAAGCTGGAGAGGAGAGTGAGGACCGTACAAGCGCGCTCTGGTGTGATGCCAGGTCGGAGGTAGTCCTGCTCGGCCAGTTGGCCGGCAAGTTGCGCCATAGCCGCGCGTCGACCGGCATCGCGCTCCTCGACGATCTGCTGCGCCTCGGGGTCGACCGAAGCCAGACCGATGACCTTACGGAAGATCTCATGCTCGGCAGCCCACATTCTGGTCGACTCGCGCGTCGAGGCTTCCCAGGCTTCACGGGCGTCGGCGTTCTTGAGCAACGGGCCGATACGATCGAGCCCGGCTCGCTGCAAGGAGTCCGTCGCAACAGCTTCCAGGACTCCGAATTTCGAGCCGAAATGGTTGTAGATCGTCGCCCGGGTAACATCGGCCCGCTTCGCGATATCGCCCAGGCTGGCGCGGTGAAAACCTGATTCGACGATCATAGCCCGCGCAGCCTCGATGATCCGCTGACGCGTCTCTTCGACGCCCGCCTCTCGCTCTCCCATCGTGTACTTCCTCGGACTCATCTTCGTTGTACCTATCTCTTGACAATTCTTTATATTGACTATACAGTATGTCTAATCGTATCAGATGGCCCTCGAGTGAACCACTAGAGCCGGTTAGGAAAGGCGGCAGGGAAACCGTTTCGAAGCAGAAACCATGGAAATATGAAGTGCGCATCGCGACCAAGAGCGTCGCGACGGTGCTGGAGCACAAAGGAGTGTTTCGATGATCACAAGACACGATGAATGTATCCCGTCCACATCTCCCAGCGCCCGCATCGGCCACGTCCACCTGAACGTGGCCGATCTGGAGCGGTCGACCGCCTTCTATCGCGATATGCTCGGCTTCCAGATCACCGCCTACGGACCAGCCGTCGGGCTGCCGGTCGTATTCATGGCTCTCGGTGATTACCACCACCATCTCGCGCTCAACACCTGGTCAAGTGCTTGCGGGGCTTCTCCTCCGGAGCACAGCAGGTTGAATCATTTCGCGCTCGTCTATCCCGATGAGTGCGATCTGGCGCGGGCTGTTAGGCGTCTCTTTGACCACGGCTATCCGATCGATTCGGCCGAAGATCACGGCGCAACCGTTTCTGTCTATCTTCGCGACCCGGATGGTATCGGCATCGAGCTCTATTACGATCGACCTCGTGAAGCATGGTTCGACACCAATGGACAGCCGGTACTCAAAGCCGATTCGTTCGATCCGCGTGATCTGCTCGCAGCAGTACCGACTATTGCCTGACTGAAACCACCAGTCACCACAGGGTACGCCAGAGCTCATCTGTCACGTGCCCAATTGCCCCTGAAAGGAGGTCGGCTATGACGCTGGCATCAAGTCTTCTGTTCCTGCATGTACTCACCGCAATCTGGATGATCGCAGGATTGCTCGGCCGCTGGGTTGTTCTCGGCGCGGCAGCGAGCTCCGGCGAAATCAGGACGATGCGAAGCATCCTGGATATCGGCAGTAAGTTCGAACGCGGCATGGTCCAGCCGGGATCGATCGCGCTCCTGGCGACCGGGCTGGCGCTAGCCTGGGTTCAGGGGCAGCCCCTGCTCGGTTTTCTCCAGGGTTCGAGCGCCAACTGGCTGCTCGTTTCATTGCTGCTCTACCTGACCAGCATCCCACTCGTCGGATTGGTTTTCATGCCGCGCGCCAGGCAGTTCGACGCGGCGCTCAACGAGGCGACGGAGCGGGGCAGTGTGACGGCGGAACTCCGGGCCGCTTATGCCGACCGAGCCGTCTTCAGCGGCCATGTCGCCGAAATCGTCCTGGTGACACTGATCCTTGGGTTGATGGTCACTCAGGCCATATAAAGGGCAAGGAAGAGACAGACGGCTGGCTCTTCCCTGTCCTCTCATCGCCCGCCTCTGTCACCGTCTCGCCACCGCATCTGGCGGGGACTCAAGCTCTTTTGTTCCGCACAACAATCAGCATGCCCTGGGCCGTGCAAGCCTGCAGCCCAGGGCAGTCCGTCATATTGCCACCGACGGAGCCAAGCACAAACGAGTGACTTGTTAGACGAACGTTATGCGATGGTGAGCTTCCTGTTATACTGCCCGGTCTATCAATCTATGAAGTGAGGTCTAGCGAATGATCGAGTTTGTTAGCATCGCATGGAAGGTCATCGGGCTCGTCACAGCCCTCTTGCTCTTCAACCAGTTAGTCGGCAGCCGCTTAAGGGGCCGCTGGCAGTTCGCCAGTGAACTGGCCTTTGCCTGGGCGCTCAGTCTGATGTACTTCATCATTCGCGGCACAATGCTCGGCAAGGAGGATCGCGCCTCCGCCAATGCAAATCAGATCATTGAAGGCGAAAGAAGATTGGGGATCTACTGGGAACGGCAGATGCAGGAGCAGGTCCTTCAGCACGATATTCTGATCCGTTTCGCAAACTGGGTGTATGTCTGGTGGCACTGGCCACTGATCGTCATCGTACTCGTCTGGCTGTATCTCCAGCATCCCCAGCACTACGTGACCTATCGCAACGCCTTCATCATTTCCGGCATCATCGGATTGCTCATCTTTGCTAACTTTCCTGCTGCGCCACCGCGCTTAATGGATGGCACAGGGTTTCAGGATACGGTCCATAAACGCGCCATCTTCTCGAACATCTTGCTGCCGCCGGGACTGACGAATCTTTACGCCGCGATGCCGAGCTTGCATGCGGGCTGGAACCTGCTCATCGGCATCGCGCTCTTTCGGCACAGCAATCGCTGGGCGCTCCGCGCATTTGGCGTCTTGATGCCGATGTTGATGTTCTGGTCGATCATCGTCACCGGCAACCACTACATTCTTGACGGCGTCATAGGTGATTTGACGGCCGAAATCGGTCTGGTGCTGGCTATCCTGATCGGCCGTCGAACTGTCTCGTCCAATTTCTTGGAACAACGGCAGGCAGCGACCTTATCCGAACGCTAGCGCCAAGTTTGCAGACTAGACCGGCATCGTGGACATATCGACGACCCGGCGACCTTCAGGTTGAGGCTCTGCTCGCAGGCTTCCTGTTTATCGCGGCCATGTCCGCAGCTTTGCGACGGGTGACCGATCAAAACCTCTCGACTTGTATGTGATCACCGTTGGGAATCTGCGGCGACGGGGCAGCCTCGCAGGAATCTTCGACATTGACTATGCAAACCAATATCGTTGTAGACCCGATGATTTCGATGCTTGGATCAGCCTCTTTGACGCCAACGGGAACCTTATGGATGAAAATGATGATCATTTCCCAGTGGATCCATGTAGCTTGGATGGCTACGATACATTGCTCCAGGTTGGCTTCACGAAACCCGGGGTCTATTACCTGGCCGTTGGCAAATATGACGAACTCTCGCCAGTTCCAGCTGGTGGCACCTACACCTTGCAGGTGTCGATCGAAGGTCACCCAGTTCAGATTAGGGATTAGGGATTAGGGATTAGGGATTAGGGATTAGACAACGATACATTTGTCTACTCTCTAGTCCCGTTTCTCTTCTGTTTCCTTTGCTCTCTTCTCAATCTCCTCCACCGTCTCTTTCGCCGTCCGACCGACGCCGATGAGGGTGGCAGAGGCGTAGCCGGTCCATTCACCGTAGCCAACGAGCCAGAGGCGCGGCTCGCGAATTGAGCGCGTATCTTCGGTCAGGATTCGGCCGTCGGGCTCAATGATGTTGAGCGGTGCCAGGTGATCAAGTGCGGGACGGAAGCCGGTACACCAGATGATGGCATCGATACGTTCTTCGCGACCATCGGGCCAGACGACGCCCTCTGCGGAAAGACACTCGAACATGCGAACAGAGACGAGGTCGCCGCGCTCGCGTGCGGCCTTTACCGGCGGCAACATGACAATGTCGCCGAGCAGATGTTCGACGCTCATGTCCGGGTCACGACCCTCCTGCCGGGCCTGGTAGCGGACCGTCGCACGGTCAAAGAGATCCCGGCCATCAACGTCGTCAGGCAGAAAACGGGGCTCGCGGCGGGTTACCCAGGTTGAATCGGCCACCAGTGAGAGTTCCGCATGAATTTGCGCGCCCGAGTTACCGCCACCGACAACGAGGACGCGTTTGCCTCGAAACTGTTCCGGCGAACGGTAGCAAGCGGAGTGGATCTGGATACCCTTGAAATGCTTCCCGACCGGGCATCTCTGGGATGAGGGGATTACGCCAGGAACCGGTCGCGCTGACGACGAAACGGGCAAGCCAGTCACCTCGATCAGTTTCAACCCGAAGCCGCTCGGCCTCATGGTGTCGCACCGCCGAAACCCAGACCGGTCGTTGTACCGGCAGTTTGTAACGCTCCTCATACGTCGTGAAGTAGTCGATGACCTCATCGCGAGTCGGATAGTAGTCGCGCCCGCCGGGGAAGATGATCCCGGGAATCGAACTCCAGAAGGCTGGCGAAAAGAGTCGTAAGGAATCCCAGGCATGCCGCCATGCAGCACCGGGCCCATCCTCGGCGTCCAGCATAACGAAGTCGAGATCGGTGCGGCTGAGCAAGCGACCGACAGAAAGCCCCGCCTGCCCCGCACCAATGACAACGACGTCGATCTCAGGCATCGGTTTGCGCGAGCAGCAGGTCAGCGATCTGTCCGAGGTGCTCCATATCGTGACAGATCATGCTGGCAGTGATCGAAGCCACTGTTAGAGCGCCCATCGTGTTGTGTTCACCTGTTCTCTGCCAGCCCGAATCATCGAGCGCCACGAGCGTCGTGATGTGTGCTTCGCGCTGGTCGCAGAAGCGCGTCAGGACCTCGTCGAGCGTCTTGGAACGATAGTCGCGCTCCCGTGCCCAGGCTTTTTCGTCATAGTCCATGAAGGCGGGATTATCTTCAGCGAGCATGCGCTTGACTCGCTCGTGCGAGTTGTCTTCGGCGTCGGCAAGATGGGCGATGACCTCGACAACCGACCAGTCGGTATCGTCGCGCCGCCAGTTCAGATGATCTTGATCCAGACCGTGAGTGAATGCCCGCAATGCCCGCGGGGTGCCACGATAGGCGGTGAGTAGTTCACGAGGAGAGAGCGTCATCCGTCGTATTCTCGCTTTCACATCTGATTGGTCAGAGTGCCCGTTTAGACACAGCCATCGTACGATAGCGAATCGGCTAACGATGGGCCACTCCGTTCAAGCGCAAACCTGATTCTGCTATCCGTTGCGCAGGCTCGACAAGTTAGACGAAATCCGGGGAGGTAAGGATGCCGCCTGCCTCCCCCAGAACGCCTGCATTGGCGAGCTCCAGCGCCCGTACCCGGCTGACCGCCATCCGCGACCCTTGTTCCGGCAGCTATTTACCAAATCGCATTGTCGAGCGGAGATCAACCCGAGCGCATTTGGCTTGATGGACCAAAGATTCCGAAGTAGGCTACATCGGAAGTGAGGACTGCCAATCATGCACCCCGGCAGGGTAGAACCGATATCCCTCGAAAAGACAGACCCGGCAATCTCCATTCACGCGTTGCGTGTCGTACGCGGTGGAGCGACGATCCTGCGCGACATCAATCTCGACATCCCAGGTGGAACGCTCTATGGGCTCGTTGGCCCGAGTGGTTCCGGCAAGACAACATTGATCCGGGCCATCATCGGCAGACAGCAGATTGCCGCCGGCGAGATCACCGTCAATGGGAAGCTCTCTGGCAGTCCGGATCTACGGGAACGCATCGGTTACCTGCCGCAGGAAGCGGCAATCTACAGCGACCTGACAGGGCGCGAAAATCTGCAGTTCTTCGCGGCCATCGATCGCACTAATGCCAGTCGAGTCGACGAGATATTGGATCTGCTCGATCTGCGTGACGTCGCGGACCGTTCAGCAGCAACCTACTCCGGCGGCCAGCAACGCCGGATCGGGCTGGGCATCGCGTTGTTGGCAGATCCGCCGATACTCGTCCTGGACGAACCAACTGTCGGCCTCGATCCGCGCCTACGACGCAGGCTCTGGGACACGTTCACAGAGTGGGCAGCCAACGGAACAACGGTACTAATCAGCACCCATGTCATGGATGAAGCCGCCCGTGTCGAGCAACTCGCCTTCCTCAGCGACGGTCGCGTCGTCGCCGAAGGTTCTCCTACCGAGCTGCTGGAACGCACTGGAACTGCGAACCTCGAAGAGGCGGTCCTGCTTCTCACCGATCCGGAGCGCGTCGCATGAGCCCCGACAGAACGAAAGCGGTGGTTCAACGTGTCCTGCGCCAGTTGCGACGGGATCGGCGGACGCTGGTGATGGTGTTCGGCATCCCTGTCTTACTGCTGTCGCTGATGCGAGCGATCCTGACGAATTCCCCCGGCACCTTCGATCGCGTCGGACCGCTAATGCTCGGCTTCTTCCCATTCATGATGCTCTTTGTCCTCACTTCAATCAGCGTCCTCCGCGAGCGAACCCAAGGCACGCTCGACCGCCTGATGGCCTCGCCAATCGGCCGAGGCGACATCCTGGTGGGCTATGCAATCGCATTCACGCTGGTTGCACTCGCTCAAGCAGCAGTGACGATGACGGTCGGGATTGGTTTGCTCGGCCTGCCAAACGAGGGA
Organism: uncultured Chloroflexia bacterium; assembly: GCA_963745675.1. Taxonomy (GTDB): domain Bacteria; phylum Chloroflexota; class Chloroflexia; order Thermomicrobiales; family CFX8; genus JAUIIK01. Next base: position 107,228 of record CAVUYM010000016.1, read on the forward strand.
GGTCTACCGATGACCTTCTTGATCGTTATTGGTCAATCGTTGCTCGGCATCACGCTGGGGCTCTTCATGAGCGCGTTCGCTCGAACCGAGTTTCAGGCGGTCCAGTTCCTGCCTGCCTTCGTGTCACCACAATTTCTCTTGGCAGGGCTGATTGTGCCGGTCGATCGGCTACCGCGCCAATTGGAGCTCATCGCCCGGGTCATGCCGTTGACCTACGCCTTTGAAGCCTTGCGACTCATCATGCAAGAGGGCCGCGGGCTGAGCGATAGCCGGGTGCTGCTCGATCTGGCCGTCATTTTCGGAGCGGTGACACTGGCATTGATTGCTGGCGCGCTCACCCTTCGTCGGTCTGAGCCCTAGGCTTTCGACAGCGAACGACTAATCCAATCGTCTGGAATCCAGAAATGTCTGAAACTCCTCAATAGTTCGCACCCCGTGATCGAGGACAGCGGTATAGCAGTCGTAGCTGCTGACTTCGCGGCCATATAACGGCGTCCTGCGCCAGACATCCTTGATCGTCAGGATCGCCAGCCGCGTTTCGTCAGTCAGCCGGGGTAGGAACTCTTCGAGATGCTGCATGTCTGGCTGACGGTCGTTCTCATGGATGAACCAGATGTCCATCTCCCACGTTTCGCCGTCCTCGCCCCGATATTCCACGCCCCAAAAGAGCCCATCTGGATAGAGCGGATCCTGGTTCCAGTGACCGGTATCGTTGCGAAACTGCAGGCCGCGCACTCGCGGATGCACCGCGATGCTCGCGCCGAGACCGAAAACCAGCTCCAGATCGAGCCGCGGGCAGAGCACGGTCAGGTCGATATCTCGCCACACCATCAGCCCCAGCGCGACGCTCCCAACCTGCACCGGCTCGCCAATAGTCGCGAGTAGCTCGCGCAAGCCAACATCTTGTATGACCCGAGCAGCCTCCACCTGGAGTCTGCTTTGCCGATCAAGTAAATCCTCGGGGGCGCGTGGCGCCGGCACATTTCCCATCTCATCAGCTTTCGTATTAGAAGGTCATCTCCACCCAGAAGCATAGTACGCGTCTTGTCCTCCCGGAACGCCGGACCGACTGGGCCGACAGAATGAGCGAGACTCCTCAATCGGTTTCGGACGCCCGTCCGCGTCCAGACTCGCTCAGGATCGAAACGCATGGAGGGTTGCTCATAGGGCTAGTAGCGTCGAACGATATAACTGGTCCTCCAGATTGATACCGACAAGGTTCGCCATTGACGATATCGTCGTTCCGGGTTAGGTTGGCGCTATTCAAGGAATTCCGCGCCTGGCCACGAACGGTGAAATCAACATGGATAGTCAACGCCTGTGCCCGCACTGCAACGCCCCAGTCGCCACAGACGCTCGGTTTTGCCGAAGTTGTGGCGAATCGTTGAGCGCACCCACGCTGGAAACACCGCGCTACTGCCCACAATGCGGTAAGGAAGTGCCAATCGGGTGCGCAGTTCTGTTCCGTCTTGCGGCGCCGGTCTTACTCAAGACCACGTCCAGACAGCTTCCACCAACGCCATCCCCGGCCACGCCGGAGATACCGGCAAGCAAGGGTTGCTTTACGGGTTGGCGCAAGGCTGCGATCATCACCCTTATCGCCCTGATCATTCTCTGCCCACCCACCGGCATCGCGCTCTATTTCTACGGTACAAGCCTCGACAACGACTCTCCCGTCAACCTGGACGACATCGCCACGATCGACTATCTCGTCACTTCTGACGACGATCTCACGATCGCCGGGATAGCTTCGAACCACACAAAGACGTCCCGATCAAATATATTGGAAGTTCTCGGGGACAATTCACTCGGCGATGATTCCTGGTCACTCGTGCATATTGAGCCGTCTGATGGGTCCGGAGCCAATTGATATTTCGATGGATTCGCGTGGTCTGCCAGTGTCAGCGCACGTCTTCCGGATGACACAAATTCACGATGGAGTATCTGGCTGATGATGTCGTCGTGCAGTATCTTCTTCCCGACGGCAATTCGGTGCGTATATCGTCCCAATCGAAGGAGAACTCCGAGAACTCATCGATTCCGCGACTCGGATACCCCGAGCCAGCTGACAACTGAGTTCGAATCGGTCAAACGGTCAGGAGCAATAGCGAATCAGCAAGGTAACGCTCAAAGCTCTCACTCTAGACGAGGTCGCTCTTTTCGATGCGGCTACTAGTCGATCGTCCGCGGATTAAGTTCACGTTCTCATGGCTCAGCCTACCATTTCGGTCGCAAGCCTATATGAGGGCCTATGAGTGACCAGAATCACCTCCCGACTGCCAATACCGGGGCTTAGAGTCGACTATCGATGTGAAGGTGAACCTTGTGCCCCTTCTGCATTCTGGAATGGAGAGAGCAAGCCCGTCAGATCACTGCGAATCGCTCGGACATACGACCGTAGGTTGACTATGACCGATGACTGGAGTCACGCTTCAGTCGAATCAAGAGGCTCGATCGAACGTTGTGACGTTCATGACGATCAGTGAGTTTCGAGACGCGAAAGCGATCATTCCCTGTTTCTGGGAATGACGACATCGCCGACGAGCAAATGAAACAAGGCTATGCCGATGGTAGTAATTTCAACAAGTCGATCTGGATGAAATCCAGTAATTACTGGGCGTTGGCGATTTCAACTGCGGCAGTTCATTATGCGGGCTCGTCTTTCGCCGACAAAGCAACGGCAATCTAGCTTAGCACTATCGATTTTGGATCGTATATTACTGGCTCAGTACTTCCATGGACCCTGGTGGACAATGCTGCCAAAGTCGATTGCGGCGAATTACGTCCCGAATGATCGCGGCTCAAACTCCAGTCTGATCTGCCTAACGTCGAAAGCGCGAGCCCAATCGAGCTTGGAGATTTGCGTCTCACATCCGACTATATATTTTCGCCGAACCATGCCAGTCAACAGGCTGGTTCGACCCATTCGAAATCGCCGGCGAATCGAGGATGCGACACAACTGTCCGGAAGCACTGTAGACTTGCTCCCGGAGCTTGGGTCCAGCGAAGCCATTCAATCTTGGTGTTCATCTGGCGTACACCGCAAACACTCATTCGTGCGCATGGCATTCACTCCACCGGAACGCATCGATGAGTCACCTCTGCGGATGGTTCATATGTTCCTGACTCCAATGCGTCAGAATGTCTCCTACGTCCGCTCAATCCCGAACCGCTGGTCAATTGAGGACGAAGTCGTGCTCTTGTATGCGCCGGAGGGCTACTACGGGCAATGCATCCTCCAACGAGGATGTCGCAGCACTCCGACAATCACGCCGGAACCAGAGGCGACTCCAACGAGCCAGGTTCAGCAACTCGAAATGGGTACGGGTAGACACACAGATCAACCCGGGCAATTCTCCGCTCGAAGACACGAGCAAGGAAGATTTCAATAGCCAGTACAAAGGCTCAGTCGATTCATGGAGCGTGACAGAGACGAGTATGACCGCAAACAAGCGCACCATCTATCAGGATGAAGCGCTTACCGACGCCACTTCCACCTTCGCGTTCGACGCACCACCATCTGAATTGATGCTGGGGGACACGTTCGTCCTCGAAGCGAGCGGTGAGATGTCCGTTTCGGCCGCGGTCCAGGTACCGCATGAACAATTTCAGTACAGTTTCAACGGCAATCAGGTTGCGAATTCATACTTCCAGATCGATCCTGATGAACCTGGAGGAAGCAGTTCAATCGAACTGACGGTGCCAGCTGGCCAACCGGGAGATGAGTTTACGATCACGGCATTGCTCTGGAATTGTGGCGCTTGCAACGTCACCTGGGTCTACCGCGCCGAATAGCTCATATCCTGCGATGCGACCTGCCCGCCATTTGGACACGTAGTATCGCAAGATCAGCCGAGGTCGAGAAAGAATGCCGGAATCCAGCCTTCCTGCGGTCGATCGAGATCGAGCGAGCGCACGAGATAGTAGTCGAGGACCGGGTTGGACTGGGAGAGCAGGATCTGAACTCGGCCGCCATCCGGAATCTGACCGACGACCTCGCGGCGCAAATGGCTGTCATAGAGGTAGACGATGGGCTGGATTAGCTCACCGTCGTAGACGCCGGTGACACGCCCAGGCTCATCACGTCCCCATGCGCGCGGAATCCCGCAGGCCTCGGGGTCGGGATTGTCGGCGAATGGTAGCGCCGGAACACTGGCGGGCAGCGTGCCAAGCGGCAGCCACCGGCGTTGAACCACCCGCTTCGGAACCGTGGTCGCCTTCCACCTCTGCAGTCATGGCTGCGCCCTGATCTGCGGCGTCGCTACAGCCAATCAGGAGAAACGAGAGCAGGATCAGCGCCAAAGTGGGTCGCAACTCTTCCTCCTTTGTCGTCGACGACCGAATCGCCTGCTCCATTGTGCCAACCAGCAACGCCGCATTCAGTGAGCCTGGCTACTCGTCCGCGCCGTAGAGCATGACTACATGCCCATATATCCGCCCCGCCTGCGCCCGTATGATGGCGACATGGAAACGACACTATCGCTACTAACATTGAGCGCGCTTGGCTTTATCGCACTGAGCGTCGTTGGTCTGATGGCAGTAGGCAAGCTCAGGTCCCAGATCCAGAGTGACACTGAGTCTGCGCCGCAACCAGTTGCCAGGAAAAGTACGCTCCGCAGCACCCTCGGTGGGCTGTTGGACGCCTTGGGGTCGATGTTTTAGGCGCTTCGGCAAAGCAGGCGCGAAGCGGGCGAGCGGTATACTTCCCGGCGTTGTGAACGCGCTGGTCTTCACCCACTTCTTCAGACTGGCAAGCGGAAATTGATTATGGCGAAGATACCGGCCTCCGTCGTAGAGAGTCCGCAGCCCGGCACAACGAATTCCATTGCCGCTAACGGAGAATCCTCAGCCCAGGGATTCAACACATTTAAGGGCGTCTTTACGCCGACTCTGCTGACCATCCTGGGCGTCATCATGTATCTGCGCGAGGGTTCGGTCGTCGGCAACGCCGGGCTTGCCGGCGCCTGGGCAATCATCACCCTTGCATTCATCATCACCGCCTCCACGGCCCTCTCGATGGCGTCGATCACGACCAATATCCGCATTGGCGCGGGAGGTGCTTACTCGATCATCTCGCAATCGCTGGGAATCGAGGTCGGTGGAGCAATCGGTATCCCGCTCTATCTTTCTCAGGCACTGGTCGTCGCGATGTACATCTTCGGCTTCCGCTCCGGCTGGCTGTCGGTCTTCCCGAATCATCCCGCAATAGTCATCGACCTGCTTACATTCGCAGCGCTCTTCGCCATCGCGCTCATCAGCGCCGATTTCGCCTTTCGCATTCAGTATCTAATCCTGGCGATCATTGCAGGATCGCTTGTCTCTATATTTGGGACGGTCTTCACCGGGGCCATCGAATACTCGCCACACTGGTTCGGTAGCTATCCCGGTTTCCCGGAAGACGGTTTCGCTGGCAGCGGCTTCTGGATCATCTTTGCGATCTTCTTCCCTGCCGCAACCGGGATCATGGCGGGCGCAAATATGTCGGGGGATCTCGCCCGTCCACGACGTAGCATCCCTTATGGTACGTTACTTGCGATTGGTGTTTCTTTCGTCATTTACATGGTACTGGCATTGTGGCTCGCTGTCGTCGCCACGCCACAGGAACTGGTCGACAATTACACGATCATGATCGACCGTGCGCTCTGGGGACCGCTCGTCATCGCCGGACTGCTCGGCGCGACATTCTCATCCGGGCTGGCGTCCCTTGTTGGAGCGCCGAGAATTCTGCAAGCCCTCAGCGTCCACGATATTGTCCCGGTATCCAGAGTCTTTGAGCGCCGTACTCGTAGCAGGCGAGCCGCGCAACGCGCTGATCTTTACCGGATTCGTCGTCGTCGCGGGGTTGCTGCTGCGTGATCTGAACGCAATCGCTCCGTTCGTCACGCTCTTCTTTCTGATTACCTATGCCACGATCAATGTCGTTGTTCTTTTCGAGCAGAGTCTCGACCTGGTGAGCTTCCGGCCTTCGATTCGATTGCCATTGATCGTTCCACTGGTCGGCACGGCGGGATCGATCGGAGCGATGTTCATCATCAATCCGATCTTCAGCCTTGCGGGCGTTGCCGTGGTAATCGGCTTCTACTTGCTCCTGATGCGGCAGCGTCTGCGCGCGCCCTACGGCGATCTGCGCAGTGGACTCTTCGTCGCAATTGCTGAATGGGCGGCAAAACGCGTCGCGCAGATGCCGGACACGCGCGCGCGAGCATGGAAACCCAACGTTCTGGCGGTGATCGAAGAACCCGCTGCGGGGCTCGACACCTTTGCGGTCCTCAGGGCGATCACCCACCCGCGAGGCTCGGTGCAATATGTCGGCGTCCAGAACCGCGCTGAAAAGCGTGGCTGGAGTACTCGCATGACTGTTCTCACTGAAGCCTTCCGAGATGACGACATCTTTGCCTCATGGACGGTCATTGATGCGGATAGCTTTGGACAGGGAATGGTCTCCAGCATCCAGGCATTAAGCGGCGCATTCCTTGCGCCAAATGTCGTCTTCCTGCCGATCTCATCCCTGGGTTACCAGGAGAACGACGAAGAACTACGCTATATCGCCTCGAAAGCCGCTGAGGAAGAAATGGGATTGATCTTCTTCGCCAGTCATCCCGGCTCGCAATTGGGGAATCAACAGAAGATCAATATCTGGATTCGCGATCGTAGCCCGGCCTGGGATCTGGAACACTGGCTTGGCAATCTCAATCTCGGGATGCTCGTCGGCTATCAGATCAGCCACAATTGGAAAGGTCAATTGCGACTGATCAGCGCCGTCGCAGACGAAGCGGAAGTCGAGAACTGCCGGGCGTTTCTGGACGAGTTGGCTGAAGTCGCTCGACTTCCAAACCCTGACATCTTCGTAACCGACGGCTCGTTCGCCGACCTGCTCGACAACGCCCCGCCGGCTGACCTCAACATCTTCGGTCTCGGTCCACAATTCAATCTCACCCAGAGCACCGAACTGGCCGAACATCTCGGCGCGACCTGCTTGTTCATCCGTGACTCCGGCACAGAGAGCGCTCTAGCGTGATGAAGGAACTAGAAAGATTCCGTCTATGGGGCATCGGAAGAAAACAGATTGTCAGGCCGCGTCCCGGCGACACGAGGAATTAAATTCCTACCGATTTGATCTCAGTAATACTGACCTCCACTTCGAGGCCTTACGCCCCCATTTCGCCGAACCGGAACGTATACATGCGGTCCGCGTCAATACGAGCGTAAGCGGCCCCGTCGCCCCAGTTGCGCCACTCTTCGCCGTAAATCTCGACGCAATATTCGCAGAATTCTGCGTGCTCCGGCAGTGTCAGATCGATCATCTCCGCCCGTCCATGAACGGTGACTGAGTACTCTTCGCTGGGCGTGTGGGTCGCGCTGACGTAGGGCCGCTGGCGAATATGGCGCAAGCGTATCGATTCAGGCGACGAGCCGAACCAGAACTGGCCTCGATAGAAAATACCATCGACCGGCCCGACCAGAGGTCTACCGTCGTGAGTGACCGTCGCCAGCGCCAAGAGCGTCATGTCTTCCAGCAACTCAACCGTCTGCTCTGCCGACATACGCCGTTCCGGGGTGACGATGCTCTTCAGATGTTTCCCGGCCGTTTCGTAACTGCGGTCAAGTAGCGCCTGAAGCTGCTCCAGATCCGCCTGAGTTTCATACATCACGCCATCCTTCTAGACTTATCCAGTCCCGTCCGCAATCCCAGCTTATCTTCAATTGATGCCATCCTCTGTCATGGTTCAGAATACTGCGGGACGAATTTCGCAAACGACTGTAATGCCGCGCCCCGATAGGTTCAGAGCGTATCGTCACACTCCTGCAACAGTCACTGGCCGCCCTCAGTCGCGATTGACACGCTTATCCGGCTACGCTGTTCATGGACAGGGCTCAGCGTTAGATCTGACGGGAGATACAAGATGATTCCAAGAATTATCGTACCACTGGACGGTTCACCTCTCGCCGAAGCTGCGCTCCCCTGGGCGCGGACACTGGCACGTCGAGGCACAACAGAGGTCGTACTTGTTTCAGTCATCGAGATGCCAACAGAGTTTGCGGCCTGGGTTACCGCCGACCAGATCCACGAACAGGAAGAAATGACCGGATTGATCGACGAGCGGCGTAACTACATCGAGGAGGCAGCGACCCGTCATGCCCTGGAATCCGCGACAATAGACATCCGCTTCGGAGCGCCCATCCGTGAGATCCTCGCGTGCGTGTCGGAGTCTCGACAATCTCCCGCTCTTATTTTGATGAGCACACACGGCTACGGTGGATTCAAGCGGCTGGCGTTTGGAAGCGTCGCACTCCAGATCATCCATAACTACGACGGGCCAATCATGACAGTCCGGGATGAAACACCTGTGGTCAAGCCTCGACTTGAACGATTGCTCATACCGGTCGATGGCTCGGAATTCAGTTCCTCCGCTATTGTGCGGGCTCTACATCTGCTGGGAGAGCCTTATCCCCAATTGCACATGGTTCGGGTCTTGGGCACTCCCACCTGGGCTTTACCAGCGATCGAATACGGGCTCGTCGCGGAATTCCTGGAGGCGTCACGCGAGTGGGCCCAGGAGCAACTGGATGAACAGAGTGGACGAGCTACTGCCGCTGGCTACGCGGTAACCACCGAACTGCGGCCACATGGCAACGTCATTGAAGAAATCATCAATGCGACGGAATCTTCCGGGTCAGATGTTATCGCCATGTGCACCCATGGGATGGGCGGTATCGGACGCATCGTTATTGGTTCGGTTGCAGACGGCGTCCTCCGTCACAGCACGCGCCCGGTATTGCTCTTGCGCCCGAACACCGATAAATAGTGTTCCCGGCACGTCCCGATCTAGTGGTGGTGATCACCATGTGAGTGCGTGGCCGCGTAATGGGCTGCCAGCAAATCCTCACCCCAGTCGTTCTCGTAGTCACGCAAGACGGAGTGGATGTGGTTTGCGTCGTTCTGGGTGTTGTCGTACTCGATCAGGAAGCCCGCGCCCTTGACGGCGTAGTAGTGCCCTTCTCCGCGTGCTTCCGGCCCAGCCCAGGCAAAACCTATGCTATCCAGACCACCCTGCTCGATCTTCGACCAGGCTCCGTCGCTCACCTCGTTCGTTGTTCGAGTGACGTAGTGGCGGACAAGATCGACGAGATGGCCACGTTGTACGCCTGTGAGATCGGCATAGCGGATGCCATCCGGCGGCAGATCCGGATCGACCTTGCGGAAGTTCTCGGTCAATATGTCGTCCGGGGCGACGGCACGAACGATTGCAACAGCCTTTTGGTCATCCTCCAGACTGCCGAGCAACACCCGGGCCAGGTCTTCTTCATCCGGCAACGTCCGCAGCCCGATCTCGGGGCCGTGGCGAACTTCGGCCGGATTCGCGCCGAAGAAGAGCGGCGTCGCGGCGACGTAGTCGCGGTCGACAACAGTGAAGCTGATGCCGATGTGGTGGCCTCCGACGCGCCAGGCCCACGGCTCCGGGCTACCCGGCGTGCCGAAGACGCTGAACCAGTAGCGCTCGGAATCGCGGAGCGGCGTATTGGTCAGCCCTTCCAGCCGTTCGGCTTCCTTCAGAATCGGTTCGAGGTCGATGATCTGGCGTGCCGTCGCATTCCCGCGCTCGCTCATGCCGGTCGCCATGAGCGCGAAGGCGAGTTCGCGCTGCGTAGCGCCCATCTCCTTGATTGGGAGGCCGTTGCGATCGATCGGCGTATAGTGCCAGAAATAGCGCTCATCACCGGCGAAGTCGAACGTCGCCTTGTCCCGTTGCTCGTCGGAGAGCCCATCGAGGAAGCGCTGGGCGGCGTCGGTCATGGCCCGTACGGTGGCCGGAGCGCGGCGGGCCTGCATCAGTTCAGTAGCCATCTCTTCGTCTCCTGTAGTGGGTGAGCCCCGTGTCCAGATGCCGGGTTCTGCACTGTGCATCAGGCGGGCACGCGGTCCGAATCTTCTGCGAGTTGCATTCAGGCTACGGCGGGACGCTGCTGCGGTCAAGACCTCTGGACCACAGGTTCGTCTGCTGCTCCTACTAATCAGCCTGGCGATTCGTCCACTCCCGATCGAGGATGGCGTAGATCTCGGTATCCCACCAACGGTCCCGAAACCATTGGTGCTCGCGAAAGCGCGCCTCGCGCTGCATCCCGAGCTTGGTCAGACACGCACCGACCCGGCATTTTCAGCGTTGACCTCGGCCCAGATACGGTGAAGCCCGAGTTCTTCAAAGCCAAATCGAACAATCGCCGTCGCCGCCTCGGTCGCGAAACCCTGCCCCCACGCATCCGGGTTCAGCTCGTAGCCGATGTTCGCTTCGCGGTGCTCCGGCGCGTTGACCCGAATGCCGCAATTCCCGATCATCCGTCCATCGTCTTTGCGTTCGATCGCCAGCTGGAATACCGGCGAGAGTCTTCCTCTTGCGCCGCAATGAAACGCGAAAAAGGCCCCGAATAATTGCTTCAGCATCGTCGATTTCAGGATAGTAGCGCTGGTAACGGGGATCGCTCCAGTAAGCTGGCCATCGCCCGCCAGTCGTCCTCGCGGAACTCGCGCAGGATCAGACGTTCGGTTTCAATCTGCACCATGCCTCATATACAAATTGAGAACCGGATCGCGATCAGGTGACGTTAGATCTGCTAATGGATGATTGTCGTAACTGAGCGAAATAGCTACGTTGGTTGTATCCGATGCATCCGTATCAACGTGATGGCCAGACGAGTTCACGGACTGGCAAGCGGCTGCGAGCCGATGCGGCACTCAGGCAATGCCATCGATCAATAGATTACGATCCTCCGTGCCGTCTGGCTGCAGGCACCGCATCAAGTGCCGTCATGACTTCAAGCCGAAGAATTCGCGTCCACCGGGCTAGCTATCAGTGGATCGGCGCATACGGGCGCCAAGCGTTCTCCGGGACTTGCATGATCCGACACCGATCGCACAGAGTCTCTATCGGCATCGCCGACGAACCGGACTCGTTGATCTGCATGTGCGCCTCAGACGCTGGCAACCACCTATGACGGACTTTCCGGGACTATCTGCGAGTTGAGCCACTCGCGAGCAACGCGTATGCCCAGGTGATAGAAGCCTGCCGAACTGCATCCAGACGATGTCGACGCCACACGCCGTCAAGATCCGTTGCACATAGATCGCCGCCGCCCCGTGGGCGACCAGATGAGAAGACAGGGCTTCTCGAACCGTGTTCTCGAACATCGTGCACGCACTAGGGGTTCCAGCAGGCACCGAAGTACAAAGCGGTATTCATCCCGAAGGGTCAACGAGGTATCGTGGATAAGTGCAATGGTCTATCGGAATTTCGCATCGAAAGCTTGGTAGATGCTAGGCCGACAGTAGCGTTGCGCGTCACAGTCTGATCGCTCACGGGAACTTCTGTACCGATGAAGATCTCTCCACTGAGACCCACATCACGTAGGCAGTCCCTAGGAACAGAAAGAAGCCATCCACTCGAGTTCCTTATTAGCAGCATGTCCCAGAGAAAACCAATGGCGAATCGCCGCTGAGCGATTACGCTCGAGTACGGGCTGCAGTATCAACAAACGACTCTGTGAATCTTCTCGCAATTTATCGGCCCTGGCGACGCGATGACGTCGCCGCTACAAGGGAGAGACTAGCCACATTGCCACCACTCAGGTCATCGCCGTCGCCGGTCGGGTTACTGTTTCCAGAACCTCGCCAAACGTCTCGACAACCTGGTCGATCTGGGCTTCAGAGATGACGAGCGGCGGCAACATCCGGAGGGTCAGGCTGCCGGCCGGGAGGGCGAGGACGCCACGATCTTGCAATCCACGGAGGACCGGAGTGACACGGCCACGGAGGTCGATGCCAGTCATCAGGCCACGGCCACGGACTTCGCGGATCTGGTCGGAACCGAGCGCTTCGATGCCGGAGCGCAGGCGGTCACCGAGTTCGATGCTCTTCGCCAGCAGATCCTCGTCCTTGATCGCCTGGATCGTCGCCAGTCCTGCCGCGCAGGCCAGCGGGTTGCCGCCGAAGGTCGAGCCGTGGATGCCGTTCGGCAGCGCTTCGGAGACGGCGGCAGTGATCAGCGTCGCGCCGATCGGGACGCCGTTGGCGAGCGCTTTGGCGGTGCAGAGGATGTCTGGAGTGACGCCTTCGGTGTTGGCGCAGAACCAGTCGCCGGTGCGGAAGGCAGTCTGGACCTCGTCGAAGATCAGCAAGGCACCTTCACGCTTCGCGATCTCGGCGGCGGCAGCAAGGTAGCCATCGGACGCGGGGTAGATACCCGCCTCGCCCTGGATTGGCTCGACGATGATCGCAGCAGTCTGGTCGTCAACCGCGCCATCGAGCGAGTCGAGATCGTCGAATGGCACATGGGTGACGGGTCCGGGTCCGGCGTCATCCCCGGGCTTCGGAGCAGTCGCCTGTCCGGCAGCGGATGTACGGCCATGGTAGCTACGCTGCATCGCAACGATGTTGGGACGTCCGGTGACGGATGGGCGAACTTCAACGCCGCCTCGATCGCTTCCGCGCCCGAGTTGGATAGCCAGGTCTGAGTGAGCCCTTCGGGCGCAATCGCCATCAGCGCTTCCAGGAACTCGGCCCGAACGTCGCTCGAAAAGGATTGGTGGACGTTGATAAGCAGACCAGCCTGTTTCTGTATCGCCGCCGTCACCGTGGGGTGAGCGTGACCAACGATGTTGACGCCGTAGTTGCTCATGACGTCGATGTACTCATTGCCCTCGGCATCCCAGAGCAGCGCACCCTCGCCACGCACCAGCGCGATGCCGCGCTTGGCGTACATTGCCGGCTGGAGATCGCGGTCAATCGCGGTAATTGCCTCATTCGTCATCGTCGCGCCTGTCATCTAGACCTCCTGGAGAACTCCGGCTGTCAGCACCGTGCCATGTCCGGCGAGCGCCCTGCTCACCGGCTGTTCGACCCTGGCATCCGCAAATACTACCGTGCCGATACCGGCTCGCACCGCTCCAACTCCGGCTTCGACCTTCTTCTGCATCCGGCCGCCAGCGGCCTCCAATGCTCGGGCAACGTCGTCATCGTCAGACGTATTGATGTGCTTGATCAGCGAATCGGGATCGTCAACGTCGTGCAGCAGTCCAGCGGTGTTCGAGAGGAAGACGAGCGCCTCGGCTCCCAGCGCCGTCGCCAGCTCCAGCGCCAGCTTGTCGCCGTCGACGTTGATCGCCACGCCTTCGTTGCTGACCGCTGGCGGTGTCAGAACCGGCAGGTAGCCGTTGTCGAGCAACAGCTCGATCAGCGTCGTGTCGATCTCCTCGATACTGCCGGCATGGTCGCCACGCAGCACCTTCGGCTTGCCGTCTTCAACGACGCGGATCGTGCTCTTGCGCCGTCCTCGGGCTGTGCCGCCATCCATCGCACTGATCCCAACAGCGTTGACGCCTCGCTGCTGAAAGAGTTCGACGATCCGCTTGTTCGTCTGGCCAGCGTAAATCGCCATCATGTCGCTCATCGTCTGCTCATCGGAGTAGCGGCTGACCTGACCCCGCGCCGAGGTCACATGCGTCGGCTCACGGCCCTGGCTACGGATGTATGCGTCCAGTTCGGCGTTCGCCCCATGGACCATGACGATACGTTGATCGGGCCAGAGTTGGGCCAGATCATCGACGGTTAGACTGTTGTCGATCCCGGCGCTGCCGCCGAGCTTTACGAGTATGTCATGAAGATGCCCTCACCCCCGGCCCCTCTCCCAATCCTGGGAGAGGGGTGTAAATCTGACGGCAACCCACATTTCACCCGGTTCGGTCCCCCTTCTCCCAGCATTGGGAGAAGGGGCTAGGGGATGAGGGCTGACCCCGGATTTCCTACAACCTATTCACTACAAACTACAAACTGCCTCCTACCTAGACCGGATGCAATCCGATAAAGTCCAGCCCCGTCGTTTCCGGGAAGCCGTGGCGGATGTTCATCGATTGGACGGCCTGGCCGGCTGCACCTTTCATCAGGTTGTCGAGAGCGGCGGTGACGACGACGCGGTTGGAGTGTGGGTCGACCTCGAAGCCGACGTCACAGAAGTTGGTGCCGGAGAGGATCTTCGGCTCCGGCGCGCGGAAGATGCCGGTGCGCTCTTTGACGATACGGACGAAGGGCTCCTCGCCGTAAACGGTACGGTAGACGCCCCAGACATCGCGGTCGGTCAGTGCTTCCTTGGTAAAGACATGGCCGGTCGCGAGGATACCGCGGACGGCTTCGACACCGGTGGCCGAGAAGCTGATCTTGGGCGTGTGGCCGTTGACCTGCAACTCCTGGATGATCTCGGCCGAGTGGCGGTGACCGGTCGACTTGAAAGGCCGGATGACGCCAGCGCGCTCCGGATGGTGGGTGCTGGCATTGAAGGAGCCGCCGCTACCGGAGGAGCCGGTCTTGGCCTCGATCACGACCGGCATCTCGGGATCGGCCAGCCCGCTCTGGATCATCGGGTAGAGCGCCAGGATGCTGGTCGTCGACATGCAGCCGGGGCTGGCGATGTAGTCGGCAGTCTTGATCTCCTCGCGGTGCAACTCCGGCAGGCCGTAAACGACGTTTCCGAGCTGCTCGTGGTCTGGGTGCTCCCAGCCATACCAGGTCTGGTAGTCGTCCGGGTTGTTCAGCCGGAAGTCGGCGCTGAGATCAATCACAACGTCGGCCAGCTCAATGAACTGCTTGGCCTGTCCCGCCGAAGCGCCATGCGGCACGCAGACGAAGATCAGATCGCAAGGCTCCAGCTCATCCGGCAGCACGAACTTCAGACGCGTGTGCGAGCGCATGTTGGGATGCGCCGTCGTGACGAACTTGCCCGCCAGCGAGCGCGACGTGACCTGATGGACTTCAACTTCCGGGTGGCCGAGCAGCAGGCGGAGCAGTTCTCCTCCTGCATAGCCCGAGCCACCTACGATACTTGCCTTGAGTGTCATATGTTTCTGTCTCTTCCTCGTCTGTTCTGTTTAGTGTGTGAAATCCATATTACTTGTAGGAATTTCAAGAGTCCCTTTTTGGCATCCCGAATGGAGGCTTCGCGTAGTGAGGGATCTAGCCACGCGATTGTGCAGTATGGCATTGGCTCGATTGCTACACCCATCTCTCATTCGAGTTACACCAGATTTTCGCTCGTAGATCCCTCACTGCACTGCGTTCCGCTCGGGATGCCAATCCCGGGGAGAGTTGGCTGAGCGTGGGACAAGCGATGCATCGCTTCGCCGCGACAGGCGGTCAACTGCGCTGCCATTAGGCGACCCTGCGCGATCTGGTCCCGTCCATCCAGGATGGTGCGGTCATTGGCGACGGCCAGAGTGTAATCGACGATCTCGTTAGGGATGTCGACGCCGGTCGGTTCGATACTGTTACGAAATTCGATCGTCGCGTTGACTTCGTTGACCAGCAGGCCGCGTTCGGGATGCTCGAAGAGATCGATTGCCAGCAGCCCTCCGCCAATCGCATGGCTGGTTCGGCGGCAGATGTCGACCAGTTCCGGCGTAAGCGGGCAATTGGTCGCCGTCGCGCCACGGGCGGTGTTGGTGATCCAGTGCTCCGAGTTACGGTAGATCGCACAGATCACGCGATTGTCTATCGCAAAGGCTCGGATATCCCGCCCCTGCTTCGGCACATACTCCTGAATATAGAAACTGCCATGATGAAATGATCCTAACGTCGCCTTGTGTTCGATCAACGCCTCGGCGGTATCACGGTCATTAACCCGCGCCAGCAACCGCCCCCAGGAGCCAACTGGTGGCTTCAAGACGACCGGATAACCGAGTTCCTCGATAGCATCCAGGACAGAATCTGCTGAAAAGGCCACGCGATATCGCGGTTGGGGAATTCCCGCCATCGTCAACAGCGCCGAGGTGCGCACCTTGTCGTTGCAGCGCTCCAGCACATCGAGCGGGTTGATCACTGGAATGCCTACGGCATTGAGCATGGTTACGGTGTGAGCCGCATGAAGTTGCGAGACGTTGCGCGCCAGTATGACGTCATACTGGTCCCAGCGATCATCGGAGCGAAAAATGATCGTGCGTTCGTCGACCAGATCGCAAGCGATATTCCGCCGTTCGAAGGCAGCCGCCAACATGCGTTCTTCAACGCGTAGTCGACCGTAAATAATCGCGATGCGTGGTGAGCCATTCATAGGTCATTTCTCTTTCTCGTTGTGTTTCTATCCAATCGCTTGACACAGAGCTTTCCGGACGAACTGCCCGGCCCTGGCTCTGTTTCTTGCGACGGGACACAACGAGAAGCGTTGGTTTGTCTTTGGTCGAAGAAGCAGCGAATTTGACTGGCAGCGCAAACGTCGAGGTTGGTTGAATCGTTGTCGGCATGACAGGCATATCCTGTTCCTCTCTGTCGTCTCCACTGACCGGAATCACAGGCCGATCAGGATCATTTCGCTGCCTTGTGAGGATGGCGGCAAACAAAAAACCGCCGATCCCTCAAGGGGACGAGCGGCTACTAACCCGTGGTACCACCCCACTTCGCCATCGCCTGAGCGATGGCCTCTATCCACCCATCAGGACGCTAGACCCTGATCGGTGAAGGCTCGGGTAACGGGGAGCCTGTGCCCGGCACCGCCTACTGAAAGACAGCTAGCTGTCTCCGTTCGGAGCGCGGCTCGGAGGTCTTATTCGCCAGCTTCCCAGTCCCGCTTCACAGCTACCGCGGTTCTCTGCACTGAGTCGAGCCGGTTACTCGTCCTCGTCATCGCCCATCTGGTGATCTCTCACCGACGCCATCTTAGTGTGTTTCCACCGACATGGCAAGATGCTCACGCTCGGAGAGCTTCCGCCACCTCCCATCGGGACAATACAGCAGCACTGACGGCGTGATCGAGAATGACGTCGGGTATCGAGAGGTCGGTCGTCGTCCGCAGCCCCTTGAACTCAACACCGCTATTGACCTCGATGACCTTCAGACCGTCGGGCGTCTCAACCAGGTCGATGCCGGCCAGCGTCGCGCCCACGGCTCGCACAGCATCAATCGCAATCTCAGCTATCTCCGGTGTGACTTCGCAGCGCGTCGAAGTCGCGCCACGGGCGACATTCGTGATCCAGTGACCGGCGCTGCGGTATGACGCAGCGATAACCTCGTCGCCAATCACCAGCACCCGGATATCGCGTCCCGGCTTCTGGACATACTCCTGAAGATAGACAACGCTGTGGTGATGAGTACCAAGTTGTTGCTTCTGCTCGAGTATCGTTGTGAGACTTTGGGGACTATTAGCCTTTGCCAGCAAACGGCCCCACGAGCCGCCAACGGGCTTCAAGACGACCGGGTAACCGAAGGTCTCCGCCGCTTCAAGCGCGCCCTTGATCGAAAAGGCGACGACTGTACGCAATGTCGGCACCCCGGCCAGGGCCAGCGCCGCGGTCATCTCGACCTTGTCATCGCAAATCGCCGCAGCGCTCGACGTGTTGATCGTCGGGACACCCCAGCGTTCGAAGGCGCGTAGCGCGTAGCCGCCCCGGGTGTGGGCGATACAGCGATCGAGGACCACGTCAACCGCAGGAGGATTGGGGCTGGTCAGATCCAGCGTCAGCCGCCGGTCCTGAAGCACCTCAACGGAGATACCGCGATCCTGCGCGGCGGCAAGGATCATCTTCTCTTCCTCACGCAGGTGGGAAACCAGCATCCCCAGGCGGATGGAACTTCCCCGCCCATTGTTGCTATGTCCATTGATCCCGATAGCCACGCTGTTCCTCCTTTGGAGCAGTTTGTAGTGGGTAGTTTGTAGGTTGTAGGCAGACAGGCAAATTGCTTCCAACGACCTACCTACTACAAACTACGCACTCACTCCTATTCCCTACTCATTCCCCTGGCATAGCGTCCCAGCGCCTCGGCCAGTACATCGACGGATCGTTCTACCTCGGCAAGCTCGATCTGTTCGTCGGGCGTGTGGTCGAAGCTCGAATCTCCCGGTCCGTAGGCGAGCATCGGGCAGTCCCAACCGGGACCGACCACATTCATATCGGACGTCCCGGTCTTCACCTTAAGACGCGGCTTCGATCCCTGTGTGCGGATCGACGCATTGAACGCTGCCACGAGCGGTGAGCTACGCTCGCAACGGTACGCTTCGGCATTGAAGGCCCACTTGACCGGAATACCGAATTCTCGGGCGATGGTGTCGACCATCGCGCGAACCCTGGCCGATTCAATCGATGGCGGCAGCCGGAACGACGCCCCTATCGACGCCCATTCGCTTAGGCCATCGCCGCCAGAATCGAGCTTCTGAAGCATTCCGTCCAGGGAATAAAAGCCAGGCTCGATATCGCCGTTGACTTCCCGCAACCAATGCACGATGACCGCCCAGAAACCGGTGATCGTATCAGCCGCCGTCGCCTCTGGCCCGGCGCTGTGAGTCAGCTCGCAGGTATAACGCGCAGTGAACGAGATCGAACCCTTATAGCCCAGGACGACCCCATCCCAGCCGCTCGGTTCGCCAATGACGATGGCCTCTGGCCTCGAGTAGTTGTCCCGCAACCAGGTCGCACCCGGCGAACCATAACTCTCCTCACCAACTGCCCCGACAACGGTCAGCTTCACATCATCAGGCACATCGGCCTTCAGCGCCCCGGCGACGAACGCCGCCAGCGGGCCCTTGGCGTCGACGGCCCCACGACCGTAGAGCACGCCATCCTCGACCCGCACCGGAACGTTACCCGGCACCGTATCGATATGCCCTAACAGCAGGATCTCCAGCGGTCCGTCCCCCAATGAGCCGACCGCATTGCCAGCGCCGTCAACCCTGGCCTGGTAGCCGTATTCATCCATGCGGTCAACTAACCAGTTGACCGCGCGAGACTCGGAGCCTGAAAGACTCGGAATCGACACCAGGTCCATCAGCAACGTGTCGACCGAGAGTTTCCTCGACATCGCACTAGCCATGGACTGCCTCCGTCCTCCCGATACAGCGCGCGATCGCGGCGGCCACATCGGATTGTTCGGATTGGACGGACCGAAAGTTCAGCAACGGCATCACCATCGTGACAGCATTGCCGGATTGTGGCAGGTAACTCATATCAATCAACGGCGCCCCAACCGCCGCTGAAACCCGGCCGGCGATCTCAAGATCAGCCGCCGTCGCCGGATCGACCGTCCAATCTGCCTCCCCGGACGGCAAGGCCGCGATGACCTCACCGCCAGCTATCAGCAGGCGCCGCTGCTCGGCCAGTGCGGCCCCATGACGCACCAGGAGCACATGCTCCCTGCCGAGCACCGCGCGATGTTCGACCACCGCTTCAGCGCCTTCACGATCTTCTACTACGATTCCCGCTTCTCCGCCATCCAGTGGCAGCAGTTCAACAGGGAAATGCGTCGCGTCGACGGCGGACATGACGGCGCCTGCGCCCCAGCCCAAGACCGTCTCGACGACCGGCACCCCGGCCCGGCTCAATTCGCGATAGAGCCGATCCCGGCGGGAGAAGACATCCATCTGAGAAGCACCGGGCACAACGGTCCAGCCAACAGATTCCAACGCCCAGAGCAGGGCCGATGCTTCGCGCGTCGGATGCAGGCGCGAGATGATCGTGCCAGCTTCAGGGCGCAGACCAAATCTGTTGACCCCGTGGGCGTCGCCAAACTGAATACTCCCGATCTCCGCCGGCGTGAGCAGGCGCGCAGTGCAACCGATCGAATCAAAAGCTTCGATCAGCAGTCGCTCTTCAACGCGCAAGCGCTCTGTCAGCAGGAGATACTCCATCGCTCTCTACTCGCCCCAGTCCTCTTCTTCTTCCGGCGCAAGCTCCAACACCAACGGATCGACGCTCATGACTTCGAGCTCCGCTCCACAATCTTCACACTGCACGATCTCTCCCTGGACGACATTCGCCAGATCAAGCTGCGCGCCACACTCCGGACATTCACTCATCGTTGCGCTCCTTACATCGCTACACTTCATGGAACTGGGCCACGGTCGGCCCTCATCTCCTAGCCCCTTCTCGGGGCGCCCTTTGGGCCACTGGGAGAAGGGGAATCGATCGAGAAGTCGATCGCGATTGGTTCTCCATTACTCCCCTCTCCCAAGCTTGGGAGAGGGGCCGGGGGTGAGGGCTGCTTCCCTCTTCCCTGTTACCTGTTTCCTATTCCCTACAATCTCTCCCCACTCAACAAACCAGCTGTAATCTCCGCTAACTCCTGCCCTCGCGCCTCGATCTCCGCCGACCGCCGGGCGATCTCCGCCGCTGAGACATCGAGGCCCAGGTCGCCATTGGTGCCCTGGTGCGTGCGATGCTCCAGGTGCGCCTTCGGGTCCTGGCCCGGTAGATCGTCGATCTTGCCGGCAACCTCGCGGTAGGCGTCACGGAAGGCCGTGCCGCCGCGCACCAGGTCGTAGGCGATATCGGTAGCGAAGAGCTCCGGCGAGCAAGCCTCGATCATCTTCGCTTCGTCGGGCTCGATCTGACTGACGAAAAGCGCCGCTACCGCAGCCGACTGTGCCGCGAGGTCGAGCGCATCCATGAAGGGCTTCTTCGTGTCTTGCGAATCCATGTTGTAGCCGGACGGCAAGGCCGGTCAGCAGGCCGAGAATCTGCTGCTGGTAGGCCAGCATCACCTGGCCCCGGGCACGCAACAGTTCGACCGCACCGAGATTCTTCTTCTGCGGCATGATGCTCGAACCGGTCAAGAGCGAGTCGTTGATCTTGAAGAAGCCGTACTCGGCGGTCGTGAAGAGCATGATGTCCTGGGCCAGCTTCGAGAGATCGAGCATGACCTGGACCAGCGCCTGAACGATCGCGCCTTCGAATTTACCGCGTGCGAGCTGGGTGTAGAGGACATTGTTCTGGACCTTTTTGAAGCCCAGCACATCCGAGACATATTGCCGGTCAAGCGGCAGCGGCACGCCGTAGCTGGCAGCCGAGCCGAGCGGGTTCTGATCGCTCAGATCGACCGCCGCATCGAGCAGCTTCAGGTCATCGAGCAACGCTTCCAGATATGAGCCGGCCCAGACGCCGACGGTCGAAAGCATCGCCCGCTGCATGTGGGTATAGCCGGGCATCGGAGTGTCTTTATGTCGTTCTGCCAGCGAGAGCAGCGCATCACAGGCACTGAGTATCGCCTGATAGACGGGAAGAACGGCCTCACGGGTATAGAGCCGCAAATCGACCAACACCTGATCGTTACGCGAGCGTCCGGTATGGATCTCCTTGCCCGGGTCGCCGACGTTGACCGTCAGCCAGTTCTCGATCTTGGTGTGGACATCCTCATCGCCCTGGGTGAGGTTGAACTCGCCCTGCTCGTAGAGCTGTGCGATCTGGACCAAGCCCTTGTGCAGCGCCTGGAACGACTCCTGATCGAGAATCCCGATCTTCGCCAACCCGGCAGCATGGGCAATCGAGCCCAGCACATCCGGCATCACCAGCCGGTTGTCGTAAGCGACGTCATCACCGACCTCAAACGCCTCGATCAGCGGATTGAGATCGTAGCCTTTATCCCATAGCTTTGCTGGTTGTGTTGCTGTCAAAGAGCCCTCACCCCCGGCCCCTCTCCCGAATGCTGGGAGAGGGGTGTCTTCACGTTCGATTTCTAGTTCCGTCAATCGATTCAACTCTCTCGTTCGGTTCCCCCTCTCCCAGGATTGGGAGAGGGGGCTAGGGGGTGAGGGCTAATCAGCACTCACCATCTCCGCAACTTTTCCATTCGCCTTCTCAACATCAGCATCGCGCAATGCGATGATCTGGAACGGGAGGCCGCGGATGTAGGCGGCCGGACCGCAGAGCTGCTGGTTGAAGCCGGTACCGGCAATCGAGCGGATCTCCGGCTTGAAGAGCATCGCCGCCGATTCGCGCTTGATGATCTCGACGTTTCCTTTATAGAGCGAGATGGTCCAGGTGCCCTGGACGACCTGCTGGGTGCTGGCAATGAAGGCATCGAGGTCGGCCTTGAGCGGCTGGAACCACTCGCCGTGGTAGACCAGCGAACCCCACTGGGCGTCGATCTGCTTCTTCATGACCAGCTGCTGCTTGGTCAGCGTGGCCGATTCCAGATCCTTGTGGACCGCCAGGAGGACCTTCGCGCCAGGCGCTTCGTAAATCTCGCGCGACTTGAGGTCCATGATGCCGTCTTCGAAAATGTCGATCTTGCCGATGCCGTTGGCGCCGGCAACCTCGTTGAGCGTCTCGATGATCGTCGTCAGCGGCATCTGTTCGCCGTTGAGAGCGACCGGAAGACCGTTCTGGAAAGTCAGCGAGAGCGTCGTCGGCTCGTCCGGCGCCTGCGTCGGCGGCTTCAGCCACATCCAGATCTCGTCCGGCAGGACGGTGTCGAGGCCGATGCCGCCACTGGCGATCGAGCGGCACCAGAGCGTCTTGTCGTCGCCGCCGGAGATGATCTCGGTGACCGGCACGCCATAGTGCTCGCAGAGGGCCAGCTCTTCGGTGCGGGTCAGGTCGAAATCACGCACCGGGACGAGGATCTTCAGCGCGGGAGCAAAGATCGAGAAGACGTTGTGCATGCGGTACTGGTCGTTGCCGCGACCCGAGGAACCTTCCATCAGGGCATCGCAACCCAGTTCGGCGGCCTTCGTGGCGACCTTGGAGGCGATGAGCTGGCGGGTCATCGAGGTCGAGACCGGGTAGCCGTTGTAATCGGAGTTGGCCTGGATCGCCTTGGTCAGCCACTCGTTGGCGAACTCATCCTTGGCGTCGATCAGGATCGGTTCGATACCGAGTTCTTCAGCCTTACTGAATGACTGCTGGATCTCTTCTTTGCCCTGGCCGACGTCGACGGTGATCGCGACGACTTCCGCGCCGTACTTCTCGCGTGCCAGGACGATACAGAGGGTGGAGTCAAGACCGCCAGAAAATGCGATGGCGATCTTGTTGAGTTTAGGGACCTCGGTCTCTTCTACTTTTTTGAGCGCTTCGGCCAGCAGTTCGCTGTTGCCATTGAGCGTAGTCGACATGGTGATGGAACTCTCTTCCTTATATATAGACATCTTGGGATAGCTAAAGAATCAACCTCAAACGCCTGACGATCACGCCACCGCGCTTGATCAATGCGCGACGGAATCCGTCAGGCGCACATCCTGAAGCGTCCAGGAAGAGGGATCTGAGGAAATGGGTTGTAACCATAGTGGGTTGTTGAGACGCGCTTCGACTGTTTCATCACAATGACTCCAGAACAATACGAACAAGCAGACAGTTGCTGCTAGGTGGCTAGTCCGCCAGACTAGCCGCGCCTAGGGGGTCGCTCGTTGATTGTCCTGAGTCTTCCGGTCATCATGATCTCTTTCAGACAGTCCCTCGCCTAACGTGGGGACTCTACTACGCTTCTGTCAATACGTCAACCTGGCAAACAAGTTCTGGGCAATTCAGAGGCAGAGCATGCTATGGCAATGCAGGCGGTCGACCGCTATCTGAGAAGCTTGGCGCACCTCGCGGTGGAACCAGGAGACCCCGGAATTGTGTATGGATCAGGCAGAAGGAAGTGCACATCGATCGCATGCTCGTTACGCAGATCTGTCTGCTACCACCACGGGCCGGGATCCGGCAGCTCGGCGCCGCACTGGCAGACGCCATCGTCACGCTCGTAATTGCCCATCCTGCCGCATCCATCGCAACGCGACCAGACGGCGTTGAACCGTTCAGGTGACCAGACTGCAGTCCAGCCACCCTCGGCAATACCGCCCTTGTCGCGGTCTGCAAAGAACACGTTCATTGCTTCACCATGAGTCATTGCCGCTCATCAGCTGCTTTGAATCATCCGCAGTTTCCCAGGCTGCCATCGTCAGCATACGATCGCCAAAGGTGGCGCTTACCCATCCGATAAAGCCGTCCATCTTGAGCATATCTGTCGCAATGTGCCGGCTGAAGTTGGCAACTTGCTCCTGCTCGCTGGCATCATGAATCCGCAAAGCGGTAATGCTGAATGCACCCGGCCTCGCGCGATTATCACTCTGGGCAGCGACTGCACTTCCAAAGGTGAACCGGCCGGCGGCGTGCGGTTGGACCAGCACCTGGAGGCCAAGATGACGTGGTATCAACCCGGAATCGAAATAGCCGACGACGGATGTGATGCCAGCATCATCGACAGTAACGAAATCCGAACCCGGGAGCTCAACCGTTCGACCGGTTGGCGGCAATCCCGACATCGAACCGTGATTTGTTCCCCGCATGATCCATTGTGCCGCTACAAGATCATCCGCGCACTGGTGAGCGGAAACAATCTCGAAGGTGAGATCCGGAAATGCGCCCCAGAGGTTGCTGGCATATGCACCGATATCAGGGCCGGTCAGTGGGCCGTTGGTTGTCGGATCGGAGTATGTCCCGCCTTCGGCAAAGAGCTTGACGATCGCTTCGGCATCATGTTGATTCCAAGCATCGAAATATTGCTGTGCAAGCTCTAGCGGTGTCATTGCTCACCTCTTATTGATGCGTCAGTGATGGATGCCCATCCTGTCGATTTGTATGAAAGTCCCTGCTAGCTTACAACGCAACATGACAACTTGATAGAGGCTTAGTGACGAGGGCATGGGTGCTCCCAAGCGCTCGTCACCACCGACCCTTCCGACAATGTCTACGACATCGGCGCAGTCTCGGTCAGTGCAGCAGCTACGAAGCGCTGTAAACGACCCCATGACGCCTTGGACGCATCCGGCCCATGTATCAGTGGAATGCTTTAAGATAGCGCGACCGATTCGCAGATTGGAGGATGAGGGATGGTTGCGAGTAAGATATGGCGCTGTTTGACGACAGGGTTGTTGTTGGCCGGGATCACCGCGTTTTCTCCCGCTAGCACCACCCTGGCCGCTGGTGTCGTCGGAAACGGCACGGCGGGGAGCTGCACAGAGGGTGCGCTCGACACCGAGCTGACGGGCGGCGGGCTGGTGACCTTCAACTGCGGTCCGAACCCGGTCACTATCTCGCTGACGACCGAGAAGACGATTACCATCGACACCCAGATCGACGGCGGCGGACTGATCACAGTCGACGGTCAAGACACCACCCGGATCATGACCGTAACTAGTGGCGTCACGCTCGAACTGAGCCATATTGCATTGACCGGCGGCAACGCCACCGGCGCCACTTCCTCGGGGTATGGCGGCGCAATCCTGGTGGATGGCGGCACACTCACGGTCATGGGTGCAACGCTAAGCGGAAACCACGCTGATGAATTCGGTGGGGCAATCCTGAATAACGCAGGCGGAACACTGGAAATCTCCGACAGCACCCTGTACGAGAACGTAGCGGGGCTGGGTGGCGCGGTCTACAACAATCAGGCCACGATGCACTTGAGCGCTAGCACGCTGAACCACAACAATGCGGAGTTTGGCGGCGCACTCTTCAACGCTGGTCAGATGACGCTCGTCAACAGTACCTTGTACGATAATCATGCGAGCTTATTCGGTGGCGCAATTCAGAGTTCCCAGCCCCTGCAGATCACCGCGAGTACTTTGACAGGAAATAGACGCTGACGTTTACGGCGGTGCCATATATTCCGGCGGCGCGACGACGATCGGCAGTTCGATCGTGGCCGATAATACGGCCGCTGTCGGCGGGCCGAACTGTCGCGAGACAGGGGGTGGCGAGCTCAATTCCCTTGGCTGGAATCTCAGCAATAACGCCAATTGTCAATTCGATCAACCGACGGATATCCAGAACAGCGCCAACATCAGCCTCGGTTTGCTGGCCGACAATGGCGGCCCCACCGAAACCCTGCTCCCGGACCCGACCTCCGACGCCATCGACAACGGGAGCTGCACGACAACCGTGGATCAACGCGGCTATGGCCGTCCTCAAGGCTCAGCCTGCGACATCGGTAGCGTCGAGGTGCGCCAGGGAGCTAACTATCCGCTGTGCGCCAACCCCTACACCGGCGCCATCTCCAGTTCCCTCGATGGGCAGGGCTGTGCTGCCTGGCAGAACGAATTGGTCGTGCCAGGTGACGTAACCTTCTGTATCAACCGCTGGACCGGCAAGATCTCCTGGTATGCGAGTCAGCCCTGCCCACCCTCTATGCAAACCCACACCCTGCCCGACGACGGGGACCTTCTGAGCTGCGTCAGCAGCTACACCGGCGCCAATCGTTGGGTGCTTGATCACAGCCAGTGCAACCGGTATGAGGTGGCCAACACGATCCCGGCGACGCCCTGATGTCTTCGATCATCTAGCAGTTCAGCGTGCTCTATAATTCCGAGGAAATGACGCTCAGCTAATGATGGGGATTGAATGTGAAGAGACTGTGGCGCGGGTTCACCGCAGGATTGATACTGGTCGGTCTCCTGGCATTTACACCAACCGGCGGAACGCTGGCCGCTGGTGTGGTCGGGGACGGGACACCGGGAAGCTGCACGGAGGCTGCGCTCGACACGGCGCTCACGGGCGGCGGGCTGGTGACCTTCAACTGCGGGGCCGCGCCGCACACGATCGGGTTGACGAGCGAAAAGGTCATCAGCGTTGACACCCAGGTCGACGGCGGCGGCCTGATCACCCTCGATGGTCAGGATCAGACGCGCATCTTCTCCGTCAACAGTGGTGCCACACTCGACCTCCGCAACATCACGCTGACGCGGGGCGATGGGACCGGCGCAACATCCTCTGGCAACGGCGGCGCGATCTACAACAACGGTGTCCTGACGATCAGCGCCAGCACCCTGAACGGCAATTCCTCAACCAAGTATGGCGGCGCTATCTACAGTAATGGAGCGAGCGCTGAGGTAACGCTCACGAACAGCATTGTAACGGGCAACTCGATTGCCGGGGACTTCGCCTGGGGTGCTGGCATCGTCCACGTTCTCGGCCCGCTCACGATTGAGGAGAGCGTCATCAGCGACAACTCGATCACTGGAATCGCAGGCTCAGGCGGCGGAATCTTCAGCAGGGACGGCACAGCAACGATAACGAACACTACCCTCAGCGGCAACTCGATCGTTGGTTCCAACGGCCTTGGTGGTGCAATCTACAGTGAATTTACAGCACTCATCATCAGCCACAGCACGCTCAGTGACAATTCCTCCGAAGGCGACAGCAATGGTGAGGGCGACGGTGGCGCGATCTATACCACCGACGGCACGCTCCTGGTCAGCAACAGCACACTGAGCGGCAACTCGGCAACCAGAGGCGGTGGGATAATCAACTGGACCGGTACGACCACGCTGACCAACAGCACGCTCAGTGACAATGCGGCGGACATCGGTGGCGGCATTTACATCCATCAGGACACAGGCACATTCCAGAATACGATCTTCGCCAGCAGCATCGGTGCAGACAACTGCTTCTACGATTCCGGGTCTCTCACGTCGCAGGGCGGCAACCTTAGCGATGACGCCTCCTGTGACCTCATCCAACTCAGCGACTTCCCCAATACTGCTGCCGATCTCAGTCCCCTGGCCGACAACGGTGGACCGACCCAAACGCATCTGCCACAGGCTGGCAGTCTGGCCATCGACAATGCCCTTGCCGGTCCTTGCCCAGATGTGGATCAGCGCGGGATCAGTCGACCACAGGGAGCGGACTGCGACATCGGAGCTATCGAGGTGTTGGCCGCCGAGCAGCTCCCGCTCTGCGTCAACGGCTATACCGGTGCCGTTTCCACGCCCTGGAGTGGCAAATGTCCTCCCGGCCAGCAGCAACTCGACCCTGCCACCGGCACTTTCTGCATCAACCCCTACACCGGTCGGGTCACGTTCGTCGGAGCAGGCCAGTGCGTGTCGCTGTCCCAGACCCACCTGATGCCGGACGATGGTGCGCTCGTGACCTGCGTTAACCGCTACACCGGCGCGAACCGGGTGGTGGCCGACCACACTCAGTGTCTCGCCTACGAGCTGCCGAACGTCATCCCGGCGACATCATCGCGATGAATCATGCCCGGGACGCCTTCTACCTAGGAGATGTGTCCCGGGCCTGTTTCCTGAGATAGAATGCCGCCAGCAAAAGCGGAGCTTACCGAAAGTGATGGGAATATGAATCGATTCTGGCGCACCGCGACCGTTTGTATGCTGCTGGCCGGGCTGCTGGCTCTCGGGTCGGCCCGACCGGCCACTGCGGCTGGCGTTGTCGGCGACGGCACACCCGGCAGTTGCACCGAAGCCGCGCTCGACACGGCCCTCACGGGCGGCGGGCTGGTCGGCTTCAGCTGCGGTCCGGCCCCACACACGATTCCCCTGACAACCGAGAAGGCGCTCAGCCTCGACACCCAGATCGACGGCGGTGGCCTGATCACGCTCGATGGGCAGGACCAGACACGCATCTTCTACGTACCGAGCGGCGTGACGCTCGACCTAAGCAACATCACCCTCACGGGCGGTAACTGGCGACGGAACGGTCAATCCCGATTGGGGCGGCGCAATCCAGATCGACGGCGGTGCAGTGACGATCACCAACAGCCTCCTCACCGCGAACAGTGTCGACGACAACGACGATGGCGGCGCGATCTATGTCAAGGCCGATGGCGAGCTTACCGTGATCGAAAGCACCCTCAGCAACAATGTGGCAGGCCGTGGCGGAGCGATCTTCGCCGAAGGCGCCACGGCCACCGTGATCGACAGCGTCATCGACGGCAATTATGCCGACGACGAGGGCGGCGGCATCTTTGCCAGGAATACCGTGACCATCAGCGGCACGACGATCAGCAATAACGCAACCGGAGTAGCCAATACCGCAGGTACCGATCGCGGTGGCGGCATCCACAACCAGGGAGATTTGACGCTCACCGACAGCACGCTCAGTGGCAATAGGGCGGACCGCGGCGGCGGCATCTATGACATTGGTGGCGGGTCCATGACGATCAGCGGCACAACCATCCATGACAATCATGCGTTAGATGGTAATTCTGGCGGGATCCGGAGTAACAGCCGGCTCATCATGATCGACAGCACGATCAGCGATAATACGTCCACCGACCTGGGTGCTGGACTCTATGTCGCGAGCAACACCGCCACGATAACCGGAACGACGATCAGCGGCAATTACTCAACCGACGGCGCCGGTGGCCTCTTCAACAGCGGCACCACCACGTTCACCAACGGCACCATCAGCGGGAATCAGGCCGACAAGGACGGTGGCGGCGTCTTCAACTTCGGCACACTCACGTTCATCAACAGCACCATCAGCGACAACAGTGCAGCACTCCAGGGTGACGGGTTCAGATTGGCCAGCGGGACGATCACGCTCCAGAACACGATCATCGCCAACAGCCCCGACGACAATTGCTATGACAGTAGCGGTTTGCCATATAACTATTACTCGCTTGGCGGCAACCTCAGCGATGACGACACCTGCAACTTCACCGAGTCGAGCGACCTGAACGATACCGAGGCTGACCTCGGTTCGCTGGCTGACAACGGTGGACCGACCCGGACGCATTTGCCGCAGTCCGGCAGCCCGGCCATCGACCACACCGCATGTGCCGTCGCCACCGACCAACGCGGCATCGACCGGCCACAGGGCGCGGACTGCGACATCGGAGCTGACGAAGTGTTGGCTGCCGAGCAACTGCCGCTCTGCGTCAACGGCTACACCGGTGCCGTTTCCACGCCCTGGAGTGGCAAATGTCCCCCTGGCCAGCAAACTCGACCCTGCCACCGGGACTCTCGCATCAACCCGCACCGGTCGGGTTCACTACGCTGGTGCTGGACAGTGCGCGCCGGTGTTCCAACGCACCTGATGCCGGACGATGGTGCGCTCCTAACCTGTGTCAGCCGCTACACCGGCAGCAACCGGGCGGTGACCGACCACACTCAGTGTCTCGCCTACGAGCTGCCGAACATCATCCCGGCGACGCCCTGAGCACGGATTCCTCGCAAGCGATACCGGCCGGTATCGCTTGACGAGCGGAAAGGGAACGAAGCAATGCACCGAGCCTGGCGTCTCATAGCCGCGCTAGTCGTCATCGCCGGATTCATATCGATCACCCCGGTCCGACCGGCTGTAGCGGCAGGCGTCGTGGGCACCGGTTCACCGGCGAGCTGTGACTAGGCCGCGCTGAAGCAGCTCTGGTAGCGCGGGCGGCCTCGTCACCTTTGACTGTGGCGCTACGCCTCACACAATCACACTAACCAGCATGAAGGACATCGCGGTCGATACGACCATCGACGGCGAGGGCTTGATCGCGCTGAGTGGCGGCAACACGACGAAACATTTCAAGCTGGACAAAACGTAAGGCTCGGAGATTCAAAGTCTCACCCTGCAAGACGGCTACACGGGCTCCGGCGACGGCGGTGCCATCAGTAGCACTCTCTTCGGCCGGATAGTCATCATTGACAGCGCACTGACCAACAACCACGTCGCGGCGCCTGGTGATGGTGGCGCAGTCGCCAGCCGGCGCGGGTCGCTCATCATTATCAACAGCACGCTGAGCGGCAATTCCGCCGGCGGCGTCGGCGGCGCGATCTACGCAAATAACTCGGATGTGACGGTCGTCCGCAGTACGCTGACGGGCAACGATGCCTTTCAGGGTGGCGCTGTTACTCCCGGCGGCGGAGCCACCGTGGAGATCTTCTCGAGTGTCTTGAGCGACAATTCGACGACTTCTCCCGGCACCAATCAAGGCGGCGCTATCTCTATCGCCGGCTCTTCAGTCCTTGTCGTCGACAGCACCATCACCGGCAACAGTGCAGTAAACAGCGGTGGAGCCATCTATAACCTCGATACTCTGACCATCCTCGCCAGCACGCTGAGTGACAACAGCTCAAAAAGCAGCGGCGGCGTGCTCAGCAATATCGGCACGGCCACGATCGTCGCCAGCACCTTCACCGGCAACTCCGCGACAAGTGGCGGAGTCATCCTAACGAAGGCACGCTTAGCGTCACAGGGAGCACGTTCACTGGGAATACCGCTAGCAATCGGGGCTGGGTGCTCTTCAACGACTCGGGAAATGCCGCGATCATCGCAAGCACCGTTGCCGGAAACGACGACAGCCAACGATGGCGGCGGCATCTACAAAGTGTCCGGGACCACCAAGTCTCGCCGCATCGATCGTCGCCGGGATTCCGCACAAACGGACCGAACTGTTTGAAGCTGCTGGTTCGATCGCGTCCCTGGGCTCGAACCTGAGCAACTATTTCAGTTGCGGGCTGGCAAACATTGGAGACATCGAGAACAGCGCATCGGTCAATCTCGGGGCCCTCGGCGACCACGGCGGGCTTACCCAGACGATGCTGCCCCTCTCCAGCTCCGCCGCCATCGACGGCGCCGACTGCGCGCTCTCGTCGGATCCAGATCAGCGCGGCATCGATCGCCCGGACCCGCCAGCCATGACCTGCGACACCGGTGCCGTCGAGATCGACTCCACCACCGTGGTCCAGGCGCTGGCCGTCTACAGCACAAGCGGCTGGATAGACGAGCCTGGCAGCGTTAACGCTCGAGGCCCTGGCCAGCGGAACCCACTGGCGCTACCTATACCTACGCGTTCGATTGCGACGACAACGGCTCCTACGCAATGGCAAGCGGCAGCGGCACGCTGGGATCGGTTGCCTGCTTTTTCGTCGATGACGGCGACTATGTTGTCGGTGTCCAGGTTTGTGACGCGAATACCTGTGACACCAACACAGGCGTCGCCACAGGCATCCGCAACGTTGAACCGACGATTGTACAGATCGCGACCGACGGACCGGCACTGCAGGGGCAGCCCCTGAAAGACCACCGTCACCCCAACTGATCCAGCAGGCGCCAATGACCCGCTCACCTACAGCTTCGACTGCGACAATGACGGCAGCTACGAGACACCCGGGGACTGGGAACGAGGGACAGTGCATTCTCGATCCCAGTGCCATGACCGCGACCATCGGGGTGCGTGTAATGGACGACGACAACGGGCGCGCAACGGATACCGTCACCGTGAGCCAGCAGGCGGCGTTCTGCGTCAGCCGGTATACCGGCGCAATGCGCGAACCGCTAGCAGGCGAAACGTGTTCTACGGGATCAATCACTCTTACCTTGCCGGCCGAGGACTCGGTCATACTCTGCATCAACCCCTATACCGGTCAGCTGGAGCTGGTCGCCACAAGGAGAGTGTGTCGCCGGCCAGCGTATGCATGTGAACCCGGACGATGGCCCCCTGTACTACTGCCGCAGCCACTGGACTGGTCGGCTCCGCGTTCCGCGCATACAAGGTCAGTGCACTGCCCACGAAACGCCGGGTGTTATCCCCGGCTAGACTTCAACCAGATTGAGTTCGGTACAATCAGCAAGGTTTTCACACCATGCGTCGTCTACAGCGATCATAGCGCTGCTCTCCACTCTTCACGAGCCTGGCGTTCGCCATCCAGGTCCAACTGGTCACTGCAGCTGGCGCTGTCGGCGACGGCACGCCCGGTAGCTGCACCGAAGCCGCGCTCGATACGGCCCTCACCGGCGGCGGGCTGGTCACTTTCCAACTGCGGTCCAGCCCCATATACGATTCCCCTGACGACGGAGAAGTCGCTCAGCGTCAACACCCAGATCGATGGCGGCGCGTTGATCACCCTCGATGGGCAGCACCAGATCCCGCATCTTCTACGTGCCGAGCGGCGTGACATACGACCTGAGCAATATCACGTTGACGCCGGCAACGGCGAAGGCACGGGTACGCCGACTGGGGCGGCGCAATCCAGAATCGACGGAGGCTCTGCGACGATCACCAACAGCCTCCTCACCGCGAACAGTGTCGGCGAGTACGACGATGGCGGCGCGATCGATGTCAGAGCCTCTGGTGGCGAGCTTACCGTCATCGCCAGCACGCTCACTAACAATGTCGGGGGCGCAGCAAGTAATCTTCGCCGAAGGCGCCTCCACCACGGTGATCGACAGCGTCATCGACGGCAATACATCCGCTGAGAACGGCGGCGGCATCTATGTCAGGAATACCGTGACCATCAACGGCACAACAATCAGCAACAACGAAGCCGGAAACGGAAGATACGGACGCGGTGGCGGCATCCGTAACCAGGGAAATTTGACGCTCACCGACAGCACGATCAGTGGCAATAGGGCGGACCGCGGCGGCGGCATCTTATGACAGTGGTGGCGGGTCCATGACGATCAACGACACAACCATCCATGACAATAATACGTTAGATGGTTTTGCTGGCGGGATCGAGAGCGACAGCCTGCTCATCATGACCGACAGCACGATCAGCGATAACACCTCCACAAGCCAGGGTGCCGGGATCTTCGTCTTCAGCAATACCGTCACGATCACCGGAACAACGATCAGCGGCAATCACGCCGCCGACAACGGCGGCGGCATCAACAACAATTCCGGCACCATCATGTTTATGAACGGCACGATCAGCGGCAATCAGGCCGATGACCGCGGCGGCGGGGTCTACAGCAACAATAATATGACGTTCATCAATAGCACCATCAGCGGCAATCAGGCTGATAAAGACGGCGGGGGCATCAGGAACAGAGGGACACTGACGCTCATCAACAGCACCATCAGCGGCAATCAGACCAGTGAGGACGGCGGCGGGATCTACGACGCTGGCGACACGCTCACCGTCACCAACAGCACTATCAGCGACAACAGCGCGGGACTCCAGGGGGACGGGATCAGATTCTCCTCCGCGACAGTCACATTCCAGAACACGATCATCGCCAACGGCCCCGACGACAATTGCTTTAGCTTTTACGGTGATCCATTGGGCTCGCCTGGGCGGCAATATCAGCGATGACGACACCTGCGACTTCATCGAACCGAGCGATTTCACCGATACCGAGGCTGACCTCGGTCCGCTGGCCGACAACGGTGGACCGACCCAAACGCACCTGCCGCAGGCCGGCAGCCCGGCCATCGACCAGCGCCTGCAGGTGCCTGCCCCACCACCGACCAGCGCGGCATCAACCGGCCACAGGGCGAAGCCTGCGACATCGGAGCTGTCGAAGTGTTGGCCGCCGAGCAACTGCCCTCTGCGTCAACGGCTACACCGGCGCCGTCTCCAGCCCGGAGCGGTCATGTGCCACCCGGCCAGCAGAAACTCGACCGATTCCACCGGCACCTTCTGCATCAACCCCTACACCGGTCGGGTCACGTTCGTCGGAGCAGGCCAGTGCGCGCCGCTCATCCGAGACGCACCTGATGCCGGACGACGGGGCGCTCCTGACCTGCGTCAGCCGCTACACCGGCGCAAACCGGGCGGTGGCCGACCACAGCCAATGTCTCGTCTACGAGCTGCCGAACATCATCCCGGCGGCGGCGTAGCGATGAGTCATGCCCGGGACGCCTTCTATCTAATGGATGTGTCCCGGGCCTGTTTCCTGCGCTAGAATGCCGCCAGCATACGTGGGGCTTACCGAAAGTGATAGGGACATGAATCGATTCTGGCGCACTGCGACGGTTTGCGTGCTGCTGGCAGGGATGCTTGCGATCGGGTCGGCCCGACCGGCCACTGCGGCTGGCGTTGTCGGCGACGGCACACCCGAAAGCTGCACCGAAGCCGCGCTCGACACGGCACTCACCGGCGGCGGGCTGGTCAGCTTCAACTGCGGTCCGGCCCCGCACACGATCCTACTGACGACGGAAAAGTCGATCACGGTCGATACCCAGATCGACGGCGGCGCGTTGATCACCCTCGATGGCCAGGACAGCACCCGCATCTTCTACGTGACCAACGGCGCGTCGCTCGACGTGAGCAATCTCACGCTAACGGGTGGCAACGGCGCGGAACAGGCCCCAGCTTTGGCGGCGCAATGACATCGACGGCGGCTCTGCGACGATCACCAGCAGCATCCTCACTGGGAATAGCGCAACCATCGACGGCGGCGCGATCTATGTCACCTCCAATAGCGAAGTAACCATCACTGCCAGCAACCTCAGTGGTAATGAGGCGGAGCGCGGCGGAGCATTGTTCCTCTGGGGCGACACAGCGACACTGATCGACAGCGCCTTCAACGACAATATTGCGCTCAGCTCCCCCGCCCAGGGTGGCGGCATCTACAACCGGGCAGCCATGACTATCAGCGGCAGCACGATCAATGGCAATCAGAGCGGTGACGGCGGCGGGATCGACAGCCAGGGAGAATTGACGATCACCGACAGCACGATCAATGGCAACCAGGCAGACGCTAACGGGGGCGGAATCGATAGCAACGCCGCCCTCACGTTGATCAACTCGACAGTCAGCGGCAATCAGGCCGGATTGGACCGCCTCAGAAATGGCGGTGGGATCTGGAGTGACAGCCCGCTCATCATCACCGCCAGCACGATTAGCGGCAATTCCACCAGCGAACAAGGTGGCGGCATCTTCATCAACTTCAACAGTATTGCCACGATCACGGCCAGCACGATCAGCGGCAACCAGTCTGGCGACCACGGTGGCGGCATCTTTAGCACCAACGGCAGCACTGCCTCGCTCATCAACAGCACCCTCAGCGGGAACCAATCTGGCGATAGCTGGTGGCGGCCTTTACACCGATGGCACGTTGACGATCACCAACAGCACACTCAGCGGCAACGGCGCGATCACCGATGGTGGCGGGTTTAGAAAAACGCCGGGGTGCTCACCCTACAGAACTCGATCGTTGCGAACAGCACGGCTGGCGGCAACTGCTTTACCGGTGCATTCCCTACATCTCCGTTGGCGGCAACCTCAGTGACGACGCTTCTTGCAACTTCTTGTCTGAACCGAGCGACCTGAACGACACCGAGGACAATCTCGGGCCACTGGCCGACAACGGAGGTCTCAACCCAGACGCATCTGCCGCAAACCGGCAGCCCTCGCTATCGACCACACTGCGGGTCCTGCCGTTAGGACCAGCGCGGTATAAATCGACCACAGGGATCGGACTGCGACATCGGCGCGGTCGAAGTGTTGGCCGCCGAGCAACTCCCGCTCTGCGTCAACCGCTACACCGGCGCTGTCTCGAGCCCAGGAGTGGTAACTGCCCGCCGAACCAGCAGACACTCGTGGATACCAGCGGGCACATTCTGCATCAACCCCTATACCGGTCGGGTCACTTTCGCCGGAGCAGGACAGTGCGCGCCGCTCAACCTGACGCACCTGATGCCGGACGATGGAGTGCTCCTGACCTGCGTCAGCCGCTACACCGGCGCAAACCGGGCGGTCGAAGACCACAGCCAGTGTCTCGCCTACGAGCTGCCGAACATCATCCCGGCAACGCCGTAGTTACGAACCTCGCCCGGGGCGTCTCCTGATGGATGCGCCCCGGACACTCCTTCCACGCTAAACTGCCGCCGGAAAAACCGATAGAGAATTGAAAGAGACCAGACAGATGAGTATTTTATGGCGCGGCCTGGCTGCCCTCGTTCTACTGGCGGGAATTGTGGCATTCGCACCGCTTCAGCCGGCAGCCGCCGCCGGGATCGTCGGGGACGGAACATCTGCTAGCTGCACCGAGGCGGCGCTGGAGTCGGCGCTCAGCGGTGGCGGCTCAGTCACCTTCAACTGTGGAACTGACGCGGTCACGATCACAGTAACCAGCGCAAAAACAATCGCCAACAACGTCCAGATCGACGGCGGTGGACTGGTGACGTTGAGCGGTGGCAACGCGACGCGCATCTTTACGGTCACCTCATCCGCCTTCCTGTTTCTCCAGAACATCACCCTGCAAAACGGCAGCTCATCGAATGGGGGAGCGCTCTATAACACTGGCAACGTCGAGATCACCAACGTCACGTTCACGAACAATGCCGCAACAGGACTCGGCGGCGCGATCTACAACCAGGGCGCACTGGATATCACGAACGGCACTCTCACCGGCAACAGCTCAAGCAACCAGGGTGGGGCGATCTACAACGATGGCGGAGTCCTGTCAGTCACGGGCGGAACACTCAATACCAACAGCGCCACGAGTTATCAGGGCGGGGTGCTCTATAACACCAACGGCGGAAGCGCAACGGTTGACAGCAGCACCCTGAACGACAACGTCGCCAGTCAGGGTGGCGCGCTCTACAACCAGTCCGGCGCGCTGACGGTCAGTGACAGCACCTTCGACAGCAATCTTGCCGCAGGCAGCGCCGCAGCCATCTACAACAACGACACGTTAGAAGTCAGTGGCGGCACGTTTAGCAAGAACGCGGCCGACGACGGCAGCGCCATCCACCAGAGCGCCGGTGCAATGGTGATAGACGGCAGCACGTTCAACAAGAATTCTTCGTCGGACGGCTCAGGTCGTGGCACGCTCTACATCGGCGGTGGCGATGCTACCGTCGCAGGCGCGACATTTGACAACAACTTCAACCTCTATGGCGGTGCTATCTACAACAACTCAGGGTCGCTGACAGTTCTGAACAGCACGCTTAG
Source organism: uncultured Chloroflexia bacterium (assembly GCA_963745675.1). GTDB lineage: Bacteria > Chloroflexota > Chloroflexia > Thermomicrobiales > CFX8 > JAUIIK01. The sequence continues at coordinate 144,361 of CAVUYM010000016.1, forward strand.
CAACAACGAGTCCGGCCTCGACGGCGGTGCGCTCTACAACCGCGGCACGACGAAGCTCGTCAATGTGAGCATCCACAACGGCAGTACACAGTCGGATAGCGGGGTAGGCGCAGGGATCTATAACGCAAGCGGAATGCTCGAAGTCTTCGCCAGCGACATCTACTCGAACGGCTCTGCGGGGGTGGGCGGCGGGCTCTACAGCGCCGGCGGCGCCACGATAATCACCGCCAGCACGATCAGTGAAAACGGTGGCGATCAGGGCGGCGGCGTCTACAACCAGGGCGGTTCGGTGACGCTCATCGACAGCACCGTCGACGGCAGTATTGCAGCGGGCTGGGCAGGTGGCATCTACAACAACGACACGATGACGCTCGAGCGCACGATTGTCAGCAACAACCAGGCCGATCAGGGCAGTGGGATCTATCACAACGCCGGCACCTTGACGATCACCGACAGTCTGATCGTCGGCAACAGCGGTTCAGCGCAGGGCGGTGCGCTCTATATCAAAAGCGACACCGTCAACATCACCAGCTCGACCCTGACCGACAATTTCAACGTCAGTGGCGGGGCAGTCTATATCGCGGACGGTACGCTGACAATTCTCAGCAGCACCCTCAGCGACAACGAAGCAGGCACCAATGCCGGAGCTATCTACGTCGCTGGCGGGTCGACCTCGCTCACCGGTTCCATCGTCTCCGGCAACACCGTGCAAACACAAAGCAGTGTCATCAACTGTGAACTCAACGGCGGCACGGTCACCTCCGGCGGCTACAACCTCAGCGACGACGGCAGCTGCGGGTTCAGCGCGACCGGCGACGTCCAGAACAGCGCCAACGTGAACCTCGGAGCGCTGGCCGACAATGGTGGCTATTCCGAGACAATGCTACCGGGCTCCGGCTCGGCCGCCATCGACGCCGCCGACTGTGCGGTGACCGCATCGACCGATCAGCGCGGCGCAAGCCGGGCGTCAAGCGGCGCCACCTGCGACATCGGTGCGGTCGAGGTCGACGGGCTCGTTCCGGTCAAGCTCCTGGCCGCCTACAACGACACCGGTCCCATCTCCGAAGGGGCCTCGGCGATGATCGACGCGGTCGCCACCGGCCCGGCCGGCATCAGCTACAACTACGGCTTTGACTGTGACAACAGCGGCGACTACGAGACCGCAGGCAGCGGGACCGGCACATCCGGAACGGCAACCTGCACCTTCGTCGACGACGGGATCTTCCCCGTCAACGTCCAGGTCTGCGATGCCGCCGACAGCAGCAATTGCGACAGCGGTTTGACGACCGTCACTGTCACCAATACGGCGCCAACAGTCAGCACAGTGACCGTAGCGCCCGCGTCGACGCCCCAGAGCGCCCGGGTTGTGACCGGTGCAACTGCAGCCTCGTCATCGAACGAAGGTGCTGGCATCATCGCCAGTGCCACCTTCACCGATCCCGGCCCACTCGATTATCACTCCTGCACCGTGGACTACGGCGATGGCAGCGGACCAGAACCTGGCACCGTCATCGTCAACCCCGACAGCGATACCGATACCTGCACCGGACCGCGGCACGTCTACGTCGATGACAACCCTTCCGGCACCAGCCGCGATCCCTACGTCATCACGATCGAGGTGACCGACAATGCCGGGCACAAAGGCGACAACTACACTATCCACTACGTCGACAATGTCCCACCCACCATCGATGCCATCGAGACCGATGCGTCAGGGCAGTCAGTCACCATCACCGTTGAAGTCAGCGATGTCGGGATCGAGGACACCTTCACCTACAGCTTTGACTGCGACAACGACGGCAGCTACGAGACCGCAGGAGTGGAGAACCAGGGCGAGTGCAGCCTCGACCCTGCTGCGGGAGCCGCGACGATCGGCGTCCTGGTCATGGACGACGATCTGGGCGAAGCGACGAGCAGCGGTGGCGGTCGAGCCAGCCGGTGGAGCTGTGTGTGAACTACCTCACCCGGGTTGTCAGCGCAGCCGGAGCTGACGGCTGTGCGACGGGGACGGTCATCTTGACGCTACCAGATTCGACATCTTCAACCTTCTGCATCAGTCCCGGCCTTGGCAAGCTGCGCTGGTCGTTCGACGGGCGATGCGCGGCCAGTCAGCAGACCCACGTCGTGCCCGATGACGGCCCAATCCACTTCTGCCGTACTCCCCAACTCGGATTGCTGCGTGTGCCCGTCGTTCCCGGTCAATGCGGCGACTACGAGATTTCGGGTTTGATAGCCGGATAGGTCTACTTTGAACGCGGTTTGGGACAAGTGGCGCTCGCGCGGGTGCCACTTGTCCCCTGATCCGGTCCGCCTCAAAGACGAAGTCTCGGTCCACGATCAGTGCAACTTCTTTGAGGTGCCAGGTACTATCCGCGCCGCTCCGCAGAAGCCGCGCGCGGCATGACTCCGGGACGAGCCGTGCAGGGTCAGCGCTTGGTCAAGGTCGGCTACAATCTGCTCAAGAATTGAAGACAATATCGTGGAGGAATGGGAGATGCGGCACATTTGGCAGGTACTGACGGCGATCGTGATGTTGATGGGACTGGTTGCGTTCAGCACGGCCAGACCCGCGCTAGCTGTCGGGGTGGTCGGGGACGGCACAGCGGGCAGCTGCACCGAGGCCGCGCTAAATGTGGCGCTGGCTGGGGGCGGGCTGGTGATCTTCAACTGTGGAGCAGCACCAGTCACGATTCCGTTGACGAGCGAGAAGGTCATCGCCGCCAACACTCAGGTCGATGGCGGTGGACTGGTCACGCTCGATGGGCAGAACCAGACGCGCATTTTCGATGTTCAGGGTGGAGTCACGCTCGCTCTGGCCGGCATCACCCTTGAGCGCGGTAATGGTAGTGGCGTCGTCTTAGACGGCAATGGGGGAGCGATCCTTATCGAGGCCAACGGAATAGTTTCGATTGCACGCAGTACATTGCGGAGCAATAGCGCCGCCAACGGCGGGGCGATCTACAACTCCATCGGGGCGCTGACGATCACCGACAGTACGATTAGCGGCAACACAACCGCCTTCCTTGGGACGGTCAATGTGTTCATTGGCTCTGCTACGATCACCAACAGCACGTTAAGCGGCAATACGGCCAACCAACGTGGTGGTGCCTTCTATAATTCCAATGGCACGGTGGCCGTCACCAACACGACGATCACGAACAACACGGCAACCTCGACTGTAGCGGGCGCCTACCAGAGCGAAGGTTCACTTACGATCCAGAACACCATTCTCGCAAACAATGGCATTCTTAGCTGTTTTAACGTTTCCCCACCCCTCTCACTTGGTGGCAACTTGACCGATGACGATATCTTATGCGGCCCTTCACTCAATGACCCAACTGACCTGTACACGCCTGATGCCCAGCTTGGTCCACTGGCCGACTATGGCGGTCCTACCCAGACGCACCTACCACAGCCCGGCAGCCCGGCCATCGACGCAGCGCCCTCCTGCCAAACCAGCGAGGACCAGCGCGGCATCACCCGTCCGCAGGGTAGCGCCTGCGACATCGGCAGCGTCGAAGTGCTTGCCAACGAACAGCTACCGCTCTGCGTCAACGGCTACACCGGCGCGGTCTCGACACCCTGGAGTGGGCAGTGCCCACCCAACCAGCAAGAGCTTGACCCGCGGGGCAGCACCTTCTGCATCAACCCGTACACCGGGCAGGTCCAATACGCCAGCACGGGGCAGTGCGCACCGCGCTTCTGGACACACTTGATGCCCGACGACGGAGCGCTCCTGACCTGCGTCAGCCGCTACACCGGCGCAAACCGGGCGGTGGCCGACCACAGTCAGTGCCTAGCCTACGAGCTGCCGAACATCATCCCGGCGACGCCTTAGTTGAATAGCAGAGGCCCGCCCTGACGGACGGGCCTCTGCCACAAGATCACTAGGACCGCTCCTCGATCATCCTGACACGATGTGCGCGTTAGTGCGCAGTCAAACAGCTATACGCCTGACACAGGCCGATTCTGCTTGACGCGCTATCTCGACAGACAGCACGACAGGCTCGAACTAACAGACCGGTCATCCGCAACAGTTGACACGCAAGAAACCGCCGTAGGATTCGGGTGCTCCCACGGCGGCTTGCTTTCGTGTGCTAGGACGAGCTAGTTGTCCTCGAAGACTGACATGGCCCGCCATTCATACAACCGCTAGGGCAGATCTCGTCTCGCTCGTCAGCGAGTACCTAAGGCAGGAACTCATTATCGGAGCTGGCGATCTGTCCCGTCCCCCGCCGACACTGGCGGCGCTGCCACTGGCTTCGTTGTCGAATCCGCCACTGACGCTGGATTTTTCGCCGCTGGCAGCATTGGAGTTGCCGCCATTGACGCTGGAATAGTCGCCGCTGGCAGTGTTCTCGATCCCGCCACTGACGCTGGAGTTCAGCCCACTAGCCGTATTGCCGCCCCCACCGCTGACGCTCGCCTCCGAGGCTGAAGCTGTATTGAAGGAACCGCCACTGACGCTCGAGTCGCGCCCGCTGGCAGCGTTGTTCAACCCGCCACTGACACTGGAATAGCTGCCGCTAGCCTGATTAGATTCCCCGCCGCTAACGCTGGAAATAGAGCCGATTGCCTTGTTAAAAGTACCCCCCACTGATGCTGGATTCGTCGCCGCTAGCATTGTTGAGAAACCCCCCGCTGACGCTGGAGCTCGGTCCGCTAGATTGATTACTGATGCCGCCACTGACGCTCGAAGAGATGCCGCTGGCAACGTTGTCCTTGCCGCCAGTGACGCTCGATTCGTCGCCGCTAGCATTATTTGATTCCCCGCCGCTGACGCTCGAGTTCTCCCCGCTGGCTTCGTTGTTGAGCCCACCACTGACGCTCGAACGCAATTCACTCGCTGTATTCTGGTACCCGCCACTAACGCTGGAAGTCGCCCCGCTGGCTATGTTTGAGCTCCCGCCGCTCACGTTAGAGGTCAGTCCGGAAGCCGTGTTGAAGGCACCGCCACTGACACTGGCATCAGAGGCGATGGCATGGTTGCCGACTCCGCCGCTAACGCTGGCGCGGTTGCTGGTGGCCTTGTTGTTCTCCCCGCCGCTGACGCTGGCTCCAATGCCGCTGGCGGTGTTACCCTGCCCGCCGCTAACCGTTGCCCATTCATTCGTGATCTGGTTGGTGCGTCCTGCGACGAGGCCGCCCCAGCTACTGTAGCCATTGCCCGTACCCACGACGATGTTGTGCGAACCAGTCCGAACGAAACTATTTTCATTTTCGTTGTAGCCGACAATCAGGTTCCCCTTGCCGTTCTGTGTCGCCGTACTGCCCAACCCATCGCGAATCTCAACGTCGCAGTTGGTGAAGACGGCATCGCCCGATTCTTCAGCCAGACAATCCGGCACTTGCTCTTCGAGCGCACTCAAACGCGCCTCGACATCGACCGCCGCTGCACCTCCACCAAGCTCAACCAGAAACTCCGCACCAGTACAGTTGGGCGCTTGTCCCGGCCGCATGATGCGCGCCTGACCGGTGTAGTTGTTCACACAGGCATGCACGCTGCCGCTCGCATCGTGCGTTGCTCCTACCCGTGACATAGTGAGAAATGCCAATGTGAATCCAAGCGCAATGAGCACTGCGCCGGTACCTAAGCCCACCAAGAAAACACGCCGCTGCTCCTGTACCGAACGCGTTAACCCCATTGCCAGTCCCTTTCCTGAAGGAAGATATTGATCAGATAGCGGCAGTATAATCTACTGCAATCGGTAACTACATCAACAACCATCGAACAATGACTTTTCGGTACCTTGATGCGATACACAGGCAAATGATTGCCTTTCGGCGCAGCCGCTGATCTCGGTCAGTTTCTCCGCGCGACGGCTGCCTACGATGCCATCCGACAGGTGCTGGATCACAGCCTCAACAGCGCGTACGAGTTGCCAATCACGATCCGGGGCATCGAGGGATCGAGTGACTGGTCAAGCTTCTGCCCTGCAGGCGGAGGCAACGGATTCCCGGGATCTTGAGAGCCAGATTGAACAGTCAATCTGGCGTTCTTTCCGGCGCATCATAGGCACGGAACGGATGAGCACTGGTCGCGAGCGGCCGGGAATGCCAGCATGACGTCGCGCTTGTCTTCCACTGCCCTTAAGTGCCGCCTGAGCTTATGACAACTGGCACACCGGGCCAGTCTCGCGACCTGGTTGCCGGATATGCCGCGACATGCTCAGATTGAGGAATGAAAACTCAGACTGGAAATGCACACTCAAGGGGAAGCAACATGACCAACCGCGATACCGATATCGGCCAGAGATTTCACGAAGCGACGAAATACCGGCTCATCGATCAAGGCGACGGAAATCCTCAATCAATGATGGGCATCCCGCCCGATTTCCAGCCTTCGCTCGGCGAGCAGGGCGCCCACAATGAACCGCACCCATTCAAGGTCTATACCGACCTCGATACGCTCGAGTTGCCCTCCGAATTCGAGCCATTCACGATGCCGCTCCTCGAAGCGATCACGATGTCAGGAGCCGAAGACAGCCTCGACGCGACGCCGGATCTGTCGGCGCTGGCCCGCATCAGCCTGCTCTCGAACGGCATCCTCAAACGCGGCAGCCACGGCACCGGCCGCGAAATCTTCTACCGTGCCGCAGGTGGCACCGGAGCGCGCTACCATCTGGAGCTCTACTACGTCACTGGCGACCTCGAAGGTCTCGACGCCGGCGTCTACCACTACGCCGCCGACACCCACCGCCTCGGGCGGATTCGTTCTGGGGATTTTCGAGGCAGCGGTTGTTGAAGCTACTGGAAGCGGAGCCGTCGGTCGCCGAAGCGCCAGCGGTGCTGATCGCAACGAGCACATTCTGGCGCAACGCCTGGCGCTATAAAGAACGCGCCTACCGCCACACTTTCTGGGATCTCGGCACAACCCTCGGCAACGTCCTGGCCGTCGCGACGGCCGAAGGGCTTCAATCGAAAGTTGTCCTCGGCTATCACGACGCCGCGATCAACGATCTGCTCGGCGTCGACGGCCAGCGTGAGGCAGCCGTCGCGATCGTGCCGCTCGGTACCGGCAGCGCGCCCGGTGCAGCGCCCGGCATCGAACCCCTGAACCACGCGGTCGAGCCAGTCTCCAACGGCGAATATGACTTCCCCTTGATCTGGGAGATGCACGCCGAGTCATCACTATCATCCGGCGACGAAGCCGCCGAGTGGCGAGCAAACCGCTTGGCACAACCAGCACCCGACTCGACCGGAACTCGCACAGCCCTGTACCCCATCCCCCAACAGAACAGGCCGGCAACGCCGGTGGATGAGACGATCCGGCGGCGGAGGTCGACGCGGCACTACACGCGTGACGAGGCGATTCCGTTCGACAGCTTCTCGACGATGCTTATGCTTTCATCGCGACCAATCGCCTTCGATTGCCTCGATCCAGCCGCACGGTCTTTCACCGATCCATACCTGATCGTCAATATGGTCGATAAGCTGGAGGAGGGCAGCTACGCGCTACAGCCGGAACGTGGCACGCTGCAGCGACTCGAGAGCGGCAATTTCCGCGACGACGCCTCGCGGCTGGCGGTCGGCCAGGGCTACCCCGGCGACGCCCACGTCAACGTCTACTACCTGGCCGACCTCGACTCGGTTTTCGAGGCCTACGGCAACCGCGGCTGGCGCATCGCCCAGCTCGAAGGCGCGTTGCGAGCCCAGAAGATGCACCTGGCAGCCCACACCCTCGGCCTCGGCGCCGTCGGCTCGACTTCGCTCGACGACGAGGTCACCGACTTCTTCTCGCCCCACGCCGCCGGCAAGGGCTTCATGTTCATCGTGGTGTTCGGCAAGCGGCGGAGATCAATTCACCGCACATAACATCAACATTGCACGATGCCGAAATGTGTGACGGAGGTGAGCCGACACCCAAAGGGGTACTGCCGGGCAGAACAGTACCCCTGTTCTATCGAGCGACTCGGTGGTCAGGCAGTTTGCGTTGGCAACGGTCCGAGAATCTCGACATCGTATTTTGCCGCCACCTGCATCACCCGTTCCAGATCCGGTGGTCCGTCGGGCGGGTTCGGCTCGCTCAGATCATCCACGAACTGCTCGAATCCAGCCGGCGTCATGAGGAGCAGAGCGCGAACTGTTTCGTCACCCTCGACCTGAAATCCATGGGGAATTTCCCGCGGCAGGAAAACAAAGCTGCCCGGACCAGCCAGCCAGCTCTCCTCACCGCTCACGAAGCGCATAGTGCCCTCAATGATATAGAACGATTCGTCCTCATTGTGGTGCAGATGATAGGGCGAGGCGAAGCCAGAGGGCATGAGTTGCTCGACAATTCCCAACCCGCCGTTCGTTTCGGCTGCCGTTGTCCGGATCCACGTCTTGAGTCCGAGAAACCAGATTGGATCTTCATCATCCAACGGGTTCACAACAAAGCCAGCGGCCGGGGAACTGGTATCCACCATCAAATTCTCCTTCAAGTTCTCTAGCAATCGCGGTACACTCTGTTCCATGAAACTGATCGCAGTATATATCCAGTCTCACCTACTGTCAATATCGTAGAACAGTATGTTACATGAAAGTTCTTGACCTGAATCATGGCACGGAAGTACGAACTGAAGAAACGCGCCAGGAGCCAGGAGGAAACGCGGCTCCGGATCGTCGAAGCAGCAGTCGAGTTGCACGAGTCCGTCGGTGACACCGGCGCGACAGTGACGGCCATTGCCGAGCGTGCCGGAGTGGGACGCCCAACGGTCTATCGGCATTTCCCCGACGAGCAGGCGTTATTCGAAGCCTGCTCGCGTCACTATTTCACGCTGCATCCTCCGCCTGATCCCGCAACCTGGGCCGCTATCGCAGACCCGTGGGCCCGTCTGGATATGGCGCTGACTGAACTCTACGCCTACTACCACGAGACAGAGCGCATGTTGTCGCGGGCCGAGCAGGACGCGTCCTCCAATCCGGCAGTGGGCGAGGCGCTTGCTCCCTACGCGGTGCTCTGGCTACAGATGCGCGACAGCTTGCTAGTGGGGATAGCGCAACAAAATGAAAGTGGTCCGCTGTTAGCGGCGGCCGTTGGCCACGCGCTGGCATTTTCAACCTGGCGATCACTGGTGCGGGAGCAACAGCTCAATGACGAGCAAACTATCAACGTCATGACTGCTATGGTGCGCGGCCTCAGTTGCTGTCCAGAATCATCCATGACCGACTGACCGACAACCACCAAGTCACCGCATTCTTCTCGGCTCACGCCGCCAACAAGGCTTCATATTTGTCGTGGTATTCGGGAAGCGCCGTAAGATTGAGACTGGATAAATGAGATGGCGGTTCAACTGTAGATACCCCTGCGGAAGGTTGCACCGTGGATGGTGAAGAGCGAGCCAAACTCGCCCGAAAAGCTCTCGCTGGCTACGTGCATGGACCCGATGCACCGATACAGGCAACCACCCTTGCCCTGCGGAAGGTCGAGACGGCGCGGGCCGTGATCCTCGTTGAGGGAATCAGCGATCAAATTGCTATCGAGACACTTGCGATCCGTCGGGGGAGAGATCTTGATGCCGAAGGGATCGCCGTTCTCCCGATTGGAGGTGCTCAGGCAATCACACGCTACGCGCGTGAGTTTGGACCGGCCGGAGAACAACTGGTTTTGGCTGGCTTCTGCGATGCCGATGCCGCCGAAATCCTTCGTCGAGGGCTAACCAGGGCTGGAATCGGCAATCCACAGACCACGACCGACATGGCGAGGTTGGGGTTTCACATCTGCGTCCGAGACCTTGAGGACGAGCTGATTCGTGCGGTCGGGGCGAACGAAGTCGAAGCGCTTATTGAATCCCAGGGGGAACTCGGGGCCTTCCGAACGTTCCAGAATCAGCTTGAATGGCGAGGGAAACCCCTCCACGACCAGCTCCATCGCTTCCTTCGGATCAAGGCCCGACGGAGTCTTCGGTACGCCCGTCTCCTGGTCGAGGCCGTCGAATCCAGTCGTGTGCCCCAACCGTTGGACGCCGTTCTCGCTCACGTATAGCTGGCTGTGCCGCTGGAAAGAGCAGGCCATGCTTGAAGACATCGAATACGGGCATCGGCGCGGTCAAGCCAACCCGGTTCGACGAAGACGTGCCTAACTTCTTCGCCCTCCGGCTCCACCGGCAAGGGCTTCGCGTTCCTGGTGGCATTTAACAAACGGCGTCAACGGTTCCCATACACTCAATCCGCCGCTGCACAGGCTTCCTGCGCCTATTATCGTGTCCTGAACATGGACACGCTTCGTCTTTGACGCAATGCCAGGGAGCCTCAGTGACAAATAGAGCAATCCTGCTTGTGACACGCGATTGCGATTTCCTTTCTCCTCTGCCGTCTGGCGACGTGTTGCCGGAAGTCATTGCCATGAAACACTACCAACCGTAGTCGCTCAGCGCATCAGCACCAAGTCGGCGGAGAAGGATCTGATACGGATCCGGGTTGTCCGGGTGATACTCGAAAATGGCGCGTTCGAAGTACTGGACAGTCAGACCTGATTCGAGGTCGACGAACGGTTCGCTGATCGGATAGCCGAAGAGCGCCAGGCTCTCACGGAAGCTGATATCCTCGTCTCCGAATTCGAGCCCGTGACTTGACCAATAGTTGAGAAAGTCCATGCAGACGAGATGGCCGGTTTCGCTGAACATCGTGCAATGGCTGGGAATGATGTCGTCTACTGACCGTGTCTGGAAGGGCTCAGTAGCGAGCATACCTCCACGATCGGCGGCTTCGAAGCCCAGCCGTCCCAACAAGAGTTCGTAGGGCGTCCCGGCGTACTCCGGATGCCACTCGAAGCGTTGGCGCTCGAAGAATTGCACCGTGTGGAATACGGAGACCGTCGGACTGTATTGCTCGAACTCAGCGGTCTGGTCAAACTCCTCAGTCAGCGGAAAACCAAAGACTGGCAACGCTCCATTTTTCTCCCAGTACGCATTGAAACCCAGATGGAGATAGTGCTGAGTTTCGGGGAAGAAACGCCAGTCCACCCCGCTGGTGCCGTCTGATGTGCGGGAGCTGCTCGGAAGCACGTCTGCGATTGGCGTGCCGTATACATCATCGAATTCGCCGTGCCAAATCAGATAACCGCCAGCAGTGACGGGGGCCCAGTTGAAATACTCGTTTGCGATAACGGTGAAAAGGCTGCCCGTACGAGTGTCGAAGCCCAATATGTTGTTCTCGGGCCGGTCCCGTACATCGTTGTAGTCCCACGCCTCCCAGAAGACATAGCGACCATCGATCGTTGGCGAATAGACCTTGTTCGGGAGGTAGTAAGCCAGTTCGGTACTGGCTTCCAGATCATGGACGACGAGTTGCCAGTTGCGCGAGTAAGTCAGGAGATCGCCCGACAGGTCCAGGCCATAAATGCCTCCGCCGACTGGAATCCATGAGTCGACCAGCGTCGGTTGTACTCACCGATTCGCATCGTGCGGACATGTATAAAGTCGCCACTATCAGCATCGTCTAGAATTCCGCCCCAAGCAAGACGATCGCCCGAGACCTAAAGATAGTAGATGGCGCCATCAAATCATGATAATGAAAGGCGGCGCCACCGTCGCCAGGTCACGACCGACGATACCTCCGCGACCATCAGAGACAGACCAAGCCAGATACAATGACCCGGAGATCGTCGGGCACGCTACGCTCTGCTCACTCGTCTCTACATCGATTCTTTCACCGGTGGCGAGATTGAAACCAAGGAGGTCCGCATCGCAGCGCAATTCCACAGTCAATCCCGCGATTGGCCTGCCAGACTACATAGTTGCCAGAGACGATCACATTCTCGAACTCGAAGCCGTCCATCTCCGGCGCGATCAGTCGCGGTACACCGTCTGTTATCGCGGCCGCCCAGATGCCGTCATTGATCCAGACCATCGTTGTGCCGTCGGTGTGCGCGCCGTGCCCCTCAACGCGTAAGAGCGGACCGTGAAATGCGCCGCTCCCCATAGATGGCAATAGCCCAATGAGGAGGGCGGCGCAGCATCCGATGGGGAGATTCCGAAACTGTCTCGTGGCGCTATTCATAAAGCCCAGCAATCGCTATGATACGAATTGGTGTGAATACAGAATGGTAACACGTTCAGATGCAGATCAGGCTTAGTCCCTGTGGTTCAATCTCGTCCCAAGCCGTAGAAAACAGGTGGCAACGGAGCCCGTCACAATCGCTTCCCGACACTCGGATGTAGGCTGCACCTGCTATTGTGACCCGAACACGGTAGCCTGCCTTCGCAACGCAATGATAGGAAACCTTTGTGACACGCAAAACGATCAATCTTGTGACTCGCGACTATGACATCCTGACGCCGCTGCTATCCGGCGACGTGGTGCCCGAGGGCATCGACCTGCAACTCGACCGCTCGTCATCGATCGGCTCATTCCGCACCGGCGATGCATTTCAGGCGGGCGAGATGTCATTTTCCGGGTATCTGCGCCAATTGGATAGCGGAGAGAGAGACGTCATCGGACTGCCGATTTTCCTCATGCGCGCCTTTCGCCAGCGCTGCTTCTTCGTCAAGCGTGGCAGCGACCTGACCTCACTCGCCGACCTGGCAGGCAAACGCATCGGCACCAACGGCTGGCCGGATAGCGGCAACACCTGGAGCCGCTCGCTGTTGCGCGCTGAAGGCGTCAGCATCAAAGACATCAACTGGTATGTCGGTCCAATCGATGGCGTAACAGACCAGGCCTTCGGTCACCGCTTTTCGACCGAAGGATTTCCGGACAACGTCCAGCCTGCGCCAGAAGGCAATTCGCTCGTCGGCATGCTCGTCGCCGGTGATCTGGATGCCATGATGGTCCCCGGCCGCCACAGGGTTTCTACGAACCCGATAGTCCGGTCGTCCGGCTGCTGCCCGACTATCAGCAGGCGGAGGAAGAGTATGCCCGGCAAGTAGGATTTTGCCCCGCCCACCACGTACTCGGCGTGCGCGCTAGCGTCCTCGAAGAAGATCCCTGGATCGCCCAGAGCTTGTTCGAGGCAATCGAACAGGCACGCAAGCTGACCGAGCAGCGCCGCCTCGTTCTCGCCGACACGTCTCCCTGGCTATTGGCCGACCTGGAGCGTACGACCGAAATCCTCGGCCCCGATTGGCAGGCGAACGGTGTGGGAGGAAATGAAGCGGTAATCGACAAGTTCGCTGAGGAATTGCACGCCCAGGGAATCGTCAGTCAGCGATTTCAGATGGATGAAGTCTTCGCAGACTTCGCCAGCCTGGTTTCCGCCTGATCTTCCATCCAGGGGTCGCGCCAAACGTCGTAGCGCCCGAACGAGTGGATTCCGTCGGTAGCGACAGCTAGTGCAGCCGTAATGACACGGGTCGACACGAGCCTCAACCTGGCAGGCAGCGAACTATGGTCAGCAAAAGCCTGATCGCCTGCTTATCATCAAGCTGTTGTTCTCGGATGAGAGAACGCCAACCTGACGATCGGAGGCGTTCCAGACGGGACGCCTCCAAAACTCCCTGCATGAAGTTCTCCCTGAGCTCGTGTTGATCGCTTCTCAATCTTTCAGTCCAGGCCAATAGACGTACCGGAGATGCTTCAACAGCCATTCCCTATTCGCGTACCAACTGCAGAGCCTCGCTCAACTCCGCCAGCGTCTCGGGCGTGTTCGGAACGGGATTGCAGATGAGATGGTCGACGCCATGACCAGCGAAGGCTGCCAGGCCGGCTGCAACCTCTTTCGGCGTGCCGCGTAGCGCTTTGTCCGGGTGGCTCAGCGAGTCGGGTAATATCTCCCGCTGGTGCGCGGTCAAATGCTCCGGATAGAGCACGTAAAGGCCAACGGTTATGCCGATCGTATCTGGATCACGATCAACTTCCTGACAGGCCGCTACCAGTTCGGCGTGCTTCTCGAGAAACGGCTCGGGTCGGGCGAACCAGGCTGCGTTCCACTGGTCAGCGTATTGGGCGGTCAGTCGCAGCATCCGCGGGCCGCGCGATGCGATCAATACCGGCGGTCCTCCGGGTCTATGGCTGCGGGGTCGCATCTCACAGTCCCGAGCGCTGAAGTACTTGCCCTGGAAATCGACAGTTCCTTCGCGCAGCAGTGGGGAGATGATCTGCATGCCCTCCTCGAATTGATCGGCTAGATGGGTAAATGGCACGCCGAAAGCGTCGAACTCCGGCTGATGCCAGCCCGCGCCGAGGCCGAGGATCAACCTGCCGCCGGATATCTCATCGGTTGTGATCGCCATCTTGGCCAGCAGGGCCGGGTTTCTGAAGGGCAGGCAGATCACCAGCGTCCCCAGTTCGATTCGCTCGGTGGCCTCAGCCAGACCAGTCAGTGTCGACCAGCACTCCCAGACACCGAAAGCGGGCCGATCCGGAAAACGGAACAAGAGGTGATCCGGCAGCCAGATCGAGTCAAACCCCGCCGCCTCCGCATCAAGCGCCATGCGACGCACATCGGCGTAGGGCGGTAGCTGTCCAGTCTCATCGTCCTCGCCAATCGGCAAGACCACACCAATCTTCATTCGCCATCATCCTCTTCGTTACGCGTACTAGGATCACCCATCGAGCAGGTGAAGGCTACATGGTCACGCCAGCAACACAATGGGCATTGAATGCCCGTTTCCTTCAATCGGTCAGAGCGTCTACATCGTCACTTAGATTGCAGTGCGGTTCGACCGATAGCCGGCACGATTGGCATCGTCCAGCGGCTATACTGTGCCAATCGGGACAACTGCGAGCGGCGAAGGGACGACGATGACGGAGACAGGGAGCGCACGGCTCGAAATGTCGCTTGGCGAAGCAATCTACACCCAGCGATCGATCCGCCGGCTGCGACCGGACCCGATCCCGATCGAAGATATCCACACGATCATCGAAGCAGCGAGCAAAGCGCCGAACGGCGGCAACGCACAACCTGCTCGCTACCTCGTCCTAACCGACCCGGACGTGATCCGGCAGTTCGGCGCGCTCTATCGCGAAGCGTGGTGGGCGAAGCGGCGCGACGAGGGACAACCATGGACGCAGCGAGACGAGATTCCGGCTGAGGATCGTGTACACAGAGGGGCGGCACAACTGGCGGACGAGATCGCCGACGCGCCCTGCATCGTGCTGGCGCTGACGCTGGGGAAAGGGACAAGCCAATTCGGTCTTGCCGGGCGTCCAGAACCTGATGCTGGCGGCACGGGCGCTGGGCATCGGCTCGGTGCCGACGACGCTCCACCCGCAGGTGATGGAGCGAGTCTACGAGCTGCTCGGAATCCCGGAGAGGCCGAATTCCACCTCTGCATCCCGCTCGGCTACCCGCGCGGACGATTCGGGCCGACAAATCGCCGACCGACCGCCGAAACGACCTATCTCAACGGTTGGGGCGAGCCTGTGCCCTGGGCCGGCGATCCACCGACCAACTGATGAGATCATCGCCAGTCCGTCGACGACGACGCAACTGGTGTTGTATCGTATCTGGACATGTTGCAATTCTTAACGTCAACAAGGGCGAACAAGCATGACACCGAAGCCTCCGGCCACGCCGGTTAGCTAGACACTCCAATCCATTCATCCACAAGCCGGCAGGATTTTCCGACGGTCATTCGTCACGACTAACCGCTGGAGTGAGGCTATCTGCCGCTACTTCAGATCGACATCTATGCAATCGGGTTGCGCGTGCCTGACACAGTGCTCGATTGGGAAAGGTTGATTCATCATGAACGATGGACTCATAGACGGATTCCGATACAACACCTGGGCAACGCGCGAGATCATCGCCGCCTGCCGCGATCTGACGGAAGAACAGATGGACGCGACGGCGACGGGATCGTACGGCAGCATCATCGAGACGCTCCGGCACTACATCTCGTCTGAGGCGAGCTACCAGGCCAGGCTCACCGGAGAGGAGCCGAGTTGGGACCGGCGGGCCGAGGATGAGCCCGATCTCAATCTCCTCGCCGAGCGAGTCGACGAACTCGATGAGCGTTGGGAACGTTTCCTGTCGACACCCTTCGATGCCGAACGAACCTTCGTAATTACCTGGCACGACGGGATCGACCGTGACGTGCCCGCCGGGGTGGTGCTCATGCAGGCGTTACAACACGCCATCGAACACCGCGGACAGATCTGCTCGGCCCTGACGGAGATCGGCGTCGCAACGCCCGACTACGGCAGCAACATGGGGCTCTGGGACTACGCGGAAGTCACCAATCGCGCGCCGCAAAGAGTGACCTAAGCTGCGACCGAGACTGACGCCGCTCGCGCTACTGTGAGCCAGGAGTTGTTCACCAACTGGACTGTCGGCCTGATCCGTTCAGCAACCGGCGGTCCAGTTTCTAGGTGGACGCGTCGAATCCGATCACGTCCGCGATCCCGCTGCCTGCTCTAAGTGCTCAAAATATCCGCGAGCGAATAGGCGGTGACAGCCGTGCTGGCGATCAGGATGACTGCCATGGCGCCGCTGAGCGCCGCTGTGACTCTCGGACGCTCCCGCAGCGCAAAGCGATAACCGTGTTCCTTCACCAGCGGGACGAGCAGGAGGTAGGCGGGAAGCAGAATCAGAGCAGCCGCCAATATCAAGCTGATTTGCAGACGCTCGAATGCGCTGCTCGCTTCAAGGAACGCCACCAGCAGAACGGTCAGAAGCACTTGCGCCGCGATCAAGCCGACGACAATGCCACCGATCAAAACCGCGTAAGCGACAATCGTCTTCAGATTTATTCCGCGACCCATTTGCTTCAGATTCCTCGGGAGTCGTCTGCCCAGGATGCGTCAAATAGTGCGATCAGCACGCCATAGATCAAGAAAAGCGAAGCGAAGAGGAGCACATTGACGCGCACTGAACCCAGGCGCTGAAAATCGTCGTTTGCTCGATCGATGCTAGCGGCACTTAGCAATGCAAGCGCCACGAGTCCAAAGAGGAAACCACGCACTACCGCCCGTCCCGGCAACCATGGTTTGAGTGTCGCATAAAAATAGGCGCCGGCCACACCCATAAATGTTCCGAAGACCAGGAGAAATATTGTCCCACCGGCGGTAATCTCACCAACTTTTGCGCCCGATTCGGCGAATGCAAGCCGGTTAGGGTGGTCCTGGGCAAACATGAAGCCACTAACGCGCATTGCCAACCGACTCCCTACACCAGCCGCCAGGAAGCCCGCGGGGATGCCGGCCAGCGTAGCCACGCCAATGCCCCTGCCAGCTTCGAAGAGCCGGTCGAAGGTCAGGAAGGACTGGAGATCTCCCGACAATTCGGTAGCTGGCGCACCGTCCTCACTGTGCCTACTCGAATTCGTTGGCGCCATAGTCACCATGCCGTCACCTCACCTTCATCGTTAGCTCGCGGATGCTCCGCTAAGCGCTGGCGGCATTAGACGCACGAGGATGGCGGCCGCGATGTGGGAAGCGGTCATGATTTACCCCTTTTTGAGGTTGGCGTTCAACTCGGGCAGCCGGCCAGCGACACCCTCTATCGACACGCTCTCCGTCACGTCTGTACGAGCAAGAACGTATTGACGGCGCGAGTGTGACGACTGATCTATGAAGTAGTGCCGCATCGACCTCTTCCAGGATCGGGCGTCACAGGTTCACCCGCAATTCGTTTGTGCTGACAAGACGCCACAATCGCGTGGCGCCGGGGGTCTTTGCAGGGAAAGAGAAGTTGCGATGCGATCGTGGATTACGTTTTTTGCCATCGTAGTGATGGCGCTGATGTTTCCGCTCGCGGCACAGGCGAAATCACCCATCCAGCGTGCGTCTGCAACGCTCATTGATCCAGCTGGCAACGTGGTTGGTACTGCGCACTTCACCCAATATGACGGCCACGGAGTGCATGTGAACATCCATGTGTCCGGCTTAGCACCGGGCGAGCATGGGGTCCACATCCATATGATTGGTGCCTGCACACCAAACTTCGGCGCAGCCGGCGGCCACTTCAATCCGACCGGTGACATCCATGGCGCACCTGACAACGCTGATCATCATGCCGGCGATCTCGGCAATATAACCGCCAATCCGGCCGGCAACGCCCACCTAACAACCTGGACTGATGCCTTTACCCTGGGTCCCGGTCCACTCTCACTGATGGATACCGATGGCAGCGCATTGATCGTCCACGCTGATCCCGACGATCTCGCGACCCAGCCGACCGGCAACAGCGGCGGCCGGGTGGCCTGTGGCGTGATCGGCTCGTAACCGGTTGAGGGTGTCTTGTCTCCCAGTGCATTCCAGGAAGGTGCGCTGTGCGCGCCTTCCTGGCTGCGCGTGACACGAGCGCTGCTATGATGGATCGTGCACATCCCGCGACCAATAGTTCGCCGCCAGAAAGACCAGCCATGGGTGAGGCGCAACTCCTGGAGCAAGCGCTACGTGGCGACCGTCTTGCTTTGGACGAGTTGTGTCGCCGCGAGTGGCGGCCGGTGTACGGCATCATCTACCAGGCGGTGCAGAACCGGGCTGAGGCACAGGACCTCACGCAAGAAGTCTTTCTTCGCGCTCTGAAATCGCTCGATCGCTATCAAGTGACCGGCGCACCCTTCCATGCTTACCTGGGAACGATCGCCCGAAATCTATTGCGTGACCGCTGGCGCAAGCGCAGTTATCCGACGGCGGATATTGACACGGTTCCTGAAGTCCCGGAGGAGGGGCCCGGTCCCGAGCAACAGATCCTTGCCTCAAGCGACCGGCAGTCTGTAGAGGCAAAACTACTGACACTCCCGGAGGACCAACAGACGGTCATACGCCTGCGTATGCTGGAATCCCGATCTTCGTCCGAGGTTGGCGAACTGATGGGGCGGAGCCCGGCGGCTGTCCGTCAGCTCCAGCGCCGGGCCCTGCTCGCGCTACGCGCAACGCTCCTTGAGGAGACGTCGTCATGAGCGGCTACAACCGTGAAGAGATCGAACGACGGCTAGACCAGGCGCTCGATGCGCTCAACGCCGAACAGACACCGGTCGTCTTCGACGAGGATCACCCAGAATTGATCGAACTCATCGACACTGCCCGGATCGTCCGCCAGCTCCGCGATCCCGCCGACGCCGACGATGATTTCCCGGCGAATCTCTCGGCTGCGCTAGCGGACGAACTGCTGCCCGAAGTCATCGACATCGAACAGCCGTCGAAGAACGGGCGCTATCAGGTCACCCGGCAACGAAGAACGCGACCACTACTCTGGGCAGCCGCCCTCGTTGTTCGAGCGCTCGGGGTAGCGGTAGTAGCTGGGATGGCGGTTGGGCTCGTCGTTGGCGGCATCGGCGGGCGAATCGCGATGCGAGTGAGTGGCTATCTCTACGAACGTGAGCATCCCGGCACTCCCACCCTCACCGAAAGCAGCGGTCAGCTGGTTGGGAACATCACGCTCTCCGGAACGCTTCAGCTCATCGCCGAGATGGCGCTCTTTACGGGGATAAGCGCCGGGTTCGTCTATCTGCTGTTCCAGCCCTGGCTGCCCGGGCGCGGTTGGAGGAAGGGCCTGGTCGTTGGAACGTTCTTCCTGCTCGCGCTCGGTTCAGTGCAGATATCGAGTGGAAATGTGGACTTCCGCAGGCTCGGCTCGCCGCTCGTGAATGTGCTGATGTTCGGGACGCTCGTCTTCGTCTTCGGCTTCCTCCTCGCCCCGCTGAACGAGTGGATGAACCGTCGCGTTCCGGAGCCGTTCTCGGATCGGCATTCGAAAACAGCCACACGTATAGGCTATTTCGCAGTGATGACGGTTGGCGTGCTCGTCCTCATTGCTGTGCTGCTCACGGTAGTAAGCGGGACGGGCGTGATCGCAATGAGCGGTTCCGGGCTATTCGTCTTACCAATCTTCCTGGCATTGGTCGCCATCGTGGCTCTCCTGCGGTTGCTCGCAACGTCTTCCGGAGTGGATGTCGCAATGGAGATTGGAGGACAGGCAGCGACTGCCGGCCGCTGGTTTGGCAATCGACGCGTTGCGATGGTCATGTCGCTCCTGGTTGGCGCCTTGTTCCTCTACGGAGCGTTCGAAACACTGCGGAACTTCTATGAGATTCTGACAGGATCCTGACGCGGTGGAAAAGAGCGGGTCTGCACTGCCGCCTGGCACACCACATCACGTGAAAGCCGGCATATCGTGGATTAATCGAATGGAGGAACGCAGCAAACTTCGATCATAGACTCTTGCTGTCCTGTTTGCGGGAATCTTTCACATAGGAATGAGATGTATGCTACGATGGTTTCAAGTATCAGAAGACGACGAGTGTTTCGATTGACGTTCCTGTTGGCACTCGTTCTGAGTGCGCTGCCCGTTACCGCCTCTGCTACCCCTCATCAAGCTACCCGCACCACCCTAAGCTTCACCGCGACACAAACCGAAATTACCCAAGAAGGCGAGGTTTGGGTGGATGAAGACGGGATATTCCATCTTCGCAATGAGATCGAGATCGATGAAATTTCCGGCGACATCACCGGCACAGCGACCCTCACTATCAATGTGGATAGTAATGCTCTAGGACTATGCCAGGAAGACTCGTGCCCTAGCTTCGCAGACGTGTGGGGCACGATAGTGATCACAGACGAAGCAGGCTCATGGTCGGGTCGCTTTACTCAAAACTTGTCAGATGTACCGGGTGAAGAGTTCAGCTTCACGGCGATTGCCATGCGCGGCTTAGGAGGAAACGCCGGGAAGAGCTTCATCGGAGAAATTACGGAGTCGGGTGAAGCTTCAGTAACGGTCGAGGGCATACTTTCGACGATGGCGACACCGTATCAGAGCATGAACACAACTGCTGTCCTGTGCTTCACAGAAACTAGCGATGTCGGGAACTTCATCAGTTCGGGAGTGATCGACGGTTTTGGCCATGCCGAATCCACCTTCATAAGCGCCGGATCTTTCTGGACACCCACTTACAATATCTTCGGAGAAGTGACATTATCGGACGAGTCCGGAACAGCCACGATTGGTTTCGTCTTGGGGGGACAAGATGTCGGCGACGTCTCGCACGGCTTTGGTAACTACATGATCACCGGCGGCACCGGAGCATATGCGGAACTGTATGGCCAGGGACGTGTAACCGGCTCTGCCCTCGAAATGCCGCAGTGTGAGTTTGGCTTTGGCGTTCGAATCCAGTTTATTGGGGAGGCGCACTACAATTCAGTCTCGTAGTTGATAATGCCCGATAGGTAAACCGATAGTGCACCGCGGACGATTGAGAATGTCCGCGGTGCTATTTCGCTCGAGGCACAACCGCGAATGCCTACCATGTCTCATGCATCAACGTTGCGGCAACGTCATACTGATCGTGGCCCAGAACCCGGAGGCGAGTCAGGTTGCCTGCTACCGCCAGTGGCAACAGATGGGACGCCAGGTCAAACGTGGCGAGCAGGGATTGAAGATCCTGGTACCGCACAGGCAGAAGATCGTCGAAGATTCGAACGAGGATGCCGAGGAGCGGGAGAACAACTACGGTGCGCCCGCGCTTACAGCACGTCGCTCGAACTGCCCCAGGAATCGGGGCCAGAAAGGATTAATGGAGTGGACGCTCCAGGATCAACTCATCATGGATGTTGCCGTCTCCGAGCGCCACTCGCTCGCTGCCTACTTCCACAAATCCGGCTCTTCGATAGAGTTCCAAGGCTGGCGCCTGCTCTATATTCACCATCAGTCGGGCACACTGCGTCTCTGGAAGGTCTCGCAGGCGCTCGATGACGGCGTTCACCAACAGCTTGCCGACGCCCAACCCCCGAAATTCCGGCCTGACGAATACGGCCACTACCGTCGCCACCTCCGGGCCGCTTTCGAAGTAGGCGCCGATCATCCCGATCGAGTTTCGCCATCACTGCTCGGCAAACAGCGACACGGCCCGGCGCTCCTCGGACTCCCGCAGACGCCCAATCCAGTGATCATCTGGGAGTGAGACCTCGTACTGGTAGGAACTGCCAAAGGCCTGCGGCGAATCCTGCAGCGCTTCGAGACGGAGAAGGCGAAACTCGGGCCAGCGAGATGCGGGCAGATCGACGATGGTTATGTCTACCATTGCAGACTCGTGTTCATTCCAGACAGGTTGCGCGTTTTCCAACGGCGATTTTCGCCGCCGATCGTAGCCCGGCAAACGCCCCAGACGAAGTCGCGCATATAAGATGAGCGGAGTCGCCACTTGACTCACAAGTCCTCACCGAATACGCGCCGGCGGGTCGCTTCGTCAGTCGGAAGACCGTCGGGGCCGTGCGAGAGAAGTCGTCGATAACCGGCATTATCAGGATCAGCAACGCGCGCATTCCGGAAGCGTTCGCGCCGTGCATCCGCCTCGTCACCAACGTCCAGCATGATCGTCATCATCCAGTTTGCGATACAGCGGATCGGTTCCTGGTAGGCTCGGCGACGGCCCTCGAATTCTTTCGGCACACCCTCCCAGATCACGACCGTCGAGCAGCAGATCGCGCAACTCACGGGCATCACGGAAGCACAGCGAAACGCCATGGCCGACGCTAGGGTCGGTCGCCATCGCCGCGTCGCCGGCCAGGACGATACCGTCACCGGCGAGCCGATCGGCCCAGAGATTCGTTCCCGGGAAGAAGGCTAGCGGACCGGCAGGCACGGCCTCGCTGAAGGGCTCGGCGGCGAAGCGCGCGTTGCACCAGGCGAGAAATACGTCGGTATTCGTAGGACCGCGCAGGGGCTCTGCGATGTGCGGCAGAGCGATGATGTAGGCGCGCACACGGCCGTTTCCCTGCGGGAAGATGAGTGTGCCACCGCCGGGAGCATCGCTGATATGCACCCGCCGATCATCGAGTTCGACATTGTCGACGAGCAGCCCCCCGATCAGATGATGATCCGGCGGATCGCTGACCGTTCGGGCTCCAATCCATCTGCGCGCGCCAGAGAGCCTGCCACCGGTCGCGACGACCAGTCTGGCTCGGACTTCCACCTCGCCCTTACCAGTCTGGATTGTCAGCACCGACTGCTCGTCTTGGCGCCGAAACGCAGTTGCCTTGGCAGAGCGCAGGACATCCGCACCGACCGACACAGCGCTCTCGATCAGAGCCTCCTGGAGCGCGGGATGATAGACACCGTATTCGCCATGGCCGCCTGCGGAAGCGGTCTTAATGTCCTGCGACTCCGGCAAGGGCTTGCCGTCGCTATATGATTGCCAGAAGGGTAATTCGTTGGCGCCGGCGCGATTGAGCGCCGGGAGTAGACCGAGCTTCTCGGCCTCAGCCACGCCCCACGGATGGATGCCCTCGCCACGTACGCGGTCGCGAAAGCGCTGCTCGCGTTCGACGACGAGCACACCCAGGCCAGCGTCCGCGAGGGCAGCCGCCAGGCTGGCACCCGCAACACCGCCACCGACAAGCGCGACATCGTAGATCCGGCCCGCAATATCCCGTTCTCCCACCGGCAAACATCCCATCCGATTTGTGGCGAACGCATCATTCTCGATCCTGGCGCCTAAAATTGTACCGAGCGCACAACGACGGCGCGTGCTACGTGGCATACTCTGCGATCTTGCGCGACACAGGCGACAGCCTCGGCTAGCCGGTTGAATGGGATATTCAAGGGGCGTCATGTTTGGATTGCTGCGGGTGCGCGATTTCGGGCGGCTCTGGCTGGCCGGGCTGATCTCGATAGCCGGAGATCTGGCACTCTTCATCGCGCTACCGCTGCACATCTATCGCCTCACCGATTCAACACTCGCCACAGCCGCAGTGCTGGCGGCCTCCTATCTACCGCAGATTCTCTTCGGTTCGATCGCAGGAGTCTTTGTCGACCAGTGGAATCGCAAGTGGACGATGGTCGCGTCGGATTCGTTGCGGGCGCTGCTGCTCTTACCGCTGCTGCTCGCACCGGACCATCTCGCGATGCTCTACGCGATCGCAGCGATTCAGGGCACGCTAGGGCTCGTCTTCAGACCTGCCGAAGGGGCATTGCTACCAAAGCTGGTCGGAGGAGAGCACCTTGTCGCGGCGAACGCGATGAACTCACTCAACAACAATCTCGGTTTCCTGATCGGGCCAGCGATCGGAACACTGCTCTACGCAGAGGTGGGGATAAACGGGACGATCCTGGCTGATATTGGCACCTTTATCTTCTCGGCCCTGCTGATCTCCTCGATAGCGACTGACGCGCGCCCGGAGCGGGCTGGCCCCGCGCCGATCGGGAATGCGTGGTCGCGTCTGGTCACCAACTGGCGCGCTGGATTGTCCGTCATACAGAGCAACCGGGCGCTACGGGTACTCTTTGCAACATCTGTGCTCGGGAACGTCGCGGAGGGCGTCTTCGTTACGCTTGGACTTTCCCCGCTGGTGCTCGATGTCCTTGGGGGAACACCGGCACAAGTCGGATGGATGGCCACAGCCCAGGCACTCGGCGGCTTGATCGCAGGTGTGATCGTCATTCGGATTGGGCACCGGCTCACAAGACGGCTGCTACTTGGAACCGGCATGGTTGGGATCGGCCTGTCGGATCTCGGTTCCGCCAATGCCCGCCTGTTTGCCTCCGCGGGCACTCCGGCGGTCGGCGTTGCGATGGGTTTCATGGTCGTGGCCGGCCCACCTTCCGTCGCAAGTTCGACCGGACGGCAATCAATCGTCCAGGCCGAGACCACCGACGCCTATCGGGGGCGTGTCTTCGGAGCGCTCGGTTCGATGCAGGGCGTTGCTCTGCTCATCGGTTTCGCTGCCGGTGGCATCCTCGGTGATTTCATCGGATTGGTGGCAGTGCTCAGTGTTGCAGCTTTGCTTCGCGTCGTTGGAGGCATAGGTGTCCTCCTCTTGATGCCGCGCTCGGAAGAGACGCCGTCGCTAACATTGGACACCGCAGAAACGAATCTAATAGAAGAAGACGACCGCTCGTAGCGCGCCAACTCAAGGGGGCACTGCCCGCACAGCGGTAAAACGAAGGGCACAACTACGAACGATAGGGTGCGAGTGCGCCGTAAGAATGAGGCAGCGGCATCAAACGGTCAACGATACGGAAGAATAGGAAACCAATCCAAACGACGAAAGAGCTTCTCTCTGCACTATAGTTGCGACTCGTCGCCGGCAGCGCACAGAAATAGTTTTGAGTTTCGAGTGGCTTCACATTATCGTTTGCTAGTATATTTCGATCTGCTGGAACTATTCCAGCAGACGACTGTATACCGTCGTCTCAGTCCTCGCTCCTTTAGGCACGCCCGGTAAGGCGTCGATGGTACGCCAGCCTGCCTGAAAGCGCCCGGAGCCGCGAACGTTCCGCGACACGGCCACCAAAATGAATGCAACGACGATCCAGGGATCAGGAGCATAGATGAATTCACCAGCAATAGAGGGACAGAGCGCCGCGCTAACCCACCGGCAGATCCTCATTGTTTTCAGTGGGTTGATGCTTGGGATGCTACTCGCCGCACTCGATCAAACCATTGTGGCGACGGCACTCCCGACGATGGTCGGAGAACTGGGTGGACTAACGCACCTGTCGTGGGTCATCACCGCCTATCTGCTGACCTCTACCGCGTCGGTGCCGCTCTACGGAAAGTTGAGCGACCTCTACGGTCGAAAGTCCTTGTATCAGCTCGCCATCGTCATCTTCCTGATAGGCTCAATCCTGTCGGGACTCTCCCAATCAATGGCGCAGCTTATCGGCTTCCGCGCCCTTCAGGGATTGGGCGCCGGTGGGCTGATGGCACTGTCGCAAACGATTATCGCCGACGTTGTCTCGCCCCGCGAGCGTGGCCGCTACCAGGGCTACATGGGCTCGGTCTTCGCATTCTCGAGTATCGTCGGTCCACTCCTGGGTGGCCTGTTCGTCGATCAACTCTCCTGGCGCTGGGTCTTTTACATCAATGTGCCTATCGGTATTGTGGCGCTGGCAGTCACCGGTGTCGTCTTGCGGCTACCATTTGAGCGCCGTCCACACCAGATTGACTATCTCGGCTCGGCGCTGTTGGTGCTTGGCATCAGCACATTGCTACTGCTGACGACCTGGGGTGGGTCTGAATATCCCTGGCGTTCGCCAACGATCATCGCTCTGGGAGTCACCGGCGTCCTGGCGTTGGCAGTGTTCCTCTGGCAGGAACAGCGGGCCGCTGAGCCAGTTCTGCCATTGCGGCTTTTCCGGGACGCCGTTTTCAGTGTCTCCAGCGGTATCGGTTTCATTCTGGGTCTGGCACTCTTCGGCGCGCTGGCATTCATGCCGGTCTATTTCCAGGTGGTGGACGGCGCGTCGGCGACAGCCTCAGGGCTGCGCCTGGTACCGATGATGCTGGGCGTGATCGTGGCCTCGATCCTCTCAGGAAGACGCATCAGTGCGACAGGGCGTTACCGCCGTTTCCCGATCATCGGATCGTTCTTGATGATGATCGGAGTGTTTCTACTCACGCGCCTCGGGGTGGGCAGTTCTATCTGGGAGACCTCTCTCTTTCTTGCCGTCATGGGCGCAGGCGTCGGCATGGTCATGCCGGTGATCGTGCTGGCCGTTCAGAATTCGGTCGACCGCCGAGATCTCGGCGCTGCGACTGCCGGCACCAATCTCTTTCGTTCGCTGGGCAGCGCCTTTGGGGTGGCCATCTTTGGCGCAATTCTCGCGCGTAGATTGAACGAGGAACTACCCAAACACATTCCGGCAGACGCCCTGCAACAGTATGACTTTTCAACGCTGACTTCCAGCCCGGAACAGCTCAGAGCCCTTCCGGCAGAGGTCTACAACGGTGTCGTCGAAGCCTTCGCCGCGTCGATTCAATCAGTGTTCATGTGGGCCCTCCCCTTTGCAGTACTCGCCTTCGGGCTGACGTTCCTGTTGCGCGAATTGCCCCTGCGGGAAAGCACGCACGCGGGCGCTGCCAGCACAGCGGCGGAGTCTGCCGCCGAGAGCGCCCCACTCATGACACCGCCCGACGCCCAACCCGAACCTCTGACATCTGCTCCGTCCGGACACCCGTCTACGGGATCGGCCGGCGCCGAACCAGCTTCACAGACGAATTACTTGCAAGACTGACTGCGTTCGTTCATTGGGATACCGTGACCCGATCGGAGCGTAAACGGCGGCACTTTGGGCGACCAGCGAGGAGATGGCGATGAATAGCAACACACCGATCGAACGGCAACGGCGTATCGAGACCGGTTTGCAGAGTCCCGAGATGCTGCCTGGCCAGCACGCGGCAGCGGTTTCAATCGAAGAATTGATGGAACACTACCTGCTGCCGGGATGTAGCCTGGCGATCATCGACGATGGACGCATCGTCACTCGACAGGGATATGGAGTAACCGAGCAGGGTGGCTCAACACCGATTAAACCATCGACCATATTTCAAGCGTGCTCGATCTCCAAGGCGGTAGCGGCAGTTGGCGCAATGCGGCTGGTGCAGGAGGGCCTGCTCGCGCTCGACGAAGATGTGAACGACTATCTCAGCTGCGTGGCAGATTCCAGCGAATGGCGGCTGGCAGCCAGCGGTGACGTTGCGCCATCTGCTGACCCACACCGCCGGTCTCAACTACTGCTGGTTCCCTGGCTACGAGCGTGGCGCAGCGACACCCACCGCGCTACAGACGGTGAAGGGCGAACCGCCTGCAAACACGCCAGCCATCCAGGTTGTCGGCATCCCGGGTGCGGAGTTCCGCTATTCCGGTGCCCATTACGCCGTGCTGCAACTCGTCATGGAAGAGGTCACCGGCGAAGACTTTCCGGATCTGATGCAACGTTTGATATTTGACCCGCTTGGGCATGCAGGACAGCAGCTACGACCAGTCGTTCCCGGAGACACGTCCTGGCGGAGTCGCGCTCGGCCACGATGCAGCAGGTGTCCCACTCAATGGCGGCTGGCATGTACAGCCGGAGTATGCCGGAGCTGGTCTCTGGACAACACCCGGCGATCTCTGTCGTCTGGCCCTGGAGGTCCAGGCCGCCTGGGCCGGTCGATCTTCGCAGTTACTCTCAGAGGAAACCGCAGCAGAGATGTTGACGTTGGGCCCGGGCGAACGCGGCCTGGGCTGGCAGATGCGGACGGTCGATGATCGGCTCTGGTTCGGCCACGGTGGCGATTCCATCGGTTACAAGTGCCTGCTCCTGGCCGATACGGAACGCGGTCGTGGCGCGGCGATCATGACCAATGGTGACGGCGGCTGGTTCGTCCACAGCCGCATACTCAGCGCCATCGCCCGCGAATATGGCTGGCCCGCAGAGATTACCCTGACGGACGGTCAGAACTTCCACGCGCCACGCCCCACGGGCTGGATTCCGGACGCGCGTTTCCTGAGGGCGGCAGCTGGCGATTATCAACTCGAAACCGGACTGCGGCTCCGCATCGAGGCTGACGAGGAAGGACTCTCACTCCGTGCTGATGGACAAGCACCAATGCGCCTCACGCCGGTCGCAGACGCAACATTCGTGGCCGCGCACGCGAATGTGACGCTCACCTTCGAGCTCGGCGACGGAGGGAGTCATCAACACCTTTCGCTTTCGCCAGTTCGCCGACGAGATCGTCGCCGAACTTATCGCGTAGTGTCGCTTGGGGAAGCGGTCGATCCAAGTTTCAGGAGCAGGCCCGGGTCGTCTGGAGGTACGCCCGGGCCCGATCACTGCGTCAATGCTGACGGATTAACTGAATGCTCGCGGAATGTCTTTGAGCCTAACGTTCCCCCAGCACCTCGTATCCAAGCAGACCAAGCTGCACATCATAGGGCTGATCATTTTCGGGGTGGTGCTCAAAGCGCGCTCGCTCGAAGTACTGCACCGTCCGCGTCTGGCCATCCAGCTCGATCTGGATCTCCTCGGTGATTGGGTAGCCGAAGATCATCAAGCCGCCATGTCCCTGCCAGTAGTCACGGAAACGGCCACAGACGTTGTGACCAGTCGCCTCGAAGTACTCACAGTCTGGGCTATCCATCGGCTAAGCACGCGGGTACGGCTCCGCACCCGGGTAAGGTCTCGATGCCCAGCAATCCGAGTTGCACGTTATAGGGCGCCGCGTTCTCCGGATGCAGTTCGAAGCGCTGGCGCTCGAAGTACTGAACGCGGTAGGTCTCACCGTCGACCAGGCTCTGCTCATCGAATTCTTCGGTGATCGGGTAGCCAAAGATCTCCGCGACCGCCGTGATCCAGCCAGAAGCCGAGGAACGCGCCGCTCAACGAGTGGCCGGTCTCCGGGAAGCTGCGCGCGCCAGTGACGACGCGGCGGGTGATCTGGCCGTTGCTCTCCCAGAAGGTGAGCTTGTTGGCGATTATTGGATCGTCCATGGCCGGTTGGACATTGCCGTCGACGTCGATTGCCCGCGACGAGATCGAGTGCTCGCCATCGGCAGGCTGGCCCCACTCCAGGCTCCAGATCGACCAGGCGGTATCGACTTCCTGGCCTTCGTCGATGGTGGCGGGCATCCACTCGCCGCCGTCGATCTGCACTTCGACACCCGAGATCGGTGCGCCCCAGGCTGCGCCGACGATGCGGTAGTCGTCCATCGAGCCGGGTGACCTTGGCCGGCGCCGACTTGAGCCGCTTGCGTCCCACCGAGGTGAAGCGTGTCACCGTCTCGTCGTTCTGCTCCGCCAGGCGCATCGTGACATAGTCACGCGCCATGAAGCGGCCCTGATAGCGGGTGTCGAGGAGCTCGATGCGATCCAGCCACTTGACATTGGCGATGCCATACCAGCCCGGCGCAATCAAGCGCACGGGGCCGCCATGCTCGGCGGGTAGCGGCTCGCCATTCATCGCATAGCAGAGAATGTTGCGCGGATCCATCGCGTCTTCCAGCGACATGCTGCGAGCAAACTGCTCTGTGATCTCAGCGCCATTGACATCGGCCGAGCCTGAATCAGTCCCCCAGAAGACCACTTCGATGCCCTCAGGCAACACGCCGACCTCTTCGAGTAGAGACGCGAGCGGTGTGCCGGTCCAGGTAGCGTTGCCGATCGCGCCAGTCAGGAAGGGCAGACCGGAATTGCCTGAACACTCCAGCGTAAAGGTAACCTCCTGACTCGGACGCGCTTTGAGCTCGTCGAGGGTGAACGACAAGCGGCGCTCAACGAGGCCGATCAGATCCAGGCTCCAGTCCTGGTGGATCGATGTCAGGCAGATTGTAATGCTTGACCGTGAAGAACTCGTCATTCGCGAGTTTCCAGGAATCGAGCTCTTCCCATTTGAGCAGCGTCCCGACGATCTCCGGAACCGGGTTCGCGTCTGGCTGATCCAGCCAGGGCAGGACCTCCTCGCCGGGCCGTGTCGGGAAGGACAGCGTCGACACCGCTGCTTGCGGCGACCAGCCCGGGTACACGTCGCGTGTCCGCGCCGGGGCAGCCAGCGCCGTCAAGCGAGTCTGGACCAAACCCAGTGCAGCCAACGCCGCACCCCCTTGCAACAGTTTTCTGCGCGATACGACACGTTGCGCCACCGTTCGTCTCCTTCTCTTATTACGGTTATCCAAATGCCGAAGGACCGCCGGGCGCCTAAGCCGAAACTCATTGCGTCCGGCGATACCTTCGACACTCTCCACGGTAGGCGGGAACCTGTAACTTGCCATCCGTGCACGAGCGTATTCGTGTACACGTAGCAGGAGCGTTCATCTGGCGCTTGTGTTGGCGTGGACTACGTAGGTGAACGTCCGAGGGGTCATGCAAAGAGGCAGGTGGGCGACTCCGTGCTACGCCAGTAATTCAGGAATTCTCAGATGCATTCCGATCACTCCGGCCAGACCCCGTGCAATGTGAAACCGGGGCACCATCCGAGAGCTCTCGATGTGTCGAATCCTGAATCGTCTGCGCATCCGTGTGCGGAGTGGAAACAGGAAACTGGCTACCCTCGAACGGTAGCCAGTTTCCCAAATCTGAAGTGTGTTTATTGGGTCTGGCCGTAGGGGGGACCTCCGACGTCGTCGATCTTCAAGATCTCCCCGGTGAGGGTCACGACGTAGGCGGTGTTCCCGATGAACTCAACCGATGCCGGCTGGTCCAAACCACCAATGACGGTGGTGAAGGTGCCGTCTCCGTTGACTCTGACAAGCGAACCGGTGTCGTGCTGCGCTGGGTCCCCAGCCTCACCACCCACCAAGAAGTCCCCCTGCGACAATGCGTAGAGCTGGCGCCCGCGGCCAAATTCGACATCGACGATAAGGGGCGCGCCAGACGCTACGTTAGTTACCGCAGACGACTGTGAACTGAAAGCCACCACCTTGCCGTTTTCAGGCAGGTGAGGAACAGGACCGGCTTCGGCCATATACACTGTATTGCCTGACACTGCCAGCCCGGTCGGGACGATATCGTCGAAGGCAATCACCTCGCTGATCGCACCGTCACGCGTGACCCGCAGCACGCGGTTGTGGTGCCCGTCAGTGACCAGGAATCCACCCCGGTAGTTCTCCAACGCGTACTGAACTCCGGTCGGGACGAAGAATGAGGTAGCTGGCGGATTCTGTTCGGCAAATGCACCAATGTCGGCGATGACGGTGAACTGGTGTGGGCCATCGACGCGATAGATGCCGACGACGTCACTGCCGCCAACGTCCGGGCCGACCAGGGTGACCAGGACGTAAGCCGTCGAACCAACGAACGCGATGTCAACCGCCCCTCCGAATCCGAAGCCAGCCAGCCTGGTCGGCAGACCACTGGCGAACGTCGTCGTCGCGCCAGTCTGCGGATCGATGCGGGAGATCCGGCCAGCGGTGCCTTCCGTGACGTACAACGCCCCACCCGGTCCGATCGTGCTGCCTGCGGCTCCTTCCAGCCCTGCGACGAGTACGGTTGCGGTGGGCGCAGGGGCAGGTTTGGGCTTTGCGCTGGCTGCGCCACTGCTGAGAATGAGCAGACAACTAGCCAGCAAGCCAATCATCAATTGCTTCCGATTCATGTCAATCCTCCTTTGGACCGCGCACCGCTGCCGTGAGTGGTAGCAAAAGCGGCACGAGTGCCAGAGTAAATACAGCGATACGAAATATGCTCTTAGGCAAGGCCATCTTTCTCCCTGGGATACTAAATGGATGCAATCGTTACGACTTCCTTCATTCCTCGTGGTGGCTGTGAAGGAGCGGCCATCAGGACGCTGTTCGACGTTTACCCTCGGTGGACCTCCCTTCTTTATCTCCTTGTGATCGATGACTCTTCGTGACGGCACGTCTGATGGTTAGCTACTCGTCGTCTTTGCGGAGTAGTCCGCTTCCTGTCTGCGCCGTCAGCGTCACCTGCCTTGAAACGCCTGCCGAAAAACATGCCCACCTGAGAGATCCTCTTGGATGCTCCATGGACTAGTTTTCGGAGCTCCTATCTGAGCGTCTCTGCAGTTGTGGTGTCATGTCTGTGCCGAGGAACCTGCCGAGTGCCGGCCTGTCAAAGCGGGCGTGCAGCGATGTCTTCGACACTCTCCACGGTAGGTGGGAGAGAGCAGCCTGCCATCCGTGCACGAGCGTATTTGTGCACACGTAGCTGGCAGGCATGTTTAGCGTTCGTGTTGGCGTGGACTACGTAGGTGAAATGTCCGTGAGGTCATTGCGAAAGGCATACGCCGTCGCCTCAGCTCGGCTGCGGGCGCCGACCTTACCGTAGATATTGGTGATGTGACGCTCCACCGTACGCACACTCAGGAAAAGGTCTGCCGCCATCTCTCGGTTGCTCCTGCCGGCCGCGATGAGTCCCAGAATCTCAACTTCACGCGGCGTCAGGCCGAATGGGATCTTCTCCGGCTGATTCGGCATTGGGCCGAATATCTGGCCACGCGCGTTCAGCAGAAACTCGGCACGCAGGTCCTCGTCGTCGAGTTGACCGGCGAGATCTTCTACGATGCGCAGCGCGTTAGCGCCGGCCGCCTCCGCCTCCCGGGCCCGTCTCTGCATCAGGAATAGCCTGCGCTGCGCTGCGAGGACACGCCAGAGGACGAGAACGAGCTTGTGAGACATAGCAACGTGTCGGGCCTCGGCCAGATCAACTTCGGCCTCCTCCAATCGCTCGCAGGCAAGCATGATCTCGCCTCGCAACCGAGCGAGATCGGGCGACATGGGAGCATTGCCGGGAGGAAGCGAATCTATCAGCATATCGACGATCTCAAGGGCCGCGTCAGGCTCCCCTTTTGCGAGATAGAGTTCTGGTACGGCAAACCAGGCGTTGCGCGAGACAATCGTGTCGGGTAGTCTCTCCCAGTCGAGCTCTGCACGCAGCAGGACTTCGGCCGCCTCAATTTCACCGGCTCGAATATATCCAGAAGCAAGCCAACCGACAGCCCCGAGCTTGAAGAATGCTGAGGACATCAGGTCGGAGAGTTCGAGCGCCTGAGCCAGATGAGGTCGCGCGCGGCCGTGGAGCCACAAGTCCACATAGATGGATCCGAAGTTGACCTGTGCCTGAGTCATCCAAGTGTGATGCTCAATACTCTGAGCCAGCCTGGCTGCCGATAGATTCATCTGGAATCCAGTGCGCAGGTCGCCCTGCGCCGCGACAATCAGGCCGGCCAGAGCAACCGCATAGGCTTCGCCTGCACGCCAGTCGATCGAGCGCGATATCTCCGCTGCCTCTAAAGATGGACCTCCGAGACGCCTGTGGAGCGAAGCAGGCAGTCCCAGTACCCTGGCTCCTCGACTGTTCCAGGCCCCCCAGGCAGCCACATCTGCATTCGTGAGCGCGGATGCCAATGTCTGCTGATCATCGAGCTGACGAAGCAACGGAATCACGCGCTCATAGATCGCCAGAGATTGAACAAGATCACCGGCGATGATGCGATTCAGCCCGAGCAGATCAAGCGTGCTCGCTATGCCCTGAAGATCTTCGAGTCGCTCGAATATTTCAAGCGCATCTTCATGATGGCGCATGCCCTCGAGAGGGAGATCGGCATTCGTTTGCCAGTTGCCAAGCCGGTTGAGACTGTGGGCGAGTGCTACCGGGTCACCCATCGCCCGGGCCAGGGCTACGGCCTGTTCACAGTATTCGCGCGTCCGCTGATAATCGCGGAATCCCCAGAGCGCGCCGAGGTCGAGCAACGCCTGCCACTCTGCATGCTGATTAACCTGATCTCGGGCGTGCTGCAGCATCGATTCGTGATCGGCACGTGCTCCATCGAAGTCGCCGATCGACTCCCGTGCCAGGCCACGCAGGCGATAGAGCTTCAATGGCGCTTCACGTCCCAGCCGACTCGCCAGCGCGATGCCCCGGTCCGCATGATCAACGACCGAGGCCGGAGCAAAGAGCCCCTGCCCATTTTTCGCCGCCCGCTCCAGCCACTCCAGTGCGCGCGCGTCTCCGGCCTGGTAAAAGTGATTGGCGACCACCGCGGAGTCCGGACGTGCTCGGGCAGCCAGTGCTACACCTATTTGCCGGTGATAGCTCTGCCGCTGGACGATGGGGGTCTTTTCATAGATCGCCTGCCGGACAAGCGCATGGCTAAAACGCACCGACTGCCGGGTCGCACTCAGGCGCAGCAAGTGATGGTCGACAGCTTGTTGCAACGCCGCGTCGAGTGCGGCGCTCGCCCCACCCTGGAGCTCGAAGAGTAATTCGAGCGGTGTGTCGTAGTCAATCGCTGCTGCCAGGTCGAGCAATCCGCGAGTGCTGGTATCAAGCCGGCCCAACCTCCCGTCGATGACCTGCTGGACTAGCGACGGAACCCCGGCTTCCGTCAAATCAGCAAGCCGCCAGCCGCCTGCGTCGGGATACAGCAGTCGCTGGCCTTCGAGCGTATAGAGCAATTCATGGACGAAGAACGGATTGCCCTCAGCCAGGTCATCGAGATATCCGAGCAATCGTGCTTCGTTGTGTGGATCGAGCTGATAGCGCTGCCTGACGATCTCCTGGATCGCCGCAGGTTCGATGCGCTGCAGTTCGAAACGCTGCGCCCTTCCCTCGCGGACAAGAGGCGGTAGTAACGCCGACAGCGGGTGGTTGCGGGTGATCTCGTCATCCCGGTAGGTCGCGGTCAGGAGAAGCGGGCTGTCACTGAGAGTTCGCGACAGATAGCGGAGCAGGTCGAGACTGGCAGGATCGGACCAGTGGAGATCCTCCAGCAGAATCAGCAGCGGTTGCGTTTCCGCGATACTCTCTAGAAAACGTCCGATAAGGTCGAACAAGGCCGCCTGCGAGTCGATCCCGGCCATCCTGGCGCCGGGTCGCAGTTGATCTGGCAGCGCTGGACGCGCGTCACTCTCGGGATATTCGCGCAGGATCTCGATCCAGGGTCCGTAGGGCGGCGTGGTAGCGAGGTCGTAACAGCCGCCGGTGAGTATCAACACATCCGACTCGATAGCTCGCTGAGCCAGATCTTCAACCAGCGTCGTCTTCCCGATGCCCGCCTCGCCGCTGATGAGCACGAGCGCACCGTGACCGGCAATGGTGGCATCCAGCAGTTCACGCAGCAGTGCCTGCTCACGGTCGCGCCCGACCATGGTTCGATCCCCGTCGTGGAGTAAGGCTGGATGCCGGTCGGTACTCACAACCTGCCGGTCCCGTCGTTCACCTCGATGCCGCATATCTATGAACAGTCTAACAGGTAGCAACTCTGGTGTTAACGACAGCCTATCCTCTGATCAAACGGCAATTACCATCGACGGTTGCGCTCGAGCCGCTCTGAATAAGTGAACCGTCAGATGTTGCGCAATCAGCGTTTATTCCTCCGTGAGGTCATTGCGAAAGGCATACGCCGTCGCCTCAGCCCGGCTACGGGCGCCGACCTTGCCGTAGATGTTGGTGATGTGACGCTCTACCGTACGCACACTCAGGAAAAGGTCTGCCGCCATCTCCCGGTTGCTCCTGCCGGCCGCGATGAGTCCCAGAATCTCGACCTCACGCGGCGTCAGACCGTCCGGAAACGACTGTTGCGAAGTGTTCTGCTTACCTAGTTCAGTGACAAGCCGATCGACCCGACGAAGGACCGGTGCAGCCCCCAACGGCAGGCAAATCGCTCGCACCTCCTCAACCAGCGCGGCCACCTGATCAACCTTCCCAGCCGCAAGCCGAAGTTCGGCGAGAGCGAGAAGCGTCTGAGCCTGCTCATACGGTGCAACACAAGCTTCCGCAAGTACGAGGGATTGCTGCAGATGCGCATCGGCCTCCTCAACCCGCGATTCCAGTATCGCCAGTTCTCCGAGCAGGCGATGAATAGCGATCAGGATCAGCGGTTGGCGCGGTTCGGACGCCTGCGCGAGTGCGGTTTCGGCAGAACGGCGAGCGTCGTCGAGGTTGCCAGCAAGCAGGTGGAAGCGAGCCTGAAGGAGGTGCTGGTGGGGCTGCCAGAGGACGGCGCCGCTCCACTCCAGCCAGCGATCATGCGCCTCGATCCAGGCTCTTGGCTTTCTCCAGATCACCAGCATCGAGCGCGAGATCGGCGCCGAGGGCGACAGTGAGGAGCGCCGGCTGCGAACCAGGTATCACCTGGTTCGGTTGCCGGCCCATGGGGAAGCAAGCGGTGCACGTAGTCCCAGGCTTCGCCGGAATCTCCCCGATGTCGCGCGATGATCCCGAGCGTCATGATGGCCTCCTGCATGTGGCTGATCCATGGTGCTGACAGATGGTCGAGCGCTAGTTGGCGCGCTTTCTCCCAGCGTCCCTCCAACAGATCGAGTTGGAGTTCGCTCGGCGCGCTCTCTCCGGCAGTCATGATGGTCATACCCCGGCTTCGCATCCCAGGTCGCTATGGCCTCGGATACCAGACGCGAGCGCTCGGCAAGTCGATCAGTCTGGTAGGGGATGATGACGAGCAAGAGGTCGACGTAGAGAGAGTATTCGAACATTCCAAAGCTTGCAGTATCATTCGAAAACCCGTCACCTGCGATGGCTAGTTCGCGACGGGCATCCTGTGGGCGGCCGAGTGCGGCATAGGTGAACCCTAGTCCGAGATGGCACGGAGGGGCATCCGGCGACGTTAAGATGGTCTCGAGTCATAGCGCCGACCTGCACCTCGGCCAGAAATGCTTCGCCCATATCCACAGCTTCCCGATAATGACCGATCTGGCTCAACCAGCTGACGAGATTAGCTGCGCCATCGTTCACCGCGTTTGCACGGGCACATCTCCAGCTATCGAGCAGCGGTTGTGGTCACCCGCCTTCTCTTCGTCGCATGACAAGGACAAGCTGGATGACAGTGACTATCTCGCCTGGGTCTGGAAGGTGATGCGTTTCCATGAGTGCGTCACAATGGCCGTCAGCCCTGCCTGAATCTCCTAAGTCCTTGCTGAACGTCGTCACGAGCACAGTGTTGCTGGCCGCGTGCAGCATGATAGGCGGCAAGCACGGGATCATCAGCCAGCGTGCCCAGTCGTTCCGCGGCGATCAGGTGCTCGATTGAGCGCGGCTCTCCGGAGTGATAGAGAAGCGTCCAGCTTCATAGCGCAGCCAACCAAGTTCATGGAGACGGCCATCGTCCCCGTCGAGCATCTCGGCTGCCATGCTCAAAGTGGACGGCCGCACTAAAGGGCGCAGATGTTGCGCGCTCGGATCCGGCACGCAGGTGCCACGGATTGCCCGTTCGTCACCAGCCTCTTGAAAGTGGTGGGCCACCAGGGCCGGGTCCGCGCTGCTCATCGCCACCAGCGCCTCAGCTACCTGGCGATGCCACATGCGCCTGCGAGTTGGAATCACTCCCTCGTAGAGGACATCCCGCACCAAGGCATGGGTGAAGGCCAGCCGCTGACGGTCGGCCGTCTCCTCCATGATGTGGATCTCCAGCCCCTGCCCGATGGCCCGATCGAACTCGGAAGATTGCAGGCCACTGGCTGACTCCCAGAGATCGAAGTGCACCTCTTGTCCAATGACCGCCGCAAATTCGAGCGCCTGCCGTGCCTCGCTGTCCAGCCGGGCAAGACGCCGTTCGATGACTTGCAGGACAAATGCGGATAATAGCTTTCATCCAGATCGCCGAGTTGCGCCCGTGTACCATCTAACCGGAGAGTGCCTTCGCTCTCCAGCGCGCGCAGCAACTCGGTGGCGAAGAATGGATTGCCAACCGCTCGCTGGTCCAGGTAGGTAACGAGCCGGTCCGTCTCCGCCGCACCCAACTGGTAAGCGGGCCACCAATTCCCGAATGGCCGCGTTATCCAGCCGCTGGAGTTCGATGCGTGTCGCGTCGGTTTCTCGCACAATCAGCGCCAGATGTTGCAAGAAGGGATGACGGCGTGTCAATTCATCATCGCGATAGGTGATCACGATCAAGATGCCGAACTGGAGAATGCGGTGTGAGAGGTAGCGCAACAAGTCCAGACTGGCCTGATCCGACCAGTGCAAGTCCTCGAGAACAATCGACAAGTGGCTGCACTTCGGCGATGCTGGAAAAGAAGCTTCGCGCTTCCTCAAAGAGCTCCGCCTGACCACCGCCATCCTGGAATCGATCGGGATCCCCAAGCCAGGTTGGAAGTGCTGGCTCGTCGTTGGTTGGCTGGTAACTGTGGAACGCCTCTACCCATGGTCCGAAAGGCGGCGTCGTTGTCAGATCGTAGCAACCGCCACTGATAGCGAAGACTCCACGTTTCCTTGCCTGCAGCAAGAGATCCCGCACCAACGTCGTCTTGCCGATCCCAGCCTCGCCGCTAACGACGGCAAGCGAACCGAACCCGCAACTGCGGCATCCAGCAACCAGCAGCAGTGCCTGCTCCCGGTCGCGGCCGACAATGAGTTCGACCCCCGCCGTGGAGTAAGGCTGGATGCCGGTCGAACCACAACCTGCCGGCTCCCGTCGTAAGACCTCGATGCCGCAAATCATATTGAAGGGTCAACAGGAGCGGCTTCAATATTGCACGGCTAACGTACAGCCGATTTGTTCGATCAGATCTGCCAAGCGTTGATCCTCGACAGGGGCGAATCTGCAGGCTCCGAAGATTGAACCGTCAGATGCTGCGCAATCAGCGACTCATTCTTCCGCGATTTGCATCAGAGCCGCACCGCGCAGGTCGAGCCAGTAGGAGCCGCTATGGTGGGCGATGCGGATCATGGCCGTGTCACAGTGCGGGCAGCGCAGGACCGTGCCGATCTCCAGTGTGTAGGCGATGAGCGCGCCTATAGGTTCGCCAGCTCCACAGCCTGCGCAGATCGTCATGGCATCGGTCATCTCGAAGGGGAACACTGACTGCAGGAGACCTGCGGCCCCGTTGCCGTCAAGTCGCAATTCACTATCGTCCATCTCAGCCTCCCGTTGGTCCAAAGCGTTCGGTCTTGATTCGCGCCCCATCGAAGCCCATCTCGACCAGCGTGGCCGCAACAGCTTCTACAAAAGCGGTCGGCCCGCAGATGAAGTTGTGCCCGGCCTCGGACGTGGGCCAGGCAATCTCATCCAGCATCGCGGCATCAACCCGGCGAGCGTAGCCGTCCCAGCCAGGCGGCGGGGTGCGTGTGTAGGTTCGGAAGATCTCGACGCCCAGTCTGATTGCTAGCGATGTCGAGCAGTTCTGAGTCATAAATTACGTCGTTCTCGGATCTGACCGAGTAGAGCAGCCGCACCGGCACGTCACTGTCTTGAGCAATCCGATGGCGCAGCATCGCCATGAGTGGGACGATGCCCGAACCACCGGCGACGAGCAGCAACGGTCCGCCGTGTGAAACATCCCAGACGAAGTAGCCGCCGACCGGTCCCCTCACCTCGATCAAGTCACCGGGGATGACGTCTTGCACCAGATAGGGCGAGACTTCGCCGTCGGGCAGTTCCTCGACGGTGATCTCGACTCGCTCGGATTCAGGCGGCGAAGCGATCGAGTAGCTGCGCACAGCCTGATAGCCATCTTCAGCAGTCAGGCGGACATCGACGTGCTGCCCCGGCCGGTGCCCTGGCCAACCGGGCGTCGCGAAGGCGAGTGTTCGCGCTCGCTCCGACGATGGAAGCGTCTCGACGACCTCAGCGACCTGCCAGGTTAGTCGCCCCAATGTCGCTGTTCTTGCCATGGATCACCGTAATCGTGATAGCCGAGTGATTCCCAAAAGCCGGGCTCGTTGTCGTCGGTCAGCCGCAACCCGCGCACCCACTTCGCGCTCTTCCAGAAATAGAGGTGCGGGACGAGCAGCCGGGCCGGGCCGCCGTGGGCAGGTTCGAGCGGCTCGCCGTCGTATTCGAATGCAATCCAGGCCCTGCCGCCGGTCACATCCTCGACCGGCAGGTTCGTCGTGTAGCCGCCATCGCAATAGGCGATCACGTAGTCAGCGGCGTGGTCGACCATATCGAGCAAAGTATCAAGCGAAACGCCGCGCCAGGTCGTATCGAACTTAGACCAGCGCGTGACGCAGTGGATGTCAGTCGTCACTGTCTCGCTCGGCAGGGCCTGGAACTCTTCCCAGCTCCAGCGCAGTTCATCATCGACATCGCCAGTGATCGAAAAGTCCCAGCGGTCGAGCGGCGTCCTTGGCGTTGGGCCAGCTGAAAGGACGGGGAAGTCATCGGTTAGGTATTGGCCGGGAGGAACCCGTCCGGAAGTATCTTCCCGACGGCGGCCCCGGAAACCACGAGAAATGAGTCTACCTGCCATTCGTCGCCCTTTCGTGATGCTCGAAGCGAAAACCAATGACGAAGATGCGTTGGTACGGTTGCTCCGCCGGATCGTTCAGTCACCTGGACAGGTCGAATTACCTGGGAAGCAATTCACAGTCTAATACACGTGCAAGCGTCAATACAGACCTCTCAAACGCGATTATCGCAGCTAAGGATCTATACTCATCGAGTCCAATTTCGATTCGCCCAACGCGCCAGGAGGGTGCTATGAATCACGACGAACTCTGTAATCTGACGCTCACCGAAGTCGCCGCACTCATCGCAGCCCGCGAGGTCTCACCGGTTGAACTGACCGATGCTCAACTCGAACGGATCGAGCGGCTCGACCCGCGCCTGAAAAGCTACGTCCTCGTATTGGCCGACGAGGCCCGCGCCGCGGCGGCGGAAGCCGAACGCGAGATCCAGGCCGGGAACTACCGTGGTCCGCTGCACGGCGTGCCGGTCGCCGTAAAAGATCTTTGCGCGGTGACAGGCACGCCGACAAAGGGCGGCGCAGCCGTGCTGTCCGACAACGTGACCGACCACGACGCTGAGGTCGTAGCCAGGTTGAAAGCAGCCGGCGCGGTACTGGTCGGCAAACTGAACCTGACCGAAGGCGCAATGGGGAACTACAATCCCGACTTCGACGTCCCGCTGAATCCCTGGGATCCGAACTGCTGGTCCGGCGCTTCTTCGAGCGGTTCCGGGGTCGCGACTGCCGCTGGGCTCTGCTTCGGGTCACTGGGAAGCGATACCGGTGGATCTATTCGCTTCCCTTCGGCAGCCTGCGGCATCGTCGGCATCAAGCCAACCTGGGGCCGGGTCAGCCGCTACGGCGTCCTGGCGCTGGCAGAATCGCTCGACCATGTCGGACCGATGACCCGCTCGACGGCCGATGCGGCGGCGATACTACAGGTGATTGCGGGCCGCGACCCGAAGGACCCGACGACGTTGATCGAACCGGTTGGCGACCTCGTCGGTGAGATTGAGCGCGGCGTCCAGGGTGTCCGCATCGGCTACGACGCCAATTACACACGGAACGGCTGCAATGACGAGCAGGCAGATTCGGTTGAGACAGCGTTGCAGGTGCTGGCCGATCTCGGAGCGGAGATCGTCGAGGTCGCGATGCCGGATGTCGCCATGTACCTACCGGCGTGGCAGACGATCTGCACGGCAGAGGCCGTCGCCGCTCACGAGGCCAGCTATCCGTCTCGGCGTGATGAATATGGACCAGGATTCCGTGGCTGGCTCGACCACGGAAGCAGGGTTACTGGAGCGGAGTACGCAACGGCCAATAACCTTCGACATGCCTGCAACGGACTGATTCGACGGACCTTCGAAGGCATCGACGCCCTGATCTGCCCATCGACCCCTGGACCAGCACATCAGATCACAATGGATCAGATGTATGGACCAATCGAGTGGGATGAAGAGGGGCTTGCCGCGCAGCTGCGCTATACCGGGCCCTTCGACTTCAACGGCGCGCCAACACTCTCGGTACCATCAGGACTGAGTTCCGAGGGCCTGCCGCTCAGCGTCCAGTTCGTCGGCCACCACCTCGGCGAAGGGCTGCTTTGTCAGATCGGCCACGCCTACGAAAGCGCCACGGACTGGCATGCGCTGCGTCCACCGCTCTAGGAGCAACGCGGCACCAGTCCGGTTTCCAGAATGTGGAGCGATCTCGAAGGGTTTCAGTAACACGGGCTGGTCGTGCACCTCCATTCCGGGTCAATACCGGCCACCAGAGGACTCTGGCCTCCGATTCAAACCGGTTGGCTGATCACCAACTCACTGCCCCCTCAGCCTGAGCCCACTCTCGTTCTATGTCCCGTCGGAGCCGAGCGTCGACGATTGCACCTTTCCAATTGGTTTCCAGATGGTCGAACAGCTGTGCCGGGTTGCCGGCAACGACACGCTGCTCGAATTCGTGTTGCGCCTCCCTGCGAAACAAGACCTGCATCGACGACGTCTAGCTAGAGCCGCCTCCGCCATTTCATAGTCAACGAAGTCATCCTTCTCGTGGAGCAGTCCGACTGACGTCGTCCGAGCACCGGAGCGGATAGTGATCGGCGATGGTCGTGGCGCCGGGTGGATATCGATGAGCAGTCCTGCGGGTTGCAGCAGCTCGTGGATTCTCTCCAGAGCATGAACCATGCTCTCCGGCTGCATTCATCACAATGACCACGCCAGGATAACCAGATCAAAACGCTCAGATACCGTGGAATCCAGCAGGCCATATGCCGCGAAAGTGACTCGCGCATTGAGCTCCGCCGGCAGTTCACTCTTCGCCTGCGCAATCCGGTCGGCGTCAGGGTCGATAGCGAAGACGTGGTCGGCGAGCGCCGCATATTGCCTGGTGAGGCGACCATCGCCGCATCCGACTTCAAGCACCCGCCGACCTTCGAGCTTTCCACTGCATGAAAGGAGCGCGCTCAGTTCTTCGCCGGAGGGATCGATGCGTACAGCCACAGGTGCGGCCCTCTCCCGATCACAGCGCGGATCAGGCGATCTGGCGCTGGCCCTTGACGACACCCGCCAGCGCAGCGATGTGTTTTGGCTCAGTCCCGCAGCAACCGCCGACTATCTGCGCGCCCATCTCGATCCACTCCAGACCGTAGCGAGCGAAGCGCTCGACTTCGTCGTCGACGCCCGTCGGCGGATGGGAATAAGCGCCAATCGGCCCATCGAATGCCTGTCTCAGCTTCGGCAAACCAACCGAAACGTCGGCCGGGTTCGAACACATCAACAGAATTGCTTCGACGGGCAAGCCTTCGAGTGCCCGGCACAGATCCTCGAAACTCTCGCGGAACTGCATCGTGCCATCTGATGAGATCAGCCGCAGACCCAGCAGCA
Source organism: uncultured Chloroflexia bacterium (assembly GCA_963745675.1). Classification (GTDB taxonomy): domain Bacteria; phylum Chloroflexota; class Chloroflexia; order Thermomicrobiales; family CFX8; genus JAUIIK01. The sequence goes on from CAVUYM010000016.1 coordinate 187,446, forward strand.
CCGGCAGTCCACTCGTCGCACACGCTTCAACGGCAACGACGGCCTCATCGATCGCGGCGACGTACTCCGGCAGCATGAAATCCACACCGACATCGGCGAGGACACGTGACTGCGCGCGAAACTCGGTCCCCAGATCGCCGTCCACCGGAGGTGCTATGCCACCCGCGACATACGCTTCGGGATTCACCCTATCCCGGCTGCTGACGGCGATTTCGCCCGCGGCTCGGGTGTATCGCTCCCACTCGTCGGCTACGCCGATCTGCGCCAGCTTTGGCCGGTTCGTCCAGAAGCTGTTCGAGATGATGATGTCGGCGCCGAGTCGCAAATAGTCTTCATGTATCTCGCGCACGACATCGGGCGATTCGATGTTCGCCGGGGCCGACCAGGGTCCCATCCGGCGCAGGTAGTCCTCGTGCACGCGGCGCATACTGGCCGGGTCAGACTCCTTGAGGTAGTCGTAGATCGACTGGGAGTCGTCCCTAAACGTTTCGGCTATCCTCACTTTTGCGCCGCGACGCTCCAACTCATCGCCCGTAGCGCCGTCCATGAGCAGGACCTCGCCCGCTTTGAGTCTCTCGATGATTGATCGTTCTGGCATCCGATGTACTTCCTCTCCGAACAGTCTGAAATAGAAGCTGTGGTCGATATATTCAACATCAATCGTTGACAAATCTATCTGATGCTCACGCTCCGGTCGTCACCGACGTGCGGCATGTGCCCGCCTTCTCGGCCCGCAAGGTGAGCTCGAACGTTGCGCCCTCCGGAGCGGTGACCAGCCATTCAACGTGGCCACGGCTGAGATTGGGGTAGCGGGCTGAGAGGTGGTAGCCAGTGAACTGGCTGACACGCCCTGCCAGATGTTCCAACTCCTGCGTAGCCGGGGCACTCCCAGACAGAAGCTCCGCTCCATCGGGGAGCGAGAGCTGCCCTACCAGTCCATCGCCCGGCCCGGATGAGCGACGACGTTCACTGCCGCAGGTTGGTAGGAAACCCTCGTTACTGACGTTGGCCCAGACCCGGTAAGCGCCGGGCGCAATCTGTTCGGAGCCACTGGCGATGACGCGCAGCCTCGGGGCGGTGCCCATTGCCCCGATTGTGAAGGGGACGGCACGCTCCAATTCGCGCGCCAGCAGCGGACCCGGCGGGTTCAGCAGCCCGAATTTGACCTCGAACCCGCCCAGTTCGACTGGGCCGAGTTGCGGATGATCGAAGGGACGCCAGGGCATGATCCCCCGCCCGCCGGCCTCCTCATCGAACAGGCGCAGGATCTTGAGGTCGTCATCGTTAGTCCGTCCTTCTTCGAAGTCGAGGAAGTTCTCGCCGGAGAGTCCCGCCCGATGCGACAGACCCCAGAGCTCGGTCATGAACGAGAGGATACCGAGGTGGTCGTAGAGCCAGTCACTCTCGACGCCGTAGGAGGGGATGTTCGGCTGATAGGGGTTGTTGTGGAAGGGCGAAAGGACGGGAAAGCCCATCGCATTCCTCGCCGATGGCGCCGATGGCTTCGAAGGCGCGCAGATCGAGTTTCGGCATCTCTGAGTCGGCGTAGCGAGCGGATGAGCGCAGGATCATTCCGGCTGCGGTGTGATGGAGCTGCGCGCCATGGATGTTGGGGTGGGCGCGGAGAAACGTGGCCACAGCCTGCGTCTCGGGTTCGCTCAATGGATAAGGCCCGGAGCCGGTCTGAACCCAATCAGGTTTCCAGTCGGCCGGGAAGTTGCGATTGAAATCGAGTGCCGAGCGGGAGGGCGCCAGCGTGATCTTGCCGCCGTCCCAGTTGCGGATGAGCCCTTCCGGGTAGACGAAGTAGTAGTCGCCACCATACTCGTCGGGGCGGCGGGGCCGCATCATCCGGTCATCGTCCTCGGATGTTTTCCACGGACCGGCCGGGTCTTTGATGCGCATCGCACCGATCAGGCCATCGCCGTCGATGTCCTGCGGCTCGAGACCATCGAAGGTGGAATCGGGCAGACCGGGTGGGTACGGCGTCTCCGAAGAGCGCACCTGGCCGCTCGACGTCAGGAACTGCTCGCTGCCATCGACGGCGATGCGCGGGATGACGTAGAGCACCGTCTCGTCGAGCAGCCTGCGCACCACGGGATCGCGGTCGTAATTCGTCAGTAGATGATGAATCGTGGCAAGTGCAACTGACGAGGTCATCACCTCAGCCGCGTGGATGTTGGCATCGATATAGTAGGCAGGTTTTTCCAGGTCCGGACCGGTCGCCTGGTTGGTGACGGTCACGACCCAAATCTCTCGACCCTCTCCACTCGTTCCGATGCTCTCGCAGGTTGCGAGACTGGGGTAAGCCGCAACCCAGCTCTCAAGCAACTCGGTCAGCAGGTCGTAGGTGTAGTAGCGATCGGGACGCCACTCTGCCGACGTCGCGAGATAGTGCAGCTCGGTGAAATTCGGACTTTGCATGGTACGTGAATACTCCAACCGATGAAGCTCTTCCAGTGCATCCTGCGATGATAGTCGAGCATAGTCTGAGAGTGGGGCGTCTCGTCTTATCAGGAGAAATGCCCAGCCGTTCACCGATCCGCGTCAACGACCGGGCATGGCGCGATTCTCAACCAGTCTCGTCGAGGGCAACTTCAGAAACGAACATGGACGGTGATGGAATCGTCTGACCACCGAGAAGGATTCTCGTTAGCGTCGTGCCCGATGGGCTGCATTGCATCATTTCGCTCCCGAGCGGATCGATTTCCCTGTCCCAAACACTTCCGGATTCGCCTCTTACGTTCGAATCGGCATCGTGTAACAGACAGCGTCGCCTTCCAGCACGACCGTGCCGTCTTCGAGGACGACCTGCGCGTCGAGCCGGGTGATCGGCTTGTCGTCGCGGACGCTCGTGATCTTGATCTTGCCGGTGATCGTATCGCCGGGGCGGACCGGGGCTCTGAAGGCCCAGTTGGTCTGGAGAAAGACTGTTCCCGGCCCAGGCAAGTCTTCCGCAACAACCGCGTTGAGAATCGCGCTCGTGACGCCGCCCTGGACGACGATGCCACCAAAGGGCGTCGCCTTTGCTACTTGCTCGTCATAGTGCAACGGATTGCGGTCGCCGCTCATCTCAGTGAAGAGTTCGATGTCGCGGGCCATGACCGTCCTCGACCGTTGCGCCTCCTGCCCCACTTCAGGCATCCCATTTGGCCAAACGTCGTTCGTCATCTTCACCTCCGCGTCCGTCCAGCTATAAGCAGTTGGCGCCAGGCACATTGCCTTCACAGCTATCGAAGATGATAGACGATTGTCTCACCAACCCGGGGGACGTCGATATAGTTGAGCAGGTCGAATCGGAGGTCGACTGGTGCTTCTTCGACCGGCAATTGGAAGATCACGTGGATATTTGCTCTCTCATTACGGCCGATCTTTGCATCCCCTGGCCGACCATCAACCGTCACGAACAAGGCTTTGTAGCTCTCGCCTGTGTCGCTTCGAAGCGAATACGACGAGCGATTGATTGGCACGCTTTCAGTGGAACTTCGTCGTTGATTGACGGTCAGATCGAACGCAACCAACCGATTGCCCTGATCGGCAACGATGTACGGATCAAGAGACTCAACCGGATCGCTTGCTCCCTTGAGCCAGACACGGGCAACGATAACTTCGGCGTGCACTCCTTCCGATCGAAATTCGCCCGCCAGCAGAGCATCGTATGCGACATCCGCCTCAACTCGCTGACCACCGAATGCCACGAGCGCGCCAAAGATCGAACATAGGGCGATTGTCACGATGAGCCCGGCAGCCGACCCGAGCATATAGGTTCTTCGGCTCGCCGCCCCTGCCTCCGGCGCGAGACGAATCGGTGGATAAGCGTCCGTCAGCGACAGGACGTAAGCCTGCAGGCGTGCAATCCAACGAAGTACACCGGCCACATACTGATGGAGGCGATCCGGCACTCGACCGGTCACTATTGCGATAACCCAGCTGACGGGAATTACGATTAGAAGCGTCAGAGCCAGCAGAATGGCGATAAATCCGAGCGGTATCGCGCTGATGATCTTCCAGATCAAGACTTTCCAACGGGAACGCACATCGACGGCTGAATCAACCTCATACTGCACAGGATGATCACCTTCGAAGGGTGGATACTGGTCTGTGATGAGCAAAAGGTAGGAAAGCGTGCGAAACTGCCAGCGGTTCACTGCCACTTGAAACTCGAAGAGCCATCTCGGAATGCGTCCACTGACGAGAATTGCGGCCCAAATGGCGACGGCGAGCCAACTCTGCACCAGCAAACTGAAGATGAGCGCTGGAATACTCAACGGCAACCGCAGGAGCACCGTCCAACGGCGTTGCCGCGTTGAAGCATCGACCTCATATCGAACGGGGTATCGCGGTTGATCAGGTACTACTGCCATGGGCATTTCAATCTATTAGCTCGTAGAAGATCGCCTGATACATCGCCAGATCGTTAACCTGAGGTATTCGCCATGAAGGAACTGAAGATCAACTGCTGAGTGGCTGGCCAATGGCAATCGAGGGACGATATTCATGCTCAACATCTCCTACGAGGAGTAGTGAGGACCGCTAGCCCTCCAGCCTGTTCGCTTGCCACGGGAATAACTCAGGGCGATCAGCCCGGCACTGATGGGGATCGAGATCGCGAACAGCCAATACCAGATGACTGTTACGACGAAACACCCCCCTGCGACGAACAGGATCCCGAGCGGCTGCCGGCTTCCCGAGCAACTCAACCCGTAGATGATTCCGACACTTGCCAGGAAGGGCATGATCCCAAATGCTATCCACACGGGCTCCGCATTAATGGCGCCCCTGGTGGTCATGCCAATGGCGGAAATCGCATTGACGGCGATGAGCGCATATGCACACCGAAGCAACCAGCGCGACAACCCAGTTTCAGCCACCACCGACGGAGCCATCTCCCTGTTGCGAACTGTCGCACCAGCATCCAAGCGCCAGGAACAGTCGGCAGGCATGCCCAGCGCGAGACGTAATAGCATCGCCAGCGCCGTCTCCCATGCAGGTTCATCAAGCAACCGGGCTAATTGCCGGTGTTCCCAGAGATCACACTCGATCTCGGCCCTCCGGCTGTCGCGCAGTTCGGCCGGGAGTTGGAAGGTGTAGAGGCTTGTCCAGCTTCGCGCAGCCGCAGTTGCCGCGCCTAACAGTGCGCTCATAATGTCGCCATCTCCTGGCGTTGTTGCCCGAAATGCGCAACCTGCAGGGCAGAGATCGCTCTGGTCAGAGCTGCCCTTCCGGCCGGCGTAGCCCGGTAGAAGCGCCGCCGAGGACGGCCTTCCCGCTCCGCGATCAATGGGTCTTCCCATTCGGACTCCAGCAATCCCCATCGCTGGAGGTGGTCGAGGGCCTTGTAGAGCGTCCCGTGTGGAGTCAAAAGCCTCGCGCCGTCCCGATCCTTAATCTCCCTCGCCAACATGAAGCCATGCAGCTGAACCTGGCCGCAAATGGCCAGATCAGTCGCAGCTTGGAGGATCGACACCTCGATGGAGATCGGCGTGTCTGATTTTGCGTTTCATGCCAAAAGAATAGGAAGATATCTTCGGTTTGTCAACTCGCTGCACGAAATTGTGTTCGTTGACCGAGCAGAAGTGCTCAAGGATCCTGGAGCGCACGTGCGTGGATATAAGGTTCTGCAACGAGACAACGACGAGGCTTCGCCCCCGCTGCCGGTTGATTTTCGTTGCAACCCTGGAAGATCAGGGCCATAAACACCGCATCACATCACGGCGTCGAACAAAGCTCCCGACGATGCGAGGAAATTCTGCCGTAGATCGTCATCGGGAATCCGTGGAGCAATCTGCTGAACGATTCCACGAGCTGCAAGCACTGCCTCGGATGCTTCATCGTCTCGTCCAAGGGAATGGTAAAGGCAAGCAAGGTCGAGCTGAATCTTCCAAAGCCTGGCGGGTCTGTCAAGATGAGTCGCGCCGCGTCTGGCCGCCTCAAGTGCTTCAAAAGCGTCGTCGGTTCGACCCAACTGAATGAGCGCGCGACCACGACGCCAGGCGATTAGTGGAATGTCCTCCTGGGACGTGACGCTGAGTCCCGTCTCCAGAAGGCGATCGAGTGTCGTCAGAGCCGTTGCATAATCTCCAGTCGCAAACGACCAGCTTGCATGAGCGGTCCAGATGCGCCGCTGGCCCACTGTTTTCATGGGTAGATCATTCACTAATTCGTTCAAGAGCTCGCTGGCTCGATCTATCTGTCCGAGATCGAGCAGCACGTCTACAAATAGCCCTGTGTTGAAGTGAATGAAATGCAACGACCCGGTCTCCCGCACAAGCTCCGTCGATTCTTCGAGCATATCAGCAGCCTGATCCAGTGCCAGTATGTCTTGCAACAGACACCCAAGCATCGCGAGGCTGGAAGCGAGCCATTCGCGGTGAGCGATCTCGCGCGAAATTTCGATTGCCTCATGGAGGTGCTCGAAGGCCTCATCATAGCGACCGGCGATAGCGTAGAGCCCGCCCAGGTTCAGCATTGCGTACGCCTCACCCGAACGCCAACCAATCTCTCGTGCCAGCTGTTCAGCCCGCAGGCCACAGGCTTCAGCACCTTCATACGATGACACGGACGCGGATGAGATCGTGTCGAACACCCACGAGCCACTTAGAATTGTCATCGAGGCGCGTGTCGAGGATAACGCCTGAAGATCTCTTCGGCGTTCGAATATATCGACGACGCGTTCGTAGCGAACTCTCATCTCAACCGGATCGCCAGCAGTAAGGGCTGTAACACCAAGATAGTCGATAGTTGCGGCGAGACCCGCCTCATCGTCGAGATCTTCGAATATCGCGAGGGCTTCGAGATGCGCATCCCGAGCTTCGTCAATCCGCTCTGTGTTCATACACCAGTTGCCGACGCGGTTGAGGCTGTGCCCGAGAGCCACCGGATCGTCGAGTCGTCGTGCCAGTTCGAGTGCCTGCTCAAACCAGTTTCCGGCCTGATGGTAATCGACACCCTCCCACGAACGGCCGACATCTACGAGCGTTTCCCACTCCTCGCGCAGGTCGCCTCCCGCGCGAGCCAGCTCCAGCGCGACATCGAAATCTCGCCGCGCCGCGTCGAGGCGACCGAGGGTTTCATGGGCCCGGCCACGCTGTCGCAATAGCCGGGCTGGCGGGGTCTGTCCAAGATCATCGGCTGCCTTCAGCGCGCGGCTGAAGTGCTCGATAGCCTCCAGCGGCGCATAAAGCGATTGAGCGCGGACACCTGCCGTCTCAGCATAGGTCACCGCCCGAGCGTCTCTCGCCAGCGCAAAGTGTTGCGCGAGCAGACCGGCATGCTCATCCCGCACGCCAACGTGCAGGCGTTCCAATGCCTCGCCAATCTGGAGGTGCAGTCGCTGAAGCGTGCGCCGCAACATCGACCGGTAGATCGCTTCCCAGATCAACGCATGGTGAAAAACATAGCTCTCCGGGCCAGCATAGGTATCTGGATGAATAAGCGTCGCAAGCTGGAGGGCCTCGAGATGATCGTCGAGCGTCGCAGGGTCGCCGATGACCTCAAGGAGTTCGTCATAGTTGAACCGCCGGCCAATGACGGAAGCGAGCTGCAGGGTCCGCTTCGTTCCACCGTCGAGCATATCGACACGTTCCTGGACGAGCGCCTGCAGCGTCGTAGGAATCTCTATCGTTGAAAGGTCAACGTCGTCGGATACCGTCCACTTCGGTTCTCCAGACTCGGAACCCAGTTTGACGAATCCATGCTCTATGAGCGAGCGGACCATCTCCTCGGCAAACAGCGGATTCCCATCGATGCGTTCAAGGATCATCTGGCGTAGTGAGTGCGGAAGATCGACGTCGGGAAGCAGCGCATCAATGAGCGCATCGGATGACCGCCCTGCCAACGGCGCTAATGTGAGGCTGAGACAATCGACCCCCAAACTAGCAGAGAGACGTTCATGCACCGTCCAGGAAGGCGCTTCTCTATCCGGGCGAAAAGTCAGGATGAAGAGCATTGAGAGCTTGAGCAACTCCGGCACGAGCTGTTCGAGCAACTCCGCCGACGACGAATCAACCCAATGGAAGTCTTCGATCACGTAAACGCAACGACCAACTCGCTCGACTCGGGCATGCCAGATGTGCTCGAACACCAGAGCGAGCTCCTTGCGGAAGTCCGCCACAGCGCCCATACCGGCGCCGTTTGCAGGTGATCCTTCAGGATCACCGCCGGTTTTGAGTAGACGGCTGACCGCCTGGGTAGCTCGATCCCGCTCCCGCGGATCCAGATCGGACAATGCCCAGCCGAGACGATCTTCGATGACCGAGCGAGACACGTCATCTCTAGTATCAAGATCGCGCGCCAACCGACGATGCACCAAGCCATACGGCGTCGTCTCTTCAAAGGACACAAGCTGATCTTCGATCCAGGAACCCTCTTGGTGTTCTGGATCAGCGCGCCAACCGCTCCGAAGCTCCCCGAGTAGGCGACTCTTACCCAACCCGGTCTCGGCCACGATCGCGATCACACCACCGTGGCCGGCATCCAACTCGCGCAGCCGATAGCGCAGCAGATCCAGCTCGCGATCTCGACCAACCACCGGCGCGGCGAAGTCCTGCAGCCCACGCTGCCGGCCCAAACCAGACATCCGTTTCAGAACTCGATATGCCTCGACGCCTTCTGCTTTCCCTTTCGCCTCAATCACCCCGAGCGGCTGAAACTCGAAATACCGCAGTGCCAGCCGGTAGGTTTCGGAGGTGACCTGGATCGTCCCCGGCTCCGCCGTCTGCTCCATCCGGGCGGCGATGTTCACCGTGTCGCCCAGCGCCGTATATTCTCGCGCCGCATGCGATCCGAACTCGCCGGTCACGACAATGCCAGTATTGATGCCCACCCGGACATCGATATCGAACCCGTATTCAGCATGCAACCGCTCCCGATGGTCCGCGATGCCACTCTGAATATCGAGTGCAGCGAGGATGGCGCGCTGGGGATCGTCTTCTCGGGCCGTCGGTGCGCCGAAGAAGGCCAGGACAGCATCACCCATCAGCCGGGCAACCGTGCCATCATGACGCTCAATTGGATCAATCATCAGTGGAAAAACGACGCGAACGACCTCGGACCAGTCCTCGGCATCGACCTCGCTAGCGAGCGCCGTCGAACCCACAATGTCACAGAAGAGAACCGTTACGATGCGTCGCTCTTCCACTAGCCGTCACCATCCAGCGTCGTTCCAGCAGCGTTGAGTCGCCAAGAATGCGATAGTCGATGATATACCAAGCTGTCATGGAGTGGTTCGCCAATCGATGCTTGTGCCCTCAGATGCAATCATCACCGGCGAGGAAGCATCAATAGGAGTTAGCTCATCCTGCGTCATCTTTGAACATGCTGTACTTTGAAACGCAGCTAGCCAACTGTCGTCGCCCGGCGTCATAGCGGCGCCCAACGCATGGTCGAGCCTGAGTTCTATTCTCCACTTGATCGTGTCACAATCGTCGAAGAGTTCGGCCCCGTTTACTGCCGCGACTGGATAGCCGCCGTTTCGACAATGAGGTTGTGGATAGACGAGATCGATCAAAGCGATTGAAGGAACCGGGTAATGCTCGAAAAACCCGAACTTGAAGACGAACTCCTGGTTCGCAACATCCGCGAGAGCTTCATGGTCAATATCCGAGAGGTCACATTTCTACCGCTCGGCGCTGACATCAACACCGCTGTCTATCGGGGCGACGCCGCGGACGCAACCCAATTCTTCATCAAGCTTCGACGCGGCGAACGCAGTGGTCTGAGCATCCAGATTTCACATCTTTTGTCGGAAAGCGGTGTCGCACAGGTCATCCCGCCAATACCTGCTTCCAACGGACAACTCTGGGTAACGATTGACGACTTCCTGGTAACGCTGACGCCCTATATCACCGGCCAGAATGGATTCGACTGCGCTCTATCCGACGAGAACTGGGCCACGCTTGGACGGGCGCTGAAGACTATTCACAGCATTGAGCTGCCGGACGCTTTGCGCGCGCGCCTCCCACATGAGGATTTCTCAGATGAATGGCGAGAGCTCGTGCGTGCTTTTCAGTTGCAGGCGAACGGCAGCGAATTCGTCGATGTCTCAGCCGGGCAGATGGCTGAAATCATGCGGGAGAAGCAGTCGATCATCTCCGAATTGCTCGACCACGCCCAACAACTCGGCGACGAATTGCGCCAACGAGAGATGGAGTTCGTTCCCTGCCACGCGGACATCCACGCCGGAAACGTCCTGATTGACGAAGGGGGCAAACTCTATGTCGTCGATTGGGACACCTTCATGCTTGCGCCGAAGGAACGCGATCTGATGTTCGTCGGCGCTGGCATCGGCGATAGCTGGCGAGGTGAGCGAACGGAACGCAACTTCTACGCAGGTTACGGGCCAACTGAGATCGACTGGTCAATCATCGCCTACTACCGTTGCGAGCGGATCATCCAGGATATCGCAACGTTTGGCCAGCAACTCTTCCTCTCGCCGGAGGGAGGCGCGGATCGACCACGCGCAGTGAGCTTCGTCGCCAGCAACTTCCAACCGAATAGCACCATCGACATAGCGCTGGAGTCCGTGCAACGCGCCCTCGCCTAGCGCGAGTATGTTCCCTCCATGGCGCCGGATTCAGCCCATCCGGTAGCCAGCGATCCAGCCACCATCGGCAACCATCGACGAGCCGGTTATGAACGAAGCTTGCTCGGAGCAAAGCCAGACCACAAGATCCGCGATCTCCTCTGGCTCACCGACCCGGCCGATCGGCTCCAGGGCAACGAGCGGCGCGAGCGCCTCGTCGCTAGAACCAACCGCCTCCTCGATCATCGGCGTGCGGATGAAGCCCGGGCAGACAGCGGTAATACGGATGCCGCTTGTCGCGTAGTCGAGCGCCGCCGACTTCGTCAGACCCAAAATGCCATGTTTGCTGGCAACGTAGGCGGAACTACCTGCAAAGCCAACCTGACCCAGCACCGATGAGCAGTTGACGATTGCACCACTGCCCTGACGAAGCATCTCGGGAATCTCATACTTCATTGAGAGCCAGACGCCAGTGAGATTGACATCAATGACCTTGCGCCAATCCTCAGGCGAATAGTCAGCCGCAGAGCCCATCGGACCGGCGATACCGGCATTGTTGAAGGCGTAGTCGAGCCGGCCGTAAGTTTCGACGGTCACATTGACCATATTCTGAACTTGATCGGCGTCGGTAACATCCGCCTCGACGAAGAGGCCTTCGCCTCCAGCCTCCCTGATGGCCATGAGAGTTTCTTCACCATGTCCGGGATTGAGTCCGGCAGCGACGACACGTGCACCGGCGCGAGCGAACGCAATTGCCGTTGCACGTCCAATCCCTGAACTTGCCCCAGTCACCAGGGCTACTTTCCCGGTCATATCGAAGCTCAGTCATTTCATTGCCTTCTTATTAGGGGCCGCCCGCGGCGCGAATACACCGCGGGCGGCCAAATCGTCAGCCTTATGTCGAGCGCTCACCACACTAACTCGCGGGCGAAGGTTCTTCGCGCATCGCGATCGTCGACTGACATTGAACGACTGGCTCTGCCGCGCCAGGCGTTCCAGGCCAGCAGGGTCAACGCGCCTGCGCCAACCACGGCAGCGATGAATTGGATCATCCCGCCGAGGAACGGAATCAAGCCGACAGCATGGAGCACTACAACACCAAGCACTGCGGCAAGGTAGGGATGCTCGATCGTCGCCGGGTCGCGCCCGCGCTCAACCAGCCAGAGGCCGATGCGGGTCCCGGCCACTACATAGCCCAGGCCAGCCATGAGCGGCATCAGTAGCAATAGGAGCGCCAGTCCAACCGGAATTCCGAAGATCGTCAAGATCGCCAGCACGGCGAAGATGGGAATCAAGATTCCGCCGACCACCGTGGCCAGAATTGTCGCCCCGGTTCGCCTGGTGATGAACTCGGCAGACGTCACCAGTTGCCGGCCACCAACCGCCGCAAACAGCAGCGCAACAACGACCGAGAAGATCGCCATCGCAGCCCACAGGAAGGCCGAGACCGCCAGAGAATCCCAGGTCGACCAGGTGACGGCCGAACGCTCGTGGGTAGAACCACCGACGATGCTGCCGGGGGCCCTGGTGAGATCACTATCGTATAGGTTGAGGTCTCCTTCGATCCGGGCACTTTCCAACAAATTGATATCGCCGCTGACAACCACGACGTCGCCGTTAACGGTGCCGCTCAGTGTGGCCGATCCATCGATGACCACGAGCGCCTCCGTCACATTCCCGGCGATGGTGGCATCCTCAGAAATGACAACGACCGTGCCGGCCGATTCACCGGCAGCAAGTTCGAGCGGACCGTTGATCCGTATGAGCACGTCATCTTCGGGCGCGCTACCGCCTGTCTCCTGCTGAGCCAGAGCGGACGAAGGCAGCAACACCAGAAGAAACAGCGTCAGGACAAGCAAGGTTTTGAATCGCATGTGAATCCCTTCCTCTCCTGCGATCAGATACAAACGAGGGTTGGGACGGCATTATTTCTGATCGTCCCAACCCAGAGGGGGGACGCCGCCAGTTTGACTATTCAGATTGGACTGCGATCTTCCGGCCTGGCGTCTGCTCTCTCTTCGGCAGCGCCACACGCAGAACTCCGTCGCGCAACGTCGCTTCAGCGCGATCATCATCCACTGCAGCGGGCAGCAGGATCGAGCGCTTCACCGTCCCGACACGACGCTCGCGACGGTGCCAGGTAGCATCGCGTTCTTCGCGCTCGTCCTCGGTATTCCCCTCGATATGAAGCGAGCCGTTGCGGACATTGATCTCGATCTCGTCTCTGGTATAACCGGGCATCGAAGCGGTCACGACGATCTCGTCGTCAGTCTCCTCCATGTCTACCGGTAACGGGATGCGATCGAGGATCTCGTAGGGCCAGCCCTCGACCTCTGAGAACATACGGTTGATCCGGTCCCGGAAGGTGTCGACGGGTGGTATCGGGCGTGTAGTCGTGATGGACATTGATAATCCTCCCTTGAATGATCTTTCACGAGACGAACGGTCGACTATCTCCAGAATAGGGCCGATGTCGTTGCAAGCGTCACAACATTCGCTGTGCAGGCGTTACAAACGTGTTAAGTCAACCTCCACCGCTATGCTTTTCCACGCACATACCGGCAAATGCCAGCCACCGGCTCCATTTTCACGCAACATAGAAGGTAGATTGGTTCGGTTGCGGACGGAAGATCGACCGAGATTTCGACGACAGTTAATCCTGATTGGCCAATCCATCCCCACATTCTGCCGCCCGCGTTCGACTAAACTGCGGTGGTCGTCACCACTACTGGAATGGAACATGCGATGCACATCTTCCTGGAAACCGAACGGCTCATCCTGCGACGCTTTACCGAAGATGACGTCGACAATCTCGTCGAACTCGACAGCGATCCCGACGTCATGCTCTATATCACCGGCGGCAAGCCGACGCCGCGTGAAACTATTGAAACGGATTACCTGCCGGCCTTTCTGGCCTATTACGAACGTGGAGACCGCTACGGTTTCTGGGCTGTCGTCGAGAAGTCGAGCGGCGACTTCCTGGGCTGGTTCCACTTCCGTCCACCACATGATTCGACCGATCCGGACGTTGCCGAGCTTGGCTACCGCTTACGCAAAACGGCGTGGGGCAAGGGCTACGCGACTGAGGGTTCGCGGGCGATCATCGACAAAGGGTTCCGTGAACTGGATGTCCAGCGGGTCACCGCCTATACCTTTGAGAAACATGAGGCATCACAGCGTGTGATGGAAAAGGCGGGACTCTCATTTGTGCGCCGGTTCCGCATGACTCCCGAACAGCTCGAAGCCGAGGGACTCGCACCGGAAGATTTCTGGGATGGCGACGATGTCGAATTCGCGTTGGACAAAGCCGACTGGGAACGACAACGGGGCACAGACGCTTGAGCCGCACCCTCCAGATTGCCCACCGCGGCGGAACAGGACTTTGGCCCGAAAACACACTCGGGGCCTTCGAACGCGCCATCGATCTCGGCGTCGACGGCATCGAGCTGGATGTCCACCTCTCCGCCGATGGCAAGCTCGTCGTCCATCACGATGAGCGGCTTAACCCGGCAATCGCCCGCGCCCCGGACGGCCACTGGGTCGAACCTCCTACGCCGCTGCTCAAGGATCTGACGGTTGCAGAGCTTCAAGCCTACGATGTCGGACGGCTGCGCCCGGGCTCGGACTACGCCGCGCAACACCCGGAGCAGGCGCCCCTCGACGGTGCCCGGATTCCACTACTGGAAGACGTCTATCGACTCGTTCAGGAACGGGGCAATCCGGGCTTTCGCCTTTACGTCGAGTTGAAAACGTCGCTGCGAGACCTCGCCGAATCCGCCGATCCGGTGGAGTTGGCCCAAGCTGCCGTCGCATTGACCCATGAAATGGCGCTTTCTGAAGCAGTGACCTTCGTCTCGTTCGACTGGAGGACGCTCGTCCGGGCGAAAGAACTTGCCCCGGAAATCCCCAACGCCTTCACAACGCTGCCCTTCGCCATGCTCGACCCGGAGCACGCCTCGGCGGCGGATGACGAACTCAGATCCGACCGCTCAATGCTCCGGCAAGTCTCCGCATCAGGCGCGCCCTGGTCAGCAGGCTTCAACTGGCACGAACACGCTGGTAAGGCCTTCGCCGAGCGCATGTTGCGCGCCATCGCCAGCGGTCCATCAAATGGTTGGTTCGCATGGCACGGCGATGTGACGGAAGAAACCGTATCGCTCGCTCGCGAACTGAACCTTGAAATATCTTGCTGGACCGTTGACGACCCGGTCGAAATGAACCGCCTGTCCAATCTCGGCGTCGACGCGATCCTGACCGACCGTCCGGACCGGCTAGCCGAAACGCTCCTCACATAGCCAGCAATCTCAGGGCAGAAGATCGCCCGACACAGTAGAGACGTGCCGCTGGCGCGTCTCGGTTTCAATACCACTCGTTTCCGGTGAGATCATCGGCAATAGAACCAAGACGCGCCAGCGGCACGTCTCTACCGATGCTTGAGCGCCAATCCAGAAACGGCTTCGCGTGTTGCCAGTCAGTGGGTCGCGTTCGGGTCGGGTTCCTTGCGCACAGCGTCAACCAGTTGCACGCGGTGGCCGTTGGGATCTCGCAGATTGACCGTTAGCCGCCCGGTCGACTGAACGTAGTTGGGCGGGTTGGCACTTGTGACGCCAGCATCCTGCAAACCTGCAAAGGCGGTGTTAGCGTCGTCGACGGCGAAAGCGATGTGGTTGACGCCGGGGTTTTCCTCGCCCGCAACCTGATGGATCTCGAAGATTGGCTGATTATCTCCCGGCAGTTTCAACTCCGCCGACAGACCGTGGTGGACCGTGCGAGTGATAACTTCAAAGCCCAGCGTCTCCATGAACGCGATATACTCCTCAGCATCCCGCACGACAATTTCGATGTGGTCGATTCCATTTATCATTTGTCTGTTTGCCTCTCATCTAACCGCGATTCGGCTCTCACGATAGCCTACGGATCAGCAGTTGAGATTAGCGCTCTGTCAGGCGTCACAGCAACGCCTCGTCGGTTACCCGCACGGCGCGGCCCTCAACGACGATGTCGAGTCTTTCGCCGAAGATGTTCGAGCCGGTCGTGAGAATACAGTCTGGGCTCTCGGCTAGGTCCTTCGCCTTTGCGTTCCTCCGGAATGGTGCAGAAGTAGAGCGCACCGTCGAGCCAAAAGGCTAGCAGCGGCGCAACGTGGGGCCGTCCAATTGGACGAACGGTCGAGATCCGGAAGACTTATGCATGTTTGAGGGAATCAGGTCCCTGCCTCAATGTGTGGCTAGAGCGCCAGATTGCTTAGATTCGGATCAAGTTCGGTTGTGGGAGCATTGACTACGATCGATGAATCTCATAGAAGCGTTAGCGCATTCAGCTTAGCTGGCGAATCGTTTGGCGGATCGTGCCTTCCCCTTGGCTGCCTCCTCCTCGCGATTCTTGACCGGAGCGTTGGTTTCGAGCGCATCAAGGAGCCGGGCCGTGATCGTTGCAACCTCGTCGATGGCGGTGTAGAACGCCGCTTCATTCACCTGCGACGGTTTCGTGAAGCCGCTGATTTTCCGGACGTACTGCAACGCTGCCGCCTGGATCTCATCTTCGGTGGCAGGAGGATCGAAGTTGAAGAGCGTTCGGATATTTCGGCACATGAGAGTCCTCCAGAGATCTGTGACAGCTGACTTCGTTCAGTTCCGTGGAGGGATAAACTTGGCGCTATCCCTCCACGGAACAACTCTAGATACTCGCTAGCCTCCGGCGAGCGCTCCAACAATGAAGAAAGGCTCAGCTCCGGCCGCGATCGCTTCCGGAAGCGGCGCATCCAGCGACTGGTGCGAGAGATCTTGCCCGCAACCGAAGAAGCGCACCAGTGCCCGGCGTTCATGGGTGGTGCTGTCGCGGACGGTCCCACGCAAGGCCGGGTAGGCGGCTTCGAGCGCGTCAATAACGGCGCGCTGCGTCACAGGACCTTCAACACGAACCTCCACCTCGGGACCGGACTTCGCAAGCGTCCGCAGATGATGCGGGAGTTCGACGCGGATCATGCCAGCGTCTGCACTTCCACCGAAGTGACCGCTGGAAGATCCCTGACGATCGGAGCCCAGTTGTCACCCGAGTCAGCCGAAGCGTAGACCTGGCCGCCAGTCGTGCCGAAGTAAATGCCGCACGATTCGAGCTTATCCACGGCCATCGCATCTCGCAACACATTGACGTAGCAATCCTCCTGAGGCAAGCCGTTGGTCAGCGCCTCCCATTCGTTACCGCCGGTGCGGCTGCGATAGACGCGCAGCTTGCCTTCCGGCGGGAAGTGCTCGGAGTCGCTCTTGATCGGGATGACGTAGATCGTCTCCGGTTCGTGGGAGTGAACGGAGATCGGGAAACCGAAGTCGCTCGGCAGGTTGCCGCTGACCTCGTGCCAGAGATCACCAGCGTCGTCGCTACGCATGACGTCCCAATGCTTCTGCATGAAGAGCGTATTGGGACGCGACGGGTGCATCGCGATATTGTGGACGCAGTGGCCGACATCGGAGTCCGGGTCGGGTAGCTCGTTCTCTATGTTCAGGCCACGATTCACCGGCAGCCAGCTCTCTCCGCCGTCGTCCGTCCGGAAGGTTCCGGCGGCCGAGATGGCGACGAAGATGCGCTCCGGATTCGTGGGATCGAGCAGGATCGTGTGCAAGCACATCCCCCCAGCTCCTGGCTGCCAGAGATGCCCCTTGGCCTCGCGCAGCGCCGGAAATTCTCGCCAATTCTGCCCGCCGTCATCGAGCGGAATAGTGCCGCGTCCTCGGCGCCAGCATAGACGGTGTCCGGGTCGGTGAGTGAAGGCTCGAGGTGCCAGACGCGGGTGAATTCCCACGGATGCTGGCTGCCGTCGTACCACTTGTGTGTGCCGGGATCACCGGTATATTGAAACTCGTTGCCGACCGGCTCCCATGTCTGGCCGCCGTCGTCGGAGCGCTGGATGATCTGCCCGAACCAGCCACTGGATTGCGACGCGTAAATCCTGTCCGGATTCACCGGCGAACCCTTGAGATGATAGATTTCCCAACCGGCAAAGTGTGGGCCGCTGACGTCCCATTCCTCGCGTCGTTCATCCGAGGTCAGGATGAACGCGCCCTTGCGTGTCCCGACCAGCACTCGCACCTTACCCATGTGCTTCTCCTTTTTTCGGCTATCCGAGGTGCTCGCCTCAACTCAGAGGTACCCCTTTTGCGAGACGCCACCCTGGCGTCTCACCGATCACGTCTTGTTCAACACCGACAGATCATGTCGGAATGGAGCGCCATCGTCTCCAATCGGTTTGCCTGTCCGTACAAGCCGAACAGATATTCTATTCCAGCTTAACGGTGACTGCGAGGCACGTCAACCCCGCCGAGACACGATTCTGCAATTTCATTGAAGCTAGCGACGTGTTGTGAAACTGAATACATCCGGAGCCGAGTCTATGCATGGAAAAGATGCCCATCCCTGTCACTTAATACGATTGAGCGATCGACGACCGCTTATGTCGGGCCTACGGAAAGTAACTCCCCCAGTCTCTCGAAACTCTGACTCCAGCCCTCTTCCATCCCAGCTAATGCGTCCTGAGCGGCAACCGTGGCCTTGATGACAACTGCGTGCATGGTGAGCTTCGTCCGCCCATCGACATCCTCGAAGGTCACGGTGGTCCGGACAAGCAGTTGGGGTTCGCCATCTTCGTCATCGACTGCGCCCGCCGTCAGCACAAGCCGCTCAGGTTCGACAACTTCGTCGAATAGGCCGGACATCGGATACACCTCGCCATCGGGGCTTTGCATGTGAATGTTGATCTTGCCGCCTGCGCGAGCATCGACCTCACAAACCGGGTTCGTGAAATGCCTCGGCCCCCACCACTGCGCAACGTGCGCCGGGTCGGTCCAAGCTTGAAACACAAGCTCCCGCGGCGCGTCAAAGGTCCGCTCCATTACGAGCTCATGGCTCGATGCTTCGGTGGTCGGGTACGCATTATCAGCCATCCTCATTCCTTCACAGTATTCGGGTACTTCAACTGGCATCCGGTATGTTCGCTCAATCGTCGATCGCCACAAAGGCTGAGAGCATGGAGGCCCGGGTCATCTGGTTCGCGGTTATCCAAATGCCCCGACCGGCAGTGCGACGTAGCCATCGAGCGACACCGTCATCGGATAGATCACTTTCGCATTCTGACCTCCAGATTCATCATGAGGACGTCGGCCGGCCGTTTAACCAGCGAGCGTATTCCGGATACTCGTCGCATGCTCCTGGACGTGGCCGATGACGACGTACTCGATGAACCTTGCAACGGTCATCTCGTTGCCGCCGAAGTCCCCGGCGACGCTGTCGAGCCCTGGGTCGTCAAAGCTGGCGATAAGAAGGGCCATATCCACTCCACTAGACCGAAGAATGTCGAGCGTCTCGATCCTGTCAGCTTCCGCAAATTCGCTTGCATGTGCGGCGTTGCTGCGGTGGATCTCTTCCATGTTAATTGTTGGGGAATAGGTCTCGCCTGCCGCGAACTTCTCGACAATCCCAACAAAAGCTCGCTGAACGGTTGCCAGATGGTGCGCTGTCGCAGCGACGGTCCAACCCTCAGCGGGCGTGGTACGTCGCCACTGCTCCTCAGTACAACCGCTCAGCAGTGCAAGAGCTTCGGCATTGCCTCGCTCGAATG
Source organism: uncultured Chloroflexia bacterium (assembly GCA_963745675.1). Classification (GTDB taxonomy): domain Bacteria; phylum Chloroflexota; class Chloroflexia; order Thermomicrobiales; family CFX8; genus JAUIIK01. Next base: position 206,579 of record CAVUYM010000016.1, read on the forward strand.
TTGTTGTAAGTTCGGATGATCGTGTCGATACTGTCATTCGTTTTATCTCCCTGATTTGAACCCTGCACCCGAGCGTCATTGATCGGGTGCCGGGCACATTTTGTCGCGCTCAATCGTCACCGGCGTTGGTAACTGGCTGGATCGTTCCAGGATCAACGTTGATCCGGGCATGTACTGCCTCATCCCGCAACGTTGCGGCTTCCCGAGCTAGTGGGATCACCCGAGGTATGTGCCAGCAAGGCCGGGACGACGCTGTCCCAGGTCGGCCGGAGCAGCAGATGCCCGGTCTGCTTCAGGAGAAGCAGTTCAGCGCCGGGAATCTCCCGCTGCAGCGCCTCTGCATGGCCTGGAGGGAATATGGGATCTTCTTCACCATGGATCACCAACGTCGGTAGGTCGATATCTCCCAGACGGTCCCGTATCGCAGGGCCAGTCTCCATGACGAAGTGGTTGATCTGGCTGGAAGCGAAGTTCGCTGTACGGTCGAGCGATAGCCCGATGGGGTCGCGCATTTCGCCTTCATCGAGCACATCCGCGCCGCCTTGGAAGACGCGCATGAACTCGATGACATGGTCGATTACGGCCTCACGGTCGGACCAGTTCGGATGTTCCGCCTGATGAATCAAGGAAATCCTCGGACATAGGCGGCAGATCCGGACCGCCAGGGCTCGTCCCGATCAAGGTCAGTGATGCGACACACTGAGGAAAACGGAGCGCCGCGCCCAGCGCGATGCCGCCGCCCATCGAGAGTCCGGCAAGATGAGCCTGAGCGAGTTCGAATGCGTCAATCAGCCCGCGATCATCGATCAGATCGGAAATGGCGTAGCCGGGCTGACCCGGTGGGTAGCTGATCGAACGCCCGGTATCACGCTGGTCGTAGCGGATGACAAAGCGCGACCCGGCTGCCAACCGCTCGCAAAACTCGTCCTCCCAGCCTTGCATCGGCGTCGTTGCGCCGTGGATCAGCAGAATCGCCGGATCGCGACGTTCCAAACGTCTCAACGCAGAGATCGATGCCGTTGACCGAATGAGTTCGCCATTGTCGGGCGGAGCCAGCGGCGCTCTGATGGGCTGGGCCATCGTCCCTACCCACCCTGCTCGTCGTCTGCCCCGTAAACGAGCTAGAGGACGCCATTCTCGAAGATCTTGGAATCGAGCAGTTCAGCGGCGTCTTCTCCGTCCCATCGGGAAAGAGCTGCTTACCTTTGCCGATGACAATCGGATGGACCAGCAGGTGCAGTTCGTCTAGCAGATCATGCTGCAACAGCGATCGCACCAGCGTGGCACTGCCAGTCACGCCGATGTTCTGACCATCCTGCTGCTTCAGCTGCGTAATCTCCTCGACAAAGTCGCCTTTAAGCAGCGTCGAGTTCTGCCATTCATCGACCGAGTCCAGCGTCGTCGAAACGACGATTTCGAGGTGCCATTCATATAGGCGGCGCCCTCGTATTCGTCCTCGGTCTTGCCGGGCCAAAATCCTGCGAACTCCTGATAGGTGACGCGGCCCAGCAGCATGCAGTCTGCGGCCATCATCTGCGCCCCAACGGTCTCCCCCATCTCCTCGTTGAAATAGGGAAAGTGCCACTCTCCCGGCGACTCGATGACGCCGTCGAGCGAGATGAACAATCCTGCGGTGATCTTTCTCATCGTGAACTCCTTTGTACGTTAGTCTCAGATTCTGCAACGTGTTTGGGCAGCAAGCTGGTCGCGAGCGCTGCTAGTCAGCGTACTTGTCGTGGTGTCGCCACCAGATGTACGGCTCGGATTGGGGCCGGCCCTCCGGTGAATCCTCCCAGAGCTCCTGGCGGCCAAAGGGCGTCAGGTCCAGGAAGGTCCAGACGCTGCCGAGGTGTTCGACACCGCGTCCGGCCGTGAAGTAGGTGCGATAGACGTCGTCGCCATCGCGGAGGAAGACGCTCAAGCCAAAGGTCTCATCCTCTTCCGTCGAGACGCCAAAATCGAAGTTGAAGTCACTGCCGGCCGACGAATACCAGGGTCTATCCCAGCCCATGCGCTCTTTGAACGCTTGCAGCTTCTCGAGCGGCGCTCGCGACACCATGGCGAAGGCGGTATCGCGGGCCAGCAGATGTGCTGGGTGGCCCATGTTATCGACGAACATCGAGCAGCCGCCACAGCCCTCAGCCCAATCTGGACCGAACATGAAGTGGTAGAGGATGAGCTGGCGGCAGCCCTCGAAGAGATCGATCAGCTTCACCGGCCCATCGGGCCCTTCGAAGGTATAGTCCTTCTCGATCTTCGTCATCGGCATGCGGCGGCGCTCGGCGTTGAGCGCGTCATGGGCGCGAGTAGCTTCTTTCTCCCTGGCAAGCATCGCTTCGTTTGCTGCTTGCCATTCCTTCTGAGATACGACAGTCGGGAGATGTCATCTGTGATCCTTTCCTACTTGGCCTGTCGGTAGACCGCTGGATAGACACCGGCGCACCTGAAGAGACGTGTCGCTGGTGCGCTCTGAGCTGAATATCGGATTCGTCCCAAAAAGCAGATCAGTGTTGAAACGCGGACGCACCAGCGGCACGTCTCTACGGATCGCAGCCCTACGCATCGTCGTACTCGCCATGACGGCGGAACTCGCCGATAGTCGATTCGTCGATGCGCCCGGACGGTTCTTCCCAACGCTCCTGACGACCGAGTGCTGTTAGAACGAGGTAAAGGTTCAAGTCATATTCCTTTCGCCATCGTGGCCGGATCTCGTTGTCCGTACAGATAGAACATAAAACCGATACGAAACTGCAACCAGTTGTAGTGTAGCGATGGTGATAGGATAATGCAAGGGGGACAGAACATAAGGGTAGAAATGGATACCGAACACCGATCGGGATGCCCGATCAACCTGACCGTCGAGATGCTTGGAGACCGCTGGAGTCTGGTGATCCTGCGGGATATCATCTTGCTAGGGAAGCGGCATTTCCGCGAATTGCTGGAGTCGAACGAGGGTATCTCGTCCAATATCCTCTCCGACCGACTGAAGATGCTCGTCGACGTGGGCATGCTCACGCGCTCCAGCGATCCCACTCACAAACAGAAGATCATTTACAGCCTGACAGAGAAATCGATCGCACTGACGCCTGTCCTGGCCCAGATCTCGATCTGGGGTCGTCATCATCTTCCGGTGAGCATCGGGCCGGACCGACTCGCAGCAATGCTCGAAGAGGGCGGCCCTGTTTACTGGGATCAGATCATGCTCGATCTCCGCAGGGAACACCTGGGCGAATGCGCTACGACGTGATCACCGCACGGCTAGATCCCTCGGCAATCTCCACCGATGCAGCCTGATCGTCCATCTGTCCCGGCGATGAAGGATCCCATTTCTACAGGCTGAAAGCATGCCTCATCACAAAAACAACACTTACGCTACGCCTGGCCTATCCTGCGGCTGGCGACGGTCTTCAGAGTTACTGGTCCGGCCCAGGCAGCGGCTCAACGAGGAACGCGATGTCGATTGGCAAGATCCAGTTGTTACGTTCCAGGATACCCAGTTGGGATTTATCAGGCAGGATTTCAAGCTGCGACGCCGGCATCGGAGCATGACGCCAGATCGCCGCAGTAGCTAAAATCCGCTGGCATCTTCCCGCCGGATGATGTCGGAATCCCCAACAAGGATCTGAACAGACGCCGGAATGGCGCGGACTGCTCCGTCCAGTCGAAGTGGATCATGTCGAGCTTCATGAGCTTCTCTACCACCGTCGCCAAACGTCAGCGTCCGGCGCGACCTTGAGATAGGCCGCCACGAAAGGCCCGACGGAACATCAGGCGTGATCTCATCGAAACCAGGTCAAGCTCTGGGCGACATGACACGAGTGAATGGCCGGCCGAGACAACGACGATCTTGCGCAACAGATCGGGATACCGCGGCGAGCCGGATGGCCACGCCGCCGCCCACTGAAGCCATCGAGATCGACCCGTTAATCGAGATGGCCCAATCAGTCCGGCAACATCGTCAGCCAGTCTGGTCGTAGGTGATCGGGCGGACATACTTCGGCATGTACGCTTGAACTTCTAGTCGAAGCCAACCTGCCGGACTTCTACAGGGCCAGGGAGAAGGTCTCGAAACCCTCAATGGTCATGTACGCGCCGTGCAGCAAGATGAGCGGCGCGCCTTCACCGTGTACCTCGTAGTACATCTCGAGACCGTTAACCGGTGCATACCTGACTCGGCACTGATAGCAGTAGCATTCGCTCGCGAAAACTTCATCGAGCTCTGAACTCTGTCACGAGACCTCGGCTCACGCGTTCGACACTCTAGGCTACTCCACAATCGCGAGCGCCTGACCCCCGATCCAATCATCGGTGCCGTATGCACCGTGACGTCGTTCGGGTCCGGCGCCGCTGGATCGTTCCACCCCACGGGGATCTTCTGTCCAGCGTCTGCAGTTGAACGGTTACAGGCGCTCAATTCGCAGCTAACCGCACCGGGCACCTCCTAACCTCAAACATGCCGATTCCAACCGCTTAGGGAACGCGCCTGTAGATGAGGTCAAAGTCCTTTTCCCAGGTCGTGCCGTCCCGTGACAGCTCCCAGGCGCCATCGACCGAATTGCGATCGTCGCTGAATGTGCCAGTGAAGCGTTGTGAGAAACCCGGCGCCTTCGCGCCATTTTTTCCATTTGCCGGCGCCTAGACACATCTCGAAGATCCGCGCTACCCCGCGCGCGTCGAAGTACTGCATCGCACAGCGCCCGGTTGAGTCATCGCAACCAATGACGTCGCCCAGCCGCCGGCATCGGCTCCGGCGGCCGAGAGCGCTGCAGGACAAACGCGCCACCTTCGAGCCACTCGAAGCTCACATGCCCCTCGGCTTCATTCTCCATCGCGGCTCCCACCGCGCTCACCTGCCATGTGCCGATCGAACGCCGAGGTGTTCGATCGCGGCATTCCGGGGCTGAACAGCTGTGTTCTTGCCGGGCGTCATCGCATCATCTCCACCAGTCTCACTACTTCGTTAGACAGGGTTCAGGCTGCAATCGGTGCGAGATAGACAGCAAACTGGTCCAACGTTCCGCCAAATCCCTGCTGCATAGAGTCAAACATCGATTCGAACATCTCCCGCTCGACGTCGGTCGGATCAACCGGGGTGCCGCGCAGGGTGAGCGTCGTCTTCCCATTTCGTTCGCTGAATGTCAGCGTGTTGATGATCTCGAGCGGGAAATCATCGGAGAAGGGCGCTCGGGTTGTCTCTCCTTTGGAGTTAGAGAACGAACTAATGTAGACGAGCCGTTCTGGTGGCGTGATCTGGCGGTAGACGAATTTGCCCCACATCTCGTAACCGTCGGATGTTGACATGCGGTAATGGAAGATTCCACCTGGCTGGAACTCCAGTTGCTCGACGTGGAGGTCAAAGCCAACCGGCCCCCACCAGTTCGCCAGGTGCTCGGCCTCGGTCCAGGCTTTGAAGACAATCTCGCGCGGCGCGTTGAACTCGCGGCGCAACAAGAATTCCTGCGCTCTCACTTCATCAGGTGCTGTGCTATGAATCATGATCGCGTTGTCCTTTCGAAGGTGAATCTTCAGCTGTGTGACGATTCGAGCAGATACGTCTCCATCCGTTCGAACCCTTCGGACACGCCATCCTGCATACCCGACGCGAGCAGGGCGTCGCGAGTCTCCCGCGAAGGGCAGAGGACTGTATTCGTGATCCTCGTCCTGCCGTCCTGTTCTGTCAGCACAAGGGTGCTGGTCAACTCATCAGGGAAACCGTCCATCATCTCGGTGGAGATGAGCCGTTCTGGTCGAGCAATCTCCCTGTAGACCCCTTCCATGCCGAATTCAAAGCCATCAGGACCGCGCCACTCGAAGCGCCAGGAACCGCCCTCGCGAAGATCGATTCGGCAACCGGTCATCTCCATGCTGGCCGGTCCCATCCAGTGCGGCAGGTGCTCGCAGCTAGTCCACATCTCGAAGACGATCTCGCGCGGGGCTGCGATCACTCGAGATATGACAATTTCGCGTTCCGAGGGCGTCGTGAAGATCGTTACGCCGCTCTTATCCGTCGCTGTCACGGTTCTTCTCCTTCGCTTGTAGTTCTTTGAGATATTCATCCAGACGCTCGAAGCTCTCGTCCCAAAACCGGCGGTAGTCCTCCAGCCAGCCGGAGGCTTCCTTCAGCGGTTCGGGGTCGAGCCGCGCCGGTCGCCATTGCGCTTCCCGGCCGCGGGTAATCAACCCGGCCCGCTCCAGCACCTTCAGGTGCTTGGAGACAGCCGGCAGGCTCATCGCGAAGGGCTCGGCCAGTTCCGTCACCGTCGCCTCGCCCTCGGCCAGGCGCGCCAGGATCGCTCTGCGCGTCGGGTCTGAGAGCGCCCCGAAAGTCAAGCTGAGCTGATCAGTTGCCGTCATTCTGTACTTAACCAATCGGATAAATAACCAACTGGTTGAATGCTAGTTCGAACGTACTGCCTTGTCAAGGCCATCCCGCTGGGAACTTGATATCTATCGATCAGCGCCAATCACTTCGACTCAGACAGCAGACCTCGACCCAATCACGAGTAAATTGACGCCCCGGCTCTGCTACGATCCCCGCATCGATGTTGAAACCGCCTCGAGTTCCTCGCATGGCGAGCGAAACTCCCCGGAAACACCGGTGCTCGGCTCCGATCGTGGTTCGCAAACCACCGGAGACCGTTGGGGCGACCACATCACGCCTTTTTTGGGTGAAGGAGGGGGTTGACTTTGGATACTGGCGATACGAGCTTCATGCTCGTGGCGGCGGCACTGGTGTTGATCATGACGCCCGGGCTCGCTTTCTTCTATGGTGGACTGGTGGGGCGTAAGAGCGTCCTCACTATCATGATGCAGTCCATCGTCTCGCTGGCGGTGACGACGGTGCTCTGGGTAGCCATCGGCTACTCGATGGCGTTTGGCGACGATGTCGGCGGGATCATCGGCAATCCCTTCGACCACCTCTTCTTACGAGGGATCAATCCTGACGACATCTTTCCGGGCCTGGCCATCCCGGTCTATGTCTTCCTCGTCTTCCAGCTGATGTTCGCGATCATCACTCCCGCCCTCATCACCGGAGCCTTTGCGAATCGCGTGACATTCAAGGCCTACCTCCTCTTCCTGGTAGGTTGGAACGTGCTTGTCTACTTCCCCTTCGCTCATATGATCTGGGGCGGCGGCTGGCTCGCCGACAAGGGTGTCCTCGACTTCGCCGGCGGCATCGTCGTCCATGAGATAGCCGGGGTTGCAGCCCTGGCAAGTGTCTTCTATATCGGGGCGCGCCGGGCCAAGGAGCCTGAGCCGCACAACATCCCGTTCGTTGTGCTCGGGACGGCCTTGCTCTGGTTCGGGTGGTTCGGATTCAATGCCGGCAGCGCGGGCGGGGTCAATGCGATCACCGGACTGGCCTTCTTGAACACCCAGCTGGGCGCAGCGTTCGCCGGCCTGACCTGGATGTTCCTCGACTGGCGCATCGAGGGCAAGCCGACGGTAGTGGGTATATGTGTCGGGTTCGTCGCCGGTCTCGCGACCGTTACGCCGGCGGCAGGCTTCGTCCCACCCTACAGCGCCATGCTGATCGGCATCGCTGCCGGCGTGATCTGCTACGCGGCTATCGTCTTCCGCAAGATGAAGAACTGGGGCTACTACGACGACGCGCTGGATGTCTGGGGAGTGCATGGTATTGGCGGTATCACGGGAATTCTGGCGCTGGGGCTCTTCGCTTCGACGGCGATGAACCCCGCCGGTGTGGATGGCCTGTTCTATGGCGGCCCTGGATTCTTCTTCAAGCAGCTCGGCGCGGCGGCGTTCGCTGCCGCCTGGGCCTTTGGCGTGACGCTATCGCTCTTCTGGCTCATCAATAAGATCACACCAGTACGTGTCTCCGAAGCTCACGAGCATGAGGGCCTCGACAATGCCTTGCATGGCGAAACCGCTTATATCGAAGCAATCATCGTGACGTCGTAGCTCTCACTTGTCGTCCGGTGGATCACATCTGACGGCGAGGATCACCGGATCGCAATTCCGCATCGCTGGGGGCTTACTACCAGCGATGCGGCTCCCGCCAATCTCGGACAAGGCAGATGATGCCACCCATCCGGCCACTTCGGAGGTAGTGCACTCACACTTCACCGGGCGCGCCTCGAAATTAAGAGCTGGTTGGTCGACGCTACAGCGATATGTCCAGGTGAGGTGAGATAGTCCAGAGGGATTTATCGCTTCAGCGTCATGACCTTCAAGATACTCCATCTTCGATCTTCTTATTGCTGTCTCAATGTCAGCGCACTTACGGCTTTGCCGACCCCTTTGCCCTGTTCAATCCCCCGTTCGATGGCAGCCCGATAGTGAACGCCTCCGTACAGTCGGGAGTTCGCCGTCTCTTCGGCCATAGCAGCGCACGAGGTGAATGTACGTGGCGCCAGACCACGTTCGTCATGGGTGTGATCAGTAAACGGGAAGTCACCGAAGAGGTCGAGGAGCACCTGAGCAAAGGCACCCGCCTCGACCGAGTGGCCCGAAGTATATTCCGGAAACGGGGGCGTTGTGACTGGCAACGCGCGCGCTCCAACGCCCCAACCAGCATCGATGTGTTGCTGGATATAGCTTATCGGCCGGATCAGATTGTAGACGTACTTGCTGTGCCAGCAGCTGACAAAGGCATCTGACAAGGCCATGCCGACTCGTGCGTAGGCTTCCGCAGCCGTAGCAAGATCGACATGCCGGTCTTCGAGAAGCTGGGTCAATATCGACAGCGAGTGCCCAGACGGGGTCGCGGTCACCCCTGGATCGTCGGCCCAGAAGAGCGCGATATCGCGCTGCTCATCGGTCAGATTCTCCACCGTCTCGTAGACCTCGACCGCTTCCGCATAGAAGGCGGAGTTCAGGTCAGTCGAGAAGGCTGGCGGTGGTCCGGGATCGTGATCGGCGCCTGAAGCCAGCACGAAGGGACGGTGCTGCCCCCAGTACGGCTGCAGTGCTGCCTGAAAGTCAGGTGCTGTCGGAATCCAGAGCCCCGGCCCGACCGGCGGCGTGTAACTGCCCGGGAAGTTGGTCAGGTAGCCCGCGTGGCCACCATCGCTCGTCGACCAATCGAAGATATGAGCGGCCGCGACCTGCCCGCGCTTGACCGAGCGTTTGACGATACCGGGCGGCACGCCGGGCGCGATCATGTTCGTGAAGCTGCTCTCCAGAGCATCCATCGCCGCCTTGTTGGCGTTAGAGGCCGTCGGAAAGAAGAGGCGTGCGCTAGCCGCCAGGGCGCTGTTGGCGACGGTCGGCCAATGATACGCGTGGTCATGCGGTGGCGGTAGCGGTGTCAGCTCGTTGAGTTGCCCTGCCAGGCTCTGGCTGTCAGGCATGCCGGGCACAAGCGCCTCGTAGAGCGTGACGCCCAGATAACCGAAGGTGCGAGATGCGACGGGCGGAGTGAAACCGGGTGTCGCCTGAACGAGATCGAGCACCAATCTATACCAACTGGTCGCGACCAGGCTATCAAAGTCAGCAGCAGGCGCAACGGGATCCGAGACTTTGGCGGAGACGAATTGCGAACCGCCGGTGATCGACAGCGCTGCCGTTCCAAGCGCAACGCCACCAAGCCGGGCCAATGCTGCGCGTCGGGTAAAACGGTGCTCGAGCATCGAGAAAGATCGTCTTGTTGTCATGTGAGGTTCTCCAAGCATGGTGTGATCGTATTGAGCGGGTAGCGGCCAGATGCCAACCGCTATCCCGAGTTACCACCGGGCTTCCCCGCCCACCAAACATGATGAGCGGGGAAGCTCGATAGCCTTGCAGATGGTGGTCATCCGCTTGAAGCGATCGGGCTATTGCGCCCTGTGAGGCGACGCCTGAATCGTGCCGCATTGGTTCGGGCCGGTACCGCGCCCGAGGTTGCTGCAGCCGCCATCGAAGGTGCTGAGCATGTCGGAGATCAAGCCAGGAACGGCCTGCCCGTGGGTGTGAACTGCGAGGTGAATTTCAGCCCCGCGCGTATCGACCAACGGATTACAGGGAAATGTCAAAGGATTGCCGTCGGAGAAGATCGGTCCGGTGTAGCAGCCACTGGCGTCGCCGGCGGACAGATGTCCGGCGAAGTTGCCTTTACCGTTGTTTCCGATGACGTGACCGGCTGCATACATGATCGACGGCATGGCATCCGGGCTCGCGAAGAGATCCATCTCAGCGCATTGGGCCAGGACGCCATCACCAAACGAGCAGGCGCTTGGATTGTTGAAGACGACCCACCAGATGGTCACAACACTTCCGGCCTCAAGCTGCGTCGTCTTGAGGTTCATTGATACACCGGAGTCATTTCGCACCAGCTTCGATGAGGTGCCGGGTATGATCTGACCTTCGAGTGGCGTCCCGTTGAACTGATAGACCGCACTGCTGCTCTGCTGAGCAGGTGCGGCCGAGACACTGATTGCGCCCGCAAGCAGACCCACGAGAGCGACGAGCGTCGACATGCGCAAAATGCGCGTTCGCAACAGGAACATAGTTCCCTCCTTACGTGAACTGGAACCGAGAAAGTTGCTAGTACCGAGGAATCTGCCGGGTGCCGGCGACCGATCTCGTCAACGTCCTGCGAATCCCTCGGCAATATCCACTGTGAGGCAGGAAAAAGTTGCCAGCATCCGTTGGCTTATGTAATCGAGGTATGTTGTGCTTGGCGGATACTATGTAATTGGACCAGAGCGCCGCTTCTCAGATGAGATTTCGGCTCCAGGCGAAAGCGGTTGCTTCGGCTTTTGAGTGGACATCGATCTTCAGATAGATATTGGCGATATGGCGCTCAATAGTGCGCGGACTGAGGGAAAGTTCCTCGGCAATCTGGCGATTGCTCTTACCCACTGCAATCAGCCGCAACACTTCGAACTCGCGCGGTGAAAGCGTGTGTGGAGGTGGAGCCGACCCTTCAGCGGATACGGGAGCCGGCGCGGAGGCGGCCGTCAGAACTTCTTGCGCCACAGCGTATAGATCCTCCAAGGCCATGGCCCGACCTGCAGCCTTCGCCGTTGCATACGCTTCGTCCGTCATGGCCGCACACAGCTTCCGAGACAAGCTGGTCATACTGCAAGCGTCCAAAAGACGAAAACTGCATGCCCGTGCGCTCGCGCAACGCATGCTCGGCACCCAAAAGCTGGGCCGCGGACACATGCTGCCCGATCGCATGCGCGAGTCGAGCTATCGCGTCTAACTGCTCCGCCAACTGCCACTGCCAACCGCCGGTGACGCTCAGGGCCAGGGTCTCCTGCAGCCGCACAGCCGCCTGCCGATAATCTCCTCGATCGATAGGCGATCAGGACGAGGCCGGTAAGGCACAAGTGAATGGGTGACGGATGGCCCGCCGCTCGCGCGAGCTCCAGCGCTTCTTCAACCATAGCTTGCCGGCGATCGAAGTCTTGAGGGTCAACATCTACCTCGCTAAGATTTATGAGCGACCGCGCAGCATTCACCCGATCTCCGAGTTCTCGCGCCAGCGACAGACTCTGCTCCCAATACTGAATGGCACCTTCAACATCGCCCGCTTCTTTGGTCGCAATCCCCAGCGCGATCAACAACCAGGTCTGTGGCTCGCGCTCGCCTAGCTCCTGATAGATCGCCAGGGCCTCCCTGTTCAGCGGGATGGAACGCCAATCCTCGCCGCCGAAGCTGGCCACCACACCAGCCGCCGTAAGCGCGTAGGCGCGCGCCGCGGTCGGCTGCTCCGCGCCCGGCAACGCCAGGGCCGCATCCAACTGGATCCTGGCATCCGCAAAGGAACCGCGGTGAAACCAGAAGCCCCGCAGGTCCCCAACCAGCCGCAGGCATTGCTGCGTTGCTCCACATTCGCTCAGCCACGCATGCGCCGCACGCAGATTCTCGCGCTCGGGATCCAGCCGGTCGAGCCACTGCCGCTCGCCTACCTCGACTGGTGCTGCGGCCTGCTCGGCCAGCGCCGCAAAGAACTCGGCATGCCGCTGACGGATTGCAGGCTCTTCGCCGCTCGCCGCAAGCTGCTCCCAAGCGTAGTCGCGAATCGTCTCAAGCATCCCGAAGCGCGGTTCGCCGTTGGCCTGCGGAGTTTGTTGCACCAGACTCTGATTCAACAGAGCAGTCAACTCTTCAAGAATCACGCTGCTGCCCGACACACACCCAGATTCAGCCACGACCACTGCCTGGGCCGCATCGAGGGTCCAACCATCGACAAAGACGGAGAGTTGGCAAAACAGACGTTGCTCGTCCGGCGCAAGCAGGTCGATAGCTCCAGGCAATCGCAGCGCGCATTGTCTGGAGACGCGCCGGTACGTCGCGAGCGCCGCCAGTAAGCAGTTCCAGGCGGTTCGTCAGGCGCGCCAGTAGCGCTTGCGGCGAAAGAGCTTTGATGCGAACAGCGGCAAGTTCGATCGCCAGCGGTAATCCATCGAGACGAGCGCAAATCTCGACCACGACACCGGCATTTTGTCGCGTGAGTGAAAAGTCTGGCGTCACCGCCCGGGCGCGCTGCACGAAAAGCGCCACAGCGGGGTTGAGTGCCAGATCAGAACCACCTGAAGCGTGGGTGGCCGTCGGCAATTCTAGCGGTGGGACGGGATACTCCTGTTCGGCATGCAAGCGAAGCGGGATGCGGCTGGTAATCATGATCTTCAGTTTGGACGAAGAGTCGAGCAGGTCTCCGATCGCCGGCGCTGCCTCCACAACCTGTTCAAAGTTGTCCAGCACCAGCAGCAGGCTGCGTGCCGCAACAAATTCGCAGATCTGCTCGGGTAACGGTCGGTTGCCGCTATCCCGGATGCCAAGAGCCTGTGCGATTGTCACGGGAACGAGGTCGGGATCGCGGATGGCCGCCAGCGAAACAAACGCGACACCATCTGGGAATGCACCAGCAAGTTTCTCAGCAACGGCTAGCGCCATGCGCGTCTTGCCGATCCCACCAGGACCTGTCAGTGTAACCAGCGGAATGTCATAGCGTGCCAGTAGCGCACAGACTGCGGCGACTTCAGATTCCCGGCCAATCAGAGGGGTGCGCGAGATAGGCAGATAGGCCGTAGTCGGTGCGTTGCCGGACGCCGGGATCGCAGCCATGATGTTGCCCTTGTCAGCGAAACGTATCCGATGCAAGCACTACATCAGAGGCTTTGGCCAATCGCTGCGGCATCGATGAAGATCTTGCGAGCTACTGGCTAAGCGTTGGCAGATCGGCGTGATTGATCAATATCACAAGCGCAATCAATAGACGCACACCGCCCTCTTGGTCTTTGCCAGATACGTCTGGTAAGGATATCAACAAGTATCCTGCGCGCATACCATGCAGCGAAGTCCTGCTGTAGCATGCGCGAATCTACCACTATTCCTCTTCATATCGGTTCACACTCAAGAAGATCCGTCCCAGCCTCCGGAGGCTACGGTGGCACTTTTCATGTAGTACACGGCACAGTGCTTAACGCCTGTTTGCTGAGCAACACCTACTCCGGGTAGTTGTCGTACTAGTCCTCGGGAGCCAGGTATTCGTCCGGATACATCTCAGATGAATAGCCAACCGTTTGAATACTGTCGCCGACGAGTGGCGATGCCAAGGAGGCTTTCCGAGTACCTGTTGCTAGGTCCCGTTGGAAAGACGATCCTGCCAGAGCTCGTCGAATAGTTTCTGAAGGCTCGTTGTCTGGAAACGGTGCATAGTCCCAGTGTTCGTCGTTATCTGCACAATCTCCAGCCCGAACCTGGGACTGAACCAGCGAAGCAATCTCCAGCATCCGCCGTTCGCAATTGAGAAGGAAGCAATATCCCGGCGACGGATGCGGATCTGTGGTTGACGACTTCCAAGAACTTTTTCCCGTATGCCTTGGGGAGCGAAGATGAACCAGTCATCGGTCAGGATCAACCGCCCGGGCATCATTCCCGGCATAGGTAGCCATCGAAACCGAGCTGCAAACTCATCAACAACGATGGCTGGTTCGTCAATGCACGTAGGTGCCAAGTTGAAACCGCCGGCTATTTAGTCCGGGTAGTTGTCGTACCAGTCTTTGCGGGCCAGGTAGTCGTCCGGATACATCGTCACCTTTTCCGGGGAGAATTCGAAATCGTCACCCTCGCGCTCGAGCGTGCGGACGATCGTGCCGCCGTCCAGGCGATAGCCATTGATTCTGCTCGGCGGCTGAGATGCCAGCCAGACCCAGGCTTTGCCGAGTTCGAGCGGGTCAGCCCAGGCAGATTTCTCTTCTTCCGACAGCTGGTCGAGTTCGGCGCGGGTCATGCGCGTCGGTTTGATCGGCGCTCCGGGGCCGATCGTGTTGAGGGCGATGTTGTAGTCGGAGGATTCGAGCGAGAGCGCCTTCACAAAGCCCTCGACGCCGTGCTTGATCGTGCAGTAGGCGATCTCCTCCTTGAAACCCCGAAAGCTGGAGCCACTGGCGACGCCGATGATATGGCCGCCGCCCTGTGCCTTCATCTGTCCCCAGGCTGCATGCGTCAGGTTGAATAGGCCGCCGAGCCCAACGTCGAGCTGGCGATCCCATTCCTCAGGCGTCGTGTCATCGAAGGTGACGAGCGGCATATAAATGCCGTTGTGGACGATAGCGTCCAGCCGTCCCCAGCGCGCGACGATATCCGACACCAGTTGCCGGCACCCTTCGCGGTCGGCAGCATCGGAGATGACGGTCAGAAATTCTGCGCCGTCGGTTTCCAAATCCGCCGCGGTTAGCTTAAGCTCGTCCGCGTTGATGTCAGTCACGCACACCTTCCAGCCAGCCAGCCCGAATGCCCGGGCGATGCCCCAGCCAAGGCCGCGTGCCCCACCAGTCACCAGTGCAACTTGCTCGCTAGCTGCCATCACGTAACCTCCCTCTGTTCCGATATCTGTTCCGTCGGTTCCATCTTCAAAGCTGGATAGTAGTTCTCCGGGCCTAGTTCTAGCACGTCGCTGAGCCAGTCACTGCCATAGACTTCACCTGAGTTTTGGCCCGGTTCGAGTAGCGACCAGGCCTGGCGTTTGTAGGTCCAGTTGGCCGGATCGAGGCGCTGCGACTCACGAAAATAAGGAACCGCTCCATCGGCGTCGCCAGATCGGTAGATATGCTGCCCAAGCTCAAAATGTGCTGCGGCCAGAGATTCATCTTGCGATCGCGGACGGCTCTGCTCGATGACCGCCTCCGGCGACAGGGCATAGCGGCTGACAGCCCCATGTGCAACCCATTCACGCAACGCCGCGACATATGTTTCGGCGTCGATGCGAAGCGCTCGAACGGCTTCGATCGACGCAATCAAGCGCTGGCTGGCGCCCGAAGGCGGCTGCCGATCTAGAAATGCTGGCCTACGCGGGTACGCAGTCTCCGGTGGGCGCACAATGACCCCGTGCTCATCGACCCAGACGCCGCTAGGAACATTGACGATACCGAGCAGTTCATCAAGCAGATGCGCCTGGTCGATCAGTGCGGGATGCGTTGGTTTCGCTTCCTCGATAGCGGGACGGGCGGCTTCCGGGTCAGTGTCGAGGGCAACAGTAACGATCTCAAAGCCCTGAGGATGAAGTTCGTCGCGTAGAGCCTGCCAGACTGGCAGATCGAGCCGACAACCTCACCACGATGCCCAGGCCACTAACAACACTTTGCTACCGCGCAGCGAGCGCAACTTGAATGGCTGGCCGTCGAGACTAGGCAGCTCAATGTCCGGCAGTTCGGCAGTCGCTAGTGCTCTGCCCAATGCATCCGGTCCGAGGCACCAGAGATCATGCTGTTCACTGTGAATCAGTGGCATGTTGAGGCGCTCGGCCAACACGCGGACGTTCAGCGTCTGGCGAGCGTCATCATCCGGCAACGGCACGCAGATGTCGCCTTTACAGAGTCCCTCTGGTTTGACGAGCCAACCTGTTCGGCGCTCGAAGGCTTCGATTGGAGTCGTCAGAGAGTCGAGAATCATCGCGATAGATCATTCCAGGTTCTGGAAGACGGCACTCAGTTTATCGTAGCGCGAACCGCCAAAACCCGGTCAGCAACGATCTTCCCGAACAAAAGCGGAACGATGCAACAGACAGAGGGAGCGAACGCGGAGTTCACTCCCTCTGATACCGAGACCTATCGTCCTTATCGAAAACTAGGAACTGGGCTCCCGGTTTTTATTCGCCAGCTGATGCGATTGGCTTTCGTCGCCGTGCGATCAGCTCCGGAGAGGGCAGCTTGACATTCCAAACGAGCCCGATACGGCGAAGGAAACGGATGATGTAGGCGGTAAGATCGACCTGCCGCCGACTCATCCCATGAAACGCCATGGCCGGAAAGGCGTGGTGATTGTGGTGCCATCCTTCGCCAAATGCCAGCAAACCGAGAATCCAGAGATTGCGGCTCTGATCTTTGATATTGAACGGCTGAGCGCCAAAGGTGTGACAGATGGAGTTGACCGACCAGGAAACGTGATTGACGAGCACGATGCGCGCAAAACCACCCCAAAGCAACCCTTCCCAGCCGGCGATCGCGTATGGAATGATCAGTCCAAGCGCCACCCAGAGAAGAAAGGTACGGTCAATCCAGACGATCAGCGGGTCCGCCATCAGGCGCTTTGCGTAGCGCTGCCGGTCAGCGGGGGGAGCTGAGAAGAGCCAGCCGATGTGAGCGTGAAAGAGTCCTTCGACGGGCGAATGCGGATCGCCTTCTTCATCCGAATGAGCATGGTGTTTGAGGTGATTGGAGGCCCAGTCGATCGCGCTACCTTGTACGGCCAT
Source organism: uncultured Chloroflexia bacterium (assembly GCA_963745675.1). Lineage (GTDB taxonomy): Bacteria > Chloroflexota > Chloroflexia > Thermomicrobiales > CFX8 > JAUIIK01. The sequence continues at coordinate 223,224 of CAVUYM010000016.1, forward strand.
TGAACCAAGTATGAGAGCGATTGCTTTGACAGCGGGCACCGTTTCAAAACTGCGGTGCGTCAATAGCCGGTGGTACCCGAAGGTTATTCCGAGTCCGGTGGCAAGATAGAGTCCGAGGAAGAGCGAGAGCTCCTGCCAACCAATCAGTTCATGCCAGAGTCTGACTATTGCGTAGATTGTGCCAACAATAGGACCCAGCACAAAGAACATCAGAACGCTTTTGCGTTTCAGTCCTGGTTTTTCCATTCAATCACCTTTCTGTCTGTCAGGCAGTTGCCTGCAGATAGCTATCTTGTCCGCCGTCGCGCCAGTGCGAGTTCATCTTCCAGGTAGGCGAGTCCTGGTATCGCCTCGCGTTGATCCGCTGCCATCAGGCGACCCAGCAATTGAGCTGCGGGATTCGCCGACCGACTCTGTAGCCAGCCAACCATAGGGGCCGCGGTCGCCAACCGCAACGCCCGCAGGCCGGGCCTATCGTCAGATTGCACGAGCGTTGAGCGGATCTGCTGCGCTGCCGCAATCTGCCGGGTTGGATCTTCTTCTCGTGTGAATTGCTGGACGATTGCACGTGAACGAAGATGTAACTGATCCCAATCGAAATCCAGCGCCGCCGTCATGCGCCTCTCGGCAATCCGGCGTTCCAGCTTTTCGACTGGATCAGTCGCGTGTAGGGACGATATTCCAGCAGTCGAAGATCGACTGCCATTCCAAATGTAGATAACAAGTTAACGTGACTTCTTTCAGTCTTCTGTGTGCAGTTCCGCCCGGTCGAGGATGGAGACTATTGGCGGATAATGTTGCGGGGCGATGTTATTGATTGCGCGCCAGCATCCCAGCGAGGTCTCCCCCGGGATGCTGGCTTGCGTTCGTGTCAGTTTAGCGAAAAGCTAGCTGAGGCTCGGGTTTACCCTGGCCTACCAGCTGCGGCGATTGCGATTGTTGTCCTGGCGCGGCTCACGAGGACGAGCCTCGTTCACAGTGAGCGTACGACCACCGAGTTCCTGGCCATTCAGAGCCATCATTGCGCTCTGGCCGGCCTGGCTATCTTCCATCTCTACGAAGCCGAAGCCACGTGAGTTACCGGTCTCGCGATCGGTGATGATGCGGGCTGAGGTAACGGTACCATGGGCCGCAAAGGCCTGGCGCAGATCGTCTTCGGTCGTATCGAAATTAAGATTGCCAACATAAAGATTCACAGGATTCCTCCCTATCAGACAAACGGGCTGACAGGGACATCCTGTTTTCCAGTTGCTGAGTCTTTGACGAGAGGAAGTATGCCACGCGCATTCCAGATTGGCAAGTTTTCCGAGATCCCAGCTTGCCGAATAAACAGGCATGAGATTTCCGCAACGCAATCCCTGTCCGGGCTCCGGATCATGAAGACGACTACGATTCCGCGCTCACTTCGAGCCAGCAGCCAATCACGACAAATTTGGTAGTCGTCGTGCCTGTCGTTCTTGGCATAGAAGCGCAAATGGTCCAGGCCGATGTTGAGCTCGTAACAGGCGATGCGTGTCTCATAACCCTGCCGCCGCACCAAAGCGCCGGCGCAAGATCTCGACGCCGTCCGGATACCACCAGCCCGGATGGACCGACAGCCAGTTGAGCCAGGCGACGTCATAGAGATGATCGCCATAGAGGGCGTTCGCCCAGTCGATCACCCCGCTGACCTGCCCGTTTTCGATGATGATGTTTTCGAACTGATAGTCGTAGTGAATGAGCGATCGTTCGTTAGGACAAGCGGCAGCTAGCCGCAGCATCTGCACGTATACGCTCTCATAAAAATCCCGTTCGAGAAATGAATCCTGAAAGAGTCGGTGCCAGTCCTGATAGTAGCCGTCAGCATGATTCTCGATGACGCTGGCGAGATACTCCTGCCAGCTGCCGAATTGGCCGTTGCCATCGCTCCCCCAGGGACCATAGCCGTGAGAGGCGCCGGTGTCCGCCGTCCCGATTTCCTCCAGGGCATCGTGTACCGAGGTCAGCGCTGCCCGTCGCTCCGCCTCCGAACAGTCGCTGAGCGTCCGGCCGGGAACGCGCTCGCTAATCGCATAGTGGCCGCCGTCCGTCGCACCAATTGCAACGATCCGCGGGATCGGCAAAGTCTCCGACGCGAAGTGCCGCCAGGCATAGTCATCCTTCGCAAAGCTCTCGCCCGCATGTGCCGCAGAGTTGATCCTGACGACGTACTCGCCTCCATCGGCCGAGAACGCGTATGCCTGCGAAAAGAACCCTCCCGCAAGAGGTTGAAGGTCATCAACGGCAACGAACTGCTCTGTGTGGAGCACCTGATGGACAATGGAGTACCTATTCTCCCGATCGATCTTGATCCTCCAACTGTGGCAGGTTGTAGCGGTCGGAAGGGTCGTCCCAGCCCTGGTAGTTCGGCTGGCGCTTCTCGGCGAAGGCACGGCGGGATTCCATGCGGTCGTCGAGTGCGCCGTGCTGGTGGAGTTTCTCGGCAAGGTTCTTGTACGGCGGTGCAACGCGGGGCCGCATCTGGCGCATCATGTAGAGCGTGTTGACCCGCGATGCTGGTGGCAGCGACAGCAGGTGCTCAGCCATCTCGAAAGCGGCCGGCAAAAGCTCGTCTGGCTCGGTCAGCCGGTTCAGGAAGCCGACCTCGTAGAGGCGCTCTGCGGTGAAGCGGAAGCCGAAGGCCATCTCCATTGCAATCGGGTGTGGCAAGTTGGCCAGGAAGCCGTGGTCGTAACCACCGAGTAGCCAGCGTTTGCTTCCGAAATCTCGAAGATCGCGCCTTTTGCCGCTACCCGCAGATCGGTCCTTTCAACGAGCAGGAATCCTCCCCCCATCGCGTAGCCATTAATCGCGGCGATGACCGGCTTCTCCAGCGTCCCGCGCATGAAGGGATCATCCGCCGAAGCGTCTCCGGCGCTGTTCACCGAGCCAGCATCGACCGACTCCTTCATATCCTCACCGGCACAGAATGCACGCCCGGCCCCGGTCAGGACTGCCACTTCGAGGGCGTCATTGTCGCGGAACTCCTGAAACGCCTCCGACAACCCCGAGCGAACATCGAACCCCAGGGCATTGAGCCGCTCAGGCCGGTTCATCCGCACCACCATGATCTGACCGAGTGTTTCCGTTTCGACGTACGCCATGCCTGTTCCTCGTTTCCCAGTGATACTCATTTGTTGGTGGACACTATAGGGCATGACGGCCCATGCGGTCCCTCGTCGACAAGCGACGACGTTCGCTGGAAACCACACCTGCCAGCTATGTCACCCTGAGCGGAGCGATAGCGGAGTCGAATGGGTCCAAGAGTCAAACAGGCCAGGAATTTGATTGCGACCAAGCTCTCTCCAATTGAGGGATATCGAGTAGCGACCAATTGTTTAGAGCTTTGCCGCGCCTGAATTCACTTGTTAAAGATTGAGGTAGACCCGTTCGACTCCGCAAAGCCTCCGCTCAGGGTGACGCGGCGGTGGTTTTCGAGTTCCATGTGAAAGCGAAATGCTTTTACGTTATGTCGATTTCGAGAACGAGCGGAACGTGGTCGCTGAGACCGGAGCCACACCACTCCTCGAAGCTGCCGATGGTGAACTCACGGATGTGTGGGACCCAGGAGCGAGGCAGAAAGACATAGTCGATATGGTAGGTCGGGCCGTCCTTCGTGCGATCCCGCCAGTAGATGGTCGGCGTAGTTTCGCTGCCCTGTTCTTCCCCGCAAAGCTGATGATATGCGCTGACGAGACCGAACCGTTCGAGCCGGTCGACGCTCGTCCGATGGTTGTTGCGATAGCCGGGTTTGTCCCAGAAGATGTTGTGGTTGAGGTCGCCAGCGACGATCGCAGGTGATTCAGTCAGGAAGGTCTCATAGCGACTCAACGCCCGGCGCAGCGGTCCGATCTGATGTTTGCGAATGATCCCGCCCTGCATGTTGAAGGCCCAGACCGCCAGTAGATTGAAGTCGACCGGCCCGACGACATGCACCGGCATGATGTGACGCAACCTCCAGCCGACCGGCTCAGCCGGTTGTACCCGATAGCTGTTGAAACCGAAGACAGCCAGTCCTTTGTGCTTGTTCTCACCGGTCCACAGCGGGCCGGAAACGCCGTGCAGATCAAGTCCACGCGCCCGCAACTGTTCAGGGTCGGCGCATTCGCTGACGACGGCGATATCGGGTTTGAGGCTCAACAGCGCATCCCACTTGCGGTGCAGCGCCATGTTGCAGTTCCATGCGACCAGCCTCACTCGCCATTGGTCCCGACAAGCTCGGCCAGGGCATGGTCGACGAATTCCAAGTGGGCTCTAACCATGCGAGCCTCTGTATCGGGGTCCAGCTCCCAACCCGACAACTTTCCAGCCGGGTGCAGTGCGGCATAGAGGTCCCAGAACGGCAGGTTCTTGTAGCCAGAGACGGCATGAGTGCCCGATAGCCCTGGGTGAAAGCGCTCATCGCCCCAGATCCCCAGGTCCAGCACAACTCAAGCCGGCAGTTACCGAGATCCGCCAGCGGGTCACCGGTTGCAGCATCCTCCCAATCAATCACGGCTGCGATCTCGCCGTCCCGCCAGAGAAGATTCCCCGGCCAATAGTCGCCATGCAGCAAGCCCGATATGTTCGAGTGATTGAGGGGGCCAAACCGATTCAAGTGCATCACGAATCCGACCTTCGCTCAGTGCTTCATCCAGTTCAGCGCGGGCTGCCCGCCAACCATTTGCGACCTGTCCTCCTGGGCCGGCAGAAACGGAGATCGAATCTCGACCAGCCAGCCTGGTGGATGGCGGCAAGCTGCTCTCGCCAGGCTTCGGCAGTCTGGAGGTATGTCGTCCGTTCAAGATCCGGTCTCACCTTCGACAAAGGCGACAACGAGATAAGGAATCTCGAACAGCTCGCAGGACGTGTCGAGATAGAGCGGTGCTGGAACCGGAATTCCGGCAGCCTGAACGATCTCAAGCACTCGGAACTCATCGGCGGCGATATCGGGATTCCCGGCGCGGTCAACCTCGCCATGCAGCCGGACGACGGCCTTCTCCGACAGCCCATCCGGTCCTATCGATCTCGACCGCAACCGTGCGTGCCGAAACCCCGCCTTCGAGTTCCCAGGTACGCAGCAATCGACTGCCTGGGACAATGCTCCTGGCAGCGCCCTCAAACGCCTCTCGTTCAGTCAGATTCATCACGGTTGTAGTGCTCGTGTGGCTGAGACGCGTCAGTAAAGGTCTCAATAAATGGCGTCTCGTAGTGCTTAGGCTGCTTCGGTTTGAAGACGCCGTTGCGAACCGCCCAATCGTACGCGCCTTCGTCCAATGGGTACTGCGTGATGATTCCCGCGCAACGATACCGACGAATCAAGCGCTCGGCGTCCTCCAGACGGCGAAAGGCAGCCGAAGGGAAGAGAAAGCGCTTGCGAATGAGCTTGTCCTCATTCGTTCCAACGAAGAGCCAGATCGCATTGGACTCGTTGAGGCGCAATGGCGCTCGTTCGATATCCTCGCGCCATACCGCAACTGAGCCCGCTCCTTCTCGACGACCATCCTCGTATTGGCAGCGAGGCAGCGGCAGATCTACCCAGTCTTCGACCACCTCCGGTGTTGGCTCATCGAGTTGTGCGCCGTCCACACCATGCACGCGCGCCCAGTCAAAGAATCCGGTATCGACGGGATATTCGGATAGCACACCGCTACAACCATGGAAAGCTGCCCACGAATCCGCGATTTCGATCTCAGTGAATACTGCGCTCGAAAAGTGGTAAGGCTCGACTGGCCTTAGACTATTGAAGACCCAAATTCTCGCATCTTCCAATACCCATTCCTGTCACTGACGAGTGCGTATGTCGTCGTTCCACACGTCGATAAGACTTGACGGCAGCCGATTCTGTTCGCTTCCGAAATGTACCCGAGTCGCAGTGTAATTCCGAATCTCGAGTGATATCCTGCGGCTCGCTTTCTCTCCGATGATGATGCACCAATAGATGGAAGGGAACTGAAATGCGCTGGATTCCGCTTGTTCTGATTCTGCTCCTTGTGGCCTGTGGCGGTGGTGACGATGATGATAACGCTGCCGATTCCACTCCAGTGGCAACCCAGATTTCCGGCGCCGATGCAACCCAGTCCGATGCTGGCGAAACTGCGGCGGAAAACAGTAGCACCGGCAACGAGAGCAACAACAATCCCGATGTCCATGTCGCACTCAGCGCCGGCAGTAGCGGCGAGGTTGAGTCAGACAATCCTGACCCGTTTGCGACGGATACCGAGCTTGGAACGGTGAAAGTAACGATCGTCCAGATCATCGACAATGCGACGACGGACAACGCCATCATGCAGCCGGAATCTGGCAACCGCTACTGGGCCGCCGAGGTCACGCTCGAAGCGACCGGCGACAAAGTGGTCAACACCGGCATCTGGACAGTCCAGACGTCAGATGGTGGCGAATACGAAACGCTATATCTCACAGGCGTCGGCGACGACATCATCTATGGCGCGCTAGAAGCTGGCGCGACCGAGCAAGGGTTCCTGGTCTTCGAGATCCCGGAGGGCGCCACCGTCAAAGCGCTCAAACTCGACCCGAGTATCTACGTAGGTGGCAATCTGTTCTTCGACGCCTAGCGGCGGGCAGTTCAGCGCCAGAACTGCCACCATTGCAGACTCCTGCTGATCGACGTCATCGTCGAAGACCTGCGGGACCGGAATGCTGTGTTCGCTACGGCGAAACTCGCGTACAAGATCGCGCACGGCGTCGCGATCGATCTCGGTCCATTTCGGTAGGAGCCGCTCGGCGTCGCCATAGTCTTCAACACGCCGCTGGAGATAGACAGCGTAGTTGCGAGCGTCGATGCGGCGCATGCCCTCCAGTACGGGATCTCCCATGCGTCGTAGCGTTGTCCCTACGGTGCTTCACAAGATACGAGGATCTCGCCGTCTGCGTAATCTGGCCGGCACTCGTACGGGTAAACAAAGACAGTGAAGGTCGCTGTCGAAGAGGCGGTCATGAATTGCAGCTCCCAGCAACCGGGTTCCGGGAAGATAAAGCTCGCGACACGCCCCTCGGAATTCAGAACAACTGTCGAGATCGCTATCTCGGACCGCATACCGGGATCCAGCCCGCGCATCGTGGCGGTCACACCATCAACAACCCCCTCGCCATAGACGCCCATGCCCTGCTGCTCACCGGCAATGAACCAGCTACCGACGTCGGTAGCGATGCCTTCGGCTTCTAGCCAGTAGTGCGCGAAGTTATCACTCTCTTCGCGCGCCTCCGGGCCGACCAGTGGAGTTACCGGGCAGGTCGTCGGGGCATCGTAGGGCAAGGCATCGAAGGTCGTCTGAATCAGCTGAAAATCCGCACGCTGGCTGGCGGGGAGAACCTCGACGGTAATCGTCAGCGAACTCGACTCTGTCGCACCGGTCAAATCCCAGCAGCCAGGTTCCGGGAGCATGATATCGGTCCACTGGAAATCCATCAGAGCATCGCGAGACTCCACCTGCTCCACGGTCACGCTGCCATCCGTCTTCTGGGCAGTAATCTCAACCGGCTGGGTCGATCCGTACCAGAGCACCGGTGTTAACTCACCGGCGAACCAGAGGCTCTCTGTCCTTGTCAGCATCAGCGGATAGAAAAAAACCGAAGTCGAATGGGGAGGCCCATAGCCCGGCTTCAGCGTTGCCATACCAGTTGTCATTGCTCGGACTGGTTGGCGGCAGGCCGGGAGGCAAACCGTCGATGAGCGGATCGGCGGCGCAGGGGATGGCAGCCGCGACAACCGTCGGCGTGAAAGTCGCGGCTTCGGGCCGCAGAGTTGCCGTTGGTGTAGGTTCGTGCTGCATCTCCCGAAACGTCAGCGTCGCCCTGGCGGCGATGACCAGGATCCGGCTCTCCCGACGACTCATCACCATCATCCAGAAGAGGCCCACAACCAGAAACGAGAAGCGCGATGATCACAATGAACGTAGTAATCGCGTCAGTTCTTGTTCCGGTACGTCCGATTCGCCGCTTCATATCTGCCTTTTCAACCTGCAGGTTCTATTCCCGTGGCGGTTCGCAGTCGGCGACAAACTCACCGTCGCGCAACTCGGGCTCACACTCCGCAGGATAGACATAGACGACGAATGCCGCCCTCGTAGCCGGTGTTTCAATATCCAGTTCCCAGCAGCCAGGAGACGTGAAAATAAAACTAGCGAGCCGGGCATTCGTGTTCCAGATACTGGTACTGGCTCTAACGGCTTCACCATTCGCCGAATCCAGATTGCGAGCGCTTACCACGGCCGCATCGACTACGCCTGTCCCGTAGATCCCCATACTCTGTTGCAGGTTTGCGATGAATAAGCCCGGAACTTCGGCACTAATGCCCTCACCTTCAAGCCAGAAGTGGGCGTAGCTGCTATTCCCACGAATATCCGGCCCGCTCCACGGAGAAATCACACAACTGGCAGGGGCTTCATAGGGTCGCGCATCATAGTAATTCTGGATTGTTGCGATATCTGGCCGTTCACTCGATGGCAAGACCTCGACCGTTATCGTCAGCGTGCTCTCGCCAGTTGAGCCAGTGAGTTCCCAGCAGCCGGGCACGGGAATCGTGAAATTCGTCCATTGGATCTGGTTAGGAGCATCTGTACTCTCAATCGGCCCGACTGTCGCATTTCCATCCAACTGCTCTCCAGTCAGACGAATTGGGAGTGATGCTCCGTACCACATCACTTCTGTCATTTGACCGGCGAACCAGAGGCTAGAAACCTTCGGGGTTCCCACAGGAAAGATAGCCGTCAGGTCTGTGGGAGATACCCACAGGGCAGACGACTTGCTACCATACCAATCTAAATGAGTGGGGTCCCCTAACGGCAGAGCAGTAATCAGATCCGTCGCAAATGGATCAACCTGGCAATCACTACCGCGCGAAGCAAATTTGCTGGCTGGAGCAGACTCGACGACCTGAGCCGCAGTCGATGTCAAATCTGCCAGAGACACAGGAGGCGTCCACGTTGCTTCGGCAATCACAATCAAATCGCGAGATTCATCGGAAGAATCAGAATCATCTAGGGCGATGGTCCAGAAGACAAACCCGAACAGAATGGCGGCAACTGCCAGGGTAAGCACAGCGAACTCGGCGCGGCCCCATCGTTGCGAGAATTCGGAGTCATCACGCTCAGCCGCCATTGCTCGTTCGAGCCGCTCGAGATGTTTGCGGCGCTGGGCAAAGGTCAGGCGTTTGCGCCGTAACTCCCTGACAAGTCGCTCCTGGTCCGGCATCTGGTCAACCATCGTTGCCTGCCTCCATTTGCCTCGCGAGTCGTTGCTGGGCGCGGCTCAACCGTTTGCGAGCCGCGACGTGGCTGATCTCCAGGACCCCGGCGATCTCTTCTCCGGATAGCCCCGCCGCGAAACGGAGTGCGATGATCTCGCGATCCTTTCTCGGTAACCGTCTCAGCGCTTCCTCCACCTCCGACGCCTGCTCACGTTCGAGCAGACTCTCAAGCGCGTCAGGCTCACTTTCTGACGACCCGAATTGCTGTACCCGTGCGACGAGTCGCCGGACACGCTGGTAAGCGCGCTGCTGGTCGATCAGCTTGCGCTGGGCGATAACAAACAGCCAGGCAGCGAAGCTCCCGCGTTCAGGATCCCAGCGTTCCAGATGCTCCAGCGCCGCCAGCATCGACTCACTCACCACATCGTCAGCGACAGTTTGCGAGCCAGTCCGCGCCGTCGCGTACCAGTAGAGCCGGTCCGCATAACGTTGATAGAGCAGGCGAAAGTAACCGCGGTCATCGAGCGCCAGCGCGACAATCTGCTCGTCGCTCAGCTCCGACCGCTGCTGTACTTTTTCGCCACGTGCCTCCGGCCAACGCGCCTTTACGATCCCCGCCACCAACCCCTTCTTCATTACTTAATCGAGCGAACCCAGGATTGTGTGACAGTAGCCGAGCCCAGGTACCTGGACCAGCCCAGCCAGCGTGACGTTCAGATCAATACTGGGACTATCAGAAGGAAAGGTTCCTGTTCGGCATCTCGGTATCGGCGCTATCCATTGGGAATTGTTCGGGGAATGCATATGGATGATGAAAGCACATCTAGACTCCACTGTCCTCGGGGCAACACATAGGCATCGACTATGCTGATGGAGTCTGTCGTCCGATCAACCCCAGGGAAGAGCAAACGATGATACGAGCATTTTCGATCCGGACACTCGTCACCGGAGCGTTTGTCGTCCTACTAGTCCCGACGCTGGCTGCCTTCGGCGCGCCTCGGGCAGAAGCACAGTCTGAGTGTCAAACATTTGATGTAACCGGATACGAGGTCTGCGGCGATCTGCTCACGTTCTGGAACGACAACGGAGGGCTGCCGGTCTTCGGATATCCCATCACTGAAGCCGCTGAAGAAGTCAGCCCCGAAACTGGTGACATGCACACCGTCCAGTACTTCGAGCGCGAACGGCTCGAATCTCATCCAGAGAATGAGCAGCCCTACGACGTCCTGCTCGGCAGGCTCGGCGTCCAGATCCTCGAATTGAGCCACCGCGACTGGCAATCCTTTCCGAAGATGGACCCGGGCGAGGAACACTATTTCACCGAGACCGGCTTCGCAATCGCGCCGGAATTCTGGGAGTACTGGAGCAGCCACGGGCTGGAGTACGGTGACGCCGGCTACAGTTTCCGTGAATCGCTCTTGCTCTTCGGCTTCCCAATTTCGCCACCACAGATGGAAACCAACCCGGACGGTGACACCGTCCTGACCCAGTGGTTCGAGCGCGCCCGCTTCGAGTATCACCCGAACAACGATCCCGAATTCCAGGTGCTACTTGGACGTCTCGGTGCCGAATTCATCGACTTGACCGCTAATTCAGGCGGCGGAGAAACCACAGAGGTTGGCGTCGAGCTTGGTGGCCGAGGGACTGACCTCGCCGTTGATGGTCACCGAAGCACCGGACGACAGCGGGCGCCTCTTCATCGTCGATCAGGTCGGTAAGATCTGGATCGTGATGCCGGACGGCACAATGGCCGACGAGCCATTCCTCGACATTAGCAACAGGATGGTCGAGCTCACCCCGCCCTACGATGAGCGCGGCTTGCTCGGGCTGGCATTTCACCCGGACTACGCCGAAAATGGTCGCTTCTTCGTCTACTACAGCGCCCCACTACGTGAAGGTGCACCGCCCGGATGGGCCCATACGAACGTGCTGGCGGAGTTCCAGGTTTCCGACGATCCGATGCTCGCCGACGCCAGCTCCGAGCGCGAGATCCTCGCAGTCGACTGGCCGGCCGGAAATCACGACGGAGGCACGGTTGCCTTTGGCCCCGACGACGGTTATCTCTACCTGTCAATGGGCGACGGGGGCGGCTTCTACGACACGTATCCGGGTCATGCCGACGACTGGTACGACTTCAACGCGGGCGGCAATGGCCAGGATGTCGAGCAGAATCTGCTGGGCTCGATCCTGCGCATCGATGTCGATGTTCAGGGTGCGCCTTACGGCATCCCAGCGGATAACCCGTTTGTCGGAGGTCCCGGCCTCGATGAGATTTACGCTTACGGTTTTCGCAACCCTTACCGCATCTCCTTCGATATCGGCGGCGATCATCGCCTCTTTGCCGGCGATGCCGGTCAGGATCTCTGGGAGGAAGTCAGTGTCGTAGAGAATGGCGGCAATTACGGCTGGAACGTCTACGAAGGCACCCACTGCTTCGATGCCGCCAACCCCAAGCTCGCTCTCGATAACTGCCCAACGACGGTCGCAGAAGGCTACCCGGACGCGGGCGCGCCGCTACTCATGCCGGTAATCGAGTTCGCCAACGCCCAGCAGGAGGGTGGACTGGGATTGACGGTCATCGGCGGTAATGTCTACCGCGCCGGTGAGATCCCCTCGTTCGACGGGCGCTATATCTTCGGCGCATGGAGCGCCGGTCGAGCCTCGGATGGAAGCTATCTGCCGGGCCGGATCTTCGTCGCCGACGAGCAGACTGAAGGTCTCTGGGGCTTCGAGGAATTGACCCTCACCAACATGCCCAACGGCAATATCGGCGCATTCATCCTCGGCTTCGGCCAGGATCTCGACGGCAATGTCTATGTAACTGCAACGGACAACTTCGGCCCTTCGGGTTCGACCGGCAAGGTTTACCGGCTGGTTCCGGCGGAGTAGCCGCCTCAGCAGTACGGGCCGCACGTTCCGACGAATCTCATGGTTGCCAGCGACTCACGTCAAGTGCAGGTCCGCGCCATAGAGGATCAAGCCGAGGCGGCGAGCCAGAGCACGGGAAGCATGATTGTCCCAGGAAGTGCTGTAGAGCGGTTCGCGGCCCTGTGCACGAACTTCCCGCGCCCATGCAGAGACGACGGCGGTCGCGTAACCGCACCCTCGATAGCCCTCCAGCGTCTCAACCCCGGCTTCGGCAGCTGCGGGCGTGTTGCGCGAGCTATGACAAAGGGAAGCAATCTCACGTCCGTTCAGAACGACGAAGGCGGGCTGGGACTGCTCGAGTTCATCGACGAGCCAGCTGAAGCGCTCGCCGGAGATGTCCATATCCGGCGTCACCTTCAGAACCTCGATTCCCGGCGGCGATGCAATCTGCACCGGGAAACACCAGGCAGGCCCTTCCCATATAGATTCGACCTGTGCATCTCGTCCCAGCGCTATCAAGAGACGCTGAAAGGTGGTCGCCCGCTGCTCCAGATCAGTGGCTACAGGTTCATCAGCGAGGATCGTTTCAAGGTCTGCAGCGAGATCTGGCGCAAGATCCTGCCGAAACCTCCAGATGTTCCCATCGACCGTTCGCCCGAGATAGAAGCGCGGAGCCGGTCGTCGATCAACATCGTTGACCGCCACGATACGGCCCTGCTCATCATGCACGAAATAGTGCTTCGGCATGGAGCCTCATCAATTCAAGCGGCGCTGGCATCACTCGCCCACCCTCAGCACCTCACCCAGCTGGATGCGGCGAGCGAGGATGCTGAATATGGCGACAGCGAGCAGGGCGACGAGGGCGAGACCTGAGGCGACGGCGATGGCAGTTGGGCGGTCGACGAGGACGGAGATCGCGACATCTGGGCCGACGAAGGCGCGCAGATCGAGGCCCGGTTCGGCCAGTCGGGCGATGGCGATCCCGAGCGGCACGCCCAGGCCACAGGCCAGAAAGACGCCCGGCACCGTCTCAGTCAATGTCATCCCGAGCGCCTGACGCGAATCCAGCCCAAGCGTCCGCAGGTAGCCCAGATCACGAGCCCGTTCGCGCGCAGTCAGCACCAACGCGACGACCACCACCAGCCCGGCGTAGATCGCGGCCAGCGCAACGCTCAAGCGGAAACTGTTGGTTAATCCGCGCGCCAGCGGTGCGTCACGCAGATCAGAGAGACGCTGCTGACGCGACTCGAATTCGATCCCGAGGATGGTTTCTCGCCCGAAGTCGGAAAGCGCCGAACTCAGCGCCTGATCGGCAATCTCCTGCTGAATCGATGCTTCGTCGACATCAGCGCCACCCAGATAGATGGTCGTTGGTAACAAAGGGCGCGCGTGCTGAGTATTGATCGCAGTCGCAAACGCGTCCCAGGGCAGGATGATGAACGGTGCATCGCCACGCAAGGCCGGATAGTCTGGACGGCTGGCGACAACCCGGACAAAAACAGATGGCGCGCCCGATAACTGCTCTGCCGAAACCTTGAAATGCAAGACCGTTCCAATTGCGGGCGGCTCGACAACATCCGCGGGCCAGATCGAAGTCACGATCGCCGGGATGGGATTAGCTCTCCGTGCCAACATCCGGCCCGCTGCTCAGCAGTCAGCAACTCCTGCGGGAACTGGTATTCGATGGCAGTCCCCTCGATGATCTGGGCATAAGCATCCGTTTCGACCGCCAGCATCGTGAAGGCTGGGACATCGCCATTCGTAGCGCCAGACTGCCCCCTGCTGGCCCTCTTGCGACAGAATGGCATTGCGCGTCCGGAACTCACGGGCTTGCGTCTGCACACCGGGTACGCCGGTCAGGTCGACATCTGGAATCGTCGTGCCGAAACCCTCGCTGCCATCAAGGCGATAATCAGCTCGCACTTCGGTCCAGGATAGGTCGATACGTGCCTGGTCAACTGAATAGGCGACGACCGAAGTGAAGACAGACACGCCGACGGCGAGCAGCAACACCAACAAGGGCAGATTTGCGGCAGTCGATTGGTATGCCATGCGCCGCAAACCCATGAAGAGGACGGTGCCGCGCAGCCAGCGCGCCAACCAGGCCAGCAGACGCACGGGATAGGGATACAACCGCAGCAGAGCAATTCCAGCCGCCAGAGCCAGCAGGACCGGCACCGCAGTCAGGAAGGGATCGAATCCGCCAAGTCCGTCAGCGTCGCTATTGGTGTCGAGACCGCGCTGGCGCAACAGGAAGATCCCGGCCGCCGCAACGACGACGACGAAACCTTCGACGATAAGCCGTCGCAGCGATGTCCTGCCCGGCGTCCAGGCACGACTGCTGAGCAGCACTCCCAGTCGGGGCAGGATATTGCCGCCAGCGGCCAGCAGCATGAGCACAACGGTCAACAGGCCGGTCGCACCGGCAGCCCACAGCGACCAGGGACTCGAACGCGCATCTACCGCCAGTGTGGCGCAAAGCAGTCCGATCAGTGCTGCCGGCACGCAGATCAGCAGCCCTTCGACCGTCCGGGCCAATCCTAGTTGAAGCTTGCTCGCGCCCCTGCTCCGCAGTAGTGTCACCGAGCCGCGTCGTCGGTCGGCAATCAGGGCCGCCAGTAGCCCGAGCGCCGCCAATCCCACCCCGAGGATGCCGAGCGTCGCCAGGGCGATGACCGACGAAGTCAGCCGCGCCTGATCGGCAAAGCGTTCCATGACTCTTGGTAGCTCGTTCTGCACGGATGTATCAGAATCCGGATTAGGAATCTGGGGCAGGATCTCCGTCGATGCAACGTAGCTATCATCCGGCCTGCGCAGTTGCTCAATCGGTCCGAGAGTGATCTTGAGTTCCCGAATCTGCGCAGAGACTTCCGGATAGTTTTCAAGGGTAAGACGCTCGGGGTCAACGAAGAAGATCCATTCATTGTGCCAGGGTAACTGACCACCGCCGCGAAGCAGCATGTCCTCGTATGCGTCGATCGGCGGTAGGGCGACGACCTCCATAACTTCCCCGAAATCGGTAGCGAATCCGCGAATGACCGGTTCCTCCAGCCGCGAATCGCCATTCCAGTAGTTCGCCTCTACGTCATTCACTGCGAAGACACCGGTTATGCGCAGGTAGACCGGCTCACCGGTGCCGTTCAATCTGATTCTGATGAGTTGCAAGCGATCAAATTTGAGCTGGTTGAAGGTCGTCTGGCTGACGGCGACTTCGTAGAGCGCCAACGGCGTCTCACCACGCGCCGCTGGCGTGGCTGTCAGGTCGGAGAAAAGGACTGGACTGCGCAGCTCCGGCCAACGCCCGTCAACGAGCCTGATCTGGTTATCGAGGTCACCCTGAAAACGAAACTGGACGTCGCGACGAAAGCCGAGTACTGGCTGCCCACGGACTTGAAGCACCGGCGATTTCTGTGACTCTGCGTAGTAGCCGAAACCGGAGATGATTTCCTGGATTACTGATGGCAATTCCAGAAAGTAAGAGAGACTGCCGGTCGAGAGCCGATCCAGGATCGTCTCGTCATCATCTACCGTCGTGCGCTGCTGCTTCGTCACACTGATATTGCGCCACTGGGGCGGGGCCTCCGCTATCCGGTATTGGAGTTCATCGTCCAGCGTCTGGTTATAGAGCCGGGGCACCGCCGCCATGACGAAAGCGGTAAATGCAACAACGCACAGCAGCAGCAAGGCCATCCCGCGCTCGACGCGCAGATGACGCAGCAGGGCCGGGATGCTCATGAAGATACCCATCGCCCTACTCCTCCCCGATCCGCAACGCTGTCCCGAGCCCGACCTGGCGCAACACAATCGCCATGATCGTGCTGACGACAATCAGCAAGAGCAGGATGACCGCTTCAAGGACAAAGATCGTCCGCCAGGGGATGACGACGATGAGACTTGGGAAGACCTGCGCAGCCTCGCGATTGACCGTTATCAGCGGCAGAATCAGCCAGGAGAGGAGGAATCCCAGCAGCGTCCCGCCCAGCAGGCTGAGGACAACCAGGAAGCCGTTCTCGACCAGCAGCCAGCCAGCCAACTGCCGCGACGACAACCCGATCGCCCGTAACAGCGCGAACTCGGTCATACGCTCCCGCGCCCCAACGACGACGCTGGAGACGAAGCCGACGATCGCGAAGACAATCGCGGCGACAAAACCGAGAGACAAAGCCCCCAAAGTCCCCAGCGCTACCGGGTCTGTTCTCAGAACGCGCGTGCGTTCAGACCGCGTCTCGATGACGTTTGAGTCGAATGGCGACGTAGCGAGCGTGGCCGCAATGTCCGCTGATCTTCCCTCATCGACGGCAAGCCACCATTCCTCAAAGCTGCTGGAGATGCTCCCCGTTTCGATGTACTGCAGCGCATCGAGCGTCGGGCTATCGACGACCACGATCATCTTGTCCTCAGGATCGAGCGACGGGAACGAGCGCAATGTCCCAACGATCGAAACCCGCCGTTCCGCGCCACCCAGCAACAACCGAAACCGAGAGGTGCTGCTAAATGCAACATCAATGAGCAAGCGCTCGCTGACGATAATCGGAATACCCTCGGTCGAGACTGGTTGAGCCAATCGAATGCTGGCTTCGACGGGGAACCAGGCTCGTCGTCTGCGACCCGAAGAATGCAAGGGAAGCACCAACCGACCCGACATCCAACTCGACGTCAACGATATTCGCCGGATCGCTTTCCCCAAGAGTCAACGACGCGTCGGAAATTGTCCCGAAGCTACCAGTCACACGCGATGCGGACAGATCCCATCTGCTATCGCCAATGCTGGCTTGAACGGCAGTCCACTCATCTCCCTCAGCTTGATCACTGCTGAAGATACTGACCAGCGAGAAGGTGGCGGTGCGCTTCAGCGGAGCGGGCCCATGAACCGTGCGCAGTTCGATCTCGACGACCTGAAGGGGATATTGAGGCTAATGACCTCTCCGCCACCAGCAACGCTAACCGCAAGATCAAATTCAGCTCGCTGGACATCATCGCTCGACAGCCAGCGGTTCGCCATAAGAAGCGGAAGAACTGGCCGCGACTATCCTGAATGACGATTGACGGTGTAATTGGCACATCGAAGCGCACGAGTTCCCACGGTCGCAATTCTTCATGCGCTTTGCAGTCGTAGGTCACATACGTGTGTACGCCTGGCGCGCCGACACTGTCACGTGTCAATTCTGGTGGACTGCAGATGCGCGTTATTGTCGAGCGAACGTCCAGAGCGATCCTGCGAGGCTCACCTGGAATCGGAAAACCGACGGATCTCGGGTCTGCCTGCGATCGAGTGGCGCCATCAGTTCCGCCAGCCCGCTGCTGGCGAAATCTTCGCGAACTGCGGCAATTTCTGATACGCGGCTGCTATCGAGAAAGATCGTCTGGGCGCTGCCACTCGATGTCGGGATGTTCACGAATCCGGTCGTTACCGGCATCGCCGCCTGGACTCCGTCGATGCTCCTCATAGGCGGCGCCGAGATATTCCTGCGGCACCGATCTATCGGTACGATCGGGACGAACCACCAGATCAGCACCAATCTGGTAAGTCGGCCTGATCGGCCTGGGATTCGTTCCAGGTGCGACTGAACGAGACGGCGAAGAATCCGATACCGAGAGCTAGCATCAGCAGCAGTGCCGAACGGGCATAGCGGCCAGGCCGGCGGCTGACCTGCCAGGCGCCGAGCGCCGCGACCAAGCGATTGCCCCGCGTCGACAGGCGCTCAGCGACTCTGCCCAGTAACGGGATAAGACGCAGTGCCAGCACCGCCCCGGCAATGAGACCGAGCGCTGGCGCGGCAACCAGTAACGGGTCTAGCTCCAGGCGCCCGCGTACCGTCTCGGTGAGTGGCGAGCCAAAACGCCGCAGTTGAAAAAAGCCGAGTCCAGCCACGGCGACGAGCGCAAAATCAACGCCGGCCCGTTGGAGCAGCGGACTATCCGTCTCGCGTCCTCTGGCGGCCCGCGCCCCGAGAATCGAGCGGGCGGCCAGCAGCGCCGGAATGACCAGCACCAGCAGACAACCGATTCCAGCCAGCCCTGCGAATATGTAGCTGGTCCGGTTGACCTGTGGTTCAAGATGCAAGTCAATCGCCGCCAGCGGACCGGCTACATTCAGTAGGCGCAGTGCCTGAGCCGCGAGCCACGGGCCAGCGACGACGGCCGGCCCGATCAGAATCAGTCCTTCAAGGAAGGAAAATCCTGCGATCTGCCACACGCCCGCGCCACGCGACCGCAACAGGGCCATCTCGACCGAGCGCACTTCGGTCAGCAGGTTCGCCGTCAATACCAGCGCATAGCCAGCCAGTATCGCCAGTTGCAGCGTCAGGATGAAAACGCCCGAACGAGCCGCCAACAAACCACGATCGATTTCGGCCAGCAACGGCTCAAGCCCGCTCGTTACCTGATACGGTGTGCCGGGGTGCCCACTGGGACCCGCGCGATTCTCCAGGCGATCGGGTAAGGCACCGAGCGCGCCTCGCATCGACGGAACATCTCCAAGTTGAAGATCGTCGAATGCCGGTAGCACTCGCCACTCGACGGTAGACAATCGAACCATGACGGTAGAAACAAAGGTCTCCCGGTCAGTCACCAGAGGTCCGATGAGGACGACCGACTCGCCGAATTCCGCCCCTTCGACCGGAATTGTCTCGCCGTACCAGTAGCGCTCTTCTGGTTCGTTCGCCTGGAAGACGCCGACTACGCGGGCGGTGAGTGTCATGTTTGTAGCCAGCCGGTTGGTCACCGCGAGTTCGTCGCCGATCCCGAGGGCAAGCATTGCCGCAGCCGCTTCCGGCAGCGCGACCTCGACGATCCCACCGGCTGGCTCGGGCCAGCGTCCATCAACGAGCGTGGCGTGGGATTCGATGCCCTCGCGAAATTCGAAGACCGTCTGCCGGGTGCGATCGTCGTCTGGCTCGCTGGAGAGCGCTAGTTGCTCGCGGATCTCATCCGGCAGGCTGTACGGCTCAGAACGTCCAACGCGCACGATCTCGCCGCCCATGGGCCCAAGCAGGCGCTGTATTTCACTGGTTACTAGATCGTCGGAGGCAGGATAACCGGATCCATCAACACGATGATTGATCGCGAGATTCGCATCGGTGACCGGCGCGTCATTGAGCTTGCGCTGGGCTCCGGCGACGGTGACGGCGTCGGCGTAGATCGGCCCCATCGCCAAAAGGACGACCGCAAGCACGATCGTCACCACCGCTGCGGAGACGATCAGGCCGTCGGACCGCATCCGCTTCAGCACCACAACCCAGCTCGCGAAACTCATCCTGGCTGGCTAGTTCCCCCGCGACATCTCTTCCCCGTTATTACTATTTACGTCGCGGGAGGCGTTATGTGACTTATCAGCATGGGGAATCGGGTTATAGCGTAGGAGAGTGAAGCCTTTAGAGGATCTCTACATTGAGCATATCGGCGACCTCATCCGGACGACCTCGCGGCGCGTATTTATCCTCATCCTCGAAGGACGAACAGCTCGTCTTCTCGTCAAGCATTCGACAATCAGCTTCAGACGTGGTGACATTTCAAGTTTTTTTGGCCGCAGCGAGTACGACCATGATCACGGCTTGTGAATATCAAGGGAGCGTATTCACGAAGATACTCCGAGCATTGCAGCGGATTGCCTTCGATCCGCTGTTGACCTATGAGGCACTTACCTCAGACCACGCCTTGTGATCAACATCATGCCCGGAAACATCCTCCTGTCCATCTGCACCGATGATTCGCCGATGGATTCGACTCAGTTCGATCGGCCAGACGGCAATTGTGGGATGAGCCAGGAGAGGAAGTGGTCGGGGCTGCGCGTTTGCATATACAGATCGCCGCTACCCTCGAAATCTGAGACGAGCCCTTCGCCGCTGAAGAGCGTTGATTTCATCCCACCGATTTTCCGCACATTGAAATTCAGCCCTTGCGTGAACGCCACAATATGGCCGGTATCTACCGTCATGCGACGGGAACCGTCGAGCGAGATCTTCCGAATCGCCCCATAACTGGAGATCACCAGATTGCCACTCCCGGACGCCTTCAGCATAAAGAGGCCTTCGCCACCGAAGAAGGTTTTCGCTCCACCCCAGCTCGTATCAATTTCGATGCCTTCTTCGCTCGCCACATAGCTTCCGGACTGAACGGTAAGTTCCTCGCCACTCATCTCGATCACGTCCATGTCGCCGGAAAGTGCCGGCGCCAATACCAATTCTCCGCCCTGATTCCCGGCTACGTAGGTGTTCATGAAGAACGACTCCTTGCCGATCATCCGGCGCAGGCCGCCAAACAACCCCCCGGACATACCCGTCTCAATCTGCATATCCGAGCTCATGCTGACCATCGCGCCAGCTTCCGTCTTGATCTTTTCTCCGGGCCCCAGGTCAACGATTGCGATGGCGTAAGCCGGCCCATATTCGATTCGATAACGCATAAGCTTCGTCCTCCTCTGCAACACGTTCT
This sequence comes from uncultured Chloroflexia bacterium, assembly GCA_963745675.1. Taxonomy (GTDB): domain Bacteria; phylum Chloroflexota; class Chloroflexia; order Thermomicrobiales; family CFX8; genus JAUIIK01. The sequence goes on from CAVUYM010000016.1 coordinate 243,730, forward strand.
AACACACAGAAGCGGGAAATCGGCTCAGATATGGAACGCAGTCTCCAATCATTATCACCCAGGGGCCGTGCGTATCGACCCTCCCGCTTCAGATGGATAGATGGGACTCGACCGACGCAATCTGGCCAAGGAGATGACGGCAGCGAGAACCCTGGTTCCACGGCCTCCCGTCTTTTTGCTAATTGAGAGGGTATTGTGCGGACCCACCACCGAAGTCAGCCCGACTCGTGGAAGAAGAGTAGCAGCGAGTCTGTGAATGTTGCGTACATCCTTTGGACCGCCCGCCCTCGAAGGGAATCAACGTGCCAGTAAGACGGCGCTATCCGCTTCTGACTGGCTGAACCATAAGGAGTATGGCGCTCGCGGATTCGCAGGTTCTTTAGCCGTGATCAATGATTGGCTCTGCCCGCGAGCCCAGTTCATTGCATGACTATCTACGGATTCCCCTGCAGCTCCGCGATCCGCCCAACGATCCTCTGGTACTCATCTTCCCAGTGCTCCGGCCAGGCTTTGTCCTGGGCCTCATGGCGAGCTTTGAGGCGTTCAGCCTTGGCTTTGCGGTCGAGCAGATCCTGCAACTCTGGCGTCTCGACGCCGTTGTCGGGGACCGTTGCGGGTGTCGTAGTGGCGGGCGGTGCCGGCCCCGCCGAGCGGACGGCATTGATCGCGACGTAGGGGATATCGCGGCCAGCCAGTTCGATGGCCGTGGCGCGAATGTCGCGTAGCGGTGTATCGGATGGCGGGGTCTGTTCGATGGCATCGCGCACGAGGGCAATCGTCTCGGCGTCGACCAATGCGTTGAGAGCGAGCCGTCCGGCGCCAATCGCGCTCACCAGATGGCCTTCGACGGTGATCGGCTTCAGCTCGCGCTCGTCAGCGATCTCCTCGACGCTCTTCCCAGCCTTGAACATCTCGAGTGATTCGGTGACGGTGTCGGACGAGGGTTTCGCGGAACTCGACGTCCCCCGCTCGCGGCGGCGCTGGTTCTGCGCAAACTTCTGGACCTCGTCCATATCAACGTCGCCAAGCTCATCGATGGAAGCTTGCCGCCGTCGGTGGGCCAGGTACATCGCCAGATGATCCCAGTTGGTGCCATCGGGACAGAAGCGCATCGCGGATTGGAGGTAGCCCGGACGCGGGTTGCGATAATCGAGCCGGGCACGGTCCATCGCTTCGCAAGCTTCGGAGAGAGCCTCCTGGACCTCGAAGGGGATGACGTCATCGATGTCGAGCTGTCCCTCGCTGACCATCGTCCGAGCCAGCTCGCCGACCTTCTTGAACTCCATCCCGAGCGCACGGGCCGCACCTGGCACTGTTCCATGCTCCACAAGAGCATCGTGCACTTGCTGGCGCATCTTCGAGCGTCGCTTCGGCTGGAGCAGCTTCCTGGCGCGTTGGAGCTGGGCGATGTCGCCAGCGGCGCGAGCGTTGGGGCTGGCGCAAATATCGCAACACTCGGGAACGCCACCCGGCTGCGCAGCAGGATCGCCAAAGTAGTTCAGGAGAGCTGCCCGGCGGCATTCACTGCTTTCGGCGTAGGCAACCATCTCTTCGAGGTGTGCCATACGCCGCGCACGTTGTCCGGCCAGAGCTCGCTCGAGGGCTGTGATATGCGAGCGCTGGAAGCGTTCGACTGCCGCCGATACCGCTTGCTCACCACCGGCCCGTTCGCCGACCTCGATCAATCCGGCCTGGGCCAGCACCTGCAGACCAACACGCAACGATGTCTCTCCGCCGAAGTCGCGCGCGACCTGTTCCAGATTCATCTGCCCGCCGCCCTGCAACACCGCCATGAACAACCCGCGCAGCGCATTGGCATTCGGCAGATCCTGATCGATCAGCCACTCCTGCAGGCCCCGATCCGAGGGCGTATAGAGTAGAAGAGCATCGGAGGGCTGACCGTCGCGCCCGGCCCGGCCCGCCTCCTGGTAGTAGGCGTCCGGAGACGGCGGCAGGGTCGTATGGATGACGAAGCGCACGTCCGGCTTGTCGATGCCCATCCCGAATGCGTTGGTTGCGACGATGATGTCGACCGCACCACTGAGAAATGCGTCCTGAGCGTAGGTCCGCTCATCAGATGACAATCCGGCGTGGTAGGCGACAGCGGAGCGGCCATCGGCCACCAGCCAGGCCGCCTGCTCCTCGGTCGCCTTGCGGGTGCCGGCATAGATGATCCCGCTACCCTTGCGACTTTTCACTTCGGCCGACAGATCTCGCAAGCGCGTCGACGGTGTCCGGCAGTATTTCGCCAGAAAGCGCAGATTGGGCCGGTCAAAACCGGCCAGCACCCGTTCCGGCTCGTCCATCCCGAGTTGCTCGACCAGATCTTCGCGTACCTCCGGCGTAGCCGTCGCGGTGAAAGCGGCGATAACCGGGCGTTTGGGCAAGCGCTCGATGGCGTCGGGAATCCGCAGGTAGTCGGGGCGGAAATCCGTCCCCCAGGTCGAGATGCAGTGCGCTTCATCGACTGCCACCAGCCAGACATCGAGCTGCGAGAGCGCATTGATGAAGCTCGATTCCCGCAACCGTTCCGGCGAGACATAGAGCAGATCGACCATCCCATGCCGCACCTGCTGCATAACGTCGCGCCGCTCAGCCGCCGTCAGACTGCTAGCCAGATACTGTGCCCGAACGCCAATCCGTTGCAGGCTATCGACCTGATCCTTCATCAGCGCAATCAGCGGCGACACAACCAGGGTCAACCCTGGATGAACGACCGCCGGAAGCTGGAAGCAGAGACTCTTCCCCGCCCCGGTCGGCATCACCGCCAGCAGGTCCCGCCCCGCCAGCAGCGCCCCCACCGCCTCCTCCTGCCCCACCCGAAACCCGGGCAGCCCAAAGACGGA
>CAVUYM010000017.1:0-10075 GCA_963745675.1 uncultured Chloroflexia bacterium
TTTCTATCAGAAGATAGGAATGCAGTGGAAACGTCTGAGCATATGCCATCGGCGTATTTTGTAGGTTAGCGGGCTCGACAATCGATAAGAAGATGAAAAGCCGCGAATCATTATTATTGGCGGCTTCTATCATATTAGCCGGAGCATGTCCCCTAAGCTAATACTGTTCCAGGTAGCGCTCGCGCTCCCACTCGGTGACGTGGAGGCGGAAGGCGTCCCATTCCTGGGTCTGGGCTTCGGTCAAGACGTTCGAAGACGTGGTCGCCGAGCGCTTCGCGGACGACATCGTCGTTACCCATCTCGGCAATCGCTTCACCGAGAGTCGTCGGCAACGTGGTGACGTTGCGGCGCACGAGATCTTCGTCGGTGAAGTGATAGAGGTTCTCTTCGACCGGCGGTGGCAGCTCGGTCTTGTTTTCGATGCCGTCGAGGCCGGCTGCCAGCATGGCTGCATATGCCAGATATGGATTGCAGGCAGGGTCCGGGCAGCGTAACTCGACGCGGGTGGCCTTGGTCGCTCCGGCGCGGATCATCGGCACGCGAATAAGCGCAGAGCGGTTCTGGCGCGCCCAGGAAATGTAGACCGGTGCTTCGTAGCCTGGCACGAGCCGCCGGTACGAGTTGACGATCGGTGCGAGGACTGCGCACATGCCGCGCGCGTGGGCTAGCTGGCCGGCGATGAAGTGCCGCGCCAGATCGGAGAGGCCGTAGCTGTCATCGGTGTCGACGAAGGCGTTGTCGCCATTTGAGAGCAGCGAGAGCGACTGGTGCACGTGCATACCCGAGCCATTGATACCTGCGATCGGCTTCGGCATGAAGGTGGCGTGCAGCCCATGCTGCTGAGCGATCGTCTTCAGCGTGTACTTGAAGACGGTCACTTCGTCCGCACCCGTCAGGGCGTTGCGATACTCAAAGTCGATCTCATGCTGGCCGATGGCGACTTCATGGTGGCCAGCCTCGACCTTGATTCCCAGCTCCTGGAGAGCGGTGATCATGTCCTTGCGGACGGTCGCGGCGAGATCGGAAGTGAAGTCGAAATAGCTGCCCTGATCGTGTGGCAGGACTGAGAGCTTGCCATTCTCGTCGCGGGTGAAGAGGAAGAATTCCGGTTCGGGTCCGGTGTTGAAGCGATAGCCGAGCTTGGCGGCGCGCTCCAGCTGCCGGTAGAGGACTGCGCGCGGGTCGCCATTGAAGAGCTCGCCGTCGGGCTTGTGAATCCAGCAAATGACCTGCGCCGTCGTGCGTGGGCCGCGTTCCCACGGCAGGACGTGGAATGTCGCCAGATCCGGCATCAAGAACATATCGCTCTCGGCGATGCGCGCAAATCCGGCGATCGATGAACCGTCGAACCATTGACCATCTTCGAGGACATGCGGGAAGGCTTCAATCGGTATGGTTACCGTCTTGACCATACCCATGACGTCGCTAAATTGCAGATTGACGAAGCGTACAGCCTGTTCTTCGCAGATCGCGAGGATTTCCTCGGCGCTGGGAGCTGTTGTTGTTCGTCCGACTTCTTCGAATGTCGCGACCAAGGTTGGTCCCTTTCCTGATTGATGGCGCGTGGCAATCTATGGCACAAACACGCCGATACATCGACCCGGCCAAAGCCTACGGAATCGATCGTCAAGTGCGGTATGGAGAGTTCGACCAATGAACGGACAGGCATTGTGCAATATGCACAATGCGGATAGTATTTAGGTCCAAAAATGGACCACGCCGGGGTTCAGAAGCTAGCGGATAACGTAGACTCTAGAGCAAATAAAAGCGCAGACTCCGCGGATTGTGTATTGCGGAATCGAATGCGAAAGAGTCACAAGTAATTGGCTACCTCATCCGACCGGAACTTCCACGCCGTAATTCCTGCTGGCGGCAGCGGCACGAGACTCTGGCCACTCAGCCGGCGTGCTTTTCCAAAATTTCTCCAGCCACTGCCAGGGCCTAGGACGATGATCCAGGAAACGGTTGAACGCCTCTTGCCGCTCGCAGGCGCTAGAGAACATTCACATCATCACCGGCACTGACGCATGCCACCGAAATAGCCCGGCAATTGCCATGCCTTTCGGATGATGCACTGGTGATGGAGCCTGCGCCGCGTGGGACCGGTCCGGCGATTGGCCTTGGAGTTGCGCTGGCATCCCGTGGATCCGCCGATGCGATTGTCGGCTCGTTCGCCGCCGATCACTACGTTCGCTATCCCGATCGATTTCGTGATGATGTCAGGGCGGCTATTGACGTTGCCCGGGAAGGCTATCTCGTTACCATCGGGATCGAGCCCGAGTACCCGGAAACCGGCTACGGCTACATCCATGTTGGGGATTCGCTCGGGAACTACGTTGGACGGGAAGCCCATCGCGTGCGTCGCTTCGTCGAGAAGCCGGATATTACGACCGCTCGGAGCTATGTTGAATCGGGCGAGTACCTCTGGAATGCGAGCATGTTCGTCTGGCGCGCCGACGTACTGATGGACGAGATGCGGAAACTGCTGCCGGATCACTATCAGGCACTGACAACGATTAGCGCGGCCTGGGATACGCCGGAGCGTGAGGAGTGCTGGCCGAAATCTGGTCGGGATTGACCGACGTCACGATCGACCACGGCATCCTCGAACATTCGGACAGAGTGGCCGTTGTGCCCAGTAGCATGGGCTGGACCGATCTTGGAGATTGGCACAGCGTCGGGAGTATCCGGGCTAGCGGCGACAGTGCCACGGTTGTTGGGGGCGCTGAGATCATAGAGATCGACAGCAATTCAAACGTCGTCGAAGGGATGGGAAGACTCGTCGCTCTCGTTGGCGTCGAAAATCTCATCGTTATCGACACGGCCGATGCGTTGCTCGTCTGCGACCGCTCTCGGGCACAGGAGGTTAAGGCGGTCGTCGACCGTCTTAAGGCCGAAGGGCGCACGGAGCTCTTGTGAGTGCTGGACGAATGTCGCTACCCCCGCTGCGGATCGAGTCGCTCCATACGAAGCGAGTTTGGGGTGGTCGTCGACTAGGCGACGGCAGGCAAACAATCGGCGAAAGTTGGGGTGCCTACGAAGGCAACCGAATTGTCGGGCGGTCCGCTCGATGGCATGGAGATAGGGGAGGCGTGCAGGAAGTTTAGGTGAGGATTTGCTGGGTCAGCCGGTGGTGGATCGTTTTGGCGCACACTTTCCGATCCTCACAAAGTTGCTGGATACCTCGGAATGGCTCTCGGTTCAACTGCACCCCAACGACGAACAGGCGCAACAACTGGAAGGCCCGGGTCAGTTCGGCAAGACCGAGGCCTGGCATTTGCTCGAAACAGCGCCAGATGCGGAGATCATTCTGGGATTGCGGCCCGATGTCAGTGCGAACGATTTTGCCTCAGCCGTTCGGTCGGGCTCGACGCTCGATGTCATCGCCCGGCAGCCGGCGAATGCTGGTGACACCTGGTTTATTCCGGCCGGAACGGTTCACGCGCTCGGACCTGGCATCTTCCTTTACGAAGTCCAGCAGGCGAGCGACATTACCTATCGCGTCTTTGATTGGGACCGGCCAGCCAGCGATGGCCGCGAACTGCATCTTAACCAGGCCATAGAGTGCATCAATCCAGACTCGGGTGAGTTTCGCTGCACGGCTACAGCCGTTGAAGGATCTCCACAACGGCTCGTTACCTGCCCCTATTTCACACTCGATCGGCTGGTGATTGGTCCGGCTAGAGAAGCGACGCTTGACACGAAGCTCGCGAGCTTCCATGCACTAACAGCCGTCGAGGGCCAGGGAAATGTTCGGGCAGGAGACGCTACGCTTGCCTTGACCCAGCATGAAACCATGCTGATTCCGGCGTCAATCGGACCCTATGTGATTCACTCCGATGCCGGCGTGACCATGATGATTGCGTCCGTCGCACCAAGCTAACCTCTGATCTGCTAATAATCAAAGATGTGACGAAATTCTGCGCATCTACCCAATCGGTACCTCTGGATCAGATAAAAGTACTAAAGTGCCGCCGTTTCATTGACGTGGCCAGTACCTAATTCCTATTCTCAAGGAGCTTGGTACTAGTTGGCCCAGGCCACATTGGGACCTTCATGCTGAAGGGGCTCAGTTAGTGGCCTCCGCTGTACCGATTGCCCCGCGGTCAGTGGTATGTCAGAAAGCACAGCTCATGTTCTCCATTCGCTGGTTTCGATTGCTCTCCTCAGTGGCCTTGATCGTCTCAATCTTGAGTACGCTGGTTCCGGCTATTGCTGTGGCCCACGATGGGCTCGATCACGCTGACGCAGAAGTGCTCGGGCCGGGTGGTGCGCCGCCGGCTGGCAGTGGCCCGGTTGATGTTGCCGGGTTCACGCGTGGCATCGACGGCGACACGTTTGAGACATGGATCGACGGTTCACAGGTTGGAATCGGTCTGATCGGAATCGATGTCTTCGAGGCCAACACTGTCTGCGGGGCGCAGGCGGCCGAATTTCTCCAGGGGATGCTCTATGGCGGCTTTCACGCCGAAGAGGACAGCGCGATCATCTTTGACGACCGTATGCGGCGCATGTACTACGTTTACACACCGGCCGGCGATTCAATCGCACACGCGATGATCCAGGCCGGCATGGCCCGTGCTACCGGGACTGGGCGCGACGCGGCGGAACTTCTGGACCTGGAAACGGCGGCACAACAAGCAGGTGCCGGATGTGTCTGGGATGCTGACGCTGGCGACATATTGCCGAAATCGCCGGTTGAAGCGGCAACCTATGCATCTCGCGATCTGCTCTCACTGCCTTCAGGGTTTCAGACTCAACCTTTTGTCAGTGGCTTGAACTTCCCCACTGACTTTGCCTTCCTGCCGGATGGTCGCGTGCTCGTCTCCGAGAAATCGGGGCTGGTGCGGATTGCCGTCAATGGCAGCGTGCTTGGCACACCATTCATCGATCTTCGCGACGAGGTCAATGACTATTGGGACCGGGGTTTGCTCAGCGTTGCGGTGGATCCGAACTTCAACACTAACGGCTACGTCTATTTTCTCTATACCTACGAGCACGATGTAACGAACTACAGCGGTCCCAAGACGGGACGGCTTGTGCGCTACACCGCAAGTGGAAATACGGCGAGCCTGGCTAGTGGTGTCGTCATCCTGGGGACGCAGGTCAGTGATTCGTGCGATGACTTTCCAATAGGGGCCGATTGCATCCCATCGGATGGGCCAAGTCACTCCACCGGCGGACTGCGCTTCGCAGCTGACGGAACGCTCTTTGCAACTCTTGGCGAGGGAGCGAATTTTAATGCTGCCAATTCGCAGGCGCTGCGCGCCCAGAATCTAGACTCTCTCGGCGGCAAGCTGGTCCATATCACCACGAGTGGCCAGGGAATGGCCAGCAATCCCTATTGGAACGGGAACGCGAGCAGTAACCGTTCCAAGATCTGGGCTTACGGGTTGCGCAATGCCTACCGCTTCGCCCTGCGGCCGAGCGACGGCACTCCGTTTATCGGCGATGTCGGCTGGGTAACCTGGGAAGAAGTCAACGTAGCCACGCCGGGCGTAAATCTCGGCTGGCCCTGTTATGAAGGCGCGTATCAGCAATCTGCATACTCGTCGGAATCGATTTGCCAGCAGCTCTACAGCGCAGGTACCGCGACACCGCCGATGATTGCCTGGGATCACTCTACTGGTGGTTCGGCAGTTACCGGCGGCGTCTTTTACACCGGAGCGAACTACCCCGCCGAGTATCAGGGCGCCTATTTTTACGGTGACTATGCACGCAATTTCATACGCTGGGCTCAGATCAGCGCAACAAACACTGTCCAATCCGGCCCAAATACATTTGACGACGCTGCCGCAGGTCCCGTTGATTTTGAGATAGGGCCGGACGGCGACATCTACTATCTGTCGATTACGACCGGTGAGGTTCGCCATATCACCTACAACGGCAATCCAGGTGGCAGCGTATCAGGGTTCGTCAGCGATCTCATCTGGGACAGTTCGAGTAACGGCTGGGGGCCGGTCGAACGCGATCAGTCCAATGGCGAGGATCTCGCAGCCGATGGTGGGCCCCTGTCGATCAACGGCTCCACTTTCACCAAGGGACTGGGCGTGCATGCTCAGTCCGAAGTCGTCGTCGGGCTCGATGGCACGTGCAGCCAATTCAGCAGCAGCATTGGGGTCGATGACGAAGTCGGCACGAACGGCTCGGTCGTTTTTGAAGTCTACTCAGGGCCGACGCTACTTGCATCGAGTGGCGTGATGACCGGGGCCGATGATCCCCAATCCATGTCCGTCAATTTGAATGGTGTCACCCAGTTGCGGCTGGTCGTTACCGACGGCGGAGACAATGTCTACTGGGATCATGCGGACTGGGCTGACGCCTGGATCGAGTGTGGACAGGATCAGACGCCGCCGACCGTCGTTTCAACTAGCCCACCTGATGCAGCAACGGATGTTGCGATCACCACGAACATCAGCGCGACGTTCTCCGAGTCGATCGATGCGGCGACGCTCGCAGGCAACGTGACGCTGCTCGACGGCGTGACGCCTGTAGCGGCGAACTGTGAGTTACACAGATAGTTCCGCACTGGTGACGATCGACCCCGACAGTTCGCTGGACGTCAATACCAGCTATACGGTGCGCATCAACGGCGGAGTGGGTGGCGTAACTGATGTCGCCGGAAATCCGCTTGCGTCGGATGTCAACTGGAGCTTCACGACGGCTGCCAATGGTGGTCCGGTTCCAACGATCACCTCCCCGCTCGCAACCGATACCTTCATCGTGGGAGATGTAATTACCTACAGTGGGTCGGCCATCGATGGAAATGGAGATCCTTTACCAGTTAGCGCGTTGCACTGGCGAGTGCTCATTTACCATTGCAACAGTATCGACTGTCACACGCATCAAGTGATCGACTCAACTGGTACGAGCGGCGGCACGTTCACTGTGCCGGACCACGGTGACCAGTATTACTTTGAGGTCAATCTCACCGCGACGAACAACGGGCTGAGTAACTCGACATCGGTCGAGATCCATCCCGAGACGGTCGACGTCACGCTCCAGAGCAGCCCGGCCGGGTTGGAAGTCAACCTGGCAGGCGAGCAGGCTGTCGGACCGCTCACGAGGCCGATCGTCGTCGGCTCGGTGATCTCTGTCTCAGTCCCATCACCGCAGGGCGCATACACCTTCGATAGCTGGTCTGATGGCGGCGCGAGGGTGCATACCGTCCCGGTTGGGACGAGTGACCTGACATTGACGGCGAGCTTCACCGGCGGTTCGCCGGGGAATACGGTCTATCTCAGCGATTTGACTCCGGCAAGTATGACGAACCACTGGGGACCGGTTGAATTCGACGAGTCTAATGGCGAGCAGGCTGCTGGAGATGGTGGACCAATTACCATCGGGGGCGTGAGCTACTCGAAGGGGCTTGGAGTTCACGCGCCTTCGACGATCATCTACTCGATCGACAGTTGCACGCTCTTGCGGGCAAGCATCGGCGTTGACGACGAAGTCGGCGCGAACGGTAGCGTCAGCTTCGAAGTGCGTGGTGACGGAGCATCGCTCTATCAGAGCAGCGTCTTGACCGGGGCCGACGCCGCTGTAGATATCGCGGTCGACGTCTCCGGGGTTAGTTCGTTGGAATTGCGTGTGACCGATGGCGGCGACAACGTCTATTGGGATCATGCTGACTGGGCTGACGCGCGTATCGAGTGCGGTGCAGCGCCCGGGGACACGACGCCTCCTTCCGTAGCCCTTGTCAGCCCGCTCGGTGGAGCGACAGGCGTGCCGGTTGACGAGACGGTGTCGGCTACATTCTCCGAAGCGATCGACCAGACGACGCTGAACGGCAACTTCACCCTGGCGATTCAGGGTGGTGGACCTGTCGCGGCGACAGTCTCCTACAGTAGCGCTTTGAAACGGGCGACATTGACGCCTGGAAGCTCACTTGCAAATGACACGACCTACGTCGCGACGATCAGTGGCGGCGCAGGCGGTGTCACCGATCTCGCCGGTAACCCACTGGCGTCGGATGTCAGCTGGGTCTTCACCACCGAACCAGACTCTATCGGCGGCCAGGAGATCTTCATTAGCGATATGACCTGGGATTCTCAGACGAATGGCTGGGGACCGGTCGAACGCGATCAGTCGAATGGCGAGCAGGGCGCAGGCGATGGCGCTCCACTGACCATTGGCGGCACGGTCTACAGCAAGGGCCTCGGTGCGCATGCCGCGTCTGAGATTGTGGTGACCCTTGACGGCACATGCACGTTGTTCAGCGCGGTTGTCGGCATTGATGACGAAGTCGGAAACAATGGCTCCTTCGGATTCGAGGTATGGGGTGACGGGATGTTGCGCGGTTCGTTGAGCGGCTTGACCGGTGCGGCCGGCGGGCAGCTCTTGACGGCGCGATCAGCGGCGTCACGACCCTGCGGCTGGTCGTCACCGATGGTGGGGACAACGTCTACTACGATCACGCCGACTGGGCCGATGCGAAGGTTCTCTGTGGCGGACCGCCGCCGCTGGACACGACTCCGCCCGCTGTGACAGCGGTCAATCCGACCGACGGTGCGTCCGGCGTGGCGTTCGATGCAACGATCATCGTCGACTTCTCGGAAGATCTCGATCCGGCGAGTCTGGCTGGCAACGTCGAACTTCGCGTGCAAGGTGCGCCGCTCCGACCGCCGTCTCCGACTAGCCTACAGCGCGGCAACTGATCGGCTGACGATCACACCCGATAGCGACCTCGACCGGACACCACCTATGTCGTCACGATCAATGGCGGCGCAGGTGGTGTCGCTGACGTGGCCGGTAACCGCTCGCTGCCGATGAGATCGTTAGCTTCACGACGGCTAGCGTCATTACAGGCGACGAGATCTTCATCAGCGACATGACCTGGGACTCTCAGACGAATGGGTGGGGACCGGTCGAACGCGATCAGTCCAATGGCGAGCAAGGCGGCGGGCGATGGTGCTGCCTCTGAACATTGGCTGGCTCGATATTCACGCAAGGGACTCGGCGCGCACTCGCGTCTCGAGGTCATCGTGACGTCTGGATGGCACCTGTTCACGACGTTCGCTGCAATGGTCGGCATCGATGACTGAAGTCGGCAACAATGGCTCTGCCGCATTCGAGGTTTACGGAGATGCGAGTACTGCTTTACACGAGCCCGGTTTTACGAGGCGGCGAGCGAGCGATCTTGACGGCCAACATCAGCGGCGTCACATCGCTGCGGCTTGTCACCACCGATGGCGGTGACAACGTCTACTACGACCATACCGACTGGGGCGATGCCCGGATCATCTGCGGCGGAGGCGGCCAGGGCGACACAACACCGCCGACAGTCGTCAACCAGCCCCGGTGCCGGACGCGACTGGAGTCGATCCTGCTGCGGCGATCACCGCCACCTTCTCCGAAGCGCTCGACCCGGCGACCATCACCGGGAGCGTCACCCTCGAAGTTCAGGGTGGCGGGCCGGTGGCTGCTGCGGTGACATACAGCGGGGCGACTCGCACGATCACGCTCGCACCTGATGCTTCGCTTCTGGATGGCACGACCTATGACGCGACACTCACAGGTGGACCGGGAGGCATCGCTGACCTGGCCGGCAATCCGCTGGCCGCGGACGTCGTCTGGAGCTTCACGACCAGCGAAGCAAGTGTGCCTCCACTCTTCAAAACGCCGACGAAGGTCGCAACCGGCACAAATACGCATGGCGTAAGCGTGGCCGACGTCAACAGTGACGGCAATCTGGATCTGGTCGTTGCTACGACCGGAGACAACGCGGTCGTCATTCTGCTCGGAGACGGCAATGGCGGCTTCGCGGCCAGTGGCAGCTATCCGACCGGCGTCCATCCGAAGTTCGCTACGACCGGGGACTTCAACGGCGACGGTGACCTGGACTTCGCGTCGGCAAATCAGGATGACACGAGGGGCGAGGATGTCAGCGTCTATCTCGGCAACGGAGATGGGACATTCACTCTCGCCGATCACTTTGCGGCTTGTAGCAACCCGCACGAAGTCGCACCAGGCGATCTCAACGAGGATGGCGATCTAGATCTGGTCGTCGTCTGCTGGGGTGGCTCAGTTGCTAGTCTCCTGCTCGGAAACGGCGACGGCACGTTCGCGAGCGCGA
>CAVUYM010000018.1:0-765375 GCA_963745675.1 uncultured Chloroflexia bacterium
TGCCGACTTCCCACAGCGCGTTGCCGTAACCGATCGGCTGCGTCCACTGCTTGCCCGTCTCCTTTTCCCACTCGTCGGCGAGTTGGCGGCCGGTCTCGCCGGTCAGCGACGACTTGAACGGGTAGGCCGGCGTCCACCAAACCTCGCTCGACATGCCGTCGCCGCGATCGCCGAGGGCATTCACCGCGCTGGGGAACAGGAAGGCGGCGGCGACCGTGCAGACCTCCGGCTTGAATTTGGCCTGCGCCGCCTGGTTCCAGAACGTGACCCAATGGTTGGCGAACGCAAAGCCCGAGACGATGTCGCATCCGGCGTGCTTGAAGGTGGAGACTTGGTTGGAGAAGTCGTCGGTCGTGATCTGGAAGAGACCGGTCGATCTCCTTGAAGCCGGCGGCCTTTATGCCAGCGGGCAGACCGGTCTTCTTGCTGGAGAAGGCGTGCCCGGCCGGATTGTCGACGAAGAGGGTCCCCACCGTCTTGTTGGTGTTCACCGACTGCCACATCGAGACGAAATTCTTGAAGACGTCGTCGGCGCCCCAAAAGAACAGGAAGCTGTAAGGGAAGCCCTTCGCCGGGTTCGATTTGCGGGGGAACATCCACGCCTGCCACGGCAGCATCGTCGCGATCGAGGGCACGCCGCGCGCATCCCCAAGCGCGCCGATGGGCGCCGCCGCGTCTCCGTCCTGGATCAGGATCAGATCGCACTTCTCGCGCAGCACGAGCTCGCTCGCAACGACCGACGACCGGTTTGCGTCGGAGTGGTTGTCCTTGATCACGAACTCGACGGCGTAATTCTTGCCCCCGATCTTGAGGCCGCCTTTCAGGAGCTTCTTCATCCTCTGTTGGATCCACGGATCGGATTCGGCGAAGGCGGCGCGGATGCCGGACAGCGACCCGGCCCAGCCGATCTTGATCGTCGAGGAGGCGGCGCGGGCGACGTTGACGAGCGGAAAATTCGAGGCTGCCGCGAGGCCGGCAGCGCCGCCCGCTTTAAGCAGCGTTCGCCGATCTAGACGCTTGCCGGTCCCACTCGCCGTGCCCGATTTTTTTGTGTGCTGCATGGCACAACCTCCCCTTGATCCGTGGATTTCTGACCACTGACGAGAACGGTATGGGCTTAACAATATTCGAGTCAACGGATAATATGGAACATTGTTTCAAATAATGAACCATGCGAGAGGCTTCGATGAACGCCACGGCCACTGCCGACAAGCTCTTTCTGAACGGCCGCATCTACACCGTCGATGGCGCGCGGCGGTGGGTCGATGCCATCGCCGTCAAAAACGGACGCATTGTCGGGCTGGGCGGCAACGGTGACGTTCGCCTGATCGCTGAACCCGGTGCGGAGGTCATCGACCTCGAGGGCCGTATGGCGATGCCCGGGATCATCGACGTCCACAACCACATGCTGATGGGCGGGTCGACGGAACTGTTCGAGCTCCGGTTTCCCGGCACGATCGGCCTTCAGGAAATCTGTGCGCGCGTGCGCGAAACGGCGGAGGGCGCTGAGGCGGGCCGCTGGGTCATCGGCAGCCAGTGGGGCGCGGACCTGTTCGGCGTCCTAAACAGCTCGCAGGCGCTTGCTGCCCTCGATGCGGCGAGCCTCGGCCACCCGGTGCTGCTGCGCGACGAGACCTATCACAACCGCTGGGTCAACAGCGAAGCGATGCGGCTGTCGGAGATCGGCGAGGACACGCCCGCGCCCAAGCAGGGCGAATTCGGCCGGGATCCGAAGACCGGCAAGCTGACAGGCCTGATGATCGAGGCGGCGTCGGGGATCGTCGAGCGCGCGGCGGCAACCGTCGGCGCCTACACGTCCGAGATGAACCGCCAGGCGATCGCGAAAGCGGTCTCGACCTTGAATTCGTACGGCGTTACCGCGTTCATGGACGCTGCGACCATGGAATCGGACCTGGTGGCGTTGAGCGGCCTCGATGACGACGGGGAACTCACCGCCTGGGCGGCGGCGGCGATGCCCGCGGTCGAACCCGCCTTCGCGTTCGGCATTTCCGGCGACGAGCTGTTCGCCAAGCGCGACAGCTTCGCCCGCAAGCACGTCCGGCCGAGCCACGTGAAGGTCTTCCTCGACGGCGTGCCGGGCGCACGCACGGCCGCCTTCCACGAGCCCTACCTGGAAGATCCGATCCATGGCTGCTGTTTCCGTGGCGGGACCATGGTCACCTATCCCGATCTGGTCCGCTGGCTCGGCAAGGCCGAAAGCCTGGGCCTGGGCGTGAAGATCCATTGCGCTGGCGATGCGGCCGTCACCCAGGCGCTCGACGCCATCGACGTCGTCCGCTCGTTCAACGGGCCGACAGAGCTGGTGCACCACATCGCCCACGCCAGCTACATCGCGCCGGCCGACATACCCCGCTTCGCCGAGCTCGGCGTCGTCGCCGACCTGTCGCCCATGCTCTGGTATCCGACGACTTTCCTCGAGGGCCACAAGGAGGTGATGGGAGAGGAGCGCGCCACGCGCTTCTGGCCCAACAAGGACCTGCAGGACGCGGGCGCCTTGATGGCCGGCGGTTCGGACTGGCCGGTGATCCCGAACCCCGATCCGTGGGATGGCATGGAGGGCATGGTCACCCGCCGCAACCCCGCCGGACATTACCCTGGCGACGCTCTCTGGCCGGAGCAGGCGATCGATCTCGGCACCGCGGTCGAGGTCTTCACGATCAATGCGGCGAGGGCGATCGGGCTCTCGGACACGATCGGCTCGCTGGAAGTCGGCAAGTCGGCAGACATCATCGTGCTCGACACCAACGTCTTCGAGGCGGCGCCCGACGACATCGCCAAGACGAAGGTGCTGACCACTTACTTCGAAGGCGAACCGGTCTTCGAGCGGGGGTGACCATGACGACCGGCACGCAGAACGGCGGCGCGATACCCGTCACCGTCGTCACCGGGTTCCTGGGCAGCGGCAAGACGACGCTGCTCAACCGTATCCTGTCGCAGCCCGGCATGTCCGGCACGCTCGCCATCATCAACGAGTTCGGCGAGATCGGCCTCGACCATCTGCTGGTCGAGACCAGCCAGGAGCGGCTGGCGCTGCTCGACAACGGCTGTGTCTGCTGCACGGTCCGCGACGACCTCGTCGCCACGCTCAAGGATGTCGCCGCCGGCCGGATCGAGACGGAAACGCCCATCGACCGCGTAATCCTGGAAACCACCGGCCTCGCCGATCCCGCGCCAATTCTGCATGGCCTTATGGCCGACGCGGAACTCGCCGAACATTTCGGCATTGCAGGTGTCGTCACGACGGTCGATGCGGTGAATGGTGATGCGACATTGCGAAGCTATGTCGAGGCGCGCAAGCAGCTCGCAGTCGCCGATCAGGTCGTCCTCACCAAGACCGACCTCGCCGAGGTGTCCATGCGCCATTCGGTGGAACACTGGATCGCCGATCTGGCCCCGTCGGCTGTTCTGTCGCTGCCCGACGCGCTCGATCCGGCCGATTTGCTGCGTACCGGCGGTGACGCCCGGACCGACGCCGAGGCGCTTGTGCGCATGGTCGAGAGCATGTCAGGGCATGGCCATGAGCATCACGACTGCGCGGCAACAGGCTGCGGGCAGAACGGCCATGACCATGTCGCGCAGTCCGGCATCGAGACATTTGCATTCGTCGTCGACCGGCCCGTCGACTGGACCGCATTTCGCCAGTGGCTCGACTATTTCGCATCGATCCGGGGCGCCGATTTGTTGCGCATGAAAGGCCTGGTGCAGGTCGCGACCGCGCCGGACCAGCCGATCCTGCTGCACGGCGTCCAGCACGTATTCGACCCGCCGAGGAAGCTGGCGGCGTGGCCGTCCGAGGACCATCGCACCCGCCTCATATTCATCGTGAAGAACATTTCCATGGAGATGATCGAGAAGACCCTGGCGAAGTTCGCAGGCGTCGAGCCCGAAAGGCTCACGGCGGCATTGTCACGCTAAGGGAGATGGACCACGCTTGGGCGACCCCAGGTATTCCCTGTTCCCGACTCCACATTCCCTGTTCCTCGAAATATCTTCCCTGTTCCGTCCAGCAGGGAAATTGACAACGAGTCTTTGAAATAATTCTTCTTTTTGGCCGTCTAGGATGCATTTCGGGGCTGAGGTCGACAATCTTCCCTGTTCTTTCCCTGCTTATCAGGGAATTCGGGTGGAGACCGGTTCGCCCCGGACTGCCCGCACCACCACTTTCTCTCGCATTCCCGCGCCGCCCAGACTTTGGAGGCGGGAACCCGGCGTTTCCGGGGCTCTTGCGCGAGATTGCTATGTGCGGAGACGGTCGACCCAGCATGAATGACGGCATTCAGGCCAAGCGTCTCCGTCGGCCGCAGTCGGCACCCAGACTTCTCAAGGGGTACTGTCACGGGAACCGGTGAATGGGCGCGCTTCGTTTGAGAACGGCGCGCATGGCTATGCGGCGACGACCGCTGCCTATCGCGCTTGGCAGCGTCAGCCCGGAAGGCGCGACGCGTGCGTCGTGATGTGAGATGGCGTTGGAGGTTGAAGACGCTATAGACGGCGGCATAGGTGGACAGGAAGCGTAGGGCAGAGCCCGCCGATTTGAACCGCTGGAACTTCCGTTCAACGTCGCCTGATCGGCAAATGCGAATTCTATGCCCGATTGTTCTTTCGCAGCCCCTGCTCGTGCCGCGCCCTCAAGCCGACATCGCGGAAAGCAGCCGAGTAGGATCGCAGCTTGTCGGTCACGACGACGGACGGTGCAAACTCGTGCTTCTTGAGGAGCGCGCGCATCAGCTTCCGGGCAGCACGTGCGTCTCGCCGTCGCTGCATCAGGATGTCGAGAACCTCGCCTTCGTCGTCGACGGCACGCCAGAGATAGATCCGTTTCCCGCCGATGAAGACGACTATCTCGTCGAGATGCTAACTGAGGAGGGGCGAGGTCGCTGCCGCCGCAGCCGTTTCGCAAATGCGGGTCCGAACTTCAGGACCCAGCGCCGGATCGTCTCGTACGACACATCGAGCGCTCGCTCGGCGAGCAACTCCTCGACATCTCGGTAACTCAGGGTGAAGTGCAGATAGAGCCAGACCGAATGCTGGATCACGCTGGGTAGGTAGTGGTGTCGGGCATGAGGAGATCGAGGGCATGGACCGAGGCTACGCGGCCGAGCCCGACACCGCCATCCTTCCCGAGACAACTCCTGACAAGGCCTTCCCCCATTCCAATCAAAGTGGGCATAGCGCAAAATTCAGACACGCGAGTTCGAATATTCGGATCACTGGATCAAGAAAGTGATCCAGCCTCTCTTTGGCTGCGTACCGTGTGAGTGCACCTCAGGAGGTGCTGGCCATCAAACTCCGGTCGGCACCTCGACTGGGTGCTTCCCTCGAACACACGGAGCCCTCCCATGTCCCTCATCAAAACCCTCGGTATCGCCGTCACCGCCGTCGCCCTTCTTGCCTCCCCCGCGGCCGCGGACACCGCGCAGAGCCAGGTCGCCTCCAATAAGGTCGCCGGCGACGTCGTCGACGTTGCTACCAAGGCCGGTTCGTTCAAGACCCTGATCGCCGCTGCCAAGGCCGCTGGTCTTGTCGACGCCCTCAAGGGCAAAGGTCCGATCACGGTCTTTGCGCCGACCGATGCTGCTTTCGCCAAGTTGCCTGAAGGCACTGTCGCAGCGCTGCTCAAGCCGGAGAACAAGGCGAAGCTGCAGGCGATCCTGAAGTACCACGTCGTCGCTGGAGCGGTTCCGGCTTCGGCCATCGTCAAGGCCGGTACGGCCAGCGCGGAGACCCTGCAGGGTCAGAAGGTTACGGCCGTTTACGATACGACGACCAAGGCCGTGACCGTGAATGGCGCAAAGGTGATCTCGGCTGATATCAAGGCATCCAACGGGATCATCCACGTCATCGATACCGTGCTTCTGCCGAAGTAATAGAAGCCAGCCAAAGAGGAAAGGCACATGAAGGCCTACGCGGCGGTTCTTGGTTCCGTTCTGTTGACAGGCTGCTCGGTCGTTGGTGTCCGGGCGGCGACCGAGCAGCCGAAATACTCGGTCCTTGATCGGATCAACGGCGATATCGAGATCCGCCGCTATCAAACGCGCACCGTCGCTGAGGTCGAGATCGAGACCCGCGACGGGCGCGAAGGCCGCAGCCAGGCCTTTCGCATCCTCGCCGGCTACATCTTCGGCAAAAACCGGGCCAAAGCAAAAATTGCGATGACCGCGCCTGTCGAAACCCAGCGGACCGGCGAGAAGATCGCGATGACGGCGCCAGTTCAGACCCAGCGCAACGCCGGCAAGTTGCGCATGGCGTTCTTCCTTCCCACAAAATATTCGGTCGAGACCGCTCCGATTCCGATCGACCCGCGAAGTCAAGATCCGCGCGGTACCCGCCATGATCATTGCCGCTGTTCGCTTCTCAGGGGCCCCTGACGACGCCGAAATAGGCAGGCAGCGACGTATCCTCACAGCCGCTCTAGCCAAATCCACATGGCAAGCCGTCAGCGAACCGGTCTCTTACTTCTACGACCCTCCATGGACACCGCCATTCCTGCGGCGCAACGAAATCGCGGTCAGGGTCAGGGCGCGTTAAAGCGCGTTCCGCGATGAAGTACGATTGACGGGAAGCTTGGGTCTATGCCGCTGAAGTCCATCAAGGGCATTATCACCTATAAACGCCCCCAGCCCGCCATCGCTCACAATCACCTTGGCAAGCGGGGGGCGTTCATAGATGACAATGCCGCACCCGGCATTCCTCCTGGCGCAACGGCGTCAGCTGGCGGCTTGATATGCTGTGCCGGCGGGAGCTGGCATGCGGAACTCAGTTAGTCTGACAACATTCGCACGAGGCCTCTGCGCCGCTTCCGACCCGCGCCCAAGACACTGACAGTGTCTTTCGCACACTGACCGACTTGGACACTCGCATACGCGCGGACGAGAGGAGGCAGCAGCACGACGGTCGGCGGTTCTTGCCGATCCCGCGCGAGCTAGTGATCCATCCACGACCAACCCTCGTATCAACCAGCATGTCGACTGAGCAGGTATCCAACGTGAACACGGTCCTGACATCTATGCCGAGCGGCGGTTCGTCGGCGCGCAGCGCCCTGCCGCCCCGGAGACACATCGCCGTTGTCGGTTCGGGGGTGGCGGGGCTGTCAGCCGCATGGCTCCTCTCACACCGCCATCGTGTGACGCTTTGGGAAGCCGACACCCGGTTGGGCGGCCACAGCAACACCGTCGACGTCGAGGCGCCTGCGGATACGACGTCCGTGGACACGGGCTTCATCGTCTTCAACGAACAGAACTATCCGCATCTGACCGCGCTCTTGGGGCACCTTGGCGTCGCGACCGACCCCAGCGAGATGTCCTTTTCGGTCTCTATCGGTGACGGACGTTTCGAGTATGCCGGCGCCGCGCGTGGACGTGGCCTCCTGGCTCAGCCCGCCAACTTGGCGAAGCCAGCCTTCTGGCGCATGGTCTACGACATCAGGCGCTTCTTCGCAGAATATGCCGACCCGGCGAATTCCAACGGTCTCGGCACCGCGAGCGTGGGCGACATCCTGCGCGACGGGGGCTACAGCGACGTCTTCATCCAGGCGCACCTGTTGCCGATGGCGGCGGCGATCTGGTCAGGTCCGGCCGAGGGCATCCTGGCCTTTCCGGCGCGAAGCTTCTTGAGCTTCTTCAACAATCACGGGCTGCTGCAATTCCGCGGCCGGCCGCAATGGCGGACGGTTCGCGGCGGTTCCCGGCAATATGTTCGGGCGATGGCCGCGCGGCTCGCGGGATCGATCCGGTCTGGCACCGCGGTCGATGGTATCAGCCCGCAGAGCCGACCGGGTGCTGCTCCGCGCCGGGGGCGAGACCCATACCTACGACGACGTGGTCGTCGCCACCCACGCGGACCAGGCGCTCCGGATCCTCGACGACCCGTCGCGCGAAGAGGCGCGATTGCTGGGCGCGTTCCGGTACGCGGAGAACCGCGCGGTTCTGCATGAAGACTGCCGGCTGATGCCGCTCCGCCGTCGGGCATGGGCGAGCTGGAACTACCTGGCGCAGACGGACCATGACCTGGATAGACCGGTGTCCGTCACCTATTGGATGAACCGCCTCCAGAAACTCGGCGCGGCGCCCGATCTGTTCGTGTCGCTCAATCCGTTGCGAGTGCCGTCTCGAATTCACGCGGAGTTTGTTTATGACCACCCGCAGTTCGATCAGCACGCGATCGATGCCCAAGGCGCGCTGGCCAACATACAGGGCGTCCGCCGCACGTGGTTCTGCGGCAGCTATTTTGGCTTCGGCTTTCACGAGGACGCCTTGAGCTCGGCGCTGTCGGTGGCGGCGGCCTTCGGCCTCAATCCCCCCTGGTCCGATGACCCGCCGTTGCCGATGGACGCCGAGCTGCAACCCGAGGTGATGGCGGCATGACGGCGATCCAGCGCTCGTGCGTGTACCACGGTCGTGTCGCGCACCACCGGATGCGTCCGGTCGACCACCGTTTTTCCTATCGCGTGTTCATGCTGCTGATCGATCTCGACGAACTGGCGACCATTGATCGCGACCTGCGCTTCTTTTCCGCCAGCCATCGCGCGGTGTTCGCGTTTCGGGAAAAGGACCACGGCCCTCCGGGCGTCGAAACCAGGGTCTGGCTCGCTGATGCGCTGGCGCGCGCCGGGTTCGACGCCCAACGGCTCCGGCTCAGCGTCCTCTGTTTCCCGCGACTGCTCGGGTACGTGTTCAATCCGCTCAGCGTGTTCTATTGCCACGAACCGACGCCCGACGGCGACCGCCTGAGGGCGATCGTCTACGAGGTCCACAACACCTTCGGTGGCCGGCACGCCTACGTACTGCCGGTCGATCGGGAGGCGCCCCCCGGTTCGCCCGTGGAGCAGCAGTGCGAAAAGGCATTTTTCGTATCGCCCTTCATAGCCGTCGCCGGGCGGTACCGGTTTCGCGTCTGCGATCCGGGCGCGTCGACCGCACTCGTGATCGAGGAACAGGACGACGATGGTGTCCTGTTTCGCGCGAGCTTCGCCGGCAAGCGGACGCCGCTGAGCGATCGAACCCTGCTGGCTGCCCTGTTCCGCTATCCGCTGATGACCTATCGGGTGATCGGCGCCATCCACTGGCAGGCATTGCGCCTGTGGCTGAAGAGGGTGCCCTTCCGATCCCCGCGTCGCGCCCGTCGGGCGCTCGTCCGGGGAAACCTTCGCGATCCGGCCTAGCAATCCCGAGTAGCCCGAGCAATGACGACCCTTACCCGACAGCGGCACCAATCGGCCCGCGCGCTGACCGCTTCAGCAGCGCGCTGGCTGGAGGGCTGGCTCTCTCGCAGACTGACGATCGGATCGCTGACCATCCATTGGCCCAACGGCGCCATGTCCCGCCTCGACAGCGGTCGGCCGGGCGCCGCTGCCGTGATCCGGTTGCGGCGATGGCGGGGACTTCGCCGCCTCGCGACCGGCGGCGCCATCGGTTTCGCCGAAGCCTTCGTCGACGGCGACTGGGACAGTCCCGATCTGGCGAGTGCGATCGAATTGGCCGCCCTGAATATCATGGGGCGGGGTGCGGATCGGCGCGCGTGGACGCCCCGGAGACTGATCGACCGGATCGCGCATCGGCAGAACGAGAACAGCCGGTCCGGGAGCCGCCGCAACATCGCCGCGCACTACGATCTCGGTAACAGCTTCTACGCCCAGTGGCTGGACGAGACGATGAGCTACTCGGCGGCCTTGTTCGAACGGCCCGGTCAATCGCTCGAACACGCTCAGACCAACAAGTGCCGACGGCTGCTCGACCGTCTCGACATTCGCGAGGGCGATCGCCTGCTCGAGATCGGCTGCGGCTGGGGATACCTGTCGAGGCTCGCGGCGCGGGAGCGGGGCGCCAGGGTCACGGCGATCACCCTCTCGCCCGCGCAGCGAGAGCATGCCGCCGCGGCCGTGCAGCGGGAAGGCCTCGCCGACAGGGTGCAGGTCGCGTTGTGCGATTACCGTGATGTCGAAGGCCAGTTCGATCACATCGTCTCCGTCGAGATGATCGAAGCGGTCGGCGAGAAGTATTGGCCGCTTTTCTTCCGGCGACTGTCCGACCTCGTCGTCCCCGGCGGCAATATCGCGCTGCAGGCGATCACGATCGACGATCGCCTGTTCGAGCGCTATCGCCGTTCCGTCGACTTCATCCAGCGGCACGTCTTCCCCGGCGGCCTGCTGCCGTCGATGCCGCGGCTGCGCGGGCAGGCGGCCGCCGCCGGTCTGCTGTGGCGGGACAATGCCGACTTCGGCAAGCACTACGCCGAAACCCTGGCAGCGTGGCGAGATCGGTTCGAAACAGCCTGGCCGCAAATCGCGCGGCTCGGTTTCGACGAACGGTTCCGGCGCCTGTGGCTCTTCTATCTCGGCTACTGCGAGGGCGGCTTCCGGGCCGGAAACATCGACGTCAGCCATATTCTCCTCACCCGTCCAGCATGAACCGCGTTCCCGAGCAGAAGATGCCGATCGACAGCCAATCCGCGCCTTACGGCGAGCATCCCGACGCCGAGTCCGTCTCGTTGTCCCGCGCCGACGGCGCAAAACCCTTTGAATTCGAGCAATTCTTCGAGGGGACGATCCGCGGCTGGGGCTTCTTCGAGGATCGCTTCGGGAAGATCCGCAGCCGCTTCGACATCGAGATGACGGGCGACTGGCGCAACGGGATCTTCGTCATCGACGAAAGGCTTCGCCCCGAGGCAGGTGCGGAGCAGCGGCGCGTGTGGCGGGTGACCCCGCTGGGCAGGGGACGCTACGAAGCCGACGTCGACGATATGGTCGGTCCGGCGGTCGGCAGTTCCGACGTGAACACGGTGTTCTGGCGCTATCGGCTCCGCTTGCCGATCGGCAGCAGGTCGATCGTGATGTCGTTCGACGACCGCATGTACGGCCATGGGACCGACGCGGTGCTCAATGTGTCCGTCGCCCGCAAGTGGGGCTTCGTCGTCGGTCGACTATACGCGACCTATTGGCGCGACTGAGAAGACGCCACACCGGTCCTTCGGCGCACGATCGGGAAATAAAGAGCGTAGGGAAGGCACCGCAGCAACTTGAGCTGCCAGGTGAAGCGCCGGGGGAAGGTCACCTCGAACCGGTCCGATTTCAGGGCTCGCGCCATCCGATCGACCGCGGCATCGAGGGGCATCAGGAACGGCATCCTGAACCGGTTCTTGCGCGTCAGCGGGGTGTCGACGAAGCCCGGGTTGATCAGTTGCACGATGACGCCGCGTGGTTCGAGCTCGACGCGCATCGCTTCGGCCAAGTTGATCAGCGCGGCCTTGGTGGCGCCGTAGGCCGCGGCGCCTGGCAGCCCCCGGTACCCGGCGACCGACGCGACGATCACCAGGCGGCCATGGCCGCGCTCGAGCATCGGCGGCAGAGCCGCTTCGATCACGTTGACCGTCCCCATCAGGTTGACGTCGACCTGCTGGCCGAAGGCCTGTGCGTCGAATGCGTCGACGGTCATGGGAACGTAGGTGCCGGCGTTGAGAATCACCGTATCGGGTATGCCCTCCGCATCGAAGAGCTGACGCGCCGCGTTGCGAACCGCCTCGCGATCGGTGACGTCCAACGGAAGCGGAACGACCCTTCCGGTCGATCCTCCGGCTTCCGACGCCAGCTTCTCGAGTTCGGCCGCACGCCGCGCGCTCGTGGCGACCGTGTGCCCGTCCTTCGCAAGGCGGGCCGCCAGTCGGGCGCCGATGCCGGAGCTTGCGCCGGTGATCCAGATGAGCGCCATCCGGGCGGGACCGCGGGCCTAGATGCGGACGAACGGGTCGATCAGTCGACCCAGCGGGCCTGTCAGCCGGATCGGCGCGTCCAGCACGACGAGGCACAGGCAATCCTCGCCCTCGTCCGCCTTGGGACGATGCGTGAGCGACGGATCGGCGTACTGGAAGTCGCCGCGCAGATAGTGATTGAAACCGTCGGAATAGCCGCCCGTCAGGGTGACGGTGATCTCGCCTCCGCGATGGGTATGTTCGGGCACGGCGGCTCCGGCGCTGATTCGAAGCAGCCGAAGCTGTTGGTCGTTCCGCCGGGTGTGAAGGGTCGCCGAAGCCACGTAGCGGTTCAGGCGCCGCCATTCCAATTCGGCCAGGTTTCGGCCGAGATAGGGACGCAAGGGAGCCGGCACGGCGGCGAGGGTGGCGTCATCGAACCCGTCTGATGGCTCCGGGCCCGGCTCGACGTGCGGTGCAACCTCGATCGCCGCCAAAGCATGCGCCAGGGCGTCCTCGGCCATCGCCTCCGGCGGCACGTCGTCAAGCAATGCGCCGCCAACGGTTTCCAGCGCCTCGATGCGCTCGAGGCTGTCAGGGCAGAGCGCCGCATGGGTCGCCACGGCGAGCGCCACGGCCTCGGGCAGCGCGCCCGTGGCATAGTCCAGTAACAGATCATCGGATGGCTGGTGGTGTATCATCATTCTTCGTCCGGCAACGCTTTTCTCAGTCGGGCCAAGGCAAGGCGAATTCGTGACTTGACCGTGCCCAACGGCAGGCCGAGTTCCTGAGCGACTTCCCCGTGCGGCTTGTCCTCGAAAAAGGCCTTCTCGATCACCTTCAGCTGGTCGGCGGGCAGATCCGCGACGAGGTCGCGGATGCGCCGCGACGTCTGATCCAACGCCGCAGCCTCGAGCGGATCGGAGGGTTCAGCCTGTTCACCGAGTTCGACGCGGTAGGCCTCCTCCTCGATCGCGGGGCGACCTTCGCTGCGCAGGCGGTCGATCCGCTTGTTCCGCGCAATCCGAAAGATCCAGGTCGACACGGCGGCGCGCTCCGGATCGAAGGTGTGGGCCTTGCGCCAGACCTGCACCATCGTTTCTTGAGCGATGTCTTCGGCCAGTTCGCCCGACATGCCGCCCTTGCGCATGAAAGACTTCACGCGCGGCGCGAAATGGTTGAACAGGGCCGCGTACGCAGTGCGATCGCGGTCGCGTCCGACGGCAAGCATCCACGCGATCTGGTCGTCGTTGGGTTTCGCAACCACCTCCCGTGCTGAAACTGGCGCTCGATCGAAGCGGCTCATGAGCCCATAGGATGGCCCATCATTCAACGACGCTGGGATCGCCGGCAAGCTTTCGAGCATGCGAACCTCGAAGTGGATCGTTCATCCGGCTTTACGAGCGTTGGCCCGAATTGGATCACCGAGCCTTGAGGAGCGTCAGTATCGACTGGTTGAACGCGCGCTCACGGTCGCCGCTCGGCGCCGGATGGTGAGGCAGGGAACCCGGGGAAGGGCAGTGTCAGAGCAAATCGGCTTGTGGCGAAGGACGAGTGGCCCATAGCCCTCCCCGATGCGCAATCCATTCCGCTACTTCAAAAATTCACCGGAGATGATCCGCCTGACGGTGATGATGTACATCCGATACCCGCTGTCGCTCCGACAGGTCGAGGATCTGCCGTTCGAGCGTGGCATCGATCATCTGTCACGAGACGGTGCGTTTCTGGTGGAACCGGTTCGGGCCGATGTTCGCCGCCGAGATCAAGAGACGACGTGTTCGTGACCGATCCTATTCCCTGTGGCGCTGGCACCTGGACGAAGTCTTCGTGCGGATCAACGGCCAAGCACACTATCTCTCGCGAGCCGTGGATCATGAGAGGGTGAGGTTCTCGATGTCTTCGCCACGAAGCGCAGGGACCGCCGGGCGGCGCTCACCTTTCTCAAGCGCGCGATGAAGCGATATGGGCGCCCGAACTCGATCGTGACGGACTGGTTGCGATCCTATCGAGCGGCGATGACGGAGATCGGTAACGCTGGGCGTCAACGATGCGGTCAATGGCTCAATAATCGAGCGGAGAGTTCACATCAGCCGTTTCGACGACGCGAGGGGGCGATGGCCCGCTTCCGGGACATCAAGGCCTTGCAGAAGTTTGCCGCCGTTCATGCCTCCGTGTGCAACCACTTCAACCTCGGCCGCCACCTCACCAATCGCAACGAATTCAAACTGAACCGGTCGGCTGCCCTGGCCGAGTGGCGTCAGCTGGCGGCCTGATAAGGCTCAAGGCTGAACGTCGCTTCCGACCAGCGCAGATTGCTCTGACAGCGCCGTTTAGAAGAGTTTGTCAAATGCTCAGCTTGGGAAAATTTAGCGTAACTCTCAGGCCTGGTTCGCTGTCGGACAGTTGAATTTCGATGCCATGTATTTCCCCGATCGCCGCGACCAGAGCCAGGCCCATTCCGCTGCCGGGCGTCGCTCGGCTTCGGTCGAGCCGATAGAAGCGCCGAAATACCTGTTCTCGCTCGGCCTCGGGGATGCCAGGACCGTTATCTGCGACGATACCAATCGGACCGTCAGCACTTTGATGGAGCGACAGACATGCCTGAGTATGCTCCGATGTGTGATTCAGCGCGTTCTCGACCAAGTTTACAATCATTTGAACAAGCAATTCTCGATCCCCAATGGTCCAGACATCGGGTGACACATCCGCTACCAATGCCTTTCCGAGGTCTTCAGCAACCGGTTGGTAGGTCAGTACGACCTCATCAAACACACGGGACAGATCGACTTTCGCAAATGACGCCCGACGACTGCCTGATTCAATCTGGGCGATACGCAACAGCGCGCCAAAAATCGATAGGGCGCTGTCCGTCTCGGCAAGCGCATTCTCGACCGCCACTTCGTAGTCACTTGTCGTCTTGGCTTCCCGATGGGCGGTATCTAGCTGCTGTCGCACTCGGCTCAGTGGCGTACGCAGGTCGTGCGCAATATCGTTGGTGACCTGGCGCAGCCCTTCCATAAGGGCCTGGATTCGATCCAGCATTTCATTCAGGTTTTCCGCCAACCGGTCCACCTCGTCTCCGGTTCCGCGCGTCGGAATTCGATCGGAAAGATTCCCGGCGACGATTTCGCGGCTTGTGCTGTTGATGGCGTCGAGTCGGCGGAGAAATAGCGCACTCGTCAACAGTCCGCCGCCGACAGCAAGAAGTAGGGTGGCGCCAACGCCCCAGGCGATGGAGCGCAAGATCGCTTCTTCCGCCTCGGTGACGCGATGACGGTTGGCGCCGACGGCCAGAAACAGTTGGCCGGACAGCATCTGTCCTTTGGCCAGTACCAAGCCGTCTTCATCGTCTATCGGATCTTCCTGCGCTCGCTTCAACGAGTGCTCTGGTGCCGACAGATGTCGCCACCCGGAGAAGGGGCGCACGAGGCTCAAATTTCCCGCTAGCCTTCGGCCTGTGCGGTCCTCGAGAAGATAGAAAGTCGTCGGGTGGGTCTTCGACCGCAAACGCTCGACGATCTCGTCCACTAGACCTTTCGTCCCCGCTTCGCGATGCCGATCGGTCAACGCCGCAAGTTCGGCGTTGATCGAGGTCTGGAGCTGCCGCGTCAGGGCGTTGCTGGCGATCCAGTAGACCAAAGCGAACAGCAGAATGAACGACAAGCCGAATGCGGTCGCGTAGATGGCCGTGAGCCTGAAGCTCGTCGTTCGCAGGAGCCTAGTCGGGTTCACGAAGTACGTATCCCGATCCGCGGACGGTGTGGATTAGCGGTTCCGAAAACTTGCCTTCGATCTTCCCTCTCAGCCGGCTGATGTGTGTCTCAACCACGCTCGTTTGGGGTTCGAAGTGATAGTTCCAGACGTTTTCGAGCAACATTGTCCGCGTCACCACGCGCCCGGCATTCCGCATCAGATACTCTAGCAGCTTGAACTCTTGGGGCTGCAGCTCGATCGGATGGCCACTGCGCGAGACAGTTCTCTTGAGGATATCGAGCTCAAGATCGGCCACCTGCAAGGTCGTTTCGACGTCCTTGATGGGGGGCCGCCGGACCAAGGCGTTGAGTCGGGCAACGAGTTCGGCGAAGGCGAACGGCTTGACGAGGTAGTCATCGCCACCGGCTTCGAGGCCTTCGACCCGATCATCGATGCCGCCCAGCGTCGTCAGGAACAGGACCGGTGTCTTGACGCCGGCGCTGCGGATCGTCTTGACGATCGCGAGCCCGTCCAACCCAGGCAGCATTCGGTCGACGATCAACGCGTCGTATGGCTCGCCGGCTGCCAGCAGGAGACCGTCTCGCCCGGTGCTTGCATGATCAACCGTGTGGCCATGCTCGTGCAGACCCTTGGCAATATACGCCGCCGTTTCCTGATCATCCTCAATGACGAGTATCTTCATGGTCCTGGTCCGCGTGCTTCATTGCGCCTGACGTTGCGATCCCTTGGTCGTTCATCGGCCGCTCAATCCTCAGTGAACGCACTTGCCGGCGGCAGGACATCCTTTCGGGTTATCGTCAGGTAGACCACCAACATCAGGATCGTGCCGAGAAAGATCGCGCTGGTCAGTATAGTGCCCAGATCGAGCCCGCCATCGCTGATAGGCTGGGACAGGAAATCGCCAATCGATGCACCGAGCGGCCGGGTCAAGACATAAGCGATCCAGAAGCACAGAACATCGTTTGCTTTGAACAAATAGTAGGCCGCGGCCGTCGCCGCGATCAGTGCGCCGAAGATCAAGAGCGACTGAACGTAGCCGAGCCCGAAGCCTTCGGCGGCCAAGTCTCCCGCCGCCGTACCGAGCGCGAAAGTGAACAGGATCGCCGCCCAATAGAACAGTTCGCGCCTGAGCGTGCCGATAGTGTGAATGGACAGCGTCCGTTCGCGCGCGTACCAGATCGCAAATGTCGCCGCGAGCGCAATCGCGAATACGATCGTCGTCGTCTGGAGGCTGACGCCGAAATTGTCCACCAAATTATCCGTGACCAGGGTGCCGACAATGCTGATCAGGACGACGGACAGCCAGTATATCCACGGTTTGTAGCGGTCGGTTCGAACCTGGTGAATCAGCGCCGCGATCAGCAACACGCCCATGACGACCGACGTGCCATTCAACCCAAGGCCTAGGTTCACGTTCAGAAAATCGGCTGCCGTTTCACCAACGGTAGTTGCCAGAACTTTGATGATCCAGAAGAACGCCGTGACCTCTGGAACCTTGTTCCAAACCGTGGACGACCGAATTGCACCTGATGTGGACATATTTTATTCCTCGCTTTATGCGGCTCTAGCGTCCGACCAATTTGCCGTACAAGACCGTTCTTTGATGGCCACCAGGAAGCTTCAGAGTTCCTCGCCCCCACATTCGTCCATTGACAACCATCCCCCGATAAATCGCGCGGTTGGCAAATCTTATGGCGCCCTTCCCGTTCGGGATATTGTTCCGAAACGGCCCGCGATATTCCTCTCCCGACCGCATCCAACGGATGCCTCGACCAACGAGCTTTCCGTCTCGGAACCGGCCCTGCAGCGTCATGAATATTTCGCCGTAGTAGTAAACCGTCAGACGACCCGCGCCGCGCGCCAAGCCGCCTCGACAGACACCGGACCAGACGACCGCGAACAATGCGGACGGGTGGGCGATCGGCGTGACGACGCGACAACCGCTTCTTGCATCCGTCATGTAGTTGGTCTGGTGTGCTGAGGCCTGCGGCACGAGGGCCATCGAAGAGATCAACAGCATGAGAGACGTGCATGAAATCCACTTTCGAACCGTCATATTCCTGCTCCGCCAGAGAGAGTGTCGCTGTTGCCCGCCGACAAGGACGATGGCTTCTTTGGCGCCTCAGCCGCCCGATTCTTGTTGGCGCGTGTCCGACCACACGGAGAGAACCAGGAATAGGCCCATCAGCGCGAGCGTCGTCAGGGAAGCGTACGCACGAGGAAGAGCCAGGGCGCCATGAGATATCGGCTTTGTCAGGAAGTC
This sequence comes from uncultured Chloroflexia bacterium, assembly GCA_963745675.1. Lineage (GTDB taxonomy): Bacteria > Chloroflexota > Chloroflexia > Thermomicrobiales > CFX8 > JAUIIK01. Next base: position 17,681 of record CAVUYM010000018.1, read on the forward strand.
GCCGAACGTTGCGCCGAACGGCCGCGTGAAGATGAATGCGATCCAGAACAGCGCGACATCGCTTGCGGATTTCGAGTAATGGAGAACCGCGACAACGCAGATGATGCCTGCCGTTACGAGCGACCCCTCGACAAAGCTCAGGCCGAGCACATCGGTCAGGAAATCGCCAAATGCTGTACCGAGAGAGTTCGAGAAGATGACAGCGACCCAGAACAGGACTTCCGTGTCCTTCTTGGTAATCGGGTCGATGTCGAGGTTTCCTTCCCGATAACGCCAAGCAGCCAGCGTCGATAGAAGGCCCACGGCAAGGATCATCGATCCGCCGATATAGCCGAGTCCGAGCGTGCGATCGATGAAGTCGGAGACTTCGGTTCCCGCCGTGGTGGTCGCGACAATTGCCGCCCAAAAGGCCAGGGGAAGATATCTGCTGACCTGGACTTGTACGGCGATCAGAACCACGAGTGCGAAGGCGGTAATGCCAAGGCTTTCCAAGTAACCGAGCTTCAGGGTCATCGACAGGTAGTCGCCTGCCGTTTCACCGAGCGTTGTCGCGAGAATCTTCAAGATCCAGAAATAGATCGTGATCTCCGCGATCTTGTTGATTTGCTGTCCAATTCGATTCTTCGGTTTGGCCATAGCCTGCTTCTTGGTGCTACGTAGTGAGTGGAAAAAGGCGATTGTCCGACTGTCGATTGGCTTCGCGGGGCCGCTTCGGGAGGCGTTCAGCCGTCGTCCTGTGCTCAGGGGACGTGACGTCGGCGCCGTTGCCACACGAGTCCGCCGGCAATCAGCAGGGGCAGGCCCAGGGCGACCGGCAGCACACGGTTCGACTCGACGACCGGCTTCTGACGAACGTAGAAGTCCGCGAACGGACTCGCGCTCAAGGCGGCGCCTGAGTGCGTCGCTGCGCTGACGACGACCCGATAGTGGCCGGCCTTGATCAGCCGCATGGGCCACGTCGTCTTGATCTCGGCGCCCGGTTTCAGCGAGGTCGCGGTCACCGCCTTGTGGGCGCTCCAGTCCTCCAGGTCGACGGGTTGTTCCTTGCCTCTGTCGATTTGGACCAGGCTGATCCAGGCGATCACGCCGTCGATCGGTTTCGTACCGTCGTTGCGGATCGTCGTCCGGAACGACAGATGGTCGCCCATTTGCGGAGCCGTGGGGTTGGTCTTTGCCGCAAGGAGGTCGATCGACAGCGATGCGGCCAGGGCAGATGGCGCCCAGCAGAGGATTGCGGCGAGGGCGAGGATGTACTTGATTTTCATGAGAATTCTCCGCTATCGCGCCAACCGGCGGAAGCCGGAGTGGGCGAGCCACACGGTGAGGCCGAGCCAGACCACCGCGATGCCGATATGAAGCGCCTGCCGCGCGAGGGACTGTGAATCGATGATCACCGCGTCGTAGGCGTTGAGCGCCGCGGAGATCGGGTTGACGGCGTCGAAAGCCTTGCCGATGGCCGATTGGCGGAGGCCGGGCCCGAGCAGCAGCGGGCTCGCCGAGACGATGATCGTCACCAGCCCGGTCAGCATCGCCGATCGAGCGGAGCCCATGAGGCTACCCAAGCCCATCCCGAAGAAACCAAAGCCGAGCACGACGGGCGTTCCGAGCACGGCAAGCGCGGCGACACCGTCGAGCATGTTCTGGCCCGTGCTGCCGACCGCCCAGACGTATGGTAGGGCGAGGACGAACATCACCGCCCAGGCGATCGCGACACCGCCGAGCTTGCCGATGAGAATGCTGTCGCGGGAAACGGGCATGAGCAGAAGCGGGACGAGGCTGCCTCGCTCGCGTTCGCCGGCGACTGCATCTATGCCGACGATGAGCGCCAACAGGGCGCCCAGCGCGGTCACGATGCCAAGCATGTCGTACACGACTTGCGCGTTGTCCAGGAGGCTGAGCTCGGTATTGCTGACCAGGAGCAGGCCGAAGGCGGACAGCGCGACGGCGACCGCCATCAGCCACGTCAGCCCTCGCGAGCTGAGCAGCAATTCCCCCGCTTCCTTGCGGGCAATGAGCGCTGTTGGCCTCATGACGGCCTCCCCTCGGTGAGCGTCAGGTAAAGGTCTTCGAGACCGCCACCGGCTCGTTCGATCTCGACGATCGGCCAGCCGCTGAACAAGGCGTCTCGCCAGGCGTCGCTGGGCTGCGTCGCGGGGTCGAGATCGACGATCCACCACTCGCCTTCGTGCGCGACAATGGAGAAGCTGACACCGTTGGACGGCGGTTGACCGGCGAGCCGAAGCCGAAAGCGTGACGCCTGCTCGTGCTCGCGCACGAGGTCCGCGATAGATCCCTCCGCCACCGTCCGGCCTTCGACGATCACGCCGATCCGGTCGCACAGGCGCTCCACGTCATCGAGCAGGTGCGTGCACAAGAGGATGCCGACGCCGCGGGCGCCGAGTTCGAGCAGAATATCGTAAATCTCGCGCCGCCCCTTCGGATCCAGCCCGTTGGTGGGCTCGTCCAGAATGAGCAGGCGGGGATCGGCCACCAGCGCTCGTGCCAGCCCGAGACGCTGGCGCATGCCTCGCGAGTAGGTGCCGATCAGCTGGCCGGATCGCGGTTTCAGGCCTACCCGCGCAAGACGCTGTTCGATCTCGAGCCGGCTCCGTCGGAGCCCGTAAAGCGATGCGAAGAAGGAGAGATAGTCGGACGCGGACATCCAGTCGTAGAAGCCGTTCTGTTCCGGCAACACGCCGAGCTGGGCATGGACGGCTTCGGCATCGGTCGAGGGGTCGCGCCCGGCAACCTCGATCCGTCCGGCATCGCGTTTGAGGAGCCCGAGCGCCGATGCGATCGTGGTGCTCTTTCCGGCGCCGTTCGGACCGAGGAGGCCGTAGATGGAGCCTTCGTCGAGCGACAGCCGAACGTCGTGCAAGACTTCAATGCCGCCGAGCGACTGTTGGAGTCCGTCGATCTGGAGAAGCATGATCCTGGGTCCTTGGTTGATTTGCCAGGCAGGCGGGCCCGCTCTCCCGTCGTCGCAGACCGGGCCCGAAGAAGCGCCTAGTCTTCGTCGTGGTGTTCGCCGTCGGTTTCGCGATCTCGATCGCCCGCGTTGACGACCTTGCCGGTTGCGCCGTTGATCTTGACGCTGCGAACGTGATCGCCCTTGGCGACCTTGACCTCGATCAGGACCTTGCCGTCTTCGTTCTCGAATTCGGCCTTGACGGCCTTTTCGCCGTTCGCGACGGCCGTCTTGATCGCGGCCGAGAAGGTCGTCGGCGCGGACAGGAATTTGGCGATCTCGGAACGATCGTCGCGGTCGAAGGACCGGTCGAGGCGCCCCTCGTCCTCGACACGGATCACCTTACCGTCCGAAGCTGCCACGTAGACTTTGAGAAGCTTGCCACTGGCCACCACGGTGACGCGATAGGCGAGCGGGCCTTTATCGTGGTCCGTCCGGACCTTGAGCGCCCGGCCAGCGGTGTGCCGCTGCGCGGCCGCGATGGCCGTGACGAGCGAAGGCTGCGCCGGAACACCGGCCTTTACGGCCGGCGGGCTGACGCTCTTTCCGGTCTCGGCGATCGCGCCGCCGGCGACACCCAAGGCGACGGCCATCGCCATGCTCGTCAGAAGGATTTTTCGGTAGGCCATAGTCTTGGTCTCCTGTTGCAGGTGCCCGACGGTTCGGGGCGTTACGCTGCATAATTGGAGACCGAGGCTTGGGAGCGCCTGGCCGGTAGCTTACAAATTTGTAAGGAAGGGGGCTTTGTCGCTATTCGCCGACCCGCTCGGTTCGAAGAACTCGGCCCAAGCCTCCACCGAATGCAAACTTCGACGGAGCACTACGCTTGAACACATACTTCGAGCGGCAATACTTGCATGGAGTCATATACAATCTACACATTGATTCGTGCAGCAGTCACATAAGCATATGAAATATAGTTATTTTATGTTCACGAACGTTTCTCCTGCCGGGCCCATCATTCTTTCCGTCGCGACCCGATCTTCAAGACGTATCGGGACAAAAGCCCACAGTTTCCAGCCGTTTCCAGCAGTGTTGGCGGCGCGGAGACGTCGCTGTAGAGACGTTACGGCGCCAATATCGGCCCTATAGACCAGCCATACTATCGACGTCTGCTTTTTCCGCGCTTTTACCAAATAACCGATGAATTCCGCTCGCAATGCAAACCATCGCGGTTACAACCGATCCCACGCACGCGGGGATCGCGAATACCAATGGGGACCATTCCATATTTGTGGTCCGCTCCCCCTGCGCATGGAGCTGAAGCCCGTTCGCCAGCACGGGATAAGCGATCGCCAAGAAGAACAAGCCCGTGATGATCAGCCATAGGCTGTCCAGCCGGCGGTTTGTCTTTTCCGAAAGGCGGAGCGTGAACAGGTCGACCGCGATTTGGCCGTCAACCAGAAACTTGAACGGGAAGGCAAAATAGCCGAGCAGGATAACCGTCAGCGTCGACATCTCGATGACGCCTAGAATGTAGTATAGCGCCAGGTTGCGACCGACGATGTCGGCGATGGTGACGGCCATCAGGCCGACGACGGCCAGCCCGGCCAGGGACGCCATCGCCACGCAGACGTACCAGAGGATCGAATGGTTCTTGGTTTCGCTCATTTGAAGAATATGTGCGGCAGCCAGAGGACGATTCCGGGGAAGAGGATGAACAGGATAAGCCGAGCGACGTCCGCGCCCAGATAGGGCACGATGCCCCGGAAGGCCTGGACCGCGCTCACCTCGGGGAGCTGCTTCGTCAGCACGAAGATGTTCATGCCGATCGGCGGCGTCACCGCGCCGAATTCGACGATCATCATGGTCATGATGCCGTACCAGATCGGGTCGAAGCCGAGCTTTTGTATCACCGGGAACAGGACCGGTGTCGTTACGAAGATGATCGCGATGACGTCCAGAAAACAGCCCAGGATGATGAGACACACCAGCACGCCGATGAGAATGACGTAACGGGGCAGGTCGAGGCCGTTGAGAATTGCTGCAAGTCCCTGCGGGAATTGGGCGCCGGAGATGAAGAAGTCGAACAGTTGGACGCCGATGACGATGAATAGGATCGCCGCGGTCAGCACGACCGTCTCGCCAACGGCCTGAATGAACGACTTGAGGCTCAGCTGACGGGTTGCGAAGCCGAGGAGCGTCGCGCCTCCAGCCCCCACCGCCGCGCCCTCTGTCGGCGAAAACAGGCCCGCGAAGATACCGCCCAGAACGACGAGGAACAGCCCAACCACGCCCCAGACACCGGAGATGAGCTTCAGGCGTTCACCCCAGCTGCTGCGGCTTCCAGCGGGACCTGCCTCGGGCTGGAGCCGCATCCAGATAATGGTCGTGATGGTATAGAAGATGACGCCGATGATGCCCGGCACGATGCCCGCCGCGAAGAGCTTTCCGATCGAGGTTTCGGTGAGGACGGCGTAGATGATCATCGGTAGCGACGGCGGAATCAGAATGCTGAGCGTCGCGCCCGTCGCCACCGACCCTGCCGCGAGCTGTGGCGCGTAGCCGTAGCGGAGCATCTGCGGGACCGCGATCCTGCCCATCGTGGCCACGGTCGCCAGGCTGCTCCCGCAGACGGCTCCGAATCCCCCGCAGGCGATCAGGCTCGCCATCGCCAGGCCGCCCCGGCGGTGGCCGACAAAGGCATAAGCCGCGTTGTAGAGGCTTTCCGCGAAGCCGGACCGTGCAGAAACAACGCCCATGAGCAGGAACAGCGGCAGAACCGAGAGCGTGAACGAACTCAACGCATCGATCGGGGCAGTTCCGAGGGCGTAGACCATCGTGTCGAAGCCCAGCAGCACCCACGTGCCGACGATGCCGACCAACCCGAGGGCGAGGCCGATCGGCATCCGCAACGCGATCAGGATCAGCAGGATTATCGTGCCGGTGAGCCCGGCAAGCTCAGGTGCCATCCGAATTCAGTCGACTGGGAAGTCGCGCCCTGGGATTACTTCGCCGCCTTCGCTTCCTCTTCCGCGATTGCCGCCTTCATGGCGGCCAAGGTCGCCTTCGCCGGCAGGCCCTTCTTTTCGAGTTGCGCAACGTAGTCCGCCTCGATGCCGGAGAGCCGCTTCTTGAACTCAGCCTTCATCTTGCTGTCGGCGACGACGATTTGGTTGCCGTTCTTTTTGGCGAGAGCCCGGCCCTCGGCATCCACCGGGTCCCAACACTTGGAAATGCGCGAGGCTAACTTCGGCCCCGAGAACTTGGTGTCGATGATCGTCTTGATGTCGGCGGGCAGCGATGCATAAGCCTTCTTGCTCATCCCGAAGAAGACCAGCGCGCCGCTGATGCGGGTTTCCAGGTTATATTTCGTGACCTCGCCAAGTTTCCAGGAGACCACTGCGGCCCAGGGCATCATCGCGCCGTCGATCACGCCCTTGGACAGGGCTTCGTATAAGGCCGGCGCGGGAAGCTGTGCCGGAATGGCACCGAGCTTCTCGATGATCGAGCGATGGATCCGGCCCGATCCGCGGATGCGCAGCCCCTTGAAGTCAGCCACCGATTTGATGGGCTTGCGCAGGTGGAACTGGTAGAGGCCGGTGACAATGATGGCCATCAGGTGGACGTCGTCGAATTCTCGCTTCAGGTACGTCTTGGTCAGGCGGGTGACCGCGCGCGCGCCGGCCGCGTTGTCGTTCATCAGGAAAGGCAGCGTGGCCATGCTCGTCAACGGAAACCGGCCCGGCGTGTAGCTCAGAACGCCTTGTGTCATATCGATCACGCCGCGCGCGATCTGGGAATACTGCTTGAGCGGGTGCGAGAAGGCGGTGCCGGCGAAGAAGCGGGTGAACTTGACCCGCCCATTGGTACGCTTGGTAATGCCGTCGATGGTCGCAACCGGGCCGCAGCTGTTGATCGGGTTCTTGGCGGGGCCGAAAGTAGAGAATTTCAGATTGATCGTTTGGGCGTGAGCACCAAAGGTGCTGATGCAATAAATGCCAAAGAAAACGCCAGCGCCGACAAGGCGCATGGTCCGCCTTTTCATCATGGTTTCCTCCCGAAGCTTTGTTTCGACCATCGTGCGGGAGCAGGCCCCAATTTGGTAATGCCAAATTCGAGCCTGACTATGCGCTTCGGCTATAGCTCGGGTCGGCTACTCGGCGGCAACCGTGTCGTAGAGGCCACGTTTGACGGCCTCCGACACATCCAGAACCTGTTGGCGAAAAAGCTCGGCGGCGGGTGAGAACGTGGCCAGCTTGCGGGTGCAAAGAAAAAAGGTTCGCGGCACGAAGTGCCAGTCGCCCGAAAGGGTTACCAGACGGCGGCTGCCGATCTGCTCCCTGAAAAAGGCCGCGGACAAAAGGGCCACGGCGTTTGTCGCGCTCAGAAGATGATCAATGGCAAGATACGAGGTCGTCTCGATGATGGCGCGTGGAAATCGAGCGCCCATCGTCGCCCAATCCCGTTCGAACTGGTGCCGTAACTCGATTTGCCGCCCAGGCAGAAGCCACAATTCGTCCTCCAGATCCCGCAACGTCAGGCGCTCGCGGACCGCAAGCGGGTTCTGCGCGCCGGCCATGACGGCGAAATGGTCTGAAAATATCGGGCGGAAGTCGATTTCCCGGTCGAAATGGCCGGCCCCCAAGGGCACGAACGCGATGTCGAGTTGGCCGGCCTCCAGATCGTCGAGCAGGCTGGTCGACCTGCCCTCGATGAGATTGACCGTGATCTCAGCGTCGGTGGACAGGGTCCGCTGGACGGCTTCCGCCAGGATGTGGCTCACGACCATGGGCGTTCCACCGACGCTCACTCGGTTGCGGCCGGTCTTCTCGAGCTCCCGGAAATCCTCGAGGCACTGCCGCAGCTCTGCGTCGATCGACTTGGCATGGCGGAGTACGGCTTCCCCGTGGGGCGTGAGCTGGACGCCCATGGAGCTTCGTTCGAGCAGCTCCACTCCTAGCATTTCCTCTAGGGTCTTGATCCCTCGCGAAACGGCCGGCTGGGAAATATTGAGCGCCTGGGCGGCCTTGTTGATGCTGCCCCGTTCGCTGATCGCGACGAAGGCCAGCAGACTGCTCAAGTTGAAGCGGCGGGTGGTCATCGGTCGTTATACTATATGTGCATAATTTGGCGGGATATCGGCATTACCACAGACGGAGCAGCTATGGAATGAAGGGGCCCACACTGGGTGCGCCTGCGCGGTTCCAACGGGAAGGGCGTGATGCAGCGCTCCAGACGCCAACGAGAGGTGACACCGTGACCGATCTTCCGCCGCTTGCGCACGCCGACCATGTCGGCAGCCTGATCCGCCCGCCGGCCCTGATGACGGCCTGGCGCGAGGCCGAGGAGGGCCGCCTGGACGCGGACGGGCTGCGCGCCGTCCAGGACGAGGCGATCCGCGAGGCGGTCGCGATGCAGGAATCGCTGGGCCTGTCGGTGGTCACCGACGGCGAGTTCCGGCGCGGCGGCTGGTCGCGCGGCTTCCTGGAGGCGGTCGGCGCCTTCACCTTCGCGCCGTCGAAGCTGACCTTCCACAACGACGCGGGCGTCGCCACCCCGGCGCCGGCCCCGGTCGCGACCGGCAGGATCGAGCGCCGCCGGCCGATCGTGGTCGACGACTACAGCTTCCTCGCCGGGGTCACGTCGCAGACCGCCAAGGTGACCATGCCGACCCCCTCGCACATGCATTTCGGCCATTTCGGCGCGGCGGCCGACAAGTCGATCTACCCCGACATGGAGGCCTATTGGGCGGACATGGCCGCGGTCTACCGGCAGGAGATCGCGGCGCTGGGCGAAGCCGGCTGCACCCTGCTCCAGCTCGACGAGGTGCCGCTGACCCTGTGCTGCGACGACACCAACCGGCGCATCGCCCAGGAGAACGGCGAGGACCCCGAGGCGCTGATCGGCCGCTACATCGACGCGATCAACGAGGCGGTCGCCGACCGGCCCAGGGACATGCGCGTCCTGCTCCATCTGTGCCGGGGCAACATGCAGGGGCTGTGGATGGGCGACGGCAGCTACGCGCCGATCGCCGAGCGGCTGTTCGGCGAGACCGACGTCGACGGCTTCCTGATGGAATACGATTCGCCCCGGGCCGGCGACTTCGCGCCGCTGCGCTACCTGGCGCCGGGCAAGATCGCCTATCTGGGGCTGGTCAGCACCAAGAACCCGGCGGTCGAGGCCAAGGACGACTTGAAGCGCCGGCTGGAGGAGGCCGCCCGCCACACGGACATGAGCCGGCTCGGCCTGTGCCCGCAATGCGGCTTCGGCAGCTCGGCCATGTCCAAGTTCAACGTCACCGACAACCCGATGACCCTCGACATCGAGAAGGCCAAGCTGGCGCGGATCGTCGAGGTCAGCCGGGAGGTATGGCCGTAGCCGCGCCCGCGCCGTCGGTGCGGCGGCGGGACGGCCGGTCGGGCACGGTCATCGCCTGGCGGGACATACCGCGAGAGGCATCCACCGTTATACAGAATGAGCATAGTTTGCCGGGAAATTGGCATTACCCGAGGCGGCGCCGCTATGGAATGAAGGGGCGCACAGTGGGTGCGCAGGCACGATTCCGGCGGCAGGTCCATGACTAGCTCTCAACCCAATTTCATCCTCTTCGTCACCGACCAACAGCGGGCGGACCATCTCAGCTGCTACGGCAATCCGCTGCTGAACACGCCCCACATCGACGGTCTCGCGGCCCGGGGCACGCGTTTCGACAAGTTCTATGTCGCCGCGCCGGTTTGTCAGCCGAACCGCGCGACGATCATGACGGGGCGCATGCCGACCTTGCACGGGGTCCGGCAGAACGGCATTGCGCTGGGACTAGACGCGACTTGCTTCACCCATTTGTTGCAGGCTGCCGGCTACCGGACCGGCCTTTTCGGCAAGGCGCATCTGCAGAACTTCACTGGCCAGCCGGCGGGCTTTCCGGCGAGTTTCCCGGAGGGCTATACGCCGCCGCCGCACGACCTGTCGGAGGCCGTCTCTCACGCAAGGGTCGGACCGATGTACGACCGCGAGCTCAACTCGGAGACGAGCACCGATCCGGAGGGCGACGAGGCCCTGGGGCCATTCTATGGGTTCGAGCGGTTCCGCATCTGCACCTGGCATGGGGACGACGTCGGCGGGCACTATACTGCTTGGTTGAACGAACGCCTGCCCGAGGCCGATTCGCTGCGCAGCCGGGTCAATCCTAAGCCCGACTCGCGCTATGACGCTCCTCAGACGCGGTGGTCGCGCATCCCCGAGGAGCTCTATCCGACGAATTACGTCGCCGACATGACGATCGACTTCCTGCGCGAGCAGGCGGCCGGCGGCGACCCTTTCTTCGTCCAGTGCTCCTTTCCGGATCCGCACCACCCCTTCACGCCGCCGGGCAAGTACTGGGACATGTACGACCCGGCCGACGTGGCCCTGCCGCGGTCCTTCCACGAGCGCGCCAAGGATGCGCCGCCGCCCCTGCAGTATCTCCACGACGTGTTCGCGCGCGGCGAGGCGGACCGCCGCTGGGTCGTGCCCTATGCCGTGACGGAAAGCGAGGCACGTCAAATCACCGCCGTGACATACGGCATGGTGGCGCTGATCGACGACGCCGTCGGCCGGGTCCTCGCCACGCTCGACGAGCTTGGGATGGCCGAGAATACGGTCATCCTCTTCACCAGCGATCACGGCGACTGGATGGGTGACCATGGAATCATGCAGAAGGGCCCGCTGCACTATCAGGGACTGATCCGGGTGCCCTTCATCTGGGCCGATACGCCCGATCGCGCGGAAGCTGCGACCGTCGATGGTCTCGCCGGCACGCTCGACATGGCGCGCTCCATCCTGATGCGGGCCGGCTTGGCGCCGCCGATCGGCATGCAGGGCCAGAACCTCAACGACATCGTCTCGGACGGCGGCACGTCGCGACACGACGGCATCCTCATCGAGCAGCAGACGACGATGCCCTATCTCGGTCTCGACAGGGCCGTGCGGCTCCGGACCTTCGTCGATGCCGAATGGCGGTTGACCCTGTGGGAAGGCTACGAATGGGGCGAGCTCTATAACCTGCAGGAAGATCCGGACGAACTCGTCAATCTCTGGTCCGACCCCGGGCACTTGGGTATCCGGCGCTCCCTGATGGAGCGCGCGATTCGCAAGATGATCGAGCTGCAGGACCTGTCGCCGCCACAGGTGAGCGTCGGATGAATTGGCTTGGCGCGGCATCGTCACGTTAACGGCGCGGATCCAATCAATTGCGCTGGCGAATGATCCAGCTCAGCTTCAAACGCCATCGCTTCCCGCCGTCGATCATGCGCCACTCGATTTGGCTCTATGCCCGCTTCACGCTCAGTCTGCGCGACGTCGAGGAGATGCTCGCTGAGCGGGGCCTGGATGTGTCCTACGAAACCATCCGTAGGTGGTTCGTGAAATTCGGACCGGTGATCGCCACCAACCTTCGACGCCAGCGACCCACGCCCAGCGTCCAGATGCCAACGTGAGGACGGACGAGGTCGTTGCCGCCGCAGCTATTTCGCAAACGCCGGGCCGAACTTCAGGACCCACCGCCGGATCGTTTCGTAGGATACGTCGAGCCCTCGCTCGGCGAGTAGCTCTTCCGCATCTCGGTAGCTCAAGGTGAAACGCAGATAGAGCCAGACTGAATGTTGGATCACGCTAGGTGGATATTGATGTCGGGCATAGGAGATCGAGGGCATGGGCCGATGCTACGCAACCGCTCCCGGCACGGCCATCCTTCCCGTGACAGTTCCCTGCAAACCCCACAACCGCCATCGCTCACAATCACCTTGGCAAGGAGGGGGCGTTCATAGATGTCGGTGCCGGCGACCCTGTCCGGTCGGCGACTGACCCGCGACCGTCCGATTCGAGTCGGTCCGGACATTCGAGGATGCGGTCGGTATAATGGCTCTCGGGGATCGGCGCGATGCCGGCGGCCCCTTTTCCCGAGCCTTTCTAGCGGCCTTGATGACAGCTCAGCCTTCGCCCACATCGTACCCGACCCGCCCCGACCAGGCGGCGAGTCTCGTGGTCCTGTCGTCGATCGCCCGGTTCATCGACATCTTCGGCGATCCCTGGTCGGTGCTGCTGCTGCGCGATGTCTATCTCGGCGTCACCCGGTTCGAGGAGTTTCAGAAGCACCTCGGGATAACGCGTCAGACGTTGAGCAACCGTCTCCAGACCTTCCAGGACAATGGCATCCTGGTGCGGGTGCCGTATCAGGACCGCCCGGCTCGCTACGAGTACCGGCTGACGGAAAAGGGACGGGAACTCGGCGACTTCGCCCTGATGATCTGGGTCTGGCAGAACCGGTGGGCCGGGCCCCACAGCCTGCTGCCGCGCATCCTCCGCCATCGGACCTGCGGGTATTTCCTCGTACCGCAGATGGTCTGCGCCGCTTGCCGCAGCCCGCTCGAGCTCGCCGACATCTCGGTCGAAGCCGGGCCAGGCCGGATCGAGGCGCCGCGGCTCAGGGGGCGGGGCCGGCGCTGGGCAGCGCTCGAGGCGCGCCGGGACGGGACGCCGGGCCAGAACCTGCTCAAGGGCACCTACGTGATCGGCGACCGCTGGAGCAACCTGATCCTCGCGAGCGTCCTGCTCGGAATCCGCTCTTTCGACGCCATGGTCTCGGTGCTGGGCATCTCCACCAACATCCTGTCGCATCGGCTGAAGATCTGCGTCGAGGTCGGTCTGCTCGCCGAACCGACCTACAACGCTGACGCCCGCGCTTACGACTACGGCCTGACCGGTATGAGCCGGGAACTGTTGCCCCTGTTTCTGTCAATTTCGGAGTGGAGTGACAGGTGGCTTCGGCCGGAGGGAGCGGCGTTGCCGGTTTGGCGGCACGACCTGTGCGGCAACCGGCTCGAACCCCTGGTGACCGGACGCTGTTGCGGCCAGCCCGTCCACTTGGCCGACGTACGGTTCCAGCCGCCCGGGCCGCCTGTGGCTATTTCATCAGGCCCAGCGTCTTCGGCAGCCACAGAGTAATCGCCGGGGCGACCGTCAGCAGGACCAGCCGCACGATGTCGGCGCCGAGAAACGGCAGCGTGCCACGGAAGATCGACTTGAGCGGCACGTGGGGCGCCATCTTGTGCAACACGAAGACGTTGAGCCCGATCGGCGGCGTGATCATGCCGATCTCGATAACCATGACGTTGATCACGCCCCACCAGATCGGGTCGAGCCCCAGCTTGACGATGACGGGAAACACGAAGGGCAGCGTGATGACCATCGCCGAGATCGTCTCGAAGATGGACCCCAGCACGATGTACATCGCCAGGAACAGGAAGACGACGACGATCGGCGCGACGTCGAGCGAGCCAATCCAGTGGACGAGAACTTCCGGCAGCTCCGACAGGGTCAGGGCATAGGTGAATATCTGCGCGCCGACGATGACGAGGTAGATCACCGCGGTCGTCGACCCGGCTTCGAACAGGACCTGCCATAACGCCTTGCTGTCGAAGCGCGACCGATACGCCCAGATCGTGAAGGTGAAGACCGTGCCGATCGCGGCGGATTCGTTGACCGTGAAGACGCCGGAATAGATGCCGCCGGCAACGAGGATGACCAGGATGACGACGGTCTTGGTCGCGTATAGTTCGGCGAAGCGCTGCCGCCATGGCATCCGCTCGCCCCTCGGCGCCGCATCCGGCCGCAAGCGAACCAGGACGCTGATCGACAGGAAGTGGAACAGGACCGCGATCAGGCCCGGGATGAGCGCGGCGGCGAACAAGGTCAGGATGAACTGGTCGGTCAGGAAGCCGTAAACGACCATCACGATCGATGGCGGGATCAGCATGCCGAGCGTGCCGCCGGCGGCGATCGATCCCGCGGCCAGTCCCGGCTCGTAGCCCCGGCTGGTCATTTCCGGCAGCGCCACGCGCGACATGGTCGCGGCGGTGGCCAGCGAAGACCCGCAGACCGCCCCGAAGCCGGCGCAGGCGCCGATCGTCGCGAAGGTCAGGCCGCCCCTGAAATGCCCGAGGAAAGAATTGATCAGCCGGTAGAGATCACCCGATAGGCCCGCCGCGCTCGCAAAGGTCCCCATCAGGATGAACAGGGGCAGGAGCGCGAGCTCCTTGTTGCTGAAGGCGCCGGCCGGCTCGGTGGCGAGCAGCTGCAGCGCGGGGCCCCAGCCGGCCAGTGCGGTGACGCCGATCACGCCGGTCGCGCCGAGGGCGATGCCGATCGGGAAGTGGAACAGGATGAGAAAGATCAGCAGCGCAAAGAGGAGGGCGCCGATGATCGGCGCTTCAAGCCCCACGTCCAACCTCTCCTTCGCCCCGGTGCGGGCGCATCGCGCTGGTCCGCCGGCGGGTCATGTGGCGGTGTCCCTGGTATCGTCGTCGTCCGGCGCACGCCAGTTCGCGACGACGTTGAGCAATTGGATCGCTGCGGTCAGGCCGAGCAACGCTGCGGTCGCGTACCAGAAGGGATAGAGCGGAATCGCGAGGACCCAGGTCTGGCGGTGTTCTTCTGCGATCTCGCCCGCGTAGCGCCAAAACTGCGTCACGATCAGGATGAGGAAGATGGCGATCGAGATGTCGGACAACGTGTCGAGGAATCGGCGCATGGTGGGCCCGAGCACGCTGCCGGCGAAACGGATGCCGACGTGCGGCCGTCCCCAGGCGGCCGACACGAAGGTCGCGGCGATGATGATCGGCAGAAGCGCCTCGGCGATATCGCCTTGCCCCTCGATCGGCGCGTTGAACAGCCACCGCAGGACCACGTCGGCGACGGTCAGCAGTGCGATGAGGAACAGTCCCGCCATCGAGATGATACCGGCGAGACGTGTGAAATAGACGGCGCTCGATTTCACGGGCCGGGTCTTCTTGCTGCGTGGCGATCAGGCGTGAACGCGGTCGACCGGCCCACGCCGGGGCGCGGGCCGGTCCGGTGCAGGCTACTTGCGATTGGCGCGAATGTCCTTGAGGACCTGAACGTACGCCGACCAGAGCTTCGCGCCGGCATGCTTCTTGATGCCGGCCAGGATCGGTTCGAACGCCTTGTCCATCTTCGCGATGTCGGCGGCACTGGCATAGGTCAAAGTCTGATTCGGGTCCGCCTTGATCTTGGCGATCGCCTGCTTGGTCGCTTCGTCGGATGCCTTGCCCTGCAGATCGGCCATCATTTGGCCGCTCTTGGCGATCGCCGCCTTGGCCTTGGCCGACAGCCCGGCATAGGTGCCCTTGTTCATCGCGATGATCAGCGGGAGCACGCCCCAAGAGGTAATGAAGTGATGCTTGGTGACCTCCAGGATCTTGAAGGTCTTCGCGGCGTTCCATTCCGACACCGAGCCCTTGAGCAGGCCGCGGGTGATGTTCTCGGCGACCCGGGTCGGCGGCATGCCGACCGGCACGGCGCCCATCGCCTTGACGATCTCGTTCTGGACGCTGCCGCCCGAGCGAAGCTTTAGCCCCTTGAGGTCGGCCACCGACTTCACCGGAACGGTCGTATGCACCGAATACGCGCCGGTGGTGAAGATGCCGACGACCTTGATCTTGTCGAGGCCGCCCAGCAGGCCCTTTTCGTAGAGCCGCCAGGTCGCCTGCGAGCCCTCGATCGCATCGCGCGCCATGTTGGGGGCCTGGAAGATCGCCATGTCCGGGAAGGTGCCGGGCGTGTAGCTCGGCACGACAAAGCCGATATCCATGACCTCGCCCTGGACCAGCTTGTACTGCGCCCTCGGATTGCGGCCCAACGAGCCGCCGAAGAAGAACTTGATCTTGGCGGTGCCACCCGACGCGCCATCGAACCACTTGGCCCACGGAATGAGGACTTTTTGGACGACGTTCGCCCGCTGACTGAAGAACAGCCCGAATCGCAACTCCTTGGCCTCGGCGTGCGCCGCACCGATGCTCGCGCCCAACACCACGGCGGCCGCGAAACTCGACCAAATCGCCCCATTCATCGCACTTCCTCCCATAAAGGTTCTTCTGGAACGGACTCTATGGTCAATGGGTTCGGTTATGCAAGTTTTCTTGCGCCGTTTCACCCGATGAATGCACCGGCGAGCTGCCCGGCTGGCCAAGTCTCGGAAAAGGTCCAGTCTCGACGTCATATCACGTGCAAACGACAAGATATCCCGCCCGGCGACGCTTGCGTCGGCAGGTGTTTGGACATAAAGTCTAGTTGTGAAAGTTGAATGCCACCTCCGTCACTGAAAGGTCGCTGCTATGACCGCTCTACCCCAGGTCGCCGCACAGTCCGCAGAGTTGCCGCTGGCCAGCCACAACATCGCGTTGACGGCGCCGGACGGCACACCGCCGACCGACGCGCCGTCCTGGATCTGGGAGGTGGATCATCCCTACCTTCACGGCGCCTTTGCGCCGGTGGCGACAGAGATGCGGGCGGACGACCTGCCGGTCACCGGCGAGCTGCCGGCGGACCTGTGCGGCGCCTATGTGCTCAATTCGCCGAACCAGCGCTACAAGCCGAACTTCCGCTATCACTATTATGATGGCGACGGCATGCTCCACGCGCTCTACATCCGCGACGGCAAGGCGTCCTATGCCTGCCGGTGGGTGCATACGCTCGCTTACGACGCGGAGACGCAGGCGGGGCGCAACGTTTGGCCGGGTCTCGCAGGGCCATACGATTTCTCGCTGCCCTATTCGCCGATCAAGGACAACTCCAACACCGACGTCATCTTCTACAACGGCAAGCTGCTGACGCTCTGGTACATGGCCGGGGTGCCGTACCGGATTGATCCGGACACGCTGGAGACGATGGGGCCGGAGGATTTCGCCGGTCGGCTGAAGCACACGCTGTCGGCCCATTCGAAGGTCGATCCGGCGACCGGAGAGCTCCTGTTCTTCAACTACGGGAACGAGCCGCCCTACATGAGCTACGGGATCGCGGACGCCTCGGGGCAGCTTGTGCACGAGGTGCCGGTCGAGGTGCCGGGGCCGCGATCGCCGCACGATATGGGGGTCACGACCAACTACGTCATCCTCCACGACCTGCCGCTGTTCCACGACGTCGACCTGCTCCACAAGCACAACCGTCGCGTCTTGCGCTTCCATCGCGACCTGCCGGCACGGTTCGGCATCCTGCCGCGGCGCGGCGAGGCAGACGAGATTCGGTGGTTCGACGCAGAGCCCTGTTACATCCTCCACATTCTCAATTGCTGGGAGGACGGCGACTGGGTGGTCATGGAAGGCTGCCGCCAGCCCAATCCCGAGATCGACCCCGACCCGGCCGACGGGCCGCTGGGCGCGATGCTGGCTTACCGGCGCCGGGTCCACGTGCTGCACCGGTGGCGGTTCAACTTGCGACGGGCGAGACACGCGAGGAGCAGCTCGACGATCTGAACACCGAGTTTCCGATGACCAATCCGCTCTATCTCGGCCGCAAGTCGCGCTATTCCTATAACCAGTACATCCCGTTGCCGCGGGAGGGGTCGCTCGAGGGACGCTGCCAGGTGTTCGACGCGCTGGTGAAATACGACACCGAAACCGGCGCCCGGCAGATGTGGGACTATGGCGAGGGCGTCTACGGCAACGAGGCCCCATTCGCGCCGCGGGTGGGCGCGACGGCAGACGACGCCGAGGACGACGGCTACGTCGTCACCTTCTCCGTCGACACCAACACCTGGAAGTCCGAAGGTCTGATCTTCGACGCCCGCGACATCGAGAAGGGCCCGATCGCGCGCGTGGCCCTGCCGCGGCGCATTCCGGAAGGCTTCCACTCGACCTGGGTGCCCGGCGAACAGCTCTGGCCGGCGTGACTGGGAGTCTCTAGGCCGGCTTTTCGCGCCAGGCGGCGATCGCCGACGCGACGTCGACCGGACGGGTCCAGGTCAGCAGGTGGCCGCCGTCGGGCAGGCGTACCGCGTCGGCGCCGCGAATGCCTTCCGCCAGCGCATTCAATCCGGCGATGGGCGTCACCTTGTCGTCTTCGGCGCCGATCAACAGGCACGGGCAGGTAATCCCGGCGAGCAGGCCGGTCTGATCCCGACGGCCGGCGACGGCCCGCTGATGTTGGGCGAACGCGTCGGCGCCGGTCCGCATTGCAACTGCCAAAAATTCTTCGCGCAATTGCTCCGCATTGACGGCCGTCTTGGGAATGACAAAGCGCGCCATCATCTGGGCGATTTCCGCGAAGCCGCCTTCGGCGACCTTGTCGACCAGCGCGAGCCGGTTGGTGCGCGCCTCTTCGCTGTCGGCGAAGGGCGAGGTCGATAGCAGTGCGAGACGGGCCACCCGCTCCGGCGCATGGCGCATGATCTCCAATGCGATGTAGCCGCCCATCGAGTGGCCGGCGAGGTCGAACCGTTCTGGCGCCGCCGCGAGAACGGCCTCGGCAAGCGCACCGATATCGTCGGCCGCGGGATATTCGGGCACCATCCGGTCGGGGGCGTCGAGCCGGTCGATGACCGGTTTCCAGGCGGCTGCATCGCAAAGAACGCCCGGCAGCAGGACGAGCGGAAGACGGTCGCTCACGCGGCGCTCGCCTTGCCGTCCGGGGCGGCCCCAGATGCCGCGCCATCGACCAGCGCGCGCAACTCGCGGCGCAGGACCTTGTTGAGCGGGCTTCGCGGCAGGGCCTCCAGGACCACGACCCGTTCCGGGTGTTTGTAGCGCGCCAGGCCCCGTTCGGTCAGGAACGCGGAGAGGTCCTGGGCAGTCGGTGCCTTGTCGGTGCGCGGCACGACGAAGGCGCCGATACGTTCACCCAGTTCGGGATCCGGCACGCCCGCGACGGCCACCTCGATGAGATCGGGATGCATGGCCAGCAGGCTCTCGACCTCGACCGGCGAGACGTTCATGCCGCCGCGGATGATGATCTCCTTCTTGCGCCCGACGAACCGGTAGTAGCGCGGATCGCCATCTTCCTCGGCGATTTCGAAGAGATCGCCGGTCATCAGGTAGCCGTCGTCCGTGAAGCAACTCCGGTCCAGCGCCCCGGCCCGGTAGTAGCCTGGGAAGACGGTCGGCCCCGCGATCGCCATCTCGCCGGGGTGGCCTGGCTCGGTGATTTCCTCGCCGCTCGTCGCATCGATCAGGCGCGTCCGGCTCCAGTTCGAGACGCGATTCCGCCACTGGTATTCGGGGCGGCCGGCGCGCGGGAAGTACGCCGCCCGGCGCACCGGGTCGGGAATGTCCCACTCGCTGGCGCACAGCGAAATGCCCTCGTTCGAGCCAAAAAAATTGGTGATGGCGATGCCGAACCGTTCCTGGAAGGCGGCCATCGTGGCCGGGTCGGGCGGCGCAGAGCCGGTGCCGAGCGACCGTAGCGACGCGAGGTCGGCGGGATCGAGTTCTTCGTCCTTGAGCAGACGGGCGAGCAGCGCCGGCGCGACGACCGAATAGGTGACCTGCTCCTCGGCGATCTGCCGAACGAAGACACGCAGGTCGAACGGCATGTGGAGGACCAGCCGGCCGCCCGTCAGAAGCCACGTCATGAACAACCCGCCGATCGAGGCGACGTTGATCGCCGGGAAACGGGTTGAGCAGGCGGTCACCCGGTTCCATCGCGGCGCCGTCGCAGATGCCCTTGCCGGTGGCCATCCAGTTGTTGTGGGTCCGCGGCACCGCCTTGGCCCGCGCCTCGGTGCCGGAGGTCCAGCAGATCGTGAACAGCTCGTCGGCGGTGGCGGCCGGCGGAGGCAGCGTACCCGGATCGGCGGCGGCGATCAGCGCGTCGAGCGATGACAGGTCGCTGCCAGCTCGTGCGCCCCAGACGAGCAAAGGCGTCTGGGAGCCGTCCGTGACCGCGCGCCACAAATCGGCATGCGCATAGCCGCGATAGCTCCCGATCGTGACCGCGGCTGCCGGCCGGATCACGTCGAGCACGTCGGCGATCTCCTTCTCGCGGTACTGGACCGGCAGCGGCGAGAGCACGAGGCCGAGCCGCGCAGCAGCGAGATACAGGACGATCAATTCGGCGACGTTGGGCATCTGGACGACGACGATGTCGCCCTTCCGCAGGCCCTGGGCGTGAAGGGCGGAGGCGGTGGCCAGAACCTCGTCCTCCAGTTCCCGATAGGTCAGGCGGCTATGTCGGCCGATCGAGCTGTCGGCCGTCTTTCGGGGGTCGTCGACGAGCGCGAGCCGGTCCGGCGCAGCGGCGGCGTTGCGCTCGAACAGGTCGTAGACCGTGTCGGAGCCCCAGGCGCCGGCGTCGACATACTTCCGAACATGGTCGGGCGGGAACGGCTGCATTTCCGTGTGCGCTCCGTCAGGCCCGTGTCACGGGCTCAGCGGACGGCATCATATTCGCGTTGCAACTGCGCGACGAGGTCTTCGACGCTAGACGTCCGGTCGATCGACCCGACGCCCTGGCCCGCCGTCCAGATCCCCTTCCAGGGCTTCACCTCCATGCCTTCCTGGCCGGTGAAGTTCATCTTCGCCTTCTTGTCGACCAGCTCGGCGGGATCCAGGCCCTGGTTGCGGATGCTCGGGACGAGCATGCTTGCGTTGGCGCCGGTGAACGCCTTGGACACCATCAGGTCCTCTGCCGAACATTCGGCCAGCATGTCGCGATAGGCCTGGTCGGCCATGCTTTCTTCGGCGGCGATGAAGCGCGTGCCGATATAGGCGAAGTCGGCGCCCATGACCTGCGTCGCGCGGATCGCGCGGCCCGTCGAGATCCCGCCGCCGAGGGCGATGTAACCGTCCCAGAAGCGGCGGACTTCGTCGACAAAGGCGAAGTTGCACAACTGGCCGGTGTGGCCGCCGGCACCCGAGCAGACCAGGACCAGTCCGTCGACGCCGGCATCGACCGCCTTGCGCGCGTAGGAGACGCTGTTGACGTCCGCAAAGACAAGACCGCCGTAAGCGTGAATGTCGTCGACAACTCGGGAGGGACTGCCCAGGGCGGTGATCACGATTGGCGCCCGGTACTTCACGACCACTTCGAGGTCATAAGGCATTCGTGCGGTCGTGCTGTGCACCACCATGTTGACGGCCCAGGGCGCCTGCTCGACGCCGCCAACCACGGGATCGGACGCTGCCAGACGGCTCGTGATATCCGAAAGCCATTCGTCGAGAATCTCGGTGGTGCGCGCATTGGGGGCCGGGAACGAACCGACCACGCCGGCGCGGCACGCCGCGACCACCAGATCAGGGCCGGACACGAGGAACATGGGTGCGGCGAACGCCGGAATACGCAGGCGCCCGAGGCGTGCGCGCAATGCGTCTGTCATCTCCGTTCCCGCTGCGTCCATGTTAGTCAACTTTCATAATTAGACTTTATCTCGATGGCAATGGTGCGGATCACTTGGCGCCGTCGAACACGGCCCCCTCGTCGAAGAGCGCCGCGATCTCCGAAGCGCCGTATCCGATCTCGCCCAGCACCGCTGCCGAATGCTCGCCGAGGCGCGGCGCAGGGCGCCCGCCGACTTGGTGAGTCCCCGAGAGTGTCACGGGCGGTGTCGCGACCGGAGCTTCTGCTCCTGCACGGGTTGTCGTCTTGTCGAACCATCCCGATTGCATGAGCGCCGGATCGCCAAGCGTCTCGGCCGGCGCCAGAACTTCGGCCGCGGGCAACCGGGCTTCCCTGAGCGCAACCAAGCACTCCGCGGTCGTCAGGTCCGCGCACCACGCTTGCATGATGCCGCTCAATACGGGGCCGCGATCGCCGCGATCGAGGTCGGTGGCAAAGCGCTTGTCGTCGACGAGATCCGGACGGTCCACCAGCTTGGCCCACCGCCTGAACATGGCAGTGCCGGCCACCTGGACCAGGAGCCAGCCGTCCCGGGTCCGGAACAGGTCGGCGGGCGACGCCTGCTGCGCGCGGCTGGCGGTTCCGACCCGGCCGGGGTGGAGGATCGCTTCTTCCATCAGCGTCGAATTCATCAGCGTCAACGCCGTGCGCAGCAGCGACGCGCTCACTTGCTGGCCCGTTCCGGTGCGCTGGCGGTCGAGCAGCGCCATGGCGACCCCAAAGGCGCTCATCGCCGCCGTGCAGAAATCGACATAGTGGACGTAGGCCTTGCGCGGCACGCCCTCGTCGCCGGTCATGTGCATCGCTCCCGAAATCGCCTGACCGATACCGTCGAACCCGACGAGGTCGGCGCGCGGCCCGGTGTTTTCGAAGGCGCTGCAGGTCACCAGAATGGCTGCCGGGTTGGTCGCGGCCACGACGTCGGCGGCGAGGCCGATTGAAGCAAGGGCCTTCGGCGGCAGGTTGGCGACGATGACGTCCGACCACTGGATCAACCGGTCGGTAATCTGCGGCGCCCGCGGCGACGACAGGTCCAACGCCAGGCTCCGCTTGTTGCGGTTCATCTGGCGATAGAGCGCGCCGTCGCCGGTTCGGCCGGGTTCGAGAGGTACGATCTCGCGGTCCGGGCCGCCCGCCGTGCGCTCGATCCGAACGACGTCCGCGCCGAAGGCTGCCAGGATCGCCGCGCAATACGGTCCGGCGACATATTGGCCGAAATCGGCGACCTTGATCCCGGCCAGGGGCAGCGACGGTTCATCATCGGGCACAGGTGCGGGGCTCCTGTCTGTCGGGTGTTCGGGCATGAAACTTGTATAACTAGACTATAAAACTGGGTCGACATAGAATTGTTGCACGGATCGGCGCGAGGCCGGTGTACGGCCTTGACCCATGACGTGGATTCGGGAGCGAGTGATGAGTAACGACCGCGTATTCCTGCTGGGCGGATACCAGACCGACTTCAAGCGCAACTTCGCGCGCGAAGGCCTTGGCATCTTCGAGATGATGCAGGAGGCGGTCGAAGGCGCGCTCGACCGGACCGGGATCGAGCCGGACGAGATCCAGGTCGCCCATGTCGGCAACTTCGTCGCCGAGTTGTTCTGCGGACAGGGGCAATTGGGCGGCTTGTTCGCCGCGATCCGCCCGGAGTTTTCGGGACTGCCCGCAGCCCGCCACGAAGGCGCCTGCGCCTCGGGCTCGCTCGCCGCGCTGGCCGCCCAGGCCGACATCAAGGCCGGGCATTATGATCTCGCCTGCGTCGTCGGCGTCGAGCTGATGCGCAATTCCGACGCCCAAACGGCTGCCGACAACCTGGCCGCCGCCGCGTGGATCGGCCGCGAGGGCCAGGACGCCCAGTGGATGTGGCCCTACATGTTCGCCAAGCTGGGTGACGAATACGACCGCCGATATGGTCTGAAGCGCGATCATCTCGTGCGTATCGCCCAGGTGAATTTCGACAATGCCCGGGCGAACCCAAACGCCCAAACCCGCGCCTATGAACTGTCCGACGAGAATTTCTCGGAGGACGACGACGCAAATCCCGTCGTCGAGGGGCGGATCCGCAAGACCGACTGCGGCCAGATCACCGACGGCGGCGCCTGCATCTTCCTGGCGTCGGAGCGGTATGCAGCGGATTACGCCGATCGCCACAACCTGGCGCTCGACGACATTCCCTACATCCGCGGCTGGGGCCACCGGACGGCGACCATGCGGCTCGAGGACAAGTTCGTGGAAAGCCACAACGACCCGTACATCATGCCCCACGTCCGCGGTGCGATCACCGACGCGTTCGGGCGGGCGGGCCTGTCCGGGCCTGAAGAGCTCGACGTGATCGAGACGCACGACTGTTTCACGACGACGGAATACATGGCGATCGACCACTTCGGCCTGACCAAGCCGGGCGAGAGCTGGAAGGCGGTCGAAGAGGGCGTGATCGAGAAGAATGGCGCGCTGCCGATCAACCCGTCGGGCGGGCTGATCGGCTGTGGCCACCCCGTCGGGTGCACCGGCGTTCGAATGCTGCTCGACGCGCACAAGCAGGTCACCGGAGAGGCCGGCGACTACCAGATTGATGGTGCGCGCACCGCGGCGACCCTCAACATCGGCGGCAGTGGAACCACGACCGTCAGCATGGTGGTGCAAGCAGGCGCGCAGTGACGGACTGTTGACTTAGCTGATCTCCGAAGGGCCCTGTCACGGCAACGTGGATTAGCGACGGGATATCCTTGACGGTCATCTTCTCAAGCTTGCGCCGTCGCCACCGACCATACGTTGAACACTCCCGCTTGCATCGGCTTGAATGTCGGACGGTCCCGTATGCGACGATCGTTGTTGAACCGGCTGTCGGTGGCGGCGTAGACGGTCGGAAAAGTTGTGCGCTGCTCCGAGGACTTGAACCACCGAATCTTTCGCTCCCGGCGCCAGACCGGGGGATACGGTTTCTGTGTCCGGTTGTCGGTCCTTAGGCCCTGATCGCGTCTTGTATTCAGCCCTAAGCGTCGGAATGCCGACCGATAGAATATCAGCGTGTCCGTACATTGGTGGCGACACATGGCCCAAGCTTCAAGAACCATCGCTGGACGGTCTCATAGGAAGCATCAAGGCCCCGCTCGGCGAGCAGATCCTCAACGTCGCACAGGCTTAGAGTTTTGATGCTCTCGGGCGAACATCGATGCCGCTTGAAAGATATGAGGATCATATCGCCACGGTAGCGATACCTGCCTCGCGCGGCTATGCAACTTAACGTGTCGATGCCCGGAGGGCATCCGCAGCGGCGCGTTCGAGTATCTCGGCCAGTGCGTCGGGCATGCTGATCATGGCGTCGTGGAGCGTCGGCAGCCGCGTGACGTGCCAGGCGGGGTCGGACTGGAGCCGGTCGTGAAACTGCCAGAAGGGCGATGGCTTGTATTTCTCGGCCAGGATGTATGCCCGGTAGCCGATGCGATCGAGCGCGCCGGTCAGGTGCACGCGCCCGCGCATGCTCGCCAGGGGGTGTGGGGTGACCCGCGCTTCGACCCAGGCGCGATCGGCGGGATCCTCGACCCAGCGCTCGACGTGGGCGGGGGGCACGCGCCAGCCGTCGCCATGGTCCCGGGCCGCCTCCAGGATCTCGGCGTTGCGCCACGCCGGCGAGATATCGAAGGCCGACTGGCCGTCCTCCGGCACGAATGCGTCCAGATAGACGAGGCCGGCGACGCGGTCGGCGACGCGGTCGGCGACCGCCGTGGCGACGAAGCCGCCGAAGCTGTGGCCGCAAATCACGATGTCGTCGAGGTCCTCGTACTCGATGACGTTGACGAAATCCTGGATGTGGGTTTCCAGCGTGATATCGGGCGACGAGAGATGCCGACGGTCGCCGAGACCGGTCATCGTCGGCGCGTGGGCGACGTGGCCGGCGCGGTGCAGGCGCTGGAGAACGCGGCTCCAGCACCAGCCGCCATGCCAGGCGCCATGGACGAACAGGAATGTGGCCATCGACCGGTTCGCCTCCTCGTGCGGGGCCGTCAGGTTGCGTCCGGCGGTGGCGTCGCGCCGATGTTGCCCAGGTCTAGCGCCTGGCTGCGCCCGCCCACGCTCGCGACCAAGGCGGCCTGATCCGCCTTTGCCGCGCGGTCGACCGCTTCGGGATCGCAGATCGCGCGCAGCTCCCGATCCATCGCCGCGACCGTACCCGCGAAAGCGGGATCGGGCGCCAAGTCGGTCAGCTCCTCGGGGTCGGCCTCGAGATCGAACAGCTCCGGCGCGTAGCCGACATAGGCGTGATACTTCCAACGCCCCTTGCGCACCATGTAGCCTGCCGAGGGCGACGCGACCGCGTGATATTCGCTGAAGACGGCTCGATCCGGGTCATGGCGCCCGTTCAACAAGCTCACTCCGGGCTTGGTCGCCTCCGTCTCGAGGCCGGCTCCCTCCAGGATCGTCGGGTGGAGGTCGAGCAGCGAAACCGGCGCTTCGACGGTCTCCGGGGCGATATTCGGGCCGGTCAGCATCAGCGGCACCGCAACCGATTCCTGATAGAGCGTCGACTTGCCCCACATGCCCCGGGCGCCGAGGTTGTCGCCATGATCGCTGGTGTAGATCACCCGGGTCGTGTCGCCGAGCCCGGTTCGCTCGATCACGTCCATGATCTCGCCGACGTTGGCATCGAGGAAGGAGCACAGGGCCATATACATCGCCACGGCCCGACGCCGCTCCGTGTCGTCTTCCAAGTCGTCGTCGTGCGGCCAGAAATCGTGCATCGCCTGGACCCACGGGTGCCGGCGGTAGCCGGCCTCCGGGCGCAGCTTGAACGCCGGCACGCAGTCCAGCGGGTAGAGGCGGGCGAAGGCGTCCGGCGCAACCAGGGGGAAATGCGGGGCGACGAAGCCGACGAACAGGACCCATGGGTGCCGATCGGGCGCGGTGCCGGCTCGGTCGAGCCAGTCCTTGGTCAGGCGCACGACCTCGCGATCGTACCTCGTATAGTCGGTTTCGCCCGCGCCGATGCGCGGGCCCAGCATGCGCGGCTTGCCGGCGCGGTCGATCGCAGGCAGGGGATCGCGTATCGAGCCCCAAACCATGCCTTGTCCCCCCGCGAGATGCATCGGGGTGTGCTGACGGTCGAACCCGGTCGGCAGGGAAGCATTCCGGTAGTGGAGCTTGCCGATCGATTCGACACGGACCCCGGCCTCCTGGAGCCGGTGCCCCCAGGACGGCACCGCGCCGTCGTAGGCGATCGCATTGTCCCAGTAGCGTATCCGATGGACGTAGTCGCCGGTCGCGATCGCCGCGCGCGCCGGGACGCAGATCGGGCTGGGGGTATAGGCCGATCGGAAATGCCGGCCCGCCGCCGCGATCCGGTCGATATTCGGTGTGCGGACAATTGGGTGTCCCGCTGCGCCGGTAAACCGCGCATCGTGTTCGTCCGACATGATGACGACGAGGTTCGTCGGACCGACGGACACGGCTATCTTTCCCGTTCGCCCAGGCGCTCGATCAGCCGGTCGAGCATGCGGTCAAGCACCTCGACCTCCTCCGGCGCGAAGCCCTCGAGCAAGCGCTTCTGACGCTCCAAGGCGACCGGGATGCCGGCCGCGTAGCGCGCTTCCCCCTCGGGGCTCAGGCTGTAGAGGGTCGCCCGCCGGTCGTGGACATCGGGCCTCAAGCGCACCAGGCCCTCGGCGATGAGGCTGTCGATCGTCCGGCTGGTCTGCCCCCGGTCCATGAACCCCTGTTCGGCGATCGCCGTCACGCTCAGTTCGCCGAACCGGCCGAGGGTGGAGACGACCCGCCATTGCGGGACGCTCAGGCTCAGGGCCTGCTGATAGGTTCGACCCGCATCGCGCGCGAGATAACGCGCGAGGATCGAGATCCTGTAGCTGACCAGACGGGCAACCGCGTCCTCACGCGACGCGAATTCGGGTTCGAGAGCTTCCGCAACGTCGACCATCGGTGCACGATATTCGACATATAGATGACTTGTCAATCTATGGAGAAAATCTCATTTAGGTAATTTTATATAATAAATATAATATGTTAAGATGAGAATGCGCCGTCAGCTTCAGTTTTATTTTTGATATGATTGACATGTCACGCATATCGCTCCTAAGCTCTTCGCGAGAGACTGGTGGAATTCGTCTCCGACGATCGTGGCTTCGGCTGGGGAACTATGGAACGCCCCAATTTCCTCGTCATCATGACGGACCAGCACCGCGCCGACCACTTGGGCTGCTACGGCAATCCGATGGTGCGGACACCCGTCTTGGACGGGCTGGCGGCGGCCGGGCACGTTTTCGATTCCTGCTTCGTTGCCGCACCCATGTGCATGTCGAACCGCGCTTCGTTCATGACCGGGCGCATGCCGTCGTTGCACGGCGTCCGGCACAACGGCATCCCCTTGCCGCGATCGGCGGTGACGTTCGTGGAGCTGTTGCGTGCCGACGGCTATGCGACCGCGCTGATCGGCAAGTCCCATCTCCAGAACATGGAGGACCGGCCGCCGTTGCTGACGGCGCGGGAGCAGGCCGGGCGGCGGCCCCAAGCGGGGGGAACCGGCGCCCGCAAGGAATCGCTCGCCGGCTCCGAATATGACCAGGAGCGGCCGAGCCGATGGCGCGATCCGGCGCATCGGATCGAGACGCCCTTCTACGGCTTCGATCATGTCGAACTCGCCAACGATCACGGCGACCTGGTTTACGGCGACTACGAGCGCTGGGCGGCGGCGCGTGATCCGGAGGTGCTGAATAGGCGCGGGCCGGACGGGGCCCTGCCCGCCAACGACATCGTTGCGCCGCAGGCATGGCGGACCAGCGTGCCCGAGGAGCTGTACCCGTCGGCCTTCGTCGCCGACCGGGCCAAGGCGTGGCTGGGCGAGCATGCCGCGACGAACGCCGATGAGCCCTTCTTCCTGATGTGCTCCTTTCCCGACCCCCATCATCCCTTCACGCCGCCGGGCGACTATTGGGCGCTGCACGATCCGGCCGACGTCACCCTGCCGGCGACCTTCCGGAGCGACGGAGAGGGCGGCACCGGCATGCTGGCCTGGCTCCACGCCGAGCGCGCGGCCGGCAAGGCGCCCGTCAACGCCCATCGCGTCTTCGCGCTGGGCGAAGCGGAAGCGCGCCAGGCGATCGCGCTCACCTATGGGATGATCGCGATGGTCGACGCGATGGTCGGGCGCATCCTGGACACGCTCGACGAGCTCGGCATGGCTCGGAACACCGTCGTCGTCTTCACCAGCGACCACGGCGACTTCATGGGCGACCACGGCCTGCTGCTGAAGGGGCCGTTGCACTATCGCGGGCTGATCCGTGTGCCCCTGATCTGGTGCGACCCGTCGATCGCCGGCACCTGGCGCTACGATTCGCTCGTTTCGACGATCGACATTCCCGAAACCATCCTGGATCGGGCCGGGGTCGCCTCGCCCCACGGAATGCAAGGGCGCAGCTTCCTGCCCCTGATGCGGGGCGACGGCGCGCTTTCGCGCGATGCGGTCCTGGTCGAGGACGCGACCCAACGGGCGTTTCTCGGCTTCGACCAGCCGGTCCGGGTGCGGACCGTGGTCACGCGCGACGCCCGGCTGAGCCTCTACGGCGAAGGCGGTGTCGGCGAGCTGTACGACCTCGTCGACGATCCCCACGAGACCCGCGACCTGTGGGCGGACCCGAGCCGGTCGGGGAAGCGGGCCGCGATGACCGAAACGATGACCCGCCAGATGCTGGATCTGGCGGACGAGTGGCCGCTGCCGACGGGAATCGCCTGACCGGCGGCCGACATCCAAGGCGGCGACGGCCGCAAACGACAGTGGGAGGTTGGAACATGGCATATCTGAAAACGATGGCTGCGGGCCTGATCGCCGGCGCGATGACCGTTGGCACGCAAGCCGATGCCAAGATCCTGCGCGCGGAAACCGCCGGGGCGGGCGGGCTCGCCTATACCGTGATGATTCTCACCGCCAAGAGCGGCAAGGAGAAATATGGGCTGAACCTTCAGGTCAGCGATGGCGAAAAGCTGGTCATGGCCATGCTCCGGTCCGGGCTCGGCCGGGTGGACATCTATTCGGGCTACCCGCCGGCCTACCGGTACATGCAAAAGGGCATCGCCATGTACAAGCGCATGGGTGAGCGCGCCAGGAAGGCGTCGAAGAACCTGCGCGCCATGTTCGCCTACCCGGCCGGAATGTACATGCCGATCGTGTTCGCCGATTCCGGCATCAAGAGCTGGAAGGACTTCAAGGGCAAGCGCATCCTGACCGGGCCGGCCGCCGGCGCCGCCACCAAGGACAATCGCGCGATCATCACCGCCATGACCGGCTACCAGGCGGGCAAGGACTATACCGAGATCAACCTGGCGTGGGGCCAGGGCGAGCAGGCGATGCGCGACGGACAGGTGGACGTCTACATGAAGCCGTCGCAGATCGGCGCCGCGGCAGTCCAGCAGATCGCCCGGGCGAAGCCGATCCGGATCTTCGGCTTCACCGACGCGGACCTGCGCAGCAACCCGAAGCTGGCCGCGCTGACGCGGAAGCCGGCCGTGACCGTCAGCGTCCTGCCCAAGGGCAGCTTCGAGAACCAGGTCAACGGCGACAAGGACATGAAGCTGGTTGCCTATGTCCTGTTCGAGGGGACGCGTAAGGGCGTTCCGGCCGACGTCATCTACAAGCTGACCAAGGCCTTCTGGGAGACTCTCGCCGAAGCCCAGAAGAGCACGCCGATCCTGCGCATGGTCACCAAGGACAAGGCTTTCGTCTCGCTCGAGATGCCGCTGCATCTCGGCGCCTACCGCTACTACAAGGAAGCGGGCTTCAAGATTCCGGCCAAGCTCGTGCCGCCGGAAGCGAAGTAGCGCTTCCTCGGCAACGGCCGTGAACGCGACACACGCTTGGCGGCCGGGCTCCCTTCCCGGCGCCCGGAACAGGCGAGGCCACAGATGAGAAACGCCGTCGTCTACGTGATCGGCCTCGGCATCGCCGTCGCCGGGCTCATCAACGCCATGCCGGCCTTCTGGTTCCTGCCGCGGCTCGGGCCTTTGCCGCTCGAACCCACCCGCGCCGGCATCATGGCCTGTGCCCTCCTCGTCGCCGTCCTGAGCAGCGGCCTGTCATCGCGGATCGAAGGGTTCGGTGCAAAGGCGCTGCTGGCCATGGCGATCGACGTCGTGATCGTCGTCGTCGGCCTCTACGCGCTCTTGGACTATGTGCTCGTCCTCGACCAGATCAAACGGGACGGACTGCTCCTGTTCGACCTTCACCACGCTCTGGTCACCGCAGGCGTGTGCATCGTCTTCCTGGTGGCCGTGTGGCAGGTCTGGGGACTGCCGCTGATGCTCACGGCCGCCGTCGCGCTGGTCTACTACTTCACCTGCCAGTACTGGCCCGGGATCTTCCAGGCCGTGGCGCCCGACTTCATCGACAATTTTCCCTCGGACATCTGGTACAACATCGACAAGGGCATTCTCGGCACGATCGTCGGGATCGTGATCCCGACCGTCCTGCCCTTCATCGTCTTTGGCGCCCTCCTGCACGATACCGGCGCCGGCCAATCGCTGATCCGCATCGCCTTCCGCGCCACGCGGCACACCCGCGGCGGTCCCGCGCATACCGCGATCGCAGCCTCGGCCATGTTCGGATCGATGTCGGGCGCCGCCGTCGCCAACGTCGTCGGGACGGGCACGATCACCATCCCCATGATCAAGCGGCGCGGGTTTTCCGCGGAGTTCGCCGGCGGGGTCGAGGCCGCCGCGTCGTCGGGCGGCCAGATCGTCCCGCCCGTGATGGGCACGGCGGCGCTGGTCATGGCCGACTATCTGCAGATTCCCTACCTGACGATTTGCGCCGCCGCGGTCCTGCCCGCCTTCTTCTATTACCTCAGTCTGGTCTTCGCCGTGATCCTCGAGTTCCCGCCGGCTCAACGTCGCGGTGCCCGAGCAAGAGGAGGAGGGCATGGCCCTCCAGCGGCAGGACTGGATCAACATGTCCATGGTCGTCGTGCCGCTCGTGCTGATCGTGGTCTGCCTTGTCGCCGGCTTGTCGCCGGGCGGCGCCGGGGTGATCGCGGTCCTGTCGGTTCTTCCGCTCAGCCTGCTCAACGGCGAGGTCAGGCGGCGACCGTGGCTGATCGTATCGGGGCTCGCGCGCGGCGGGCGGCAGTTCTCCGGGCTGATGATCGCCGTGTCGGCGGTCGGCATCATCGTCGGCGTCCTGTCGACGACCGGTCTCCCGAACGACTTCGCGTTCATGATCAACGACGCGACCGGGTCGCTGTTCGTCACGCTCGTCATCGTCATGCTCGGAGCCCTGTGCCTGGGCATGGGCCTGCCGACGCTGCCGGCCTACCTGACGATCGTGATCGTGCTCGGACCGTCGCTGGTGAAGCTCGGCCTGCCGCTCCTGGTCGCGCACATGTTCGTCTTCTACTACGGCATCTGCGCCCACATAACGCCGCCGGTCGGGGTGGCGGCTTTCGCGGCCGCGACGATCGCCGAGGCGCCGCCGATGCGGACGTCCTTCATGACGATCCGTATCGGTCTCGCGAAGTTCCTGATCCCGTTCGTCTTCGCCTACTATCCCGTCTTGATGCTGGTGAAGCAGGCTGGCGGCTTCGATCTTGCAGATTTCGCGTCGATCGTGGTCCGCCTCACGCTTTCACTCTGGCTGCTATCCAGCGGCTTCGCGTTCTTCGACCGGACGTCGCTGACCTGGACGTCTGCGACGGTCCGCATCGCGCTGGCGATCGCCATGCTGTTGACCTGGCCCGTGGTGCACTGGCCCGCCGCCGCTATCGCCCTGTTCCTGATCGTCGCGCACTACCGCTTCGGAGCGTCCGAAGCGGGACCGCAGGCGTCGCCCTCCTGACCGCCCTTCGCCGAAAGCGAGACCACGATGCCGAATGAACCGCTCACCGAGGACCAGTTCAGCTACGTCCAGCACCTGCAACTCGACCATCTCCTGTCGTCGCTGCAGCAGATCACGCCACACCCCGAGGAGCACCTGTTCATCACCGTGCACCACGCTCTCGAGATCTGGTTCAAGCAGGTCATCTTCGATCTGAAGCGGGCGATCACGGCGATCGAGGAGGATCGGCTGCCGGAAGGGCTTTGGCTGCTCAAGCGGATCGGCGAGATCATGCGGCTCGCCGATGGTCATTGGACCGTCCTGGAAACGCTTTCCTCGCCCGATTTCCACGAGTTCAGGCCCTACTTGACCGGCGCGAGCGGCATGCAGTCCCGCCAGTTCCGGGAGGTCGAGGTCATGTGCGGCCTGTGCGAGGTCGCCGACGCCCAATACGTTGCCCGGGTGCAAGAGGCGTGGCCCGGCATGATCGAGGCCTATCCGGTCACCCTGAGGGGCGCGGTGTTCGGCGCGGTCGCCCGGGCAAAGGTCGAGCTCATCGATCTCTATCGCGACCGGTGGCGGTGCTTCGACCTGTTCAGCCTGTGCGAGGCCGCCATCGAGGTCGATCGCCGGTTCCAGGCCTGGCGGCACAGCCACATCCTGATGGTGCGCCGGCAGATCGGCATGCGCACGCGCGGCACCGGCGGGACGTTCGGCAAGGACTATCTCGCCGGCACGCTGGGCTACATATTCTTCCCTGAGCTTTGGGAGCTGCGCCACGAGATCGCCGCCGCCCACGGAGCCGAAGTTGTCGGCGCCGGCTGAAGCGGACCGGTCGCGGAGACATCGCGATGTTTGAGCGGCTGCAGGCGGCGGAGCCCGACAAGATCCTCGGTGTCATGGGTCAGTTCCGGGCCGATACGCGGCCGGAGAAGATCGACCTTGGGGTCGGCGTCTATCGCGACGAATCTGGTGACACGCCGATCTTCGGCGCGGTCAAGCAGGCCGAGCGTCGGGTCCTCGACGAACAAACGACGAAGAGCTACGTCGGGATCGAAGGCGATCCCGGCTTCAATGCCGCAATGGCCGACCTCGTGCTGGGCGACCTGGGCAAGACGGACCGGGTTGCCGCGTGCCAGGCCGCCGGTGGCTCCGGCGCATTGCGCATCCTCGGCGACCTCGCCCGCCGGGCAAGCCCGGGCACGACGGTGTGGCTGCCGGACCCGACCTGGGCGAACCATTTCGCCTGATGGCAGCATCGGGCCTGCCGGTTCGGGCGTATCCCTACTATGACGGCGCGACGGGGCGCGTCTGCTTCGACCGGATCATGGGCGCCCTGGACGCGGCTCGCGAAGGTGACTTCGTCCTGTTGCACGCCTGTTGCCACAATCCGACCGGGGCCGATCTCGACGCTGGCCAGTGGGCCGAATTGGGCGAACTGCTGGCGGCGCGGCGGCTCGTTCCCTTCGTCGACATGGCCTACCTCGGCCTGGGCGACGCGCTCGTGCCCGACGGGGAAGGAACCCGGATCCTCGCCGGCCAGGTGCCGGAAATGATGGTCGCGGTCAGCTGCTCCAAGAATTTCGGCCTCTATCGGGACCGCACGGGCTGCGCGATCGTCGTTGCCGAGGATGCCGCCGCGGCGCGACTGGCCGGATCCCAAATGGCCCATATCGTGCGCAGCGGCCATTCGATGCCGCCGGATCACGGCGCCGCCGTCGTCCGCACCATCCTGGAAGACGATCATCTGAGGGTGGAGTGGGAAGCGGAGCTCGATGGGATGCGTCAGCGCCTCGATGGGTTGCGACGCGCCTTCGCCGCCGCCCTCCAACAAGGCGACACCGTCGTTTCGGGAGCCACTCTCGCCCGGCAGCGCGGCCTGTTCTCGCTCTTGCCGCTCCACGCCGACCAGGTCGACCGGCTGCGCCGGGAGCATGCCATCTACATGACCCCGGATGGACGCATCAACATCGCCGGGCTCAGGATGGACCAACTTGATCGGATCGTTGGGGCCATCATCGACGTTTGCGGGCGACGTTGAGGCCAGGGGAAGCGCCGGCCGCGCTTATCCTGTGGCCGCGGCGAATTCCTCGACCGCTTCCTCCGCGTCGACGATGTCGGCGAGCACGCTCATCGCGTCCAGGCTCGCCTCGTGCGCGCGGGCGGTGGCGGCAGAGCAGGCGTCGCGCACGACGACGACGCGGTAGCCCACATCAGCCGCGTGGCGTGCCGTTCCTTCGACGACGTAGTTCGTGGCGATGCCCGCCATGTAGAGGGTCTGCGCACCGATCTTGTGGATGATCTCCTCGAGCCGCGAGGAATAGAAGGCGTTGATCCGCGTGTGGTGGACGGCGAACTCTCCCGGTTCGGGTCCCAGCCCCTCGTGGAAGGCGGCGCCCCAGCTTCCCGTCTGCATGGCGCCGCTCTCCACCACCCGGCGGAAAATCGCGTTGTTGGTCAGCACGTCGGCGTAGTCGGGCCGAAAGTCGATATGGACCGAAATCACCGGCACGCCGTGCTGCCGAGCGCCCGCAAGCAGGCGTTGGGCGGCGTCGATCACGGCCTGGCGGCCACCGGCGCCCTCCGCGAAGCCGAAGCGGATCTTGCCGTCCGGGTGCAGGACCTCGTTCTGGATAATGAAGCGCCAGGACGGCAGAACTGCGGTTCTGGTTCGGCATCGCGTGTCTCCGCGGTGGAACGGACTATCCCGATTCCGCGCCCGAGCGCCGGTGTCGGGCGAGCTGGCCTGCCAGAACGAGCGCCGCGACGACCGCGACGCCGGCAATTGCGGAATAGAGGCTGGGAAAGATAAGGCACAGACCAGCCGCCGCCACCAGCAAACGAATCCACCAGGGCAGGGGGCCCCGAAAATAGCCTTCGACCGCGGCAGAGAGGGCGATCACCCCGGCGGCCGCGGTGACCACCGCGATCGCGATGTTGACCGGCTCACCGATCAGCAGCAGCTCCTGGCCATAGACGAAGGCGAAGGGGACGACGAAGGCGACCACCGACAGCCGGACGGCCGCCGCCGCGATCTGGATCGGGTTGCCGTCCGCTATGGCGGCCGCGGCGTAGGCGGCGACGGCGACGGGCGGCGTCAGCGCCGACAGGACGGCGTAGTAGAGCACGAACATGTGCGCCGCGAGGGCAGGCACCCCGAGCCCGGTCAAGGTCGGCCCGATGAGGATGACGGAGAGAATGTAGGCGGCCACCGTGGGCATGCCGAGGCCGAGGACGAGCGTAAGGGCGGCGGCGACCACCAGCGTCGGGAACAGCGAGGCGC
This sequence comes from uncultured Chloroflexia bacterium, assembly GCA_963745675.1. GTDB lineage: Bacteria > Chloroflexota > Chloroflexia > Thermomicrobiales > CFX8 > JAUIIK01. The sequence goes on from CAVUYM010000018.1 coordinate 52,844, forward strand.
CCGACATGGCGTAGACGAGGTGGGCGAACTTCTGCGACAGGCCCGTGACGGTGAGGCCGGCGATGACCAGGCCGGCGGCGGCGCAAGCGCCGGCGGCGGTGAGGATCCGCGCCGTCGTCTCCGCCAGTCCGTCGTAGAACACCGCTGGGGAGAAACCACTGCGCCGCCAGCGGACGATCGCGAGGGCCAATACGGCGCTGGTGCCGAACAGGGCGACGTAGGTCGGCGAGTATTCCAGCGCCAGGGCGACGATCAGGATGGCCAGCGGGATCAGGAAGGCCCAGCCGTCGCGGAACGTACTGCTGAGCTTGGGTATCTGGTCCTTCGGCATGCCGACCAGGTTCAGCTTCTGCGCGCGCAGATGCACCTGGGTGTAAACGGCGAGGTAGTAGAGCAGCGCCGGCACCAGAGCCGACAGCGCGATCTCGGGATAGCTGACCCCCGTATACTCCACCATGATGAAGGCGGCCGCCCCCATCACCGGAGGCATCAGGCTGCCGCCGGTCGAGGCCGAAACCTCGGTCGCCGCCGCGAACGAGGTCGAATAGCCCAACTTCTGCATCATCGGGATGGTGATCGAGCCGGTGGTCACGACGTCCGACACCGAACTGCCCGACAGCATGCCGTAAAGGCCGGAAGAGATGACCGCGATCTTGGCCGGACCGCCCGTCCGCCGGCCACTGACCGCGGCGGCCAGGTTGAAGAAGAAGTCGCTGCCGCCGGTCTTGCTCAGGAAGGTGCCGAACAGGACGAACATGAAGGCATAGGTGGCCGCGACGCGGATCGGCGCCCCCATGACGCCTTGCGTGGTGAAAATGGTGATTTCGATGAAATCGACGAAGCTGAAGTAGCCGTGCGCGATCACCCCGGTGAGGCGATGGCCGAGAAGATTATAGGCGACGAATATCAGCACGACGATCGTCAGGCCGAGGCCGGTCGTCCGGCGCGTCGCCTCGATGGTCAACAGAAAGACTGCCGTGCCGACGACCAACGCCAGGGTGCTGAGCTCGTCGAGCTGGGGGATGCGTGTGGTGATGCCGTGGGCGTTGATGGCGAAATAGACGCCCGACGCGATCGACACGGCAGACAGGATCCAGTCGATTGGCGCCGGTCGCTCGGGGTTCGAGCCAGGTCGCGCACCGACGACGAGGAACAGGACACCGAGGATCGCGGTCATGAAGATCGCGGCGATCACCCAAGGGTGGATGATCGCGAAGGCGACCGAATAAACGACCCAAACGGCGACCAGCGCGCTATAGGCCTTGATCGCTTGGCCGACGGGCCCGCGCACCTGGCGGCGAACTCCGATCGCGAAGAATGTGTCGACCACTCGTCGACCCAAGGAGGATTCGGGACGATCCACTGTCGCTTTCGTCGCGTTGGAGCTCGTCGCCGGTTCGGTGATCTACCGGTCGAGACTACTTCATCAACCCGACTTCTTTGTAATAGCGCACGGCGCCGGGATGGTACGTGCCGCGTGCGTTCGTCGTATAGAACTGCTTGGTCAGCCGGCGCATGAAGGGATGCGCCTTCCTGACGGTGTCGACCTGTTCGACCAGGGCCTTGGCCAGGTTATAGGCGGTTTGGTCCGGCATATCCTTGTTGGCGATCAGGACGATGCCGAAGGACAGGGTGTACAGGTCGAAGTCCTGCCATTTGTAGGCGGTCTTCGGAATGGTGAAGGGGGTCAGGCCCCACTTCTTGGCAACCTTGTCGACGATGGCCTTGTCGATCTTCAGCGAAACGACGTCGGTCGCCCGGGCGATCCCGGTCGCGACCCGGCCGCGCACGCCTGTGGCGTTGAACATCATATCGATTCGCCCGTCGCTCATCAGCGGCGCGAACTCGGCGCCGCTGACATAGAGGACCTGGCCGCCCCAGGACCTGATGTTAGCGGGCGTGACGCCGATCTCTTTGAGCATGTCCTCGCTGACGAAGGAGACGACGTTGCCACGCTGCTGCACCGCCATGCGGATCGGCGGCTTGACCTTGGCGATGTCTCGGAAGGTCTTCAGCTTGTACTTTTCAGCGAAGGACTTGGTCACGACGTAGTGCATCGGGATCCAGCCGGCGACCTTCGCGATAATCCGGATCGCGTCCATCTTCTTCTTGAACGGCTTGCGACCCTCGACCGCGAGGGTGATCTCGGCGTCGGTGACGTAGCCGAGGGGGACGCGCTTGGACTGGACCAGCGCGATATTGGCGAGACCGCCACCCGAAGTCTGGTAGGTGATCGTGGAACCGGGGAACGTCTTGGCGACGGCTTTGTCGACGCCCGCATTGATCGTCGTCAGGATGCCCGCCGCGCTGCCACCAACGACCGTGAGATTGAAGGGCTTTTCCGCTGCCAGAGCCGGCGCTGCAACCGTGGCGAATACGCAAACCGCTGTCAGAAGCTTGGAATTCATGGTGACTCTCCCTGTCGTCGCGAGCCGTTTGGAACGACGCTCCAATGCAATATTGTAAGGAAATGATTACAATAGGTCAATAAGTGGGCGATTGCCGACGCGTCTTGATCTATACTCGGGACGCAAGGGCAGATAACGGAGACCGACGCAGAGCCATGACGATCGCCAGACCGACGAGTATCCTGGATCGAGGCAAGGTGCCGCGCTATCGCCAGATCGAGGCGATCCTGCGCGATCAGATCTGGTCGGGCGAGTTGGCCGCGGGCGATCAGGTGCCGACCGAGGAAGAGCTCGGCAAGATGTTCCAGGTGAGCCGGCCGACGGTCCGGCAGGCGCTCCAGATCCTCGAACAGGACAAGCTGATCTACCGCGAGGCGGGCCGCGGGACCTTCGTCAACGACATCGTCGAGGAGCTCCCAATCGAGCGTCGGTTGATCCGCCTATGCGATCTGGTCGATCTCGTCGACGCGACCGACATAACGATCCTGCGCAGCGCTACGCTGGCCGCGCGCGGCCAGGTCCAGGCCGCCCTCAATGTCGAGTTCGGCGAAGAGCTATTCTTTTTCGTCCGATTGTTCCACGGGGACGACCAACCGTTCGGCGGCGCCAAGGTCCATGTTTCGCAGTCGATCGCGCAGAGCCTCTCACAAGACGACATGCGCGCGCCGCGCCTGCTCGAACGGTTGTGCGAGAAGGCCGGCGTCGAAATCAGCCATGTCGATTTCAGTCTGGATGCCGTGCTCGCCGACGCGCGGACCAGCACCTTCTTCGACACCTATCCCGGCGCGCCGATGATCTCCATCCGCCGCACCGCGTTCGCTACCGACGGCGAACCGATCGAATACAGCCAGATGCTGTTCCGAAGCGACCTGTGCCGATTGAGCTTCCGTCAGCGGCCCGCGCCGGAAGGCGGCTGGGTCGTCGACCCGTCGCCGCGTTAGGGCACCCCGGTCCGCCGCGCGTCGGCGAATTCTTTCCAAAGGGGCGGACCAGCGCGTGCGATGCGCTCAGGCCGCCGACTCCCGCAGTGACGGTGCGTAGTCGTAGGTCTGGACAACCGACGGGCGGGCGAGCAGGCGCTTCGACCAGGCAAGGACATTCGGACGCGTTTCGAGCAAGTCGTTCCGGTCGATGATGGTGAAGCGGTAGACGTTCGGTGCGGCAGCCACGTCGGCGAGCGAGAAGTCGCCGACCAGCCACGCGCGTCCGTCGGACAGGGTCTCTTCCGCCGCGTCCAGGACCGACGTGATCTGCTCCTCGGCAATGGCGAGGTCTTCCTTGGAGAAGCCTTCTCGGACCGCCCGCAGTTGTCGTGCGATGCGCGCCTTGCCGACCTTGCGCTTGATCCGATCCTCCAGTTGCTCCTGGGTCCAACGCCGCTTGAGCTCCGCGGCGATGAAGTGGACCTGGCTCAAGACGCCGGCGGCGGGGAAGACCTTGTCCTGGAACATTTGCACCCAATAGCGCATGTCGGCCCGGTCGAACGGATCGGTGGGCTCCAGCCGGGGCTCGGGATACGCTTCTTCGAGATACTCGTTGATGATCGTGCATTCGAGAATGCGCCGGCCGTCGTCGATCAGCGCGGGGACCGTGCCGTTTGGATTGATCGCCCGGTACGCCGGCTCGATCTGGTCGAAGTCGAACAGGTCGATGTGATGGCCGTCGAACGAAAGCCCCTTTTCGAACAGGGCGATCAGGACCTTCTCGCTGCAGATGGAATACCAAGAATAGTACAGGTCGATCATGGGGCTCTCCTCGGGGCGCCGGCTCGTGCCGGTTAGATGAAGACCTCGATGACTTCGTGGGTGGCGTCGCAGTTGGTCAGGTCGACCCGTTTGGCGCGGATGCGCAGGCCGTCCTGCTCGCGGCGGAGCCGGTGAGTCAGCAGGCCTCCGAACAGCCGCTGGCGCTCACCATGTTGTTCGAGCATCAGGAAGCTGGACCTGGCGATAAGGTCGTCGTTCGCGTCCGGCGCCGCCTCGACGGCGATGCCGCTGATGACATGGCTGGTGCGGATCGGTTCGGCGAGGGAGTGGGCTGCCGGGTGCCGCAGCCGCCGGATCCGCGTCTCCATCAGGATCCGGTCCTCGTAGAACAGCGAGACTTGGCCCTTCGGGTCGGTCTGATCGGCGGCGGTCGGGACCCAATACTCGCAGACTTCCGTATAGAGCCCGAGCCACGCATCCCAGTCGGCCAGGTCGAGATAGCGCGCCTCCCGGAGGACAAGCGCTTCGGCTTCGCTCCGATCGCTCATGCCGCCTTGCCTGCGGTCATGAAGCGCAGCCAGGCGCGATACTGGTTGCGCATCGACAGGTCGCTGATCGCGCTCGACTGGCGGCAATCGTCAAGGACCTCGTCGCGGCCGAGGTCGCGATGCTGGCTGACCCAGTCGCCGGCATCGGCGGCGAGGCCGTGCTGGACGCGGTCGTATGATTCGACGTCGTCGGGCCGGATCAGCGAAGACGGCGAATGGACGACGTTGGCATAGGTGATAGTCCGCTCGAACAGCGCCTCCGGCGCGCCCTTCAGGCGGAAGGACCACATCTCGACTCGGGTCCGGTCGACCGAGATCGGGAAGATCACCCGCATCTGTAGGAAGCTCGGCTGGACCGAGGCATTGGGATAGAAGACCGCGTTGTGGCAGTTGATCGCGAGGATCTCCTCCGCCCGCTCGGCGCCCTTCTTGGCCTCTAGCGCCGCGACATATTCCTTGAACACGGCGTCCTCGCCGCGCGGGTTGCGGAAGCCGGCCATGTAGCTGTGGCCCCAGTCGAAGGCACGGACCGACAGCTTGTCCATATTCTCCGGCGTCTGGTTGTTGGCCATGATGATGTTGAGCGCAAAGGGTGGTGGACCCTTGATCGTCCGGCCCTCGCGACGGCTCGCGTCGATCGACGATTTATGGGTCGCGAGCGGATGCAGACCGTCATGGGTGTTTTCGAGGAAGATCTTCCAGTTCGAGTTCTGGACGATCTTGTGGCAGCCGCCGGCGATCTCGAGCGCGTCGTCGGGCGCCCGGTCGACCATGTCGTCGATTCGGGCCAGCACGCCGCCCAGATAACTTTGCAGATCTGGACCGTCGGCGGCTAGGCTCGCGAAGACAAAGCCGCGATAGCTTTCGTAGCGCGGCACCTTGCGCATCGAGAAGCAGGGGTTGTGCATGTCGAAGTCGGCCGCTCGCGGACCGTCATGGGCCGGGGCATGCAGCAAGGTGCCGTCGGTATCGAACGACCAGGCATGATAGCTGCACACGAAGGCCCGGGTCCGCCCGATCCGCTCGCCGACGACCTTGGCGCCGCGATGGCCGCACCGGTTGAACAGGACATGGACCTCGCCGTCCGAATGCCGGACCATCACCACCGGCTGCCCGGCGAGCTCCGTGGTGAAGAAGTCTCCCTTCTGCGCGACCTGGCTCTCGTGGCCGACATAGAGCCACGCCCGGCCGAAGAGCCGCTCGCGCTCCAGATCGAAGATCGCGGGATCGGTGTAGACGCGCCGATGGACGGCGTCGGGCCGCACCAGCGCGGCTATCTCGTCGCGTCCAACTGAATCCGTTGGCGAGGATTGTTGCATGCGTCGTCCTGGTCGCGTCCTTGAAGCGCAAAACAGTGTCGGTCAGGCTGCGCCTGTTTCGATCGACACGAATAATTTGTAACGACAATATTACATATCTGCAACTGTCCTTGTGGTGGCGGTCGCGCATCGATGTCCGATCACAGCGACAAACCCGGCTTCCAAATGCCAGGCTGCCCGGTGCGGTCTTGAAGCGGCAGAGGCCGCGTGCGGTTCGCTGCCAGCGCTGTCGACCACGATGCGGATGTGTGTTGGCACGGAGCCGCCGTCGGCGCTTTGACGGCCCAGGTGAATTCCGCCTGGATGCAAGGCGATCAGCCTTGTGCAGAGGCAGGGCGCTCGCTGCCGACTCCACGGCAACTTGAATGTTTGTAATGACTATCTTACAATATAGAAAATGAAGGTGACGCGCGATGGCCGAGACGACCCTTGTTCTCACGACCCAGGAGGCCCAAGGGCTCGTTTCGATGCGCGAGGCCATCGACTTGGTCGAGGAATCCTATCGCGACCTTGGCAATGGCCACACCCAAGTGCTGGCGCGCCGACGGTTGCACGTGCCGCTCGATTATGCCGACGAGCCTCGCTGGTCGATGTTGAATGTCATCGCCGGGACGGTGCCGTGCCACGGCGTGATCGCGGTCCGCGTCGACGCGGCGCATGTCGCGAAGCCCGTGAGAGACGGCCGCGAGCGGCTCGAGTTTCGCGGCGACTTCTCCGGATTCGTCCTGGTCTGGGACATCAACACCAACCGATTGATCGGGATCGTGCACGACCATGCGGTTTCCGCGCTGCGCGTCGGCGCGACGACGGGCCTGGTCGCGAAATACCTGGCGCGCGAGGATTGCGAAGTCGCCGGCATTCTCGGCTCCGGCAAGCAAGCGGCGGCGCAGGTCGAGGCGCTCGTTACCGTCAAGCCGAGCTTGCGTCGGCTTCAGGTCTTCTCGCCGTCGCGCGACCACCGCACCACGTTTGCTGAAGCGATGGCCGCGAAATTCGGTCTTGAGCCCGTTCCGGCGGAGAGCGCAGAAGCCGCGATCCGAAATGCCGACATAGCCGTCGCCGCGACGAACGCTTCGGAGCCTATCCTGTTCGGCGAATGGCTCAAGCAAGGGGCCCATGTCGTCGGCATGAAGTCGTCCCTCAAGTTCTTTCCTCAACGAGAACTCGATAACGAATGCGCGCGCGTCGCGGATTTGGTCGTCGTCAACACGAGAGAGCAGATCGAGATCGACGATCAGGCCGAATTGGCGGAGCCATTGCGCAAGGGATTGATCGAGCCGGAGCGGATCTTCGACGTCGGCGAGCTCTGTGTGGGTCTCGCACCGTCACGGACGAGCGCCTCGCAGATCACGTATCACAACAACAACGGCGGTATGGGGAACCAGTTCGGGGCCGTATGCAAGCGGGTGATCGACGTCGCGCGTGAGCGGAGCATCGGAACAGAGCTGCCGATGGATCTTTTCATGACGCGCCGCGACAGCGACGTGTCCGCACCGTAGGCGACGCTGGCGCGACACCGCAGGTCTCGTGGGCCTCGTCTCACACTGACGGCACCTGACGGGTTGAGCGAGGCGGCGCATGGCTTGCCTCAGCTTCAAACGCCGTCGCTTTCCGCCCGCCGTCATTCGCCATTTGAGTTGGGCCTGTACTCGCCGGGCGCCGTTCACGTGACAAGGCAGACCACGCCGGTGGGCACCCTCGACAAGCGCTCAACGTCTCAGTGATGTTTCAAATTAGCTCATTTTTGTGCGCTGCTTGACATGCCTCCAGCACTGTCCGATCCTACGCCACAGGTCGGGACGGCAGGGCGTGGGGATGACGAGCGAGAACCGGTTCAATCGAGACGAACTGCCGGCCGTGGGCCGCCAGTTGCGGTTGTTCAGAATCGCCAAGGGCTGGTCGCTCAAGAAGCTCTCCGAGATGTCGGGTGTCAGCGTCGCCGCCATCCGCAAGGCGGAGCTCGGCGAGTCGAACCCGAGCCTGCTCACCGTGCTGGCGCTGGTCGAAGCGCTCGACGAGTCGGTCGACCGGCTGATCGACCTGGTCGTGAACGCCGGCGCTCAGGTGCGGCTGACACGCGCTGCCGATCAGGACGATGCGCTGACCGACGTTTCGCTATCGGACGGCCTTTCGGATCGCAAGATTGCGGGACGCCGCGTCACCCTGGCCGCCGGCGAGACGCTTTCCATGAATGATCCCGGTCAGTCCGCTCCCTTGCTCGGCTACGTCCTCGACGGGACGGTCGTGGTGGCCCGCCGTGACGGCGAGTTGTCCATTTGCGGGCGCGGCGACGCGTTTCACGTCCTCGATCCAACCGCGGACACGATCCACGGCGACAAGAACGGTGCCAGGCTCGTCGTCGTCGAGGCCACCGACGAACGTGCCGCTCTGACCCACTAAGGGAGACGAAGAACCAAACCATGAACGGTGACGCCAGCCCGAAGAAATATATCGTCGCGACGGATGTCGGCGGCACCTGCACGGACACGATCGTCGTCGCGGCGGGCGAGCCCTTCTACATCGGCAAGGCGCTGTCGACGCCGCCGCATTTCGCCCGCGGTGTCCTCAACTCGATCGAGACGGCCGCGGCCCAGATGGCGATCTCGGTCGAGGAACTGTTCGCCCAGAGCTACCTGTTCGTCCACGGGTCGACGGTGGTCGACAACACGCTGTTGACCCGGGACGGCTCGCCGACGGGCCTGATCACGACGGCCGGCTTCGAAGACACCGTGCTCGTGACCCGAGGGGCCTACGGCCGCTGGGCCGGTCAGCCGGAAGAGCGGATCAAGCACCCGGTCGCGACCGACCGGCCGGCGCCGCTGATCGCGCCCGACGCGATCTGCGGCGTCCGCGAACGGACCGACTACAAGGGCGAGATCCTCCTGCCGCTGGACGAGGCCGAAGTCGAGCGCGCCATCCGTCACCTGATCGACGACAAGAAGGTCCAGGCGATCGCGATCAGCTTCCTGTGGTCCTTCTACAACAGCGAAAACGAAAGTCGCGCCCGGGACGTCGTCAAGCGCGTCGCGCCCGACGCCTATGTCACGATCTCGAGCGACATCGCGCCGGTGCCCGGCGAGTACGAACGCAGCTCGACTGCCGTGATCAACGCCTATGCCGGCCGGATCGCCAACGATTACGTCACCGACCTTAAGGCCCGGCTCGGCGAGCGCGGCTACGACGGGCCGTTGATGGTGATGCAGGGCTATGGCGGCCTGTTGCCGTCCAACGAGGCTGCCGACCGCGCCGTCGGCATGATCGAGTGCGGCCCCGCGGCCGGCGTGATCGGCGCGAAGGCGCTCGGCGACCTGATGGGCGACAAGGACGTCATCGCGGCCGACATGGGCGGCACGACCTTCAAGGTCGGCGTGATCCAGGGCGGCGAGATCGAATACGCGCGGGAGCCGCTGGTCGACCGCTACCATTATATCGCGCCGAAGATCGAGGTCGTCTCGATCGGGGCCGGCGGCGGCAGCATCATCTCGATCGACCCAAGGACCAACGTGCCGCGGGTGGGGCCGCGTAGCGCCGGCGCCGACCCTGGGCCGGTCTGCTATGGCCGCGGCGGCAAGGAGGTCACCCTCACCGACGTCTTCACCCTGGTCGGCTACATGGACCCCGGAACGTTCCTGGGCGGCTCGATCCAGCTCGACCTCGACGGCGCGCGCAAGGCCTTCGAGGAGCAGATCTCCGGTCCGCTGAACATGTCGGTGGAGGAGGCGGCTTTCGGCATCTTCCGGGTGGCGTCGGCGCAGATCACCGACCTGATCCACGAGATCACAGTCGAGCGCGGTCTCGACCCGCGCGACTACGTGCTGCACGCCTTCGGCGGTTCCTGCCCGATCCTCGCGTCCAGCTTCGCGGAAGAGCTCAACGTCAAACGGATCATCGTGCCCTATACGGCGTCGGTGAACTGCGCCTTCGGTCTGATCTCGGCCGATATCGTGCACGAATACTCGGTGACGACGACCCTGCCGTCGGACACCGACCCCGAAGCGATCAACAAGCTCTACGAGCCGTTGCTCGCGAAGGCCGCGGATCAGCTCAAGTCCGAGGGTTTCGGCGAACCGGAGATTACCCTCGAATGGTCCGTCGACCTCCGATATGCTCGCCAGGTTCACGAGGTGACGACACCGGTTCGTGGGAAGACGCCGTTGGACCAAGCGTCACTGTCGGCCTTGGTCGATGACTTCGAAGCGCTCTACGAGCGCAAGTACGGCAAGGGCTCGGCCTATCGCGAAGCCGGTATCGAAATGACCATGTTCCGGCTGAGCGCTCGCGGCAAGCTCGAACGTCCCGACATCAAGCCATTGCCGATCGAGGGCGCCGACTCGGGCCAGGCCAAGGTCGGCCGTCGCGAGATCTTCGTCGACGCCCGGAACGGGATGGCCGAAGCCGATATCTACGATTTCGACAAGATCAAGCCGGGCAATCGAATTGTCGGCCCGGCGGTCATCCACACGCCGATCACGACCATCGTCCTTCAGGACGCGCAGCAGGCGCAGATGGATGCGCTGCGCAACATCGTCATCGAATTCAACTGAGGTGCGGTAATGGATCCGATTACGTTCTCGATCATCCGCCACCGGCTGTTCAGGGTCGTCGACGAAGCCGTCATCACCCTGAAGAACGTCTCGGGCAGCGCCATCACCAACGAGGGCCACGACCTCATGGTGTCGCTGTACCGGGCCGACGGCACCTTGCTGATGGGCGGTGTCGGCTTCCTGCATCACCTGACCAGCGCGGCCGAGGCATGCAAGAGCATCATCCGCCGGTTCGAGGGGGACATTCACGAAGGCGACGTCTTCCTCCTGAACGACCCCTACACCGCCGCTCTCCATACCTCCGACATCTACCTGGTCGCGCCGATCCACCACGACGGCAAGCTGGTCGCCTGGAGCGCCTGCTTCGTCCACGTCTACGACATCGGTGCGATGAACCCCGGCGGCTTCGCGCCCGACGCCCAGGACATCTACACCGAGGGCTTCAGCTCGCCTGGTATCCGCCTGGTCGAGCGCGGGACCATCCGGCAGGACGTGCTCGACACGCTGCTCAACATGGTCCGCTCGCCCGAGATGGTTTCGCTCGACCTGCGCTCGATGATCGCGTGCAACAATGTGGCGCGTGACCGGATGCTGAGCCTGATCGCGAAATACGGCTACGAAACCGTCGATGAGGCCTGCGCGCTGTTGATCGACCAGTCGGAGGAGCTGCTGCGCCAGCGACTGCGGGAGCTGCCGGACGGGCAGTGGCAGTCGCGCCAGTATCTCGACGTTCAGGACCAGATCTACAAGGTCGTCCTGACCATGACCAAGAAGGACGACGAGCTGGTCTTCGACTTCACCGGCTCGTCGCCGCAGTCGCAATATTCGGTCAACTGCACCAAATGGGCCTCGCTCGGCGGCCTGTTCGCGCCGCTGTTCCCGCTGCTCTGCTACGACATCACCTGGAACGAAGGCGTCATCCGGCCGATCAAGATGATCGCGCCCGAGGGCACGATCGTGAACTGCACGCGGCCGGCGCCGGTGTCCGTGGCCACCGTCGGCGCGATCCAGTCGGTCAACAACGCGGCCTGCTCGGCGATCGGCAAGATGCTCGAGGCGAGCGAGAAATACGCCAAGGAGGCGACGGCGGTCTGGCACGCCAACCACTTCGCCATCTTCAAGTTCGGCCGCAACCAGCACGGCGGCGAGGCGATCGGCATCTTCACCGAGACCTTCGCGGGTTCGGGTGGCGCGCGCACCTTCGCCGACGGCGTCGACGTCGGTGGCGAGATTCCGAACCCGATCTCGCGCATGGCGAATGTAGAGACCGTCGAGGCCGGCTTCCCGATCCGCTACCTGTTCCGCCGCCGCTCGACGGACTCGGGCGGCCCCGGCAAGTATCGCGGCGGCACGGGCATGGAGTTCGCGGTCGTGCCCCACGATTCGCCGGATGGCGGCATCCACTATGTCGTCTCGGGCAAGGGTGCCGATTTCCCGATGAGCGACGGCCTCGGCGGCGGCTATCCGGGCGCGCCGAACCGCTACGTCTGGGTCCACAACAACGACGCCGCCGACCAGGGCAAGAATGCCGACGCCCGCTTCGCCCAATCGCTCGACGAGATGCCGGGCGAGAAGCAGCCGATCAGCTGGGGCGTGTTCCCGCTCATGGGCGACGATGCGCTCTACGTGAGCTGGAACGGCGGTGGCGGCTTCGGCGATCCGCTGGAGCGCGACCCCGAGGCCGTGCTGGAAGATGTGCGCGAGGGCACGGTCAGCCTCGATGCGGCGCGCGACGTGTACGGCGTGGTGTTCTCCGGCGGGACGTCGGGCGTCGACGAGCAGGCGACCACCGATCTGCGCGCCCAACTCTGTGCCGCGCGCCTGCACCAGGAGGCTGCCGAATGACGGACCGGGTTTCGAGCGCGTTGGCGATCGGGGATGGCAAGATCGTGTGCGGCAAGTGCGGCCACGACTTCGGGCCGTCGAACGGGGACTGGAAGGACGCCGCCGTCGTCCGCGAGCGGCCGATGAACAATGCCGGCGGGCACGCCTATAGGAGCCGCGACCACGTCTTGTTGCGGACGTTCTTCTGCCCCGGGTGCGGGCGCCAGTTGGCGACGGAGACCGCGATGAGCGGCGAGCCCCACCTGGAAGACCGGCTTCGGGCCAACTGAACGGACGACCGACCGTGCTCAACGAGAAACCGCCCCAGGGCGCACGACCGGCCGATGAGGCGCTGAACCCTGTCGAATCCCGGTATGACGTGCAGCATGTCGGCGGCCGCCTGCGCGCGCTCAGGATGGCCAAGGGACTGACGGTCAACGCTCTGGCGGCCATTTCCCAGGTGCCGTCGAGCACCATCAGCAAGATGGAGAACGGTCGGCTGCAGCCCAGCCTCGTCCACGCGATCAATCTTGCGATGGCCCTGGGCGAGAACCTCGGCTTCCTCGTCGACCGCTATCGCGCCGAGCCGGAAGACGTCGTCATCGTCCGGCGCGGCAGCCGGTCCCGGATCGACTATCCCGAACTGGGCATGGCGCTCGAAGACCTCAACGGCAATTTCCATTCGGGCGTGCTCGAGGCGCGGATCGGCGTGCTCGAACCGGATGCCAGTTCGGGCAAGGAGCCGATGACCCACGCCGGCGAGGAGCTGTGTCTCGTTCTGGGCGGGGCCATCCGCTACACGATCGACGCGCAAACCTACACCCTGGAAAAGGGCGATTCACTCCACTTCAAGTCGACCCAGGAGCATCGCTGGGAAAACAGCCATGACGGCACGACCAGCGTCCTGTGGATCTTCTCCGACGGCTTGTCGTTCTGAGCGAGGCGGGATGACGGACGCAATGGCAGGGAACTTACATGCACGAAGCTGATATCCGGCCGGAGATCGTCGACCGGGTCCTGGCGCGGCGCGGGCGCTATCACCTGTTCGAGAGTCTCGACCCGGCCGAGACGGCGCTGGTCGTCATCGACATGCAAGGCACCTTCGTCGAGCCCGGTGCGCCGGCGGAGGTGCCAAAGTCGCGCGACATCGTCGAGCCGATCAACGCGCTGGCCGACGAGTTGCGGGGGATGGGCGCGACGGTCGTGTGGGTCACCCATGCCAATTCGCACAACAGCCGGGCCAGCGACTGGGATCTCTTTTTCGACTATTTCGTCGCCGACGAGGTGCGGCAGAAGACCATCGCCAGCCTCGAACCCGGCGGGGCCGGGCAACGGGTGTGGCGAGAGCTGAAGGTCGGCGACGACGATCTCCAGGTCCTGAAGAACCGCTACAGTGCGCTCGTGCCGGGCTCGTCGCAGCTCGAACGGGTCCTGCGCAGTCGCGGCATCCGCAACATGCTGATCGCCGGCACCAAGACGAACGTCTGCTGCGAGGCCACCGGCCGCGATGCGATGATGATGGATTTTCGGGTCGTGATGGTCTCGGACTGTTTGGCCGCCCTGTCGGACGATGAGCACCGCGCGGCGCTGGAGACCTTCATCCAGCAGTTCGGCGACGTCATGACCAGCGAAGAAGTCCTGTCGGTCTTACGGAGAAGGCTCAATCCACAAGAAGCCGAGCCAGGGAACGGGCGGTAATCAGCCGCCGATCGTCAATCCACCAGGGAGAAGTGACATGCGCAAATTACTGATTGCCATCTCGGTCGCCGTGGTTGCGGCGGCCAGCGCCGGCGTCGCGTCGGCCAAACAGCTCAAGGTCGCGTTGGTCCTGCCCGGCCCGATCACGGACGGTACGTTCAACACGGCGGCCTACCAGGGCATCAAGTCGGCCGAGAAGAAATACGACATCAAGGTCGCGCTTCAGGAAAACGTGACCTTCGCCCAGAGCAAGTCGGCACTGCTGCATTTCGCGCGGCAGGGCTACGACGTCATCATCGGCCACGGCTTCCAGTTCGGCGACCCGGCCAAGCAGATCCACAAGCAGTTCCCGAAGACCTGGTTCATCGTCAACACCGCCAAGGTGTCGGGCGCGCCCAACCTGGCGTCCTTCGACAATCGCTGGGGCGACGCGGGCTATGTCGCCGGCGCGGTCGCGGCCATGGTCACCAAGACCGGCATTATCGGTCATATCGGTGGCATTCCAGTGCCCGTGATCAAGGAATACAACATCGGCTTCCAGCGGGGTGCCAAGCGGTTCAAGCCCGACGTCAAGGTGCTGTCGGCCTATGTCGGTTCCTTCTCGGACATCGCCAAGGGCAAGGAGATCACCCTGTCGATGATCGAGCGCGGCGCGGATGTGGTGACCGCGACGGGTAACGAGAGCGTCGTCGGGACCATCCAGGCGGCCAAGGAAAAGGGCGTAATGGCCATCGGCACGGCGTTCGATTCGGCGAACTTCGCGCCCAATACCATCGTCACCACCGCGATCGTCCGCTTCGACCTCAACATCGACATGGCGATCGGCCTCGTCGTCTCCGGCAAGCTGAAGCCGAAGAACTACCTGCTCGGCTTCAAGGAGAACGGCCTTGCCCTTGCACCCTTCCGCAAGTTCGACAGCAAGATCTCGGCCGCGAACAAAGCCAAGATCAAGCAGCTCATTGCGGACATCAAGGCGGGCAAGGTCAAGGATCTGCCGAAGATCATCCACTAACGTCGCAGCACCGGGCGATAGATGGCGCCGTTGCTCGAACTCAACGACATCGGCAAGTCCTTCGGTGACACTGTCGCGCTCGCCGGCGTCGATCTCGCGATCGGCGCCGGCGAGGTCGTCGGCGTGCTCGGCGAGAATGGCGCCGGCAAGTCGACCCTGATGAACATCGCTTCGGGGTTGTTGCAGCCCGACTCGGGCGAGATCCGCGTCGACGGAGCGGCGAAGCATTTCTCCGGGCCACGCGATGCCGCCGAGGCGGGAATCGGGATGGTTCATCAGCACTATCTGCTGGTTCCGACCCTCACGGTGACGGAGAACATCATGCTGGGCGATCCGCGGCTCGATGCGTTGCGGCCGCGGCTGGCGAAGCACGGCGCTGAGATCGGCGCCCTCGCGGGGCGGATCGGCCTCGACGTCGATCCGCACGAACGGGTCGACCGGCTCGACATGGGCGGCAAGCAGCGTGTCGAAATCATCAAGGCCCTGCACCGCGGGGCCCGCGTGCTGATCCTCGACGAGCCCACCACGGTCCTGTCCGAGCGGGAGCGGGAGCAGCTCTACGGCGTGATCCGGACGCTGCAAGCGGAAGGCGTCGCCATCATCCTGATCAGCCACAAGCTCGACGATATCTACGAGGTCTGCGACCGCGTCCTGGTCCTGCGCGCCGGCCGGGTGGTCGACCACGCCGCCTTGTCCGACCGCAGCCGTACCGAACTGGTCCGCAGCATGGTCGGCGCCGAGATCGAGACGGGTCCGGCGAAAGCTGGCCAGGCCGGGGATGCCGTCCTCTCGGTGTCCGATCTCGCCGTTCGCAAGGACAACGGCGCCCAGGCCTTTTCCGGCGTGACGTTCGACCTGCGCGCGGGCGAGATCCTGGCGCTGGCGGGGGTCGAGGGGAACGGCCAGGAGGAACTGGCCGAAGCGCTGACGGGACTGCGCCACGCCGAGAACGGCAGCATCTCGATCGAAGGCCAGGCCCTCGACCGTTCGGCGACGCCCCTGCGCAGGCGCCGCCAGGGGCTTCGCCACGTGCCGCACGACCGGCACCGCAGGGGCATGCTTGCGTCGCGCTCGCTCGCCGACAACTTCCTGTTGACCCACTGGTTCGACGGCCGCTTCCGCCGGCGCGGCTGGATGCGGCGCGGCCGCGCGCGCGCGGAAGTGGAAACCATCGTCCGCGACTTCGACCTCCGCGGCGATCGAGGGGCGACGATCGGCGCCCTTTCCGGCGGCAATCAACAGAAGCTGGTGGTTGGCCGGGAGATGTGGGGAGCGGCCCGCATCCTGATCGCGGCTCATCCCACCCGCGGGCTCGACGTCCGTACCGTCGCGGCGTTGCAGGATCGCCTGGTCCGCCATCGCAACGAAGGCCTCGCGATCCTGCTTATCTCCTCCGACCTCGCCGAGATCTGGCAGGTCGCGGACCGCGTGATGGTCCTAACCCATGGTCGGTTGCACGGGCCGGTGCCTGTCGCCGAGGCCAGCACACACCAGGTCGGGGCATGGATCTCGGGCGCCTAGATCTGCGGCGCAGCGCGGCCAACGGCCTGGTTCCGGTGGTCGCCGCCGTCGGCGCGCTGGCCGTCTGCGCGGCGTTCCTGCTGATTGCCGGTCATGACCCGATCCGTGCGGCGGGCGTGTTGCTCAACGGCGCGCTCGGGTCGAGCGGCGATATCTACGAGGTGCTCACCCGGTCGGTGCCGCCGGCGATCGTCGGGCTCGGCATCACGGTGGCGTTCCGGGCCAACATCTACAACATCGGCGCCGACGGCCAGGTCATCGTCGGCGCCATCGTCGGCGTGATCGTCGTCCAGGCTCTCGGCGATCTCGGGATCGCGAGCGTGACCCTGCTGCTGTTGGGCAGCGTGGTCGGCGGCGCGCTCTACGGCGGCCTTGCCGGCTGGCTGCGCGCCCGCTTCGACGCCAGCGAAATCATCGTCACGATCATGCTGAACTACGTCGCGCTGCAGCTGCTCGGCTGGGTCGTCCGCGGACCGTTGCAGGAATCGGCTCGGATCTTCCCGCGGTCGGAAACGCTGTTCCCGGCGGCGACGCTTCCCGAACTGGTTCCGGGCAATCTCCATTCAGGTGTCCTGTTCGCGGTTGTCCTCGCCGTGATCCTCTATCTGGTGTTGCGCAAGACCGTGTTCGGATTCCAGATCGACGCTGTCGGCGAGAACATGGCGGCGGCCGAATACGGCGGCATTTCCGGCGCCCGCATCATCGTCCTTGCGATGGTGGTCAGCGGCGGCCTGTGCGGGCTCGCCGGCGGCATCGAGGTGAGCGGCGTGTTTCACCGGCTCGAGGAGACGGTCGCACCCGGGATCACCATGACTGGGATCGCCGTTGCGCTGATGGCCCGGCTCAACCCGCTCGCCGTGCCGTTCACGGCGCTGATCTTCGGCGTCTTCACGGTCGGCGCCGGCTCGCTGCAGCGTCAAATGGGCGTGCCCTTTCCGTTGCTCTGGATCATCGAGGCGATGGTCATATTCGCCTTCCTCCTGGTCGGCTGGCGTCGCGTGCCGGCCGGGTCGACGGCCTGAGGGGCGCGATGGACGAGATATTCTTCGTCGGTCTGATTGCTGGCGCCTTTCGACTGGGAACGCCGATCCTGTTCGCCGCGTTGGGCGAGACCGTGTCCCAGCGTTCCGGCGTGCTCAACGTCGGCATCGAGGGCATCATGCTGGTCGGCGCGTTCACCGGCGTGTGGGGCGCGTTCGTCAGCGGTTCGGCGTGGGTCGGCTTGCTGGTCGCGATGATTGCCGGCGTCGCGATGGCCGCTGTTCATGCCTTCTTGTGCCTGCGCCTCCATCTCGATCAGATCGTCGCCGGAATCGGGCTCACCGTACTCGGCCTCGGCCTGTCCGGTTTCGGCAATCGACTCGTCTTCGCGGCGGGCAGGGCGACGAGCACCCCGGTCTTCGATCAGCTCGACCTCGGCTGGTTGAGCAAGATCGACTTCATCGGTCCCGCCTTCTTCCAACACCACGCCTTGGTCTACGTCGCGCTGGCACTGGCGCTCGCGACGTGGTGGTTCCTCTCCCGGACCGGCTGGGGGCTGGTCATCCGCGGCGTCGGCGAAGACCCCGTCGCGGCAAACGCGGCGGGCATCAACGTGATCTGGACCCGCACGGCCTGCGTGCTGTGGGGCGGTGCGCTGGCCGGCGCCGGCGGCGCCTACCTGTCGGTGGCACAGATCGGCAGTTTCGTCGAGAACATGGTCGCGGGCCGGGGCTTCATCGCGATCGCGTGCGTCGTCTACGGTCGGTGGAACCCGCTCGGCGTCCTGCTGGCGACCCTGTTCTTCGGCGCCGCGGACGCGGCCCAGATCCGGCTTCAGCCCTTGTTCCCGGGCGTGCCCTACCAGTTCTTCGTGATGTTGCCCTACGTCCTCGCGGTCGGAGCGCTGGTCTTCCTGTCGCGCCGGTCGCGGTTGCCGGCCGGGCTTGCGCGACCCTACGCACCACCACGATAGGGGGCTCTGGATGACCACCGAATCGCCGCCCGAGCGTTTGACGGCAGGCCAAGCCTCGACCCTGATTGGCCGACGGCCGGCTCAGCTCGGAAGCGTTGATGGAAGCCTGTCTGCGGCGGGTCGAGGAACGTGACGCGGCGGTCGGTGCGTGGGAATATCTCGATCCGGACGCGGCGCTGCGCGCGGCCCGGGCGCGCGACCGAGAGCCGCGTCGGGGCCCTCTGCACGGCATCCCGGTAGCGATCAAAGACTATATCGACACGGCCGACATGCCGACCGGCTACGGTTCGCCGATCTATTCGGAGCATCGTCCCGCCGCCGACGCGGCCTGCGTTGCGCTGTTGCGCGAGGCCGGCGCCGTGATCATGGGCAAGACGG
The DNA here is from genome assembly GCA_963745675.1 of uncultured Chloroflexia bacterium. Taxonomy (GTDB): domain Bacteria; phylum Chloroflexota; class Chloroflexia; order Thermomicrobiales; family CFX8; genus JAUIIK01. Next base: position 71,756 of record CAVUYM010000018.1, read on the forward strand.
TGACCACGGAGTTCGCCGCGGTTACGCCGGGCAAGACCGCCAACCCTCACAATCCCGACCATACCCCCGGCGGGTCGTCGTCTGGTTCCGCCGCGGCGGTCGCCGATTTCCAGGTGCCGCTCGCCATCGGCACGCAGACGGTGGGGTCGACGATACGGCCGGCGGCCTATTGCGGTGCGGTCGGCTTCAAGCCGACCTACCACACCTTCAGCCTCGCGGGCGTCAAGGCGCAGGCGGAGACGATAGACCATCTGGGCCTGATCGCCCGGTCGGTCGAGGATATCCTGCTGCTCAGCGATGCCGTCCTTGGCGTGCGCCACGCCTTCGATGTGCCCGACCGCGTCGCTGCGCCACGGCTCGCCTTCTGCCGTACGCCGCAGTGGCCGGACGCCCATCCGCGCACGGTCGAGGTGATGACGGAGGCGATCGGCATCACCCGGGCGGCTGGTGCCACGGTGATCGATCTCGAGCTGCCGCCGTCCTTCGACTCGGCCCTCGATGCCCACTGGACCATCCTGAGCTTCGAGTTCGCACGGGTGTTGAGCTTCGAGAGGACCGAGAAACGAGACCAGCTCAGTGCGGGGCTGGTCGACCTGCTCGACCGGGGCATGGCCATTCCGCTGGCCGACTATCGGGCTGCGCTCGGTCGGGCGCAGGCGTGCCGCGCCGAAATAGCCACCTTGCTACAGGGGTTCGATGCGATCCTGACGCCTGCGGCGGGCGGGCCGGCACCCGCTGGGCTGAATAGTCGGACCGACCTTCTGTTCCAGCGTCTGTGGACAGTCCTGTACCTGCCCGCGATCACGCTGCCCGGCTTCATCGACGAAGGCGGTCTGCCCATGGGGGTCCAGCTCGTCGGCGCCCACGGCGCGGATGGCCACCTGCTGTCGGTGGCGCGTTGGTTCGAGCGTGTCCTGGCCCGGGCGCTCGCCTGACGCCAGTCAGGCTCCCGTTGACGCGTACCAGTCGAGGATCTCGCTGCCGGTCGCGAACCAGACCCCGTCGCGCTCCTTCATATGGGCGAGCGCGCGGTCCAGGTGCTTGGCCCGGAACGGATGGCCGATCAGGAAGGGGTGAAGCGCGATCGAGAGGATACGGGCCGTCGTCGCACCTTCCTCCCACAGCATGTCGAACTGGTCGACGACGAGCTGGTAGAAATCCTCGCCCGTACCGCCGCGCTCCAAGAAGACCGGAATGTCCCCGACCTCCAGGGTGTAGGGCATCGCGACGATCGAGCCGGACCGCGTCGTCATCCGGTAGGGCTGATCGTCGTTGCACCAATCGGCGACGTAGGCGACCCCGGCCTCGGCGAGCAGGTCGAGCGTGACGTGCGATTCGGTGAGGGCGGGGCTCAGCCAGCCGCGCGGGCGCGCGCCGGCGCTGCGCTTCGATCGTGTCGAGCACGCCGCCGATCATGGCTTTTTCCTCGGCCTCGGAGAGACCGGCGATGAGCAGGGAATTGGAGACCCCGTGGGCCATCCATTCCCAGCCGAGCTTGGTGCCCGCCTCGACGATCTCCGGATAGAAGTCGCATGCTTCGGAATTGAGGGCCGCCGTGGCGGGGATGTCGTGCTTTTCGAGGATATCCATGAGCCGCCAGACGCCGACCCGGGCGCCGTAGTCGCGCCAGGCGTAGTTGAGCACATCCGGCTGCATCCCGGCCGTCATCGGGGTCATCGAGATGGCCGGCTTGTCGTAGTGGAAGTGTTCGATGTTGGGCGTCACCCACACCGCAACCCGGGCGCCGTCCGGCAGCGCCAAAGGCGGTCGTGCCGCGATTGCCGAGTAGGCGAACCTTCCGTGTTCCATCATCTTGGCCATGTCTTCCCCTGGCGGACGTGTGTCTTGAGGCGCATCCGATTGTAAACCGCCAACGGCGTCATCGAGACCCTCTTCCCACTCGGTGTCGAATGGGCGCAGGCCGGTTTGCCGGGCGCGATGCTCGGATCGGTCTAGCCTAGCCGGAATATGGGCGGCGGCGATACGAAAGCATTCCGGACAGCGTAACCATTTGCGGCCTCAACGGTCGATGGCGCCGGTCTATTGGTCGTCCGTTCGACCCTTGGTAGGACGATGCCACGCGAGCGAATGCGGTACTCCCCGGGCCGATGGGAGCGGTGGTGCTTGCCACCAGGCACGGTCATGCACCACTCGCTCTGCAGCAGCGTGCCGACAACGTGACCATGCGCCGTTAACGCGATAAGGCCGCCGCCGCGCCATTTGCGTGCTCGGCCGGTTGGGCTATGCTCGTCCTGCCAAGGACGGACAACGGCCAGGCCACCAAAACGAGAAACCTTAGGAGGAGCGCCCATGTTTAGGACGATTGCAGGATCCGTCGGCGTGTTGGCGATGGTCGCCACCGCGCCCGGTGCGTATGCACAGGGAACCGTGAAGATCGGCGTGATCTTGCCCTACTCGGGGCAGTTCGCCGACCCGGGCAAGCAGCTCGACAACGGCATCAAGCTGTACATGAAGCAGCACGGCAACGTCGTTGCCGGCAAGAAGATCGTGGTCATCCGCAAGGACGTCGGCGGTATCAAGCCCGCGGTCGCCAAGCGGCTGGCCCAGGAGCTGATCGTCCGCGACAAGGTGGACATCCTCGCCGGCTTCGTGCTCACCCCCAACGCGCTCGCGGCCGGCGCCGTGTCGAAGCAGGCCAAGAAGTTCATGGTCGTCATGAACGCGGCGACCGCGATCATCACCACCCGGTCGCCCTATATGGTCCGGACCTCGCTGACCATTCCGCAGCTCGAACAGGCCTTCGGCACCTGGGCGGCCAAGACCGGCATCAAGACGGCCTACACCCTGGTCACCGACTATGGACCGGGCCACGACGCCGAGAATTCCTTCAAGCGTGGCTTCACCATGGCCGGCGGCAAGATCGTCGGTTCGGTGCGCACGCCGATCGCCAATCCCGACTTCTCGGCCTTCGTCCAGCGCGCCAAGGACGCCAACCCGCAGGCGATCTTCATGTGGGTGCCGGGCGGGGCCCAGCCCGCCGCGCTCGCCAAGGCGCTGAAAGGCCGCGGCATCACGCCGAAGAACACCAAGATCCTCGGCCAGGGCGAGATCACCATGCCCCACGCGCTGAAGAACATGGGTGACGACGCCCTCGGCATCATCACGGTGTTCCACTACGACCCGTCGCACAACTCGGCGATGAACAAGGCCTTCGTCAAGGCCTACAACGCCGCGTTCAAGCGCAATCCGGACATCTTCAGCGTCGGCGGCTATGACGGCATGCACCTGATCTACGCCGCGCTGAAGAAGACCAAAGGCAAGACCGGCGCCCAGGCTCTGGTCAACGCGGCCAAGGGGATGGCGTGGGAGAGCCCGCGCGGGCCGATCTCGATCGACCCGCAGACCCGCGACATCATCCAGGACGTCTACATCCGGCGGGTCGAGAAGGTCGGCGGCAAGCTCGTGAATGTCGAGTTCGACACGGTCAAGCACGTCAAGGACCCGGTGAAGGCCCGCATGATGATGAAGAAGAAGTAGGCTGACGTCGTCCGTCTGCTGATCCGCTAGCAACGCGCGGCGACGATGGCGCCAGCCCTGGGCATCCTGTTCGACGGTTTCGCTTACGGGATGCTCCTGTTCCTGCTTTCGGTGGGGCTGTCCGTGACGCTGGGGATGATGAATTTCGTCAACCTGGCGCACGGCAGCTTCGCCATGCTCGGCGGCTATGTCGCCGTGACCCTGATGACCAGGCTGGGCTGGCCCTTCTTCGCCACGCTGCCGTTCGCCTTCATTGCCGCCGCGGTCGTCAGCGTGGCGTTCGAGCGGCTGCTCTACCGCCGCTTCTACCGGTCGAGCGACCTCGCCCAGGTGTTGCTGACCATCGGGCTGGTGTTCATCTCGGTCGCCGCGGCGGCCTATATCTACGGGACCGCCCAGCAACCCGTGCAGCTGCCCGCCTACCTGCGGACCTACCTGACCGTCGCGGGGATCCATTTCGGAGTCTACCGCCTGTTCCTGGTCGCCACCGCGCTGGTGATCACGGCGCTGCTCATCGGCGGGATCGAACTCACCCGCTTCGGCGCCCAGGTCCGCGCTGCGGTCGACAACCAGCGCATGGCCCAGGGCCTCGGCATCAACGTCGACGGCGTGTTCGCGATCACCTTCGCGCTGGGCAGCGGGCTCGCCGGTCTCGGCGGAGCGCTCGCCATCGAGATCATCGGCCTCGACCCGAACTTCGGACTGGAATACCTGATCTACGTCCTGATCGTCGTGGCGGTCGGCGGCTTGGGGTCGATCGGCGGCTCGTTCGTGGCGGCCGTGCTGCTCGGCGTCAGCGACGTGGCCGGCAAGTATTACCTGCCCGAACTCGGCTCGTTCCTGATCTACCTGGTCATGATCGCCGTGTTGCTGTGGCGGCCGGCCGGCCTGTTCGGCAAGCGCTAGCCATGGCAACGCCGGGGGCGCCCACCGACCCGCATCGCCATCTCGCAGCGCGCATCCGTTGGCGACCGGTAGAGATCGCTTTCTGGCTGGCGACCCTGCTGCCCTTCGTCGTCACTCCCTCCTATCTCGTCTTGGCGAGCCAGATCGCGATCACCGCGATCTTCGCCGTCTCGCTCGACCTCATCCTCGGCTATGCCGGCATCGTCTCGCTCGGCCACGCCGCGTTCTTCGGCTTCGGCGCCTATACCGCCGGGCTGATCTCCAAGGCTGGCTGGGGCGAGCCGTTCTCCGGCCTGGTCATCGCCGCGCTCGCCGCCGGGCTGTTCGGCTATCTGACCAGCTTCCTCGTCGTCCGCGTGCGCCATCTGACGCTGATCATGATCACGCTCGGCATCGGCCTGCTGCTCTACGAGGCGGCGAACCATGCCAGCGGACTGACCGGCGGCAACGACGGACTGCAGGGCGTGAGCATCTGGCCCTTGTTCGGGCGCTTCGAGTTCGACCTCTACGGCTATACCGCCTACGCCTATGCGCTCGTCGTCCTGTTCCTGGTGATGCTGGCGTCGCGGCGGATCATCCATTCGCCGTTCGGCCTGTCGTTGCGCGCGATCCGCGAGAACGCCACCCGCACGCCGGCGATCGGCACGCCGAGCCGTGCGCGGCTGCGGACGATCTATACGATTGCCGCAGCGATCGCGGGCATTGCCGGCGCGCTGCTGTGCCAGACCACCCAATTCGTTGCCCTGGAGTCGCTCGGTTTCCAGCGCTCGGCGGAGCTGCTCGTCATTCTGGTGCTCGGCGGGGCAGGGCGGATGTACGGCGGCATTATCGGCGCCATCGTCTTCATGATCGCGCGCGACCAGCTCGCCGATATCAATCCGCAATACTGGTACTTCTGGATCGGCATCATGCTGGTCGGGGTCGTGCTGTTCCTGCCTGACGGCATCGTCGGCGGACTGGCCAAGCTGGTCCGTCCGCGCCGGAGCGTCTCGTGACCGTGCCGGCCAGCGGCAGCTCGGCGCTGCGCACCCAGGGGCTGCGCAAGCGGTTCGGCTCCCTGATCGTCGCCCAAGACATCGAGATCGACCTGCCGCCCGGCGTGCGCTATGCCCTGATCGGCCCCAACGGCGCCGGCAAGACGACGCTGATCAACCTGATTACCGGCGCGCTCCGCCCCGACGCCGGCCGGATCCTGCTCGGCGACGCGGAGATCACGACGCTGGCCCCGGACCAACGGGTCAAGCGCGGGCTGGCTCGCACCTTCCAGATCAACACGCTGTTTCCCGACCTCGAACCGCTCGAAGCGGTGACCCTGGCGGTATGCGAGCGGCGCGGCGTGGCCGGGTCCTGGTGGCGGCGCCTGCCCGCCTTCCGTGAAGCCGTCGACGAGGCGTACGAAATCCTGACGTCGCTCGGCCTGCGCGAGGTTTGCTACCAGCCGACCCGCGAGCTCGCCTACGGACAGCAGCGTCTGCTCGAGATCGCCCTGGCGCTGGCGACCCGGCCCAAGGTCCTGCTGCTCGACGAGCCCGCGGCCGGGGTCCCGCGTGAGGAGGGCGGCGCCCTGTTCGAAGCGATCGCCAACCTGTCAGAGGACATCACGGTGCTGTTCATCGAGCACGACATGGACTTGGTGTTCCGGTTCGCCAGCCGCATCATCGTGATGGCGGGCGGGGGCATCCTGGCCGAGGGCGGCCCCGACGAGATCGCCGCCGACCCGCAGGTGCGCGAGGTCTATCTGGGCGGGGCCCACGATGGCTGAACCGCTGCTGGCGCTCGACGGCCTGCGCGCCGGCTACGGCGATTCCGTCGTGCTGTCCGGCGTCTCGTTCGAGCTGCCGGAAAACGGCAGCCTCGCCATCCTCGGCCGCAACGGCGTCGGCAAGACCACGCTCCTGCTCACGATCATGGGCTACACCACCGTCCGCGCGGGCCGGATCGCCTGGCGCGGCCGCGACATCACCCGCCTGAGTCCGCACCGCCGGGCGCGCAACGGCATCGGCTGGGTCGCGCAGGAACGGGAGATCTTCCCCTCGTTGACCGTCGAGGAGAACCTGACCGTCGCCGCGCGCAGGGGCCGGTGGGACCTGGCCGCGGTCTACGACCTGTTCCCGCGGTTGGCGGAGCGGCGGCGGAACATGGGCAATCAGCTCTCCGGCGGCGAACAGCAGATGCTGGCGATCGCCCGCGCGCTGATGACCAATCCCGCATTGCTCTTGCTCGATGAGCCTCTCGAGGGGTTGGCGCCGATCATCGTCGAGGAACTCACCGAGTTGATCGCGCGGATGACCGCCGGCGAGGGCACCGCGATCCTGCTCGTCGAGCAGCACGCCGAGGTCGCGCTGAAGCTGACCCGCGAAGCGATCCTGCTCGAACGAGGATTGATCGCCCATCGCGCGAGCGCGCAGGAGCTGCTGGCGGATCAGGCCCGCCTCGACCGCTTCATCGGTCTCAATCTCGTCGAGACCGGCGACGGCACGGGCTGAGCGTCAAAGGCCAGCGCAGCCTACCTGCGACGCCAAGGGCCGAGCCCCGGCGCCGACTGGTGCCTGGATTAGGTGCTGGTCGTCGTTCGTGGCCGGCATTCCGGCACGGCTCCTCAGGCATGTGTGCGACGGCCATGGTGCTCGATCGCAACTGTGGCTATCGTTGTTCGATCCGTTGATTTCCTTAGCCTCAATTCGTTTCGTGTGACGGGAGCCATGGCCGGGACGCTGTTCGACAAGATATGGGACTCGCACGTCGTCGCGTCGCGCCCCGACGGTAGCGTGCTGCTGCACGTCGATCGGCACGTGCTCCACGATCTCGGCTCGAACATCGCCTTCGCCAAGCTCGACGCGGCCGGCCGGGCGGTTCGTTGCCCGGACCTGACCGTCGCTGTCCACGATCACATCATCTCCTCGGCTCCCGGCCGCCGCGACGACACCTACGCCGCCGGCGCGCCGTTCGCTGCGGCGTTGCGCGAGAACACGGCCCGCGCCGGCATCCGCCTGTTCGGCCTCGACGACCCGCTCCAGGGGATCGTCCACGTGGTCGCGCCCGAACTGGGCGTCGCGCTGCCCGGCGTCACCTTGGCGTGCGGCGACAGCCACACGTGCACCGTCGGCGGCCTCGGCGCGCTCGCGATCGGCATCGGGACCAGCGAGTTGGAGCATACGCTCGCCACCCAGACGCTCCTGTTGCGGCGGCCGAAGACGATGCGCGTCCGCTTCGAGGGCAGGATCGGCCCGGGCGTGACGGCGAAGGACATGATCCTGTGCCTGATCGGGCGGATCGGCACCAAGGGCGGGGTGGGCTGCGCGGTGGAATACGCCGGCGAGGCGGTTGCCGCCCTGCCGGTCGAAGCCCGTCTGACCCTGTGCAACATGTCGATCGAGCTCGGCGCGCGCATCGGCATGGTCGCGCCCGACGATACGACCTTCGACTACCTGTCCGGCCGGAAGTTCGCGCCCGAGGGCGCCATGTGGGACCGGGCGCTGTCGTACTGGCGGACGCTGCCGAGCGATCCGGATGCCGTCTACGACCAAGAGGTGACGATCGACGCCTCGACCATCGCGCCGCAGGTGACCTGGGGGACGACGCCTCAGGACGTTCTGCCGATCAACGGCCACATCCCCGATCCGGCGTCGCTCGGCGACCCGGCCGCGCGGGCGGGCGCGGAACGGTCGCTCGCCTATATGGGGCTGGAGCCGGGGACGCCGCTCGAAGGCATCCCGATCGACATTGCCTTCATCGGTTCGTGCACCAACAGCCGGCTCAGCGACCTTCGCGACGCCGCGGCGTTGGTGCGGGGCCGGAAGGTGGCGTCCGGCGTCCGGGCGTTGGTCGTGCCCGGATCGTCCTCGGTCAAGCGTGACGCCGAGGCCGAGGGGCTCGACGCCGTCTTCCGCGATGCCGGCTTCGAGTGGCGCGAATCCGCCTGTTCGATGTGCGCGGGCGCCAACGAGGACCGGGTCGGGCCGGGCGAACGCTGCATCTCGTCGTCGAACCGCAATTTCGAGGGCCGGCAGGGGCCGGGGGCCCGGACCCATCTGGCCAGCCCGCAGATGGTGGCGGCCGCGGCGGTCGCCGGCTGCTTCACCGACGTTCGCAAGGTGGGGGCCTGAGCCGATGGAAAAGGTGACCAGGATCGCCGGGATCGCGGCCCCGATGATGATCGACAACGTCGACACCGACGCGATCATCCCCGTGCCCTGGATGACCAGGGCGGACGTCGATTTCGGCCAGGCCCTGTTCGCCAATTGGCGCTATCAGGACGAAGCCGGGACCGTCGACCGCCCCGAGTTCCTGCTCAACCGGGCGCCTTTCGATCAGGCCCGCATCCTGGTTGCCGGCACCAATTTCGGCTGCGGCAGTTCGCGCGAACACGCTGTCTGGGCGCTGATGGGATTCGGCATCCGCAGCGTGGTCGCGCCCAGCTTCAGCGACATCTTCTACGAGAACTCCTGCAAGAACGGCCTGCTCGCGGTGCGGCTGCCGACCGAGACGGTGAGCGCGATCGGGCGCCAGCTCGAGGACGGGGAATTCGGATACGAGATGGCGGTCGACCTCGAAGCCTGCACCGTCACCCGCCCGGACGGGGAGACCGTGAGCTTCGAGATCGACCCGGCGCGGCGGACCGCGCTGCTGGAAGGGCTCGACGAGATCGGCATGACGCTCAAGGACGCCGACTCGATCGCGGCGTTCCAGGCGCGCGACCGGGAGGCGCGACCATGGATCTACGACGCCGGCTTCAATCGGTCCGGGTCGGCGGCCGGCGATTGATCGCACGGATCGCCGGAGAGGAGTGACGCATGACGAGTTCGACCGACACGCTCCGGCAATTGCTCAAGGGCAACGAACTGGTCTGCTTCCCGACCTGTTTCGACGCCCTGTCGGCAAGGCTGACGCGCGACGCCGGCTTCCCGATGTCGTTCATGAGCGGCTTCGCCGTGGCCGCCACCCGGCTCGGCATGCCCGACACCGGGCTGATCACCTTCACCGAGATGCTCGACCAGCTTCGCAACATCTGCAACGCGGTGCCGGGCTTCCCGATCGTCGGCGACGGCGACACCGGCTACGGCAACGCCATGAACGTCCGTCGCACCGTCGCCGAATATGCCCGCGCCGGTGCGGCGTGCGTGATGATCGAGGACCAGGTCTCGCCCAAGAAATGCGGCCATTTCGACGGCAAGCAGATCATCAGTCGCGAGGAAGCGCGCCTGAAGATCCGTGCCGCGGTCGAGGTCGCGCGGGAGGCCGACATCCTGGTCCTGGCCCGCACCGACGCCCGCGGGGTCGACGGCCTCGAGGCCGCGATCGAGCGATGCCGCGATTTCGAGGAAGAGGGCGCCGACATCGTCTTCCTCGAGGCGCCGCGGTCGGAAGAGGAATTGAGGGCCTATGCGAAGGCCATGCGCCAGCCGACGATGGCCAACCTGGCGCCCGGCACCAAGACGCCGATGATCCCGCGCGTGGCCTTGCACGAAATGGGGATCAGGCTTGTCACCTATCATCCCCTCTTGTTCTCGGCGACCCGTGCGATGCAGGATGCGTTGAAGGCGCTGCTCGCGGACGACGACGCATCGGCGCCGCCCGTCGTCGGCTTCGACGAGATCAAGGAGATCGTTGGTCTCCCGGAGTACAACGAGCTGGAGCGGCGGTACGGGACGCCTTGATTGTCCGCGCTTTTGCGCTCCCCCTCGACGCGCCGGTGGACGGGGGCTGATCCCGGAATTAGTGCACTCTCAAGTTTCCAACAGGGAGTAACGCAGATGAAGCTCGTGGAGTTTGATAACGTCGAATTCGTCGGTCGCAAGGAGCAGCATCGCGTTGGCACCTTCATCCAGAAGATGCTGCTCGAAGGCGAGCCCGGCACGCCGGGCAACTTCTCCTTCCGCATGGTGCGCACGTTTACCGACTTCTATTCGCCGCGCCACAAGCACAACTTCGACCAGATCCGTTTCCAACTCGAGGGCACCTACAAGTTCGCGCGCGACGGCGTGATGAAGCCGGGCACGATCGCCTACTTTCCCGAGGGTACGCCGTACGGCCCGCAGACCTCGAGCGACGAGTCGCTGACCGTGGTGCTGCAGTTCGGTGGCGCCAGTGGCGGCGGCTACATGTCGGACGGCGAGCGCGCGCGCGGCGTCAAGGAACTCGAGCGCGTGGGCCGCTTCGAGGGCGGTATCTTCCATCGCAACCCCGGCCAGCCGGGCAAGAAGACCCTCGACGGCCACCAGGCCGTGTGGGAGCACGTCCTGGGACGGCCGATGACCTTCCCCAAGCCGCGCTACGGCAAGCCCGTGTTCATGGAGCCGGACGCCTTCGCCTGGATGCCGTCGGACGCCGAGCCGGGCGTGTCGGAACGGATGCTCGGGGTGTTCACCGAACGCCGCTTCCGGCTGGGCTTCGTGCGGCTCGACGCCGGCGCGACGCATCGGCTTCAGGATCACGCCATCTACTTCAACCTGTCGGGCGAAGGCGTCTCCGAACAGGGCGACTGGCGGAAGCACGACACGCTCTATACCGAAACGGGCGAAGCGGCCTCGATTTCGGCGACGGCCCCGTCGGAGTTCCTGATCCTCGGGCTGCCTGCTCTGGAAGAAACGCGCAAAGAAAGGCTCGCGGCCTGAGGATCGGCGCGAGGCGCAAGAGGACCTGATGCAACGCCGCCCTGTCGGCAGCGCAGTTGCTCCGTGCCGCGTGGATCGTTAGGCTTCGAACAAACGGACGCTGACGACGTCCGGGACCAGTGTTGGCGGAACGGCGATATTCGCTCCGCCCAAAACCAAAACGGGAGGAGAATTAGATGCAGCGATCAATCTTGCGTCGTGGTGTCGTGGCAGCCGCCGGCGTCGCGCTGGCGAGCCTGGCCGGCGTAGCGCAGGTTCCGGCGGCACAGGCCGGCGTCAGGGTCACGGTCAGCCAATATGGCCGGCTGGCCACCGGCCTGCCGTGGTTCGTCGCCATCAAGAAGGGCACCTTCAAGAAGGCGGGAATCGACCTCGAGAAGATGATTTCCGGCAAGGGCGGCGGCACGTCGCTGCGCAACATGCTGGCGAGCGACACGCCGTTCGGCGAGATCGCGACGTCGGCGGTCGTGTCGGCGATCAAGAAGGGCGTCGATCTGGTCGTCGTCTACAACGCGTCGAGCAACCTCGGCGACCTGACCTGGGTCGCCATGCCCGGCAGCGGTATCAAGTCGATCAAGGATTTCGTCGGCAAGAAGGTCGGCTACACCAATCCGAAGTCGGCGACCGAGATGACCTTGCGCCTCGCCCTGGCGGCTTCCGGGATTCCGTTCGACAAGGTGCATGCGGGGGCAACTGGTGGCCTGGGCGCCGGGCTGACCCTGCTGCGCAACGGCGGCATCGTCTCCGCGCCGATCGCCGAGCCGGTGCTCAGCAAGGCGAAGGGCAAGTTCGTCGAGGTGTTTCGCGCCGGCGCGATCGTGCCGCTGGTGACGTGGAACGTGGGCGTGACGACGCGGGAGTTCGCCAAGAAGAACGGCGCCCTGATTCGCAAGCTGATCAAGATCCGCCGCGACGCGGTCGACTGGATCAACGCGAATCCGCAGGCGGCTTCGGTCTACTACGCCGACTACCTGCACATCAGCAAGAAGCTGGCCGCGCAGATCATGCCCAAGTTCATCAAGTGGCACTATCTGAACGCCGGGTCGTTCAACCTCGAAGGCCTCAAGACGACGGTCAAGGGTCTCAACATGATCGGCGCCATCAAGGGCGAGGTCGACTGGAACAAGTATGTCGACCAGCAGTATCTGCCCAAGGACCTGCAGAAGAAGCTGTGACCAAGGCGCTGCTACGAGCGAGCGCAACCGAAGTTCACATCACCGAGCGGGCGGGCGGGGCTCCGGCCCCGCACGTCCATCTCGAGGGCGTGACCCGGATCTATCCGGCGGTTGCCAACAATCCCGAAGTGCATGCCCTGGCGGCGACCGATCTGGACCTGCCCCAGGGCAGCTTCTTTGCCGTCATCGGCCCGTCCGGCTGTGGCAAGTCGACCCTGCTCGACATCGTCGCCGGCCTGTCGTCGCCGACCGACGGCACGGTGATGTTCGAGGGCAAGCGGGTCGAGGGGCGGCCGCCCGAAGGGGTCGGCGTCGTCTTCCAGGAGGATTCGAGCTTCCCGTGGCTGACGGTGTGGAACAACGTCGCCTTCGGGCTGCGCCGCAAGCGGATGGGCAAGCCGGAGATCGCAGAGCGGGTCGACGCGATCCTGGCCTTCATGGGGCTTTCCGATTTCGCGCACGCCTATCCGGCGCAGCTCTCCGGCGGCATGCGTCAGCGCGTGTGCATCGCCCGCACGCTCGTGCTCGAGCCGCGGCTGATCCTGCTCGACGAGCCGTTCGGCGCGCTGGACCAGCAGACCCGGCTGCTGATGGGCGACGAGCTCCTGCGTATCTGGCGGGAGACCGGAGCGACCATCATGATGATTACGCATTCGCTCGATGAGGCCGCGATGCTCGCCGATCATGTCGGCGTGATGTCGGCCCGGCCGGGCCGGTTCATCGAGATCATCGAGACGGGCTGGCCGCGCGAGCGCACCTCCGAAATCGTCTCCGAGGCGCGCTTCGGCACGATCACCGCCCACATGTGGTCGTTGTTGCGTGAGGAATCGCAAAAGGCGATGCGGACGCGCTGAGCGGGATGACCAAGGCTGGCTGGATACGGCTCGGGATCGTTGTCGCATTCTTCGCGATCCTGGAGTTCATGTGCCGGGTCGGGTGGATCGGCCGACTGACGATGATCCCGCCGACCGAGATGGCCGAAGCGCTGTGGTCGATGCTGCTCGCCGGCAGCGTCACCGATGATGTTCTCTACACCTTGCGCAATACCGTCGCGGCCGTGGCGCTGTCGGTCGCCGCGGGCTTCGGCGCCGGGCTCGTTGTCCATGCGGTGCCGCGCCTGCGCCGGATCCTCGATCCGCTGTTCGCGTCCTACTATGCGGTGCCGGTCTTCGTCTTCTATCCGCTGCTGATCGTCATCTTCGGGGTCAACGCGACCCCGCTGATCCTGATCGGCGCCATGTTCGGCATCGTCGCCATGTTGATCAGCACCCTGACCGGGCTGGACCGGGTTCCGCGGGTGATGTTCAAGTCGGCGCGGATGTTTCGTCTCGATCCGCTGCGCGCAGCCTTCCTGATCAAGCTGCCCTCGGCCGCCCCGCACCTGATCACCGGGGTCAAGATGGCCGTGGTCTATTCGGTGATCGCCGTCGTCGCCGGCGAGTTCATCCTGTCCTCGAGGGGCATCGGCCACCGGATCGCCTATGCCTACAACGACTTCGACAGCCGGACGATGTATGGCCTGCTCCTGCTCCTGCTGGCGGCCGTAACCGCCGTCACGATGGCCCTCCATATGTGGGAGCATCGCCTGCACCGGCGGTGGGCGCGGCAATGAAGCATCGCCTGACCGACTATCTCCTGCTCACCGTCGGACTGCTCGTGCTGTGGCAGATCTTCCACGAGCTCGTCGGCGAATACGCGCTGACCTCGCCGCTCGAAACCTTCAGGTACGCGGCCGGGCAGCTCGGCGAGGCGCACTTCTGGCATCAGGCCGGGGCCAGCGGCCTGGCGCTGCTCTACGCGTTGCTGATCGCGATGATCGGCGGGCTTGCGATCGGATTGCCGCTCGGGCTCAGCCGGCTGGCGGGCGACGTCGCCGATCCCATGCTGATCACCCTGTTCTCGATCCCCAAGGTCACGCTCTATCCGGTGATCCTGCTGGTGTTCGAACTCGGCCTTTCCGCCAAGGTGGCGTTCGGCGCCATCCACGGCATCTTCCCGGTCGCGATCTTCACTCTCAACGGGATCCGCAAGATCAACCCGATCTACGTCAAGACGTCCCGCTCGCTGAACCTGTCGCGGACCCGGACCATCTTCACGGTGTTGTTGCCGGCCGCGCTGCCCGAGATCGTCAGCGGGCTGCGGGTCGGCTTCGCGGCGACGATCCTGGGCACCCTGATCGGCGAGATGTTCGCCGCGACCGAGGGGCTCGGCTTCATGCTGATCAAGGCGATCGACGAGAACAACGTCGCCCTGCTGATGTCGCTGGCCCTGTTCCTGTTCCTGGTCGCCGCGACCGCGAACGGCATCCTGCTCGCGATCGATCAGCGCCTGCACCGGCGCTCGGCGCAGCCCGCGGGCTGAGCCCGCCCGGCCAAGCCGGACGGGCCGGCGGCGCTAGGCCGCCTTCCGCATCTCGTTCTCGGCGAAGTTGGGTAGCCCCAGGAACAGCATTTCGATCGGTTCCTTGGCGACGACGGTCGCCGTGTCGCCGGCCTCGACGTGGATCGTCGTATGCTTGGCCACGGCCGAATCGTTCACGCTGCCCGAACCGGCGGTGACGAAGTAGAGCTTGGGGCCGGTGAGCTCGTGCGACGCACCCGCTTCGAGCCGGAGGAAACCGGCCTCGGTACGTCGCTCGGTGAAGACGCCCATCAGCTTCATCGACACGCCGGGCCGGTTTTCGACATCGACCCAGGCGTAGCTTTCCGGGTGCATGAAGACCGGCCCCTGGTAGCGCGGCTTGGCGTAGTCGATCGGTCGGCCGTTGACGAATTCCCACACCGCTTCGAACGCGTCCTTGTTGACCTTCTTGCCGTTCTCGTCGGTGCGCGTGTAGACGCCGTTCTGGAACGTGCCGTGCTTTTCGAGCTGTTCGATCGCTGCCTTCTGCTCGGTCGACGAGATGTAGCCGTTGCCGCTGGCGCCGCCGAACTGGAGAACCAGGACGACCGCCTCCTCGTCCGACGACTGGGGGCCGTAGGGCGCGCTCTCCGGGTGATAGATCAGGGTCCCCGGCTTGGACTTGCCGTCGCGGCTGAAGCTGAAGTCGCCTTCGATCTGGTAGCGAAACTGATCGAAGTTGTGCCTGTGGCGCGGCGAATAGAAATCCGCGAACGTCCGCGACATCTCGAACGTGAAGTTGTTGGGCGATCCGTCGACGCCCTTCATCAGGCGGCGGAAACGGAACTTGCCCTGGCGCGGGTGCTTCTTTTCGATCTCTGGAACCGAGTCGATGGGTACGACGGTGACGGTCATGACGCGCTGCGCTCCCTGGTTCGGACGGATGTCGTTCGGTATTGCCGGTCGGCCGAGCGCGGCCACCTACACCCGGCCGTGCTCACGCACCAACAATATAATAGTGCATGAGCGAGACGTTTAGAACCGGCCGCGGCATGGTCGCCTCGAGGACGGTCGTCTCGCGAGGCCCGATCGCGCGGCAACGCATGTCGGGCCCCGGAGCGCGCGAACTTGTTGGAGCGTGCGAACTTGTTCAGGCGGAAATTCGATGCTGCCCCTGGGCTTGCTCTTCAGACAACAGCTTCTGAAGCATCTTTCGCGCTTCGACCAAGGTTGCGTCGGCATTGATCGGCACCGGGTTCTTCATTTCGCCCCCGCGGTCGATCGCCGCCTGTTGGATGCCCATGATCTCGACGTCTTCCGCCATGACCGCATAGCTCTGTTCCCTGAAGCGGACGGCCGCAGGGTGGTCTTCCTCGGTGGGGCCGAAATCCCGCGACCAGGCGAACCAGACATGGGTCGTCCGTTCCGTCTCCGGCGTCAGGGGGTTGGTCAGACGCAGGGTGATGCGGTTGGTTTCGTCTTCGTAGACCAGCGCCGCCGCCATGTTGCCCGCGGGGACCCACTCGACCGTCGCGATCCGGTCGATCGTGCCGGCGAAGTTTCCCCATTCGGCGACGAACGGGCTGGGCACGACGCCCGTCATGCTGCGCTGCTGGTAGACTTTTTCGCCCTCGACCCAGGTCTTGACCGGTACCTCATACATCTCCCGCACGCCAACGGTCTGCTGGTGGATGAAGGGCGTGTGGCTGAGATCGAGCAGGTTGTCCGCGCACAGCTCGTAGTGGGCGGCGATGTCGTAGTGGCGGCGAAAGCTCTGCCAGTCGGGTGAGGAAAGCCAGTTATAGTCGGGAATATCGGCCGGATCCGCATTTGCGGGATCGCCCATCCAGATCCATGACCAGCCCCACCGGTCGACGATCGGATAGCTGCGCACGCGCATCCGGGGCGGGATGTTCTTCTGTCCCGGAATGAGCACGCAGGTGCCGGAGGGATCGAACGTCACCCCGTGATACCCGCAGGCGATCGTCTCACCCTCGCAGCGCCCGGTCGACAGCGGGGCATAGCGATGCGGACACCGATCGTCGAGCGCGACCGGATCGCCGGCTTCGGTCCGGTACATGACGACATGCTGTTCGCACAAGGTGCGGGCGAGCGGTTGGGCCGTCAGCTCTTGGGTCTCGGCGGCGACGTACCAGCGGTTCATCAGGAACATTCAGTGCCTCCAGTCCTGCGAAAGCTCTCGCAATCGACGCTTCACCAACGCGCGGCTAGACGCGTTTATCCTTGGGGCATTGGGGCCAATAGGGGTCTTTGCGGGTTCCCAGGTTGTCCAATGCCCTGATGACGGGCTTGCCATTCGCGCCGGGCACGACCTTGACCTTCCAGTAAGGCTGAATGACGAAGCCATTCACGTTGTATGTCAACGTCCCGCGTGGCGAATCGATCGTTCCTTTGCGGATCGCGCGTGCCACCGCGGCCATGTCGTCGGTCTTGCCGCCGACGGCTCTCATGCCGCGGGCGATCAGGCCGGGCGCGTCATAGGCCGCCACCGCCAGATGCGAGGGCAGGTGGCCGAAGCGCGCCACGTAGTCCTTCACGAAGCGCTTGTTCTTCGGATTGTCGAGGTCCTGGTTCCAGTGCTGGGCCTCGACGGCGCCGAGGGCGGCCGCTCCGATCGCCGGCAGGCTCATGTTGTCGATCGTGTTGATCGAATAGAGCTTGATTTGCTTGCCGAGCCCATAGGAGGTCCATTGCTTCATGAACGCGATTCCCATCGCGCCCGGCGCGAAGATTGCCAACGCTTCCGGCTTCGCCGCGCGCAACTTGCTCAAATGTGCCTGGAAATCGCCGGTGCCTAGCTTGAAGTAGATCTGATCCGCGACCTTGCCTTTGAACGTGCGAACGAACCCCGCCAGCATGTCGCGGCCGCCCTGGTAATTGGGGGCCATCAGCACGACCGACTTGATGCCGTCCTTGTTCGCGATCTCCCCAATCGCTTCGGAGTTGCCGTCGTTGTAGAAGGACGACGATACGAACAGCGGGCTGCATCCTTTGCCGGCCAAGGCCGCCGGCCCGGAATTGGTGCTGAGGAGCATCTTGCCCGCTTTGAAGACCGTTCGGTGAATGGTCATCATCACGTTGGTCCAGATGATGCCGGCGACGATGTCGACCCGATCGCGGCGCAGGAACCGCTTGACCGCAGTGAGCGCCACCTCGGGCCTCATCCGGTCATCGGCGTAGAATATCCGTGTGGGCACACCGCCCAACTTGTCGCCGTCCTTCTTCCATCCTTGATGTTCGAGGCCGAGCTTCCAGCCATTCGCCAGATGCCTGCCAAGCACGGCTCCGCCGCCGCTGGTCGTGTTCAGATATCCGATCCGCAATTCCTGAGCGGCGGATGGGGCGGCCATGAGCGAAATAGCAGCACAGGTGAGCGCGGCGCGACGAATTGAGCGCGACATCCGGATCCTCCCTAGCTTGCTTTTTTATCTAATATTAGACGAACTTTAGGCGTGCTCGCGATTGAAGTCAATCGACCGTGTCCGTCGTCCGGTTGCGGTGAAGCGTCTGGCTAGGCAGCAACGGTTCGCTGTAGTAATGCGCCGGAACTTTTGGCCAAGGAGTGACTGTGGGCACCACAACGGGGAAGACGGAATCGCGACAGCCCCCGTCCGCGGGCGCGCGCGCCGCGATCCGCCTGAAGGATTTTCTGCCTTACCAATTGTCGCTGCTCGCTTCCCATCTCGCTCTCACGAATAACGAGCTCCAATGGGGCGAGCACAAGCTCTCGATCCAGGAATGGAAGGTCATGGCGATCGTCGCCGACGCCGGCCCCGTTACGCCCGTCGACATCCGGCGCCACGGCACGCAAGACAAGTCGACGATCAGCTGGGCGATCAAGCGCCTGCAGAAGCAAGGCCTCCTGCTCAAGCGCGCAACGCCGGCCGATGGACGCACGTTCGAGGTGCTGCTGAGCGAGGCCGGCTGGGCCTACTACGACGCCATCGGCAAGAAGGCGCGCAAACGGGCGCGGGAGATCCTGGGCGAGCTTGGCTCCGAGGAGCTCCGCCAGTTCCAACGGCTCGTCGCCAAGCTTCTTCCGATCGGCGATCGGCGCTCCGATACTTGACACGCACCGCGGATCGCCGCATAGATTTCGTCTAATATTGAACGAACAAGAGCGCTGTTCGCAGCCGAATGCAGCGGCGCACGCGCCGATATCGACCGGGAGGCGACCGTGGATTTCGGGCTGAACTTCTTTCCAAGCGTCGGGCCCGACGAGATGTCGGCCCAGCAATACTGGTCGGAAGCGCTCGAGCTGAGTGCTCTCGCCGACGAGCTCGGGTATCATCACGTCCGGACGGTCGAGCACTATTTCGAGCCGTATGGCGGATACAGCCCGAACCCGATCGTGTTTCTGGCGGCGGCCGCCCAACGGACCCGTCGCCTGCGCCTGATTACCGGCGCCGTGCTGCCCGTGTTCAATCATCCGCTCAAGCTTGCCGGCGAGATCGGGATGCTCGACGCCATTTCGGATGGGCGTCTGGAGATCGGCTTCGCACGCGCCTTCCTCCCTCACGAATTTCGTCGCTTCGATCGAAACCTCGACGAGTCCCGGGCGCGCTTCGACGAGGGTCTGGAGCAGGTGCTCGCCCTGCTCGCCGAGGAAAACGTGACCCGCAATGGTCGGTTCCACGCTTTTCAGGAGGTGACATCGCTGCCGCGACCCACGCAGCGGCCGCACCCGCCGGTCTGGATTGCCGCGTCGACGACGCCGGAAACCTTCATCGGAGCGGGTGAGGCGGGCCATTGGATCATGTCCATTCCGATGGCGGCCGATAAGATGCTCGAACTCGTGGGTCAGTATCGGGAAGCGTGGCAGGCCGCGGGGCATCCGGGTCGTGGGCGGGTCATGTTCGCATTCTCCATGTGCTGCATGCCGACCACCGAGGAGGCGATAGAGGCCTATCGCAAGCCGACGAACGACTATCTGTCGGCGCTGGTTCGCGCCGCCTCGGATTGGGCCGACGGCACGACCTCGACCGACTACAAGGGCTACGATCGGATGATCGCCTCGTTGAAGCAGCAGAGCTTCGACAGCCAGCGTGCAAGCGGAACCTGCTGGGCGGGCACGCCGGCGGAAATTCTCGACATGATCCACGACTTTGCGGGCAAGGTCGACTTCGAGGTAGCCTCGCTCCAGGTGAACCAGCATCTTATGCCGCTTGAGACGGCGGCCAACTCAATGCGCTTGTTCGCCGAGGAGGTCATGCCCAAGGTCGCCACGGGTACTGCGGCGCGTTCGGCAGCGGTAGCCTGATCGACCTGATCCCTTTCGAAAGCCCAATCGAGGTCTGCCATGGCACCGGACGATACGACGACGGCTTCGGATGCGCTTCGATCGGCATGGCGTGACGCCAGCCTCGTTCCCCTGTGGGAAAGCCCGACCGCGCACAAGCCGGACACCGGACCGGACCCTGTCCAGCTTTGGGCGTGGGAGACGGTCAAGCCCCTGGTTCTGAGCGCGACCGAGGTTCGATCGCCCGCCGCGGTCGAGCGGCGGGTGTTGAGCCTGGTCAACCGGCATCCGCGTCATCCGGAAGACGAGGCTACGGTCGGCAATCTTGCCGTCGCGCTGCAGATCCTGATGCCCGGCGAAGCGGCGCGTCCGCACCGCCATTCGATGAACGCCTTGCGCTTCATGCTGGAAGGACACGGCGCGGTGACGGTCGTCGACGGCAAGGCATGCGTGATGGAGCCGGGCGACCTCGTTCTCACGCCCGGCTGGTGTTGGCACGAACACCACTATGAAGGCGAAGGGCCTGCGATCTGGCTCGACGTCCTCGATGTGCCTTTGCACCAGTTCCTCGGCACGGCCGCGTTTCAACCAGGACCGATCGGCGACATGCCGTCGACGGTGCCGGATGCCGCATTTTCTGCGCCAAACATCGTTCCGGTCGGGGTCGATCCCGACACGCCGCACGCGCCCGTGTTTCGGTACCCGTGGTCCGATGCCGTGGCCGCGGTCGCCTCGGCGCCGATCGGTTCCGACGGGGTGCGGCGGGTCCGCTACGCGAACCCTTTGACCGGGGGAAGCGCCATGTCCCTGATCGACTGCTTTCTAGTCGAAGTCGACCGGGACCGACCCACACAACCGACCCAGCGAATGGTCAATTCGGTCTTCCTGGTGGTGGATGGCGAAGGGGCAACCCGTGTTGGGGAGGAAGAGATTCGCTGGGCGGCGAAGGACATATTCGTCGTCCCGCGGGAAAATGTCGTCAGCCACAAATCCCAATCCGCGAAATCGCATATCTTCGAAGTTACCGACGGCGAGGTATATCGCCGACTAGGATTGCCGGCATCGCAACGTGCCGATGCCGGGCGGTGAGCGAGCGCGGCGCGCGACACCGTTTGATCGCCGCTGCGACCCGGATCGCCTAGCTCAACCTCAAGATCAGTAGTTTCGCTGTCCCGCGAACGGGCGGTCTTGTTTGATCAGCCGGGGAATGACGGCGCACCTCATCGAAGCGGTGCGCCTGTTGCGCAATGTCGCGCGTACGCCGCTCAGCGACTGGGCCGAATCGCCCAGACCGCGGTCGGTGCCAGCCAGGTCCTTGCCACCGTCGGTCGGCCAGGGCTCTGATGGGATCGAGGCCGGTTGACGGTGCAGCGCCCCGGCCGGAACTTGCCATCCCGGCCGGGGGCACCCTTTTCGCCGATCAGGTGTAGACGGAGGTGAACGCGCCGGCTTCCTCGCCGGTGTGATAGAAGATGCCGCGCCAAAGCTGGTCCTCGGTCCAGGTGATCGGCGGCATATCCGGCTGCGCCAGGTAGCCGAGGCCGGCGAAGGTCTCGTTGCGGTTCCCCGACGGGTCGAAGAAGTAGATCGTGGAGCCGCGGGTGATGCCGTGGCGCTGCGGGGTCACGTCCAACTTGACGCCGTGGCGCGCCATGCGGTCGGCTGACTTGAGCACGTCGCTCCATTCGTCGAGGAAGAAGGCGAGGTGATGGAGGCCCGGGCGCGGCCCGCCGACCAGCGCGATGTCGTGCGGGGTCGAGGTGCGGAACAACCAGGCCGCCGCCTGAATGTCGCCGCCGGGGCCGACCATGACCTGCTCGGCGAGATGGAAGTCCATGGTTTCGCGCAGGAAGCGCGAGGTCTCCTCGACCTTGTTGATGCCCTTCTCGGGATCGAGCTCGCACATCAGCAAGGCGTGATCGAGCCAGTGTACGCCGCAGCCCTTGATGTCGTCCGGCCACGGCGGCGGGTTGATCACGCCGACCGCCTTGCCGACCTGCTTCTTCTCCGCGTAGAGGCACATCTCGTGCCCGCTCGGCATGTTGAACTTGATCGCCCGGCCGCAGCTGTGCAGGGCGCCGGCGGGCAGGTCCTCGACGGCCACGCCCCAGTCCTCGATGCGCTTCTTGAGCGAGTCGAGATCGGCGTCGGCCTCGACCTTGAAGGCGATGTGGTTCATGCCCGCGCGGTCGGCCTTGTTCAGGACCAGCGAATACTGGTCCCACTCGTCCCAGCCCTTGAGGTAGACGTTCCCGTCCGAATCGCGATCGGTCTCGACCAGGCCGAGAACGCCGACATAGTGGCCGAGCGCCGCATCGATATCGAGGACGCGCAGGTTGACGTGTCCGAGCCGCATTACACCCATCGTCTTTATTCCTCCCTGTTCGGAACCGCCCGACGGGGCGCGTTCGATTAGACCAAGCCGTAGCGTTTGGTGGCGACCGCACGGCGCATCTTGCCGAGCACCTCGAGGCGGATATCGCTCAGCGGATAGACGCGGCAGGCGAGGGCGATGCCCTGCGCTTCGTCCTCCGCCGAGACGTGATCGCGGCTCATCGGATCGGTGCGGTATTCGCCGTCGACCACCCTGACCTTGCACACCCCGCAGCCGCCGCCGTGGCATCCCGACGGGATACCCTTGTGGCCCAGCGCCACCATCGCCTTCAACACCGGCTGCGGACCGGGACAGCGGAAGCTCTCGCCGCTGTTGACGATGGTGATCTCGAACCGCGTATCCGCCGGCACCGCCGATCCGTCCATCGGTCAGATCCTCCGGAACAGCGGGCTACGGGCTGCGGGCTGGGTGGCGTCCGCCTCGGTCAGGAACTTCTCCATGAAGATATGCTTCTCGAACAACCGTCCCTTCATCAGCACGGTGATGCAGGCGTCGATCATCGCCGGCGGCCCGCACAGATAGGCCTTGTGCCCTTCGAAGCGGCCGCCGAAGTGGCGGTCGGCGACGTCGTGCACATACCCGGTCTCGCCGTCCCAGCCGCCGTTCACGCCGCTCTCCGACAAGGCCGGAATATACGTGAAATTGGCGTGCGCCGCATCGAGCGACCGGAACAGGTCGGCGAAGTGGAGATCATCCTTGCCGCGGGCGCCGTGGATCAGGGTGATCGGTGTCGTGCACCCGTCCTCGAGCAGGTCCAGGATCATCGACTTGGGGCTCGACAGGCCAGAGCCGCCGGCGAGGAAGATCATCGGCTCGGGCGCCGACTTGCGCACGAAGAACTGTCCATAGGGCCCGGTGAAGTCGATCTGGTCACCGGGCTCGAGGTTCTCGTGCAGCCAGGGCGTCGCCTTGCCGTCCGGCACCAGGCGGATGTGCAGCTCGACGTCCGTGGCCTCCGACGGCGGGTTGGCGAGCGAGAAGGCACGCGGCCGGGCGACGCCGGGGACGTGCAGGTTGACGTACTGGCCGGCCTGGAAGGCGATGCCGTCGCCGGGCAGCGCCAGCCACACGCCCTTGATGTCGGGGGTCAGGTCCTCGACCCGCGTCACCAGGCCGGTGAAGTCACCGACCGGATGGTGCTCGGCGTCGGGCTCTTCCTCGATCTCGGCTTCGATCTCGGCGTCGGACAGCAGGGTCGCGGAGCAGGCCAGCGCCTTGCCGTCCTCGCGCTCGATATCCATCAGCGCGAACAGCGACGAATCGCGGTGGTCGATCTCACCGTCGAGCACCTCGACCTTGCAGGTCCCGCACAGCCCGTGGCCGCAGGCGTGGGGCAGCCACACGCCGGCACGCAGGCACGCGTCGAGGATGGTCTGACCGTCCTCGACGTCGACCTCCACTCCGATCGGCTCGACGTTCAACCGGTGCATGGCCGCTCTTCGGCGCCGCGCGGGCTCAGCTGCACGAGTTCCCGGGACCCTTGAGGCCCGGGGTCCAGAAGCGCAGCAGCGACTTGTGGCGGAAGCCGAGATCGCTCAGCGACTTCTCGGGATCGGGCGTGAACTCCTTGCCGTCCAGCGTCCACTTGACCGTGGACCAGTCGATCTTCTCGAAGTCCGGGTGCATGCCGTAGAAGGTCGGCAGGATCTCGCCCAGGATGGCGCCGAACGGCATGTCAGGCGGGAACGGGAAGGCGAGACCGGCGCAGAAGCTCAGATGGTCTTCCCAGTGGACGTAGGTGAGCCGGTTGCCGTGGAAGTTCTGCTCCAGGTCACGTGGCTCGATATCGTATTCGCTCAGGGCGACGACAGACATGGCATCCTCATCGGTGGCGGGGCGCCCGGACTGACGACCGAGGCGCCCCTCGTTCGTCTACTCCGCGGCGACCGCGGGGGCGCTCACGCCCTTCCATGCGTTCCACATCTCTTCCTCGGGCGAGCCGGCATAGTCCATGTTATCGGCGCCGAGATTGATGTGGTACCAGGCGAGCACGTCCTCGATCGCCGCGCCGCCGCAGTTGCCTTGGAAGATCTGGTGCACGGGCAGCCACGACTGCGAGAACTTCTCGGGTTCGTTGTCGAAGATGTCCTTACAGCCGTCCGAGCAGAAGTGGTACGTGTCGCCCTTGTACTCGCTCGTGCGGAAGCAGATCTTGGTGGGGTCGTCGGGCTCGGTGAAGCCCATCGGGATCTGGCACGTCGTGCAGAGCTGGGGCAACGCGTTGTTGTAGAAGCGGTTGCCTTGGGCCGCCATGTCTCGCCACATGTCGAGGCGCGGCCGGTAGAGCTTGTCGAACGTGTTGGGATACTTCTCCGACAGCCAGTCCTTGTGCTCGTCGTCGATGTCCCAGGTGTGGAACGCCGCGGCGTGGGTGTAGTTGTAGAGGATGCCCCAGACCTCGTGGGAGACCCGGTCCTTCTCCTTGCGGGCGACGTCGGCATACTTCGGCGGACGGATGCCGTAGCGGCTGAGATCCTCGAACAGCGCGCCGCCCTGTTCCTCGAAATACATCTCCCAGGCCTCGCCCCAGGACATGATCTTCCTGGGCAGCATGTAGTCCATCATCATGGCGACGAGGGAGAGCAGCCGGTAGCCGCGCCAGAACCACTTGTCGATCCACTTCTGGACGATCGGCACGTTGCCCTCGTCCTGCTCGAGCATGAACTTGATGATCTCGAGGCCGAGGGTCATGTGACGCGACTCGTCGGATTGGGCCGAGAAGCCGAAGGTCACGGTGGCGAGGTCGCCGTTGTAGGCGGCGCCCGACATGAACGGCACGAACAGCAGGTTGGTCAGCACGTACTCGAACGAGAAGGAGATCGAGGTCAGGAACTCGAACGGGCCCGCCGTGACCGCGTCGTCGAAGAACGACTTGGGCACCGACAGGTACCAGACCCGGTCGTGCATGTGCTGGAAGTCGTGCAGCCCGTCGAAATACTTGTTGTAGTGGCTGATCGTGTGGATCTGGGTCTGGGCGTGGCGCAGCTCGTCGAGCGACTGCATCTGCGCCGCGATCCGCGGGCCGACCCCGCGCATGTGCCGCCCGATATGGGCGAAGCCGCGATGGGCCATGTATTCGAGCGGCGTGACGCCCTGGATGAACAGCTTGACCGCGTTGAGATAGCGCGCGTCGGTCAGCCCGAGCTGGCCGTTGTTCTGGGCGAACGAATCGATCACCGCATAGAGCTTGCGCTCCTTCTCGGCCTGGAGCCGCCAGTAGGATTCCATGGTGAGACGGAAGGGATCCTCCCAATCGTCCCAGTTCTTGATCTTGATCCCTTCGAACGTGTCGTAGGGGAAGACCGTGTCCATCGGCTGGTAGGTCGTCTCCCAATCGAGTCCGCGGGTGAGCAGCTGATAGCGCTGCTTGAGACCGAGTTTCTTCTTGCCGGTCATGCCGACGCCTCCCTTCGAATCTTGTCTAGGTCCACGAGAGCGAGAAGTGGTCGTCGTCCTCGTCGATATTGCCTGAGAGCGAGATCAGGCTGAGTTGGAGTTCCAGGACGTCCCATTCGCGGCCGATGCGATCGGACACGCTCTGCTGGTTGATGACCAGCCGGCCGGGACAGTCGATCTTGATCATCGACGGGAAGTCCGAAAGCTCGGCCTCGGGATTGTCGGCGCGGATGGCGTCGACGATCGGGCGGGCGTCGCCGGTGTTCTGCAGCGTGATCGAGACGTTGCGGCTCATGGTCCCCTCCCTTCCGTCAGGCCGTGAGGCCGAGCTTGGCGGCGCGCGCCTCCAGCTCGGCGGCGACGCCGTCGACCGCGGCCGCGCCGCCGTTGCCGAGCACGTGCGCAGCCAGCGGCCGGACGGCTTCCGCTGCGCGACCCGACCAGTCGGCGAACCAGCCGCTCACGAGCTTGCGGTTGTCGTCCGACGCGTCGGCGACGGTCTTGACCATCGCGTCGACCCAGCGCGTGTTGTCCTTGAACCATTCGGGCATGAACTCGGTGATCATCGACACCGCGGTGCCGTTGTGGTTCTGGGCCTCGTCGTCGAACGCCCGGAACACGAGCGGGTGGACGATGCCGTCCATCGCCAGGTTCTGGGCGACGAAGACCTCGAACCAGTCCTGCACCACGAAGCTGTCCTCGACGAGACGGCGGACGCCCTGCCAGTAGTCCGCGTCGGTCCACGCCGCCTTGCCCCGGTCGAGGCTGGCGCCGCTGTTGCCGTCCATCAGCAGGCCGATGCGGCCGATGATCTGGGCCATGCCGAGCCGGTCGGCGGCGCAGAAGGCCGCGGCCGAGGTGATCTGCGTGCCGTAGCCGTAGTCGGCGACGGTGAAGTTGTTCATGTTCGCGCCCCACTCGTAGTGGCGCATCGGGACCAGGTAGTCGTGCACCTTCTCGAGCCACGCAGGGGCGACGCGGGACAGCAGGTCGCGCTCCTCGACCATGGTGAAGTTGTGGTCGAGCGCCTGGTGCATGCCGGCGCGGGCGATGTTGTAGGTGCCGTAGTAGAACTGGCGGGGGTCCTTGAGGACGTACCAGTCCTCGAGCACGACCGCGGTCCGGCTCGGGTCGTGGATCTCGTGGCCGGGGTCCCATAGCGGGCGGTAGTGGAAGTTCGCCCGTGCCTGGACGTCGTAGGTGGCCTCCTCGTAGCGGGTCGCCGGCCGGTCTTCGCCGAACCGCCGCGCGATATGCGAATAGGTCTGCCGGCGCGGCTTCAGCTCGAGGGTTTTCAGTTGAATGCTCAAGGTTTCCTCCCTTGGAATCGACAGGCCGGGCTTGGACGCCGGCCTTGGCGTTGGCGAGCACTCAGTCGACGACGGTCAATCGTCCCGCCTTTCGTTCGCGTGACAGGAACCGCTCGACCGCCGACCGAACCGTTTCGTCGGGCGGCAGCACGGTCACGTTCTCGCGCTCGCAGAATTCCCTGAACTCTTCGACCGGCATGACCAGATCGACCGTCAGGTCTTCGTCGTTGATCGAGAACTCGAACTCAACGAAGGCGTCCCGCCGTGTCCCGGTGACCCGTACGAAGGCTTGCGCTTGCCCCAGATACGGCACATGTGCCCGGCACGCGAGGCCCCTTTCCGTTTCATTGGTTCCAGCGTGAGCAGGATCGAAGGCCCGTCGAGCGGCACCCTGGTCCCGACCTGTGGCGAACGATCAGGGTTCGCCACCCAAATCGACGGTAGTCGGCGCCATCTATACGATCCAATACCTTTCGGCACGAATGTTCATACTCTGCAGGTATCGCGATCGGGATCGTGCCTCAGGGTGCTTCGGCGCGCCGCCGTCCTTGCCGCCCGAACCCTTCCCGGCTCGCGCGGTAGTCGTGGACGATATCGACGAAGGCCTCGAGGATCGGCGAGACGTCGTCGGTGCGGTAGGCGCAGTTCAGGTCGATGATCGGCTCCGGCGCCGCCAGCCGCTTGTAGACGACGTTGGGGAGCTGGAGATTGCGCGCCGATTCGGGCACCAGGCAGATGCCGAAGCCGATCGCGACCAGCGCGACCGAGCTGACCACGTCCTCCGCCTCCTGGACGATATTGGGATGGAAGCCGCTGTGGCGGCACAGCTCGATGACCTCGTCGGCGAGGCTCGGGCGGGGGCGGGCGGGGAACAGGATCATCGGTTCGCCGGCGAGCTCGTCGACCGGGATCGTCGGCAGCTTCGCCAGGCGATGGCCTGCCTTGAGGGCGACCAGGATCTTCTCGCTGACCACGGTCTCGACGGTGATGCCTGGCTCCTCGGGGAACAGCCGGTTGAAGCCGATGGTCAGCCGGCCCTCGCGCAGGGCGTCGATCTGCGCGAACTTGGTCTGGTTGTGCAGGGTGATGTCGACCTCCGGGTAGCGCTCGCGGAAATTGAGCAGCAGCCGCGGGATGATGTTGAGGACGGCCGAGCCGAAGATGCCGACGTCGAGCCGGCCCAGCTCGCCGCGGTCGGCCTTGCGCGTCCGCTCGCTCGCCTGGTCGGCGAAGGCGAGGATCTTGTAGGCATCGTCGAGGAAGGTCTCGCCGGCCGGCGTGATCTCCACGCCCTTGTGGGTGCGGACGAAGAGCTGGACGCCCAGTTCTCCCTCGAGCTGCTGGATCTGCCGGGTCAAGGGCGGCTGGGTGATGTGCAGCCGCGCCGCGGCACGGCCGAAATTCTGCTCCTCCGCGAGGGCGACGCAGTATCTCAGGTGGCGGAATTCGATCGTCACTTGGCGGGGCCTCCTCCGGTATCGTCGGGGCCGGTTCGCGCCGCCCCGTTACTTCATACTCTATCGGTATAATATTGGCATTTCAAAGGTATTAGACCGTATGGATCGCTCCCGTTACCGTTCCGAACCCGATAACGACCGTCCGCGCCCGGTCGGCGCAGCGGCAGCCCGCAAGGGCCGACGGATCACGTCGTTGCGACGGCTGACCGAGACCAGGGGAAACGGGAGGAGGAGCCAATGTCCAAGATCGAAACGCGCGCCCGCGCAACGCGAACCGGGCGAACCACGGGGATCGGTCGCCGCACGGTGCTCAAGGGGCTGGGCGGCGCCGCGCTGGGAACCGCCGCTGCGGCCTTTCCCGCGCCGTTCGTCCAGGCCGCCACGACCTTCAAGATCGGCTATGTCAGTCCGGCGAGCGGGCCGCTTGCGGTGTTCGCCGAACCCGACCCGTTCACGCTCGCGCAGGTCCGCCGCGTGGTCGCGGGCGGGATCAAGTCGGGCGGGCGCAACTACGCGGTCGAGATCGTCTACAAGGATTCCCAGTCGAATCCCAACCGCGCGGCGGAGGTCGCCAACGAGCTGATGCTGCGCGACAAGGTCGACATCGTCGTCGCGGCGAGCACGCCGGCGACGACCAATCCGGTCGCCGACCAGTGCGAAGCGAACGAGGTTCCCTGCGTCACCAACGACACGCCCTGGCAGCCGCATTTCTTCGGCCGCGGCGGCGACCCCAAGAAGGGCTTCCAGTGGACCTACCACTTCTTCTGGGGCCTCGAGGATATCATCGGAGTCTACACCGGCCTGTGGAGCAGCATCGCGACCAACAAGGTCGTCGGCGCCCTGTGGCCCAACGATTCCGACGGCAACGCCTGGGGCGACGCCAAGCGCGGCTTCCCGCCGGTCCTCAAGGCCAAAGGCTTCAAGCTGATCGATCCCGGCCGCTACCAGCCGCCGTCGGACGACTTCAGCGCCTATATCTCCAAGTTCAAGAAGGGCGGGGCGGAGATCGTCACGGGCGTCGTGCCGCCGCCGGACCTCGTCACCTTCTGGTCCCAGGCCGCGCAGCAGGGGCTCAAGCCGAAGATCGTGACCGTCGCCAAGGCCAGCGAGTTCCCGGCGGCCATGGAAGCGATCGGCGACCGGGCCAAGGGCCTCTCCGTCGAAGTCTGGTGGTCGCCGAACCACCCCTTCCACTCGGGCCTGACCGGCCAGAGCTCGGCCGAACTGGCGGCGGCCTACACCAAGGCCACCGGACACCAATGGACGATGCCGCTCGGGTTCAAGCACTCGCTGTTCGAGGTGGCGATCGACGCGCTGAAGCGGAGCGGGGGCAAGGGCAAGCCCGCGGCAATTCGCGACGCCGTCCGCGACACCAACTACAAGTCGATCGTCGGCCCGATCAATTTCAAGACCGGACCGGTGCCCAATATCTCCAAGACCCCGCTCGTGGGCGGGCAGTGGCGCCGGCGCGGCAAGAAGTTCGAGCTCGCGATCGTCGAGAACAGCCAGGCGCCGATCGTGCCGCTGCAGGGTAAGCTCAAGCCTCTGGCATAGCAGCGTCCCGGGGCCGTTCCGTTGCATTGCGCGAGCGACATCCCCTAGAATTCCACCGCACGCACCTCCGAACGCATTCGAGGCAGGGCGGCGGCCCGCCGCCCGGAACTATCGGAGGGCAGGCGGGAGGTAAACGTTGGCGCTATCCGGTGTATTGCGCGCTGGTCAGGTGCAGCTGCGCGTGCTCGACATGGCCGCGGCGATCGACCATTACGAGAAGCGGATCGGCCTCGACATGGTCGGGCGGGAGGCCGACGGGCGCGTCTATCTGAAAGGCCGGGACGAGTTCGATCGCCACAGCGTGATCCTGCGCGAGACCGACCGGGCCGGCATCGATTTCCTCGCCTTCAAGGTCGCCGACCCGGACACGCTGCGGTCGCTGCGCCAGGGCGTGACCGACTGGGGCCTCGCGGTCGACGACATCCCGGCCGGCGACCTGCCTGGCGTCGGCCCGCGTGTCGGCTTCACGATTCCGTCGGGCCATCGGATCGAGCTCTATGCCGAGATCGAGATGGCCGCGCGGCACCCGTCGCTGCACAACCCCGACGTCTGGACCGAGGAGCCGCACGGCATGCGCGCGTCGCGCTTCGACCACGCGCTGCTCTATGGCCCCGATATCGAGAAGGTGGTGGCGCTGTTCACCGACGTGCTCGGCTTTTCCTGCGCCGAACGGGTCGGCACGGCGCAAGCGCCGGTCGCGGCGTGGCTCGCCGCCGCCAACAAGCCGCACGATCTGGCGCTGGTGCGGAGCTGCGAGGCCGGCAAGCTCCACCACGTCGCCTTCCACCTCGACAGCTGGAGCGACATCGGACACGCCGCCGACCTGATGACGCGGTACAACATCACCATCGATACCGGGCCAACTCGGCACGGCATCACCCGGGGCCAGACGATCTACTTCTTCGATCCGTCGGGAAATCGAAACGAGGTCTCGACGGGCGGATATATCTTCTATCCCGACCACCCCACCCGGGTGTGGGACGAGGAGGCGATCGGCAAGGGCATCTTCTACTACGAGCGCGAGCTCAACGACCGCTTCATGACCGTGGTGACGTGATCTTCCGCAGCCCTGTACCTCGAAGGGCTGCCGTCGCGCTGACCGTGGCCGCTTGGTGTTGACCTCACTCCACGACCGATACCGACGTCTGTGTTGGCGCGATGCCGATCAGGCGATCCTCTCCAATACGTCCTCGTTGAGGACTTGTCGGAGGCACGACAGCGTCGTTTCGTAAATCTCCGTCAAGCCGGACCGCCGCGCCAACCGCAGGACACCAATCTTTCGGAAATGCTGGGGGAGATCGATCGGCAACTCGACGATTTCCTTGCTCTCCAGCTCGCCCAAGACCTGGTGCCGGAGCAGCACGGTCAGAAGGGTGCCTTTCTTGATCAGTGCCCGTTGCCCGGGCACGTTGTCGAGTTCGACTGGAATCTTCGGCGGCGGCAGGTCTTTGGATCGGAACAGGTCTTCGACCAACGTCCGCGAATTCGACCCGATCGGCCCGAGCACCCATCCGGCGTCGGCGATGGCCGCGATCTGCGACGCCTTCAAATCGGCCAACGGATGCGTTGCACCGGCGTAGACGAACAGCTTCTCGGTGTAGAGCGCCTCTTCGACGATGCCCGGTCCGGGCCGGTCGATCGGCAGTCGGTCGAGCAGGAGGTCGATGTCGCCGGCCTCGAGGCTCTCCATGAGCATCTCGGTCGTCCCACTAACAACCTTGATGACCGACGTCGGACATTTCTCGGCGACGAGGTTGATCGCCTGAACCACGAGTTCGATCGGGTGGACCGGGACAACGCCCAGAACGACCGACGGCGCTTCGCCCGCGACATAGCTGGCGATCTCGCGCTGCGTGCTTTGCACCTGGCTGGCGACGCTGCGCGCGTGGTCCAGCACCATTTTCCCGATCCGGGTTGGCGTCACCCCCTTGGGCGTGCGGACGAAGATCGGCGCGCCGAGCTCGTCTTCGAAGTTCCGCAGCATCCTGGACAGCGTAGGCTGGGTCATGTTCAGCGCAGCGGCGGCGCGGTTCACGCTCCCCTCCCGGCTGATCGCCAACACGGCCAGCAAGTCGTCGACGCGGAGTCGCAAAGGCTCGTCTCCTGACGAAACAAGTTATTCAAAAATGAATAATACAGAGAAGGAATTCTATAAAAGTCAATAAGGTGTCGTTTGATATGCTCCCGGCTCTAGGGTGTCGCATCCGCGGATTTTGGGGCGACAGACACGGGCAGCCATAGCAAGGGACAACGATGACCGTGACAGGAGACGCTCAGACCGCCGCCTCGAAGACGCGGGGGTTGCCGCAGGTCGGGATTTCCGAAATCGTCCTCAAGACCGGCCGGTTCGCGGAAATGCGGGCGTGGTACGAGACCGTGCTTGGCGCCGAGCCGTTCTTCGTGACCGAAGACTACCAGAACCCCGGCTTCGCCGGCGCGGAAGGCGTGACCAAGGTCGCGTTCTTCCGGCTGAAGGGCGCGTTCCCCTTCAACCAGATCTTCGCGATCTTCGCGCAGGACGCGATCGGGCAGCGCCCCGGCAGCGATCCCGGCATGCACCACGGCCAGCTCCGCCACGCGTCGCTCGACGAGCTGTTCACGCGCTACGAGGCCTTGAAGGCGTGCGGCATCCAGCCCGCTTACACTTGGAACCACGGCCCGGGTTCGAGCTTCTACTACGAGGATCCCGACGGCAACATGATCGAGCTGTCGGCGCCCAATTTCGACAACGAGAAAGACTACCTCGCCTACTTCGCGACGGAATCCTATCGCCGGAACATCACCGGCATCGAGGTCGACCCGGACGACTACGTGCAGCGATTCCGGTCGGGAACGCCGCAGGCCGACCTCGTCAAGATCGAGGGATGAGTGCGTCTACCTGACAGCGGGACGGCGTCTTTCGGCAGGACGCGATGAGCAAGTCGAAGAGCGCGGCCATGTACCGCACGCGCATGAACCTGCTCTCTGCGGGGGCTGCCGTCGTTGCTGCGCGTCGGCGCCCTGCGCGACGCGGCCTATCGCAAGCGGCTGCGCGAGACGACCATGATCGCGCAGATCAGGACGCGCGACGGCCTGACGGCGCGCTGGTACGAGATCCGCAATGGCCGCATCCGCTCCAAAGGCGGGCTTCACGAGAACCCCGACGTGTGCCTGACCTTCGCGAATGCGCGGATCGGTGCGGAGCTCCTGACGCCGCCGATTCGCTGGGACCGACAGGTCCACGCCCAGAAGAATTTCCAGATCGATATGGAAGGCCCCGGCGACCTGACCTTCGCGTTCGCCCAGCTCGTCATGGGGGCGAAGCGCGCCGGCTGGCGCTTCGGGACCGCCATGCGCGACGGCAGCGTCCGCTACACCAGCATGACCAACGGCGGGCCGTGCTTCGTCCATGTCCGCGACGGCCGGATCCTGCGCATCACGCCGATCGACTTCGACGGCGACGACGCGGCGAGCTGGACGGTCACCGCACGCGGCAAGACCTTCACCCCGCCACGCAAGGCGACGGTCTCGCCGCACACCCTGAACTTTCGCTCCGTCATCTATTCGAAGGACCGGCTGCTCCACCCGATGAAGCGCGTCGACTTCGATCCGGCGGGCGAGCGCAACCCTCAAAATCGCGGCCGCTCCGGCTATGAGCGGATCAGCTGGGACGAGGCCTTCGATCTGGTCGCGGCCGAGATCACCCGCGTCAAGAAAGACCACGGCCACGGCGCGATCACCTTCCACCACCCGTCGCACCACAACTGGGGCAACGTCGGCTATTGGCTGAGCGCGCTGTACCGGTTCGCCAATTCGGTCGGGCACACCAAGATCAACCACAACCCGGATAGCTGGGAGGGCTGGTTCTGGGGCGCCGTGCACCATTGGGGCAACACGATGCGGTTCGGCCCCACCAGCCCCTACGGCACCATGCAGGACCTGCTCGACGAGGCGGAACTGGTGGTGTTCTGGTCCAGCGATCCGGAGGCCACCAGCGGCGCCTATGCCGGCCACGAGGGCACGGTGCGCCGCCAGTGGCTCAAGACGCTCGGCATCGAGTGCATCCATATCGACCCCTACTACAATCACACCGCGGCGTTCCTGGGCGGCCGGTGGATCGCGCCGCGCCCCGGCACCGATACGGCGCTCGCCCTGGCCATCGCCTACGTCTGGATCCAGGAGGGCCTGTACGACCGCTGGTTCGTCGAGAACCGGACCCACGGTTTCGACGCGTGGAAGGCTTACATCCTCGGCGAGGAAGACGGGATCGCGAAGTCGCCGTCATGGCAGGAGCCGGAAACCGGCGTCCCGGCCCGGGTGGTCACCGCGCTGGCGAAACGATGGGGCACGCGCAAGACGTACCTGTCCGCCGGCGGCTGGGGCGGCGGGCTCGGCGGTGCGTGCCGGGGCCCGACCGGGATCCAGTGGGCGCGAGCCATGGCGTGCCTGATGGCCCTGCAGGGGATGGGCAAGCCGGGCGTCAATTTCGGCAACCTCCAGTTCGGTGCGCCGGTGGACCAGACGGTCT
The DNA here is from genome assembly GCA_963745675.1 of uncultured Chloroflexia bacterium. Taxonomy (GTDB): domain Bacteria; phylum Chloroflexota; class Chloroflexia; order Thermomicrobiales; family CFX8; genus JAUIIK01. Next base: position 106,168 of record CAVUYM010000018.1, read on the forward strand.
GGTTCCCGGGCTACGCCGACGGCGGCATCTCCGGCGACCTGATCGGCACCGGATCGGCCATGGCGCTCTATACGCGCATGCCGCACCTGCCGACGGTGAACACGCCGATGCAGCAGATCCCGCGCCTGCACCTGCCCGAGGCGATCACCGGCGGCAAGGCGGCCGGCGAGATCCGCGACCCGCGCGCGATCAGCGGCCAGTTCCTCAAGGGCGGATATCCGGCGCCGGGACATGCCGAAGTCCGCATGCTCTACCGCTACGGCAGTTCGAACTTCGGCACCATGCCCGAGTCGCGGCGCTACGAGGACATGTACCGGTCGCCGTCGCTCGAGTTCGTCGTCAACCAGTCGATCTGGATGGAAGGCGAGGTGCCGTTCGCCGACGTGATCCTGCCGGCCTGCACCAACTTCGAGCGCTGGGACATCAGCGAATGGTCGAACTCCGGCGGCCCGATCCTGCATGCCCAGAACCAGTGCAACCACCGCGTCATCACCCTGCAGCACAAGTGCATCGAGCCACTCGGCGAAGTCGCGGGCGGACTACGAGATCTTCCACGGCATCGCGACCCGCCTCGGGCTCGGCGACTATTACTCGGAGGGCATGAGTGATCTCGACTGGGTGAAACGGATGTTCGACGCCTCCGATTTGCCCCAGCACGTGTCCTGGAAGGAATTTTGCCGGAAGGGCTACTACGTCGTCCCGGCGGCGTCCCCCGCCGAGCCCCAGCCCGTCGACCTGCGCTGGTTCTACGAAGGCCGCCTGAAGGACCTGCCCGAGCCGTTCCCGCTTCCGTCCGAATACAAGGACGGCTTCCGGAAGGGGCTGCAGACGCCGACCGGGCTGTTCGAGTTCGAGTGCGAGAGCCTCAAGCGCGCCACGCCGGACGACCTCGAACGGCCGCCGATCGTGAAATACACCCGGTCGCGCGAGGACGTGCACGATCGCGCGGGGCGAGGCGTACCCGCTGCAGATGTTGACGCCCCATTCCCGGTACAGCTTCCACAGCCACGCAGACGGCAAGGACAGCTTCGTCAACGACATCCGCGACCACCGTCTCTGGATCGACGGGCACTACTACTGGATCCTGCGGATCGGTCCCGACGACGCGCACAGGCGCGGAATCCGTTCGGGCGACCTGGTCAAGGTATTCAACGAACGCGGCACGGTCCTGTGCGCCGCGTTGGTCACCGCGCGGCTGCGCCAAGGCATCGTTCACGGCTACGAATCCGCGGCGGTCTACGATCCCATCACCGTCGACGGCGCCGTGGTGGACCGCGGTGGCTGCCTCAACATCCTGACGCCGAAGCGCACGCAGATCGCCAACGCGCATTCGATGGGCAATTCGAACTGCCTGGTCGAGGTCGAGCGCATGGAGGCCCGTCCTTCTGCGGCAGGCGCCGAGGCGCCCGGGCAGCCGTCGGCCGCCCCAGCTGGCGCCCCGGTTGGTGCCCCAGCTGGCGCTCCAGTTGGCGGTCCGGTCGGCGCGCCAACCGCGCCGGAGGCCTAGCAGCGATGGTGGCGAAGTGGAACCTCGTCTTCGACGTCGCGCGCTGCATCAACTGCCAGAACTGCGTCCTGTCGGTACAGGACGAGTACGTCGACAATGCCTTCCCCGGCTATTCCGAACCGATGCCGCGCCACGGCCACCGATGGTTCGACATCCGGACCCGCGAACGCGGGAAGATGCCGATCGTCGACGTGTCCTACCTCGTCGATACCTGCCAGCACTGCGACGACGCGCCGTGCCGCCGCGCCGCGCCCGAAGCCGTCCACAAGCGCGACGACGGGATCGTGGTGATCGATCCCGAGAAGGCGCGCGGCCGGCGCGACTTGGTCGATGCCTGTCCCTACGGCGCGATCTGGTGGAACGAAGCGCTGGAGGTGCCGCAGCACTGGACGTTCGACGCGCATCTCCTGGACGACGGCTGGCCGCACCCGCGCTGTGTCCAGGCCTGTCCCACCGCCGCGCTCGAAGCGCACAAGATCTCCGACGAGGCGATGCAGGCGCTGGCGGCCGAGCAAGGACTGACGACCCTACGGCCCGAGCTCGGCACCAAGCCCCGCGTTTACATCCGCAACCATGACCGCTTCGCCAAGCAATTCATCGCCGGCAGCTTCCTGCGGCGCGACGGGGAAGAGGAGATCTGCGTCGAAGGCGTGGAGGTCGTGTGCCTGCAGGGAGACCAGCAATGCGGCGTCGCGCTCAGCGACGCGTTCGGCGACTTCAAGATCGACGGCCTGGCCGGCGGCGAGAGCTACCGGCTCGAGATTCGATCCGAAAAGCAGCCGTCCCGCGCCATTTCGGTCGATCTCGTGGAAAGCGTCTACCTGGGCGAAATCGAACTCTAGGGCGCGGCGGGCGGATCGGGAACGGGCACGAGATCGCCGAGGCCGGCCCGCCGCACAAAACGACAATAAACTGAAGGGAGAACCCCAACGATGTCTACTCACCGGTCAATTCGAGGCGGGCTTGCTGCCGCCGTCGCCGCGGTCGTCCTGTCGGGCAGTCCCAACGGGCCGACCAGTGCAGTTGCCGCCGAAGCGCTGCTCCTGAAATCGATCCAACCCGGCAGCGCCCGGCACGTCTTCCACACCCGGCTCGCAACGATGATGCAGAAATACGGCGGTCGGGAGATCCAGATCTCGCTAGGCACCGCGCCGCCGCGGATGCTCGTGCAGGTGGCAACCGGGAAAGCCGACCTCGCTTTCTCGGCTCCGACCATCATCTGGTTCATGCAGCACCGCAAGGCCATGTACGCCAAGATGGCGAGCGCGCCGGAGCTGGCGAAGAACATCCGCGGCGTGATCAACCACGGTGGCGGCACGTACCAGTTCGTCGTCCTCGCATCGTCCGGCATCAAGTCGATGAAGGACTTCAAGGGTAAGACGGTTCAGCTCGCAATCCCGGGCGGTGTCGCCTACCGCGTCATGGCGGGGATGGTCCAGGCTGCAACCGGCTACAAGCCGAACGTCGACTACAAGGCGTCGAAGCTCGACCTCCAGGCCGCCAGCCAGGCGTTCATGGACAAGAATATCGACGTCTTCGCGACGCCGGCAGCGATACCCGATCCCGAAATCGAACAGTTTGCCCTGACCAACAAGATTCGGATCATCGGGATTCCCGACAAGGCCTTCGAAAGTGCCGGCATCAAGGCCGTGCTCCGGTTCCCCGGCCGCTTCCGACTGAGCATCAAACCGCACACCTATGGGTCCAACCAGGTGAATACGGCGCCGGTGAAGACGCTCGGCACGACGGAATCGCTGGTCACCAACAAGAATGTCAGCGAGGAGGCGATCTATCAGCTGACCAAGATCCTCTGGGAGCACATCGGCGAGATCGTCAAAGGCAGCAAGAGCCTGCCCAATGCGTTCAACAAGAAGATGGCGCTGCACGCGATGAACGTGCCGCTCCATGCGGGTGCCTACCGCTACTACAAGGAAGCCGGATTCGACATTCCGGCATCGCTCAAGCCGCCGGAAGCGAAGTAGACGACACGTCCCGTAGGGCTGCCTCCATTCTCGTGATGGAGGCAGCCATTCCCCCGCCAGCCTTCGCGACGAACGGCGACCACCGATGCAGTACATTCGCGATACCTTGGATCGTATCGCCTACGTCGTCGCGGCTGCGGCCGCGCTGGTGGCGCTCTACGCCGCCGCTTTCGGCAGCTTTGATCCCGCCTTCTATCGGCCCTTGAGCGTGATGGCCGGGGTCGCCATCGTGCTCTTTTCGAAGGGCGCAGCACCGGCCCGGACGTCCGGCACGGCCGCGCTGTGGCTGACGCTCGCCGTGGACTGTGTACTGCTGGCGTCGTGCATATTCGGCATCGTTCTATTCATCAGAATTTCAAACGACCTGACCGCGGGCATATTCTTCCTCTCGCCTTGGGATATCGTTGGTTCGACGATCGCGATCATCGCTCTGCTGGAATTGACCCGCCGGGTCTTCGGGTGGCCGATCGCGGTGGTGTCGCTACTGGCGGTCGCCTTCGTTCTACTCGGCCAGGAACTCCCGGGAGCGCTGCACCATCGGGGATTCTCGCTCGACGATGTCGTCACCAAGCTCTGGTACAGCTATACGGGCATCTTCGGTCTGCCGACCTCGGTCGTTCTCAACTACGTCCTCATCTTCATCGTCTTCGGCGCGGTCCTCGAGGCGTCGGGGGCGGGCGATCGCCTGATGCGTATCGTCTTCGCGGTTCTCGGCAAGTCGCGGGGCGGACCGGCGCATGCGGCCATCGCCGCCAGCTGCCTGTTCGGCACGATGTCCGGCAGCGTCACGGCGAATGTCGTCGGGACCGGCGCAATCACGATCCCGATTATCAAGAGGTACGGCTTCTCGCCCGCCTTCGCGGGCGGGGTGGAAGCCTCGGCGTCGGCAGCGGGCCAGCTCATGCCACCGGTCATGGGCGCGACGGCCTTCCTGATGGTCGAGTTGACGGGGATTCCCTATCTGACGATCTGTCTCGCGGCCCTGATGCCCGCCCTCGTCTACTACGGCAGCCTGTTCGTCTCGGTCGCCCTCGAGTCGCGGCGTATCGGTGCCCAGACGGGCGATCAGCAGCCCCGAGAGCGTCTCAGCTGGACCGACATTCTTTGGTCCCTGCAGTTTGCGGTACCGATCTGCGTTGTGATCGGCACGATGGCGAGCGGCAGCTCGATCTCGGCGGCGGGGTTCTGGGCGACGCTTACGGCACTGGCCGGCGCCGTTCTGAATCCCGATGTGCGTCGGAACCCGAAACGGATTCTCGATGCTCTGGTGTCGGCCGGGCGTAGCGGCGCCATTCTGCTGGTCGCGGCGGGCGCCCTGGGCGTCATCGTCGGCAGCATGGACATTTCCGGCCTGGGCGTGAAATTCGCCAATGCGGTGCTGGCCGTCAGCGAGACCGACTTGGTCCTGGCGTTGGTCATGACGGCCGGAGCGTGCCTGCTGCTCGGCATGGGAATGCCGACCCTGCCGGCCTATCTGATCATCATCCTCATCATGGGGCCGGCGATCGAGAAGTTCGGCGTGCCGACGCTCGCCATCCATCTCTTCGTTCTCTATTTCGGCATCCTGTCGAACGTGACGCCACCGGTTGCGATTGCCGCCTATGCGGCGGCGCCGATCGCCGGCGCGTCGCCCACCCGGATCGGGGTCGTCGGACTGCGTCTGTCCGCCGTCGGCTTCCTGGTGCCCTTCTTCTTCGTATTCAGCCCCGAGTTCCTGCTCGGCGTCACAAAGTTCGACGCGGTCGCTTTCGTTTGGTCGCTCGTACGCCTCTTCTGCGGTATCTGGCTCATCGCTACGGCGCTGGGCGGATATGAGGGGCGGCCATTGGGTATCCCCGAGCGTCTGGTCCGGGCCGGCATTGCTTTTTTGGTGATGTTTGTGGGCGGGACGGCCTGGCAGGTCGTCGCCTTGATCGGCGGCGTCACAATAATTCTGGGATCTCGCTTCGTTGGCGGACGGGAAAAAGCATCTGAGCAAAGCGGGCCGTGAATTCGTCGCCCAATAGCCGGCTTCGCCTGATGCGGCGACACGTTTTGTGTCTTGCTCTCGGAGATGTTTTGATGCCGGTGCTGTCAGCTTTCCTTGATCGCCGGGCGATGAGCAGGACTTCCGTGGTCAGGTCCGCTTCCGGCTCGAGCCGTTGCTCGCCCGCGTCCGGTGAAGCGCGACGATTTCCGGAAGATGGCATCGGCAAAAGAGCGATACCGCTTGCCGACGGACGCCCGGCCTGTCTAAGTCAGTGACGGCGTTGCCGCCAGGATCACGTCGTGCCGCGCCGGCCGACCGGCCGCAAGCTCAGGTGTACCTCTCCAACGACAGTTCCGAATGCTTCGATGACGACAATGCGAGACCATGGCGCCGGCAACCGGCGCGGCCTCATTCTCGCGGCGCTGATGTGCACGATGATGCTGGCGGCGATGGATATCACCATCGTGTCCACCGCCATTCCGCAGATCGTCGCCGACCTCGGCGGTTTCCGGCTGTTCAGCTGGGTGTTCTCGATCTACCTGCTGGCGCAGACGGTGACCATTCCCATCTACGGCAAGCTGTCGGACCTGTTCGGCCGCAAGCCGGTGCTGGTCATCGGCACGGTGATCTTCCTGGCCGGCTCCACGGCGTGCTCGCAGTCGTGGGACATGGTGTCCCTGATCGTGTTTCGCGGCGCGCAGGGCCTGGGCGCGGGCGCGATCATGGCCACGGTCGCGACGTTGGCGGGCGACTTGTTCACCATGCGCGAGCGTGCGGCGGTGCAGGGGTGGCTGTCGAGCGTGTGGGGCATCGCCGCGATCGCCGGGCCGGTCCTGGGCGGCACGTTCGCCGAGTACGTATCGTGGCACTGGATCTTCCTGGTCAATCTGCCGGTCGGCATCCTGGCGCTGACCCTGATCGGGGCGTTCCTGCACGAAAAGGTCGAGCGTCGTCACCCGCGCATCGATTATCTGGGCTCGTTCCTGGTGTTGGCGTCGGTCGGCGCGGTGATCTTCGGCCTGTTGGAGGGCGGACAGGCATGGCCCTGGGCGTCTCCCCAAAGCATTGCCATTTTCGCGACTGCCGCCGTGTTGATCGTCGCGACGGTGTGGGTCGAGCGCCGCGCCGCCGAGCCGGTCGTGCCCGGTTGGCTGTGGCGACGCCGTGTGCTCGCCGGGGCGAATCTCGCCGGGCTCGCGACCGGCATGGTGATGATGGCGCCGAGTTCCTATCTGCCGACCTTCCTGCAATCCGTGCAGGGTCTCGGCGCGATCGCCGCGGGCCTGGTGCTGGCGTGCATGAGCTTGGGCTGGCCGACGGCCTCGGCCCTGTCGGGCCGGCTTTATATGCGCATTGGGTTCCGCGACACCGCGCTCATCGGTGCTGCGCTGATCTTTCTCGCGTCGAGCGGGTTCCTGCTGATGCCGACGCCGCAGCCGGTGTGGGCGGTGGTGCTCGACCAGGTGGCGCTCGGGGCTGGTTTCGGTCTGCTGTTCACGCCGCTGCTGGTCGGCCTGCAATCGGTGGTCGGGTGGGAGCAGCGCGGCGTGGTCACCAGCGCCAACATCTTCTCGCGCTATCTGGGCCAGAGCTTCGGCGCGGCCATGTTCGGCGCCATCTTCAACGCCGCCGTGGCCGATCGCCTAACGGGGGCGCCGGCGTCGATCGCCAAGGCGTTGCCGACCAACGTCAACGACATCATCGGCGCGCTCCACGACGCCGCCACCGGCCCCGCCGCGGAGACCTACCTGCGCGATACCATCGCCCTCGCGACGCGCCATCTGTTCATGGGCATGGCCGCGATCGGGGTTCTGGTGCTCTGCCTGCTGCTCGTCGTGCCCCGGCGCTTTCCCACGAGCGCCCATGACGAAGCGTAGGCCGGCATCGCCGCGTAGGAAAAGCCGCCGGAACCGCTTCACATGGAGTGGGGCCGGCCGCGTCACGGTGTCGGTGGCCGGCGCGCGATCCTGATCTGGCCGCCCTCTCGAACTGCTGGAGCAGGGTGTGGCGCGCGGTCGGCTAGGTCCGCTCCGCGCGGCACATGCAGGTAGCCGAAAGGGCTGGTGTCGCGCCGTTCGCTTCGGCGGCCGGGCGTCGCTCGCAAGCCAAGGTCCTAGTGCATCGAGGTCAAGGCGAGGCGGCGCGCTTCCGGTCGTGATGATGGCGAGGCAAGAGGACGGCGCGAATATCCGATCCCAGTATTTCGGCTCCAGGTCCAGCTTCTGAATGGTCACTTGCATCCGCTCCTCTGACCTTGTCACGCTAACGGCGCCGGTCCGAACGACCACGCCGGACGATGATACCGCTCTGTCAATATATCGACGCGAAGCAAATACACGTCACCTCAGGCAGCCAAACCGACCGCGGTGATATGACGATGCTCGTTGGGATGGGGGCGTCACTCCGGCGGACGCAGGGCGTTCATGGACGACGACGCCGTTCCAAGACAAATATAGCCGGCGGTACCGCGTGAGCGCGGTCAATTCGACTATGCCGGCGGCAACAACAAGGGCGGGCTCTGCTCAATGGATGATGAATCAATTCGTGACGTTTCGACGCGTCTCGCGGAAGACAGGACCATTCTCGCCAACGAGCGCACATACTCGGCCTGGATCAGAACAGGTCTTGCCGCGCTGGGGGGCGGCGTCGCCTTCGAGGTCGCCTTGGCGAACGGCAAGGCCGGTTGGGCAGTCAGCACCATTGCCATCATCCTGATCGCCTTCAGCGCGTGCGCATTTCTCTTGGGAATCTGGCACTACACCCATTTGGGCCTGAAACTTCGACGGGCCGAGATCCGGTCGCTGCCGATCGCGGTGATGGTCGTCGTGACGGCGGCGCTCTGTGCGGCGTCACTCCTCGCGTTCATCGCATTGTTTCTCGCATGAGCTATCGTGCCGCGCTGTCCGAGCATCGGGCCGGCACGGCCGGCCGCTCGTCCCGTCAAGTCGTGCAAGAAGTGAGATCACGACGCCGCCGCGCATCGCGGTAACCGGTGGCAGCAGGCGGATCGGCGCCTAGCCGAGGTTGGTCAGAGCGGCGACCGTGACCGGCATCCCCTGTGCCGCCGCGATCGGGCCGTACTCGATCGTGCTCGAGACGACGTCGAATTTGCCGTTGGAGGCGAGGGCGAAGAGCTGAACCGGATCCTCGACGACAGTGATCTTCAGATCGAGCAAATCGAGGTCAGCGCGATGCGCCGCCAAGACCGCTATGCAGTCTTCCACACCGCCCTGGCAGCACGATCGCCCTGCAGTGTTGGGTTTTCCCGAAAAAATCATATATTGGACGGGACGCCACGATGAAGCGGTAAGCATGAGACCGTCAGCATTCGCAGTCGACCCGGACGTCGAGCCCGTCGCCACCAAGGCGGATTGGGTGGCCAACAGCTTGCGGATGGAGTTGATCACCGGGGAGTACGAGGCAGGCGTAAAGCTTCGCATCCAGGACCTGGCGAGCCGCTTCGACGTCAGCCAGACGACGATCCGCGAGGTGCTGCCGAAGCTGACGGCCGAAGGTCTGCTCGAGAGCGAGGCCCAGCGCGGCTACCGCGTGGCGGCGCTGTCCCTGATCGACCTGAACGAGCTGATCGCGCTGCGGCTCGACATCGAACTGCCGGCGTTTCGCGAGGCGGTGATGCACGGCGGCACCGAATGGGAAGTCGGAATATTGCGTGCCCAGCACATGATGCGGAAATACGTCCAGCAACAGGGCGATACCGGTCTCGCCGAACTGACGCCGGGATGGATCCAGGTGCACGGCGGCTTCCATGCCGCACTGCTCGCCGGTTGCCCGTCATCGCAACGTAAGATGTATTGCCGACACCTGTTCGATCAGGCGAGCCGCTATTTCTGTCTCGCCGCGCGCGCCCTGCCGTCGAGCCGGGACAATCTCGACGACCACATCACGCTCGGCGACCTGGCCCTGGAGCGAGACGTCGAGGGCGGCGTCGCCCACCTGCGCGCGCATATCGAGAAGGCGCACACGAACGCGCGGACGGTTCTGTTCGGCGGCCTCGACGCCCTGATCTGAACCGCATGCAGGGCGGACGCCGACCGCTGAATACGGCTTGATGAACGCCGTCTTGCGCGGCTCTAAATAATATGTTCTATCAAAAATATGATATTTTTATCGAGCCATACCTGCCATGACTGATCCGGATCGGACCCAGGACGAAAACGGCGCTTCCGACCTCCAAGCGAGAACCGGCGGGGAGGTCGTCGCCGACGCGCTCCTCGCCTGGGGCGTGACCCGGGGATTTTGCGTGCCCGGCGAGAGCTACCTCGGTCTCCTGGGCGCGCTGGATCGGGCCCGCAACGCCTTCGACCTTGTCGTCTGCCGGCACGAAGGCAGCGCGGCCTACATGGCCGAAGCCTATGGCAGGATGACCGGCCGGCCGGGCGTCTGCCTGGTCACGCGCGGACCGGGCGCCAGCAACGCCCTGATCGGCGTGGCGACGGCGGCGCAGGAGAGCACGCCGATGGTGCTGATCATCGGCAACGTCTCCACCGGGTCGGAAGGCCGGTTCGCGTTTCAGGAGATCGACGTGAAGTCGGTCTTCGGCAGCGTGGCGAAATGGGTCGGCGTCGTCCAGCGGCCGACCGACATTCCCCACATGGTCGGACGGGCCCTGTCCGTCGCCACGTCCGGACGGCCCGGGCCGGTGGTGCTGGCGGTTCCCGACAACGTGCAGTTCGAGCGGGTGACCGCGCCGGCGCCGGTCTACCGGCCGCGGCCGGCGATGGTGGCCTCGGCGGAAAGCGTCGCCAGGGTGTCCGAGCTGGTGTCGGCCAGTGAACGGCCGCTCCTGTTGTTGGGGGGCAACGGCTGGAACGGGGATGCCTGTGCCGATATCGCCGCCTTCGCCCGCGCCCATGACCTGCCGGTCGCGACCACCTTTCGGCGCAACGACCTGATCGGGGCCGAAAACCCGAGCTATGTCGGCTCCTTCGGCCCCGGGGTTCACCCGGCGATGGTGGCTTACGCCGCGGAATGTGACCTGCTGATGCTGGTCGGCGGACGGCTGGGGGAGATCGAGACCGGGCGGTACGCCTATCTGTCGTCCCCCGACGCACATCGGACGTTCATCCACGCTGCGGCCCTTTCGGACGAGTTCGGGGAAGTCCTCGAACCGGACCTCGCGATCGTCACGGACGTGGCGCCGTTGTGTTCGAGCCTCGCCGCGCTGGACCCGCCCGCTGCCCGGCCCTGGGCGGACCGGCGCGCGGCGCTGAGGTCGAGCTTCGAGGCCTATCGGGAGCCGGTGGATTTCGGCGACAAGCCCAATCCGGGGCGCGCCGTCGTCGCCCTGCAGGGCGTCCTGCCGGACGACGCGATCGTGACGATGGGGGCGGGCAACTACACCCACTTCGTCCTGCGCCATCACCGGTTCCAGTCGCGCGGCACCCTCTACGCGCCGCTTTCGGCCCCGATGGGCTACTCGATCCCGGCGGCGGTGTCCGCCGCGCTCGAACATCCGGATCGGGAGGTCGTCGCCTATGTCGGCGACGGCTGCTTCTTCATGAACCCGCAGGAGCTGACGACCGCCGCCGCGCGCAACCTGAGGCTGACGGTCGTCATGTTCAACAACGGGATCTACGGCTCGATCCGCATGCACGAGGAACTGGCCGAGCCGGGCATGGCCGTCGCCACCCAACTGCACAATCCGGATTTCCAGGTGCTTGCCAAATCGCTGGGGATCGCGGCCCGCAGGGTTACCGAGCCGGCCGACGTCGCCGTGGCCTACGAGGAATTGCGCGCCGAAGGAAAGGGCCCGATCTTCATCGAACTGGTGACCGATCCCGAGGTCATCACGCCGCAGATGACGATCGCCGACATTCGCAACCGGGGGAGGAAGTGACGTGAAGGACGACAAGAGCATGGCGACCAACCAGCGGCCGATGCCGCTTCCCTACGTCGCGCAGGGGCCCGACTTCACGCCGGGCCGGATGACGTTCGGAGAGGACGAACAGGTCTGCAAGCTGTCGAGCAACGAATCCGCCCTCGGCCCCGGGCCGAAGGCGATCGAAGCGATGCGGGCCTGCGTCGGCGGGCAACACCTCTATCCGGATGCCGACGGGATGCCGCTGGCCGAGGCCATCGGCGCCGTCCACGGGCTCGATCCGGTGCGCGTCCTGGTCGGCCCGGGCTCGGACTCCATCCTCGGGTGGATCATTCGCGGCTGGGCCGGTGTCGGCGACGAGGTGGTCTATTCCGCGCACGGATTTCAGGCCTACCGCATCAGGGCGGCCACGGCGGGCGTGGTCCCCGTGTCGGCGCCCGAGCGCGAGATGATGACCGACATCGAGGCCCTTCTGGACGCGGTGACCGAGCGGACGCGTATCGTCTTCGTCGCCAATCCGAACAATCCGACCGGGACCTTCATCCGCCCGGCCGTGCTCGCCGATCTGCGCGCCCGGCTGCGCGCGAACGTGCTGCTGGTCGTCGACGAGGCCTACAACGAGTTCGTCACCGACCCCGACTTCGAGTCGGCGATCGGCATGGTCGACAACGGGGCCGACAACGTCATCGTCACCCGCACCTTTTCGAAATTCTACGCGCTCGCGGGCCTGCGGGTCGGGTGGGCCTATGCGCCTGCGTCGGCCATGGGACCGCTGTCACGCCTGCGCGGGCCTTTTTCCGTCTCCGGCATCGCGATGGCGGCGGCCGTCGCCGCCCTCGATGACGCCGAGCATGCCCGTGCGACGCTTGCCCATAACGAGCGTTGGCGACCGTGGTTGATCGACCGGATCCGGGAGCTCGGTTTCGAGGCGACCGACAGCGTCGGCAACTTCGTTCTGATGAAGATTCCCGGCGGGCCGGACGCGGCCGCCGCGTTCGATCAGGCGCTCCGCGGTCGCGGCTTCGTCGGCCGGCTCGCCGACCAGAACGCGCTCCCGGACTGGCTGCGGCTGACCATCGGGACCGAGAACTGCATGGAAGGGTTGGCCTCGGCCCTGGGTGATCTGTCGAAGACCTACTGCGCAGAGTAGTCACCGGGCCGACGGGGGCGGCGCGTCGTCGCCGTTCCCGCCGCCGCTACCGCCGGAAGACGGCGCGGACGACCCGTTGGGCGATGCGCCAGCCGTCGGCGGTCCGGATGTAGCGGTCGTGATACTCGCCGATCGCGGCGGGCAGGTTCATCGGCAGCGGCGGTTCCTGCGCCGGGCCCTCGTGATCGAACAGCGTGAAGTAGGTGACGCCGGTCGCAGTCCCATCGTCGGCGACGTCGATCAGGATGTTGGTGCAGACGTGGCGGGTGGTCCGGTCGGCCGGCCGCTTGTCGAGGAAGTCGCGGAGCTGGTCGGGCGCCGCCAGCACCGTGCCGGCCCGCTCGAAGGTGCCGCCGTCGGCGAACAGGGCGATCAACTGGTCGGCCCGGTTCGCGTCCACGTGGTTGGCGAAGGCGACCGACAGCCTTTGGCAGGCCTGTTCGATCCGCAGGCGTTCGATGTCGTCCATGGCGGCATCCTCTCGGCGGGATGGAAGGGCGGGGGCCCGGTCACTTCATCAGTTGCGGCAGCAACAGGGCGATCGTCGGAAAGAAGATGATCAGCAGCAAGCGGACGATGTCGGCGACGAAGAAGGGCACGATGCCGCGGAAGATCGTCCACAGTTGAAGGTCCGGGACGACCGCCCTCAGGACGAACACGTTCATGCCGATCGGCGGCGTGATCATGCTGATCTCGGAAACGATGATGACGAAGATCCCGAACCAGATCAGGTCGAGGTTGAGCGAGATGATGAGCGGGGCGAAGATCGGCACGGTGAGCAGGATCAGCGCCAGCCCGTCGAACACCATGCCGAGCAGCACGTAGATCCCCGCCAGCAGAAGCACCACGGCGATCGGCGGCAGGCCCTGCGATCCGACCCAGTGGGTCAGGGCGCCGGTCATCCCGGACACCGTGATGAAGTTGGACAGCATGATCGCGCCGAAGCCGACGGTGAAGATCATGCCGGTGGTCCGGCCCGTCTCGACCAGCGATTCGAAGAATTGGTTCCAGGTCATGCGGCGGCGGGCGACCGCGAACGCCAGCGCGCCGACCGCGCCCATGCCGCCGGCCTCGGTCGGGGTGAACACGCCCAGATAGATGCCGCCGAGGATGAACAGGAACAGGACGACCACGCCCCAGACCTTCGAGAGGCTGCGCCAGCGCTCCGCCCACGCGGCGCGCGGCCCGCGCGGCCCGGCCTCGGGATCGAGCCGTGTCACCACGACGATCGAGGCGATGTAGAGGATGATCGTGAGGATCCCCGGCAGGATGCCGGCTATGAACAGTGCGCCGATATCCGAGTTGGTGAGGATGCCGTAGAGGACCAGCCCGACGCTGGGCGGGATCAGCGAGCCGAGCGTGCCGCCGGCCGCGATCGAGCCGGCGGCGAGCGTGTCGGCATACTCGAACCGGCGCATCGACGGCATGGTCACCTTCGCCATCGTCGCGCAGGTCGCCAGCGAGCTGCCGGATACCGCCGCGAACCCGCCGCAGGCCGCGATGGTCGCCATGGCGAGACCGCCGCGATGGTGGCCGAGCCAGGCGTTGAACGTGTCGTAGAGCTCCTCCGACAGCGCCGCCCGGTAGATGAAGGTGCCCATCAGCACGAACAGCGGCAGCACGGAGAAGCTGTGGGTCATGGACAGGTCGACGATGATCTGTCCCAGCAGTTCGGTCGCCGGGCTCCAGCCGCGCACGGTCGCGAAGCCGACGACGCCGACGGGGATCATGGCGAGGCCCAGCGGCACGCCCAGGAAGGCGAGGGCGAGCAGGGCGGCGAGCGCGAGCAGCGCGATCTCCATGCCCTACGCCTCTTTCCCGGGGCCGGCCCGCAGATGGCCGATCATCTGTGCCAGCAGGATCAGCGCCGTGATGCCGCTCAGCACGCAGGAGAAATAGACGAAGGGCGCGATCTCGACCTCGAGGAAGGTCGTCGCGCGCTCGGAGACGCGGAACGATTCCGCCTGGTGCCAGAGCTGATAGCTGATGAAGGCGACGACCGACGCGCTGAACGCCAGGACGAAGAGCTCCTGGAGCCAGCGGCCGACCCGCTGGAACAGGCCCTCGAACAGCGAGACGGTGATGTGGCCGCGATCCGCGGTGACCAGCGGCAGTCCCGAGAAGATCGTCAGCGCGAGGAAGAACTCGACGAGCTCGAAGGCCCCCGGCAACGGCGCGTTGAAGACGTACCGCCCGACCACGTCGACGAAGGTTGTCGCCATCATGCAGAAGACCGATATCGCGATCATCAGCCTGAGCAGCCGGATGCTCCAGGACCGCGCGCTCGGGCCCGGGCCCGTCTCGGCGTCAGTTCGTGCTGTCGTCATGGCGGTGTGACCACATGCTGCTGTACCGGCGGGCGCACGACAGGCCGGCGTCCCGCCCCCGCACCGGTGGCGGTCGGACCGTCGGCGTCAGGGAGCCGGCTTCCAGCTCTGCTTGGCGATCTCCGCGGCCGTCTTCCGATAGAAGCTCAACGCCGCCGCGCCGTCGACACCGCGCTTCTTCGCGGCGGCGATCCACTCCGCCGTCAGGGGCTCGAACTTCTTCTTGAGCGCGCCGATGAAGGCGGGAGAGGCGAAATGGACCTTGAGCTTGCCGGCGTCCTTCAGCCGCTTCCAGGCGGCCTTGTCGGCTTCGTCCCAGGACCGCGCGAGACGGGCGAAATTCTCGCCCGATGCGCTCATCAGCGCCGCCTTGTCCGCCTTCGACAGGCGGTCCCACTTGGACTGGTTCATGACCACGCTGAAAGTCGCGGAATAGAGCCCGCCCGGGAACACCGTCACGTAATTCAGGAACTTGTTGACCCGGAAGTTGAAGACGTCGGTGATGCTGAGCGTGGTCCCGTCGACCGTCCCGTTCGAGATCACTTCATAGGTGGCGGGGCCCGGAACCGAGACGATCACCGCGCCGAGCGCCGAGATGACCTGCTTGGCGTAGCGCGCGTTGGCGCGAATCTTGAGGCCGTGGGCATCGGCGATCGACAGCACGGGCTTCTTGATCGTCCACAGGTGCGACGGGCCGATGGCGAGCACCGACAGCAGCTTGACCCCCCGGTGCTCGTTCGCCGGCACGAAGTATTTCAGGTAGGTGCGCCACAGGGCCACGGACGCCGCTTCCGAGCTGAGTCCTTCGAAGGGCAGGTCCGCCATGCCCATCAGCACGAAGCGTTTCGGCGTGAAGCCGTGCTGCGCGATGGTGATGTCGGCGATTCCCGTCCGCGCCATGTCGAACTGGCGCGGCACCGGGCCCAGCGACGAATCAGTGAACTTGATCTTCAGGCGCCCCTTGCTCGCCTTCTCGACGTTCTTCGCCCAGGGACCCAGCACGCCCGTGTAGACAGTGTGGGCGCGCGGAATGAACAGGTTGAACAGGAGTTCGGTCGCCGCGCTGGCGGTCGACGAGGCCGACAACGCGGCGGCGAACACGGCGCCCGCCACGGCGACGCGCTTGAGCGGCGCGGTCTTCGAACTGTGCTTCATTGGATTTCCTCCCGGTCGTCTTTGTCGGGGCTGGCGTCGAGCCGGCGCCCGCGTTGTGTTGAGAAGTGTCAGGCCGCGGGCAAGACCAGCCGCGACAGGTTCGCCCTTTCCTTGCTGTCCGCCGAGATGTCGGTCAGGGCCGCGACGATCTTGTTCCGGCCGCCGCGAAGATGCTCCCGCATCAGCCATTCCGCCCGCGCGCCTTCGCCGTTGATGATGGCGGTCAGCAGCACGACGTGCTCTTCGTGGCTGGCGCGCAGGATCCGAAAGAGGCTGTCCATATCGGTCAGGTAGAACGGCACCTTGTTGGCCGCGACCAGCGGGCCGGCGTTGTTGAATTTCAGCGCCGCGCCGAGCGGGGCGTTCCTTGCCGCCGCGATAAGCGTGTCGTGAAAGCGGCTGTTGATCCGGTTCCAGGCGAGGGAATCGTCCTCGACCAAGTGTCCCTTTCCGAACAGAGTCTCCGCCTCGTCGAGGCACTGCTCCAGCGCGCGCCGGCTGTCGCGCGACAGGCCGCGTTCGGCGACCAGGCGGCAGGCCATGCCTTCGAGCGCGCCGCGTACGTCCATCGCGTCGGCGACTTCCTCGGCCGAGAACCGTCGAACGGTGAAGCCCTTGTGCGGCTCCCGCGTGATCAGGTTCTCCTGCTCGAGCTGGCCGAACGCGAGCCGGACCGGCGTGCGCGAAACGCCCAGCGCCTCGGCGAGGGGAATCTCGCGAAGCCGCTCGCCCGGGGTCAGCTCGCCGCTGAAGATCATCTCCCGGATCTGGCGGGCGACGCGGGCCAGCTGGGTTTCGTCTCCGACATCTTGCATGCAAAAACTCGCAATGATTCGGCTTTTAAGTCGATTTCGGTCAAATTATGCCGCCCTTTCGGAATTGACAAGCTTGATTGCATTCAAATATGAATAATTGCATGCAATAGATGCTATGGCCTCAACTCACAGGCGCCGCCCATGTCCGATCCCGTAAAATTCATCACCCATATCGCGCTCTATGTCGGCGACCTCGAACGTTCGATCCGCTGGTACGAGGACGTCATGGGCATGAAGATCAACGCCTCGTCGCCGGGTCGGTTCGCGGCCGTCAGCTTCGGCTATCGGCACCACGATCTGGCGCTGGTGCAGGCGCCCCCGGACTACAAGCCGGTCGATACCGACCGGGTCGGCGTCTATCACATGGCGATCGACACCGGGTCCTTCGACAATTCGATGAGGATCTACGGAAAGGCGCGGGAACTGGGCATGCTCGACTTCGTCAAGGCGACCGATCATCGCCTGGGGGTCGGCATCTACCTGCGGGACCCGGACGGCAACATCATCGAGCTGTGGTCGGAATACCACAAGCGCATGGATGACGCGATCGCGAGCATCGACAAGATGGACCCGCCGTTCGAGGAGAACCCGATCGGCTTTCCAATGGACATGGAAGAGACCTGGCGGAAGTGGTCGGCCGAGCACGGGGCTGCGGCCAATTGACGGATGCTGAACGGGATGTGCCGGTTCTCGTCGTCGGTGGCGGGCCGGTCGGGCTGTCGCTCGCGGCGGAGCTTGGATACCACGGCGTTCGCTGCCTTCTCGTCGAACGCAACCCTGACATCAACCATCACCCGCGGGCGAACGTGGTCAGCGCCCGGTCGATGGAGCATTTCTGCCGCTGGGGCATCGCCCACGATGTGGAGGACGGCGGCCTGCCGCGCGACTATCCGGTCGAGATCGTCTTCACGACCCGAGTCGCCGGCGGCGAGTTCTTCCGGTTCTCCTTCCCGTCGATCGAGGATGCGGAACATCCGACGCCCGAGCTCCTTGCGGAGATGCCCGAGCTTCGGCTCTCTCCCTATTTCAAGACGTCGATCGGCCAGAACCACCTCGAGCGGGTGATTCGCCGCCACGTCGAGAGGCTGCCCGGCGTGGAATTGCGCTTCGGCTGGCGGCTGGACGCGTTCGAGGACCGGGGAGACCGGGTCACCGCGACGATCGTCGACACGGCGTCCGGCGCGACGGAGACGTTGGACGTCGGCTACCTCGCCGGTTGCGACGGGGGGCGCAGCACGATCCGCCGGCGCCTCGGCATTCAGCTCACAGGGCGCGGCGAGCTCGGCCAGTTCGTCAGCATCCATTTCCGGTCCGAGGCGTTCGGCCGCCGTCACGCGTCGGGGCGGGCGACCTTGTACTGGGCGCTCAACGGCGACTCGAACGGATGCTTCATCGCCATCGACGGCAAGGACCATTTCACCTTCCAACGCGAGCTGGGCGATCACGAAGACGCCGCGTCGATCGATGCGCAGGCGGCGATCGACCAGGCCTTCGGCGAAGCGCTGCCGTGCGAGATCCTGTCGGTCCAGCCGTGGACCGCGCAGCAACTCGTCGCGGAGACCTATCAGCGCGGCCGCGTTTTCCTCGCCGGCGACGCCGCCCATCTGTTCGTGCCGACCGGCGGGTTCGGCATGAACACCGGGATCGGCGACGCGATCGACCTCGGCTGGAAGCTCGCGGCGACGGTCGACGGGTGGGGCGGGCCGGCCCTGCTCCGGTCCTACACGGCCGAGCGCCGGCCGATCGGCGTGCGCAACACGATCGAGGCGGCGGACAATTACGAGAAGATCAAGCCGGCCTTTGCCCTGGGCAAGGACGCCGAATTCGGCCGGCCCGGTCGGCGCTCGCGTGCGCGAAACGCTTGCCGCCGAGCTCGCCACCGGGCGCAAGCATTTCGCCGCGATGGGCATCCACCTCGGCTACCGCTACGAGGACTCGCCGGTCGTCGTCCCGGACGGATCGCCGCCGACGCCCGACGATCCCCAGCGTTACGTCCCGACCGCGCGGCCGGGGTCGCGCGCGCCGCACGTCTGGCTCGACGACGGCCGCTCCATCCTCGACCTGTTCGGCCACGGCTTCGTCCTGCTCCGCCTCGGCGCGCCCGATCTCGCGGTCGACGGCCTGGTGCGGGCCGCGTCGGATGCCGGGCTGCCGCTGCAGGTCGTCGACCTCGGCGACCCCAGGATCGCGGAGCTCTACGCCGCCGCCCTCGTCCTGGTGCGTCCCGACGGCCACGTGGCGTGGCGCGGCGGCCAGGCCCCGGCGGACCCGGCGGCAATCCTCGGCATTGTCACGGGCCGACACGCACAGAGTGTGGAGCCGCCCACGGCCGTCATGGCTTGAAGCGATATCGAGGCAATGCCGCCTCCAATCCCGGCGACAGCTCGCCGACCAACCAGAAAGGTGACGGCATGACCGGCTCCGACGACACCGTCAGCCTGCACGAGGTGACCATCCCGCTGGTGCGCCAGCGCTGGGCCTTCGCCCGCGACAACGGCGAATGGGACCGCCTGCGCGACTGCTTCGAGCCGGACGCGGATATCGACATCTCGTGGTTTCGCGGCGGCATCGAGGACTTCATCGACGGCTCCCGCCGGTCGCTCGCGGCGCGTCGCGACGGAGAGACGTCGAAGCACTGGATCGGCAAGTCGCGCTGCTGGGTGCGCGGCGACAAGGCCGTCGTCCAGACCGACGCAGTGGTCATGTCCAGGGGGTACTTGGATGATCACCTCTTCGATTTCCTGTCCTACGGTCAGGCGCACGACCGGATGGTCTTCCGCGAGGGACGGTGGCGGATCGTCAAGTGGAACGGCGTATACGAGAAGGACCGGATGGACGCCGTCCATCCGCATCTGGTTCCCGCGGACTTCTACCGGTCGCTCGACGTCTCGGACTATCCGGCGTCCTGCGCCTTCCTGTGCCTGCGGCTGGCGCGCCGCGGCCATACCATCAGCCGATCGATCATCTCGGCCGGGTCGCCGGAGGAAGACGCCTTGATCGCCGCCAGCCGGGCCTGGCTGGAAGAATAGCGGCGCGGGCGCCCGCGCGAGGAGCGGGACCGTAGGCGACCGGCGGCCGTCAACCTCGCGTGACACCCGAGCCCGTGCCCCCCATGAGCGGACGCCGAGACGGCGCCTGGCTCAAGCCTCTCCGGTGGCCCTCGGCGCGTTGTCCTGGAGGGCGATGGTGGCGCGGAGCATGCGCTCGGTGAGCTCGGCCCGTGTGGTGGCGTGGGCGGGGTCGTCCCACAGGTTGGCGCGCTCGTGGGGGTCGTTTGCGAGATCGTAGAGCTCGCCCCAGGGCACACCCGACCAATAGGTCAGCCGCCAGCGGGCGTCGATGAAGCTGCGGATCCGCACCGGCTCGGTGAAGCCGAGATAGGGGCGCTGGGTGGTCTGCTCGACGATCACCCCGTCATGGGCGCTCTCGCCGCCGGTCAGCAGCGGGCCGAGGTCCTGACCCTGGCAGCCGTTGAACGGCGCGATGCCGGCGCGGACCAGCACCGAGCGCGCGATGTCCAGGCTGCTCGCCAGCGCGTCGCTGGTCGCGCCGCCGTCGAGCGCCGGGTCGGCCCACACGAACGGCACCTTGATCAGGCCCTGGTAGTGCAGCGGTCCCTTGAGCATCAGGCCGTGGTCGCCCATCCAGTCGCCATGGTCGCTGGTGAAGATCACCACCGTGTTCTCGGCGAGGCCGAGCCGCTCGAGCGTCGCCAGGATCCGGCCGACCGCATCGTCGATGAACGCGATCATGCCGTAGGTCAGCGCCATGCAGGTGCGCGCTTCCTCCTCGGTCACCGCGAAGGGGCGGACGAAGCTGCGGTCGGCGGTACCGGCGGCCTGCTCGTCATAGAGCGCCTGGAGCGGCGGGATCGGGTCGTTGGAGCGGGCGTGGAACGATTCCGGCAGCTCGACGTCGGCCGGGTCGTACATGTCCCAGTACTTGCCCGGCGGCGTGAACGGATGGTGCGGGTCGGGGAAGGAGCACTGCAGGAAGAAGGGCTTGTCCGGGGTCTCCCGGGCGAAAGCCTCGAGGCAGGCCTCGGTCCGCTCGGCGATGTAGGCGGTCGGGTAGAGCTCCTCGGGGACCGCGGGCTTGCGGGCCTGGGGGGCGGGCCGGTCGGGGCTGGTGGTCGAGCCGTGCGGACCCCAGTTGCGCGCGGCCTCCGGGTCGCGCTCGGCCAGCCAGTTGAGATAGTGGCCCTGGACCTGGTCGCCGTGCCAGGTGCACAGCTCGACATGGTCGAAGCCGTAGAAGCCGGCGTCGAAGCCGCTCAGGCCCTGGGTGCTCCAGTCGGCCGGCTGCTCGAGGTCGTAGGCCGGTCCGGACCGTTCCCCGTGGAAGGCGTCACCGAAGCCGGGCGGCGGCGGGTCGAGGCCGTCGGGGGTGGTGATCTGGAACGAGGCCGGCAGCCCGGTCATGTTCTGGAGGTGGGCCTTGCCGACCAGGGCGGTGCGGTAGCCGGTGGCCTTGAGCACGTCGACGAAGGTGGTGTGCTCGCGCGACAGGGCGATGCCGTTGTGGCGGACGCCGTGCAGGCTGGGCATCCGGCCGGTCATGATGGTCGCCCGGTTGGGCATGCAGATCGGGTCGACGACGTGGAAGCGGGTGAATCGCGTGCCCCGTTCCGCCAGGGCGTCGATATGCGGCGTCCGCAGCACGCGATTGCCCGCGCAGCTCAGGTGGTCCGCGCGCTGCTGGTCCGTGATGATGAAGAGGAAGTTCGGGGATGACGTCATCGATCTCGTGTTTTCATTGGTCGGAGGGGGCGGCCGGCACACATTACATCGTCACCCGGCCGGTCGATCGGGCGGTGCTGCACGTTCTTCCGGGAATTATGCCATCGACGGGGCCTTGTCGGACTGGGTTTCGAGATAGTCCCGCAATACGGGCCACGACTTCTTGCCTTCGGCGCTGACGAAGTCGCGATACGCGTCCGTGATGTCGGTCGCGACTTCCTCGGTGAAGGACGGGCGCGTCTTGATCGCGTCCCACCATCGCGCCGCGTTCGGATAGCCGTCGGTCCACAGCGACCCCATCTCCAGCAGATCGAGGCGGAGCAGGAACGGGGTCAGCGCGGCGTCGGCGAGCGTGTAGCGGTCGCCGCAGACGAAGTCGTTCTCCG
The DNA here is from genome assembly GCA_963745675.1 of uncultured Chloroflexia bacterium. Classification (GTDB taxonomy): domain Bacteria; phylum Chloroflexota; class Chloroflexia; order Thermomicrobiales; family CFX8; genus JAUIIK01. The sequence goes on from CAVUYM010000018.1 coordinate 128,037, forward strand.
CGACGGCGCGGTCGATCCGGGCCAGCATGGCGTCGAGCACGGTGATGGCGGTCTGCGCCTCCGCCGAGGCCGGGCCTTCCATGAGCACGTTGCGACGGCGGGCGCGGTCGGCCTCGTTGACGACGTTGGACAGATAGGCGTCGATCTCCGCGTCCGTCTGGTAACGCGCGCGAATGCGGGCCCGCATCGAGGTGGCGTAGGTGAGGTTGCCGAGCGCCGGGAAGTACCGCTCGTCGATCAGCTTCATCCACATCGCCATGCCGGCCCTGCCCAGCGCCGTGTCGGGGCTCAGCGGCGGGCCGTCGAAGGCGTCGTCGGTGTAGGTCATGATGATCGTCGAATTCGATCAGCACGTGGCCGTCGTGGACCATGGTCGGGACCACGCCGTTCGGGTTGAGCGCCCGGTATTCCGGCGTGTTGAGGTCGCCCCGGTCCCGGTCCAGGATCCGGCGCGTGTAGTCGACCTGCTTCTCGTACAGCGCCAGTCGCACCTTCACGCCGCAGGTCGCATGGGGGAAATAGTAAAGTTCGAGCATCGTTTCCCTCCCGAAGGACGCTTTGGAGGACCGCTCCATGCGTCCGGGTTGTCGTTCAGTCGTCAGGCGTTCGGCCGCGGCGCGGCCGCCGAAAGCGCGCGCCAGACCCGCTCCGGCGTCGCCGGCATGTCGATCGGCCTGGCGCCGTGCCGGACCAGCGCGTCGGCGACGGCGTTGACGATGGCCGGCAGCGCGCCGGTCACGCCGGCCTCGCCGCAGCCCTTGACGCCCAGGACGTTGGTCGTCGCCGGCACAGGATGGAATGCCAGGTCGAAGGCGGGGACGTCGTCGGCCCGCGGCAGGCCGTAGTCCATGAAGGAGCCGGTCAGCGGCTGTCCGTCGTCGTCATAGACCACGGTCTCGATGATCGCCTGGCCGACCGCCTGGGCAATGCCGCCGTGAACCTGGCCCTCGACCAGCATCGGATTGACGAGGGTGCCGAAGTCGTCGACGACGGCATAGCGGTCGACCGTTACCGTCCCCGTCGCCGGATCGATCTCGACCTCGCAGACATGGCAGCCGTTCGGGAAGGCCGACGGCGGAGTCTCGACCACCAATTCGCTGTCGAGCGACTGCGGCAGCACCTTCCGGCAGCCCGCCGTCGCAGCGTTCGCGCCGCGATCTCGGCGAGGCTTATGGCGCGGTCGGTTCCGGCGACCCGAAAGGCGCCAGCGCCGAATTCGACGTCCTCCGCGGCGGCCTCCAGCAGGTGGCTTGCCAGCATCCGGCCCTTGGCGATGACCTGGTCGGCGGCTTCCAGCAACGCCGTGCCGCTGGCCATCAGCGAGCGCGAGCCGCCGGTGCCGCCGCCGTGGAGAAGCTGCGCGCTGTCGCCCTGGACCAGGTCGATCCGGTCGAAGGGGACGCCGAGCCTGTCGGCGACGACCTGGGCGAAGGCGGCGTGGTGGCCCTGGCCGAAATTCTTGGTGCCGGTGACGATGGTGACCGCGCCGTCCGGGCCGAAGCGCAGCCCGCCCATCTCCTTGCCGACGGGGGCGGTGACCTCGAGGTAGAGCGAGACGCCCCGGCCGCGCAGCCGGCCCTGCTCTTCCGTCTCCATGCGCCGAGCGTCGAAGCCCGACCAGTCGGCCAGGTCGAGCGCCTGGTCGAGGACCGCTTCGAAGGCGCCGCTGTCGTAGGTGAGGCCGGACGCGGCCGTGTAGGGCAGGTCTTGCGGTGCGATCACGTTGAGGCGGCGGAGCTCGATCGGATCGCGCCCCGTTTCCCGCGCCGCCTCGTCGATCAGCCGCTCCCGGATGTAGACGCCTTCCGGGCGGCCGGCGCCGCGGTAGGGGCCGATCGGCGTCGTATTGGTGAACACGCAGCGGACCTCGACCCGCAGCAGCGGGGTCGTATAGGGGCCCGGCAGGTTCTTGAGGATGTTGACGCTCTGGATGTGCGGGCCCATCGGGGTCAGCCACGCGCCCATGTTGCCGACAGAGCGGACGCGCATGGCGAGGAAGCGGCCTTCCGCGTCGAGGGCCAGTTCGGCGGTGACGACGGAATCGCGGCCGTGATTGTCGGCGACGAAACTGTCGGACCGGTCGTCGCGCCACTTGACCGGCCGGCCCAGCACGCGGGCGGCGTGGAGCAGCAGCGCATACTCGGGGTAGGGCGGTCCCTTCATGCCGAAGGAGCCGCCGACGTCGTTGGCCAGCACCCGCACCCGTTTCGGATCGATGCCGAGCAATTCGGCCAGTCCGCGGCTGATCGCGAAGACACCCTGGCAGCCGAGCCTCAAGGTGAACGCGCCGTCGGCCGGATCGAAGGCGGCGACCGCCGCGCGCGGTTCGAGCGGGGAGGCGGTCACGCGATTGTTCGTCAGCTCGATGCGGGTGACGTGGTCGGCGCCGGCGAACGCTTCGTCAACCGCGGCATCGTCGCCATACGCCCAGTCGAGCGCCGTGTTCGCCGGGACGTCGGCGTGTATCCGTTCCGCGCCCGACGCCGCGGCGTCTTCGAGCCGCACGACGGTTGCGAGCGGAGCGAGATCGAGCTCGACAGCCTCGGCCGCGTCGCGCGCCTGGGCGAGCGTCTCCGCCACCACGAAGGCGACGCCCTCGCCGACGTAGCGGACCCGGTCCGTCGCCAGGATCGGCCGCTCGGGCGCCAGCAGCGGCGATTCGTCCCGGTTCTTCAAGGGCAGCTTGCAGCGAAACCCACCATAGCCGGCGTCGGACAGGTCGGCGCCGGTATAGACCGCGAGCACGCCGGGCATGCCCCGCGCCGCGTCAACATGCAGATGCACGATCTGGGCATGCGCGACGGTCGAGCGCAGGACCACGCCCCAAGCCTGGTCCGGCAGGCTGACGTCGTCGCTATACGTCCCGTGGCCGGTGACCAGGCGCCGGTCTTCGGGGCGCGGCGCCGAATCGCCGATCCCGTAGGTTGCCGTTGAGTGCGAATGTGCGTCGTCGGGGGCCATGACGAGCCGATATGAGGGAGCCGCCGGACCGGTGCGGGTCGGGCACCGTCCGGCCCGGATCGTATTGGTTCGCTCTATCGAGAGGTAATATAATTATGTTTTCGGGATATAGTCGGATTGTTATAGCGCGGTGCGTGGGACGCGCTCCCGGTGCGCCCGCAACAAGCCGGGGCACGGTGCGCCGCCCGGGTCGACGGACGTCGGGTGTCTCGCGGCGATCGTCGCCGTGCTCGCTGGGTCAGGCGGCCTGGTCGGCGCCGCCGTCGGTCCGCACGCCGGCCTTGGCGAAGGCGTTGCGGGCCGAGGTGATGAAGTCGGCGGCGGCGGGCGAGAGGGGAATGCCGGCGAGCCGGATGATGCCGATCGGCCGATCGTCCTGCCCCCAGGGGATCGGCAGGGCGTAGATGCGCTTGGCGTGGATTTCCTTGAGCACGTGGTGCCGCTGGAAGACCGACAGGAAGTCGGACTGGAGGACCATCGAGCGGCGGCCGGGGATCTCCTCGAATTCGATATCGACCTTTGGCGGCTCGATGGCGTGCGAGCGGAAGAAGGCCTCGACCCGGCGGCGCGACGTGGCGCCCTTCGCCCCCAGCACCCAATTCATCTCCGCCAGCTCCGCCAGCGACGTCTTCTTGCAACCATAGAGCCGATTGGCCCGGCCACAGAAGATCGCCAGCTCCTCGTAATAGATCACTTCCTCGGCGTATCCCTGGCCGAGGGGCTCGGGCGGCAGCGGACCGAGGATCATGTCGAGCTCTCCCAGGGTCAGCGGCTCCAGCAACTGTTCCCGTGTGCCGGCCACGCAGCGGACCCGGATACGCGGGCGCAGCGCGATCAGCCTGAGGATCGCCTCGATCAGCTGGTCGATCGGGTGCACCGTCACGATGCCGATCGCGATCGGCGTGTTTTCTTCCGCCTTCGCATCGACGATTTCCCGTTCGGCATGGTGCAGCTCCGCCCGGATCGCCCGGGCGTGCGCGATCAGGCGTTCGCCGTCCGGCGTCAGGGTCACGCCGCGCGTGCCCCGGTCGAAGATCCGGACGCCGATCGACGCCTCGAAGTCGCTGATCGTCCGCGACAGCGAGGGCTGCGCGACATTGAGGGCGTGCGCCGCCCTGCTGACGCTGCCGTGCTCGGCGACCTCGAGGACCACGATCAGCTTCTTGGGATCCATAGCCATATCACTATCGTCATATCAGTATCGCGAGATGATATTTCATTTCTATATCGAGCGCTGATAATTTTCACGTGTAGTTCGTCCTAAAAAAACGGCGCGCCAGTTCGGGCCACTCAGGGAGGGTGCGGTCATGGAGACCGATTTTCATCGCGTTCGTGACGACGCCGAGGAATACAAGAGCCTCGAGCTGCCGAGCTACGTGCCGGACGTCATCCACGACAAGGACCGGACCGAGACCGCCCGCGTTCCCGACCCCACCGAGACCGTTTCCCCGGCCTTCCTCGCGCACATCGTGCTGGTGACCAGGCGCCTGCCCGAGATGAAACAGTGGTACCGCACCGTCCTGGGCGCCGGGTCGATGTTCGAATCGGAAAAGATGATCTTCCTCACCTTCAACGAGGATCATCATCAGGTCGCGATCTTCGGCCACGACACCATCGAGGCGGACAAGGACGTCGAGCCGACGGTGTGCGGGCTCCACCACGTCGCCTTCACCTACGCGATGCTGGGCGATCTGATCCACACCTACAAGCGGCTGAAGGCCGAGGGCATCCTGCCGATGCGCACCATCAACCACGGCACGACCCTCTCGAACTACTATCTCGACCCGGACAACAACCGGATCGAGCTGCAGTGCGACACGTTTCCCAACAAGGAAGAGCTCAACAAGTACCTCTCTTCCCGCGCCTTCAATCGCAACCCGATCGGCGTGCTGCTCGACTTCGAAGAGGTCGTCGAGCGCTTCGACCGCGGTGACGATCCCTGGGAGATCTGCTCGCCCTACCTGATGCACCACGGCCAGGAGGATGAAGACGGCAAGCCGACGGTCTAGCGCCGTCGTCCCCCGTTTTCACCCGATCCGGCCGCTCGCCATGCGTTTCGCCCTGACCCTCAAGGCGCTGCACCTCGCGCTCCGCTACAGCATGTGGCGCTATCCGGCATTCCGGGCGCGCGTGGCGGAACGCGACATGGTCGCGCTGCTGCGCACCAAGGACGGCAAGGTGGCGCGTTGGTACCGCTTCGCCGGCGGGCGGCTGTCGTCGCGCTCGGGGCTGCATTCGGCGCCCGATGTCGTGCTGACCTTCGAGGACGCCGCGACCGGTGCCGACCTGCTGACCCCGCCGATCGACTGGCAGGTCCAGGTCGACGCGCAGAAGAACTTCAAGCTGCAGCTCGTGGGCGACGACGAGCTCAGCTACTGGTTCGCCCAGACGGTCATGATGATCCAGCGTCTCGGCTGGAAATCCGGGATCGCGATCGGCGACGGCGCGATGCAGTACACCAGCATGACCAACGGCGGTCCCTGCCGTGTCCACGTCAAGGACGGCCGCATCCTGCGCATCATGCCGATCGAGTTCGGCGACGACGATCCCGCGCCCTGGTCGATCACGGCCCGCGGCCGGACCTTCACCCCGCCGCGGCGGTCGACCCTGTCGAGCCACGGCCAGTGCTGGAAGTCGCTGGTCTATTCGAAGGACCGGCTGCTCTACCCGATGAAGCGGGTCGACTTCGACCCGAACGGCGAGCGCAATCCCCAGAACCGCGGCATCTCGGGTTACGAGCGGATCAGCTGGGACGAGGCGGTCGCGCTGGTCGCGTCCGAGATCACGCGGGCCAAGACGGTCCACGGCCAGGGCGCGATCCTGGTCAACCATCCCTCGCACCACAGCTGGGGCAACATCGGCTACTGGGTCAGCTCGCTCTACCGCTTCGCCAACGCGATCGGCCACACCAAGGTGCTGCACAACCCGGATAGCTGGGAGGGCTGGTACTGGGGCGCCTCGCACCACTGGGGCCACAGCATGCGGCTCGGCACCGGCGAGGTCTACGGCACCGTCGAGGACCTGCTCAAGGAAGCCGAGATGGTGGTCTTCTGGTCGAGCGACCCGGAGGCGACCAGCGGCATATACGGCGGCCACGAGGGCTCGGTGCGCCGCCAGTGGCTCAAGGAGCTGGGCGTCGAGATCGTCCACATCGATCCGCACTACAACCACACCGCGGCCTATCTCGGCGGCAAGTGGATCGCGCCCAAGCCCGGCACCGACACGGCCATGGCGCTGGCGATCGCCCATACCTGGATCACCGAGGACCTGTACGACCGCGACTTCGTCGAGAACCGCTGCCACGGCTTCGACGTCTGGAAGCGCTACATCCTCGGCGAGGAAGACGGGGTCGCCAAGACGCCGGACTGGCAGGAGGCCGAGACCGGCGTGCCCGCCCGGATCGTGCGCGCCCTGGCGCGGGAGTGGGGCAAGAAGAAGACCTATCTGGGCGCGGGCGGCCTGGGCAACGGGTTCGGCGGTGCCTGCCGCGGGCCGACCGGGCACCAGTGGGCTCGATCGATGGTCTGTCTCATCGCGATGCAGGGTCTGGGGCGCGCCGGCGTCAACCTCGGCAATCTCCAGTTCGGCACGCCGATCGACACCAGCTTCTATTTCCCGGGCTACGCCGAGGGCGGCATTTCGGGCGACATCGTCAACACGGCGACCGCCATCTCGCTCTATCAGCGAATGCCGCACCTGCCGACGATGAACACACCGGCGCAGATGGTCCCGCGCCTTTACCTGCCCGAGGCGATCATCGAGGGCAGCGCGAAGGGCTACCTCCGCGACAACCGCTCGCTCCAGGGCCAGTTCCTGCCGCTCAGCTATCCGGCGCCGGGCCATTCGCCGGTGCGCATGATGTACCGCTACGGCGGGTCGAACTTCACGACCATGCCCCAGGCGCACCGGCACGTGAAGATGTACCAGTCGGAGAACCTGGAGTTCGTCGTCAACCAGTCGATCTGGTTCGAGGGCGAGGCCAAGTTCGCCGACGTCATCCTGCCCGCCTGCACCAGCTTCGAGCGCTGGGACATCAGCGAGTGGTCGAACCTGTCGGGCTACTGCCACCATGGCCAGACCCAGCTCAACCACCGGATCATCACGCTCCAGCACAAGTGCATCGAGCCGCTCGGGGAATCGAAGCCCGACTACGAGATCTTCCGCCTGATCGCCAACAGGCTCGGGCTCGGCGCCTACTACTCCGAGGGCATGAGCGACCTCGACTGGGTCAAGCGCATGTTCGACGCGTCGGACCTGCCCAAGCACGTCTCCTGGAAGCGCTTCCTGCGGAAAGGCTATTTCGTCGTCCCGAACCCGGATGAGGCGCGGCGCGCGCCGGTCGCGTTCCGGTGGTTCTACGAGGGCCGGGCGAAGGACGTCCCGGAGCCGCACCCGCTGCCGTCGGAATACAAGGCCGAGTTCCTGCACGGCCTCCAGACGCCGTCGGGCAAGTTCGAGTTCGAGTGCCAGTCGCTCAAGCGCTCCGCTCCCGACGACGAGGAGCGTCCGCCGATCCTCAAATACGTGCCGTCATGGGAAGGGCCCCATGCCGAGCGGTTCGCGCGCTATCCCATGCAGCTGGTCACGCCGCATCCGCGCTACAGCTTCCACACCCATGCCGACGGCAAGGACGGTTCGCTCAACGACATCCCGGACCATCGCATCCTGGTCGACGGCCACTATTACTGGGTGTTGCGGATCAATTCGCTCGACGCGCGGGACCGGGGCATCCGCGACCATAGCCTGGTTCGCGTCTTCAACGACCGCGGCGCCGTCATCTGCGCGGCCCAGCTCACCGAGCGGCTCGCCCGCGGCGTGGTCCACGGCTACGAGTTCGTCCGCCAACTACGAGCCGATGGGCAAGCCCGGCGAGAGCGTCGACCGGGGCGGCGCGTTGAACCTGCTGTCCGCGAAGCGCTCCCAGTTCAAGCGCGGCCACTCGATGGGCGTCAGCAACGCGCTGGTCGAGGTCGAGCCGTGGGACGGCAAGGTCGATTGGCGGCAGGACGACGCGGCCGCCGGCAAGCAAGCCGGGCCGCCGGCGCGCGAGGCTGTGGCGTCGGCGCCGCGGCACGACCTGACGCCGGCGAAATGATCGGGGGCCGGCGATGAAGAAATGGGCCCTCGTGTTCGACGTCGACAAATGCACCAACTGTGCCAACTGCGCGCTGGCGGTCCAGGACGAGTATGTCGGCAACAGCTTCCCGGGCTATGCCGCCGAGATGCCGCTCCACGGCCATCGCTGGATCGAGATCAAGCGGCGCGAACGCGGCCGCCACCCGATGCTCGACGTCGCCTACGTCGTGTCGACCTGTCAGCACTGCGACGCCGCGCCCTGCATGGCGGCCGCCAAAGACGGCGCCGTGGTCAAGCGCGACGACGGCATCGTCGTCATCGACCCGGAAAAAGCCAAGGGCCAGAAGCAGCTCGTCGACGCCTGCCCTTACGGCGCGATCTGGTGGAACGATGCGCTCGGCATCCCGCAGCACTGGAATTTCGACGCCCATCTGATCGACGCCGGCTGGACCAAGCCGCGGCCGGTGCAGTCCTGCCCGACCGGCGCGCTGACGGCGCACAAGCTGGACGACCGGGAATTGGAGCGGCTCGCGGCCTCGGAGGGGCTGGAGCCGCTGGAGCCCGAGCTCGGGACCAAGCCGCGGCTGCTCTACAAGAATCTCCATCGCTACCGGCACGGCTTCGTCGGCGGGGCGCTGGTCGAAACGCGCGACGGCGTCGAGGACTGCGTCGCCGGCGCCGAGGTCTCGCTGCGCCGCGACGGGCGCACGGTGGCAACGGTTCGGAGCGACGCCTTCGGGGACTTCAAGATCGACGACATCCCCGAGGACGGCACCGACTACGAGCTCGAAGTCTCGATCGACGGAGACGTCAGGCACCGCTGTTCGGTGACGATGACCGAGACCGTCTACCTCGGCGACGTCGATCTTTCGCGCGGCGAGGCCGGTCGATGACCGGAACCGCCGCAATCCAGCCAATACAACAAGACCAGTCAATCGTGGAGGAAGCGTCATGAAGAGCAGATCAATCACGGGCCTCGCGTTGATCGCGATGGCGGTCGGCACCGTATCGATGCCGGCCCAGGCGGCGAAGCTGCTGCTGAAATCGATTCAGCCGGGCAGCGCCTACTATACCTTCCATACCCGCCTCGCGACGGTGGTGAAGAAGTACACCGACGACGAGATCCAGGTGTCGGTCGGCACCGCGCCGCCGAAGGCGACGCTGGAGGTCGCCCTCGGCAAGGTCGATCTCGCCTTCTCGGCGCCGACCATCATCGGCATGATGCAGCAGAAGATCGCGATGTATGCCAAGCTGAAGCAGGCGCCGAAGCTCGCGAAGAACCTGCGCGTCATCACCAGCCATAGCGGCGGTTGGTACCAGCTCGTCGTCTACGCCAATTCGGGCATCAAGACGCTCAAGGACATCAAGGGCAAGACGCTGTGGCTCGCCTACAAGGGCGGGGCCGCCAACCGGGTGATGACCGCGGTCTTCGAAGGCGTGACCGGATACAAGGCCGACAAGGACTTCACCGTCTCGCCGCTCGCCGGACAGGCTTCGGTGCAGGCTTTCCAGGACGGCCAGCTCGCCATGTGGGCCCTGCCCACGGAGCTGCCGTCGGAGGTCATCCAGCAATTCGCGCTGACGCGGAAGATCCGCCTGATCGGCTTCAACGAGGCGGATTTCAAGAATCCGGCGATGAAGCGGGTGCTGTCCTTCCCGGGCCGCCGCCGCATCACGCTGCCGCCGCACCTGTACGGCTCCAACCAGGTCAACACCAAGCCGGTGATGACGATCGGGACCACCGGCGCGCTGATCACGTCCAAATTCGCCAAGGAGGAGGACATCTACAAGATCACCAAGGCCCTGTGGGAGCACATCGACGAGATTCACAGCGCCGCCAAGTACATGCCGAACTTCATCAATAAGAAGAGCATGTTCAACGACATGAACGTGCCGCTGCACATCGGCGCCTACCGCTACTACAAGGAGGCCGGCTTCAAGATCCCCGCGAGCGTCATCCCGCCCGAGGCGAAATAACCAAGTCGAGGGTGATGACAGGACCCGATCCGGTTGCTCACCCCCCGGGTCGGGTCCCGAGGAGACGAAAATGCAGGGGAATGAATCCGCGTTTCCAGCCGTCGCGTCCCGGATAGCCCATACGCTCGGCGGCATCGTCGCGGCGGTGATCGCGGCGGTCAGCCTTTATACCGCCGGCTTCGGGCAGTTCGCGCCGGACGTCTTCCGGTCGCTGATGGTGTTCGGCGCGGCCGTGGTCGTCATCTTGACGGTTCCCGCCAAGCTGCCCCTTCCGAACCGGGGCTATTGGTGGATCGTCCGGGTCTGTCTCGACGCCTTTCTTCTCGGCGCCCTGCTTCTGGCCTCGCTGCGGTTCATGGACGTCGCCGCCGACATCGAGGGCGGCATCGTCATCCTGTCCGAGTGGGACCTGACGATCGGGCTCATTTCCGTGCTCGCCCTGCTCGAATTGACGCGGCGCGTGTTCGGCGTGCCGATCACGATCGTTTCGGTCGTCGCGCTCCTGTTCGTGCTGTTCGGCAACTATCTGCCGGGTTACTTCAATCACCGCGGCTTCCCGCTCGACGACGTCGTGACCCAGCTCTGGTACAGCTTCCGCGGCATCTTCGGGCTGCCGACCGCCGTCGTCCTCAATTTCGTCCTCGTCTTCATCCTGTTCGGCACGATGCTCGAGGCGTCCGGGGCAGGCGAGCGGCTCATGAATCTCGTCTTCGTGGTCACCGGCCGGACCCGCGGCGGACCCGCTCACGGCGCGATCGCGGCCAGCGGCATCTTCGGCACCATGTCCGGCAGCGTCACCGCCAACGTCGTCGGCACCGGCACGGTGACGATCCCGATCATCATCCGGCGCGGCTTCTCCGCACCTTTCGCCGGCGGCGTCGAGGCCGCGGCGTCGGCGGGCGGCCAGATCATGCCGCCGGTCATGGGGGCGGCCGCGTTCATGATCGCCCAGCTGACCGGCATCAACTATCTCTACGTGGCGCTGGGCGCGTTGGTGCCGGCGCTGATCTATTACGGCAGCCTGTTCGCCGCCGTGGCCGTCGAGGCCAAGCGTCGCGGCCTGGAACCAACGCCGCGCCATGAGCGACCCAAGCTCAACCGCACGGATCTTTACCTCTCCATCCAGTTCGTGGCCCCGATCGCCATCATCATCATCTTCCTCGTCGACGGCTATTCGGCCGCGATGGCCGGCTTCGCCGCGACCATCGCGATCGCCCTACTGTCGCCGCTCAAGGCTGACCTGCGCGCCTTGCCAGGCCGTGTCTGGGAAGCCTTCGTCACCGCCGGCAAGGGCGGCGGCGCCCTGTTGGTGGCGGCGGGCGCGCTCGGCGTTATCGTCGGCGTGATGGAGAAGACGGGTCTCGGCGTGAAGTTCGCCAACACCATCCTGCTGATGAGCGAGACCAATCTCGTTCTCGCCCTGGTGCTGACGATGCTGGCCTGCCTGGTGCTGGGCATGGGCATGCCGACGTTGCCGGCCTATCTGATCATCATCATCATCATGGGGCCGGCGATCACCAAGTTCGGCATTCCCGTCCTCGTGGTTCACCTGTTCGTGCTCTACTTCGGCATCCTGTCCAACGTCACCCCGCCCGTGGCGATCGCCGCCTATGCAGCGGCACCCATCGCCCGAGCATCGCCGATGCGAATCGCGATAACAGGGATGCGCCTGTCGTTCGCTGGCTTCCTGGTGCCCTTCTACTTCGTGTTCAATCCCGGTCTGATCCTGGGCGCCGTGCCGTTCGAGCCGTTCCACTTCGTGTGGCTGGTGGCGCGCCTGATCCTCGCGGTCTGGCTGCTGGCGACCGCGTTCGCCGCCTTCGACCGGGCCCGTCTGTCGATCCCCGGGTCCGCCGCCCGCGCGGCGCTCGCGTTCCTGGTGCTGTTCGGCGACCGGTTCCTGCCGGACAACGCGCTGGTCTCGACGACGGCCGTGGCGGTGTCCTTCGCCGGCGCGTGCCTGCTCTACTTCTACGGCCACCTGATGGCGCAGCGGACGCGCGCGGCGGCTGCGGGATGACGGTCGCTCGGATGTGCTCCGCCGCTCGACCGTCGGCCGCGGGCGGCGCCCCATCGGGCAGCGCCGGGCGCCCGGCGACGGATCGCCATGCCGCTTGATTCGCCGATCAAGCCGTTCTCGCTGGAAGACCGCTACCTCCAGGAGAGCGGGCGCGTCTTCCTGAGCGCGACCCAGGCCCTCGTTCGCCTGGCGCTCGAGCGTCGCCGGATCGATCTCGCCAACGGGCACGACACGGCCGGTCTCGTCTCCGGCTATCGCGGGTCGCCGCTCGGCGGCTTCGACCTGGAGCTGTGGAAGCAATCGCGTCTGCTGGCCGACCACAAGATCACCTTCCAGCCCGGCGTCAACGAAGAGCTGGCGGCGACGGCCCTGTGGGGAACCCAGCAGGTCGGCCTGCTCGGCGGCGCCCGCTACGACGGCGTGGTCGGCTTCTGGTACGGCAAGGGCCCCGGCGTCGATCGGTCGGGCGACGCCCTCAAGCACGCCAACCTCGCCGGCACCGCGCCGCTCGGCGGCGTCGTCGCGCTGGTCGGCGACGATCATGGCGCGAAGTCGTCGACGTCGGCGCACCAGAGCGACCAGGCGTTGATCGCCGCGATGATGCCCACCCTGTATCCGGCCGACGTCCAGGAGGTCCTCGACTACGGCCAGTTCGCCATCGATCTCGGTCGTTTCTCGGGATGCTGGACCGCGCTCAAGCTGGTGACCGAGGTCGCGGAGAGCTCGGGGACGGCGATGGTCGGGCCGGAGCGGCACATGCGCCGCGACGGGACCGGGGCTGGGCCCGGCGACGTCCATATCAGGCTCCCCGACGACAAGCTGGCCGCCGAGGCGCGTCTCCTCGAAGTCAAGTTGCCGGCGGCCCGCGACTATGTCCGTGCGAACGGGCTCGACCGCGTGTGTCTCGCTGCGAACGAGCCGCGCCTCGGCATCGTCACCGCGGGCAAGGCCTATCATGACGTGATGCAGGCGCTGGCCGATCTCGGCGTCGACGGGCGGGTCGCCGCGCGGCTCGGCCTGACCGTCTACAAGGTGGCGATGACCTGGCCGCTGGAGCCGGAGGGGATCACGGCCTTCGCCCGGCCGTTGCAGGAGCTGCTCGTCGTCGAGGAGAAGCGCGCCGTCGTCGAGCCGCAGCTCAAGGAGATCCTGTTCGACCGGCTCGGCGGCGCCGCGCCGCGCGTGCTCGGCAAGGTCGGCGCCGATGGACGGCGCCAGCTCCCCGAGGGTGGCGAGTTGGCCGTCGGCCGGGTGGCGCGGGTGCTCGCCGACTGGCTCGACCCGCACCTGGGCGACGACGATCGGACCCGGGTGCGCGGGCGGGTCGCGCCGGAACCGACCGCCAAGCCCACCCTCGCGACCCAGGCGCGGACCGAGTTCTTCTGCGCCGGCTGCCCGCACAACCGGTCGACCCGCCTGCCCGACGGCAGCATCGCGCTGGCGGGCATCGGCTGCCACACGATGGCCAGCCGGATCGCCGGCCGCAACACGATGGCGCCCGCCCAGATGGGCGGCGAGGGCGGCCACTGGATCGGCCAGGCGCCGTTCACCGAGCGGGACCACGTCTTCCAGAACATCGGCGACGGCACCTACTTCCATTCCGGTATCCTCGGGATTCGCGCCGCGGTCGCCGCCGGGGCGCACATCACCTTCAAGCTGCTCTACAACGGCGCCGTCGCGATGACCGGCGGGCAGCCCGTCGAGGGCAATCTCTCGATCGAGGCGATCGTCCAGGAACTCGCCGCCGAGGGCGTGACGCGGATCACGGTGGTCGCCGACGATCCCGGCCCGCTACGGCACCGGCGCGGCGCTGGGCCACGGCGTCACCGTCCGTCCCCGCACCGACATGGATGCGGTCCAGCGGGAGTTGCGCGACACGCCCGGCGTGACCGTGCTCGTCTACGACCAGCCATGCGCCGCGGAGAAACGCCGCCGGCGGCGGCGCGGCACCGTCCCTGCGGCGGCGCAGCGGGTGTTCATCAACGAGCGCGTCTGCGAGGGTTGCGGCGACTGCGGCGCGGTGTCGAGTTGCGTCGCGGTGCGCCCGGTCGAGACCTCCTTCGGCGTCAAGCGCCGGATCGACCAGTCCGCCTGCAACGCCGACCTGTCCTGCCTCGAAGGCTTCTGCCCCAGCTTCGTCACCGTCGAAGGGGCGGCGCCGATCGAACGCAAGCTCAAGACGCCCGCGGACGATTTGCTCGCCGGGCTCCCCGAGCCGCAGACGCAGGCCCGTCCGGGGCAGTCGCCGTACGGCCTGCTGCTCACCGGCATCGGCGGCACCGGCGTCGTCACCGTCAGCGCGATCCTCGGCACCGCCGCCCATCTCGAAGGCCGGGGCGTGCGCGTGCTCGACGTGACCGGGGTGGCGCAGAAGAACGGGGCGGTGACCTGCCACCTGCAGTGGGCCGAAACCGACGACGCGCTGCACGCGGCGCGGCTGGGCAAGGGCAGGGTCGATCTGGTGCTGGCCTGCGACGCGGTGGTCGCCGCGTCCGGCGAGGTGCGGGCGCTGATCGACCCGGCGGCGACCGCGGTGGTGGCGAACGGCGACATCCAGGCCACCGCGGCGGCGACCTTCGATCCGGAGGCGGGCGACCTCGCGCGCGAGACGCGCGACGCCGTGTCGGCCAGCGCCGAGCGGGTGGAATGGCTGCCGGTCGGCCGGGTTGCCCAGGCCCTGTGCGGCGACAGCATCTACGGCAACATCATGCAGCTCGGCTACGCGGTTCAGCGCGGTCTCGTGCCGCTCGACCGGCGGTCGGTCGAGCGCGCCATCGAGCTCAACAACGTCGCCGTCGGGCACAATCTCACGGCCTTCGCCTGGGGACGCCTGGCGGCGGCCGACCCCGACGCGGTCATGGCAGCCGCGGGCGTGGCGCAAGCGGCCCCGGATCCGGCGCCGGATCTCGACGGCCTGATCGCCGATCGCCGGGCCTTCCTGACGGCTTACCAGGATGCGCGGCTGGCCGACCGCTATCTGGCCCTCGTCCGCACGGTGCGCGCCGCAGAGCATAAGGTCTCCGGCGGCGAGGCGCTGACCGAGGCGGTGGCGCGCAACTACGCCAAGCTGCTGGCCTACAAGGACGAGTACGAGGTCGCCCGGCTCTATTCGGACGGGACCTTCAGGCAGGCTCTGGCCGACCAGTTCGGAGACGTCCGGCGCGTCAAGGTCTGGCTCGCGCCGCCGCTGCTGGCGGCGCGCGATCCCGAGACGGGCCGCCTGATCAAGCGCGCCTATGGGCCCTGGATGCTGACCGCGATGACGGTTCTGGCCAAGCTGCGCCGGCTGCGCGGCTCGCGCCTCGATCCCTTCGGCCGGACCGCGGAGCGCCGGCGCGAACGGCGTCTGATTGCCGAGTACGAGGCGATGATCGAGCGGATCGCGACGACGCTGTCGATGGATAATCTCGACGTCGCCGTGACGCTCGCCGGATTGCCGGATAGCGTGCGCGGCTACGGCCACGTCAAGGACGCCTCGATGGATCGCTACGAGTTCCGGGCGCAAGCGCTGATGCGGGAATTCTCCGAGCGGTCGTCCGGCGGCGCCAAATCCCAACACGAGCGCGCGCCCGGCGATCCGGTCGCCGCGCTCTCCGGCACAGCGTAAGGAGTAGGGTCATGAGATTGTGCAGCTTCGAGGTCGATGGCGCCCCCCACTACGGGATCGTCCACAAGGACGGCGGGATCGTCAGCCTGACGCGCCGGATCGGCGATCGCCATCCGACCCTGCTGAAGCTGATCGAGGCGGGGGCCGTCGGCGAAGCGGCGGCGCACGCCGACAGCGGCACGCCCGATTTCGGCGAAGACGAGGTGACCTACCTGCCGCTCTACGAGGAACAGGTCGCCATCCATTGCGTCGGCCTGAACTACGCCGCGCACACCGCGGAGGCCTCGATGGAGCAGCCGGACTTCCCGCGGACCTTCTTCAAGACGCGCTCGGCCCTGGTCGGCCATGCCGTGCCCTACGAGATGCCGACGCTGTCGGATCATTTCGACTTCGAGGGCGAGCTGGCCGTCGTCATCGGCCGGGAGGCGCGCAACGTCTCCGCCGCCGACGCGATGGACTACGTCCTCGGCTACAGCTGCTTCATGGACGGCTCGGTCCGCGACTATCAGCTCGAGCGGACCGTCAACCAGGGCAAGAATTTCGAGAAGTCGAGCTCGATGGGCCCGCATCTCGTCACCGCCGACGAGGTCGGCGACGTGTTGCCGCTCACCCTCGAAACACGCGTCAACGGCGCGCGCATGCAGCACACGACCTTCGACAAGATGATCTTCTCGATCCCCACGACGATCGAATACCTGAGCCACATCTGCCGGCTCAATCCCGGCGACGTGATCGCGACCGGGACGCCGGAGGGCGTCGGCTTCAAGCGCAAGCCGCCGCAGTTCCTCAAGAAGGGCGACACCGTCGAGGTCGAGATCGAGCGGGTCGGCGTGCTGAGCAACACCGTCGCCTAGGCCTTATCAGGCCCAAGCCTTCATTCCAGCCGGGAGGACCGGATCGATGACCCGAACGATGACGATGGCAGGCAAGATCTACACCCGCCTTGGCCTGATGCCCTACGTCGCGAGCGCGGCAGAGCGCAGCCTCAAGGCCGAGACCTCGCGGGTGCCCGACCTCGACGACGCCATCCGGCCGACCCACATCTCGCACCTCGCGATCGGCACCAACAATTTCGAGGCGGTCGCCGACTGGTGGCAGACGGTCCTCAACATGAAGCCGACGCTCGACGCCGAGGGGATGCGCTTCATGACCTTCGACAACGAGCACCACAAGATCGTCGTGTTCGCGTTCGACGACCTGCAGCGCCGGACCAGGGACGGCGCTCCCGAATTCTGCGGCATGCACCACATCGCGCTCACCTACGCCTCGTTCGCCGACCTGGCCGCGACTTATCGGCGGCTGAAGGCGGTGGGGATCGAGCCGTACCGCGGCATCAATCACGGCTCGTCGTTCGCGATCGACTATTACGATCCGGACTTCAATTGCTGCGAGCTCCAGTGCAGCTGCTTCCCGGGCGAGCAGGGGGAGAAGGCGCCGATGAACGAGTGGCTCGCGACCGGGGCGTTCAACCGCAACCCGATCGGTGTGCTGTTCGACATGGAAGAGGCGATCGACGCCTACGAGCGCGGCGTCGACGTGCGCGAGATCGTCTCGCCGTCGCGCATGCGCGTCGGCGAGCACACACCGGAGGAGCTTGCGGCCGGCGTGCTCGACGGCGAGAAAGAACCGGAATAGCCCAACAGAGGACCAACGATGGACGAAAACCTTAGGCGCGCGATCGAAGCCGACTGCGCGAAGCTGATGACCCGCTCGGTCGTCCTGCTCGACAACCGCAAATACGAGCCGCTGGCCGACCTGTTCGGCGACGCCGGCGAATGGGTCCGCGGCGGCAAGTCGTTTCGCGGTTCCGCGGCGATCATGGGCTCGCTCGAGGAGCGCGCGACCGACATGGTCATCCGCCACGTGCTGTCGACCATCGACGTGACCGTGCACAATTCCGACCATGCGGACGGCATCGGCTACTTCCTGGTCTTCAAGGCGACCGGCGACGGGGCCGAGCCCGCCTTGCCGGCGCCCCTGACCGGGCCGGTGATGGTCGCCGAGATGCGCGACCAGTATCGGCGCCTAGACGGCGTCTGGCGCATCCACAAGCGCGAGACGGCGCGGATCTTCCAGTAGCTGACCCCAGGCGGGCGGCGCGGCCGATGCGGCCGCCGTCCCAGTCCGCCACGTGGCCTCATAGGTGCCGGCGGACGGCAACTCCGTTGCAGATAGTGCGACGTATCCTGTATCATGCATCGAAGTCGTCGCCGTCGAAATTCGTCGGCTGCGCGATCGAGCAAGGGTGAATAACGCCGGCTGTGCCGGACACGCCAACAGGAGACCCGTCGAGATGGATGCATCGGGAGAGCCGGCCAAGGCGCCGTTGACGGCCGATCTGGACCGGCTGCGGATCAGCGAGATCGTTCTCAAGACGTCGCAGTTCGACGCGATGCGCCAATGGTATGTCGACGTGTTGGGGATGGAGCCCTTCTACGAACGGCGGCCGGAAAAGGCGGGCGGGGCCGACGGCAAGTATCTGCGGGCGAGCGACGTCGCGCTGTGCTTCTTCCGCCTGCACCTCGACTATCCCTATGCCCAGGTGCTGGCGATCTTCGAGGTGCCCGACCTCGATGCCGATCCGGCGGCCGGTCCCGGCCTCCATCACATGCAGCTGCGGCACGCCAGCCTGGAAGGGCTGTTCGACCGGTACGACCGCCTCAAGTCCGCCGGGTTCCAGCCTCACCGCACGGCCAATCACGGGCCGGGCACCAGCTTCTATTACTTCGATCCCGACGGGAACAACGTCGAGCTCTCCGGGTCGAACTTCGAGACCGAGGCCGAATACCTCGCGTATTTCGCCAGCGATTCCTACAAGCAGAACCCGTCCGGCATCGAGATCGACGCCGACGAATATGTCGGCCGCTTCAGGAACGGGACGCCCAAGGCGGAGCTGGTCAAGATCGGCTAGCCGGTCGCCCGGTCAGTCGCCCGGTGGTCAGTCGGCCGCGCCGCTCCGAATGCGTTCTGCGACGTCGTGGCCGAGGCGGGACGACGTCTCGTCCGCAACCCGTCTGAGGACCCGGGCGACCGGGCCGTCCGGCTCGAAGTCGACGGCGCCGTGGAGCCCGATCACCGTCAGCGCGAAGGCGATCTCGTTCTCGCGGTCGAACACCGGCACGCTGAGCGCGTCGAAGCCGCGTCGCCGCTCCTCGAAGGAGATCGATACGCCGGTCTCCCGGATCCGGGCCAGGTCGGCGTCGAGGTCGGCGCGCATTTCCTTGCGGGTCCGCTTCTGGCCTTTCGCCCGCGTGGCGAGTTCGCGGGTCAGCAGGGTCCCCGTCATCGACGCCGGCAGGTAGGCCAGCCACAGGCGGCCGGTGGCCGACGAGGCCAGCGGCAGCACGTGCCCCTCGCTGACCCGGATCGCGACTTCGGTCGGCCGGCCGCGCCAGCGCACCACCGTCGGGCCGTAGTCGCCCCACACGGTCAGGTGCGCGTCGAGGTCCGCCTGGGCAGAAGCCCGCGCGAGCCCCTCGCCGGCGATGGCGATCGCGTCGATGCGCCCCAGCGCCGCGAGGCCGAGCTGGATCGCCGCGGGGCCGAGGTCGTAGCGCCCGCTGCCCTCTTCCTGCCGGGCGAGGCCGATCTCGACGAAGCTGGCGAGGTGCCGGTAGACCTTGCTGGTCGACATCCCCACCATGCGCGCGATCTCGCGCAGGAACATCGGCTCCGGCGACGCGGCCATCGCCTTGAGGACGGCGTAGCCGACCGCGACCGACTGGATGCCCTTGCGCGTGGCCGGCGTCTTCTCCTGTCTCGAACTGGGTTGCTTGCGGGTGCGTCACACTGTGCTTCCGGTCCGGCGAGGAAGGGGCCGAGGTCCGGTCGGCCGGGCCGATGCTCGGCGCGACGCCTCCCGGAACGAACGCTCGATGGCGAAGCCCTATCCTATGCCAGATTGGCCGGGTAGGGGCTCCGTTCGTCGGTCGCCATCAACGCCCGGGCGAGCCGCTCCGTCAACTCGGATTGCGTCTGGGCATGGCCCGGGTCGCCCCACAAGTTGACCATCTCGCCGGGGTCGGCATCGAGATCGTACAGCTCGCCCCAGTCGACGCCGTGATAGATCGTCATCCGGTGGCGCTCGGTGACCAGGGTGCGGCACCGTACCGGCAGATCGAAGCTGAGATAGGCCCGCTGACCGTCCTCCTCGATCAGCAGCGCGTCACGCTTCGTGTCCGCATCGGCCGGTTCCGGCCCGAACAGGCTTTTTCCCTGCATGCCGTTGAACGGGACGATCTTCGCCCGCTCGAGGATCGTCGGTGCGATGTCCACCGTGCCCGACAGGTCGTCGCGGCGTTCGCCCGCCGCTTCACTCTCCGGGTCGCACCAGATGAAGGGTACGCGAACGAGGCCCTGATAGTGCATCGGTCCCTTCAGCAGCATCTGGTGATCGCCTAGGAAATCGCCGTGGTCGGTGGTGAACAGGATCACCGTGTCGTCGGCGAGGCCGAGCCTGGACAGCTCCGAGAGGATCCGGCCGACCGCGTCGTCGATCATGGTGATCATGCCGCAGCTGAGCGCGATGGCCTCGCGGGCCTCGCGCTCCGTCACGGCGAAGCAGCTCGGCAGGTTGCGGACCGCCGTGCCGGCGTCGCGCTGGGCGCGCGCCCATTCGACATGCGGCGGCGGACGGTTGGTCACGTTCGTGAACGACTCCGGCAGCGTGACCTCGGCAGGATCGTACATGTCCCAATACTTCCCCGGCGGCGTGAACGGGTGATGCGGGTCGGGGAAGGAGACCTGGAGAAAGAACGGGTCGTCGGCGTCGGCGGCCGCACGTTGCTCCAGAAACGACACCGCCTCGCGCTCGACATAGGTGGTCGGATAGAGCTCCTCGGGTAGGGCGGTCCGCCAAGCTTGCGGGCAGACGTAGTCGTGCGGCAGCGCATGGTCGGCGCCGCGCAGCGCTGCCGAGCCGGGGCGTTGCTGCTCGAGCCACTGGGCGTAGTGCCCGCCGCAACGGTCGCCGTGGAGCGTCACCAGCCGCACGTGATCGAAGCCGTAGAAGGGCGGGCGGATCGGGTCGCCGCCGCCGGCCCAGCTATCCGGGTGTTCCTGCAAGTAGCTGACATCCGTTGCGTCCGGCTTGCGCGCTTCCGCGAGCGCGGCGCTCGGCCGGGCGAAGCCCGCCGGCGGGTCCGACGGTCCGTAGCCGGGCGGCGCCACCGTCATGTTCTGGAGATGGGACTTGCCGACCAGCCCGGTCGCGTAGCCCTGTTCGCGCAGGACCTCGACGAAGGTCGTCGCCGATTGCGACAGGGGGATGCCGTTGTGGCGGACTCCGTGCGCCGAGGGCATTCGGCCGGTCATCAGGGTCGACCGGTTGGGCATGCAGATCGGGCTGGCGACGTAGAACCGCTCGAACCGCGTGCCGCGGCGCGCCAGCCCGTCGATGTTCGGGGTCTGCAACTGCGGGTGGCCGTAGCAGCCGAGATAGTCGGCCCGGTGCTGATCGGTGATGATCAGGATGAAATTCGGTCGTCGTGCCATGCCTGGATTCGCCTTATGCGGCCACGTCGTCGCGGGCGCGCGCACCCGGCGCGATCGCGCCCCTGACGCGGTCGATCAAGTTATCCGTATCCGCCGGCATCGCATCGCTCCGCCAGGCGACGTGCCCGTCGGGCCGGACGAGGACGAAGCGGCGCTCGTAGGCCCGGCGGACGTCGTCGTCGTCCAATGCGACGATTTCTAGCGGCACGCCAGTACGGAGTGCGGCGTCGTGAATCGGCGCGGCACCTTGGTCGGCGGGGGCGAGGTCGAGCAGGACGTAGCCCCGGCCGAACAGGTCGAGCGTCGACCGTCCGTCGGGCAGCCACACGTGCGGGGCGCGCGCGCCCGGCCGGGCGGTTTGGGTGAAGTGGACCGGATCGTCCGGCGGCGTCGGCGTCCCGTCCGGGAACGCAGATCGGCGAGTCGTCGTAGCGGTAACCGACATGGATGCCGTCGGCCCGATACTCGCGCTCCATCGCCGCCGCGACCGCCTGGCCGATCCGCCGGCGCGTCGCGTCGCCCTCGGGCGTGTCGTCCAGGATCGCGGGCTCGTCGATCTCGCCGATCATGCGCCCCAGGTTACCGGCCGCTTCGTCGACGTTGCGCTGGCCGACCGGGCGGCGTTCCAGATCGTAGCTGTCGAGCAGGAACGGGCCGCCCCAGCCGTCCAGCGCTGCGGCCAGCTTCCACGACAGGTCGACCGCGTCGCCGATGCCGGTGTTCATGCCGAAGCCGCCGGTGGGCGACATCTGGTGCGCGGCGTCGCCGACCAGGAACGCGTCGCCCTTGCGATAGCTCTCGGCGACCAGCTGGCGCCGGGTCCACGGCATGATCGACAGGATCTCGAACTCGAACGGGCGGCCGAAGGCGCGGTTGATGAGCTCACGGATCTCCGGTTCGCCGAGCGCCAGCGTCTCCTTGCTGCCGACATACTGGAACCGCCAGTTGTCGCGGCCGTCGATCGCGACCATCGTCGCCCAGACGCCGCGGCGGCCGATCAGGATGTAGCGATAGACATCGCCCTTGTCGTGCAGCTGGTTGAAGGTCGGGCACCGGATCAGGACGTTCAGGCTGTAGGTCAGCGCCGGGTTGCCCTCGAGGGGCACACCGAGCCGGCTTCGGACGAGGCTGCCGGCGCCGTCGCACCCGGCGACGTAGCGGGCGCGAATCGTGGCGGTCGCGCCGGTCGCCAGGTTCTCGACATCGGCGGCCACCCCGTCGCCGTCCTGAGCGATCCCGGTCAGCCGATGGCGGTAGCGGAGGTCGTTGGTCGAGAACGATTCGGCGAAGTCCCGGAGGATGGGATCGAACATGTTCTGGGGGCACCGCTCGCGGCGCTGCGGGCTGAACGCGGGCGGTTTCGCCTGGGCCCGGCTCGGCCGCCGCTCCCGCACCATCTCGTGGCCCGTGATCGAGGTGACGAAGGCGAAGTCCTGGCCGTAATCCTGCGGGTAGGGGCAGTTGGCGACGGCGTCGACCAGGCCCCAGCGCCGGCAGAATTCCATGGTGCGGATGCCGACCAGATCCATCCGCGGCTGTTCGATCAGGCCGTCGGACTGCTCGACCAGGATCGTGGGGATGCCCCGCCAGCCGAGGTCGCCGGCGAGCGCCAGCCCGACGGGGCCGGCGCCGACGATCAGGACGGGGGTCTCTTCGGCGGCCACGTCAGCTCTCGTCGACCACCGGGTTGCGCAGCGTGCCGAGCCCGGCGATCTCGACTTCGAGGACGTCGCCCGCCTTCATCCACACCGGCGGTTCGCGCCGGCTGCCGACGCCGCCCGGCGTCCCGGTGGCGATGATGTCGCCGGGCTCCAGTTGGGCGATCTGCGAGTAGTAGGCCAGCAGATCGGCGCTGTCGAAGCAGAGCTGGTCGATCGTCGAATGCTGCATGACCTCGCCGTTGAGGCGGGTCTCGATGGTCATGTCGGCGAAGTCCGGCGCGGCGTCCAGCGTGGTCATCCAGGGCCCGCACGCGCTCGACTTGTAGAAGTTCTTGCCCTGGTCGACGGATCGTTGCTGGAAGTCGCGGATCGAGCCGTCCATCAGGATGGTGAAGCCGGCGACGTAGTCGCGCCAGTCCTCGCGCCGGATGTAGCGCCCGCTGCGTCCAACCACGACGGCGAACTCGCCCTCGTAGTCGAACTTCGTCGAGACCTTCGGCCGCACGATCGGCTGGCCGTGGCCGACGATCGCCTGCTGCGTCTTCATGAACAGCGTCGGGAACTCGGGCTTCTCCCGGCCGGTCTCCTCGATATGGTCGAGATAGTTGATGCCCGCGCAATAGCAGTTCACGGGCGCCGGGATCAGCGGCAGGTAGTCGACCGAATCCGCCGAGACGTCCGCCGACTGGCCGTCGACGACGCTGCGAACCTCGTCGAGCGCGCCGGCTTTCAGGACGGAGAGCAGGTCGGGGAACTTGTCCCCGACGCGCGATCCGAGATCGACGATGCCGCCGTCGACGAGCACGCCGTAGCTCGGCTCGCCGCGATAGATGTAGCTACCGATTTGCACCAATTCCTCCCTATGGGTTGATTTCCGGCCGCTGCGGCCAACGGGTTATGTTGCAAATATCGCATTACATCTTGTATCGAGCAATAAATGCATTGCGCTTGTCTTTGTTCTGCGCGCACGAGAATCCGGGTCGGGGCCTCGCGCGGCATTGGCCCGGGCTTCTGGCGTTTCGAGCGCCTCGAGCAGCGCCGCGCGTTCCCGGCGCGCGACCTCGATCGCCTTCGCCTTGACATGGCCGAACCCGCGGATCCGTTGCGGGCAGGCGGAGCAGCGCCTGGGTCGCGGACACGAAGACGTTGCCTTGCGTCTGGCTGTATTTGTCCTCGAGCGACAGAGAATGCATTCGACCCTTACCCCCGACCTTTACCCAAACTGCGGCCGACAACGGCGCCAGCCGGCCCTTGGCGGCGTGCATGCACAGGTGGCCGGACATCGCGATTGCCGCTATAACCGCGGCTCGACCGGCTTTCCGGAATGCCGTCGAAAATCGGCGGATCAGCTACGGCGCGCACCATGTCCACCCAGTTCGAAACCGTCCTGCTGCGGCTGCGCGAGATGCTCATGCGCGGCGACTTCAAGCCGGGTGAGCACCTGCAGGAAATACCCCTCGCCAAGATGCTCAAGGTCTCGCGCACGCCCGTCCGGCTGGCGCTCGGCACCCTGGCGCAGGAGGAGTTGCTGATCCACAAGCCCCAGCGCGGGTTCCAGGTCCGCCAGTTCACGGTCAAGGAGATCATCGACGCGGTCGCCGTGCGCGGCGACCTGGAAGCGATGGCCTGCCGGATCGTCGCCGAGCGGGGGCTTGGTGCGGACCGCGGCCGGACGCTGCGCGCCCTGATCGACGAGATGGGCGCGATCGCGGAGAAGGCCGAGATCGACTATTCCGTCTACGTCACCTGGTTCGAACTCAACGGCAAGTTCCACGACGCGATCGTCGCGGAATCGGACAACGCCTACCTGATCAAGTTCATCCGCCAGATCGACAACGTCCCGCTGGCGGCGTCGCGCTTCATCGCGGCGACGTCGCGCAACGCCGAGCAGATCCGGGGCGTGTTCGAACGGTCGCAGCGTCATCACGATCTGATCCTCGATGCCCTCAGGAACCGCCAGGCCAGCCGCGCCGAGGCGCTGATGCGGGAGCACGTCTACCAAGGCCAACAGGGCCTCCGCCGGCACCTGGAAGAGCTCCGCCGCGCCCAGGACAGGACCGAAGTGCCGCTGGCCAACCTCGTCGCTCCCGAGCCGATCTAGCCGGCGCGCCGCCACACGACCGGATACTCGTCGGAGTCGAGCGGGTCGCCGTCGGCCAGATGCGCGGTCGATTCGGTGGGATGCCACGTCCGCTCGACGTAGCGAATGTCGTCGCCGGCGTATCGCAGCGACAGGCCGCGACGCCATACCTCCGCCGAGCGGTTGCCCGCGGCGGCGTGGAGCGTCAGGCCGTGGTGGACCGTGCAATCGCCCGGCGCCATCTCGTAGCAGACGGTCTCGTATGTCTCGGGCAGCTCGTCGATCGGCGGGACCGGGCCGTCGAACGCGTCGGCATCGGTCGAGCCGTCGGAGGTGAAGCGGACCGGCTGGAACATCTTGCCCCACCGGTGCGAGCCCTTGACGAAGCGCATCGCGCCGGACTGCTCGTCGACCGGGTCGATCGCGATCCACACCGAGCAGATCTGCCAGCCCGCGGTCCGGAAATACGGCTGGTCCTGGTGCCAGGGCGTCGGTGACGCGGCGCTGCGCGGCTCCTTGACCAGGAGATGCTCGTTGTAGAGGTTCAGCTTCGTCGCGCCCATGACCTGCGCGGCGATCTCGATCGCCGGCGAGTCGAAGGCGATCCGGCGGAAATCGTCGTTGTCCGTCCACATGTTGACGTCGGTGAAGAAGCGGCCCTTGCCGGGCTCGCCCGATACGGTCGACGACGGACGCGGACGATCCATCACGGCCGCCGTTGCGCGGCGCAGCGCGTCGACCCAGGCGCTGGAAAACGCGTCGCGCACGCAGCACACGCCGTCGTCGCGATAGGCGTCGATCGCCTCTTGATCGATCTTCAGCATCCGATCTTGCCCCCTCTCGTTTCTTCGACCGGTCTCCGATCGCCGGCGTCTGCTGGCATGCCCTCGGCGCTAGGCGGGTTCGCTCACGCGCGCGCCGGGCTCTGCGGTCGGTGGCGTCGGCGGTTTCCGCCGTCATGACGTTGCGCAGGGTGCCGATTCCCGCGATCTCGACCTCGACCACGTCGCCGGGTTGCAGGTATCGGGGCGGCATCCGCTTGTACCCCGAGCCGGGCGGCGAGCCGGTTGCGATGACGTCGCCCGGCGACAGCGGGGTGAAGGTCGAGATGTAGGCGATCAGCTCGGCGACGCCGAAGGTCAGGTCGTCGCCACGGCCGTGCTGGACCGCGTCGCCGTTGACCCGCGTCGTCAGCTCGAGCGCGGCGACGTCGGCAACCTCGTCCGCCGTCAGGATCCACGGGCCCAGGCCCGCCGTGTTGGGGAAATTCTTGCCCGCGGTGAAATGGCGGGTGTGGCGCATCCAGTCCCGGGCGCTGCCGTCCATGAAGCAGGTATAGCCGGCGACGTGGGCCATCGCGTCGCCGGGCGCGATGTGGCGGCCGCCGTCCCCGATCACGACCGCGATCTCGCCCTCGTAGTCGAACTCCTTGCTGTCCGCAGGGATGACGATGGGCGCGTCGTGGGCGACGAGACAGTCCGCGAAGCGGCTCATCAGGTGCGGGTAGACCAATTTCGGCCGTCCCTGCGCGATCCGCGCGCTTTCGTAATTGAGCAGCACCTGGATGATCTTGGCCGGCCGGTCGACGGCGGGGAGCAACGTGACCTCGTCGAAGCCCAGGTCCGCCGCCCGCCGGCGGCGGCGTCACGCAGCGTCGCGAGGTTCCGCGAGCGTCAGCGCCGCCGCGATGGGCAGGCGCGCGTCTCCGAGGCGATCCGAAAGATCGAGGATGCCCGTCCCCACGACGGCGCCGAAGCCGGGCCGCCCCGAATGCACGAAATTCGCCAGCTTCATCGCGAATCCGGGCTTTGAGAGCCCGCTATCCCCGTAGTTTTGCAGTCGAAAGTCGAAATTCTTTATGCATGCATATTGTCGCGGCCGGCAAGGAGAATCGTCTTTGACGGGCCGAAAATCTGGTCTAGACTGTTCTATCTTGCATGCACAAAGATCCTGTGCATACACGATAACAGGCTCAGAAAAGTGGGCGAGGCATCGGTCGAGCCGCCATTGCCCCGGTAATTGTGGAGGGAAGAAATGCGAAAATTGTGTCTGGCACTTGCCCTGGCGGCGACGCTCGGAAGCGTTCTGCCCGGCAGCGCAGCGGCGAAGCAGGAGCTGCTGCTCCTGTCCGTGAGTCCGGGCAGTCCGCACAACACGTTTCATACCCGGCTGGCGACCGTCATTCAGAAATACACGAACCTCGAGATTCAGGTGTCGCTGGGCACGACACCGCCGAAGGCGCAGATCCTGGTCGCCCTGGGCAAGGCCGACCTCGCCTTTTCGGCGCCGACGATCACCAACTTCATGGCGCGTGGCGTGGCGATGTACCGCAAGGTCAAGCAGGCGCCCAAGCTGTTCAAGAACCTGCGCTCAATCGTTGCCCACGATGGCGGCTACTACACGCTCGTCGTCTTCGCCAACTCGTCGATCAAGACGCTGAAGGATATCAAGGGCAAGAAGCTCTACCTCGGAATTGCCGGCGGCGCGGCCAACCGGGTGTTGATCGGGATGCTGAAGGGCGCGACGGGCTACGTTCCGGGCAAGGACTACCAGATGTCGCGCCTGCATGGCTCGGCCGCGATCCAGGCCTTTCAGGACGGCCAGATCGACATGTGGGCGGCGCCGTCGGTGCAGCCCAACCCGGTGGTCCAGCAGTTCGCCCTGACCCGCAAGATCCGGCTCCTGGGGCTCACCAAGAAGGACCTCGAAAGCAAGGCGATCAAGCACGTGTTGTCCTTCCCCGGGCGGAAGACAGGGGAGTTGGCCCCCGACCTGTTCGGAGCGAACCAGGTCAACACCAAGCCGGTGCTGACGCTCGGCACCACCAACTCCCTGATCGTCAACAAGGACGTCGACGCCAAGACCGTCTACCTGCTGACCAAGACGATGTGGCAACACATCGACGAGATCTGGGAAGCCGGCCAGTACATGCGCAATCTGCTCAACAAGAAGAACGCCTTCTATCAGCTCGACGTTCCGCTGCACGTCGGTGCGCTGAAATACTACCGGGAGGCGGGCTTCAAGGTCCCGGATCGCCTCATCCCGCCGGAAGCGAAGTAAGCCGAGCATCCGAGACGCCGTGACGCCGCGGGCGCACCTGCCCGTGGTCGTCTCGGCCGTGTCAATCGCGGGGGCGCTCGTCGGCACCTTTGCGACAAAGAGGCACCGCAGTCGATGTCCAGAATTCGCAACACGGGTGGTTTCTTCGCCGCCCTCGGTGTCGGCGCCGTCGCCTTCTACTGTGCGGGCTTCGGTCAGTTCCCGCCGGCCTACTATCGCAGCCTCATGGTCCTTGCCGCGGCGGGCGTCGTCCTCTTCACCAAGCCGTTGGCCGAGACGCTGCCCTTCCTGCCGGCGTCCTGGCGATTGCCGCTCACCGTGGTCGACGTCGCCATGTTCGCGCTGCTGTGCGAGGCGACGCGCCGGTTCATCATCGTCTCCGACGATGTCGAGAGCGCCATCGTCATTCTGTCGAATACCGACGTATGGGTCGGCTTTGCCGCGATCATCTGTCTGCTGGACCTGACGCGCCGTGTCTTCGGCATGCCGATCGTGATTGTCACGACCGTCGCGCTGCTCTTCCTGCTGTTCGGCAACGACATTCCCGGCTTCTTCCACCACCGGGGCTTCTCCATATCCCAGATGGTCGAGCACCTCTGGTTCGGCTTCTTGGGGATCTTCGGCCTGCCGACGGCCGTCATCCTCGATTTCGTGATGATCTTCGTGATCTTCGGCACCGTCCTCGAAGGAACCGGGGCCGGCGAACGGCTGCTCAAGATCGTCTATGTCTTCACGGGCTGGACGCGCGGCGGTCCCGCCCACGCGGCGGTCTGGGCCAGCTGCCTGTTCGGCACCATGTCGGGCAGCGTCACCGCCAACGTGGTCGGGACCGGAACCTTCACGATCCCGATGATCCGGCGCCGCGGCTTCACCCCTCACTTCGCCGGCGCCGTCGAGGCAGCGGCGTCGTCGGGCGGCCAGATCATGCCGCCCGTCATGGGCGCGGCCGCCTTCCTGATGGCCGAGCTCACGGGCATCCCCTACGCGATCATCGCGGTCGGCGCGCTGGTCCCGGCGGTCTTCTTCTACGGCAGCATCTTCGCCACCGTCGCGATCGAAGCGCGCAAGCGCGGGATCACGGTCGTGCCGAAATCGGAGCGCCCGAAGCTGACGCTGCACGACTGGTTCCTCTCGATCCAGATCCTCGGACCGATCGCCACGATCGTCTTCATCCTGGTCGCGGGACGGTCCGCGGCTGCCGCGGGGTTCTGGGCGACGATCGTCGCGGTCATCCTGGCCTTCCTTAACCCGGAGTTCCGCAAGAAGCCCGCCGGCTTGTTCCGCGCGCTCTCCAACGGCGGGCGCGCCGGGTCCGCGCTGCTCGTCTCCGCCGCTGCGCTCGGCGCGATCATCGGCACGATGGAAGTCACCGGCCTCGGCATCAAGTTCGCCAATCTCGTGCTGTCGCTCAGCGAGACCAACTTCACCGCTGCCCTGCTGATGACGATGGCCTCGTGCATCCTCCTCGGCATGGGCATGCCGACCCTGCCGGCCTACCTGATCATCGTCCTCGTCATGGGGCCGGCGATCGCCAAGTTCGGCGTGCCGCTCCTCGCCGTGCATCTGTTCGTGATGTATTACGGCGTGCTGTCGAACGTGACGCCACCGGTCGCCATGGCCGCCTATGCCGCCGCGCCAATTGCCGGGGCCAATCCGATGAAGATTGGATTCTCCGCCGTTCGGGTCGCGATTATCGGCTTCATCGTGCCGTTCGTGTTCGTCTACGAGCCGATGCTGCTGATCGTCGCGACCAAGACGTTCGAGCCGATCACCTTCCTGTACGCGGTCGTGCGGCTGATCCTGGCCATCTGGCTGCTGACGACCGGCCTGGCGCTATACGAGCGGTCGAACCTCCCCCTGTGGGAAGGCGCAATTCGGGTGGTGCTCGCCGGCCTCGTGCTGTTCGGCGGCCACGCTGATTTCGGGCCTCGTCTTCGCGGCCATCGCCGCGAGCGTCGCCGTCGTCGGTCTCCACCACTACAAATCGCGACGCCTGGTGCCCGCGCCGACGCCGACGCCGACGGACTAGGCGTTCCCGCATTCAGTGCGATTGGGCGGTCAGGGCGACTGGGTCAGGCGCAGGTAGTCGCGGTAGAGGCTGGCGGCATCGATCGGATAGCCGATGTGGTTCTCCTCGAACTCCTCGGCCATGCTCTCGCCGAAGTCGACCGCCTCGTCCATGGTCGCGAAGTTCTCGCACCAGATCTCGAGATGATTGCCGTCGGGATCGGTGAAGTACATGCCAAGCCCGGTGCGGTGATCGATCACGCGCTCGACCTCGACGCCGGCATCGATCAGGCGGCCGTAGGCGCGCACCCACGCGTCGTAGCCCTGCACGTCGATGCAGACATGGTTGAGGCCGACCGGCATTGGCCCGTTGGCGCCGGCGGCGGACTTCGCCGGGAGCAGCGCGATGTCGTGGTGTTGATAGCCGAAGCTCAAGGTTGCGAACCGGCCCTCCGCTGACTTCATTACTTTCATGCCGAGGGCGGTGGTGTAGAAGTCGATCGCCTTGTGCAGGTCCGACACGTTCAGTCCGATATGGGTGATGCGCGCGCTAGGCCATTGCATGGTCGACCCCTGATCGTTGTGTTGGAAATCCGAATTCCGGTCTTCGCTCACGTGACGAGCTCGGTGACGGCGTGCGGTTGTGCGTCGCCGGCCGAAACGGGCGCCGGCGCGGCGCCGCGCGCGGTGTCCAGGATCGCGCGCGGGTCGGCAGGCATGGCGTTGCCGCGCCAGGCGACGAGGCCGTCCGGCCGCACCAGGACCAGCCGCGTCTCGTAGCGCGCGACGACGTCGGCCTCGTCGACCGCCTGGACGTCGAGCGGCAAGCCGCAAGCCTCCGCCGCCGCGACGAAGGCCGCCGCATCGGGGGCGTCCGGCCCCAGCCGGAGCAGAGACGAAGGTCCTGCCGAACAGGTCGAGGATCGAGCGGCCGTCGGCGAGCCACACGTGCGGCGCACGCGAGCCCGGCCGGGTCGTCGGCACGTATTGCTGGGGATCGTCCGGCACCGCCGGGGTGCCGTCGGGGACGATCAGCGGCGAGCGGTCGTAGCGGTAGCCCAGCGTGATCCCGAACGCGTTGAAGTGCTTGCGCTGCTGGGAGATGTTGCGGGCGTACTTGCTGCGCACGATCGATCCGGCCTCGTCGTCGCGCTCGATCTGGGCCGGCGCCATCACGCAGGGTGTGATCTCGAAATAGTTGTCGGCCGCCTCCCGCGCGTTGCGCACGGCGACGGGCTGCCGCTCGGTGGAATAGTGCTCGAGGTAGCCCTGCCCGGCCCAGCCCTGCAGGACCCCGGCCAGGCGGATGCCGAGATCGACCCCGTCGACGATGCCGGTGTTCATGCCGAAGCCGCCGGTCGGGACGAACAGGTGCGCCGCGTCGCCGGCGAGCAGGACGCGGCCGCGCTGGTAGCGGGGGGCGACCAGCGCGTGGCCGCTCCACGGCTGCACCGTGATGATCTCGGCGTCGAGCGGTCGGCCGAAGGCGTTGGAGATCGTCGCCAGGGCGTCGACGTCGTCCGCCGTCTCGTTGGGGCGGAGATGCTTCTGGTAGTTGAAGTGCTCGCGGCCGTCGATCGGGATGAAGACGCCGGACGCCGCCGGCGCGATCGACCAGTAGAGCGCGCACTGCCCCTTGTCCTGGAGCTTGTAGAAGTCCGGCGCCCTGAAATAGATGCCGACATATTCGCCGATGGTGGCCATGCCCTCCAGGTCGAAGCCGAGGCCCTTGCGGACCGTGCTGCGGCCGCCGTCGCAGCCGACGAGATAGTCCGCGGCGATGGTGTGCCGGGCGCCCGTGGCGACGTTCTCGAGCTCGACGTCGACCTGGCCCCCGGTATCCTCGAAGCGCGAGACCCGCCAGCCATAGTGAACCGCGGCGTGGGGCGTCGAGACGGCGAAGTCGCACAGGATCGGCTCCAGCGCATTCTGGCCGATGTAGAACTTGTAGCCGGGCGAATGGTCGACCTCGGGGTAGGCCTCCCGAAACGCAGCGCGGTCTCCCGTCGCTTCGGCGTAGGACGGGAAGCGGAACCGGAACACCTCGTGGTCGCAGACGCGCGTCGTGAACACGAAGTCGCCGGGATAGCCCTCGGGATATCCGCCCTCGATGACGCGGTCCATGATCCCCCAGCGGCGGAAGATCTCCTGGCAGCGCACCTGCAGGACGTTGGCGCGCGGGTGGATGTTGGCGCCGTCGCTCTGGTCGACGACGATGCAGTCGACGCCGCGCCAAGCGAGTTCGCAGGCCACGGACAGTCCCACGGGACCGGCACCGGCGATGAGAACGGGCGTCGATGCGGGCAAGGTCACGTGAACACCTCTTGATCGGTCATAAATGAATGCATTGAACGCGTCATTTCCATTTTTATGGCCGAACAACGGTTGATTTCAAGGTTATTTGCATGCATGAAGCGGTTTCAGACCCGCTTGCGGGAGTGGGGCGCCGGCCCGTGTATGCATCGGCGGCGGCCGTTGCCGCCTCGCCCCGCGCACCGCATGCGGACTCCGCCTCGAACGAAGCTCGGAAGGGATCAGGGATGACGTTGCCCGACCACATGCGTGCCATCGACATCGCCGGCGCCGGCGGCCCGGAAGTCCTCCATCTGGTCACGGTGCCCCTGCCGGCGCCGGGCGACTTCGAGGTGCTGATCCGCAACGAGGCGATGGGGGTCAACCGGCCCGACTGCGTCCAGCGCCAGGGGCGATATCCGGTCCCCGCCGACGCCAATCCGTTGCCGGGGCTGGAGGTCGCCGGCGAAGTCGTCGCGTTGGGCCCCAAGGCGTCGCGCTGGTCGATCGGCGACAAGGTCACGGCGCTCACCCACGGCGGCGGATACGCGGAATTCACCGCCGTCCACGAAGGCCACTGCCTGCCGTGGCCCAAGGGCTTCGACGCGGTCAAGGCGGCGGCGCTGCCGGAGACCTTCTTCACCGTCCACTACAACCTGTTCATGCGCGCCCGGCTGGCGCAGGGCGAGACCGTGCTCGTCCACGGCGGCAGCAGCGGCATCGGCAGCACCGCGATCCAGCTGGCCAAGGCGGTTGGGGCGACGGTGGCGACCACGGCGGGCACCGACGAGAAGTGCCGCTTCTGCACCTCGATCGGCGCCGACCTCGCGATCAACTACAAGACCGAGGACTGGGCCGCCCGCGCGAAGGCGTTCGCCGGGGAGGGCGGGGTCGATGTCGTGCTCGACATGGTCGCCGGGCCCTACATCCAGAAGAACCTCGACCTGCTCGGCCGCGACGGGCGCTACGCGCTGATCGCGATGCAGGGCGGCAGCAGCGCCCAGGTGGATTTCCGGCGCCTGTTGCTGAATCGCCTGGTCATGACCGGATCGACGTTGCGGCCCCAGACCCGCGAGGAGAAGGCGCTGATCGCCGCGGACCTGCTCAAGGCGGTCTGGCCCCACCTCGATCAGGGCCGCGTCGCGCCGCATATCCATGAGACCTTCCCGATGGAACGCGCTGCCGACGCCCACGCGATGATGGAGCGCGGCGAGCATATGGGGAAGATCGTGCTGGTGCCCTAGCCGGTCGGCGCGGCTTCGCTCGATCCGCGCAGCGCGTTGCGGTCGATCTTGCCGACGGTGGTCCGGGGCAGGGTCTCGACCAGGTCGATCACGGCCGGCAGCTTGTACTTCGCGAGGTTCTCGCGGCAATAGGCCATCAGCGTGTCGGCGGTGGCCTCGGCGCCGGGCTTGAGCACGACCCGGGCGTGGATCACCTCGCCGCGATAGGCGTCGGGAACGCCGAACGCGGCCGCCTCGGCCACGGCCGGGTGGGTGTACAGCACCTCGTCGATCTCGCGCGGGTAGACGTTGTAGCCGCCGGTGATGACCATGTCCTTCTTGCGGTCGCGGATGTAGAGGTAGCCGTCGGCGTCGAGCTCGCCGATGTCGCCGGTGTAGAGCCAGCCGTCCCGCAGCGCCTCGGCGGTCTCCTTGGGGCGGTTGCGGTAGCCGGACATGATCTGCGGCCCGCGCACCCGGATCTCGCCGATCTCGCCCGTTTCCAGGACCTTGGCGCCGGTTTCGACGTCGACGATCTCGACCTCGGTCAGCGGCAGCGGCGGGCCGACCGAGCCGGGGACCAGGCGTCCGTCTTCCGTGATGTAGGTGACCACCGGCCCGGCCTCGCTCTGGCCGAAGCCTTCGAGGATCGGGCATCCGGTGATCGCCTGCCACTGCCGCAGCGTCTCGACCGGCAGCGGCGCCGAGCCCGAATAGGCGATGCGCAGGCTGGAGAAGTCGCGGTCGGCAAAGCCCTCGTAGCCCATCAGGCCGATGAAGACCGTGGGCCCCGCGGGCAGGATCGTGATCCGCTCGCGCTCGATCGCGTCGAGCACCACGTCGGGCCGGTAGGCCGGGATGATGACGAGCAGGCCGCGGCAATAGACCGACAGATGGAAGCAGGCGGCGACCGCGAAGACGTGGAACAGCGGCATCATGCACAGGATCCGCTCCCGGTCCGGCCGGGTCGGCAGGGCGGCCTCGCGCTGGCTGATGTTGATCGACATCTGCCCGTGGGTGATGTTGACGCCCTTGGGCAGGCCGGTGGTGCCGCCGGTGTATTGCAGGGTGGCGAGATCGTCGGGCGACGGCAGCGGCGGCAGCGCCGCGCCGGGATCGTCCTTCCAGACGTCGAGCAGCCGGCCGTCCGGCCCCAGCGCCACCGTGTGGGCGATGCCGATTTCCTCGGCCAGCGCCATGACCGTCTCGGCGACGGTCGTGTCATGGAGCACGGCGATCGGCTCGGCGTCGCGCAGGATGTGGCCGAGCTCGCGGGCGGTGTAGAGCGGGTTGATCGGGACCGCCTGCGCGCCGGCGGCGTGGATCGCGAACATCGCGATGGCGATCTCGAGCGAGTTGGCGCAGATCAGGGCGACGCGATTGCCGCGCGCGCCGAGGGCGTCGAGCTCGGCGGCGAAGCCGCCGACGCAGCGCAGGAATTCCCGATAGCTGAGCGTCCGCCCCTCGCAGCGCAGCGCCGGCGCGTCGGGCGCCGTCTCCGCCGCCGCGGCGAGCATGTGGACCACCGTCGGGTGGACCTCCGGCTCGAGTGTCGTCGCTCCTGAAACCATGGTGCCTGGCCCCCGTTGTGTTCCCGAGCGCCGCCGTCCAAGGCCATCTCGCGATCGCCCGGCGCGACGCGATCGTTCCCGTCCCGGTGGGGGAGGATGCTGGCGGCCTGGACGCGGCGCGCGGCCGATTTAACCACGCGCTGGTGGCGCTCGGCCATGCCGCTTCATGGCGCTTTCGAGAAGATCGAGGGCGGCCTCTCGGTCCCGGCGCTTGGTGGCAAAGACGTCGCGGACCCCGCCGTCGTGATCGGCGGCACGCCAGAGTTCGTGACGCTGCCCGTTGATCCGGACGAACGCCTCGTCCAGACGCCGACGCCGCAGGGAACGGGACCGGTCACGAGCACGCCGTCTCTTGATCTCGGCGGCGAAAATCGGGGCAGACCGGTTCCACCAGAACCGCACCGCCGCGTGGCAGGCGTCGATACCGCGCTCGAAGAGCAGAGCCTCGACCTGCTTCCGTGGCAATGTCTATCCGCACCGTGAGCCGGATGACCTCGGGTGAGCTGTCTAAGTAGCGGCCGGAATTCTTGATCCAGCGACGCCAAGAAGCGCCGACGCCGGCCTCAACCGAAATTGCTCCAACGGAAGCCGAGAGCCGGCATTGTCACCCGGGCGGCGCCCGTGGGTGACAATGCCGTCCTCTGAGTCATGGCCGGCCGACACAAACACCATGGCCGCGCCGGCCCTATTTGGCGCACCGCCCGATCTTGAGCTCCTTGCACTTGTCCTTGACGGCCTTGAAGACACCCTCGCGCTTCTGAACCAATCGCCCGCCCTTCTTCTCGACCTCCATGATGTAAACATTCTGGATGATGTCGCGTGTGTTCGGGTCGATCGTAAACTTTCCGCGCGGGCTGTCGTCGGTCCAGCCTTTGAGCGCGTTCATCGCCTTGGTGCCGGTAATCTTGCCCTTGACCGTCTTGATCACGTGATAGATGGCGGCCATGCCGTCATACGCGCCAACGCCCATGTAGTCCGGCGTGCTGTCCTTGCCGTATGCCTGC
The DNA here is from genome assembly GCA_963745675.1 of uncultured Chloroflexia bacterium. Classification (GTDB taxonomy): domain Bacteria; phylum Chloroflexota; class Chloroflexia; order Thermomicrobiales; family CFX8; genus JAUIIK01. The sequence continues at coordinate 164,069 of CAVUYM010000018.1, forward strand.
TTCCAGGCCGCGACGAACGCCTTGTTTCGAGCGTTGTCGAGGTCCGCATAATAGTGGTAGGCGGTGACCAGCCCGATGGCCGCGTCGCCCATCTTCTGGAGCTCGGTATCCGGAACGATGTCGCCCGGGCCGATCAGCTTGATGCCGGCTTTCTTCATGCCGAGCTGTCCGTAAGCCTTGACGATCGCCGTGCTGTGGTTGCCGCCCGGTACGAAGACATAAAAGCAGTCTCGGCCTCTTGTCCTTGGCGCGTTGCAGGAATGGCGTGAAGTCAGGGACCCGGCCGGGGCCGCCCATCGGGATTTCGTCGATTACCTTGCCGCCGGCGTGTTCAAAGCCGCGCTTGAAGGCCGCGGCACTGTCCTTGCCCGGCGGGTAGTTGGTGAAGCCGGCGACCGCGGTCTTGCAGTTCAGCTTCTTGGCGGCATGCTCGCCCATGATGTAGCCGGCCTGCCACATGGTGAAGGACACCCGGGCGATGTTTGGCGACAGGTTGGGGATAAACGCCGTGCCAGCATTCATGATGATGACGGGTACGTTGGCCCGGGTCGCCAGCGGGGCAATCGACATCGCGTTTGGCGAGAAGATGATGCCGCCGATGATATCCACCTTTTCGCGGGTGATGAGTTCCTGGACGACCGACTTGGCGACCGCGCCCCCGGGGTTCTTCGTGTCGCGAAAGATGAACTTGATCGTGTCGCCCTTGAGCTCGCTCTTGTGCTGGTTGTGATAGAGAAGGGCGCCCCGACGCATTTGCTCGCCCAGGTTGGCGAGACCGCCGGAGAAGGCGGCGATGAATCCCACCTTGATGGTGCGCGCCTCGGCGTTCTGCACGTGAACGAGGCTTGTGGCGATTGCCACCGCGCCAACGCCAACAAGAGCATTTTTCCAAATCTTCATTGATCCCTCCCGCAGTCGCTTGTCGTTATGGTGGCGCGACCAAAGGCGCTGTTGCCGAAGGTCACGATCCTTGTCGGTCTCGGCGAGGCTCTTGGTGTCGCTCTGGGCATATGGGGCGATGCGCCTTCGCTTCGACCGTATCGTGAGCGTGTTCGCGCGGCTCCCGCCGACCCCCGACGGATGCACTATTGTGCCCGCCCAGTTCGGCCGGCTAGCCCGTCGGCGCAGTCGCTAGCCCGAAAGCGCAAATGCAGTCGTCAGCGTCGGGCAAGGGTTTCCGAGGGCTTCTCTCCGAAGCGTTCGCGATAGGCCTTGGCGAACTTGCTCAGGTGGGAGAAGCCGCAGTCGAAGGCGACCTCGGTCACGGATCCGGCGCCGGCGCGCAGCGCCGCCCGGGCGAGGTCGAGGCGGACGGCGCGCAGATACGCCATCGGCGTCGAGCCGAAATGACGCCGAAAGCCTTCGTGGAGGCCGCGCCTGCTGATTTCGGCCGCGGCGGCGATGTCGTCGAGCACGATCTCGTTGCGGGCCTCCGCGTGGATGAACTCGACCGCCCGCTTGATCGAGCGATGCGCGGGGGCTGCAGGTGCGCCGATCAAGTGGGAATAATTGTTCGGGATCGTCTCGACCAACAACTCGACGAACAGCCGCTCGACGCTGTGCGCGGCGCGACCGGAGACGAGACCGCCGGCGGGACCGTCAGGACCATTCTCAAAGCCCCGGTCGAGATCGGTGCAGACCAGTTTGACCACGTCGGCAAGGCTCGCGGTCCAGGCGTCCACCGTGCGCGGCGTCCGCTCGAACCGAACGGGGGCGGTGATCGGCCGCTCGATCATCGCCTCGAGGGCATCGTGGATCAGTCCCCTGCCAACCTTGACGATGACTTGTCGCCCGTCGGAAGCCCACCGCTTGTAATGGGGCGTATTGGCGCTGATCACGCAAATCTGGCCGGCCGAAAACGGAAGCACATCGTTGCCGGTACGCAGCTCGGCCCGACCGAACAGGTTGAGCTCGAAAAGGAAGATGCCGGGCAATTCGGGAACCGAAATCTTAGCGGTGCCGTCGTGCATGGTGTAGGTCAGCTCGTTGAAGCCGAGTGACCCGCAGGTGGCATGACGGTGACGAAACACGGGCGCGGCACCGCGGGAATAATGCTCGAGCGCGTGCTGGGAAATAAACGGCGCGACGTGGGCGCGTGCGCGCTCCACGTCGTCGGACTCGAAGACGGGGCTCCAGCGGGGCTCTGACAGGCCAGCATCCAGCCTATTCTTCGAGAATCGTCTTACGCCGGCATCAGCCATTGCCAACCCTTCCTGGTGCGCCGTCGCATGCTCAGGGACCGGTAACAGACTATACCCGCTTGAACGGTCGCCGAAATAGGGTCGAGGGCATTGTCAGGGCAACTTGGTTTGGCGACAGGGTTGCTCTGGCGTTCAGCGTTTCACGCACGCGCGGCGCCGCTCGGCCACGGCGATGGCGCGACCGACCGGCCATTGGTTCAGCCGGCACCGACCGCCAAAGAATATTGCAACTAAGAACTAGTCTTAATAAAATGTGTTCGTGGGGCTCACGCCAACGGTCGGAACAGGCTTGGTTCCGGCGCGAGCGGCGCAGCTGGAGAGTGAGATGACGAACGAGATGGGGAAACAGGGTTCGATGTCGAACAGAACGGTTCGCTCGATTCCGGTCCAGGACCTGCTCCAGGGCCGGAAAGAGGTCATCATCAAGCATGGCCAGGAGGAGTATCGCCTTCGCATGACCAGCAACGCCAAGCTGATCCTGACCAAGTAGCGCTCGGCGGTGCATCGCGCGCCACGTTCGGGCAAGCCAGCCATCCCGCATCCATGATCGCAACGCCAGCGGGGCGCCAGCCAGGCGACAGCCGTCGATGGGGAGCCGCGCCGGTCCGGTGGCCGGCCGGCTTTCCGCGACGCATCCCGGCTTCGCGGCGCGGCGGGCTGACGGGACGCCGGCGATCCCGAACGGCGGTTGCCGTCCCCGTCCGTTCGCCGCCCGCGCGGTATTCCTGATCGGCGCGCGCCGGCGGGTGCGGCGGCCGGCGTGCTACAGCCGGCCCAGGATGGCGATGCTGGCGACGTTGAGGTGCGGCCAGCCGCCGAGGTTGTGGGTCATGCCGATCTCGGGCGACGGCAGCTGCCGCTCGCCGGCGCGGCCGAGCAGCTGCAGGTACATCTCGTAGACCATGCGCAGGCCCGACGCGCCGACCGGGTGGCCGAAGCATTTCAGGCCGCCGTCGATCTGGCACGGCGTCCGGCCGTCGGCGTTGTAGGCGCCGTCGAGCACGTCGCGCCAGGCCTGGCCCTCGTCGGAGAGATACAGGTCCTCCATGGTCACCAGCTCGGTGATCGAGAAGCAGTCGTGGACCTCGATCATGCTCACCGCCTCGCGCGGCCGGTCGATCCCGGCCTCGGCGTAGGCGCGGGTGGCGGCCTGGCGGGTGGTCTCCAGATAGGTGCCGTCCCAGGCGTTGTAGCTCGCTTCCGAGCCGTTGGAGACGGCGAGCTGGAGCGCCTTGAGGCTGACCATGTCGCCGGTGCGGCCCAGCGACGCCGCGATCTCCGGCGTGGTCACGATCGCCGCCGCCGCGCCGTCGGACACGCCGCAGCAGTCGAACAGGCCGAGCGGCTCGGCGACCATCGGCGCGTTCAGCACCTTGTCGATGGTGATCGGGTTGCGCAGGTGCGCCTTCGGGTTCTTGGCGCCGTTGTCGTGGCTCTTGACCGAGATCTGCGCCATGGCGCGCTTGAGGTCGCCGGGGTCGACGCCGTGCTTGGCGGCGTAGGCGGTGGCGAGCTGGGCGAAGCTGCCGGGCGCCGAGGCGTTGGCGAAATACATGTCGTTGTAGGCGCCGCGGGTGCGCTGGGGCAGGCCGCCGTAGCCGGTGTCCTTGAGCTTCTCGACGCCGACGGCGAGCGCGATGTCGGCGGCCCCGGCGGCGACGCTGTAGACCGCGCCGCGCAGCGCCTCGGTGCCCGACGCGCAGGCGTTCTCGACCCGGGTGATCGGGATGAAGGGCAGGCGCAGCGCCACGCCCAGCGGCACCGCGGTCTTGCCGACATGGCCTTCCTCGATCGCGGTCGCGAACCAGGCGGCGTCGATCTGCGACCGCTCGATGCCGGCGTCCTCGACGCATTCGGTGAAGGCGTCGACGATCAGGTCGTCGGCGTTCTTGTCCCAGTGCTCGCCGAACTTGGAGCAGCCCATGCCGAGAATGACGACCTTGTCCTTGATGCCCTTGGGCATTGGTATGTCCTCCCTATCCAGCTACTCGGCGGCCCGCGCGGCCGCGTCGCCGTCCGGCGCGGCCTTCCAGAAATAGGCGGTGAATCCCCGGTCGGGATCGCGGGTCTTGACCCGGAACACCATGCGCACCGGCATGCCGACCGCGACCTCGCCGGCCTCGACGTCGGTCATGTCCGCCATCAGCCGGCCGCCCTCGCCGAACACGATCATGCCGAAATGGGTCGGCGGGTCGGGCGAATAGGTCAGCTTGTCGGCGGTCCAGCTCTGCACCGTCGCCGGCATCTCGGCCATCGGGCACGGGTCCTGGGTGTCGAGCGCGCCGCAGTTCGGGTTGACGCAATAGTGGGCGCGCGGGAACTGGACCGTGCCGCACGACCGGCAGCGTCCGCCGACGAAGCCGGTGACCATGTCGCTGTTGCGATAGAGCGCCGACGGCGGGGTCTTGATCTGGAACTCCGCGCGGATGCCGTGCTCGCGGGTGACCAGGCCGTTGAACGCGAGGAAGCGGTTGTAGTTGGTCACGGTCCGGCCGGCGTCGAGCGCGCCGGTGACGCCGCGCCGGGGCGCGAAGGCGGGCAGCGCATCCGTGGTGCGGAACAAGAGCGCGTCGCAGCCCTGGCCCCAGCCGACCAGCAGGATCGTCTCGCCGGGCGCGGCGTGTTCGAGCGCGTGGGCGAGCAGGACCAGCGGGTGCGCCGCGCCGCTCTCGCCCATGCGCGCGAACAGCGTGTCGGCCACGGCCTCGTCGGCGATGCCCAGTTGCCGCGCGACCTTGCCGGGGACGACGCCCATCACCGACGGCATGACGAAGCGATCGACCGCATCCGCCGCGACGCCGGTCTTCTCCAGCAGCGCGGCGACCGTCTGCGGGACGATCTTGAGATAGCCCTCGTCGCGGATCCAGCGTTCCTCCCAGCCGTAGTCGAACGGCGAATCCTGGCCGCGATAATGGTCGAGGAAGTCGGCGGCGACCTGATGGCTGCCGAGGAATTCCGCGATCACCGGCCCGGCGCCGAGCAGCAGCGCCGCCGCGCCGTCGCCGAACTGCAGCTCCTGCGGACTGGCGGCCTTGGCGCGCCGACGGTCGGCGGCGAGGAACAGCGTCTTGCCGCCGGTCGCCGCCACGCCGTTGAGGGCGTTGATCAGCCCGGTCGTCCCGGCGCGTTGGGCGGAGGAGACGTCCATGGTCTGGATCGCGTGGGCGAGGTTGAGGGCCTCGGCGACGATGCCGGCGTTCTGGCGGTCGTCGAAGGGCAGGGTGGTCGAGGCCAGGTGCACGGCGCCGAGATCGCCCGGCCGGTCCGCGCCGAGGCAGTCGCGCGCGGCTTCGACCGCCATGGTCACGCTGTCCTCGTCCCAGTTGGCCATCGCGCGCTCGCCCTTGGCGAGGCCGCCCAGGCCCGGATTGAACCAGCCATTGGCCTCGACCGCCGCCGCGCGCGACAGGCGCAGGCGCGGCACGTAGCCGCCGAAGCCGAGAATGCCGACCGGGTCCGTCATACCGCCTCTTGTTCCTTCGGTTCCTGCAGTTCGATGGCGAGCTGTTCGCGCAGGAAGCGGCCGATCCGGCCGATCGCATCGCGCGCTTCCGGCAAGTCCGCAGCATACATCTGGAAGACGTGGATCATGTCATCCCAAACGTCGAGGGTGACCGCTACGCGGGCAGCCTCCGCGCGCGCCGCGAGCACGCGGGCGTCGTCGAGCACGGTCTCGCGGCCGCCGACCTGGATCAACAGCGGCGGCAGGCCGGCGAGGTCGCCGTGGATCGGCGACGCCAGCGGATCGCGCGGGTCGCCGTCGCGGCCGAGATAGCTGCGCGCCAGGGCCTGGATCATCGCCCGCTGGTGGATCGGGTCGGCCGCCGCGCGGGTCTCGAAGCTCGCCCCCGACGCCTCCATGTCGGTCCACGGCGACATGATCGCGGCCGCGGCCGGCAGCACGTCGCCGCGTTCCTTGAGCGCGAGCAGGAGCGACAGGCGAGGCCGCCGCCGGCGGAGTCGCCGACGAGCGCGATGCCGCCCGGCGCGAAGCCCTGGGCGATCAGCCAGTCGTAGGCGGCGAGCGCGTCCTCGACCGGCGCCGGGAAGCGGTGCTCGGGCGCCAGCCGGTAGTCGACGCCGAGCACCCGGCAGCCGCTCGCCGCGGCGATCTCGGCCATCAACGTCCGGTGGCTGCGGATCGAGCCGACCTGGAAGCCGCCGCCGTGGAAGAACAGGATCGCGCGACCGGGGGCGCCGATCTCCGCGCCGGTCTGGGCGCCTGCCTGGGCGCCGATCCAGGCGGCGGGCACACCGCCGGCATCGACCGTCTCCAAGTCCCGTGCGAGGTCCGGCGCGCCGGCGTCGGCGGCGAACAGCGCGTCCCAATCGCGCCGCATGGTCTCGATCGACGTGCCGGGTCCCCAGCCGCCATAGACGGCAAGGACCCGGTCGATCACCGCCTGCAACGCCGCTTCGGTCACCCGCCGATCCCCATGCCGCCGGAGACGCCGAGCGTCTCGCCGGTGATGAAGCCGGCCTCGTCGGAGGCCAGGAAGGCGACGGCGGCGGCGATCTCGTCCGGGGTGCCGAGCCGCTTGAGCAGGGTCGCGTCGGTCATCGCCTGCAGCAGCCGGTCGCCGCCGTCGGCGATCGCGGCCCGCACCAGCGGCGTGTCGATCGGCCCCGGCGCGATGCAGTTCGCGGTGATGCCGAAGCGCGCGTTCTCCCGCGCGATCGACTTGGTGAAGGCGATCACGCCGCCCTTGGCCGCCGCGTAGACCGACCCGCCCTTGGAGCCGAGCCGGCCGGCCTCCGAGGCGATGTTGACGATCCGCCCGAAGCCGGCCGCCTGCATCGCCGGCAGGACGGCGTGGGTGGCGGCGAAGACCGAGACCAGGTTGACGCCGAGCAGCCGGTGCCAGTCGGCCTCGCTGGTGTCGGTGAAGAAGGCGTGCTGGTCGACGCCGGCATTGTTGACCAGGACGTCGAACGGGCCGTGCGCCGCGACGGCATCCCGCACCGCGGCCGCGTCGGATACGTCGAGGGCGACGGCCGTTCCATCGATATCGGTGGCGACGGCTTGCGCGCCGTCGGCGTCGAGGTCGGCGAGCGTGACGGCCGCGCCGTCGGCCGCCAGCCGCCGCGCGATGGCCGCGCCGATGCCCTTGGCGCCGCCGGTGACGAAGGCGCGGCGACCGGACAGCGGCGATGATCCGGCGGGGGCCACCGCTTCTCTCTAGGACCCGGTGAAGCGCGGGGCGCGCCGCTCGATCACCGCGGCCAGGCCCTCGCGGGCGTCGGCGGTGCCGGACAACTCCGACACGGTCCGCGCCTCCTCGGACAGGCAGGCCTCGACGACCTTGCCCAGGCCGCTGCGGACCAGGCGCTTGGTCGCGGCGAGCGCCAGCGGGGCGCCGCCGGCCAGCTCCGCCGCCAGCGCGGTCGCCGCCGCGTCGAGCTCGCCGTCGGGGACGATCCGGTTGACCAGCCCGAGCGCGAGCGCTTCCTGCGCGTCGATCACCGGATTGGTCAGCAGGATCTCGGTCGCCTTGCGCAGGCCGACGAGCTGGGGCAGCGACACCGACACGCCGGCGTCCGGCGCCATCGCCACGCGCGTCGCGCCGGCGAGGAACTTGGCGTTCTCGGCGGCGATCACCATGTCGGCGGCGCAGACCAGGCCGAAGCCCCCGCCGCCCGCCGCGAAGCCCTGGACCGCGACCACCACCGGCGCCTGCAGGCGCGCCAGGGCGAGGACCGAATCCTGGAGGTAGGCGGTCGCCGGCCGGATGTAGTCGGGCAGGGCCTCGCCCTTGGACGCGAACGCCCGGACGTCGCCGCCGGCGCAGAAATTGTCGCCGGCGCCGGTGATCAGCAGCACCCGGACGTCCGGCTCGCCGTGGCAGCGCATGATCGCGTCGTAGAGCGCCTTCAACAGCTCGACGCTCATCCCGTTGGCGGCGTCCGGCCGGTTCAGGCGCAGGCTGGCGACACCGTCCCGCAGGCTCAACAGGACGGGGCCTTCTGCGATCAGGGATCGCGATTCGGCGGACTGGCTCACGGCAGGAACTCCCGGCAGGGGGCGATCGGCGGTCGGGTCAGCAGGTCAGGGGCGGTCATCAGATCAGGAACGAAAGGGTGTAGAGCGGCTTATCGTTGTTGACCAGCGCGACCTTCTTGCGCGCCATCTTCAGCGCGCCGCCCTCGCGCCGCAGCAGGTATTCGGTCCGCGCCGCCCAGACGGTCTCGCCGCGCAGGTTGGATTCGAACACCATGACGTTGCAGCCGACGCCGATGTCGGCGCCGTCGCGCGACAGCAATTCGACGTTGGACACGAAGTGGCGCAGGCGCGACCGCGGTTCCTGGGTGTAGCGCTTGCCGCTCATCAGCTGGCGCACGCGCACGCCGATCCGGGAGCGGTTGTCGTAGACGATCGACATCTGCTGTTCGGGGTCGATGTCGTCGCCGTTGGCCGGCACCCAATAGATCGCGTCGTCGGTCCACAGCGCCTCCCACGCCTCGTAGTCGTGCTCGTCCTGGAGGCGCGCCTCGCGGAAGATGAACTGCTCGACGTCGCGCAGGATCGCGTCGTCCCGGCATTCGACCTGCATCACGCCGCCTCCATCAGGGCCCGATAGTGCTGCCAGATGCCGCGCGACGGCACCTCGTCGGTGGCGTGGCTCACCACGTAGCCGTCGTCATCGCGGCGCTCGCGCCGCTCGCCGCGGCCGAGGAACAGCCATTCCGGGTCGCGCGAGGCGACGCCGCGATGGGTGCGTTCGTACATCTCCGAATCGTCGGCGAGCAGGAAGCCGGCGGGGCCGACCGAGCCCATGGTCTGCTGGCGCAGTCGCCGGTTCAGGTCCGGCGCTCCCTTGAACTGCAGCGCGGTGACGTGCTGGATCGTGTCGTCCACCGCCCGGGCCTGCAGCACGAAGATCTGGATCTCGGCGATGAACAGGTTGGGGAAGATCATGATGTGCGGCGTGCCGTCGATCATGATCTCGCGGGCCTTGTCCGCGCCGTAGGCCTTCTCCATGCGGGCGACGTAATCGGGTAGCCGGTCGGCCGTGGTGCCGAACCAGCCCATCGGCTGGCCGATGCGGCGGAACTCCGGGCGCAGGTCGATCTCCGTGTGGCCGTTGCCGAAATCGCGGGTCAGGGCGGTCGACTTGGAGCCGTAGAGGCCGCCGATGCCGCTCTCGGCGACGCTGAAGATCGAGGAATGGACGAAGGCCGGATGGTAGCCGTCGACCTCGTTCTCCATGACGAACTTCCAGTTCGCCTTGACCCGGTGGCGCAGGAAGCCGGCGGTGATCTCGACCTCGCCCTCCGGCGAGGTCTCGCACAGGGTGTCGATGGCCCCCGCCGCGCCGCCGAGATGCTCTTCGAGCGACGGCCCGTCCGCGGCGAGCGAGCCGAACACGAAGCCGCGGTAGCTGGCGACCCGCGCGACCTGGCCCAGCCCCAGGCGCGACATGTCCTGGCCGTCGTAGCCGTCGGCGAAGGCGAAGGCGCTCAGCCGGCCGTCGTTGGCGAAGGTCCACTTGTGATAGGGGCAGGTGAAGGTGCGCGCGGAACCGCGGGGCTGGGTGCACACCTGGTTGCCGCGGTGCGGGCAGCGGTTGTGCAGCAGCCGGACCCGGCCGTCCTCGCCGCGGACCATGATCACGTCCTGCGGGCCGATCGACTTCATGACGAAGTCGTTCGGCTCGGGCACCTCGCTCTCGTGGCCGACATAGACCCAGGTGCGGTACCAGATCTTCTCCAGCTCCTCGCGGAAGATCGCCGGGTCGGAATAGAGCGAGCCGTGGACCTGGTCCGGGCGGATCAGGTCGCCCCAGCGCGGGGTCTCGGTTGCGGGTTGCATGCGCGCCTTTCCCTCCATCCTGGATCTCGTCGCCGCCGATGCGCGGCCGGCCCCGGATCTTCAATAAACCGGACGAACGTTTAATTAATAGACGGCTCTGCTTTCGTTGGCAAGTCGGTTCGTGGGGGTGCCGCTTCCGGGGCGCCTCAGAGGCGGGGGCCGCACGCCGCATCGGCCGCAGCGGAGGCTGCGTGCACACCCGTTGTTGACGGCGATACCGAATCGCTCTTTTATTAACTGGACGGTCGGTTATCTATAAAAGCCCTGCCGAGGATCACCCGAAGACGTGCGCCAGCCTCCATCACTCCCGTCCACCGCCGCGGCCGGACCCGTCGATCGCACGCACCGGCCGGCCGCCGATCAGGACCCGCGATGAACGATTCACCGAGCGTCTCCCCGGACACGGTCGCGACCGACACGCTCCGCTTCGGCGATCCGGGCTGCATCACAGAAGAGCTGCGCATGATGCGCGACCAGGTGCGCCGCTTCGTCGACACCGAGGTCCGGCCCCACGGCGAGGCGTGGGAGGCCGAGGGCAAGATCCCGCGCGCGGTGTTCCGCCACATGGGCGAGCTCGGCTTCCTCGGCATGCGCCACGCGGAGGAATACGGCGGCACCGACATGGGCCCGATCGCCTCGGTGGTGTTCGCCGAGGAGCTGGGCCGGTCGACCTTCGGCGGCTTCACGGCCTCGGTGCTGGTGCACACGGACATGTCGGCGACCCACATCACCCTGCGCGGCACGCCCGAGCAGAAGGCGAAATACCTGCCGCCGATCATCCGCGGCGAGCAGGTCTGCGCCATCGCGGTGACCGAGCCGGGCGCCGGCTCCGACGTCGCCGGCCTGCAGACCCGCGCGGTGCGTGACGGCGACGACTGGGTCATCACCGGCTCCAAGATGTTCATCACCAACGGCGTCTACGGCGACGTCTACATCGTCGCCGCGCGCACCGACCCGGGCAGCCGCGGCGCCCAGGGCCTCTCCCTGTTCATCGTCGAGAAGGGCACGCCCGGCCTGACCGTCGCCAAGAAGTTGGACAAGCACGGCTGGCTCTGCTCCGACACGGCCGAGCTCTACTTCGACGAGATGCGGGTGCCGGGCGAGAACCTGCTCGGCGCCGAGAACCGCGGCTTCTACGCGATCATGGACACGTTCCAGAACGAGCGGCTGTGCATCGGCGGCATCTGCGCCGGCGAGAGCGCGATCGCGATCGAGACGACGCTCGACTACGTGCGAACCCGCAAGGCCTTCGGCGGCACCCTGTGGGACCTCCAGGCGACCCGCCAGAGGCTCGCGTCGCTGGCGACCAAGGCGGCCGCGTCCCGCGCATTGACCTACCAGGCCGCCGAGGCGATCGCCCGCGGCGACGACGGCAGCCGCGACTGCTCGATGATCAAGGCCCTGGCGCCCGAGGTGCTGCACGAGGTCGTCCACGGCTGCCTGCAGCTCCACGGCGGCGCCGGCTACATGCGCGGCACGGTGATCGAGCGCATGGTCCGCGACGCCCGCATCCTGACCATCGGCGGCGGCGCGACCGAGGTCATGCTCGAGGAAGTGGCGAAGCGGATATGAGAGACGATGACGGAATCGCCGGGTCTGTTCAGTCTGATCTCCATCGACCTTCCCGCGCAGGCGGGAATCCGGCGCATGGCGCCGTCGCTCGGGACAGCGGCCGGCCCCACCCGGTCCGTCCTCACATCCTTCGAGACGCCCCTGCGGGGCTCCTCAGGATGAAGGCTCCGCTTGAGGTCGGGCGATGGCTTCATCCTGAGGAGCTCCGGCCGACAGGCCGGGGCGTCTCGAAGGATGGGATGACGCGGATCGATGCCGGTACGACGGGTGCGATTGTCGCCCTCAAGGGGCGAGGGGGCTTCGGACATCGCGAACTCGAATTCAATGTATCCGATCCCGGACTGGCGGTGGTCTCGCCGGCCCCCTGCCGGCCTAGGATTGAGCGAGGGTCGACGATGAGTTCCAGAACGACGGCGGAGGCGGTGGTGATCGGCGCCGGCGCCGGCGGCTTGTCCGCCGCCGCGCGGCTGGTCCATGCCGGCATCACTCCCCTCGTGGTCGAGCGGCTGGACCGGGTCGGCGGCCGCGCCTCGACCGAGGAGATCGACGGCCACAAGGTCAACGTCGGCGCGATCGCGCTGGAGCTCGGCGGCGTGTTCGAGGAGACCTTCGCCCTGGTCGGCGCCCCGCTCGACCTCCGCGAGCCGAGCCCGGCGGCGGCCTTCTACCTCGACCGCAAGGTGGTCGACGTCTCCAAGGGCGGCTGGGCGTTCCTGCTCGGCCAGATCACCAAGCAGGCGGCCAAGGTGCTCGCCGCCTTCGCCGACGCCCGCACCGGCAGCCTGCCCGACGGCCGCGAATCGACCCGGGACTGGCTCGCCCGCTACACCAGCAACGAGACCGTCCACGCCATCTTCCGGAACCTGTGCGCGTCGATCTTCGCGTGCAACGCCGACGAGCTGCCGGCGCGCGCCTTCCTGACCTATTTCACCCGCAAGGGCGCGTTCAAGCGCTTCGGCTTCTGCCCCGAGGGCACCATCGGCGTGTGGCGGTCGCTCGCCGCGGCGGTCGAACGCGGCGGCGGCGAAGTCTGGCTCGACAGCCCCTGCGAACGCATCCACGTCGAGGGCGGCCGGGTCGTCGGGGTCAGCGTCATCCGCGGCGGCGAGACCGTGCGCATCGACGCGCCGATCGTGATCTCGAACGTCGGCCCCAAGGCGACCGTCGCGCTCGCCGGCGCCGACAACCTGCCCGCTGCCTACACCAAGGCCGTGGACACCGAGCTGCGCCCGGCCGCCAACATCGTCATCAACGTCGCCACGCGTGAGCGCCTGTTCGACGCGCCGGGCATCGTCACCTTCGGCAAGACCCGGCGGCTGTGCAACATGGCCGACCTGACCGCGACCTGCCCGGAGCTCGCCCCCGCCGGCTGGCACCAGTATGTCGCCTATGCCGTGCCGGTGCCGGCGCTGGGCGACTTCGACAGTGACGCCGAGGTCGCGCTCGCCCTGGACGACCTGCGCGAGCAGTTCCCCGCGCTCGACCTCGACGGGCCCGACGCCAAGCTGCTGTCGGTCCGGGTGATGCGCGACGACTGGCCCGCCCAGCGCGCCTGCGCCGGCTACGACCTGCCGCGCGAGACCGGCGTCGCCGGCCTGTGGTGCGTCGGCGACGCGGTCAAGGACTACGGCAACGGCGGCACCCAGGCCTGCGCCGAGACCGCCAAGCTGGTGGTCGACGAAATCGTCGGGCGGCGCGTCGATGCGTAGGGTCCGCACAGGCCAAGGCGCATTGAAAGGCGTCGGGCCCAACGCCATATGGGTATTATTTCCTGAACGCCGAGGCGTGACGACAGGCGAGCGCCGGATGCCGAACCTGACAAAACCTGACATGTGGGACCCTGGTGGAGCCGAGGTTCAGCTCCCCTCTCCCCTTGGGGGAGAGGGGCCGGGGGTGAGGGCTTGCCGAGGACAGCCTGCAGCGCCCAACGCGGTCACGATTGCCAGCAGCCATCAACATGGCAGGACGGTGAAGATCTGTGTCCGAGGCGAACGCCAGATCGCCAGCGGCGCGGACGCCATAGGCGGGCCCTCACCCCCTGCCCCCTCTCCCCCAAGGGGAGAGGGGAGACCGAGTCCGTCAGCATATGCGGATGCCCTGGTGGCCGATGCCTGCTTGCCAAGGTCCGATTGCCGACCCGACCTGACAAAACCCGACACCGGGGCCCTGCCGGGGGTGCGCAGCCGACGCACCAACCTGACAGAACCTGACACCCGGGCCCCCCTGGGGGCGTGCGGTCGCCGCCTCGACCTGACAAAACCTGACATCGAGGCCCGACCGAGGGGGCACCGTCGCGACGTCGACCTGACAGAACCTGACACCTGGGCCCCACCGGCACCCCGTGGCTTCCGTCGCGACCTGACAGAACCTGACACCTCGGACCCGCTCGTCCGCCAAGCCCGCGGCGGCGGACGCGCGTCCGTGATCGAACGGCCGCAGATCCAAGTGCGGCAACCAAGAATGGGAGAGAAGAGACGATGACCGGACCGACCGCCACCATGCTGCATCCGGAATTCGAGGCGCTGGATCGCGACGACCTGCAGAAGATCCAGCACGCCAAGCTGGCCAAGCTGGGCGAGCGGCTGGCCGGCTCGCCGGATTGGGTCGACCACTTCAAGGCAGCGGGCCTCCACCCGCGCGACCTCGCCGATCCGCAGGCGCTGGCCCAGGTGCCGTTCCTGGAGAAGACCAACCTGCGCGACCGCTATCCCTTCCCGATGCTGACCGAGGACATGGGCAAGGTCGCCCGGCTCTGCGCGACCTCGGGGACGACCGGCCTGCCGGTGCTGTTCGGCTACACCGAGGACGACCTCGCGCTGTGCGCGCGGCAGGTCGCGCGCCAGCTCTACTGCAACGACATGCGCCCCGGCGACCGCGGCTACAACGGCTTCGGCTTCGGCCTGTGGGTCGGCGGGCTCGCCTTCGACCTCGGCATGGCGGAACTGGGCATGACCAACTTCCCGGTCGGCCCGGGTCGCAGCGAGCTGGTCGTCGAGTGGATGCGCGACATGGAATGGACCTTCGCGTCGGTGTCGCCGATCTTCCTCGCCACCCTGGTCCGGACCGCGCGCGAGCACGGCATCGACCCCAAGAAGGACTGGAAGCTGCGCACCGCGGTGATCGGCGGCCAGTCGGTCTCCCGCGCCTTCCGCGACGAGCTGGAGGCCGAGCTGCCCGACGGCTTCCGGACCTACAACACCTACGGCACCACGGAGGCCGGCGGACCGGTCGTCTCGACCACCTGCAAGCACAGCCACGAGCGCGACGAGATGCACCTGATCAACGAGGACACGGTGCTGACCGAGATCCTCGACCCCGAGACGATGAAGCCGGTCGGCCCCGGCGAGGTCGGCGAGATCGTGGTGACGACCCTCGACAAGCAGGCGTCGCCGGTGGTGCGCTGGCGCACCCGCGACCTGGTGCAGGTCTCGGACAGCCCCTACGACTGCCCCTGCGGGCGCAAGGGCATGATGAAGATCGGCCGGCTGATCGGCCGGTCGGACGACATGCTCAAGGTCCGCGGCGTGATCGTCTACCCGTCGCAGATCGAGGACGTCATCGCCTCGACGCCGGGCGCGATCAAGGAGGCGTGGCAGATCTACGTCGACCAGCTCGAGCAGGCGCCCAAGAAGATGACCGTGGCGGTCGAATTCGCCCGCGGCTACAACGGCTCACCGGACGAGTTCGCGCTCCATATCGAGCGCAGCCTGTCCAGCCGGCTGGGTCTCAAGGTGCCGGTCGAGGCCTGCCCCGAAGGGTCGCTGCCGCGCTACGAGGCCAAGGCGCAGCGGGTCCAGCTGCGCGACTGACCGGCCGCTGACGCGAGGCCCGCCCGATGGCGCGAACCCAATCCGAGAACTATCCGGAGATCCGCCAGGGTATCCTGGACCACTCGGCGGCGCTGTTTGCCCGGCGGGGCTACCCCAGCACGACGATCGCCGATCTCGCCGCCGCGAACGGCATCTCGCGCGGGCTGCTCTATCACTATTTCGCGTCGAAGGAAGCGCTGCTCAGCGAGATGCTCCACGCGCATCTCGACATGCTGCTGAGCGAGATCCGCCTCTCGGCGAAGGACGGCGCGACGCCGGAAGAGCGGCTGCGCAACTCGGTCCGCAAGATGGTGGCGATCAACGCCGGCTCGAAGGACCTGCAGATCGTCCTGCTCCACGACCTCCAGAACCTGCAGCCGGACGACCGCGACGCCATCATCGGCAAGCAGAAGGCGATCCTCGCCGTGGTCGCCGGCCTGATCCGCGATTGCGATCGCCGCGGCAAGTATGACGACCGCCAGATGAAGGCCCAGACCATGATGTTCATGGGCATGATCAACTATACCTACCTCTGGTACGACCCGAAGGGCCCGGTCGGCCCGGCCGAATACGCCGACATGGTCGCCGACACCTATCTGGCGGGATTGACGGCGTCGTGACGGATTCGGCCAACGTCGCGCGTGGCGAGCGTTCCGGTCAGCAGATCCGCGGCAGCTGCTCGCCGTTGAGCATGTCGACGGCCCGCGCGACGCCGAGCGCGCCGCGGCACGACACGCTGGCCGGAGGTGCCGTCGGCGACCGAGCCGATGATCGCCGCGCCGCCGCTCACCGCGTGGTCGCGCAGCAGGGCGAGCGCGCGCTCGGCATCGGCCGGCGCGACGAAGGCGGCGAAGCGCCCTTCGTTGGCGACGTGCAGCGGGTCGAGGCCGAGCAGCTCGCACGCGGCGCCGACGTCGTCGCGCACCGGAATCGCGGTCTCGTCGAGCTCGATGTCGCGGCCGGCGGTCTCGGCGATCTCGACCACCGCGCTGGCCAGGCCGCCGCGCGTCAGATCGCGCAGGCAATGGATCTCGATGCCGGCCTCGATCAGCGCCAGGACCGGCTCGGCGACCGAGGCGCAGTCGCTCTCGATCGCCGATTCGAAGCCGAGCCCTTCGCGCGCCGCCATCACCGCGATGCCGTGTCGGCCGATATCGCCGCTCAGGATAACCGCGTCGCCGGGCGCGGATCTCGGCCGGCGCGATCGGGGCGGGCGCCGCGATGCGGCCGATCCCCGCGGTGTTGATGAACAGGCCGTCGGCCTTGCCCCGATCGACGACCTTGGTGTCGCCGGTGACCAGGCGGACGCCGGCGGCGTCGGCGCTACGGCGCATCGACTCGATCACCCGGCGCAGGGTCGCGATCGGCAGGCCTTCTTCGAGGATGAAGCCGACGCTCAGGCATTCGGGGCGCGCGCCGCACATGGCGAGGTCGTTGACGGTGCCGTTGACGGCGAGCGTGCCGATGTCGCCGCCGGGAAAGAACAGCGGCCGCACGACATAGGAATCGGTCGTGAAGGCGGCCGCGCCGTCGATCGACAGCACGGCGCCGTCGTGGCGGCGGTCGAGTTCCGCATCGTCGAACGCCGGGCGAATCACGTCGTCGATCAGGCGGGCCATCGCCCGGCCGCCGCCGCCGTGGGCGAGCTGGATCGTTTCGCCGTCGTCCGTCGGGGCCGGGCAGGACAGGGCGATCTCGTCGGCGCCGGTCACGCGACGCGTTTCCCGCGGTAGCGGAAATACGCGGCGCAGGCGCCCTCGGACGAGACCATGGTGACGCCGAGCGGATGTTCGGGCGTGCAGCGCGTGCCGAAGGCCGGGCAGTCGGTCGGCTTGCGCTCGCCGCGCAGGATCGCGCCGCTGATGCAGTCGGCGGTCGCTTCCGGCCCGACCGCGACGGAACCGAAGCGGCGTTCGGCGTCGAGGTCGGCATATGCATCGGCGAGCCCCAGCCCGCTCTCCGCGATGTCGCCGATGCCGCGCCAGCGTCGGGGAATCACCCGGAACACCTCGCGGATCGCGCGCTGGGCCGCCTGGTTGCCGTCGCGGCGGACCGAGCGGCTGTACTGGTTCTCCACCTCGGCGCGGCCCTCCTCGAGCTGACGGACGCACAGATAGATGCCTTCGAGGATGTCGAGCGGCTCGAAGCCCGTGACCACGATCGGCACGCGCCATTCGGCGGCGATCGGCTCGTACTCCTCGAACCCCATGACCGTGCAGACGTGGCCGGCGGCGAGGAATCCCTGGATGCGGTTGCCGGGCGCTTCGAGGATCGCGCGCAGCGCCGGCGGCACGAGCACGTGCGACACCAGCATCGAGAAGTTGCGCAGGCCTTCGCGTTTGGCCTGGAGCGCGGCCATGGCGTTGGCCGGCGCGGTCGTCTCGAAGCCCACGGCGAAGAATACGACCTCGCGGTCCGGCTCGGCGCGGGCGATGGCGACCGCATCGAGCGGCGAATAGACGATGCGAACGTCGCCGCCGCGAGACTTGGCCGCGAGCAGGTCGCCGTGCGTGCCCGGCACCCGCAGCATGTCGCCGAAGGAGCACAGCGTCACGTCCGGGCGGCCGGCGATCTCGATCGCCTTGTCGACGTATTCGACCGGCGTGACGCAGACCGGGCAGCCGGGACCGTGGACCACCTCCAGGCCCTCGGGGAGAAGCTGGTCGATCCCGAAGCGGACGATGGCGTGGGTCTGGCCGCCGCAGACCTCCATCAAGGTCCACGGGCGGGTGACGGTGTCCGCGATGGCCGTGGCCAGGCGCTGCGCTGCGGCACCGTCGCGATATTCGTCGCGGAACTTCACGGCGCGTCGTGCTCCCGCTCGGCGTCGATCTCGCCGATCGTGCGCAGGTGCTCGAAGATCCGGCCCGCCTCGACCTCGTCGATCACGGTGATGGCGAAGCCGACATGGACGAGGACGTGGTCGCCGACGGCAGCGTCCGGGACGAAGGCGAGGTTGATCTCCTTGACCAGGCCGCCGAAATCGACGCGCCCGGTCCGGGTCAGCTCGTCGTCGCCGTCGACGCTCAGGATGCGTCCGGGAACCGCTAGGCACATGGCGCGTCTCCCCACGTTTCCTGCCAGCCCGCCCAGACGGCCTGGCCGACCGCGATACCGCCGTCGTTCGGCGGTATCCGCCGGTGCCAACACGGGAGTGCAGCCGACGCCGTCGAGCGCGGCGACCGCCGCTTCGGTCAGCCGGACGTTCTGGAAGCAGCCGCCGGTGAGCGCGACGTGCCGGTCGCCGCATCGCGCGGCGACCGAGGCGATCGCCTCGGCGAGACCGCTGTGGAGCGCGGCCGATATCGCGCCCGCGTCGACGCCGGACCGCAGGTCCGCGATCGCCGCGTCGAGGGCCGGCTGCCAGTCGACGACGATCGGGGCGTCGTCGACGGCCTCGAGGGAAAGCCGATAGTTCCGCCCGTTTGCACAGCCATCCGCCGCCCACTCGAATTCCATGGCGGCCTGGCCTTCGTAACCGGCCTTCTGGCGCACGCCGCACAGGGCCGCGAACCCGTCGAACAGCCGGCCCGCGCTGGTGGTCACCGGCGCGTTGACGCCGCCGCGCAGCATCCTGCGGACGATCTCGCGCTCGGCCGGGGCGAAATCGGCCACCGGGGCCAGATCGGTCATGGCGAAGGCGTCGTCGCCATAGGCGGCGAACAGCAGGCCCAGCGCCGCGCGCCGCGGCTCGCGCACCGCGGCGGCGCCGCCCGGCAGGCGGAACGGGCGCAGATGGGCGACGCGCTGCCAGCCCGACCGCGTGAGACGCAGGAACTCGCCGCCCCAGATCGTGCCGTCGGGGCCGTATCCCGTGCCGTCCCATGCCACGCCGAGGACGGGCGGCTCGAGGCCATGCTCCGCCATGCAGGCGGCGACGTGGGCGACGTGATGCTGGACCGGCACGACCGGCAGGCCCGAATCGGCCGCCGCCCGCGTCGACGCGTAGTCCGGGTGCAGGTCGCACGCCGCGCGGCGCGGTCGGGCGTCCTGGAGCGTGGCGAGGTCGCCGACGGCGCGACCGTAGCTCGACCGCGCGGCGACGGTGTCGAGGTCGCCGAGATGCTGGCTCGACACCACGCTGCCGGCGCGGGTCAGCGCGACCGTCGCCTTCAGGTGTCCGCCGAAGGCCAGGATGCCGGCCGGGATGCTGGCGGCGGCGATCGGGGCCGGCGCGTAGCCACGGGCCCGGCGCAACAGTTGGGGCGCGCCGCAGACGACCTGCGCGACCGAATCGTCGATCGGTCGGACGATCGGCCGGTCGTGGACCAGGAACAGGTCGGCGATTCCGGCCAGCCGCGTCAGTGCGTCGGCCTCGTCCGTCACGATCGGCTCGTCGGCGACGTTGCCGCTGGTCGCGACGACCGGGAAGCCCAGATCGGCCATCAACAGGTGGTGCACGGGCGCATAGGGCAACAGCACGCCCAGCCGCGGGCTGTCCGGTGCGACCGACGCCGCCACGTTGCGGCCCTGCCGGCGGACCAGGACGATCGGGCGCGCCGGCCCGGTCAGCAACGCGGCTTCGGTCTCGTCCAGCCGGCAGGCCTGCCGAACGTCGTTCAGGGTCGGGAACATCACGGCGAACGGCTTCTCGGGCCGGTGCTTCGCGGCGCGCAGCCGCCGGACCGCGGTTTCGTCGCGGGCGTCGACGAACAGGTGGAAGCCGCCGACGCCCTTGATCGCCACCACCTGGCCGCTGCGGATCGCGTCCGCGGCGCCGAACAACGCCTCGTCGTCGCGCGCCACGACCGTGCCGGCGTGATCCCACAGGGCGAGCCGCGGGCCGCATCGGATGCAGGCGTTGGGCTCGGCGTGGAACCGCCGGTCGACCGGATCGTCGTATTCGGCCCGGCAGGCCGGGCACAGGGCGAACCGCCCCATCGAGGTACGGGCGCGGTCGTAGGGCAGGTCCTCGACGATGCTGTAGCGCGGGCCGCACTGGGTGCAATTGATGAACGGATAGCGGAAACGCCGGTTGGCGGGGTCGAACAGCTCGTCCAGACACGCATCGCAGGTGGCCAAGTCGGGCAGGACCTGGACGTCGCGCGCGCCGACGGCGTTGCTTTCGCGAACAGCGAAGCCGGTATCGCCATGCGGCGCCAATGCTCATCGACGTCGATGTCGGTGACGGTCGCGTTCGGCGGCGGCGTCCGGCGGATCGACGCGACCAGCGCGGCGACGGCGTCGGCCGGGCCTTCGGCTTCGATCGCGACGCCTTCCGGCGTGTTGCAGACCCAACCCGCGAGGCCGAGCGCCGAAGCACGACGATAGACGAACGGGCGGAAGCCGACCCCCTGGACCGCGCCGCGCACGAGAATTCGCTGCCGGATGACGGTATCCGCCGTGCTATCGCGTTGGAGCACCGTCGCCGACATCGTCGTCAGGTCTCCACCTCGACGCTTTTGAGCAGGATGTCCTGGGCGTTGGCGTCGCCGGTGTCGGCGGATACCTCGATGTCCAGCCGCGCGCCCTCGGCGTTCGTGCCGGCGGCGGCATCGGTGAAATGCTCGGTGAAATGCTCGGCGGACATGTGGCTCAGCGCGCCCAGCCAAACGCTGACGCCGACGATGCGGCGCGCGCCTTCCCGCGCCGCGATCTCGTCGATCTTGCGCATCAGCCCGGCCATCAGCGACGCCTCGTGCATGGCGGCTCAAGCCTCCGCAGGCTGCAGCGCCGCGACATCCGCGCACAGCCGGTCGGCGACGTCCACCACCGCGGTGGCGACGGGTGGTGACAGGGGCGCGCCCAACTCGAAGGTGCCGCCTTCGATCGCGTAGACGATGCAGATCGGCGGCAGCTCGTCCAGGGTGCGCGCCAGCTCGATCGCCTCGGCAAGGCCGAAGCCGTGCGTCGACATGCCGAACAGCGCCTGGGGCAAAGGCGCCGCGCCGGCGTCGAGGCGCTGGACCGTGCCGGCCGCCGCGCCCGACGCGCAGGCGTCGACCAGGAAGGCGGCCTTCGTGCCGCGCAGCCGCGCGAGCAGCGCCGTCGCCTCGCCGGTCTCCTGGACGATCGCGACGTCGGCCGGAAGCCTGCCCGCCAGCCGGTCCGCGACGGCGCGGCCGGCCTGGTCGTCCCCGCGGTCGGGATTGCCGATTCCCACCACGATCACATCGGGCCGGTGGCCGGTCGCCATCCTAGCCTCGGTCCACGTCGAGGCGGAGGAAGTGCGCGGCGCACGAGATGCAGGGGTCGTAGTTGCGCACCGTCTGCTCGCAGCGGTGCTGGAGCGCCTCGTCGGGCAGGTCGAGGAAGCCGCCGACGTAGCTCGCCAGGTCCTCTTCGATGCTGGCCTGGTTCTGCGAGGTCGGGGGGATGATGCGCGCTTCCGCGATCGAGCCGTCGGCCTCGAGACGATAGCGATGATAGAGCAGGCCGCGCGGCGCCTCGGTCGCCGCGCAGCCGACGCCGGCGCGGCCCTCGACCGCAACGGCGGGCCGGTCCGGCTCGACGTAGTCCGCGATGATCCGCAGGGCCTCGTCGCAGGCGTAGAGCACCTCGACGGCGCGGACGACGATACTCTGATAGGGATTCGTGCAGATCGGCCCAAGGCCCGCCGCCTTGGCGGCATCCCGGGCGAGCGGCGAGAGCTTGTCGAAGTTGAGGCCGTAGCGGGCGAGCGGGCCGACCAGGTAGGCGCCGCTCCCGTCGCGGAAGTGCGATTGCAGCGCGGTCGAGCGCGCGACGTGGGACTCCTCGAAATGGGCATCGTACTCGGCGGCGGTGATGTCGAGGCCGCGATTGGAGACGATGTGCCCCTCGTTGAACGGATATTCGTCCGGGTGCCGCAGCGCGACGAAGGTGTAGTCCCGTTCGCGGTCGGGGAAGTCGAAGCCGCTGGCCCATTTCACGGTCTCCAGCGCGGTGTCCCGCGCCGTCTTCAGGCGTTCGGCCAGTGCGTCGAACTCGCGCCGGTGCGGCAGTCGGTAGAAGCCGCCGACGCGGACGTTGATCGGATGGATCTCGCGGCCGCCCAGCAAGGCGACGATGTCGTTGCCCGCCTTCTTGAGGTCGAGGCCGCGGCGGACGACGTCGGCGTGGTCGCGGGCCATGTCGATCGCGCCGTCGTAGCCGAGGAAATCCGGCGCGTGGAGCATGTAGATGTGGAGCGTGTGGCTCTCGATCCACTCGCCGCAATAGAGCAGCCGCCGCAGCGCGCGCAGCGGTTCGGCCACGGTGATGCCCAGCGCCGCCTCCATCGCGTGGACGGCGCTCATCTGGTAGGCGACCGGGCAGATGCCGCAGATGCGCGCGGTGATGTCCGGGGCTTCGGAGAAGTCGCGGCCTTGCAGCAGGGCTTCGAAGAAGCGCGGCGGCTCGAAGATGCTCAGCTCTGCCGATTGCACGGCGCCGTCGCGGACGACGACCTTGAGCGCGCCCTCGCCCTCGACCCGGGCGAGATAGTCGACCTTGATGGTCTTACGCGCCATGGCGATCGCTCTCCTCGCGGAACTCGGGCGCGTTCGCGTTGAAGGTGCGGTAGACGCGCTCCAGCGCGCGCGCATCCATGCCGGCTTGCGCCAACTGCCGGCTCAGCGCCACGAGGTTCGGCGTTTCCATCGGGCCGTAGCAGCCGTAGCAGCCGCGGTCGTAGGACGGGCAGATCGCGCCGCAGCCGGCATGCGTCGCGGGGCCGAGGCACGGCGTGCCATGCGCGACCATCACGCACACGTTGCCCTTGAGCTTGCACTCGACACAGACGCTGTGCGGGGGCGTCACCGGCTTGCGGCCGATCAGGTAGGCGGAGACGACCTCCACCAACTGGCGCTTGCTGATCGGGCAGCCGCGCAGCTCGAAATCGACGGGGACGTGATCGGCGATCGCCGTCGACGTGGCGAGCGTGTCGATATAGTCGGGTCGCGCATAGACCACCGAGGTGAATTCCTTGACGTCGGCGAAGTTCCGCAAGGCCTGGATGCCGCCCGCGGTGGCGCAGGCGCCGATCGTGATCAGCGTTTTCGAGCGGCGGCGGACGTCCTGGATCCGCTCGGCGTCGTGCGGCGTGGTGACCGAGCCCTCGACCAGCGACAGGTCGAACCGGCCCTTGAGCGTGCTGCGGGTCGCTTCGGGGAAGTAGGCGATGTCGATCGCCCCGGCGATCGCCAGCAGGTCGTCCTCGCAGTCGAGCAGGGAGAGCTGGCAGCCATCGCAGGAGGCGAACTTCCACACGGCGAGACGGGGCTTTCGTCCGGACGCGGGCATCACAGCTCCTTCACCGCCAGCATAGGACGGATGCGGTCGTGGCGGAAGACGGGGCCGTCCCGGCAGATGAAGGTCGGCCCGAACTGGCAATGGCCGCAGAAGCCGATGGCGCACTTCATGTTGCGTTCCATCGACAAATAGATCTGGTCGTCCCCGAGCCCGGCATCGTTCAGCGTCGCGACGGTGAAGCGCATCATGATCTCGGGACCGCAGACCAACGCGATGGCGTTGGGCGGATCGAAGGCGGCGCGGCCGATCAGCTTGGTCACGACGCCGATATGGCCGCGCCAGTCGTCGGTTGCGTGGTCGACCGTGACCTCGATGTCGATCTCCAGGCTGCGGCGCCAGGATTCGATCTCGCGGCGGAACAGGATATCGCCCGGACTGCGGGTGCCGTACAGCAGCGCGATCTGGCCGTAGCGCTCGCGTTCGGCGCGCAACCGGTACAGCGCCGGCCGCAGCGGCGCCAGACCCAGCCCGCCGGCGACCACGACGACGTCGCGACCCGCCGCCTCGGCCATGGGCCAGCCGGTGCCGAACGGGCCGCGCAGGCCGACCGCGTCGCCGGGGCGCAAGTCACTCAGCGCGTCGGAGACCGCGCCGACGGCGCGGATCGTGTGGACGAGCCGGTCCTGGTCGGCCGGATCCCCGCTCAGGCTGATCGGCACCTCGCCGATGCCGAACGCCGTGAGCATGTTGAACTGACCGGGGGCAAAGGCGTCCAGGCCGTCTTCGTCCGGCTCGATCTCCAGCGTCCACACCTCCGGCCCGTCACGGCGGCGCCGACGCACCCGCGCCACGCGCGGCACCATGGGATCGTATGACGAAGCCTGGGTGACGGAGGCGGCGGGCCGGCTAGCCATAGACATCGAGCATCTGCAGTCGCGTCGAGTGGAGCCGTTCGACCATCACCGGCATGAAGCGCTTCATCAACTCGTAGCCGAGGTCGTGGTCGGCCTCGCACTTGTCCCGCAGGCAGGTCGCATCCATCGCGATGGCGCGGACCAGCCCCAGCGCCTTGGCGTCGTAGGTCCAGCGGTAGGGCGGGACGAGCCAGGAGACGCCGACCACCTCGCCCTCGGTGACCGTTTGGAAGGCGATCGACCCGCGGCCCGGCGCCTTGATCTCGAGCGCGACCCGGCCGTGCCGGATCAGGTACAGGTGGTCGGCGGATTCGCCTTCGTGGAATAGATACTCGCCGGCTTCGAACCGCACGTTCTTGGCGCAGCCGCCGACCAGGGCGCAGAACTCCTCCTCCAGGCCGATGAAGAAGGGGTGTTCGCCGATGATCTGTTCAAGGCCTTTGGTTTCCATCCTTGACTCCTCTAGCGCGGCTCGCGCCCGCGGATCGCGGCGACCTCTTCGGTGATGTCGATGCCGACGGGGCACCAGGTGATGCAGCGCCCGCAGCCGACGCATCCCGACGAGCCGAACTGGTCGTGCCATGTCGCCAGCTTGTGGGTCATCCACTGCCGGTATCGGGCGCTGGTGCTCGCCCGGACGCTGCCGCCGTGGATGTAGGAAAAGTCCATCGTGAAGCAGGAATCCCAGCGCCGCGTGCGTTCCGTGCGGTCGCCGCTGAGGTCGCTCGCGTCCTCGACCGAGGTGCAGAAGCAGGTCGGACAGACCATCGTGCAGTTGCCGCAGGTGAGGCAGCGCTCGGCGACGTCGTCCCAGCGCGGATGGTCGAGGTTGCGCATCAGCAGGTCGCGCAGGCCCTCCGACGGCATCGATCGGCCCATCGATTCAGCCGTGCGCGCGACGACGGCATCGGCGCGGTCGAACTGGTCTTGCGTCGGCTTGCTGGACGAGACCTCAGATAGCACCGCCTTGCCGGCATCCGTCGCCGCCTCCACGACGAACAGCTGGTCGTCGGCGTCGACCAGCTCGGTCAGGGCCAAGTCGAACCCGTCGGTCGCTTTGGGGCCCGTCTCCATCGACGCGCAGAAGCAGGTTCCACCCGCCGTCCCGCAGTTCACCGCGACGATGAAGGCATTCGCGCGCCGCGCCTGGTAGTGGGGATCGCAATAGTCGCCGCCGGTCAGCACGCGGTCCTGGATCGCGATGGCATGCAGTTCGCACGCGCGCACGCCGACGAAGGCGAGCGGCGTGGCGTCAGCCGGTTCGGCGACGACATGCACGTCCGTTCCGTCGCGCGTCGCCTGCCAGAGGCGTTGGATCGGCGGGTGCAGGTATTTCTTCCAGGAATGCGGACCGACGGCGTAGCCGAACAGTGCCGGGTCGTCCCGTCGCACGAGACGGTAGGAACCGCCGTCTTGCGCGTCCGTCCACCCTTCCGGCAGCTGCGACAGGCTGTCGATCTCGTCGTAGACGATCGCGTGATCGCGGATGGTCGGTCCGACCACTGTGAACCCGCGCGCCCGCAATGCGTCCAGAAGCGCCTGCAGGCCATCGCGGTCGATCACGGCATGATCGGGGGTGTCCATCGGGTTCGCGGCGGTTCAGCGATCCAGGCGATACGGTTTCATATCTTGCGGCCGACGTGAACCATCAATTCGGTCGGGCCCGAATGGCCTTGGTCGGCCCGGCGAAACATAGCGCTCGCGCCGGCGGGCGCCACCCGGCTAAATGCCGCGGTTTCGAAGATTCCCGTGTAAAAAGCTGATAATGATATTGTAACACTGATTCACCGGAACTGGCCGGATCGGGTCGGCTCCGGGGCCAGGAAGCGGGCCGGGCGATGAACTGCTGCGGGACGATGAGGGTCCCTGGCATCCGGCACGCGCGAGAAGTGGCGTCGCAGCGAGGACACGAGAAGCGTATGAGCAGCATCAAGTTGGCGATCGTTGGCGTCGGGAACTGCGCCAGCTCGTTGGTTCAGGGTCTCGAATTCTATCGGGCGCGCAACGGTGAAGAGCTCAACGGCGTGATGCGCGCCTCGGTTGGCGAGTACCGCTGCAGCGATATCGAGGTCGTCGCCGCCTTCGACG
The DNA here is from genome assembly GCA_963745675.1 of uncultured Chloroflexia bacterium. Taxonomy (GTDB): domain Bacteria; phylum Chloroflexota; class Chloroflexia; order Thermomicrobiales; family CFX8; genus JAUIIK01. Next base: position 190,614 of record CAVUYM010000018.1, read on the forward strand.
TCGACAAACGCAAGGTCGGCCGCCCGCTCGAAGAGGCGATCTTCGCGAAGCCCAACTGCACGGTCGTCTTCCAGAAGGCACTGCCGGTCTCCGGCGTGACGGTCCAGATGGGCCCGCCGCTCGACGGCATCGCCAAGCACATGGCCGACTTCGACGACGACGAGGCCTTCCGCCCGGCCGATGCGAAGCCGGTCGACGTCGTCCAGGTGCTCAAGGATACCGGCGCCGAGGTGATGGTCTGCTACCTGCCGGTCGGATCCGAGCGGGCGGTGCGCTTCTACGCGGAGGCCTGCCTCGAAGCGGGCGTCGCAATGGTCAACTGCATGCCGGTGTTCATCGCCTCCGACGAAGAGTGGGCCGAGCGGTTCCGGGAGGCCGGGGTTCCGATCGTCGGCGACGATATCAAGAGCCAGGTCGGCGCCACCATCGTGCACCGGGCGCTCGCCAAGCTGTTCAGCGACCGGGGCGTCGGGCTCGACCGCACCTACCAGCTCAACACCGGCGGCAACACCGACTTCCTCAACATGCTCGAGCAGAAGCGGCTGCGCTCGAAGAAGATCTCGAAGACCGAATCGGTCCAGTCGCAGCTCGCCCATCGGCTGGAGAAGCAGAACATCCATATCGGGCCGTCCGACTACGTGCCGTGGCAGGACGACAACAAGGTCGCCTTCATCCGCATGGAGGGCAAAGGCTTCGGCGACGTGCCGATGGAACTCGAACTGCGCCTGTCCGTGCAGGATTCTCCCAACAGCGCCGGCGTCGCGATCGACGCCATCCGGTTCGCCAAGCTCGGCCTCGACCGCGGTCACGGCGGGCCGCTCGAAGCGCCCGCGGCTTACTTCATGAAGAGCCCGCCCGTGCATATGCCGGACAGCGTGGCTCGTGACCTTTGCACCGCCTATATCAACGGGGATATCGAGGCCGCCGTCGAGCAGCCCGAGGGGAAGGCGACGGCGCTCTAAACCTGGTAACGGGCGGCGCGCGCCAGGATGGTCCGCCCGCTCGACGAAGCGTCGATGAGTTGATCGGCAATTGCGGCAATCAGGCGATGCGAATTCGGGCGATGGTGCCGGCAGCACCCGTGAAGACGATCCTGTTCGATTTCGGCGGCACGCTCGACGCCGACGGCGTGGCGTGGAAGGAGCGCTTCCATGCGCTCTACCGCGCGGAGGGCCTGATGCTGCCCGACGACGTCTTCGATCGCCATTTCTATGACGCCGATGATCCGCTCGTCGGCGGCATCCCCGATACGTTCGGCTTCGACGAGACCGTCGCACGCTTGGCGGAGAACTTCGAAGCGGAGCTCGACCGCCCGGATCCGGACCGCGGCGTGCGCGTGGCTGCGCGCTTCACGCAAGACGCTCGAGCGATCCTCGCGCGCAACGCCGCGGCGATGGCGGCGCTCGGCGAGCGCTACACGCTCGGTATCGTCTCCAATTTCTATGGGAACCTTTCCGCCGTGTGCCGCGATACGGGCATCGACCGCTGCATGGCCGTGATGATCGACAGTCATCAGGTCGGCGTCGAGAAGCCCGATCGCAGGATCTTCGATGCCGCGGTCGACCGGCTGGAGTGCGACGCTTCGGAATGCGTCTTCGTGGGCGACTCGTTGCGCCGCGACCGCGCCGGCGCCCGCAACGCCGGCATGGGCTTCATCTGGCTCGCCGCCCCCGACGCGCCTGCCGGTGACGAGCCGGTCGACCATCCCGTGGCGGCCAGCGTCCCGGACGTCGCCGGGATCGTCCAATGAGCGCGATCCGGCGTGGCGGCATCATCGCGGCGGGCGAGGGCAGCCGTCTGCGCGCGGCCGGGCTCGCCGCGCCCAAGCCCCTGGTCGAGGTCGGGGGGCGGCCGCTGATCGGCCGGGTCTTGGACAACTTTCGCGCGGCGGGCATCGGCCAGGTGGCGGTCATCTTCAACGAGGATGCCGCCGCCTGCGTGGCGTGGCTGAAGGACAACACCGCGGACCTCGACGTCGATCTCACGGTCAAGACCACCCCGTCGTCCTATGCGAGCTTCGAAATCATCGCGACGCGCCTGCGTGGCGCGCGGTGCGTGATCAGCACGGTCGACGCATGGATCGCGCCGGCCGGATTCGTCGATTTCGTCCGGTCGGCCGAAGCGATGCCCGACGATGCGGTCGTGCTGGGCGTGACCGAGCTGATCGACGACGAGAAGCCGCTGCTGGTCGACCTGGACGACGCGAGTGGGCGCATCGCGTCCCTGGGCGGCGCCTCGGGTTGCCACGCGACTGCGGGCGTCTATGTCCTGCCGGCGGCCCCGGTATTTGCCGAAGGGCGGGAATTCGGGCGGTTGCGCGACTATCTTGGTTGGCTCGTCCGAAGCGGCCACCCGGTATTCGGCGTGAATATTCCAAATGTGATCGATGTCGACCGGGCCTCCGATATCGCGACGGCCGAGCGACTGATCGATGCTTGATCGGGAGAGGTGTAGATGAGTGGCAAAGGACGTTGCTGGGGGATATATCGCGAGACGGCGCATTCGCCGGGGCGCGAGGATGACGACGGCGGAATCCTGAGAGCGGTCGGCAAGGCGCTCGAAGAGCGCGGCTTCGACGTCACCCTCTGCGCGCCCGAGGACGCGGGCGAGGCGATCGCCGCCCCCGGCGCGAATATCTTCGCCATGTGCGAGCAGCCGGAGATCAATGCCGCGCTGCGCAAGGCGGAGGAGAACGGCGCGGTGGTGGTCAACGCGCCCGACGCCGTGCGCAACACCGATCGTCACCGCATGGTCGAGGCCTTCGCCAAGGCGGGTGTGCGCTCGCCACGCGCGCACGTGGTCGCGGTCGACGAGGCCGCTCCTGTCCCCGACTTGCCGGTCTGGGTGAAGCGACCCGATTTCCACGCGACCGAAGCGGCGGACGTCATGTTCGCGGACAGCCCGGAAGCGTGGCGCGCGGCGATGGCGAGCTTCGCCGGTCGCGGCTTCGACAAGGTGGTCGTGCAGGACCATGTCGACGGCGATCTGGTCAAGTTCTACGGCGTGCGCCGCAACGGCGGGCGCGAGCCGACCTGGTTCGTGTGGTTCTACCATCGCGACCAGGAGTTGCAGCACCATGCCTTCGACGACGACGACATGGAACGCGAAGCGGCCGGCGCCGCCGAGGCGTTGGGGATCGAGGTCTTCGGCGGCGACGCCATCGTCGGCCCGAACGGACGGCCGATGATCATCGACCTGAACGCCTGGCCGAGCTTCGCGCTCTATCGCAAGTCCGCAGCGATCGCGATCGCCGAGCACCTGACCTCGCGGTTCGTCCGCCAGCCGGCCGAAGTCGCGAGCTAGGACCTGCCGATGACGACCGCGACCAAGCCCTCTGCGCCTGCCGCGTCCGCGCCCAACACCGTCCCGGGGCCGAAATCCAAGGCGCTGTTCGAACGCGAGCAGCAATACATGGCGCCCGGACTGCAATCGATCGCGCTCTATTCCCAACTGGCGATGGAGAGCGGCCGCGGCGCGACGCTTAAGGACGTCGACGGCAACGAATATCTCGACTTCATCGCCGGGATCGCCGTCGGCAGCCTCGGCCACAGCCATCCCCACTATGTCCAGCGGATCGGCGAACAGCTCCAGAAGATCACCTTCGGCAGCTTCACCACGCAGGTTCGTGCCGACTTCCTGGAGAAGGTCGTCGACGCGCTGCCGGACGGGATCGACAAGGTCCAGCTCTTCTCCGGCGGTGCCGAGGCGGTCGAGGCGGCGTTCCGGCTGGCCAAGTCGGCGACCAAGAAATGGGAGTTCGTCGGCTTCTGGGGCGGCTATCACGGCAAGACCGCGGGCGTCGTCGGCCTGCTCGGCGGGTCGTTCCGCTACCACCAGGGGCCGTTCCCGCCGGGCACCCACATGTCGCCCTACGCCAACTGCTACCGCTGCCCGTGGAACCTGGAATACGGCAAGTGCGGCCTGGCCTGCGCCGAGCATCTGCGCAACGTGATCAAGAACGAGAGCCAGAGCGAAGTCGCCGCGATCATCATGGAGCCGATGCAAGGCACCGCCGGTAACGTCGTGCCGCCGGTGGACTTCGTGCAGGCGGTCCAGGGCATCGCGAAGGAGGTCGGCGCCCTGTTCATCGCCGACGAGATCCTGACCGGCTTCGGTCGGACCGGCACGATGTGGGCGGTCGAACAGTTCGACGTCGTGCCCGACATCATGACGATCGGCAAGGGCATCGGCGGCGGCTTTCCGTTGAGCGGGCTCGCCTCGACCGACACGATCATGGCGTCTGAGCCGTTCAGCGACCCGAGCGGGAGCTCCTCCAGCTATGGCGGCAATCCGCTGGCCGCCGCCGCCGGCCTCGGCGCGATCGAGGCGATCGTCGGCGAGGGACTGGTGGCGAATTCGGCCAGGGTCGGCGCCGTGCTGCAGGACGCGCTGACGGCGATGATGGATAAGTATCGGTTCATCGGCGACGTGCGCGGCCGGGGCCTGTTGATCGGCGTCGAGCTCGTCGCCGACCGGAAGACCAAGGAGCCACTCGACAAGAAGATCACCCGGGCCTTGTTCCACGAGGCGCTGGACCGCGGCCTCGTCACCATGTCCTACAATCACGTCATCCGCATCAATCCGCCGCTGGTCCTGACCGAGGAGGAAGCATTGCGGGGGGCCGCGATCCTCGACGAGTCCTTCGCCGCCATCGCGCGCGCTTTCGACCTCGATTGACGGGTGCATGGAGCAGAGAGGCGCCTTCGTCGGTTTCGGCAACGTCGCCGAAGCGGGGCACGCGCCCGGCTGGCGGAATCGTCGGGACGTTCGGATCGTCGCGGCCGCCGACGGCGTGTCCGCGCGGGCCGACCGGCTCAAGGCGGCTTTCCCGGACGCGACCTTCTATGCCGACCCGGCGGCGATGCTGGCGTCGGAAGAGCTCGATTTCGTCGACATCTGCACGCCGCCGGGCAGTCACGCCGCCCTGATCGCGCAGGCATTCGGGGCCGGCCTGCACGTGCTGTGCGAGAAGCCGACGGTGACGCGCTTGTCCGACCTCGAACCGCTGGCGACGGCCAGCCGCGCGGGCGGGCGCGTCCTGTATACGGTCCACAACTGGCTGAAAGCGCCGATCAGCCGCAAGATCACGGGTCTGGTCGACCGTGGCGCGGTCGGCCGGGTGCGGTCGGTACGATGGGAGACGCTGCGGACCCAGCCGGCTGTCGCGGTCCCGTCCGAAGCCAAGGACAACTGGCGGACCGACCCGGAACACGCGGGCGGGGGCATCCTGTTCGATCACGGCTGGCACGCCTTCTATTGCGTTGCCCGGTGGGCCGGCGGCACGCCGCGGACGGTTGCGGCCACGCTCGAGCAGCGCAAGTTCACCGACTGGGCGCTCGAAGACACGGCGAGCGTCGAGATCGACTTCGGGGAGGCGACCGCGTCGGTCTTCCTCACCTGGACGGCGACAGAGCGCGCCAACCGGATCGCGATCGAAGGGGCCGACGGGACGATAACCGTGAACGGCGACACGGTGGTTCTGGAGGACAGCCGCGGGCGACGGCAATGGGCCTGTCCGCCTGCCTTGTCCGAAGGCTCTCATCATCCGGATCGTTTTGCCGGGGTCTGCAGTGATTTCCTGGACGCGATCGCGTCTGGTGGGGAAGGCAACCTGGCGGAAGCCCTGATGTGCGCCCGCCTGATCGATCGGGCTCAGGCCTCGGACGCGGCCGGCGGGCCCGTTGCGATCGACGCCGCGGCTCCGTCGCGAGGACCGTCGCGGCGGGTGTCCTAGGCGGCGCGGGACTCCCTTAGCGCGACGACCAGCAGCAGCCCGAAATAGACCGGCGCGCCGACGGCCGTCAGGACCAGGAACCACGACGCCTTGCCGAACAGCGCGCAGGCGACGACCAGATAGATGAAGTCGCGCCGCGACGCGTTGTCGAGCAGCCGGGTCATCCTTTCCGACGGCTCCTTGCCGACCGACGTGTAGAGCGGGCCCGCGCCGTCCCCTCCGCGCATCGTCCTGAGATAGACGAAGGTCGCCGATCCGATCGTGCCGAGCACGGCGGCGGCCCCAAGGGCGAGGGGCCAGTCGGCGCCGACCTCGTTCGACCAGCCGATCCCCATGCAGGCGAAGATCGCGGTGTGGACGACGTTGTCGCCCCAGAAGTCCAACACGCCGCCCCAGCGCGATTCCTGGAACTTGAGCCGCGCCAGCTCGCCGTCGCAGCCGTCGAGGATCGAATGCCACAGGAACAATAGCGCGCCGATCGTCTGCCAGAGCGGCGAGGCGGACAGGAAGAAGGGCGCGGCGATCAGCCCGAACGCGACCGAGACCAACGTCATCTGGTTGGGGGTGATCGGCGTCTCCGCGAGCCAGCGCGAGATCGCGATCGAGATCGGCCGTTCGACGTGGCGGGCCATGAAGCCGTCGGTGTCCTTGACCAGCGCCCTGAGCAGCCGCCGCCGTGCCGTCGGCAGGTCCGCCGGACCGGCGAGCAGCATCGGGGTTACCGCTTCCGGCACGGGCACAACCGGTGCTCGGCTCGCGACTATATCTTTCTCGAACGCCGCGAAGGAATCGACGCTGGGCCCGATTTCCAATGCCTTGCAGGTTGCGGGGTCGATCAATACGAGGCGTTCCGGCGCATGGACCAACCCGCGCGCCGGCAGCTCGATTGCCGCCGCTTGTTCGAGCCAGGCGACAGCGGCGAGGGCGTTGGCGGGCACGACGACCAGCCTCCCGCACGCCTCGTCGGCTACCGCCCGCCATCCAGCCTCGATCGCGCCGGCGTCGGGATTGTCCCCGACGATCATCGTCCGTGCATAGCCGGCCCGCCGTGCCGCCAGGGTCGCCCGTTGTTCGAGCGTGAGACCGAGCAGCTCTTGGGCGCCATCGATCACGCCTGTCGAGGCGGGCAGGACGACGAGAACAGGACGGTCGTCGGGGATCGGCGTGGTGCCGGCGTCGGTCGACGGAGTGGGGCTCGCGCTCATGGCGCGCAAGTTATCGCGGTCTGTGCGGGCAGACGAGGGCGCATCACGGCGGCCCCGCCGAGACAGCGATCCGGCGGCCAGCTATAGACCCAGATACGCCTTGCGCACGGCGGCGTTGTCGAGCAGCGACTCGCCGCTGCCTTCCATCGCGATCCGGCCGTTTTCGAGGACGTAGGCATGGTCCGAGGCCTCCAGGGTCCGGACGATGTTCTGCTCGGACAAGAGAATGGTCATGCCCTCGGCGCGCAGTTCGAGGATCGACTCGAAGATGAGGTCGACCATCTGGGGCGACAGGCCGAGGGTCGGCTCGTCCAGGAGCAGCACGGTCGGCAGCGACATCAACCCGCGTCCCAGCGCCAGCATCTGTTGCTCGCCGCCGGAGAGCGTCGATCCCGCCTGCCGGCGGCGTTCGGCGAGCCTGCGGGAAGAGCGCGTACATCTTGTCCAGGGTCTCGGCCGTGTGCCGCCGGGCGCGCGCGGCGAAGGCGCCGAGGCGCAGGTTCTCCTCCACCGACAGGTCCGGGAAGATCATCCGGCCTTCGGGGACCAGGGCGATGCCGGCCGCGACCCGGCGCGCGGCATCCCAACCGGTGATGGCCTCTCCGTCGAACCGGATCTCCCCCGACGTGGTGGCGAGCAGCCCCGACAGGAAACGCAAAGTCGTCGTCTTGCCGGCGCCGTTGCCGCCGACCAGCGCGGTGATGCCGTTGCGGGCGACCGAGAGGCTGACGCCGTGGAGCACCTCCACGGCGCCATAGCCGCCGACCAGCGCCTCCGCGGTCAGGATCGCGTCGCCGTTCACGACCGGGCACCCAGATAGGCGGCCTGGACGGCCGGATCGTCGGCGATGGCCGCGGGCGCGCCTTCGGCGATCATCTCGCCGTGGTGCAGGACGACGACGTGCTCGGACAGGGTCATCAGCGCGCCCATGACGTGCTCGATGATCATGATGGTGATGCCGCGCTCGGACCGGATGCGCCGGATCGTCTCGATCATGTCGTGGACCTCGGTCGGCGTCAGGCCGGCCATGACCTCGTCGAGCATCAACAGGGTCGGGCCGGTGGCGAGCGCGCGGGCGACCTCGAGCCGCTTCTGGCCTCCCAGGGTCAGGGCGCTCGCCGGCATGTGCGCGGTCGACGCAAGATCCATGGCCGCCAGGATCTCGTCGGCCCGGGTTCGGGCCGCGCCGCGGGAGAGCGCCTGGCTGCCGAACTGCAGCGCCGTCTCGACGTTGTCGCGGACGGTCAAGCTTCGGAACGGCCGCACGATCTGGAAGGTTCGGGCGATGCCGGCCCGCGACACCCGATGCGGCCTCAGGCCGGTGACGCGGCGGTCGCGCAGACGCACCTCGCCGCTGGTCGGCGCGGTGTTGCCGGCGATGATCGAGAACAGGGTCGTCTTGCCGGCGCCGTTCGCGCCCATGATCCCGAAGATCGCGCCTTCCTCGACGGTGAAGGAGATCTCCTGCAGCGCCTTCACGCCGCCGAAGAACTTGTTGATCCGGTCGACGGTCAGCAGGGTCATGGCGCGGCTGCCTTGCGCCGGTCGACGAGGCTCGTCAGGCCGTTCGGCGCGAAGATGACGAAACCGACCAGCAGGACGCCCAGGATGATCATGTAGATCTGCGGCAGGTTGGCCCACAGCAGCTCCGACAGGACGACCAGGAACAACGCGCCCAATACCGGCCCGCGGGCGTCGTCGCTGCCGCCGATGATCGCCATCGTGACGATGGTGAAGGAAATGACTGGGTCGAAGGCCTGGAGCGGTTCGAAATAGCCGGTCCGCAGGACCAGGAGCGCGCCGACGGCGCCCGGGATGATCGCGGACAGGGCGAAGGCGTAGAGCTTGAACCGGGCGGTCGGGACGCCGATCGTCTCGGCGGTCTGCTCGTCCTCCCGGATCGCGATCAGGCCGGCGCCCAGGCGCGCACGGCGGATCGCGATGGTGGCGACAGTGCCGACGAGGGCCGCCGCCGCCATCGCCCAGTAGAGGTCCGGCAGCGACGGTCCGCCCAGCAGCAGCCGGCTGAACTTGCCCAGCGCATTCTCGATATTGATGACGACGTATTTCGCGAACTCGGCGAGGCCGAACGTCAGGATCACGAAATAGGGCCCGCGGACCCGCATCACCGGCGAGCCGACGATGAGCGCGAACAGGCCGGACGCGCCCGCCGCGAGCAGGACGCCGAGCCAGATCGGCACGGCGCCCCAGGTCAAGACCAGCACGTAGGCGCCGATCCCGGCGAACACCGCATGGCCCAGCGAGATGTATCCGGCCATGCCGGAGACGATCGTCCAGCTCTGGGTCAGCGCGACCCAGCCGAACAGGGTGAAGCCGATGCCGAGGTAGTAGTCGCTGCCGAGCAGCGGCAGGACGAGGGCGATCACGACGATGAGCGCCGGCGCCGTCGATTGCCGCAGCGCGTTCCCGGTCATGTCAGCCGCCGTTTCTGCATCAGCCCTTCGGGCCGCAGGATCAGCACCAGGATGAAGACCCCGTAGATCAGGACGGAGCGCAGGTTGGCGGACGTCAGCGCCACGCCATAGGTCTCGATCAGCCCGAGCAGCATGCCGGCGACGATGCCCCCGGCGAGGTTGCCGAGCCCGCCGAAGATGATCACCACGAAGGCGACGATGGTGAACGGGAAGCCCATGAAGGGCGAGATCTGCTCGGTCACGCCGATCAGGGTGCCGGCCAGCCCGGCCAGGGCGAAGCCGAGCACGAAGGCCAGCACCTGCACCCGGTCGACATCGATGCCGACGATCCGGCTGGCCGTGCGGTGCTGGATCAGCGCCCGGATCGCCAGGCCGAGGTAATTGAACCGCAGGAACAGGATGATCCCGATCGACAGGCCCAGACACACGATCAGCGTGACCAGGCGGCTCTGGGTGATGCTGACGTTGCCGATCTCGATCACGGCGTCGACGCGTAGGCCGTTGCCCATCAAGTTGATGGCGAAGACGGTGATGTAGATAGCTATTCCCGGCAAGATTACGAGAATGGCGGAGTGTGCCCAGACCAGGCGAGCATCGGAGAGCATGTTGCCCCACGAAGGTGTCGGCGGTTGGACGCCGAGGCCGAGATAGCTCAACGCGGCTTCGACAAGGATCAAGGCCGGCATCGTCAGCGATGCCCAGACGATCATCACCGGAGCGACGTTTGGAAGAATATGACGCCAGATGACCCGGAAATCTCCAACGCCAATGACGCGTGCAGCTTCGACGTACTCGCGGTTCTTGACGGAAATGACCTCGCCACGTATCAGGCGCGATAAGGTCACCCAGGAGACGGCGGCGATGACAAGCGCGAGCAACACCGTCCCGACGCGCCAGAGCGTCGTGATCAGGAGCAATAAAAATAGCACCGGTATTGACAGCAACACATCGACAAAACGCATCAGGACGCTGTCAACCCAGCCGCCATAGAATCCCGCTGCAAGTCCGACTGTGGCGCCTATGGTGACCGCAAAGATGATCGCCAGGCCAGCAACGCCCAGACTGACACGCGCGCCGTAGACAAGTCGCGTGGCCGTATCGCGCCCGAGATTGTCGGATCCCAGCAGGTAGCCGCTTTCGCCAACTCCGGCAAATGCGTTGAGAAGCGACTGTTCTTGTGGTTCATGTTTCGTGATCGAGCTTGCGATGACATCAGCGCCCAGAGCCATAACGATCATCACTATCAGGACAAAAAGCCCGGCCATCGCCATCTTGTTTCTGCGATAGCGGCGGACGGCCATTTGCAGGTACGTGCGGCTCTTGACCGACTGGGAGAGTGCGTCGCTAAATTGACCAGCACGGTTTTCTACATCTTGCGCATGAGGAGTTGCTTCGGTTCGACCTGAAACTTCGCTCATTTCTCTGTTCCTTTCCGCCTGCCGCGGGGCTAGTCGAGCCGAATCCGAGGATCAAGTACGGCGTACAGAACGTCGGCGACCAGGTTGCCCAGGATCACCAGCGTCGAGAGAACGACGACGATCCCCATCACAAGGGTGTAGTCCTTGTTGACGGCGGAATTAAACGCTAGCAGGCCGACGCCGTTGTAATTGAAGATCTGTTCGATGATGAGCGAACCGCCAGCGAGGTCTGGTATCGCGATGCCCAGCAGGGTGACCAGCGGCAGTATGCCGTTGCGCAATCCGTGGCGGAAGATGACGACGTAATCCTTCAAGCCCTTGGCACGGGCGGTGCGGATGTAATCCTGATTGAGCACTTCGATCATTTGCGAGCGGATGTAGCGCGTCCATGCGGCGGTCTGGACAAAGGCCAGCGTCGCGGCGGGAAGGAGCAGATGTTGGATACGATCCCAGAAGCCCCCGCCGGTGCGCAGATCGTGGGTGCCGCCAGCGGGTAATGCCGGCCACCCCCATTCATTGAATTTGACGGCGAATAGTAACACCGCCATCAATCCCAGCCAGAATGTTGGCATCGAGAATCCAGCCACTGATCCGGCCGTCGCAACATTATCGAAGGTGGTGTTGCGCTTGACTGCGCTGTAGACCCCAACGGGAATCGAGAAGATCAGGGCGAGCACCAGCGCCGTCCCGGTTAGCAGGAGAGTATTCGGTAGTTTTTCGATGATCGTGCTTCTGACAGGCCGGTAGGTTTTCATCGAGATGCCGAGATCTCCGCGCACCACGTTCCCCAACCAGGTGAAGTAGCGCACGTAAATAGGATCGTTCAGACCGAGGCTTTCCTTTATCCGCTCTATGTCCGCCTGACTTGTACGAGGATTGAACTCCAGGTTGGAGACTGGGCTTCCGGGCACGGCGTTGGCGAGCAGGAACGTGATCAGCGTAATACCAATAAGAAGAGGTATGACTTGGAGAAGCCTGCGGACGACGTATCTTGTCATAAGGGGCCTCCTTCATGGTATGGCTGGCATTCGTTCAACATGGTGAACTGGTGCCTGGATCACACAGCGCATCTGAGCCGGTGCATGGCTCCAGTGTAGCCGCCTGGATCGTTGCCTGGATAGAGCCGGAAGGGCGCCACGTTTTCGTGGCGCCCTTCGCAGAAAAGACTAGGACTCGATCCACCAGGTTTCGAGGTTGAACCAGCGATTGACCGAGTTGGGGAAGACATTGTGTGCGCGCGAGGTGACGCCACGGATGCTCTCCGGGAAGTCCAGTACGGCCATCGGCAAGTCTGCTAACAACACATTCTGGAACTCGGTGTAGAGTTCGACGCGGCGGTCTTGATTGATCTCGCTCAGCGCTTCATCCAACAGGGCGTCAACTTCGGGGTTAGAGTATTTCACAATGTTGAAGCCGAGCGGATAGGAGTCTGTGTGCCACATCGGAGACTGGTCCGGTGGCACGCTCCAGTTGAAGCCGATCAGGAACGCTTCAAAATCGAACGTCTCGGTGATGCGTTCGACGAGCGCCGGGAAGGGTTCGAGTTGCGGTGTCATTTCGACGCCGATCTGGCTCCACTGTTCCTGCATGATCGTTAGGTACTGCTCGCGAACGGTGTTGCCGGCGTTGGTGTACATCGTAAAGGCTAGCTTGGTGCCGTCCTTCTCGCGTATGCCGTCGCTACCTTCGGTCCAGCCGGCACTGTCCAGCAATTCCTTGGCCTTGTCTGCATCGTAGTCGAAGTGCAGGTCTGCGTCGATGCCGTCCGGGTTGTAGGCCCAGCTGAGGACCGGGAATGTGCCGACGGCTACTTCGCCGTAGCCGAATCGGATCGCTTCGATCATCGCCTGTCGGTCGAGCGCATAGAGCAACGCGTGGCGCACTTCGACATCCTGGAAGAGGGTGCTCTTCTCGGTGTCGAGCTGGGTGCCGTAGAAGGTGAAGCTCAACGTTGGGAACTCGTAGATTCCGACGTCAGAATTCTCAAATTCGACGACGGCAGCCTCATTGACGCTGCCATAATCAACCTCGCCGGTCTTGAGTTGCTGGACGAGCGTGGCCTGGTCGGCCACGTTTACATAGATATAGCTATCGAGATTCGGGGCGCCGTCCCAGTAGTCGGGGTTCGCGACGACGGTAACGCGGTCTTCAACCACCCACTCGTCAAACATGAACGGACCGGTGCCGACGACTCGCGAGGGATCTTCGCCAGTTGCGCCGGGATCGGTCGCAACGTCAGCTGGCGCAACGTCTTCCCAGATGTGCTGAGCGACGATGCCATAGATCGCCAGGTCCAGCGCAAAGTCCGGGTTGATCTGCATAGCCTGGAAGACGACGGTGAGGTCGTCCGCCGCTTCAACACTTTCAATCTTGCTGGTGAAGTCGGAGAAACGTGGTGAGTTTGTCTCTTCCGTCATGTGCAGGTTGTACGTGAAGACGACGTCGTTGGCAGTGAAGGGTGTCCCGTCGTGCCACATGATGCCGTCATTCAGGTTGAAGGTCCAGGTCAGGCCATCTTCCGAAACCGACCAGGAATTGGCGAGCGATCCGACCGGTTCAAGTGTGTCCGGATGCGCTTCAACCAGTGACTCAAAGACGAAGCTGTGAATGTTCGAGCTGGCCGTATCACTCGACATGACCGGCATTAGCGTGCTGATGTCGGAAATGCCGCCCTCAATCAGGACACCGCCAGTGCTACCGGCATCTTCGATGTCGTAGCCCATGAGGCGGTCGCCGCCGTCCCATGTCTGGCCCGCCGCCGCGGCTTCGGTCGGAGTTGCCTCTGCTGCCGTGGATTCGGCGGCAGCCTCAGTCGGAGTCGCTTCCGCCGTTGTCGATTCGGCGGCGGCTTCGGTCGCGGTAGGCTCCCCCTCCGCCATAGTCGCCTCGCCATCGGCGGCCGTTGGCTCAGCTTCGGTCGCATCGCCTGCGGCGGCTTCCGTCGTGTTGGTGGGATCCGCCGTATCGTCGTCATCGTCGCCGCCACAGGCAGCAAGGAGGCCGGCAATGATCGGGGCGCTTAGCCCAAGAGCCAATGCCCGGCGCAGTACCTGACGGCGATTTAGCTCGCCGGATAATGCGGCAAGCCGTAGCTCCTCAATAGATGATCGGTCTTGGGACATGGTTTTTTCTCCTCACGAGATGGGGAATAGTGCGGTTGTGCCGTTGCACGAGAATTTGGTTCAACCCCCAATCGAACCAAGAGCAGCGACACCTCTACGGTAATCACTTAACCGAGATGTTATCAGATCAGTATGGAGTTGGGCAGCAAGTAACGACGAACGCATATAGTCGAACGTTCGTTCTGCGAATGTGACGTTATGCATAGACGGTCATTATTCGTAGATTGCGAGGTTCAATAGCAATATCGACTTACCGCCTATGCTGGTGCCGGCCCCATGTTGTTCCGGTAAATCCGTCGTGGCCATCGTATGGGACAGCTACACGACAGGGCGGCGCAAGACCGTCTCGGCCTGCAATCAGCATCTGTAAACCGCCGATGCATCTAGAAGATACGCGCTGCTTTGCGAATTGATCTGCGGACTGGTCATACCGGGCTGGGTTGTTAGTTTCCCCAACTAACTGATTCTGCTCATCCAGGTCCCGCGCTTCCAGCCTCGCGCATCGAGTTCCTTTATATAGGGAACGACATGCCCGACGAGGGCGTTGATGATTGCTTCACCCTCGGCAGCGGTCGCTCTGGTCGCGTCACCGGAGTAGCCGAGCGGAACGGTGCCGTCGAAGGTGTCGATCAAATCGAGCGGTAGATCGGTGAATTGGATCGGCTGAGCGGTTGCCGCTTCGGGGTTGGCCGTCTCCGGCGCGGCATAGAGGACTACCGATAGCTCGGATTGACCGGCGTGGTCGCCGTCGATTTCCCAGTCAGGCGCTAGCAGGCGGGCTGCAGTGCCTTGCCATCCGCGAAAGATCGCGACCTTCATTCCTCGTTCCTGAGAGAGAATGCGCGCTGCGGATTCGGCGGGTCCGGGGTTGCCGTCGTGTGCGGAGACAATGACCAGTTTCGAGATGCCATGATGCAGTAACGACTCGGCAATGTCCTTGATGACTAGCGTAAGCGTGTCGGGGCGTAGCGAGAGTGTCCACTTCCAGGGCAAATGATGGTGGCTGACGCCGACGGCGATTGGCGGTAAAACGAGCGCGTCGCCGAGTTCACGTGCAAATGCTTCGGCTATCGTCTCGGCCGTAATCGTGTCGGTGCCGTAGGGCAGATGCGGGCCATGGTACTCGGTCGCGCCAATTGGCAGGAACGCCTTGTCGTAGCGGTTGCTCTCGATGATCTCGCCGGTCAAATACCCCAGCCGAACTTCCGGCTGAATCGGTCGCTGTGGCATGTGTTGTCCTTTCCCTTTCTCAGTGGAAGCCTTTCCGGGAAATCCCTTTTCTAGTGTAGAGTGCGGAGATAGGCAACTGGATGTATTCGAAAGCGGGAAACATGCCAGGTGAGATCATTCCAGTTCCAGTCGGTTCACCCTCTTTCATCAACGCGCCGCGTGTCACCGACCTCGGTGACCTGAATGCGGATGTCGCCATCATTGGTGTGCCATACGGTGTTCCCTATGGGGCCGAGGGAGCCAAACAACGCTCGAGCGATTCAACCCGTATCGTCCGCCAGCAATCGACCCAATTTGCCCGCTATCTGACTCACTACGATTTCGACTTTGGAGGCGCGATATTCGCTGGACGAGATGTGCGCGTCGTCGATTGTGGCGATGTTGCCATGGAGCCGGGGGCGTACGAAGCCAACTTCGGGGCGACGACGGCGGCAATTGAGCGTATTCTGGAGAGAGGCGCTGTGCCGATCGTCCTCGGTGGCGATCATTCAATTCCGATACCGGTAATGCATGCTTATAAGGAGCATGGCCCGATCTTCGTCGTGCAACTCGACGAGCATCTGGATTGGCGTGATGAAGTCGGCGGCGTAACCCAGGGACTCAGTAGTCCTATGCGCCGGGCTTCGGAGATGGACTGGGTGAGCGGTATGGCTCAAATCGGACTACGTGCCGTCGGTAGCGCGCGCCAGCAGGAGTTTGACGCTGCCGCTGCCTATGGCAGTATCCTCGTGACCGCGCGTGAATTACAGCGGGACGGCGCGGAAGCCGTCCTTGCGCGTATCCCCGATGGCCTGAGCTACTACATCAGCTTCGACGCCGATGCTCTTGACCCGGCGATCGCACCGGGCGTAGGTGCACCGGGATATGGCGGTGTTACCTATTACGAAGCAACCGATCTTTTGCGCGGTATAGCGCAAAAGGGCAAAG
The DNA here is from genome assembly GCA_963745675.1 of uncultured Chloroflexia bacterium. Lineage (GTDB taxonomy): Bacteria > Chloroflexota > Chloroflexia > Thermomicrobiales > CFX8 > JAUIIK01. Next base: position 206,685 of record CAVUYM010000018.1, read on the forward strand.
TCGTCGGATACGATTTCGTCGAAGTAGTACCGTCGCTCGATGTGAACGACATGACGAGTCATCTGGCGGCGCGTCTGACGCTGAACATGATTGGCGCGATGGCGCACGCGGGCCAGATCGGTCGCTAGGACTGTATTTCAAGGAGGACCTATGGTCGAGCTCGATCAAGCCGACGTGGTAGTCATCGGCGGCGGCATCGTTGGGTGCGCGGCGGCCTACTACCTGGCAAAACGCAACGCCAAAGTGATCCTGGTTGAAAAGGGACAGATCGGCGGCGAACAATCGAGCCGCGCCTGGGGCTTTGTTCGTATTCAGGGGCGCGATCCTGATGAGGTGCCGTTGATGATCGAGAGTAACCGCATCTGGAGAGGGCTCGAAGCGGAGCTGGAAGCTGACATCGAATGGGTTCAGGGTGGCAATCTGGCGATTGCCGCTGACGACGAACGCGCAGAGCGATTTCGCTCCTGGCTCGATGTTGCTCGCGGCTTCGGGGTGCAAACCCAAGTACTGACCGGCAAACAGGTTGAGGCGTTGATCCCGGGCATCCGCGGACCATTCACTGCCGGGATGTACACATCGATTGATGGGCATGCTGAACCAGCTAAAGCGACGGAAGCGTTTGCCAACGCCGCCAGAGAGCATGGCGCAGACATTCGCACCTATACCGCCGCCGAAGGTATCGACATTGCAGATGGCAGGGTCGGCGGTGTCTTCACCGAACACGGGCATATCTTGGCCGATGTCGTGATCAACGCCGCCGGTGGTCATGCTTCGAGACTGGCCCGGATGGCCGGCTTGCAGTTGCCGCAACGGGTGGTTCGTGCGACTGTCGCCCAAACGACGCCCGTGAGGCGGATCACCTCGATCGGGACCTGGGCGCCGGGTGTGGCGTTTCGACAGAAGAAGGACGGCACGATATACATCGCAGGTGGGGCCAGCTCGATCCACGATCTGACATTGGAGTCGTTCCGCCAGGCGCGTATGTTCCTGCCCAACTACGTCAAGAATCGCGGCATATTCAAGCTGAGAGCTGGTCGTGAACTAGCCCGCGACATTCGACGGGCGCTGCCCGGTTCCGAAGCGCAGCGGCATCCCTTTGCGCACACTGTCGATGTCGAGCCTGAACCAGATCGAGCGACGGCGGTTGAGAGTATTAAGGGCCTTGTGAATCTTTTTCCAGATCTCGACGGCGACGTGAAGATTCGCCGAATGTGGGCCGGGATGATTGACGCAACGCCGGACGCCGTGCCGGTCATTGGCGAAGCTGATGAGTTACCCGGCTTCATCTTCGCGACCGGTTTCAGCGGCCACGGCTTCGCCTTTGGCCCGGTCGCCGGAAAGCTGTTGAGCGAGTTGATCCTCGATGGCAAGCCCTCGCTCGATATTCACGCCTTCCGCCATAGCCGCTTCGCCGAAGGCGACCTCGCTGCGCCGAAGAATGTGTTGTAGGTGCGAGTTTGTAGGTTGTCGTACGTAGTTTGTAGGAAGGCCCGATTACTGATGGGTTTCCCCAATCTTCTCCCCTCTCCCAGCATTGGGAGACGGACTGGGGATGAGGGCTGTTCACTACAAACTACGTACGACAAACTGGCTCCCTACTAATCCCGGCCCTACAACATGACGTTTCCACCATTGGGGCCGAGCATCTGGCCGGTCAGGAAATTCGAGGCGTCGGAGGCGAGGAAGAGGGCGCACGCGGCGACATCGCGAGGTGAGCCCATCCGGCGCAGAGGCAGTTCGGCGGCTCGACGCGTGCGCGCTTCCTCGTCGGGGTAGAGGGCAAGATTCATGTCGGTGACGATCGAGCCCGGTCCGATCGCGTTGACGTTGATGCCGTACTGGCCGACTTCCTGGGCTAGCGACTTCGTCCAGCTCAGGATAAAGCCCTTCGTGCCGGAGTAGACGGCCATGCCGTTGCCGCCGGTCGGGGCGAGTTGGGACGACAGGTTGATGATGCGGCCCCCACCCTGGGCGATCATGGCCGGCAGCAGGCGGCGGGTCAGCCGCAGTGGGCCGAAGATGTTGACCTCGATCTCATCGCGCCAGTCGGTTTCCCTCGATTCGATGAAATGGTCCGCGATAGAGGATGCCGGCATTGTTGACGAGAATATCGACCCGGCCAAACTCGCTCAGTACTTGGCTGGCGAGCGTTTCGATGGCTTGATCGTCGCGCATATCGGCTTGAATCGTGATGGCTCTTTGTCCAGCGGATCGCGCTCGTTCGGCGATCGCTTCGCAGCCGTCCACGCTATGTGAGGTAGCTGAGCGCCAGATCCGCGCCTTCGTCGGCGAAAAGTGCCGCCGTTGCTTCCCCAAATCCTCTGCCCGCACCGGTGATAACGCGACTTTGCCCGATAACGTACCCATCTCTCCTCCCTTCAGTCGTTGTCCAGTAGCACGATCTGGACGACTACAGCGCCATCGTCGGACCACGGCGGGGCAGGATGCCGGTGCCGGGTTGGCCGGTGACTTCGTCGTTTTCGAAGACGACCTCGCCACGTCGGATGGTGGTGATCGGCCAGCCGGTGACGGACCAGCCGTCATAGACGGAGTAGTCGGCGTTGGATTTGAGCATCGACGAGTTGATCGTGCGCGTCAGGTCGGGATCGAAGATGACGATGTCGGCGTCGCTGCCTGGCGCGATCGTGCCCTTCTGCGGATAGAGGCCGAATAGCCTGGCGGCGTTTGTCGAGAGGACCTGGATCATGCGCTGGAGCGAGATCTTGCCGGTTCTCGCTCCCTCGGAGTAGAGCATCGGCAGCATCACCTGAAGATTTTCCGCTCCCGGGCGCAGATTCTCGATTGATAGTTCGGGGTCGAGCTTATCGGCCAGTGACCAGGGCGCGTGGTCGGTGCAGACGGTGTTGACCGCACCGCTCTTTATCCCGGCCCAGATGGCGTCGACATCGGATGGTTCGCGCAGTGGCGGCTGACCAACGTACTTCGCTCCGTCTGTTTCCTCGAAACGTTCGCTGGTCAGATGTAGATAGAAGGGGCGCGTTTCGACGTAGACGGGTAGTCCACGTTGCTGTGCACGAGCGCAGACGTCCAAGGCACGCGCGCAAGAGAGGTGGACGATGTAGACCGGAGCTCCTGTAGCTTCAGAAAAGGCGACGGCGCGCTCGGTAGCGACGACCTCGCTTATGATCGGGCGACTTGCGGCATAGTGTCGTAGCGACGATTTTCCGGCAGCGACAAGCTGGCGAGTGGCGTCCTGAATCAGCGGGTAATCCTCGCAGTGAATCAGGGTGATCAGATCGTGGTCGCCCGCACTGCGAGTAAGTTCGAGATAGCCCTCGGCCTGGCCGTCGAAAACCGGCGTTGACATGAAGAATTTGACGCTGTTGTGGCCGTTCTCCAGCAGTTTCGGTACATCGGCGAGCGCTTCTTCGCTGGCATTGCCGAAGATTGGATGGAGCAGGACGTCGGCGATTGCCTCTCGGCCCGCCTGCTCAGCTTCACGTGCGAGTGCCTGAAGCGGCGTCTCTCCGGGTGCAATCTGGGTCATGTTGCCGATCGTCGTGATGCCGCCAGCTAGCGCCGCTGCTGAGCCACTGGTGAAATCATCAACCCAGCGTGGTGGCTGTTTGTCTGGCTGACTCGTTACGTGGACGTGGGCATCGATGCCGCCAGGAATGACCATCTTCCAGCTGGCGTCGATTTCTTTGCGTCCCTCCATATCCCCACCGACCTGGACCACCTTGCCATCCTGAATTCCGACATCGACCCGGGCATCCATTGCCTCTGTCACGACGCGGCCATTGCGGATCACGAGATCGAGTTGGGTCATCAGTGGGCTCCTTATTGGCTCAAAGTTTATGTGGCTGCGCCTCAGTGGCACTATAGACCATACCGTTGAGCCATTCTGATCCGGGTATTACGTGCATGATCAGAACGGAGGCAATTGACGTGTACTTATGGAGACGATCTGTTTCGCGACGGAGCGGCGACGGCATTACGGACCGCTTTGGCTTCGCGGCTTACTATGGTGAGCACTGCGGAAAATTCGCCGACAAAAGAAAACGCCCCGTCAAAATGACCGGGACGTTTCACAGGAGCTCGAAATCAGTTTAGCTCTGGTGTTCATAGACCTCGTAAATGTTGCTATCGACTCGGACCTTCCGCCAGATCTCCAATAGCTGCCGTGAACAGTGGTGTTGATGCGGCTTCAGCTGCTTCGGCTGCTTCGCGCGACTCCCAGATACTGATTGCGCCGTACACGCTGCGTTCTTCGTCAAGATAGAAGGTGACACTCTCGAACCCAGGAATTTGGGCCAAACCTGCTCCACCCTGGTCGGCAACATTCTCCATCGCTGGGCGGTTGCCTGATTGAACCTTAACGGTCCCAATGATCATATGGCGTGCCATGGTGTGCCCTTTCTATTGGACGTATACGCCGAGTGCTTCATTGTAGTGCGGGTCGAGAGCCAGCGTGCAATAGGAGCGAACGCAGCTCCATTGTCGTTACGATGGCAAGTGGCGGGGGCTTCAAGGCATGCTGGTAGATCTCGCTGCTTTCGATGTTCGTTGTGGAGGTCACCCCATGACTACCTTGGAAGCTTTACCACTACGAGCGGCGGATGCGCGGCTGCCAGATGGCTAACGCCGACGCCGTAGAAAAAAATGGCAGAGCCACCGCGAGGAGGGTGTAGCCGCCGAGAGCGAGGAGGAGGCCGGCGATGGCGGTGCCCAGAGCGTTGCCGATGCCGAGGGTGGCGGTGTTGAGCCCCATTGTGGTCGCGGAGCTGCCCTTGGAGGTCTGGCCGAGGAGGGCCAGGCGGCTGATGTAGCTGATGCCGGCGACGAAGAAAATCGCGACGATCCCGGCGACGGCGACGAAACCGGGGATGTCAAGCATGAAGACCGCCAGCCAACCGAAACCGAGCGTCGAGGTTGAGAGCGCGTAGGCACGTCGTAGATCGAATCGGCCTAGCCATGCGCCACCGCCGCTCAGGTTGCCGAGGAAGATACCAATTCCAGTTGCCATCAGGGCGACGCCCACCTCGCGCAACGTAAAACCGTGGCGCTCGATCAGGAAAGCGGAGATGAAGATCATCGGTCCGCCGAAGCCAATCGCACGCAGCATGGCCGCGATGTAGATCCTGCGAGTGGCGCTGTCTCGCAACACGGGCGGATAGGCTGCTAGCACGCCCGCGACCGAGAGTTGTGACGGGCCCGCGGGTCGACCCTCTGGCACCAATCGGATGACCGCTAGCAGTGCGACGACAAGTATTCCGGCCATCACGATGAAGGTCGTCCTCCAGTCTGAGAAAGAGGCGATCAGCGTAACGATTGGCGCGCCAATGATTCCGGCAGAAGTGACCGTTGCCTGGGTAATGCCGAGCGCTCGTCGCTGGACATCGCCGGTGAAGCTCGCGACAACGGTGCCGAAGGCGACACTGTGGACCATCGAGAAGGAGACTCCGCCAACGAATCCGGCCGCCAGCAACGCTGGAGTAATTTGGCGCGGTCGCGAAGAGCAACGCTGCGACGACCCCACCGGCCAGGCCAGTTGCGATCGTCCGGCGATGGCCGAAGTGGTCAGCCAACGGACCAGTGACAATACTGCCCAGCCCGATCATCACCAGGCTGACGGTCGAAACCTGCCCGACAAGCGCGACCGAGACATTCAAATCGTCGGCTATCTCGGGAATGAGCGGCGCGAAAGCCTGTCCCCAGAGGCCCGCCATGAAGAGCGTCAGACAGACGGGAGCGAGTAGCCTGACGTCGAGCGTCGATGGCGTCGATGAGCGGGTTTGGTCCGCATCCAGCGTCGTCGTTTGTTCGGCCATTCCTGCCCTTTCTCACCCAAAGAAGGCAATCGACCAATGCTAGCCCGGATCGATCGGGCGTATGGTGCTGCGTGCGCCATGGCAACTCTCAAAGATAGAGATTCCCCATCTCGTCGGAGGTATCGATTGGCGATGAATACAGGCAATCCACACAGTTGGCAACCTGAGTGAATGCTCTGTGAACTGAGGGATCTATGACCAGTAATCCAATGTTCCTGGACGCGGAAGTGCAGCGAACGGGTGATTCCCGGTTGGGGATCCTCGCCCAGTTGGTGGCTACTGGCCTAGTACTACAGTTGTAGAACACGAATGTGGGATTCTTTCGAAATATCCGGTTCACTGCATGAGCGACTGCACGCGCCAATCGGCTCTACGGTCGTTGCGGCAAATTGGTGGTCCGCGTTTTCCTATCAGGAAATTCGCCCCTGGCTGACGATAATCGGCTGGGATGTGACGGAAGGAGCGGCTTCGCGGGCCAGGAGAACGAATCCCATGTATGCGGCAATAGCGGCTTCGGCGGCGTGAAGCCAGACATCGTGCCCGTAAAGCGGTAGCACGCCGAAAGTCGTCCACAATCCTGGAATCAAACCCATGACGGTAAATGCGGTGAGAATGACGGCGGTCGCACGCGCATAGCCGCCGATTGATATGCGTCCTATGAGCGCCAGGACACCGGCGATCCCGAGTGTCAGGTGGATTAGCGTATGCAGCGCGTTGACCGGGTAGAGTCCTACCAGGTAGCCATACGAAGCGGTCAAGTCAATTGAACGCGCATTGTCGGGGAGATCTGCCAGGAAAGGCGGTAGAAAGCCTGAAATGCCAGCCGAGAGAAATGCCGCGCTGAAGAGCAACGCGAACGCCTTGGCGGCAACATCGCGGCGATCCATCCCCGGTAGCGGCAAGGGTATTGACGAAAATTCGCGGCGCGACCGGGCGACCATCGCAACGCCGAGCGAAGACAATCCACTAAAGACGGCAAGCCAGAGCCAGAGTCCACCATCAGACCAGTCGAGCACATCGCGAGAAGCGTTGACGACGAGTAGACCGACGATGGGCAGCACTCCGGCGAACACATGTACGATACCGATTGCGAACATGTCGATTGGCCGCCGGTGGCGGGCTACGCCGTAGAAGCCCGCGGCGGCCGAAATAAAGGCGGCGCTATACATTCGCCCGTGGAAGTCGTCGACCGGCCAGGGCCAAAATTCGGTGAATGTCCCTGGAGCAATCAACATCCCGGCGGTATATGCGCCAACGAGTCCGGCCGATCCCCAGAGCAAAACCGACCAGATAGGGCTGAACCGCATTGTCATTTCTGTGGGCTCGTCGCGAGAGCGCCACAGTTGATAGGCGGAGTTGACTGGCAGGATGAAGTAGAGCAGGAACCATCCCCAGGTTTCCGGGCGGCCGAAATCGAAGCGATCAATCTCAATCAACGAGATGATAAAGACGATCGACGTGAAGCCCAGGATAGTTCCGAGAATCGTGCGCGCTGGATCCCATCGATCGATAAGGATCATCAATGTGACCGATGTTAGGGCTGCCAGGTAGACCGCGCCCAGGGAGCGTGCGTTGAAGGGCGTTAGCGGCCAGGGCCAGAGATCATCGATCAACCCTGGAAAGAAGAACAGGCCACCGCCGGTGATGATCAGGACGACAATCTCGGCCAACGAAACGTAGCGCAACAGTCGAGGCAGCATCGGCTGATCCGTTCACGATAAGAATCGGTCACTATATCGGACACTATAGTTGGAATGATCAGCGTTGGATACTAGTCGGATTGTTGGTGACTGTCGCATAGCCTTGGGGGAATCTTCGAATTGAAGCGAATGGTGTACTGTTCAAGTCTCAGGCGGCCACGACGCCGTAGCTCCCATGCCCGTCGTTGACCAGCACCTCGACTTCGTAGCAGCGCACGGAGGGTGCCAGGCAGCGTCCGAACGAGGCGCTATCCGTGGCATCGAGAACGTCGACGTCAAGTGTCAGCTCGCGCTGGCTGTCGATCACCATGCTGACGAAAGACGCCGGTTCCTTGACCCTATAGACGGTCTCGTCAACGCCTAGTGCCCGAAAGTGCGGCCACAGCCGGCACTACGCTAGCGTTTAACCAGGTTCATCTTCTGTCGAAGATCACAGGCTGTCAAACGCTGAAGCAGGATGCGTTCAAGATTGGAAGGTACGCGAAGAAACTTTCAAATCCGAATGTGACGGGCAAACTGATCGCATGTTACATTGATCCTTGCCAGCTACTACGGTAATGCTCTTGGAATAGGAAAGAGGTCGATCATGGCGATCGTCGTGGTATTGGATATGCCCGGCATGACCATCGAACAGTATGACAAAGCTGACGGACTTCTCGCGGCGGCAGGCCAGAGAGAACCCGCTGGACGAACCTCTCACGTGGCAGCTCCGACGCCTGATGGCGTGCTCGTCATTGATATCTGGGAATCGGAAGAACTATTCGGAACGTTTGGATCTGTACTCATTCCTATCCTGAAGGAATGCGGCATTCAACCTTCGGAACCGCGCATCCTTCCGATGCACAATTTCATCGCCTGAATGGACCTCCTGTCCGCCCAATGAACTCATCAGAGAAGTGGGTCAGACCCAGAGTGTGGATGGGGCTGGCATCTCATTTCTTACCCGAATACGGCTTCTGGGTAAAGCTTGAGACGGCCAATGGAGCGGCGGAACTGAAGCCAACGATTTCGAGCTTGTCTCGTTCGTTGGAGTCTACGATGGAAAAGGCCATTGAAAGCCCTATCCCCAGTTCAACCACCGTCGCGAAGAACGGCTAGTGAATTGTGTTCCGAGTTCGTGCATCCGCGCCACAGTGTCTTCCTGTGGGTCTGTAGGAGTATACGGAACGCCGCGGAGTTGCCAATCTCCTAGTTGTAACGCCATGCCTGGTAGTGACGGCCGACATTCCCGGCTTCGACCTGCCACTCCGGGGCGTTTGCCGGTGTATACGTCAGGCAGCGTCGTTCGAAACACTGGATCAGGACGAGCTTCATTTCTCCACCGACCTTGACATCGGCCCAGACTGGTTCCGTTATGGGCCGGCCGGTTGCGAAGTATGGGTTCTCAAAGAGCGGCGCGTCGGTGTACCCAGCATCCTGATAGACGGTGCCGCTCGAGTTCATAAACGTCCAGAAGGGTGCGGCGATGGCGTGGTTGGTGACGTCATCCACGGTAGAGATTGTCACGCCCTGGTCGAGGAGTGCTGCATCGTAGGATAAGGTGCCGTTGCGGCTAATGCGTTGGGCGACGGTCTCGCCGATTGTGTGCGGTCCCTGATCGAGAATCTGTGCAAAGGTCGCATATGTCGGTCCTCGAGGATCATCCGCGTCGCCAGCAACATTCACCGTAGCCGGAGCGCGTTCGACGAAGGTGTTGTCGCCCGTCTGCATCTGACCGGTGATCAGTTCGACGACGAGCAGTCCGTTCGTCACAAACCAGATTGACGACGGGTCGGCTCCCGGATCGGTAATCTCCATCCGGCTCTTGTCAAAATACTGAACGGTTCTCTTGCCACCAGGAGACTCTTTGTAATCTTCGACGATTTTGCCGGTGAAGGCTTCCGGGCCCCACATCCAGGTGCGGACCGCCTGCCCTTCGCTAACAGGTCGGTCGGTTCGCTCCCAGGTTGACAGAAAATTCGGATTGGCAGGCGCTTCGGCTCCTGCCGTGAGAGCGAACCCTACAAACGGGACGAGAACCAGGCAGAGTCCGGCCAAGGCGCGACGCACATGACTCGACACAGAACTTCGCTCCCATTCTTTGATCATCGGTAGTTTCTATTCAGGGCTTCGATCCGTAGGGCCTCGCTGATCAATCGGTTGTGCGGGGCAGAGCATCCAGGAATCGATCGACATCGGAGGCTTCGTGATAGAAGTAGGGTGACACGCGAATGCCCTTCGGACGCAAGGTTACTTTGACCTTTGCCTCCGCGAGTGTTTCGATAGTCTTCTGGTCGCCTTCAACAGTCCCGGTAGTAATCGCCAGGAACTGGGAGCGATGGCCTTCGCTCAGGTCGGAGGCGATCCGATAGCCTCGGGATTCTGCTCCGTCTGCGATCATCTTTACTAGCTCGCTGCCGTGCGCGCTCGAGTTGGCGGGATCTGCCTCGAGGACGAGCGACAGCGAGGAGTTGAGCGCTGTTGTCGAAAGCTTGTCGAAGCCGCCGGTCTGGAAGCGCAACGCGCCCGGCTTGAACTCGAAGTCGCCGCTGGTGTCGTCATAGCTGTAGCTGGAGTCATCGAGTACCGTTTCGAAGGAGTGAAAACCGGCGTAAGCTGGATAGATGCGATCGATCGCGTTTGCGGAAAAGGCAGCCACTCCGAGGCCGTGGCCTGCCAGTAGCCACTTGTAGGCGTGGGATGCGATGGCCGAGGCGCCCCAATTTTCGATGTCTATTGGCTGAGCGCCCATAGATTGGGTAGCGTCGACGAAGAGTTCGACGTCCCGTTGACGGCAGACTTCTCCGAGAGAGGCGATGTCGTTGCGATAGCCATCGGCCCACTCGACATGGGAGATCGCGACAGCCCGGGTATTGTTGTCGATCGCTGCGATGATGCCCGCGAGATCGGTCCTACCGCTCGCATCCGGAGGGATACGCCGCAATTCAACGCCATAGCGTTTGCGGATGTTGACGAAGGCGTATGTGACCGACGGGAACTCGCCACCGGGTACGACGACGTTGTCCCCCGGTGACCAGGATAGCCCGTTTGCGAAGAGGTTCATCGCCTCCGAAAGTGAAGATGTAAATGCGACATTACCGGGATCTGCGCCGGTGAGTTGAGCGACTTGTTCGCGGGTGCTTTCCCGCAATTGCTCGTTGCGTCCTGTGTCATAGGCAATCGGGTTCGCGGATTTGGCGGCAAATTCCTGTATTGCGGTGACCGTTCTCGCTGGATAGTATCCGGTCGATGCATGGTCGAAGTAGAGCCAGCCATCGGCTCTGGAGAATTCTTCTCGAAAGAGAGCCGGCGTAGCCGTTGGACTGGTCATCTGGATGCTCCTCTACGTATCAACCGCAGAAATCTCGGATTGCAAACGTTAACATAGTCAAGCCAGAAGGGCCGGGATGGCGAACGCCGAAGAGCTAAACGAACGACTTTTCGGATTGGTGAGCGACGCACTCGCGGCTTCGATGCCGGGCGTAGAGCTGGATTCTCTTCGATTTCTGGCTGCTGGGGAATACACCTACAACTATCGGGTAACGGTCGACGGTATCGATGCCGTATTGCGCGTCGTCACCGGGTCGCAGATGGGACTCGATGTGCCGGAGCAAGCTCTCTATGAGGCCCACGCACTCCAGATTCTATCCCCCACAGGCAAGGTGCCCAGGCTCATTCGTGTTGAAGCGGAGACACAGCCGATTGGCTATCCATATTTGCTGGAAACCTATCTTCCGGGTCGACCTCTCAACTACCAGATCGATCTTGTTGAAGCGGCAAGGTGCGTCGCCACAATTCACCGGCTGATGCCGCCAGCCGGACATCGTCTACAGCTTCATCGCGATCCGATGGGTTCGATTCTGAAGGAATCGGAGCTGCTCGTGGCATCGCTTGGCGATCCGAAGTGGGATGCCGTCAAGGCGCTTAGAGAACGAGTTGAAGAAACATCGACGGGCGCATTCAACGCCATGCGGGCCGATCAAGTGATCATCAACACCGATCTCAATTCGCACAACTTTATCGTTGACGATGGCCGCGTCTCGCTGATCGACTGGGAAAAAGCCAGAGTCGCTCCGTCGCTGATGGACATCGCTCACTTCTTGCTGCCGACGACGACACTATGGCGGGATGCGACGGCGGCAAGACTCTCAGAGGAACAACGGGAGACCTTCATACAGGCGTATATTGAGGCGCGACCGGGTCTCGATTCTGGGAATTACAGGGCGGCATTGCGGCCCGCTATGCAACTGGCAGCGATCCGAGCTATTTCATGGTGTGCCTGGTCGCTCGCTGCGAGCGAGCGCGGAGATCGGCCGATTGAAAATCAGGAGACACTGGCAAAGTCGCAACTCTTTACAAGCAGCGGATTTCTCAGCGACCTTATCACTGAGCTTTGGGACTAGCCGTCGCTGTACTTCTCGAGCTCTTTGCGAGCGTCCTGAAGCTGGCGCTGGAGAATCGGGAGAGCGTCGCGCTGATTGGCTATCTCCTCTAGTAGGCTATTGCGTTCCTCGATCATCCTGCCGATTTCAGCTCGGATTTCGTTCGCCTGCCACTCCCGTCGCTGGCAGTTGATGCAGCGCCCGCGATGATCTCTCCAGTTCCCACAAATAGGGCACGGGCTGGCTAAATCCGCCAGTGTCAGCTCGCCTGCCACAGTCGCGGAACCATCCCTCAACGCTATCGCCAGAGCTCCGACTGCGTGAAGCAAATGCTCTTGTAGCGCTTCTCTACGGTCGGGCGGAGTTTGCTCCGGAATGAGTGCTGCGGGGTCGCCTTCAAAACGACGGAGGCCGGGCAGCGAGCGTTGCTCGCCCCGTTCGGTCCAGTCGACCTCCTCGCTATAACGGAAACTCTCATCGCCGATGGTGAACTTCACCGTCGCCGGAATGTTGGTATTGACATCGATTGCGAGGATGGGCGTGGGAGGGAGACGGACGCCGCTGTTGAGTGATTGTTCAGTGTCTAAAAGTTTCACGTCTGCTTGCGCCTGTGAGATCGCAGCGTTGATTGCTTCGATTCTTCTTCGCCAGTGACTATCTGTTCGACCAGCACTTGCCGCTCGCTCGATGTCGTGCTCCAGATTCGTGATCCGTCGCTTGAGTCGTGATCGGCGCCGTGTTGCGGTATCGGCATCAATACCTTCAGCCCCACTGCCTGGGTTTGGATTATCGGGATCGTCGTCTTGATTTGGTCTTCGCAACCACGACATGTTTTCCAGCCTCTACGTATTGCGTCCAATATCCCCGGCTGTTCAATCCTATACATCCCGGACGACTGGGACGTGTCATTTCAGTGGCTAAGGATTTCGAAACCTGCATATAATCCTCGGGAGATGCAAGACTGACCCAATATGGGCAAGGGGAATTTAGATGCGGAAGTTGTTACCTTTGTTTCTCGTTTTCGTACTCGTTTTTGCCGCCTGCGGTGGCGATGACGACGATGACAGCGCTGGAAGCATTGAAGACGCGAAAACCTGCGACGATGTGGGTGAAGTTTTCATCGCCGACATGCAGACGCTCCTTGACGAACTCTCTGATATGAGTCTTTCGGACTTCAACAGTGATCAGCAGCCTGAGGCATTGACGAACTTTGAAACAAGTATCAACGATATCAGCGCTAAGTCGGATGAAATTGGCTGCAAAGACGAGGACATCCAGGCCTATATGGAAGACAATGTCGATAAGCTCGACGCCAATGGGCCGGTAGCTGAGCTAATACTCCAGAGCTTCAAGGAAGGTATCGATTCCGGAGATATCTTCAACCAGTAAGCGCACCTTTCGGAGGCGCACAAAGATCATGCCATGACCGGCGGCCAAACAACCGCCGGTCATGTCGTTGTCAACACTTCCAGCTCAAGCGTGCGCTCAAGATGGCACGTCGATTTCTACGCGGCGCAGGCTCACGGTTCTCGGTATTCTTGAACTGGTGCCGTCAATCGGCACGGTCAATCTCGTGAGCGCAGAAAGCGGTAACGTGTGGATGCAGCAAGGAACCCCAACCCCGAACACCGCCTGTCCGATAACTCTGCGCCAGGCGGCCTCTACGAAGCGGGTAAGCGCGAAGTAGACCTTTACGTTCGAACCTACAACACCCTTTTGCAATCATCGGGGCCGATTGCGGTTGACGTGCTCGTTTCAGCGCACATGAATATCGAGTCTTCTCTGCATCTCGGCGCGCGCGACACTGCGCCAGATATGGGAGCGTTCATGTACAGCTCCCTGCGTCTACCGCCGGAGATCGTACGGGTTCGCACGGTTGTGCTCTGTCAGTCTGAGCGTCTCTTCCGTCGTGCCGGATATCCCGACGTCGAGAGTTGGACCTCTGTCTCGGCGCCCGGCCGGCGACGCAAATGGCACTTTGATGGAAATGAAACGCTGGCCGTCTTCATCGCCTCGTCATCGGATCTCGATGATCTCATCCCGACTATCGTCGCCTGGCAGATCGAGTGGAACAAACTTCATCGAATCTGCCGGGAAGATGATCTACTTTCGTCCCTGCTCAAAGGAATAGAGACTAGTCCAGATGAGCCGTCCGAAGAAATTGGGGTGCGGCTAGGCATTAGCCCGTTTGACTGGGAGCGGCTCGTCTTGTCCTGGGGCGACGAATTTCGAGTCAATCTGGCCAGGCTTCAGAGCAGGCGTCAAGATTTGCGCCTGCATATGCTTGGCGGGACTTATCTTGGCTATGGCCGCGCGACTGACCACTGGTGGGACCCCGTGCGGCGCTTATGCCAGCGATATGACCTCGCCCGGCGACCAACCTATTTCGTTTCATCGAACACGCACTCAGTCGTCAACGTCCTCTCCGGCACGGCTCGTCGTCGTCGCGACGAAATGGTCGAGTTCGTTGAAATGGGAGGATTGCCAGAACTCATCCCCGAGCTGCGCAAGTTGCAGTCCGGGGACGTTGAAGCTTCCTGGGATAATTTTCTATATTACGCCGCCCGGTATTTCCATCGGGCGTATCCCGACGAGCGGCAATCTCGTGATCGGGAGGAAGCCGAGCGTGGCATCTACAACCTGGAACCCGAGAGCGTCATCGACGCTGGCATACAGGTCATCGACATGGCGAAGCTCCAGGAATCGGACATTGACCCACGCATCCGCGACGCTGTTGGGGATTGGCACGGGCTTGAGGGCGTCATCATCAACATTAATTACCCGCTCGGTATGGCTGCTTATCACATCATGACGCAGATCGCGCAGACGGTCGATGATCTGCGCGGCGTCTATGTCCTGGGGAAGGCCGCGACGCTCAATGCCCGCATCGGCGACGTGATGATTTCGAACGTCGTCTACGACGAGCACTCGGAAAATACGTACTGGTTCGACAATGCGTTCTCCAAGGCTGATCTGGACCCATTTCTCGTTTACGGTTCAGCTCTCGATAATCAACGGGCGATCACCGTGCGCGGTACCTATCTGCAGAATCGTGGTCACCTGGACTTCTATTACCGTGAGAATTACACCGTCGCTGAGATGGAAGCTGGCCCCTATCTCTCGGGGCTTTCCGAGGACATGTTCATGACGCGTTATCCAGCTCGCGAACAAGTCAGGCTTTCCGACATACCGATTGATCTCGGAATCATCCACTATGCTTCCGATACACCCTACACCCGTTCCCAAACGCTCGGCGCGCGTGGCCTCAGCTATTACGGCATGGATTCCACCTACGCCGCGACACTGGCCATCGTGCGGCGCATCCTGGAGGTCGACGCAGTCGGGGCATAGCAGATTGAAGTTAGCGCCCATCTTTTTCGTGCCGTTGAGTCGTATATTCCGATGATGTAGAATATTTCACATTGATGGAAGTAACGACTTTCGGACGAAGGACTGATGATGGACAAGCGTGAAGAATTGGTGAAGCAGCTTACAGAGTTCGCCAATGCTTTCGAACGCACAGTGCGACGAACGATGCCGGTTGACTGGCCAGACGTCGAACTCACGATGCCCCAGCTCAAAGCGCTTGCCAGTCTGCTCGATGGCCCGCTCCGTATGGGCGACATCTCCAGCCTGAGCGGGATCAGTCATTCGGCTGCAACGGCGATGATAGATCGCCTGGTAGACAAGGCTCTCGTAACCCGCTCGCACGATCAGCATGATCGACGGGTTGTCGTGTGCGAGCTATCTGCGGAAGGAAGGGATCTCATCGAGAGATTCTGGAAAGTACGCGAGGAATCGCTCCGCAAACTTGCCGATCACATGAGCGACGATGAACTGCGGACTGTAATCTCCGCGATGGGGATTATGAACGATGCCGCCGCACGGAACTCGAGTGATGTGCGTGACTAGGAAACCTCAACTGGGAATCAAGAACTCCGTTTGATTTCGATGAAGGCTAAGAAGAATGGATTGAGTGCCTGATGCGCCGCATTGTCTCCTGGTTGACCGAGTTTTCTTATCGCAAATCCTGGCTGGTTATTCTGGTTATCCTGGTTATTGCGGGATACGGTGCTTACACCTTCACCCGCGTCAATCAGGAACTGATTCCGGACATCGAGTTTCCGGTGATGACGCTCGTCGTGCAAAGCCCCGGAGATCAGCCGGATCAAGTCGCGCAAAATGTGATCGCCCCGATCGAGGCAGCGACTGCCGGACTCGACGGGCTCCAATCAACAGAATCAACGTCTGTCGCAGGCTTCGGCGTCATCCTCTATTCGTTCGAGTTCGGCACCAATATCGATGATGCTAAGGCCGCAGTACAGGAGCAAGTTAGCACCGTTCCGCTTGGTCCCGGGCGAACGACAAGTATTCTGACCTTCGATCCTTCTATTTTGCCGGTTGTAACCTTCGATCTGCAGGGAGAGATGAATCAGGCCGGACTAACCCAGCTCGCGCAGGGGCGGATTATCCCTGAACTCTCGAATCTCGATGGCGTAGCGTCGGTAGAACTTGTCGGCGGAACGCTCAATCAAGCGGTCATCACGCTTGATCGCGAAGCTCTTCTCGAACAGGGCATCACCTACGACGATGTTGCGAGCGCGCTCCAGTCAAACAACGTCATCTTACCTTCGGGCCAGTTAGAAACAGGCAACTCGACGCTGCCCCTTCAAACGGTGAGCCTCTTCGACAGTGTCGAGGAATTGCAGGGGCTCCCGATCACTGCTGCGGATGGCTCTCTGGTTCCGTTGAACGAGATAGCTACTATCGAGCAGGCAGAGGGAACCTCGGTTGGTCGTACTCGAACAAATGGCGAGCCGTCTGTCAGTGTCCGAGTCACCAAACTCAAAAGTGCAAACACCGTCGATGTCGCGCACGCGATTACCGGCAAGCTCGACGAAATAGAAGCCGAACTTCCAGACGGGATTTCGATCCAGATTTTTGAGAATCAGGCTAATTTCATCGAAGAGTCGATTAATGGGGTGATCAAGGAAGGCATCATCGGCGGAGTGCTGGCGATCATCATTGTCTTCCTGTTCCTCTGGAATATCCGCTCGACCTTCATTACCGCCGTCTCAATTCCTCTTTCCGTCACAATTGCGATCATCGCGCTTAACCTGTTTGGCAACTCGCTCAATATCATGACACTGGCGGGCCTGACGATTGCAATCGGGCGCGTCATCGACGATTCAATCGTCGTGCTTGAGAACGTGTACCGGCATATGGCAGAGGGCGAGCCACCCTTCGCCGCAACCATAAATGGCGCCCGAGAGGTGACGCTTGCAATTGTCGGTGCTACGGCGACGACGTGCGCCGTATTTCTCCCGCTCGGTCTGATTGGTGGATTGATCGGTGAGTTGTTCTTGCCCTTTGCTCTGGCTGTAGTCTTCGCATTGCTTGGTTCCTTAATCGTTGCTGTCACCGTCATTCCAATGCTCACCAAATACACGATCGCCGGCCGCGTCAAAGTCGAGCCGGAGAAGAAGCCGGGCGACACGCGGCTCGGCCGCATCTACACGCCAATGCTGACCTGGGCGCTTCGCAATCGCTGGAAGACGGTGATTGTCGCCGCGGTGGCGTTCATAGCCAGCTTTGCCCTTGTGCCGTTCCTGAAAGTTGCATTCCTTCCGGACACGAGCGAGAACGCGGTCACGATCAGCGTGAGTGCGCGACCCGGGCAGACCCAGCAGGCGGTGCTCGATCAATCCATCCAGGTTGAGGCTCTGCTTGAGGACTACGACATCGACCGATACCAGACAGTGATCACCGGAGCCTCGGGCGATTTTGGGGCGATCGGAGCAATCATTGGAGGCGAGAATCCGAATAGCGCAACGATGACGGTCTTTCTCAAAGCGAGCGAGGACAAAGGCGCTGTCGCGAATGAGCTGCGGGTAAATATCGCGAATGAAATACCGGACAGCTCAAACATCTCGGTGTCGGCGTCTGGCGGCGGCTTCGGCCCCAGTTCCGGCATTTTGATCACCGTCTCAGCTAACAGTGCCGAAGGGCTTGCGGCGCTCCCTGACTTTGCTCAGCAGGTGGCCGACGCTGTTTCGAGTGTCGATAATGTTGCCAATGTTTCGAGCAATCTCGGCGAAGTACAGGACACCGTCCAAATCGACGTCGACGCCTCTCTAGCCGCAAAGTATGGACTGACACCAGCTGACATCTCGGCTGAGCTTCTTAATCTTTCGTCTGCGAAGACCGTGACAACGGTTTCGACTGAGTTCGGACCGATCCCGATTGTGCTCCAGACGTCGGGCGGCGATGCGACCACTATCGCCGAGCTTGAAAGCCTGCGGCTCACCTCGGATGTGACGCTGGGAGAGGTCGCGACTCTCTCCACTGTCCCGCAACAGGTGACGATCACGCGTGTGGACGGGAATCCCGCAGCGAGTGTGACGGCAGATATCACGACGGATGACACCGGCGGCGTTTCTGCGGAAGTTCAGACTGCTGTACAGAAGCTCAACGAGCCGAATGGGTTAGACGTTTCGATTGGCGGCGTGGCCGGCGATATCCAGCAAGGGTTCGCCGACATGTTCATCGCGATCATCATCTCTATCGTGCTCGTCTATACCATCATGGCGCTGCTCTTCGGTAGCTGGCTGGACCCACTTGTCATCCTCTTCAGCCTTCCGCTTGCGGCCATTGGCGCGATTGTCGCTCTCTTCGTCACCGGCACGTCGCTAAGTATCAGCGCACTCATCGGTGTGCTCATGCTCGTCGGTATTGTGGTGACGAATGCGATTGTTATGCTCGAATTCGTGATCATGCTTCGCAAGGATCACGGCTATTCGACCCATGACGCACTCGTCGAGGGCGCCCAGACTCGCCTCCGACCGATCCTGATGACCGCCTTCGCCGCCATGCTTGCGCTTGTGCCGCTGTCGCTTGGATTCACCGAGGGGGCGTTGATTGCAGCTGATCTGGGCCGGACGGTTATCGGCGGGTTATTCACTTCGACACTGCTAACGCTCGTTGTCGTGCCGGTGATCTATAGCCTGGTGGATGATCTAAAGGTGCGCGTTGGTCACAGCGAGCGGGTGCCCGATCGCGAACCTGTGCTCCGAACGCCGAGTGATCAGCCAGCGACTGAGAGTCCGGCTTCGAATGGATAGCCGATGAGAATCGCAATCATCAGATTGGTGGACCGAAATTGACAAGCTATCTGGCTCCCTATTTGACGCGTTTGCTGATTGTCATGGGCGATCATCGAGACGCGGAAATCGGGGTCGAATGGGGCAGATCGTTGGCGGCAGGCCTCCATGTACCGATCACCTTCGTCAGCATTGTCGATGGCCCTAAAGAGGAAGCGACGGTCGAGCAGCTTGAATTGATCGCGCACGACAGCCTTGAGATCGTCAAATCGGATGACCGACTGCGGGGCTTCGAGGTAAACCATCTCGTCATCACCGGCGACCCTTCCGAGCGCTTGCCAGAACTGGCAGCCAGCCAACCGGGTTCGCTCCTGATCCTCGCGCTAGATCGCGATTCGGCCAGCGATCGCTCGCTCAGTCAGGGGTCTCGTTTGCGGGATATTCTTCGGAACATGCGAACCTTCTACATGCTGCTGCCGGTCGGAGCGCACATCTCGGAGCGCGTGCATTGTGTCGTCGTCGGCTACGACCAGTCCGAATTCTCAACGGAAGTCGTGCGCACCGCTCGGGTCATGGCAGGCTCCCTGGATGTAAACGTGATTGCCGTCGAAGCGATTGAGCCTGACGCAGTCGAAGTAGAGGACTTCAGAGCGAAAAGCCTCGTGATGGACGAGCGCAGGATTCGCGCTCGTGGATTCGCCAGCCGGACGTTACTGGCAGTTGCGCGTGCGCGTGACGCTGCAGCCATCGTTGTTGGATCGCATGGCCTGGGAAGCTCCTCGCAGGACCTTATGGGGAGCACGTCGGAATGGCTCTGCCTTCACTCGGACCGGCCGGTCATTGTCGTTCCCCGAGACCGAGAACTGGCCCACTCAAGTGACTCCTGAAGACGATTCAGTCGGCGTAAGTCATCGCAGGGAAGACACGCGGTCGCTGTTGGAAGTGATCGCGCTCTCGGCGGAGGACGCCGTTGCGGCCGAACTGGGTGGTGCGGATCGCCTGGAAATCGTCAGCGAAATCAGAATTGGCGGACTCACCCCGTTGGTTGAGCAGTTTCGGGCGATTCGTGACGCTGTCAAGATCCCACTGCGGGTCATGCTGCGGACGAACGGTGGATTCATGGCGTCGGAGGAAGAACTTGACGCCCTCAGCGAGCGAATTTTTGACCTTCGCAATGCAGGTGCGGATGAGTTCGTATTCGGGTTTCTCGATGAATCCGGCGCTTTGGATCTTTCCGAACTCAACATAATCTCAGCTGCTGTAGATCCATGCAGCTGGACCTTGCACCACGCATTCGACCACGCCGTTGACCAGCGGGCTGCCTGGGAATCCGCACAATCTTTCCCGAATCTCGATTGCATCCTCTCCGGAGGAGTGCGTGGCGATTTGAAGCTGGGCCTCGAAACACTTTGTGAGCGTGCTGGTTGGCAGACCGAAGCGCTGAGCTGGCTTGCTGGTGGTGGACTGGTACTGGAGAGAGTAGCCCCGTTGCGTAGCGCTGGAATTCGGCGATTTCATATTGGACGGGCGGCTCGGAGTGATCATTCGTGGGATCGACCGGTTAGCCGGGAGATGGTCCGCAGCTGGAGACAAGCGCTCGACGCTAATTGAGCTGCAAGCACTCGCATCATCAGCTGATGTTGGACGCAGCGATAGAGATGGGTCACTGGCCCGCTGCTATTGGCTTCGTCCTGAGCGGTGCTCGAATCTACAGAGCCCTGGGTTGGCAACGTGCCGACGCTCTATAGGTGATGGACAGGTTGCCCGGATTGCTGGAAATGAAGAGCGCTCGCAATCCATCTGGCCTATTTGGCTTGCCCCTCATGTTAAGGCGGCCAATCAAATGCTGACTGAGAATTGCTCTGTGCGCTTGCCCGGCTCCGATGCCGAATCCGGTGCGAAGGGGAACGATTACCTGTGCTGAGAGCAGGAATCTGAAGTTGCTCAGCACATCTCGGCATGAAAGCGGAAGCAGTATTTGTGTGGGGCTGTCATTGCTTGACATTCCATGTTTTTTCCTGCATCCTAGGAAACTAAGACATCACCACATTCCACCGAGGGGAGACGTCATGGTTTTGTCGTCAGCGAAGGTCGTTGATGAAGTCCGCGAACACCTCTGCTCTAAAGGGCTCTACGGCGACGTCACCGAATGGTGTGAAGCACGCAATGACTGCGTTTATGTCGTGACCTGTCCAGATTGCACGACCGAGTTCATGCTGACTGATATCGAGTACGATGAACTCCTTGCTTGGAGTCAGTCGTCGGATCAGGCTTGCGGCGTGGACTTCCCAAACGCGTGACGCAATAAGACCAACGATCCGGCACGGCCAGTCTAGAGAGGCGCGTAGCCCATGGATGTTGCTGCCGCGATCGTTGAAATTCTCAAACGCGAGGGCGTTGAGTTCCTCATAGGATACCCGTCGAATCCACTCTTCGAAGCCGGAGCCGAGGCCGGTATCAGGCCGATCATCGTTCGTCAGGAACGCACTGGCGTTCACATGGCCGACGCGATCAGCAGGGTATCAGCCGGTCAGACGATCGGCGTCGCCGCGATGCAATTTGGTCCGGGAGTGGAGAATGCGTTCGGCTCAGTCGCTCAGGCTTACAGCGAATCGGTCCCGATCGTGGTGATTCCGGCCGGGTACCCGCGCGACCAGGCGAATGTTTCGCCACGCTTCAGCGCCTTGCTCAACTTCCAGCAGATCACGAAGAACATCGAGCAGGTAAACCGTCCAGAGCACGTCGTGCGGGCGATGCGGCGAGCCTTCACCCAGGTCAAGAATGGTCGCCCGCGGCCGGTAGTCGTCGAAGTCCCATTCGACATGTTCGATGATGAGTTGCCAGGCGATTTCGAATACGAGCCCGCCATGCGCCGCTTGAGCGCCCCTAATCCCGCCGATGTTGATCGAGTAGCTGCGGCATTAATCGCTGCAGAACGGCCGGTAATCTATGCCGGTCAGGGCGTTCACTACGCTCAGGCCTGGGATGCCTTACGGGAATTGGCCGAGACGCTGGAAGCACCGGTGACCACCAGCCTGGAAGGCAAGAGCGCCTTCCCTGAGACGCATCGGCTGTCGCTCGGATCGGGTGGGCGGGCCGTTCCCGCATCAGTCCATCATTTCATTCATAATGCCGACTTGATCTTCGGAATCGGCTGTAGTTTTGCGGCCACGAGCTACTGCATCCAGTTCCCGGCCGGGAAGAACTACATCCAGGCGACGCTTGATCCGTCGGATATCAATCGTGATCTCGAAGTTGGGGATGCGCTTGTAGGGGACGCGAAGCTCACGCTCGAAATGCTGGTCCACGCGGTCCGCGACCGTCTCGGCAGCGAACCTCGAGGGCGAGCCGATGCTGTCGCTGCAGAGATTGGACGATTGAAGAGCGAGTGGCAGGCAGCCTGGCGTCACAAGACGGCGTCGGACGGCGCACCACTGTCGCCCTATCGTGTTGTCAGGGATCTCAACGCGACGGTTGACGTGCCAAACACGATCATCACTCACGATGCCGGCAGTCCGCGCGACCAGCTGTCGCCCTTCTGGGTCTCAGAGACGCCACTGAGCTATCTCGGTTGGGGCAAGACGACTCAGCTAGGCTACGGGCTCGGATTGGCGATGGGCGCGAAACTGGCAAAACCGGACAAGCTCTGCATCAACGTTTGGGGCGACGCAGCGATTGGTATGACTGGCATGGACTTCGAGACGGCGGTGCGAGCAAGCATCCCGATCACATCTGTCCTCTTCAACAACGGCGCGATGGCGATCGAACTCTCGACAATGGAAGCGGCGACGGCGCGCTACGACGCGACGGCAATCACCGGCAATTACAGCGAGATGGCGAAAGCCTTCGGTGGCTATGGCGAACGCATCACCGAACCAGGCGAGATCGTCCCGGCTATCCAGCGCGCGATTGAACAGAATGCGAACGGCGTTCCAGCGCTACTGGAATTCATCACGACTCAGGAGACTGATTACTCGGTCTTCTCGTAGGCGTACAGACATGAAGCCAGCGTGTGATCTGCGTTAGGGACCGCGCTTCGGGTCCATAGCGTGGATCCGCGTTGGCTCGATGTTCAGACGGATGACCGGCTTTTCCCTGCCTCCGGCTCCGGAAACGCCTTCTGTTCCAGGAATGACACTGGCGTTGCCATAGATGATCGCCATACGCCCGCCGTCGGCCCAGCCGGTGAAGGCGACCCGTGGATCGCGTTTAATGTCGCGCATCCTGACGCTCTCAACATGGATCGTCATTTGCAGCTGGTCATCGTCAGATAAGGCTCAGATGAACTGGCGCAATGTGTGGACTTCCGCTCTTCCCGGTTGTCGCCATCGCCCAAAGTCGTACGTCGGAGACGAACTCCCGAAACGCCTCCTGGTCCATATGACGACCCGGCTGGTCGATCAAAGCTTTGAGATCGGGACCGGCATTCGACCGACCCTGATCGAGTAGATCACTGAGCTTGGTAGTCATCCTGGGTGCTCCTCATCCCACATTCCCAACCGTGTCAACAGCGAGCCAGAATCGTTGCCGTCGCTGGCGACTCACGAATAGAGTGTATCGACGCGACCAGCTCAGGCGCTGAAGGTTCTGATCTTCGGTCACTTACTGACGGAAAATTCTTATGGATTGAACCTGACTATCGAACGACTTGTCCTGTGCTCCAATCATAACGCCTCTTACATCTCGCTTCGAAACTGAATATTTGCTTCCCCGGCAACCGCTAAGTCGTGACCGATACGCCCGCGGAACCGATGGCGCCGATGATGGGCGTCGTTGGTTCTGGCGCAACCGATCTGCTGCGTGACGCGGTGGCGAATGCGCCTATCACGATATTCATCAATGTTTTTGAAGGTCCCGGCATCGCAGGATGAGCGGTCGGGACTGTTCACTTCGGAAACACCGACATTTGAGTAGTTTTGTTGGGCGGCTGCGTAAGGAGGGTTACGACGGCTAGATCGAACTCGGTATACGCTTCGTTCTCGACAGGCGAACCCGGAAGTGCCATGGACGGTGTGGAGCAAATGGTTCCAGTTCTCAGGATCTATACGATGACCCATTGCCCGGCATGTGCTGAAACGCGCAAAATGGTTGAGCAAATTGGGGATCGGATGCCTGGCCTCGACGTTGAAGTCATCGATCTTGAGGATCCCGCAGCGCCTGTGCCGCCCGAAGTATTCAGTGTGCCGACCTACATCATGAACGGTGACGTGATCTCGCTCGGCAATCCCTACATCGAACAACTTGAGGCATCCATTCGTCGTTACGAGCGCTCTTGATAGGATCAGTGTGGGTATCTTCTTTTTGACCCGAAGGATCGCATGAGCACAACGATGAAAGACAAAATCGAAGCCAGCGTTAGCAAACTCGCTTACCTGAAAACCGTTGATATCTTCCGGGATCTCAGTGACTCAGAGATGAAGGAAGTCGAAACATCCGCGCCGATGTTCACCTGCGAGCCGGGGCGTATTTTCTATCACGCAGATGATCCTGCCGAAGTGCTTTTCATCCTCAAGAAGGGTGAAGTCATCTTGTCGCGGGTGAATGAGGACGGCAAGAGGCTGATAACCGCTACGATCGATGCCGGCACTATCTTCGGTGAGATGCCGATTCTCGGGCAACGCTTGCAGTACAGCGAAGCCGAGGCCCTGACTGACTGCCTGATTTGCTCGCTCAGCCGCGAGATGTGATGTCACTGATCAACAGGCATCCGATCATCGCGGTGCGCATCGCCGAGGTTCTTAGCATTCGCCTCGAATCGGCCGAGGAACGCTTGCAGGAGATGGCATTTCAGGGGCTGCGGGAACGGCTTGCGAGTCTGCTCTTGCGTCTGGCCGACCAGACCGACTGGCGCGGTAATCTGGTCATTAGTGGCCTTACTCACCAGCATCTGGCCGAGATTCTAGGCTCCTATCGCGAAACGATCACGGCAACGCTCAATGAGTTCAAGGCCAATGGATTGATTGAGACCGGGCGGAAAAAGATAGTCATTGTCGATGTTGATGGTTTGCGGAGCCTGGTCCGGGTCTAGTCGGGCGGCGCCTGTTCGTCTCCCGATGTTGCTCCCCGTGCTCCTGACTATCACGCGGGCGACGCATCGCGTCGCAGCTACCGGGCATGGGACTCAATCAAAACGAATTCGTAATGCCTAGATCAGTCCCTTACGGCGCTTGCATGAGCTGGATAGTCGGTCGGTGAGGGCGCTTGACGGCAGCCCTGGCCAGCCCGACGGCAACATTGAGCGCGGTCGCTTTGAAGGCCAGCGCTGGCGTTGAGTCCGGGTAAGCGGCAACGACTGGATGGCCGATGTCGCCAGACTGCCGGATGATCTGATCAATCGGGATCTGGCCAAGCAACTCGACTCCGAATTCCTTTCGCTGTGCGCTCTCCGCCACCGGTTCCGAAGATGTCGTAGGTTTCGCCGCAATTCGGGCAGACGAAGTACGACATGTTCTCGACGATGCCGAGAATCGGGACCTTGACCTCTTCGAACATGCGGATGCCTTTGACCGCGTCGGCGATGGCAACATCCTGCGGCGTCGTAGCGATAATCGCGCCAGCGAGCTGGATGCCCTGGACGAGCGATAGATGCGCGTCGCCGGTGCCGGGCGGCATATCGACGATCAGATAGTCGAGCTTTCCCCAATCGACGTCGCCGAGAAACTGGTTGATGAGCTGGGCGACAAGCGGCCCACGCCAGATCAAAGCCTTGTCGGCCGGCATCAGGAAGCCAATCGACATGAGCTTGATCCCGAATGCCTGGGGCGGGATGATCTTGTCGTTCCTGCATACCGGGCCGGGCATTGGAGCCGAGCATCATCGGGACACTTGGGCCGTAAACATCGGCGTCCATCAAGCCTACTCGAGCGCCATCCTGCGCCAGCGCGATTGCGAGGTTCGTCGCGACGGTGGATTTCCCAACTCCACCCTTACCTGATGCGACTGCGATTGCATTGCTGACGCCGGGAATACCGCCCTTTCCAGGCACACCACCGACGGCTCGTACACGCGGCGTGAAGCCAACCTCGACGCGGCGTTCCTCGCCAGTACCCGTGATGGCATCAGCGATACGCTGCTGGAGCGTCTCCTGTTCGCTGTAGCGATGGATTGGAAGCTCGACCATGACTTTGACGCTATTTCTGCCTGAGTCGATCTCCTTGATTGAGCGAGTTGCACCGAGGGTGTTCCCGAGCAACGGCTCTTCGACGGCCGCGATTGCCTCGCGCAGCTGCTCGTCACTTACTTTCGGCATGATTGTTGATGTTCCCTCCCGGAGCTAGTACTCAGCATGTGTTGGCGTCGCGTTCGTCGTCCGAAGTCCTGCCATGAAGTGTACAGCCCGCTTCTCCGACTTCTTCCGAGCGAGACCAGCAGGCCGATTGGCGTATTCTATGCTCCAGGGGGTGCTGGACGGATGTTCAATCGGTTTCGGACGTTTTTAGCGCAAAGGCGACAGTACGGGCTGATACTCGTCCACATCTTCGTCATCCTTGGGCTTGTTGCAGCGGGTGGCGTTGCCCGGCTGGCGGATTCGTACTTCAACCGCGGCGTCGTTGCCGGAACTTCGGAACTTTCACCGATTCCGTATACCGATCTCAATCCTGTCGGCGTTAATACGTTTCTCGATCAGGAGCCTGACCCCGAAGTCGTCAAACGTTCGATGGATATGATTTCCGTATGCTGGCATTGGATACATTCGGCAGATCTTCGGTTGGTTCGACATAGAACCAACCGAAAAAGGCGTCTACCTTGATCGCTTCGATAATTCCAGCTGGGCCAAGTTCGACCGCATTGTCCAGTTGGCCAATGAACGGGATATCGAGATCATCGCTCGTCTGGAAAAGCCGCCGCTCTGGGCGCGAGAGGGGCAGGATAATCTCGATCGTTTCCCGGATGGCCCGCCCACCAATATTGATGACTGGGTCGACTACGTAGAAGCGGTCGCTACCCGCTACAAGGGACAGATCCACTATTACCAGCTCTGGAACGAGCCGAATCTGGAGGGCGAATGGGGTGGCTATCCGATTGACCCGGCCGGCTACGTCGAATTGCTCCGAAGCGGTTATGCGGCGATCAAAGCGATTGATCCAGAGGCCACCGTACTTCTGGCTGGACTTGCTCCTACCGATCAGCGCGGACCGGCCAATGTCAGTGAACTGATCTACCTGCAGGAGCTCTACGACCTCGGCGCAGAGGAATATTTCGATATAGCCGCCGCAATGGTCTATGGATACGGCTATTCGCCTTATGACCGGCGGGTCGACTTTGCTCGGAACAACTTTTCGCGAGTGATACAGGTGCGAGAGATCATGGAGCGCAACGGAGACGAGGGCAAACCGATCTGGGCGGTTGAATATGGCTGGGTGGCGCTGCCGGATGACTGGAAAGGCGAGCCATCGCCCTGGGGCAAGCCCGTCTCGCGCGAAACCCAGGCAAGGTATCTCCTCGAAGGTTACACCCGCGCTCAACGCGAGTGGCCCTGGATGGGAGTCATGGCGGTCTGGACTTTTCGCTTCAGTCAGCCGCCTGACGATCCGAATCAGATTGAGAATCCAACGCGCGGCTTCGCGCTGGTCGAGCACGATTTCACGCCGTATCCGGCCTACGACGCGTTAAGAGCGGCGCAATCTGACCTACGCATTCGAGGGATTGGGAAGTACCCCGGTGAGATGCTGCAGCAACAGCTCGAGGCTGGACGAGCAGATAACGATTCCCTTCGATGGACAGCGCCTGGATCTCAGGTTCAATGCCGGGAATGGTGGCGCGGTGGAATATACCGTTGACGAGTCGATCGTTCAGACCATGAGTATCGCTGCTGGCGGGAAACGGCGCCTGACACTCGCCCGGGAGTTACCGGATGGCAATCATCAGGTGACGGTGCGGCTGCTTGCTGAGCCGTCAGACGATCCACCTGAGTTGATCTCTTTCACGATATCGCGAAATCCAATCCACGCCTGGATCTATCCTTGGATCTACGGACTTCTCGTGACGTTGCTGGTCGCCAACCTGTTTTCGCTGATCTGGTCTGTTCGTCGCTTGCGTCGAGCTAGAACCAAACTGGACTACGACGCGCGACCGGCGCTGAGTCCGATGCCAGAGGACGCTAGTTGACCGGCGGGAGCATCGCGCTAACAGGACTGGAGACCGCGCTACGGAGTCGTGATCTTGATCAGCATGGTTTTGCGCTCTAGTACGGTGACGTGCTCAATATCCTGTTCTGTGAGAGTTCGTTCGCACGCCGCGTGTAGGGCAGATCATCATCTACCCATGATCAACCTTCGAAGGATGACTCCTCGCATACCGAATCGAGGACGACGTAGGTCTCGTCGAATTGCCAACCCTCTATGCCGCAAGCTCGATTTCGAGCCCGCGGCTTTAGTGGGTCAATCTGCTTGGTGAGGGTGATCGAAACGACATAACGATCATCGAGCCCCAAGCGCGTCGAGCAGCGCATCCAGAGCGATCTTGAGCCCACCATCGAGATCGCGGCGGTAGGGAGTCGTGAAATAGAAAGTAATGTCACATGCCAGCGGTTGTGCACTGGCTTGATCGACCCAGCCCTGATTGACGACGCCGTTTGAAAACCCATCTCGAACGATGCTGGCGACGCTACGACGAAAGCTGCGGGCTTCGCGGCTGAGCACGCGGCGGCGTCCAACGGTCGCGTACTGGTTATTGACGCTTGGTGGTAACGGTAGTGTCAGGCGTAGCGAATTCAATGTCTTTCCGGCTTTCCAGCGTCCTGCGGAGACAAGCGTAGGTACACTGTAGCCAATAGAGGCGTCATCGACTGAATGTTAGTGGGAGAGTGACGTTGCCGTCCCGAGATCGACCGTTGCGGGTAGCTGTCTTACTGTCCGGGAGCGGTCGAACGCTTGAAAATCTCATCGACCTCGCATCGCATGGAACACTCGATATTGAAGTTCCCGTTGTGATTTCAAGCCGTTCCGAGGTTCGCGGGGTCGCCGTGGCACGCGGGGCAGGGATCGAAACCCATATCGTTCGCCGACGCGATGCGCCCAGCCCTGAAGCTCCTAAGTGCGCGGGTCAGGGAATTACTCGAACCACATAGTATCGATATGATCGTGCTCGCCGGGTATCTGTTGATGCTGGAGATATCTGCCTGAGTGGCGGGGCAAGATCCTGAATATCCATCCCTCGCTACTGCCACTCTTTGGGGGCAAAGGCATGTACGGCTCTAACGTGCACAGGGCCGTTCTGGAATCTGGCATGCGAGTGTCTGGCTGTAGCGTTCATATCGTGACGGCCGAATATGACGCGGGGCCAATCGTCGCTCAGCGATGTGTACCGGTTGAGCCCGG
Organism: uncultured Chloroflexia bacterium; assembly: GCA_963745675.1. Lineage (GTDB taxonomy): Bacteria > Chloroflexota > Chloroflexia > Thermomicrobiales > CFX8 > JAUIIK01. Next base: position 235,957 of record CAVUYM010000018.1, read on the forward strand.
AGATACTGCCGATAGCCTCGGCGCAAGAGTCTTTGAAGCGGAATGCCAATTGTATCCGCAGGCGCTCCAGCTCTTTATTGACGAGCGCGTTCAATTGATTGAGGACCGGATCGACATACTGCCGGTCTGAAGTCGCCGTACATGGTTCATTGGTACCCTATTGGAACTCTTTGAAGTAGGTGCTTTCGCTGACCCATGCGACGTGGGAGGTCCTAGTCCTCGCACCCCAGGACTATGCGGTAGCCGCTTCCTAGTAGATTCTGGACCTGTAACGCATAGCCACCCGGAATCGACCGTCATAAGCTTATCCTGTCGGGTAGTTATTACGCAGCGTTCCTAAATAATCTATAGGAAGTGCGCGCGCACTTTCTTGGATGACATTAGTTCAGTGTTTTCTACCTCCCGACCTGACGACTTATCGAAGGTCATATCAAGGAGTCCCTTCATGCGCCGTTACGCCATCACGGCGGCATTTACTGCCGTCCTGCTTGTCTTTATCTCAAGTCCGGTTGCTGCTGGTTTACAGTGGTGTCCACGAGATCCGATCGTTTCCCTCAACGGTCAGGAAGTTCAGATCTGGGTGGCAATACCGGAGCAGTATCAGACGGCAGTAACTGGTCCAATACGGGTGGATGTGCGGACACCTGGCGGCGTCCGGCGGCAGGTGCTCTTTACCGACGAAGGCTTCAACGGATTCGGCGAGCAGGTCACGTTCTCGGAGCGCGGCCAGTTGCGTGGGAACACGATGAATGTAGTGGTCAGCGCGCGAGTGCCCTACGATCGATCGATGGTTGAAAATGCAGATCTCCCCATTCTGCTAACCGTCGTTCTCCCAGATGGTTCAGTTATCGAGGTTGAAGACGTTCTGGGAAGCGCCAAAATTGATTTTGAAATCCCCGCCAACCCATAAGAACGTACACAAGCAATAACACATACAACGAGAATCGGCCGCAATTGCGGCCGATTCTCGTTGTATGATGTGAAGTGAACAGTACTCGTGTACTGTCGCTCACTTTTCGTGTGCTGCTAAACTACCGATTACGTCTATCTTAGCGTCTTTCCGAAAGAGTTCCGGTAATTATGGGGTCACGGGCGCTCGCAACGATATTCGTCGTAGGCGTAGGTCTGAGCGCCTCGCTTTGCGTTGCGTTCGCTGCGTTAAGACTCCCGCAACTCAGCAGCAACGAGCTACTCATTGGCGGGCTGTTCGCTGCGATGATGGCGGCGGCGACTGTCCGGCCGGTCCATCTCGGATTTCGGTTGAACATCGATCTCACAACGCTGGTGATCATCGCAACGGCTCTGATCCTGATGCCCGCTCCCGCAATCGTGGTTAGCGCTGTCGGTGTCGTGACCGGTCAACTGCTTCAACGCACAACCTGGAGTGGACTGGTTTTCAACAGCGGTCAGGTCGTGTTACAGGTTGCCGCCGCGGTGTCGATTCTTGCCACATTTGGCTGGGATGCAAGCGACCCGGCCTTCTCACAAGTCAAGTTTCTGCCGATCATGGCACTTGCGATGGTTGCCGCTTTCCTGGTGAACACCACATTGGTGGCCACGGTAATTGGATTGCAGGCGAGGATACCGCCCTGGTTCGTCTGGCGTGACGCGCTGACACAGGATCTGTTGATCGAGCAGGTGAGCCAGTTCGCGCTCGGGCTGGTTGCGGCAGTGATCGCTTCTATTCAAATCTTTATCCTGCCGCTGCTCGTCGCTCCAGGTGTGATGCTATACGTATCAGCTAGTCGAAAGAATCGGCTTGAATTTCAGACTCAGGAAGCGATAAATACGCTCGCGGATCTCGTCGATCAACGCGACCCATATACGTCGGATCACTCGCGTCGCGTAGCGATCCTCGCTCGAGAGATAGCGACACGACTAGATTTTGCGCCGGACGAAATTGCTGCCGTTGAACGGGCGGCCCGGGTGCATGATCTGGGCAAATTGGTCCTTGATCTGTCGCTTCTGAATAAGAGTGAGCCTTTGACCCAGGAAGAGTGGAAGTTGTTCCAGCGTCACCCGGCGGATGGGGCGAACATACTGACCTGGTTCCCGGAGTTTAAAGACTCGACGACCTATGTCCGGCACCATCACGAACGCTGGGACGGAAAAGGTTATCCCGATGGGCTTGCGGGTCGAGAGATACCGATGGGCGCGCGCGTTCTGGCGGTGGCCGATGCGTTGGATGCGATGGCAAGTGCCCGTCCGTATCGGGCTGCGTTGAGCGCCAATGCGATCCTCGCTGAATTTTCAGCTTATCGAGATGTGCAGTGGGACGCACACGTCGTTGACTCGCTCCTATATCTCGTTGAAACAGGAGCGATTGATCTCGACGGAGCGAATGCGGCACCGCGGGTGTACGACGGCCTCGGATCGCTCGTCCAGAGCAGCTAGTTAGCGCTTCAGCGACATTCAATATCGTGAAAAGCAGCCACAACCGGTCAACCTTCCCTACAATAGTCTCGGGAGGGTATGTGGTAAGCAGCAATGGGCGTCCCGTTCGCGCGCCGTTTGGCGACAAAGTACTGAGAGTCGGTGTCGTCGGCACCGGATTTGGCGCACTCGTCCATGTGCCCGCTTTCAAGTCGATCCCGGGTGTTGAGGTTATCGCGCTCTGCGGAATTGACAACGATCGCGTCCATGAGATTGCCGAGCAACACCAGATCCCCTACACCTTCCATGACTATGGTGAGATGCTGTTGTCCGGCAAGATAGATGCCGTTACAGTAGCGGCGCCTCCGGATATGCACCATGCGATGGCGGTTGCCGCTTGTGAAGCGGATATCCACATCCTTTGTGAGAAGCCGCTGGCAACAAGCGCGGCTGAAGCGAGAGACATTGAGCAGATGGTTCGCGACAGTGGCATCTGCCATGGCGTCGCGTTCCACCGTCGCTACGAACCAGCCCGCAAGCGCATGAAGCAACTCGTCGAGCAGGGTTTCATCGGAGATCTCCATTCAGTCAGCGTCATCGTCTACCGTTCGACACTACGCTCCGGACCGGCACGCCCTGATCGTTGGACGGCACATCAAGACCGCGGCGGCGGGGTGCTCTCGATGATCGCTTCGCACTACGTCGATCAGCTGCGTTGGTGGTTCGGTGAGATTCATGCGACAAGCGGCCTTACTCACACGGCTGTGAAAGAACAGTTGGCCTCCGGTTTCGGCGACGGACCGGTCGTCGACGCCGACGACAACACCGCATTCATCATGCGTTTTGCAAGCGGCGCAATCGGCAGCGTCAGCATTTCATATACCGCTGCCGCTGATGTGGGCGAAGAGATCGTCGTTTCCGGCGGAGACGGCATGTTGGCTATTCAGGAGCCCGATCAGATCGTCGGGGCGCGCCGGGGAGACAGCGTCCGTTCGGTGATGTCGAAAGAGGATCGCCGGCCAGCTTCAGGACCACGTGCCGTGGACCCATTTCGCGACCTGGCATCCGATTGGGTGCGGGCGATTCGGAGTGGTAGCGAGTTCACCCCGTCATTTGAGGACGGCGCGCGCGTCCAGGAAGTGCTTGACGCCGTCACGCAATCCCAACGGCTGCGCCGGTGGATAGACCTGAGCGGTGAAAAGTGGCCAGTTTGAAGCGGCTATAGAGCCGCCGTCCATCATTGCAAGGAGTTGAGGAAACATGTCATATCGCGAAGAGCTCGATACCCCTGCTTCTATTGTGCTCGAAGAGGTGCTTCAGAAGAATCTGAAGGAGATGTCAGACTACGCTGCCTCCAAGGGCATCAGCCTCCGTCCTCATTTCAAGACACACAAAACAGCTGAAGTAGCCCGGATGCAGCTAGAGGGCGGAGCGATCGGCATCACCTGCGCCAAGCTCGGCGAAGCAGAGGCGTTGGTCGAGAGCGGTGTCGCGGATGATATCTACATCGCAAACCAGGTCGTAGGGCCGTTGAAGACCGCCCGGCTCGTCGCCTTGATGGAGCACGCGCGCATGCGAGTCGCCGTCGATTCGTTCGAAGTGGCGCGCGGTCTGAATGTGGCGATGGAAGAGGCGGGTAAGACCCTCGACGTCATCATTGAGGTCAACACTGGTCAGGCCAGGGCAGGCATTCTTGTCGAAGAAGTTGTCCCGTTGGCCGAACGCATGCGCGTTGAACTGCCGAATATCCGGGTTGTCGGGGTGATGACGCATGAGGGGCATGCTGGCGCCGCCGACGACGTCGAGGAACTACAGGCGCTGGCGAACGATGCCGGCCAGAAGATCGTCAAGGTCGCGGACCTATTGCGTGATGCCGGTTTCGATATTTCTACCGTGAGTGTCGGTTCGACGCCGGCTGCGTTTGTGACAACGGAAACAGAAGGCATCACTGAGATGCGGCCCGGAACCTATGTCTTTCAGGACAACACGATCTTCCGCTTTGGATGGCATGGACCCGAGAACTGTGCCCTGCGCATCCTCGCGACGGTGACGAGCCGTCCAGCACCAGACCGGGCCATCCTCGACACCGGTTCGAAGGTGTTGACGATGGATCCATCAAAGTGGAAGCCGGGCTATGGATACATCGTCGAGTATCCGGAAGCGGTCATCGAGAATCTGAGCGAGGAGCACGGCTGGGTGCGGTTGCCGGAATCAATGCAGGGCATGCAGATTGGTGAGAAGGTGCAGATCATTCCTAATCACGTCTGCCCAACGGTGAATCTGACCGACGAGCTGTACCTCATTCGCGATGAGGAAGTCGTCGAGGTCTGGCCGGTCATCGCGCGCGGAAAAGTGCGCTAGGCGAGGCGGGAGGAGCGACTTCCTATGGCGACCTATGACGTGATCGTTGCCGGGCTGGGTGGCATTGGAAGCGCGACCGCCTACTATCTCGCAAGTCAGGGCAAGCGCGTGCTGGGTCTGGACATGCACCAGCCCGGTCACACCTTCGGTTCCTCGCATGGACATCATCGCATCATCCGCGAGGCCTACTTCGAAGATCCAGCCTACGTGCCCTTCGTCCAGCGCGCTTACCAACTCTGGGGCGAGCTCGAAGAGGATGCTGGAGAATCGGGAATCCTGACGATCACCGGCGGCCTGATGTTTGGGAGCAGAGACAGCGACGTCGTCAGCGGTGCGCTTACATCCGGCCGGTTGCACGGATTACCCTATGAAGAATTCTCGGCACGCGAAGCAGCCCGTGAATTCCCCGGTTTCCGGCTTGCCGATGACATGATGGCTGTCTATGAACCCCGCTCGGGATTCGTCGCCCCGGAAGCCGCTATCCGCGCTCAATCGCGGCTGGCTCAGGAGCGTGGAGCGACGCTGTTGTACGGTGTTGAAGTTACCGGCTGGTCGTCTGATGGCTCGGGTGTAAGAGTCGAGACGGACAAAGAGACATTTAGCGCAAATGCGCTGGTCATCACCACCGGTCCCTGGGCGTCCGAACTTCTGGCCGACCTCGGGATGCCGCTCAAGGTATGGCGCATCGTCAACAGCTACTTCGATCCGCCGGAGCCTGTGAACTACCGCGTCGGCAATTGCCCGATCTACCTCTTTGACGCTCCAGAGGGAACCTTCTACGGTTTTCCACATCTCGAGGACGTTGGCCTGAAAATTGGGCGCCATGACAACGGGCAGGTGACGACGGCACGCGATATCAATCGTGAGATCGACCCTGACGAGGAGGCGTATCTGCTAGACGTATTGCAGAAATACCTGCCCGGTGCTGCTGGCCCGGTTCTCTCATCGGTTACCTGCATGTATACGATGACGCCCGATGAGCATTTCATCATCGACCGACATCCGGAACATGCCAATGTCGTCTTCGGCTGCGGATTTTCGGGTCATGGCTACAAATTTGCACCCGCAATTGGGGAAGCTCTCGGAGAACTGGCAACAGGGAATACGCCGAGCCAGCCGATTGGATTCCTGGGTCTGGGACGCTTCGTAAACGCCTGATCCCGTTGGAAAACGTGGGCCGCGGCGGTGATATCATCGGTGTGAGCATCGATCTGGCGAGGGCGACGTAGCAAAATGACCGGAATCGCACGATGCAACAAACTCACGCTCGCGACTATGTCGCCACCTTGACCTGGGCGAGGCGCGTCGCCTCCGACCCGGGCACGATCTACCTCGACACCGAAACGACCGGACTCGACAGTAGCGCAGAAATCGTCGACGTCGCAGTCGTCGATGCTACCGGGCGGGTATTGATCGACACGCTGGTGAAGCCAGCCAGCCCGATTCCGTACGACGCTACCCGGATCCACGGCATCACAGATGAAATGGTTGCGATGTCCGAGGGCTGGGCTGCCATCGCACCAAGATTAGGCGAGCTACTGGCAAAAGCTAGCAACGTCGTCATCTACAACGCCGACTTTGACACCCGCATTATGGATCAATGCAATCGACGCAACGACCTGCCACGCTACCTGGCGAGCTGGCAATGTGCGATGGAGCAATATGCGGTAGTTGCCGGGCAACGGCACCATCGATACGGTGGCTACCGCTGGCACAAACTGAGTGATGCCGCAGCTGCGTTCGGTCATCATGAGACTGTCCAACATCGCGCACTGGCTGATACTCGTCTATGCCGAGCTGTCGTCCTGGGTATGGCCGGGCTTTGAGCGCGAACGTATTCTGGAAAGAATGTGTGCGGGAAGGTTTGGCTTTGCGGGTGGCAGAGCTTTGTAGGCGCATGATGAATCAGGGCCCTACTGACGTCACGTCGCGTTAACACTAAAACAGTCTAAGAATCTGGCATCTTGAACCATGTGGGCCTGACGGGCGCCCCCGGACAGTCCATCTGTCTCGGGGGCAATGCTGTATGTCACGCGGGAATCTCAGAATATGCGCGCGGTCTCCCGTTTGACTGATGCGGCCTGGCCGTCACGTCCATCCTCCGCCGGCTTTCGGGCCAAGTTGCCTGGCCACCACAGCCAGCGGTCAATGTCGAAGGCGAGCGCGGGCACGAGGATTGAACGGACGATCAGCGTGTCGAGCAGGACTCCGAAGGCAACGACAAAACCCAGCTCGGCCATCGAAACCAGGGGCAAGATGCCGAGGACGGAGAAGGTCGCGGCCAGCACCAGCCCAGCTGAGGTGATAACGCCGCCGGTCATGGCAAGTCCGCGCCGCGTCCCCTCTTGCGTGCCGTGCGCATCCGCTTCTTCGTGGATGCGGCTGACGAGGAAGATGTTGTAGTCGATACCCAGCGCGACGAGGAAGACGAAGCTCAGCATCGGCACAGAAGGTTCGACAGCGGCGAAACCGAAGACGACGTCGAAAGCAACTATGCTGGCCCCGAAGGCCGCACCAAAAGAGAGGAGTACGGTTGCGATCAGCACCAATGGCGCGACAATCGCCCGCAACAACAACCCGAGGATGATCGCTACGGCAACCAGCACTAGCGGGATTAGCAAGCGCAAATCACGTGCGTTGGCCCGCGACACGTCGAGACTTTCGGCATCCGGTCCGCCAACCCGTGCGCTGGCTCCCTGAACAGCATGAACATTGTCGCGCAAGTCTTCGATGATATTGAGAGCTACTTCGGCGCCGGGCTCCGCGTTGAGCGTCACCGAGAACTTTGTGAGGCCATCTTAACTCTCCGGCAACGACCGCGCCGACAACGCCGGATGTTGACAGTATCGCGCTTTCGACTGCTTCAGCGTCGTCGCTGTTGGCGATGACGGTGGCCGGGCTGCTCGCTCCGGCTGCGAAGCTCGCACTGATGAGCTGCTGGCCCTCAATCGACTCGGGTGTATTTTGGAATTGATCTTCAGGAGCCAGATTCGTGTCAAGCTTCGCGAGCCCCAGCGCCATCACGGCCAAAGTGATCGCGGTTACAATCCAGATAACTCGCGGGCTGCGGCCGATCCAGCGTCCGAGGCGACCCCAGAAGCCCGCTCCTTGATTGACTTCGTCACCAACCTGCGGAACGAAAGGCCAGAAGACGCGGCGGCCAAGCACGACCAGCAGCGCTGGCAACACCATCGTCATCGCTAACAACGCCGCAAATACGCCGAGCGGACCGACGACGCCCAGGCTCTGGTTCGAGTTGAGGTCGGAAGCCAGCAGGCAGAGCAAGCCGACGACGACCGTTCCAGCCGAGGCCAAAATAGCGGGCGTCGCCCGGCGTAGGGCAACCGCCATGGCGTAGTGCTTGTCAGCATGCCGCCTCAGTTCTTCACGATAACGAGCGATGAGCAACAGGGCATAGTCTGTTCCGATGCCAAAGACGAGCACTGGCAACAGGCCTCCACTCTGACCATTGACCGTCAGCAGATCTTCCCTGGCTAGAATGTAAACAAGGGCTGTTGCGAGGAAGTTGGCGAGCGCGACGGCGATCAACGGGATGAGCCAGAGGAATGGACTACGGTACGTCAGCAGGAGCACAAGCGCGACGACTGACACTGTGGCCAATAGCAGGGTGACGTCGACGTTTTCGAAGACGGCTACCAGGTCGGTGAGGAAACCGGCAGGACCGGTGACTTTGACTTCAAGGCCGTCGCTCGCTTGTAGCGTGTCGCGAATTCGCTCGATGTCTTCGACGATTGTTTCGCCTGCGACCGGGATCGAGAAGAGCGCCGCACTTCCGTTGTTGGATACGCTGACGGGAGATGCGGATTCCTCTGGAAACGCGGCCTCAAGCGCCGCCCGGTCGGACTCCACCCGCGTCAGATCAGAGTCGCTCAAGCCTCCGGCGCGATGGTAGACGACCACGGCAGGTGATTTGTCGCCACGTTGAAACTCTTCTTCGAGCAGGGCCACTTCGAGCGATTCGGCATCGTCCGGCAGAAACGCCGCGGAGTCATTCTCTTCGACCGATTGGAGCCGCCCGGCCAGTGGGGCGACGCCAATGAGAAGGATCAGCCAGACAGCGAGGATGATCCATTTACTGCGTTGACCAGCCGGAAAACCGGTCAACCTGTCTCGTATGTCGCGCGTTCGATTGGTGGCTCCAGGGGAATTGGCATTCATGATCGATGAACCTCCTTCATCAATGAAGTCGTCGTGGGCCAACGTTCAGTGTTGGCACGCGGAGGTTCTGCTGGCTATCCTTCGAGGTGGGTACCCTCCGAGATAGACGCCAGGAGTTCGCTCCGGGTTTGTCTCTTGGGACTACGAGCCGTTGGCTTGGTGTTCCAGCACCTCGCCAGCGGCTTTTATCGTCAAAATCACGCGTGTATATCGAAGCTGCGCATCATTCGACCTCTCGCAGGATGTGTTCGATGTGCTCGACACGCGTCTTGACTTGGCTCAGATCCGCGGCGATCTGCTGTTGCGTTGCCAAGATCTGCTCCTGAATACCGGTGTGCTCTTCAGTCAGCTCTTGGAATGCTTGATCGCGGTCCGATTCCATTCTGGAGATGGCGACACCGCGTAGAAACCAGAGCACCGTTACGATCAAGGCCCCAATAATCACCGCCAGCGCGATCACGAACACAACACTGCCCCAGCCTTCCCAAACCGAATTCGATTCCGCGGTCGGTCTGTGCCACCAGCGCAAGCGGTGCGGCTATGGGGTGTAACACCAGGTCATTCATCTGACTATTCCTCTCGTTCTGAGCTGTCTTCGGCGCCGGATAACGACACGACCGCGGCCGCGATCATTTCCGGTGTCAGGCGCATATCGAATGCCTCGATGTCATAGAATTTCATCGCTTTGCCATCCTCCGAAAGTTCAAGCGATCCACTGACGAGCCCCGCTTCTTCAAGCTTCTTCAGGTGCATATAGAGCAATGGGCGGCTCAAGCCAACTTCGCGCGCAAGCTGGCTGACGTAATTCCGGCCTTCGGTGAGTACGGCAATAATTCGTAGTCTGTTCGGGTTGGCAAGCGCCGACAACGCTACCACCAACTGCGTCGCCGGATCGCACGGAGCTATCCATGTTAGCGATCCTCTCCATATGTCAGAAGAATATTACAGGTGAAATAACGATATGTCAATATCGAGAGGCGACAATTGGGAGATAGGCAAAGGTCAACGCAATGCCCCATCCCCGACATCCCGATTCCCCAAGTGTGCTCTAGAGCCTGTTTATGAATAGATGAAGGCGCAGGGCTATCATTTCGAGCGGAGCGAGAAATCTCAGTCGACCACCAGAGCGGCGTCAGACTGAGATCTCTCTTCGTTAGAGATGACAACGCCTTAATCCATTTGGAAATACGCGGTAGGTATGGGAGGAGTAGGGGATTAGGACTTTCTTGCATCAATTAGAACGTTAGTCGCTACTTTCGCTGTGCAAAGATGCCAAAGGCGTCATTCTGCGCCCGTCGAAGGATCCAACTCGTCTCCTGATAAAAATTCTGACGCTGAGATGCCAACCTACAGCTTCCCTGGCACTTCCGGAGCTGTACTTGAGAGCATCACAACGCATGACTTGCTGTCGTGCGCAATGGTTGGGATTCTTCGACAAGCGCAGAACGACATCCATTGGCTGTCCGGACAACGAAGATCTCCTCCGTTTACACACTGATCAGGTATTAGTGGGATCCTGTGGCTATGGACCATTTCTACGCACTATAACCTACGAATTACAGACTCTCCGGGCGCCTATGGATTGCTCGACGGAAGGAAGGCTCGACCGGCAGAGCTGCCTCCGTTGACCATCAATACTTCGCCGGTGATGAAGTCAGCTTCCGGCGACGATAGGAAGAGCGCAGCTTTGCGATGTCCTCCGGCTGGCCGATTCGACCCAGTGGGATCGAGTTCGTCAGCGTCGATTTGTAGACGTCGGAAATCGGCGAAACCTCGCTGTTGACCTCGATCAGACCGGGAGCGATACAGTTCACTCGTATTCCATGCTGGGCGAGTTCCAGCGCCAATACCTTTGTGAACATGACGACGCCGGCTTTCGAGGCGCAATAGTGCGCTGCTCCAACCCGACCGCTCTGATATGCGCCCGATGAGAGGGTGATGATGTTGCCGCCGGTTCCGGCCGCGATCATCGAACGCGCCGCAGCTCTGCCGGTCAGGAAGATACCGCGCACGTTCGTCTCCATCACCCGATCCCACTCCTCGACGGACATATCAACGACAGGAGTATTCGGATAGATGCCAGCGTTGGCGACGGCGACGGTGGGTGGCCCGAATGTTTCCTCGATGTGGCCGAAGAATCCATCAATCTGAGCCTCGTCGCGCACGTCGATGACGCCTGCTTCCAGATGGTCTGACGCGCCTAGCCGCTCGACTGCCGCGGCCACAGCATCGTCGCGGAAGTCGCAGATGCCCACGCGCGCCCCGGCATCAAGAAATCCTTTGGCAATACCAAGCCCAATGCCCGCTGCCGCGCCGGTCACGATGACGATGTCGTTCGATCTGTCCATCAGCCACTCCCCAATACTTACGCTTGACGATCCGTGGTTATTCAACTACGAATCATCTTAGTGGAAGTGGGGGATAACTCATGCCATTCGAACGACCGTCCTTGCCAGATGACGCACGATGCGTCGTGACTTTGACATTCGACAACTTTGGGGAGTCTTTCGACCTGTTGCGTTATGGGCATGCGGGTGGCGCTAGCGCCGACGGCGTTTATGCCCCGCGGCGTGGAGTCGAACGCGTGCTCGATCTGCTGGCGCGCCACGAAATTCCGGCGACCTTCTTTGTCGAGGGCTGGAATGCGCGCAAAGTACCGTGGCCTTGCTCGTGAGGTCGTGGATCGTGGCCACGAAGTCGCCGGGCACGGCTGGATGCACGAACGCTGGAACGAGCTTGAGCGTGAGACGGAACGTGATCTCATCGAGCGCGCAACTGAAGCGATCGGCGAGGCTACCGGCAAACGACCGACCGGCTGGCGCGCGCCATCTGGGCTGACGACGCGCTGGACCGTCGAACAGTTGAAGACGGCTGGCTACGATTACGATAGTTCGTTCGGCGATGATGACGTGCCCTATCGGTTACAGGTACAAGCTGACAGTGATGCTGAGATCCTGGAGTTGCCCTGGACCTGGACGCTCGATGATGCGCCCTATTACGCTCACCCCGGTACGATTCACCAGCCAAGTAAAGTCGTCGATCTCTGGATTGAGGAGTTCGACGCCGCTTACGCGATGACTGGTTATTTTATGCTCGTCTGCCATCCGCGCTTCGCTGGGCGACCCGCCAGAATCCTGGCCCTCGAACGGCTTGTCGAACACATCAAGAGCTATGAGGGCGTCTGGTTTGCCCGTTGCGATCAGCTGGCTGCACACGCTGCCCAGGCAGCAACGACACCCCTCCATGCTGCTCCGGAGGTGTACGAGGATTGAGGCACTTCGACGAGTTGACGACCATCGGTCGAGCACGGCGCCTGCGAGTTCTGGCGCAATCCGCGCTTGACTCCTACGATCTGGACGTTAGCCGAATCAGGCTGATCAACAACATGTCGAATTGCACTTTTCGAATAGATACGACTGACGGTCGCTCATTTGCGCTCCGCATCAATCTACCCGGCCGGCGCAGCGTGGAAGAGATTCGATCAGAGTTGCTCTGGCAGGAAGCGATCTGTCTGGAGACGAATGTCGCGGCTCCGATGCCGCTCCGTACGACGACAGGCGATCTGGCCGTATCCGCCGACGCTCCCGGGGTGCCGGAACGACGGCTCTGCAACGTCTCAACCTGGGTGAGAGGCAGGGTATTTTCACGATCAAAGAGTGTTGATAGTTTTCGACGCCTCGGCGTACTTATGGCCAAACTTCACGATCATGGTGAAAGTTACGCGCCGCCGTCCAACTTCAGCATCCCGAAAATCGACACGCTCTTTCCTGCCGAACTACCGGATCTAGTCTTTGGCGACGACCCCGCCGATGAGATCCCAGATGCCTCGCTAGAGTTCATGCACGAGGTGAAGGCCGCACTTGAGATCGAGCTTCGGCGACTGTACACGTCGCACACGGCCCAGATCATCCATGGTGATTTGCACCAGTGGAACGTCCTCGTCGACCGCAACACGCTACACCCAATCGACTTCGAGGATTGCTGCTGGGGTTTCCCCGTCCAGGACATCGCCATTACCTTCAACTACATCCTTCGAGAGGCATGTTACGAGCAGTTCTTCGAGGCATTTCGGTCCGGATACCTGGAGCAACGACCCTGGCCGGAAGAATTTCCAGGGCAGGTCGATTTACTGCTTGGACAACGAGCAATCGAATTAGTGAACTTGTTGCTCAATTCGCCATATCAGGAGGATCGAGAACTGATACCGGAATATATCGACATCGTTGATAGCGCCTATCGTCAGCACTTCGAGCGCTGGCGTTTGCTGAACTAACAGATCGAAGGCACAGAATGCAGCCGTTCGCTTTCCTTACCTCGCAGGGCCGCGCGCGTCGATTGCGTTTGCTCGCCCTGGAGGCGCTGAAAAGCTACGACGTGGAGGTGGCACGGATCCGGTTAGTCAACAACGAGACAAATTGCACGTTCCGGGTCGATAGTGTCGACGGCGAGATCTATGCGCTACGGGTCAGCCTGCCTGATGTACATTCCATCGCCGAGATCGAAGCCGAAGTTGACTGGCAACTCGCCGTCTCCCGGGAGACCGACATACCTGTGCCGCGTCCGATCGCAGCTCGCTCGGGCGCCTATGTTGTAACTGCTGGTGCCCGGGGAGTACCTGAAGAGCGGCACTGTACCCTGTTCAGTTGGTTGCGGGGTCGGGCGCTTGAGGAGGTCGCGTCACCGGAATACTTTCACCGATTGGGAGAACTTGTCGCCAGGTTGCACCGACACGGAGCCATGTTCCAACCAGCCCGGCCAGACGACATTCGGCGGCTGGATACGCTTTATCCGCTCCGTGATTCCGAGAAGATTCTGGACGACGCCACGAAGGAACTCGTTCCGCCCGACACCTACAACATGTTGCTTGCAATGCGGGAGGCTGCAGAACGCGAAATTGAATGGTTATTCGACGGCACGAAAACTCCACAGATCATCCACGATGACTTGCACTGGTGGAACGTCATGTCATATCGAGGCAATCTGCAGATTATCGACTTCGAAGATCTCGCCTGGGGTTTCCCGGTCCAGGACATCGCGATTACGCTCTATTACACCGCAGGCCGCGCCAACTATCCGTCGCTTCGAGATGCGTTGAAGGCCGGCTACGAGTCGGTCGCACCGTGGCCGGAGATGTATCCCGGTCAGATCGAAATGCTGATGGTGCATCGCGCCGTCGACCTCTTCAATTTCGTGCTCGGCTCGACCTACCGCGAAGACCGGGAAATCCTCGGCAGACTTCGTTGAGAGCTTCGAGGTTCATCACAGTAAGGTCTTCGAATCCTGGCGTTCTCAGTTCAACGAATCGTTCTACCGATGAAGGACTTTGCTGAACTGACCACTCGCGGCAAGGCGCGGCGATTGCGTCCTCTGGCGTTTACAGCTCTGGAGCAATATGACTTTGATGTCGCCAGACTTGAACTGATTCGCAATGATCTGAACGGCATTTTTCGCGTTCGCACGTTGGATGGCGTCTCGTACTTGCTGCGCGTCTGTCTTCCAGATCACCACGATCTGGCGACGCTCAAGAGCGAGGTCATGTGGCTACAGGCGCTTGCGACCGACGGTGAAATAACGACTCCGGTATCCGATTCCGGCCCGCAACGGAGAGATGATTGTGACGGCAAGCGCCCCGGGCGTGCCCGAAGCGCGGCGCTGTGTCCTGTTCAGCTGGCTGCCGGGCCGCGATCTGCATCGTTCGGCCACGCCCGATGAATACGAACAGCAAGGCCGTCTGATGGCGCTGCTCCACGAACAGGCGGAGCACTGGCAACCGCCCCCGACATTCCAAGTTCGCACGCTCAATCAGCTCTACCCTTTCGGTGATCCCTCCGGTTTGCTCGGCGCGGCACATCGGGGTTACTTCGAAGCCGACACTCTTTCCCTTATCCTGGATATGGAAGACAAGATCGGGAGTGAATTGGAGCGGATGTATCGGGAGTCGACGCCGCAGGTGATCCACGCCGATCTCCACTGGGGCAACGTCAAGATCAATCGTGGGAAGCTGCAACCGCTCGATTTCGAAGATCTGGCGTGGGGCTTCCCAATCCAGGACATCGCCATCTCGCTCTTCTACAGCCTGAATGATGAGCGCTTTCCCCTGCTACGGGAAGCGTTTCAACGGGGCTACACCGCAGTCCGAGGTTGGCCGGAGGAGTTCGACGGTCAGCTCGATCTGCTGATCGTCCACCGAGGGATCGACCTCTTCAACTACCTGCTTACTGTGGACTTTCCGGGCCAGGATCGTTGGTTCCCCTCCTTCGTCGGAAATATCCACGGACGCTACCAGGAAATGGTTGAAGCCGGAGACTAATCCGCCCCACGTCGTTCGCTACGACATTCGTCCACTAGAGCAGCGTCGGCAGATCGCGTAGAATGGCCGATGGAATAGATAACGGGAAATTGGGTGTCTAATGTCGACATCCAACACAAGGAGGTTGCATCGCGTGGCTGAAATGACCGGGGGGCAGGCTATAGTCCAGTCCCTTAAACGATATGGCGTCGATACGATATTCGCCTTGCCTGGCGTCCAGCTCGACAATATCTTCAACGCACTCTACGACGAACAGGATAGTATCCACGTCTATCACACTCGCCACGAACAGGCGACGGCATACATGGCTATGGGCTATGCCCAGTCAACGGGTAAGGTCGGCGTCTGTCTCGTCGTCCCCGGACCTGGCTTGCTGAACACAACGGCGGCGCTTTCGACGGCCTACGCGACGAACACGCCGGTTCTCGCCATTTCGGGCCAGATCAACTCTGACATGATCGACAAGGGCTTCGGCCAGCTGCACGAGATTCCGAATCAGCTGCAGATGATCGCCTCGGTCACCAAGTGGGCGTCTCGTATCGACACCCCTGGAGAAGCGCCAGCGATCGTCGCGGAGGCCTTCAAGCAGATGCGCACCGGCCGCCCACGACCGGTCGAGATCGAGATGGCTCCGGACATCATGGGACTGGTCGCCGATGTCGAATTGCTCGATCCCGACCAATGGCTACGAACGCCCGGCGGGTGATCCCGATCAGCTCGAAGCAGCCGCGAAGCTGCTCGGCAACGCGAAGAAGCCGATCATATTCGCTGGCACTGGCGTCCTCGATGCTGGCGAAGAACTGCTGGCGCTGGCTGAAATGCTCCAGGCTCCGATCGTCGCCTCATCAGGCGGCAAAGGCGTCGTCAGCGACAACCATTACCTGTCGCAGACCTCAACAGCGGCCTACGAACTGTGGATGGAAACGGACTGCGCGCTGGCGGTCGGCACGCGCTTCAACACGCCGATCTCGCGCTGGGGCATCGACGACGATCTGAAGACGATCCACATCGATATCGACCCCGAAGAGATCGGGCGACTGCATAAGCCAAACATCGGCATCGTCGCAGATGCGAAAGCGGCCCTGGCCGACCTGGTTGACCGAACCGCGAAGCACAACTCGGCCCGCGAGTCCCGCAAGGATGAATTGGAAGCGCTCGACGCCCGGGTGCGCGATATGTTCTGGGAAGTCCAGCCCCAGGCTGGATACACCGAAGCGTTGCGCAACACTCTTCCGGACGACGGCATCTTCGTGACCGAGATGACCCAGGTGGGCTATTTCTCGCGTGACGCCTTCCCGATCTACAACCCGCGCTCGATGGTCCACTGTGGCTACCAGGGTACGCTCGGCTTCGGCTACGCGACGGCGCTCGGCGCGCAGGTCGGCAACATGGACAAGCGTGTCATCTCGATCAACGGCGACGGCGGATTCCTCTTCACCGCACAGGAGCTTTCGACGGCGGTGCATCACAACATCCCGCTCGTTGCGGTTGTCTTCGTTGACGATGCATACGGCAACGTCAAGCGCATCCAGAAGAACCAGTACAACGGCCGGACGATCGCATCCGATCTGCACAACCCGGACTTCGTCAAGTACGCCGAGTCGTTCGGTATGCCCGGCTACCTCGCCGAGACGCCCGAGCAGCTCAGCGAAGCAATCGAAGACGCCTGGAAGCAGGACGGCCCCGCTCTGGTCGAGGTCCCGATCGGCGAAGTGCCGCAGATGCGCAGCGTCGCCTGGCAACCGCAGAAGCGACGCGGAGAGTAAGGATAGGGATTAGGGAACAGGTAATAGGGAATAGCAGAAGTCTCGGCTTAATAGGCCGCTATTCCCTTTACCTGTTCCCTCACTTGCTCAACCGGACGGCGGGTAGTTCTTCAGCAGTGCTCGTAGGCTGCTGTCCAGCCACTCCATGAGCCCGATAGGGCGTTCGCGGCGGGCTACGAGCCAGATCATCTTGCAAAAGCGAAATTCATTGACGTATCTCGATGGGGGTTCAAGCCCCGTTGCTTCGAAGTGCTCGTCGATGCGACCCATGTATTGATCGATCTGAGCCGGTGAGTAGGCGTAGTCTTGCGGCGTTGCTGGAAAGAGCTCCGGTAGGAGTGTCGCGCTAACCAGATCGTATCCAGCGATCCCGGTGGTGACAGTTTCCAGATCGATGACGCCACCTTCACAAACGTTGAAGGCGTGAAAATCGCCGTGGGTGACGACGTTCGGGTAATGTTGCAGGCGCATCATCACTTCGTCGAACATGTGCACGATCTTGTCGCTAACATCGGGTAGCGCTGAGCAGGCTTGTTCCAGTCTAAGTAATGCTGCAAACGGTTTGCGGTCAACTGGCCAGCTCGCTGTGGCGATCTGTGCCGAAGCGAATCGATCAATGACTCCCAGGAATGTTTCGAAACTTTCCGGCCGGATGCTCCCTTGGCTGGCGGTTTCCATATCGAAGAGATCGCCGAAGGTTGTTGGCCCGAGGGATTCTTCGATGAAATAGCGCAATCCGCCGTATTCTCCCTCTTCAAGAATCCGAGCAACGGGGAAGCTGCAGTCGAGTAGCTGCCGGTGAATCCCCGTTTCGTGCCGCACCAGATCTTCCGGCCCAATCTTCAGATAGGAATCGCGGCCACGATAGATTGAAACGGCGCCGCGGGTAGCAACCAGCTCATATCCCAACTCTTGAGGGTGAAAATCGTTGCCTTCGATTGTCATTGATGTGCGTCATCCACCCCTAACCGTCTGACTGATCTCAATACGTTCGAAGATCATCGGTTTCCTGGCACCACGTGGATCGGCTACTGACTACCGGAACTGGCTCAGGCGCTCATTCGTCTCTGCCACAAGTGTCTCCAGCAGCTCGGCGGCTGGCATCTCGCGCGTAAGTGCGGCTGACTGACCGGACCAGAGCGAACGCAGATCTCCGCTCTCGTCATCCGACGCACTCTGTACCAGTGGGGTAAACAGCGAAATCTGGGAAGGGAAACGGTGCTGTCAAGCCTTCGGCATCACGAAACGTGTCCATGTAGCTGTTGACCAGGCTTCGCGCAGGCTTTCCAGAAAAGAGATTCGTCACGCGAGTCGCGCTGTCGCGAGCATGTGCAAGCGCGTCGCGGTGTTTGGGATGTACGCTGGCCTCAGGAGCAGCGCAGAAATGCCGTTCCCATTTGGACCGCGCTCGCTCCAAGCATGAATGCCGCGGCGATTGTGCGGCCATCGACGATGCCCCCGGCGGCGATGACCGGTATTTCTACCGCTGAGACAACCTGGGGAAGCAGCGCAAACAGGCCGAGCTGTTCCGAAATATCTGCGCCGAGGAAGGTGCCGCGATGTCCGCCCGCTTCGGTGCCCTGGGCGATGATGGCGTCGACGCCATGCTCCTCCAGCCAGCGGGCCTCTTCAACCGTCGTAGCGCTAGACCAGATCTGGCAGCCGGTCTCGCGCACCGCATCCAGAAGATCGTCGTCGGGAAGACCGAAATGGAAGCTGACTACTGCAGGCAGGAGCTTGCGAATCTGTTCGACGTGATCCCATCCGAATGTCCCGAATGGGATTGAGGGCAACGGAACTTCTCCCAGCCCAGATTCGAAATAGCGACGCTGGAGCCGGACTCGCATCTCACGCCCGGTCATGTCGACGTCGACGGGGTTTTCATGACAGAAGAAGTTGGCATTGAGCGGTCCATCGCTCAGTTCCCCGAAGGCCTCAATCTGGGCGCCTCCGGCTTCGGCAGAGATGGTTCCAAGTCCGAGCGACCCGAGTCCACCCGAGTTGCTGACCGCGGCCGCCAGTTCAGGCGTCGACGATCCAGCCATCGGGGCCTGGATAATTGGCCACTTGAGTCCAAGACCCTCGGTTAGTACGTTCGATGGCCACATTCTATTCTCCTTCTACGTAAGTGGTCGCGTCTTCCAGCCCATTGCGCACTAACTAACGATGGCCAGGACACGCACCGGACTGCCGCTACCATCGACGATCTTGAGAGGCGCTGCGATCACAAGGGCTCCAGTAGCCGGAAGTTGGTCGAGATTGGCGAGGCTAGCAAGGCCCAGCTTCCCGGCGCCGTGCATGATGTTGTGACAGGGAAAGGGTGGGTCGAATCCACCTGCCTGGCCGGCGTCCGTGCCGACTGTTTCGACGCCGAAACCGAGGACGTTGCGATCGTTGGCGAGAAGTTGAACGGCAGCTGCACTCGGCCCTGGCGTGTGCGGCCCGTTTTCGTCGGCGTTGAAGAACGCATCCGGATCTGTCCGTTTTGACCAGTCTGTACGGAAGAGTACCCAACTTCCTGCCGGGATCATGCCGTTCTGTGTCTCCCAGGCTTCGATATGCGCAGGTTCCAGCAGGAAGTCCGCATCGGCGGTTGACTCGGCGCTGAAATCGAGGACGCAGGCCGGTGCAACAAATTGCGACGTTGGAAGCGTGTCGGTCGTATTGTTCGACAATTCACTGCCGGTGACCCAGTGGACGGGCGCATCGAAGTGAGTTCCCGTATGTTCGCCGAGGGTGATCGTGTTCCAGTACCAGGCTGGCCCGGCATCGTCATAACGCGAGATCTGCTCGATCGATAACGGGGGTGACGGGGCAAACATCTCCGGCAAGGCGATCACCGGCGTTTCGG
The DNA here is from genome assembly GCA_963745675.1 of uncultured Chloroflexia bacterium. Classification (GTDB taxonomy): domain Bacteria; phylum Chloroflexota; class Chloroflexia; order Thermomicrobiales; family CFX8; genus JAUIIK01. The sequence continues at coordinate 255,797 of CAVUYM010000018.1, forward strand.
GGCTAAGTGGAATGGTGAGATCCACGACCCGTGCGTCGCCACTGGCGAGATCCTGAATGAGCCCGGCGAGATTGGTTGGCATAACATTTCCTTTCACCAATGGTGACCAGTCTGTACATACCAGGCATTCTAGCCCCGCCGGAACGTTGGTCGTCCAAAATGGGAGTCGATTGGAAACGTGAATTGGCCCAGGTTGCGGATCATTGCTACGACGGTCTTCCGGCATCGGTCGGCTAGAGACGGACTGAGTGTCATCAAGACGCAAGTGAGTCTGCAGAATCAAGAGTTCGATCCGGCTGTGCCGATTGACATCCGCTCCCTGGAAGATACAAGCGCTTACCAAATGGCATCCCGAGGCACGAGGGGTCTAGCAACCCACCCGTCTGGCTCGGCTGTAGCCAGATCCTTCACTGCGCAAGGCCTCCGTTCAGGATGCCATCAGTGAGCGTTTGGGTTTGCCGGGGAGAACGTGTTGGCCGATAGATCTGGCATTAGCAACCTGGCCGTTTGTATCAAGCGACACCTCTCTATAGACCTTTTCGTTCTCCACGTTGATAAGGAGCAATCAGACGCAGCAAATTGTGCGTGGTGATCGTTCTACTGCCTATTTGCTCGATTTCGAAACGAGGAGGCTGACGCGGTCAGTCTTGGGCCAGTAGGCTAGGAGCCGGTGAGCGAAAAGCGAGCCCGTTTGACGAGGGTTGCGAGTCCCCAGTAGAAGATCACCGCGACCACCCAGCTCAGAATATTGTTGATGAATGCGTCCCAGAATCCGATCAGACCAACGATCGTGAAGTAGTCCGCAACGTCGGAGAGCCACCTCCAGGTGCGTCCGCTATCGAACAACCAGATGCCGGCCAAGCCGATCAGCGTCATGACGATCGTTCCAATGAGCAGTTGATTGTATGAGAGCGTCCCGACCATCGCCGCTAGAATCGTCACCACGCCAGTGCCGGTCAGAATCGACATCGCTAGCTGTTTTCGCGTTCGCTGCCGGCCAAACATCATTGCGATTCAACCCCATCTCGAACGAGATGTTGTTTTCGTGGTCGCCGTAGAAGATGGCATTTCGCTACGAATGGTGAGGTCAACTGAACGATCAAGTCCTCAAGTGGGCCGGTTTGAGATCATCTTCCGTCGTTCGTGGCGCATTGTCCTGAATCATGCGCCGAATCTCATCGGCTGAATGTTCGCGCAACGATGCGACCCATTCCCGGTCGTTGAAGAAGAGATTGATGTCGAAGGCGAAGGCTTCGCGTCGTTCCGTCTCAACCCACCATGTATAGAGTTCGTCCAGAAAATCAAGGTTCGAGGCCTCAACACGAAAGAGGGAGACACCCTGTCCCCGCAAATAGGCGAGCGGTTCGCTGAAAAAGACGCGTGCGCCGGAACTATTGTCGATGATTTCCCGGATAGGATCGTGGTGACGGGGACTGGACCGAAGGGTGAAACGCATCGAACCAACCGAGTCTGGACGCGTATGTTTTGGTTCGATCGGTGGAGCCGGAGTTCTACGAAACTTGATCCCGAACACGTGTAATCCTTCTTCTTCGTCCGTCTAGCTGACTCGATTGTACGCGAACGGCGCGATCTGGCGTACGAAAACCGCGCTCCCGAAATGAGAGCGCGGTATCGCTGATCTGCCAGAGTGGACGGTTGAGATATCTAGCAGGTTACGTCTTCGAGCCGTATGCCTTCGGAGCGCAGATACGGCAACAAACCGCCTTTTTTCTCAACGGTGCGTAGTGCCCGGGCCGACATCTTCACCGTCACCGCGCGACCGAGTTCAGGGATGAACATCTTGCGCTTCTGAACATTCGGCTGCCAGCTTCGGCGAGTTTTCTTTTCCGAGAATGGCCGGTTATTGCCGAATACTCGTTTCTTGCCGGTGATAGCGCAGACTTTGCCCATCGAGTGCTCCTCCTCAGGTCCGAATCAGCCTAGCGCTGCTCGCGGTAGACCGCGTGCTTGCGAATGACTGGATCGAACTTCTTCAGTTCAAGCCGCCCCTGGTCGTTGCGGCGATTCTTCTCGGTCCAGTAGACGTGACCGGTCTCCAAACTGCGGAGCTTAACTACGATTCGGTCGCCCTTTTTCTTGGCCATGTTGTTTTCCTCTCCGACCCGTTTGCGGTCATAAATCTGGTGCGCGAACACACCAACCGCCCGATGAGCGGGCGGCATCACTCAATATACCATGAAACGCGTTCAACAGCTTCCAGCATCAGTCTAGATTGACGTCCCAACTCCCAGGTACCAGGTGCGAACCATCAAGAATTCGGGTTGATCGAGGATGCACTCCTCGGAACCTGTGGAGAATAATGATTCGAATCGACGCAAGTCGGCCGGGGCAAGGTAGTCTCGAATACGGCTGCTAAAGCTGTGCCGCAGCCAGTCCTCAGCATCAATCCGCTCGCTCGCGTCGAGCGGCGCCTGTCTGACGTCGGAGTAGGCGCGGATCTGAACATCCGTAAGCCCCGCATCTTGCAAAATGGCCGGAAAGCTGCGCGCAGTGTAGCGTCGTCCAAATGTGCGCTTGCCGTCGCCGCTGTCCTCGGAAGCTCTCATTGCCGCTTGTCGAATGGTCTGCTCAAAGTCGGGCGGCCAGGGCAATAGCGGAAATGATCCGCTCTCATCCCCATCGAGAATTGCGATGCGCCCGCCCGCTGCGACATTGGCACGGAGACCTCGAATGACCTCAACCGGTATGGCCTCATGATGGAGTACCAGCGACATCCAGATCAGATCGAAGGTGCCGAGGTCGCTATCCAGGGCGTGGAGATCTCCTTCGATGAGCCGGATAGAGCCGCGCTTGATCTCATCCGGTAGCATCGCCGCGGCTACGGCGAGCCGCTCCGGGTTCGTGTCGATGCCATAAACCTCCCCGTCCGGTGCGACGCGTTCAAGAATGCGTCCAAGGTGTACGCCCGGTCCGCAGCCGACATCGGCCACCCGATCGCCGTTCTGGAGGTTGAGACTATCGAGCGCCTGGATGATCGACTGGCGCGGATTGCGCTGCTCGCGCTCAAACCATTCTCGGAGCTGGCGTTGCTGTTCGTTCATCGGCTGATAGTTCCTGTCCGCGTATTTACGTGACCGTTATCCATAGTGTACGATTCCCAGAATTCATTGATACTTAGTATCAATACTCGTTCCGGAGGAGCAGTGTGAACGCTAGATCTCCGAAGTTGCTGACGTTGTTAATAGTGTTCATGGTGAGCGGAGCACTGTTGGCTTCCTGTGGAAACGGCAATAGAGGCGCTTCTGATGACCGTCTGACGATCGTTGCTTCCACTTCGATCATCGCTGCAATCGCCGAACAGGTCGGCGGGGATACTCACGTACGTGTCGAGGCTCTAATCGGCCCTGGCGTCGATCCTCATACGTTTGAGTTGACTCCAGGTGACATCCGCACCCTGGCTGATGCAGACGTTGTCCTTATCAACGGACTTGGACTTGACGACTACCTGAAGGACGACGTGAAGGGAGTGAATGACGCAGCACTGCTCGTCGTCGTCAGTGATGGAATCGAATTGCTGAATGCGAACAAGAGCGATGACTCGCAGGAAGTGGTAACCCAAGATCATGGGAAATTCGATCCGCACGTTTGGCAGGACCCTATTCGTGTCAAGGTGATGGTGGAGAATATTGCTAATGCGCTGGCGGGCGTCGACCCGGCACATGCAGACGAATACCGCGACAATGCGACTGTCTACCAGGAGACGCTGGACGAAACAGACGACGCGATTCGGGAATTGATCGATGCGATTCCAGTTGAGCAGCGCAAACTCGTCACAAATCACGATGCGTTCGCTTATTTTGCCGACCGCTACGGCCTAGAGGTGGTTGGTACGGTAATCCCGGGAAGTTCAACTGAAGCTGATCCTTCGGCCAACGACATCGCGAAGCTTGCAGAGCTGATCAAAAGAGAAGGTGTCAAGGCGATATTCGCCGAGGCACTAATCAATCCCAGGGTAGCGGAGTCTCTGGCTTCGGACACCGGTGTTCAGATCGTCTATGGTCTCTACTCAGATCAAGTCGGAGAGCCGGGTAGCGGCGCGGAAACGGTGGATGGGATGTTACTGGCCAACGCTACAAAGATTAGCGCTGCGCTCCGCTAGACTCGATAGATGCAGCGCATGTCCTATCGTTCTCCAGACGACAATCGAGACGTTCTGAGCAGCGTAGTCGTTGCCCATACTGTGGCCATCGGAATCCGCGGCATATTTCGATGGCGAACGGCGTTGGATAGGGTGACGATATGTCGATCAATCCGAGAGGTTTCACACCATGACATCATCTGTGTTCGTCAGGACTGACATCCTGCCTGCCACGACGTCAGTTGGCCAGGTCCGACTTCGCGTCGCGGACCTTGACCGCGCGCTTGGCTTCTACCGCGACATCCTCGGATTCAGTATCGATCTTGAAGATCGTCGGGCAGCGCTTTCCGCCGGCATCGACGGTGACACGCTGCTCGAACTGCGGGAGGTGGCCGGTATTGCAGCCGCGCCTCGTCAAGCAGCCGGTCTCTATCATTTCGCAATCTTGCTGCCGTCCCGCAAGGCGTTGGCATTATTCGCAAAACATCTCATTGAGCACGGCGTTCGGTTCGGGCAGTCCGATCACACCGTAAGCGAAGCGCTTTATTTCGATGATCCAGACGGTAACGGCATCGAAGTCTATGCGGATCGTCCACGCACGAGCTGGCCGGTGTCGGATGGCGTCGTCCATTTCACCGGTGATCCCATCGACTTTCGCAACCTCCTTGGCGAAATAACGGTTGCTGACGATTCCTGGGAGGGGATGCCAGAGGGAACGCGTATCGGTCACGTTCATCTTCGGGTGAGCGATATTGAGAGGTCGCAGGCGTTCTATGAGCTGCTGGGATTCGAACTGACTGCCGATTTCGTGCGAGGCGCGCGCTTTCTCAGTGCCGGCGGGTATCACCACCACGTGGGCATGAATGTTTGGGAGAGCCGAGGCCGGCTGCTCGCAGGCGATGATGTTGCGGGCCTTGATTCGTTCACAATCGTATTGCCGGATCGCGATAGCTGGGCGGCAGCGGTGAAGCGTATTGGTGGCGAAGTGCCCAATAGCAGCGTCTACCGGGTACACGATCCTGACGGTATCGCATTCGATCTCGTGTATGTTGAATGAATAGAATCCATTAGCGAAAGATCTCGTCCAGGGAATTGAGCCAAAAGAAGAACCCTCCGCTCGTTCGAGCGGAGGGTTCTTTCATGTCAAATGCTTGCCGGCTACGCGCCGTTGTTGAGTACCTTGCTGACACGCTCGGGTGTTAGAGGCATCTCTGCAAAGCGCTTGCCGGTTGCTGCGGAAGCAGCGTTCGCTATAGCGGCCGCACCTGGGACGATTGGCGGCTCGCCAACGCCCTTGGCACCGAAGGGGCCGGACCGCGATGGAATCTCTATCAGGATCGTTTCCATCGATGGAACCTGATCGGCCTTCGGGACGCTGTAGTCCATCAGCGTTTCGCTAATGAGCTGGCCGTCATCGCCATAGACCATCGCCTCCCAGAGAGCGAAGCCCATCGCCTGGACCGTGCCGCCAATGATCTGTCCTTCGACAGCGGCGGGATTGAGCGCCTTGCCGACATCCTGGATTGTGACGTAGTCCGTAATACGGATCTGGCCGGTATCGGGGTCGACCTCGACCTGGGCGATATGGCCGGAGAAGCCGGGAGCGCGGTCATTGTGGGCTGACTTGCCGAGTCCGTAGACGGGCTCGTACTTCGCGCCAAAACCCATGCTCATCGTTGCGATCTGAGCGACGCTCAGTTGCTGGTCGGTACCCTTGACACGGACCATCCCGTCGACCATTTCAAGGTCGTCTGCCGATGCTTCGAACTCAGTGGCAGCGATAGTGAGGACCTGCTCGCGAGCAGCTTGGGCAGCCTTCATCACGGCCGGGCCGACGGTGAAGGTTGTCTTTGATCCACCAGCCATGCCTGCGTAGGGCGACGTATCGGTATCGCCATTCTGAACTTTTACGTTGTCGAGGTCTGTGCCGAACATTTCGGCAACGAGCATCGCAAACGTGGTGTTTGTGCCGGTGATGTCGCTATGCCCAACCTGCAGCACGAGCGAGCCGTCGGTGTTCAGCTTCACATTCGCGGCGCAGGGTTCAAGACCGCCGGGCCAGCCGCCGATAGCGATGCCGACGCCCTTGCCCGGTTCAGTGGAGCGGTTCTTGTACATCGGGTGGTCGCGAATTGTCTCCAGGACGGTCTTGAGTCCGATACGCGGCCAGGCCATACCATTGACCTGCGGATCGCCTTCGTCCGAAGCGTTGTGGAGACGGAACTCAACCGGGTCCATACCCAGCTTCACTGCCAACTCATCGACAGCCTGCTCGATGGCGAAAGTGGCCTGAGGGGCTCCGGGAGCGCGATAGGCGCCGACACCTGGCTTGTTGGTCAGCACTTCGAAAGCATCGACGAGCAGGTTATCAGTCTTGTAATAGCTGCCGAGCAGAATCGCGCCGATATTGTACGGGCTCGCCGAATAAGCGCCCGAATCGAAGACGAGTCGTGACTGGATCGCCGTGATCGTGCCATCACTCTTCGCGCCGATCTTGACGTCGATGACGGAGCCCGGGGCGGGCGTGGCAGCGGTGAACTCTTCAGCGCGGCTGTAGACGATCTTGATCGGCTTGCGCTCCTTGAGCGCCAACCAACCGGCGATGGGTTCCAGGAGCACGGACTTGGAACCGAATCCGCCGCCGATTTCCAGGTTGTGAACTTTGATGTCATTCTCGTTGAGTCCAAGCACCCCGGCGGTCGCCTTGCGGGTGTAGAACTGTCCCTGAGTCATCGTATAGATCGTCAGGCGCCCAAAGGGATCGGGCACGACGATCGTGGCGTGGGGTTCGATATAAGCCTGGTGGACGAAGCCTGACGTGTAGGTGCGCTCGACGATCACATCCGCTGCCGCGAAGCCCGCTTCGATATCGCCACGTCTAAAACGCGCGGCATTTGTGACGTTGTCGGAGTAGGCTCGCAGATCGATCGTGTCAGAAGCGCCGCCCACCGCGGCATGGGCTTCCCCTTCCGACCAGTCGGCGTCGCCGCCTTTTGCGCGGATAACAGGCGCGCCTTTCTCCATGGCCTTGAGCGGGTTCACGACTGCGCCGAGATCTTTGTACTCGACATGGACGAGATCGACGGCCTCCTGGGCCGCCATGTCGTTCGTTGCAAGGACGACTGCGACGGGCTGCCCGTAATAGATCGCCTTGTCTCGCGCCAACATCGAGTGATGGCGGTCGGACGGCTCTGAGCCACCGGGATGCATGTCTTTGCCTGTGTAGACAGCGACGACGCCGGGAACGTTCATCGCATCCGAAATATCCACCGAAACGATTTCGGCGTGTGCGTAGCGGCTATGCACGAGCGCGCCACACAGTTGGCCAAGGAAGGATAGGTCGTCGACGTACTTCGTGACGCCACTAACCTTTTCACCACCTTCGACGCGTTTTGTTGCAGTACCGACAATTGACGGGGGTGCGGTCATTCTGCCTCCGTGTTCTGGATTCTTTTCCACAGTCCTTATTGTAGAGGAGGCTGGCAATTCGGGAAACACCCAGACTCGGCATCGCCTTCGGCTTATCTCCGATCTGGGCTAGAATCGTGGAAATTGACGCTGACGCCAGTTGCTGAGAGGAGCCGGAGGGATGACCGCTTCCAAAGCGCCAAGCCTCGGATTTGAAACGACGAGCAGAGTACTGCATGAGGAACGCCTGTTCGAGCCAACAGCCGACGCAGTAGAAAACGCGAATATCACCGCGTACATGCGTAAGAAGGGCTTTGATGACTATCGCGCATTCCATCGTTGGACCGTCGACAATCCAGACGAATTCTGGGCTGATATGGCGCAGGATCTCGATTGGTTTGAACCGTGGGATGAGGTCCGCCGCTGGAAACCGGAAGTCCCCTCTGTCGAGTGGTTTGTCGGGGCGAAAACGAATATCACCTACAACGCTCTCGACCGCCACAAAGGAACGCCGGTCTGGAATCGCGTCGCCTTCTACTGGGAAGGCGAAGACGGCGAGACAAAGACCTATTCCTATGCTGACCTTTACCGCGAGGTAAATCGCTTCGCGAGCGTGCTCCAGAATCTCGGTCTCGAAAAAGGCGACCGAGTGATCATCTACCTGCCGCGTATTCCAGAGCAGTACATCACGATGCTGGCATGCGCGCGCATTGGCGTTGTTCATTCGGTCGTCTATTCAGGGCTGTCGGCGCAGGCATTGCGCGACCGGGCCGCAGATGCTGAAGCACGGGCGGTACTGACCTGCGACGGCTTTCTCTTCAGGGGCAAGATCGTCCCGCTCAAGGGCATCGTCGACAGGGCAGCCGCAGAAAGCCCGTCGATCGAGAAGGTCGTCACGATCAAGCGCGCTGGCAACGAGGTTAACTGGGTCAAGGGCAGAGACGTCTGGTATCACGACCTGATGGAGGGCGCACGAGAATACGTTGCTCCAGTCGAGCTGGATGCAGAAGACTGGCTCTACATGCTCTACACCTCCGGATCGACGGGCAGACCCAAAGGCATCGTCCACGTGCATGGTGGTTATCAGGTTGCGCTGTCGATGACGATGAAGTTCGTCTTCGATATTAAGCCCGGCGATGTCTACTGGTGCTCAGCGGATCCCGGGTGGGTAACGGGACACTCGTATATCGTGTACGGTCCACTCATCGTCGGGGCAACCGGCGTCTTCTACGAGGGCGCACCGACCTTTCCCGACCCGGGCCGCATCTGGAGCCTGATCGAGAAGTACAACGTCACAATCTTCTACACCGCTCCAACAGCGATCCGGGCTATGATGCGCCTTAGCGAGGCCTGGCCGGGCAGGCACGACATGTCGAGCTTGCGCTTGCTCGGGACCGTCGGGGAGCCGATCAATCCCGAAGCCTGGATGTGGTATCGAGAAACGATCGGCGACGGCAAACCAATTGTCGACACCTGGTGGCAGACGGAGACGGGGATGCAGATGATTTCCCCGACGATCATCACGCCGACCAAACCAGGCTCGGCGACGCTGGCGCTGCCGGGCGTCGACGCCGATGTCGTCGATCGCCATGGTAACCCCGTTGACGCCCACGAAGGCGGCTATCTCATCGTGCGCCAGCCCTGGCCCGCGATGATGCGGACAATCTTTGGTGATCCCGAGCGCTACGCTTCCTACTGGCATACCATCGAGGTCGATGGAGAACCCGTCTATTTCGCGGGAGATGCCGCCCATAAGGATGGAGATGGCTACTTCTGGATTCAGGGGCGGGTCGACGATGTGATCAGCAAGTCCGGCTACCGGCTTGGATCGAGCGAGATTGAGAGCGCCCTGGTTAGCCATCCGGCGGTCAGCGAAGCGGCTGTTATCGGCAAACCACATGACGTTACCGGCGAGTCGATCAAAGCGTTCGTCACATTGAAGGCCGGTCGCGTTGGGGACGACGCTATGGTCGCCGCTCTTGCGGCAGCATGTGCGCGACTCCGTCGGGCCGATCGCTCAACCGGACGAGATCGAGTTCGAGCAGAATCTGCCGAAGACCCGCTCCGGCAAGATCATGCGGCGCGTACTCAAGGCCAGAGAACTCGGCCATGAAATGGGTGATCTGTCGACGTTGGAAGAGTAGGGATTAGGGAAGAGGCATCACCTGGGACGAAAGCTGATACTTTGGCTAGTCTATCGCCAACGATAGCGACACAAGAATAAGGGAGCGGAGAATTCTCCGCTCCCTTATTTAATGCGTCACTATCTGTTCCGCATGGCAGTTAGGAATCGGAAATAGTCCCAGGGCTGTTTCCCTAGCTGCTTAGCTGTTCCCTAATCTCTACTCTTCCAGCTTCGAGCGGACGCAGTCGAAGACCTGGCTGGTCATGCGGTCGGCGACGGGGTTGATCAGGCGCCGCCGACACCGGCAAGACGCCCGCTGATCTGGGCGTCGGTGGCCCATTTCATGACCGTTCCACCCTCGTCGTCGTCGTCAAGGTCCATCGTGGCGGTCATCGCGACTGACGAGCCGGGCGCGTCACCATTGGCCTTGATGACTGCCTTGTTGGGTGCGGTGCGTTCTTCCCAGACACAATTGAAATCGAAGACGGTGCGGATGAATCCAACGCCAGCGCGGACGGTGACGGTGAAATGGTCATCGTCTAAGACTTTGAGGCCGCCATCTTCGAGTCCTGGCGCGCATTGAGCGATCTTCTCCGGATCGGTCACGAAACTCCAGACCTCGGATCTCGGGGGCCTTGATTCGTTCTTCTCCACTGAATTGCATGCTTGTTCTCCCTGTCTGCACACCGGGGCTGCGGATCGGTGCTCGTTGCTGCATCGTACCACTCGGACCAGCACATCAGACCGGGTAGCAAATGTTGAGGCCGGCACGATGGCGCCGGCCTCAGGATACATAATCGAGAGCGTTGTTATGCGGTGACTGCTTCTCGGATCGGCGAGCCAACGATTGCTTCAACCGAGGTTATCTCTGCGCCATAGACGTTGACGAGATAATCGAGTGCTTCTTGCTGCATCGCTTCATAGTCAGCGTCAGTGTGGTCCGGGAGCCGGAACATGGCCGTTCCATCGCGCGGAACGGAGATTTCGAAACCGTTGTTGAATGCATCTGAAGCGGTGTGGCGCACGCAGATATTCGTGTGCTGGCCGGTCAAAATGACCTCTTCGACTCCGTTCTGGCGGAGCAACGATGCGAGACCGGTTTCGTAGAAGGAGCTATAGAAGCGCTTTGGGCAGCACCATGTCACCTGCGTGCGGCTGCTAGTTCGGCGATCACTTCTGCGCCTGGGGTACCAGCGAGAGCGTGCTGCCCCCAAACTTTCTCCTCGTAGTCACCAGGCATATGAGCGTCGTTTGCGAAGACGACGAGCCAGCCCTGGCTGCGAGCGTGGTCGAGAAGTGCGGCAATTCCGCGGCGTAATCTCCTCGCCGGCAGGGTTTGCAAGGGCTCCAGTCACGAAATCATTCAACATGTCGATGACGATGACGGCTTTCTTCGTCACAGCAACCTCCTTTGGCGCTGTAAAGACTTATACTCATAATGAGTATAACATGATCATCGGTGTTGATGGATCATTCTGCACTCTCGTAGTTGCGACGAGATGCGTCGCCTCATCGACGTCTCCAATCCTGCAGCGCGGTTGTAGGGGCGTGATTCATCGCGTCCGCACTCGGCTACTTTTGCTTTCGCGGGACTGGGAAAACAGGCGTGATGAATCACGCCCCTACAGAACAAACTCAATCACATTCTCAAACGGTATCTGGCAAAAAGAAAAGACGCCCCACCGGGGCGTCTCTACATAATCTCACGACTTGCCAACCTACAGTACCCGGCGCTCCTCAAGGGTTAGTGGGCTGTAGTCGCGCCAGACCGGAATCCCGCAGTAGCGTTCGCCCTCGGGGCAGGCCGGACGGGTGCCGGCGTTGCTGCGGAGCACGCAAGGGGGGCCATTCACATAACGTCCGATTTCGGGCAGGACTTCGGCGACCTGGAGCGTCTCCTGATGGGCGGATTCGAAGATCTCCCGCTGGGCGTTGAAGCATAGTCGTTTGACCCATTTCCAGTAGTAGGTCATCAACGAGCCCGTCTCGTAAAAGCGCACGCGGTGGGAATTCGGCAGCAGGTAGAGCACCTTTTCCGGTTCGACACCGTCGTCGAGCAGATCGTTCTTGGCGTCCCAGAGCGCCTGAACGGTCTCCATGTACTCGTTCAGCGCCGCGTCAACCCGCCGCACATCGTAGGGCACGATCACGTCCGGGTCACGCCGCAAATGGGCCGAGAGCACGGGGCTGGAGGAAGTCGTGCCGCGGTGGCGCTGATTCTGCGCCTCCTCAGCGCCGCTGATGCGCTTCTGGAAGGTGAAACTAACGTGGTTCATCGCTTGCATGAGCTTCGAGTTCATCGCCAGGAATAGCGGGTGTCCCAGATAGCTGTTCTGGTTCGGATCGAGAACTCGCGCGATGGCTTCGCGGTCCGGCAGGCTGTCGGCAGAAACTCCGAGAACGGAGCGGACCGCGTCCGCCAGCACCGCCTCTGCATTCGGATCGAAGTGCACCAACCGGGAATCCAGGCCATTGAGAGCGGCATCGAACTCGGCAAAATAGCTCTCATCGGCGCCGTCAGTGATGTTGCGGCCCATGCCCTGTAACGTCTCATATTCAAGGTGTCTTCCTGGGCGAAGAGTTTCAGATCAAGTGGGTACTCCGGAGCCCCAAGGAAGAAGGGGTCGACCTCGAGGACCTCCTCGACCATGCGGTTGACGAGATAGCGCACCTCAGTTGGAACGTCGAGCTGGTTGGCCAGGACGTAGTAGCGCAACAGCGTCAGTCCGTTGATCGTGTGATAGAAGTGGGCCGGGGTCGCCAATGGCAGAACGTAACGAGCTACTTCCTGCGTCTTCTTCTGGACGGCGTCGGCCAGGCGTCGTTCCGCCTCTGGGCCGCGTGCTTTGGCCCGCGCCGGAAAGACTTGAGCGTAGCGATCTGCTACGTCGGGCGCGAGCATTTCCCCGAGATTGCGATAGCCGTCGAGTGAGCGGTCGATCGCGGCGCGGTAGATTTTCTCCTGGCGGTCTGTCAATTCCGGCGTGATCATGACCTTGCCGGAAACTTCCCGATAGCGCTGGCTCACCTGTTCTGAGTTGTAGAACGGATGGTGATGGAAGAACGACCAGATCGCCAGTCGCGAGACGCCGTCCAGGACAAAGACGAAGTTGGCGTGCTGAAAGGTCGTGTGGTGTCCGGCTTCGAAGAGATCCTTGTATAGCTTCTGAGCACGCTTGCGCCGCGCGCCGCGCAGTTCGTCGCCCTGGTCGAGAGTAGGATCCATCAGTTTGTTGACGTTTTCGACTCTTGCCGGACGAGCGCCGTAACACGACCATGCCGCAGCAATCGTGAGTCCAAACGGGTTGCTCGATGATTCATCTGGCAACAGACGCACCGTCGGTGCTTTCGAGAGAAAGTGATATGAAAGATCGACGGGCGGTTTTGGTAACGCGGCCATAGGGATCTCCGTCATTGATAAATCTATCCGATTTCGACGCGTACGTACTAGTGTACGTACATACGCTCTTCGTCGCAACCTGGAATTCCGAGCTGAAATGTACGACTCGTCAGGTTTTCGTAAGTTCGGACCGATAGAATCAACATATGAACGACGCAACGTCGAAAAACATGATGACTGCCACGAAGACCACCAGAGCGCAGCTCCGTTGAACATCAATCGCTCGAGCGGGCTGGAGCGGTCGCAGCTCTACTGATGGTGGCATTCGGGTTTCTTACGCGCAGTTGGTTTGACAGCGAGCAACTTCCCGAACTTCTGTCCAACGCGATTTTACGCTTCATGCCGATCCAGATGTTCTCGGCGGCGCTTACGCTCTTTGGCGGTTGGGCGAAGCCGATACTTCTGGGTTCGGTCATCATCGGAATAGTTTCGGTTGGTGCACTGATCGCGCGTTTCGACGGCTTAGCGCTTTCCGAAATGACGGTGTCGGCCCGTATGCGCCGCACGATTGGGCTGACTGTGTCCGTCTGGGTACCGCTGGCGCTATTTGGCCTGATCGTCTCGCCACTTGGCATCGTCTTCTTCGCGACGAACAGCGACTTGTTGGCATTGGAACTGTCGTCTCCTGGCGGGCGTCATCATCTATGCGCTTGGGCTGTACTGGCTCGTTCCACTCATCTACGGAAAGTTTCGATCTGTCGGCTGATGCAGTGGACATACCGGCCGACAGCGAGAGCCGGCGACGCCTGATCGGCCAAATCGCAGTGGGCGCGGTCGGTCTGGCTGGCGTGGGCTACCTTGGCAAGCTCATTCTCGGTGTCAGGTCCGGAGCGTCTGGTGGGACGCGAGGGCGTAATCTCCCAGCCAATCACCCCGACGCCGGAGTTCTACACGGTTTCGAAAAACATCATCGATCCGAGCGTCGGGCTCGGTGGCTGGACGATCGCGATTCGCGGCATGGTCGAGCAGGAAATCGACATAACATACGATGAACTGATGCAGTTCCCGGCTGTCGAACAGCACGCGACATTGACCTGTATATCAAATCCCATCGGTGGGGATCTGATCGACAACGCGATCTGGGTCGGTGCGCGCCTCTCGGATGTCCTCGATCGAGCCGGGGTGAGAGGCAATCCTGGCCGCGTCGCGTTCACCGGTGCAGGATGGCTACTCCGATTCCTTCGAGTACAGCAAATCGATGGAGCCAACAACGATCATCGCCTACCTGATGAATGGCGAGCCGCTGACCGATAAGCACGGATTTCCTGCCAGGTTGATCGTGCCGGGCAAGTATGGGATCAAGAATGGCAAATGGCTCCGGCGGATCGAACTCGTTGATAGCTACCGCGGGTACTGGCAGCAGCGCGGTTGGACGAACGAGGGCAACGTCAAGACGTTCTCTTTGTTCGAGCGCCCGCTCGACCGTGCCGTGCTCGACAGCGCGCCGCAGGAAATCGGTGGTGTTGCATTCGCTGGTCCGCGTGGAATTAGCAAAGTCGAGTACAGCTTGGATGACGGTGATAGCTGGATTGAGGCCAAAGTGCTAGAGAACCCGGGGCCACTATCCTGGACCATCTGGCGGGCACAGTGGATTCCGAATGGCTCGGGGGCCTATGAACTCCAGGTGCGCGCCACAGACGGCGATGGTGCTTTGCAGTCCAGCGACAAATCAGATCCCGAGCCCGACGGAGCAAGCGGTTATCATCGCATCGTCGTCGGGATCGCCTAGCTCAATTCTGTGACCAGATTCGCCATACTCCCCTTCGAGATGCGGCTAAGAAATGAGGCGTGATGATTCCCGCCTCAACAACTTGCGCGTCAAATACTCCAGCAAACGTTCCGGGCAGACGAAATCAACGGTAGGTCGCTGGCGCGTGGAGCAGGCTCGTCCATTGGGCCGGATCGTGGCCATAAACGAGCGTGGCCTGCTTTTCTTCGGCAATCTGAATACAGCGATGTCCCGATTCGCGTGCCTGATCCGAGTCGAAGGCGACCTTGTAGTTGTCATTCACCTGATTGAAATTCGAGTAGATGGCGTCTATCGCAAGCAGAAAGTTCCTGCCTCCGGAAGCTCCACAAGCAGTGACAGATGCCCCGGCGCGTGGCCGGGAGTCTCAAGGAGGGTCAGACCTTCTGCAAGTTCTAGATCGCCTTCAAAGAGTTCGTACTGCAGCGCCGAGCCGTCGTCTGCAAGTGCAGGTATCCCGCCTGGGATGCCTTGATCCCAGCGTTCCCGTCCAAATGCGTGTGCGTCTTTGTGGATCAGGATGCGCGTATTGGCGAAGTCGGCGGTGTTGCCAGCGTGATCGAAGTGGGTGTGGGTGAGGATCAGGATATCGATATCCTCGACTGCCGAGACCCAGTTCGGCCAGTCGGTTTTTCGGATCATCGGCATGCGTTAGAAGCGGTTTCAAGTGCTTGGCGAACTCGCTATCGCCGTATTCATACATTGGCTCGTCGATGTTGCGACGATTCGGTCCATTGTCGACGAGGATGTTCGTCCCATCTGTCAATTCGAACAGGTAGCCGGGAAAGGGACAGACCGCCCAGCGACCGTCCAGGTCTCCCGGTGCCATGACAAAGCCGAGATCGATATCGGCTTCGCCAAAGTTCAAAATCCGCATTGATTTCACCGCTGCCATCTTCACTCCTCCATTCAGCGAATAGAACATCCAGTATAGTGGCCGCAACAAAGCAGATTGTGAAAAGGAACGCCGGATGATCGATGATCAGCAAGCAAACATTCCAGAAGAGTCTGAATCCGAAAAACCGTCACGGCCCCAGCCCCGAAATCCGTTTGCGAGTTCCGATGCGCAACGGGATGATGGAATACCCGCGCTCATCGACAATCGGAGGTCGGCGGCAATCTACGGCGTCATATTTGGCCTCATCGTGCTGCTGCTCGTCGTCGGTCTCTGTGTCGCGTCGTCGTACGCATTCAGCAGCTAAAGCAGAGAGCTAGAGGGCTTGTCAGATACTGATCCATCGTCGGGTCGTCGCGAATTACCGTTAACCGTCCTGCGACACCGGGACTATCGCCTGATCTGGGCAGGTGAGGCCGTTTCCAGTCTCGGAACTCAAATGCACGCCATCGCGCTCTCATGGCAGGTATATGAAGTCACCGGGAGCGTCGCCCTGCTCGGGCTGCTTGGTCTGGTGCGGGCAATATCTCTCATGACGGTATCCCTGGCTGGTGGCGCGATCGCTGATTCGGTCAACCGTCGACAATTGCTGATCGGCACCAATCTGATCCTGCTGGCGCTCAGTGGGGGCTTGGCCCTCGCTACCACGGCCGGGACGGTCAGCGTTCCGCTTCTGTTCACCGTCGCGGCAATGGTAGCGGCGGTCTCCTCGTTCGATGGGCCAGCACGTCAGGCATTGATCCCGACACTCGTTCCGCGGCGGCGCATACCGGATGCTATGTCGGTGAACATTCTCACCGGCAATGTTGCAGATATGTTCGGGCCGGCTCTGGGTGGCTTTGCTATCGCATTCATCGGGATTTCCGGGGCGTATACGATCGACGCAGTGAGTTTTCTGGCGGTCGTCCTGGCCCTCCTGCTCATGGAACAACGGGACGCGGCTCGCGTGCGCATATCGCGCGGTAGCATTGCGATGGTCGCTGAAGGTATTCGATTCGTGAGACAAACGCCGGTCATCTACGGGGTGATGCTGCTCGACTTCCTGGCCACGATCCTTGGTGCAACGATCGCGTCTGACGCCGGTATTCGCAGATGTCATCTTCGATGCTGGCCCGCAAGGGCTAGGCTTGTTGAACTCTGCGCCTGCTATTGGAGCAGTGGGCGGCGCGGCGGTAATGAGCGTCGTACGTCCACCGAACCGCCCCGGACGATTGATCCTCGTCGCAATAGCGTCCTATGGGATATTCCTGGTGCTCTTTGGGCTGTCTCCGAACATTTGGCTGGCGATGCTCTTTCTGGCCGGCTATGGCGCTTCTGACGCCGTGAGCATGACGATGCGCCATACGATCCGCAACCTCGCTACGCCGGATCACCTCCGCGGCCGTGTTGCTGCGACGCACTCGACCTTCTCCTCAGGTGGGCCCAGGCTCGGTGAGTTTCAGACCGGTATCATGGCGAGTTTGATCGGTATCCGTGCAACGCCTGTCATCGGCGGCATCGGTTGCGTATTTGTAGCCCTCGGTGTTGCACGGTTCATTCCTGCCGTCTTGAACTATGAATTCTCGCAATCCACCCAACCATGAATCAACCTGAGCCGGAAGATCTCTGATCGTTGCCATCCATGATGGGTCAAATGTCTGCTGCATTTACGCTATTGCCGTCGCTGGGCCAGTCGTCTCGCCTGAGTGAGATCCGCAGCGAGTATCCTGGTGCAGAGCCGGATCCTCGATATCTCGGTGCGGCGCCAAGCCGAAAAGAATCGATGACGATCTCCGGGTGCTGGTCGAGATAGAGCTCGGCCTGAAGCAACGTCTCCAGCTTATCCATCTGACGCACGAAACGTGCCTCGGGCGTCGTCCCCGCCGCGTAGTCGTCCCAGGCTGTGACGAGTTGCTCTTCTAGATTAGGAGGCAGTTCACGCGTCATCTGGACGAGGGCCGCTCTCTCGATCTCATGTTTTCGATCTCGACAGATGTCTGTCGTAGATCGGCGCGGAGTGGAAAAGATCCTCAGAGATCCTGCCGTTCGCATCCCGATGATGGTCAAACGGGGTTGCGTCGCCCGCTAGCGCCTCGGGTAAATCGTGGACCAACGCCAGCAAAAGTACGCGATTAGCGTCGAGATCTTCCCTGGTGCACGCAATAAGCCAGGCGAAGAGCGCCAGACTCCAGGAATGATCGGCGGACGATTCGGGATTGGGCACCCCGCGGTCGATCCAGCCCTGGCGATGGACGGATTTGAGTTTCATCGCCAGATGCATGAACGTGATGATTTCTTGGCTATCCTTCTGGATTCATGTGCTCGCTGCAACCTGGCCTGGGGTGCGTTCACCGCGCCCAATCCTGCGCCCGAGAATTGCGCCAGCGACAACCGAAAGGGCGATGATGACGGCGACGATACGTACGCCAACTGCGTCGATCAGGAGGCCTGCAGCGATAGTAGGCACGAGCGCTCCCAGATTCGCGAGCGTCATCTGTGTTGAAAAGACTCTCGCGTGTGTTTCCGGCGCGGTGCGCAGTATCAGTTCCGTGCGCACAGCGACATTGACCAAACCGAATGCGAAGCCCGCCGGCAGGGAGAGCAACATCACCGTCGAAATTGCCGGCGCAAGGCCAAAATGGTCTTCGAGCCAGGGAGTCAGAATTGCCTGACCCACGAGCCAGTCCGCGACCTGAGATGATTGAGCCCATAGCGAGAATCGAAAGGCTGAATACCACCAGCCCACCGGTGGCCAGGCGGCCAAATCCAGTAATCCTTCCAAGCAGCGGCGCGACTTGCAGTCCGATGACGAGTCCAATTGCGGATGGTGCAAATACGAAGACGGTGTTGCCGGGATCGGTGTGCAGCACATCTTCGAGGAACTGGGGCACGATCACGACCAGAGCGCTCAATCCAATGCCAACCATAACCGAATCGATCAGGGCCGCAAATGCGCGTCGATCACTGGTGATTTGCTGCCATCCGGTGCGTAAGAACCCTGCTGCCTGAATGACTGGGTGCGTGTACGTGATCCGGCTGCAACCAGTTGCAATGGGCGAATCGCCGACAATCGCCAGATTGGCGGCCAGATAGAGAGCGGCACAGGCGATGAGCAGAGATATCGATGTTCGCGAATTTGAGCATTGCCGGCGCCAGGATCACCATGCCGAGAAGTTGTGCGACCGGCAACGCGAGGTTGTGACGTGAAGATGCGCGTGGGAGCTCGCTACGTGTGATCAGCGTTGGCAGGAGCGCCGACTCGGCCGGCGAATAGAACTGGTGTGCCGTCCAGATTGACAGCAGTGAGCAGGAAGAGATCGCCCGTCGTAGAGATCGCCGCGCACCAGCAGCAGGATGGCCAGGGCGCGGATGATATTGACCGAAAACATAAGCGCGCGTTGGGGCAGCCAATCAGCGATGACGCCGCCAATTAGTCCAAATATCAGGGCTGGGACGATAGACGTAGATGACGAAGAGTGCCGGCCAGATTCCGGAACTTGTCTCAGCGACGAGATGGATCAACAGCCCATAGAGCAACGCCGCCTGGGCGGTCTGTGAAAGGACACGGGAGTACCAGAGTCTTCGAAAGCCGCTGTGACTCAGATTCCCCAGTTCATCCAACAGGATTCTCTTTCACATGTGTCACGATTGGAGTTTGTCCCAGTCTAGATGCACGCACTGCACGCACCTGAGATAATTCCAATGTTGCACGATTGCCATCGAATTACCAGAGTTGGAAATTCATAGCTTTCTTGTCTGGTTTATCCTTATAGTTGACGAGGGAGTCATGGCGATTCCCCGATAACATTGGAATACATCCTAACGTCTGGCGTGCTGCTCTCAAGGCACGCCTGAATGCGAGTCTCTTCAATGAACGATGGACCGAATCCTAGTAACCAAGATCCGCGCCGCTCCGGCTCCGGTGGAGAAACTCCACAGCCGCGTTCGCGGATTCCGAATTGGGCAATTATCGGGATCCTCGTCGCGATCGGGCTCTGGTACGCCTACGCACAGTTCTGGCCGAGTTCGGCGCAGCGCATCGAAATGCCCTACTCGGCGATGATCGAGGCCGTCCAAAGCGGCCGTGTCGTCTCCGTCGAAATAAGCGGGCAAGATGTCAAAGGTCAGCTGACCGGCGAATTTCAGTGGACCGGTGAGGAACTACTCGCCATCAGGCGAGCCGCTGCCGGATGGACGTCGATCCCGAGCGCAGTTCAGACGTCGTCCGAATTCGATTCAACGCTGCCGTTCCAGTCCGACGACGCATTTACCCAGATACTGCTGGATGCAGGCGTGCAGGTTTCGGCGGATGCGGGTAGCGGATCGATCCTGCCGCAATTGCTGGTCAGCTTCTTGCCGCTCGTGCTCTTCATCGGTGTGATCTTCTTCATCGGGCGGAACATGATGCGCGGCCAGCAGAACGTCTTCCGCTTCGGTAGCTCCAAGGCGAAGGTGTACGACGCAGAACGCCCGCAAGTGAGCTTCGATGATATGGCTGGGGAAGACGAAGCAAAGCGCGAGCTGTCCGAGGTCGTCGACTTCCTGAAACACCCGATTAAATACCATCAGCTCGGAGCAAAGCTGCCACGCGGAGTCTTGCTCGTTGGTCCGCCTGGGACGGGTAAAACCCTGCTTGGCCGCGCCGTAGCTGGTGAAGCGGGCGTGCCCTTCTTCAGCGTGAGCGCATCAGAATTTGTTGAGATGTTCGTCGGGGTAGGTGCTTCCCGTGTGCGGGATCTCTTCAATAAGGCGAAGGCATCGTCACCTTCGATCGTTTTCGTCGATGAGCTCGACGCAGTCGGTCGCCAGCGCTTCGCCGGTCTTGGCGGCTCGAATGATGAGCGCGAACAGACACTCAATCAGTTGCTGGTTGAGATGGATGGCTTTGACGATCGCCAGGAAGTGATTGTCCTGGCAGCCACAAACCGCCCGGATGTGCTCGATCCGGCGCTCCTGCGTCCGGGAAGATTCGACCGCCAGGTGACGATCGGTTTGCCGGACCGCAAAGGACGGGAAGAGATCTTCAAGATCCATACCCGTGGAATACCGGTCGCCGAGGAAGTTAATCTGGTGCGGCTGGCGGCCGGCACGCCTGGATTTTCCGGCGCGGACGTTGCCAATCTCGTCAACGAAGCGGCGCTGACCGCGGCGCGTCACGACCACAAGGTCGTCACGACAGCCGACTTCAATGAAGCGCTCGACAAGATCATTCTCGGGACAGCGCGATCACCGCTGGTAAATGAGCGTGAACGCCTGGTCGTGGCCTACCACGAGGCGGGCCACGCTATCGTTGGCCACTTCTCCGAAGGCTCCGATCCACTGCGCAAGATCTCGATTGTGCCGCGCGGCCGGGCGTCGGGTGTCGTCATCCAGACTCCGGATGAAGACCGCTACAACTACTCGCGTACGTATCTGCTTTCCCGCATGGCGACAGCCATGGGCGGTCGCGCAGCGGAAGAGATGATCTTCTCCGAGATGACTACCGGCGCTCAAAGTGACATAAAGGAAGCGACGTCTCTTGCCCGCCGTATGGTTGGACTTTGGGGCATGAGTGAAGAGATCGGCCCCGTCTACCTCGGTAGCGGCGAGGAGCATGTCTTCCTCGGTCGCGAGATCACCCAGCACGATCAGATCGGTGAGCGCACGCAGGACCGGGCTGATGATGCGGTACGGGATCTGGTCTTAGCCGCCCAGGAGAAGGCTAAATTCATTCTGTTCCAGCACCGCGAGGAACTGGATATCCTGGCCGAGCGCCTGACGTTGGATGAAACGCTCGATCAAGATCAGATCACGGAGATTCTCGGCTCGCAGCCAGTACACGACGCAGTACCGGCCGATGACGACTAGGGCAGTCGGGAGCCTCACCTGCGGGCAGACGAGGGCGAGATAGAGACCGAGCGGCAACCGAATTGCGATCAGACGATGGCGAATCGGACGCCCGAACTGGTCAGCTTCTGGTTTGTTATCGTGGCCGCGTTGTTTGTGACGGCGTTGATCACCGCGAACATCATTGCCGTCAAAGTCGTCGACATTCGCGGTGTTCAAGTGCCGGCAGGAACGCTGACGCTCTTCCCGATCTCGTACATCTTTGGCGATGTGCTGACTGAGGTCTATGGTTTTCGGCGCGCTCGACAGGTGATCTGGCTGGGTTTCGGGTGCAACCTACTGGCGGTGTTCGCAATCTACCTGGGTGGAGTCTTGCCTGCGGCGGCATTCTGGCAGGACCAGGAGGCGTACGACACGATCCTGGGATTCACAGGGCGCCTGCTTTTGGCCTCATTTGCGGGATATCTCGTTGGTGAGTTTGTAAACTCGTTTGTCCTCTCCAGGCTCAAACTACTGACCGGGGGACGCTGGCTCTGGACCCGTACGATTGGTTCAACGATTTTCGGTCAGTTTGTCGATACAGGCATTTTCATCGCGATAGCGTTCAGCGGTGTTATTCCGAACGACGCGCTGAGGTCAACGTTTATTGACGCGTGGCTCGTAAAGGTCGCCTACGAAACCCTCGCGACTCCAGTTACCTATTGGGTCGTTGGTTTCCTCAAGCGAGCAGACGCAACTGACGTCTACGACCGAGAGACGAGCTTTAACCCGTTCGGGTTGGGCTCATGAACGTTCGTCGCTGATATCTAGTTCCTCCTTTTGCGTCGTTGTCGCACGAGTTTGCCGAACGAGCGGGCTAGGTTATCCTTAGCAGCCGGGTCATCATGACCTATTTAGGGGTGGCTGAGATTAATGGGGAGCGGGAAGGCACGATGACCATGTCGGCCGATACAGGCTGGATAAAAGAAAAGATCGCTCTCGTCTTTCCTGGCCAAGGCACGCAGCACGTTGGAATGGGACGCTACCTCTACGATCATTTTCCCGCGGCCCGGGCAGTGATCGATCAGGCGGATGCCGTACTTGGCTATTCTCTCTCCAAACTCATGTTCGAGGGCCCTGCAGACGAACTCGAAGACACGCTAAACGCACAACCGGCGATCTTGACGATGAGTGTCGCGGCTCTGGAGGCCTTGCGAGAGCAATTGGGTGCAGTTGGGCAGAAGCTCCAGCCTGTCTATGTTGCGGGCCATTCGCTGGGAGAGTATTCGGCGCTCGTTGCCGCTGGAAGCCTGGATTTTCGCGACGCACTCCATCTGGTGCGCGAGCGGGGACGTTTGATGAAAGAAGCGGGGACTGAGTTTCCGGGCGGGATGGCGGCGGTGCTTGGTCTTGAGCCCGAAACGCTTGCCGCAGTATGTGACCAGGCTAGCAGGGAATTGGATGGGATTGTCGTCGTCGCAAACGATAACTGTCCCGGCCAGACGGTGATTTCCGGCGAATCGAAGGCGCTCGAACGGGCGATGGAGCTCGCGCTCGAGCATGGAGCTCGGCGCGCTGTCCGGTTGGATATTTCGATCGCTTCGCACTCGCCACTCATGGAGCGCGCGGCGCGCCAATTGGGCGAAATCGTAAATATCATTGACTTTCGAGAGCCGGTCATTCCAATCGTTTCAAATCTCACAGGTCGGGTCAGCACGTCGGTCGAAGAGGTCCGCCGCAATGTCGGCAATCACATGATCCGGCCGGTGATGTGGACGAACTCGGTACGAGAAATGATCGATAGCGGTACGACAACATTTGTAGAAATAGGTCCGGGAAACGTTCTCGGCGGGCTCATCCGGCGTGTAAAGCGGGATGCCAAAACGATGACGCTGGCAGATCTACATCTGCACGGGAACTAGGGTCGAAGCACGGCCTGTGGGCCGTCTGGGAGAGTGGGTAATTCGATGACAGAGAAAGCGCGCATCGTCATAACAGGCGTCGGCGCTGTGACTCCAATCGGCAACGACCCGGAGACGTACTGGGCCAATCTTTTGGCTGGGAAGTCGGGGGCTGCGCCAATTACCGCCTTCGACACGAGCGACCTGCCAGTGACCTTTGCTTGCGAGGTCAAAGACTTTGACCCGAGTGGCTACATTGACGCGAAAGCTGTGCGTCGCATGGACCGCTTTTCCCAGTTTGCTGTCGTTGCATCTGGTCAGGCTCTCGACAACGCTGGCATCGAAATCAACGAGGACAATGCAGAGCGCACCGCGATCATCATGAACACTGGCGGCGGTGGTGTGCCGACGATGGTCAACGAAGTGCGCGCACATGACAATCGTGGACCGAGGAGGGTCAGTCCATTCTTCATTCCGATCTTTGCGCCGAACATGGCGGCTGCACAGGTTTCGCTTGCCTTTGGCGTTACCGGTCCGGTCATGGCTTCTGTTGCCGCATGTGCGGCTGGCGCTCAGGCGCTCGTGGATGGCTACCATCTCCTGCAACGAGGAGACGCTGACGTCGTCATCGCTGGCGGAACGGAAGCGGCGCTCACTCAGGTTTCGGTTGCGGCGTTCGCCAACATGCAGGCGCTCTCGCGGCGCAACGACTGCCCGGAAAAAGCGAGTAGGCCATTTGACGCCGATCGCGACGGGTTTGTTTTTGGTGAAGGTTGTGGCGCATTGATCCTGGAACGTGAAGACGACGCCCGTGCACGAGGAGCAACGATTCTCTGCGAGCTGGCCGGTGGAGCGCTCACGGCGGACGCTTTCCACATCACCGCACCGGAGCCTGAGGGCCGTAGCGTCACTCGCGCAATGCGACAAGCGTTGGAGAAGGCGCACATGAGCCCCTCGGACATTGACGCCGTTTATGCACATGCCACGAGCACTCCGATCGGAGATATTGCCGAGACCAAGGCGATCAAGAAGGCTTTTGGCGCGCATGCGTACAATCTGGCGGTCTGTTCTCCCAAGAGTCAGCTCGGCCACCTGGTTGGCGCGGCTGGCGCGGTCAGCGCCGTCGCTGCTGTGTTGTCGTTGCGAGACCAGATCATGGCGCCGACGATCAATCTCGAAACGCCCGATCCTGAGTGCGATCTGGACTACATCCCGAATAAGGCCCGTAAGATGAAGCTCGACGCCATTCTCTCCAATTCATTTGGGTTTGGTGGACAGAACGTCGTCTGTGCTTTCCGGAGAATCTAGGAAGGTTCCTAGCGTTACCCATAGGACGCGCGATGATGATGGGCACGACGCCATCGTCGTGACGCCCATACGCGTGCAGTTGAGGCGTCGACCACTAACATTCGTTGATGGAATCCTTGACATCCAGACGAACCGCTAGCGACTCCCGCCGAAGGAATTAGCGGCAAGATCGCCAGAGTCCTGCTTCCAGCCGCGACGCCTCTCGTTCCGCCGCAAAGAGATTGTCACTATAACGCTCGTTTGGCGGATAGGATCCCGCTTCGGCGAATCCGCTGGCGACAAGCTGCTCGTTCACCATCGTTAGATTCCCGTCCTGCCCATCGACGTAGACGTAGCGCAGCAGGCGTCCGTAGCGGTCGCGATCCTCGGTGTCGGCTTCCAGGTACACCTTCTGGCCGCCAACGAGACGCTCATTCTCCTTACTCGCTTCGGGGCCGTAACACTCAACCGGCTGATCTGGCGCAACCGATTCAGGCGCGTCAATGCCGATGTAGCGCAAGCGCTCTTCGCGACCATCGATCAGCACAATAATCGTGTCGCCGTCCACGACCCGGACGACCTGCGCTTCCTGCAAGGCGGCGCTCGAATCGGCTGTGTCCTCTTGCGTCGCGAATTCGACATCGCAGCCGCAGGCGATCACTGTCAGGACGACAGACGCCAGCAGGCACGTTAGTCGAGTCTGCAAGCTTCGAGCAGCTCCAGCAGGCTGTCCGCGGAATCATCGGCGGTGATAGCCCGGATGATAGCGATATCGAGGACTGACTCTTCGCGTTCAATGCCCGAGCGCAGTTCCTCCCTGTCACGACCCGTCACGACCGTATCGTGGGCTCGCTTGCCGTGTGCGCGGAAGAGCGCGCTGAACGATCCTGCGGCGTCGTAGCGATCTGCCACCTCGTCCATTGCCGCTTGTGCTTGGGGAAGCAGCGCGCAACGGATGTAGGAGACGACCGGAGGGGCTTCGCGCCCTGCTCGATTCCGCGCCTTCTTCGACAAGTGGTCGGGAAGCTTCGATCGCCTCCTTGAACCACCAGGTGAAGATGACGCCATCGGAGATTTCGCCGGCCAGCTTCGTCATGTTCGGACCGACTGCGCCGACCATGACGCTGACGCCAAGTTCAGCGCGTAGTCGTTCGACGGCATCTCGCATCGTATCCAGTGCCCCGGCCGGTCCACCGCCCCAGCCGATGCCCATCCAGAAGCGATCCATTGGAATGCTCGAGTTCGCGCATGTCGTCGATCAGGAGATCGAGCGAGCGGCGGTTGTATGGCAGCACCCCGGTGCCGATTGGGAGACTGGTGACTTCCGCAGCGGCTGCGACAGCTTCCATCGCGCTCTCTCGGGGGCGAGCCATTCAGCCAGAACGAGTCGTAATTCGCCGCTTCCGCTGCCTTCGCAACTTCTCGCACAACGTCGAGCGGAACGGTCGCATCGATGCCGAATCCGCGATGGGTCATGCGCTAGCTCCGCCTGGTTTGCAGGCCTCGAGCAGCCTAAGGATGGTGGATGGTTCATCGTCAGGTGTAATGGCTCGCACGACCGATTCGTCAAGGACGGCTTCGAACTCCTGGATGCCAGTCTGGAGTACAGCCGGGTTCTTGCCGCGCAATACAGTCAGGTGAGCATCGACTCCCTGTCGTTTGAAATGGGCTCCATAGGCTGGAACCGAGTCGTAGCGACTAGCCTGGACCATGATTTCGGCCTCCGCCTCGGGCAGGAGTCCGGCGCGAACATAGGACATGATGATCGGTGCGTCGCGACCGGCCTCCCGGGCAGCGTCTTCGATCCGCTCCCGTGATGTTGCGGAATAGGCGGGCGTTATCCAGTTCAGAAGGACACCGTCGGCCATTTCACCGCTGAGGTCGACCATGCGTGGGCCGAGCGCGGCAAGGATGACCGCACAGCTAAGGCTGTCATGGAGCGTCGTTATAGCTTCCCGCGCGTTGGTTAGCGCTCCCTTTGGTCCCGGCGAGCCGATGCCGAGCCAGAGCCGGTCCTGGGGGAGTTCGTAGCGCAAGACATCCTCAGCGATCGAGGCGGCTGGCCGCCGGCCAAGAGGGATGACACCGACCCCGAGCTTGATCGTGTCGGTCACTGATGCTGCTTCGCTCAAACACTCCAGTCCGTCAGCGCCCGGCGTGTCGTTGACCCAGAACGAACTGTAGCCTGCTTCTTCAGCCGCCTTCGCAACGATCTTGATCGTCTCATTATCAACTGCGGCTGCAATTCCAAATCCTCTACCCATTAGATCTCCTTAGAAAATGTGCTCGAATTTGCGTACCTCAAAAAATCATACCCGCTTTCTGAATCCCTGACGGTAGCGACGATGCGATACGCATATTCGCTGCTCTCAATTGTCATGAATCTGGGTTATGAGGGGGTCACTTCAAGTATGGAGGCGTAGGCGATTGCGGGCAGTAGTCGGCATGGATTCATAGCAAATTTGAAACTAGATGCGACATATCCCAGCGTGGATCAATTCATGATAGCCAATGCATACAGGATCACTGGAAATGGGCACGAGCTGGTTCGAATCAGGGATACGGCCAGGATCAAAAAAGATGCTTCGGCGGGTCTGCAAACTAAGACATTTCGCCTATATCTTCTCTCTTTGGCATCAACTTATCATTGTTCCGAGCGATACAAACGTTGCAATGGCCATACCCGGCTACGAATCTGGATTTCAACTACTAAGGACGCTGGATTGAAGCGAGAAGAAGATCAATCCGCATTGTCCATCGTGACCTGGAATTGGCCGACCCGCCGCCAGTGGACTACTGCTGGAGCGCTCTTGATATTGCTCCTGTTGGTCCTCCGACAGCTGACAGGCATTCAGGATATCTTCACGTTTCCGATGGTACTCGTCCTGGTTGGCTTGCTCTACCAGCCGGGAAAAAGCTTGCGAATCGTTGAAGCCGAGAACTTCATGAACGTCCAGACGGCTTACGCTTGGAACATCGTTCGCCGTCGCAATCACTTCCACACGGATTTCGCAACAACTCAATCAGCGATCTCCAGAGCAATTCCCTGGGAGCTCAGCTGGCAGGACTGGTGGTCGGCTGTCAAACACGGCGGTCGGATCGAACGACTAGAAATGCACGCGATTCTCGTGGGCTTCAGGCGGCGCGGCATTGCGATTCCAGTCGAAGCGGATGATGCCAAGTTGGCCGTCAATTTCAACATCGTGGCAAGTGGCAAAGTGACTACGACTCGGGAGTGGTCGATTGGATGGGGATTAATTCAGAGGCAGACTTCCAAGATGTCCGAGCAACTCCCAGCGACATTTGTCTTTGTGCCAACAGAAATTTCAATGGAAGATATTCGCCAACTCGGTAGCTCTTAGACAGTCCGTGGTTGGTCACTCACGAAAGTGTATGTGCTACAGTCAGGGCATCCGAACTTTCAGTTTTGCAAGGAAACCAGAGTCCATTTCGTCATGGAGTGGTTGCATTCAGGAGCGCAGTGCCCAATATCTAGGAAACCTCACCGAGCTCCAGACCGCGTGCCCTTAGTTCTGGGGAGATGAAGATGTTCAGAACCAAGACGCGAATTCTGCATATTGACGCCTCTCCGACTACTTGCCGTAAACGACTTGAGTGGTTGATAAAGACAGACGACGAAACAAATCGGGCTGCCTATAAGGGCAAAATTTCTGAGTCTCAATTCGAAATAGTGCGCAAGTTCGGATCTGGCCTTTATGTCCCGGCACCAACTATCGCTACCGGGCGGATCCGACCCAGAACATCGCCAGACCAAGGCACTATTGTTGAGTTGGACATTCGCATCGGGCGGATAAACCTGTTTGCTGCATATTTTCTCTTCCTGTGTACCGGGGTAGTCGCGGTCAACGTGTTATCCGGCGCTGGTTGGTTATGGATTATCTTACTGATTGCTTTTTACGTCGCGATCATTATTGAAGAATCCGTTCGTGCGCGCAAGATTCGAGAAGAATTGTACGTAGCCATACGCTCAGCGCTCGTTGGAGGTGATCAAGATCAAGTCGCGATGTAGAACGCAGGATTGAATATCTTCACTTGTGACTGGTCTACCCGAATAGCATCAACGTAGTTCCAGAACAATGCCGGTGCTGACAACTGCGCCAGCATGATGACAACCAGCGTTACATGGCCGCATCGCCCAGCGATACGAGGAATTCCTCAACATGGTTCAGATTTGATGAGTCAGCGAGAAGTCCGAGTTTGGTCCTTCTCCACAAGATGTCCTCCGCGGTGTGTGCCCACTCGTGACGGATGAGGTATTCGATTTCGCGGGCGTAAAGACCGGGGGAGAGTTCGGGGCCGAGGTCATCGAGTGATGATGCGTTGCCGAGCACGGTGTGGACGCGTGAACCGTAGCGGCGAGCGTAGGCTACAGCGAGGTCAGGCGGCAGCCAGTCGTAGACCTGGGTCAGCATGTGAGTGAAGCGGTCGAAGCCGGTCGGATGGAGGTTGCCGCCCGGAAGTGTGGCGGTTGCCGTCCAGGGATCTCCAATCGCAGGAAACGTCGCCGCCAGCCGGTCGAGAACGTCTTCGGCCAGCAGACGGTAGCCGGTCAGCTTACCGCCCCAGATCGTCAACGCATTCAACGCAACGCCTGAGCGATGCTCTTCGAGGATGTAATCGCGGCTGATCTTCGACGCCGATGACGACCCATCGTCGTAGAGCGGCCGGACACCGCTGAATGACCAGACGACATCGGCAGGCGTGATCTGATTTGTGAAGTGATCGTTGACTACCTTGTACAAGTATTCGACCTCTGATTCATCGATCTGGACGTCATCGGGCTCGCCCTCGTACGGGATGTCGGTCGTGCCGATCATGTGGAAGTCGTGCTCGAAGGGGAGAACGAAGACGATGCGCTTGTCGTCGTTCTGGAGGATATAGGCGCGCTCGTCGTCAAAGAGCTTCGGCACGACGATGTGGCTGCCTTTGACAAGACGCGAGCGATAGGTGGTATTGAGCCCCAGCACGTCACGTGCCACACGTCTCGGCCCAGGGACCGGCTGCGTTGATGACGATGCGCGCCCGGACATCACGCTTCGTGCCGGTGAGCCTATCTTCCAGTTGGCACTCCCAGTATTCGCCAGTCCAGTTCGCGGTTCTGCAGGCGGTGCGGGTCAGAATCTCCGCGCCGTGGTCTCGGGCGTCGATGGCCGAAAGGATGACCAGCCGGGAGTCATCTACCCAGCAGTCGGAATACTCAAGCCCTCGTGCGAATTCCGGCTTGAGCGGCGAAGCGTCCTTCCCTGTGCGAAAGTCCAGTCCGCGCGAATCAGGCAGTGTGTTCCGGCGAGCGAGCCGGTCATAGAGGAAGACTCCGAGTCGAATCATCCAGTAGGGGCGAATCGAGCGGTTGTGGGGCAGGACGAAGCGCAGCGGCCGGACGATATGCGGCGCCGCGTCAAGCAGCACTTCGCGCTCGGCCAGCGCGTGGCGAACCATCCGGAACTGATACTGCTCAAGGTAGCGTAGACCGCCATGGAGAAGCTTGCTTGACGCTGACGAGGTCGCGCCTCCGAGATCGTCGCGTTCGCAGAGCAGGACCGACAGTCCCCGGCCGGCCGCGTCTCGCGCGACTCCCACTCCATTTATGCCCCCGCCGATCACTAGCAGGTCAAATAGCTCTTCGCTCGTCCCGAAAATCGACCGTTCGTCCGACAAGATCGCCCCCTGTTCCTACCTATCAAGTATGGTACGCAGAGACCATATGGGTCATACAACAGCCGGAGGCGAAGATGACGGAGAATGTACTCGTCGTTGATCAGGGCACGACCAACACCCGCGCGGTCGTCTACGGGCGTTCCGGACGTGTCCTCTCCGAGTCGCAGCGCACGCTTCGTCAAGTATTTCCAGCTCCCGGTCTCGTTGAACAGGACCCGGATGACATCTGGTCCGATACCCTGTCGGTAATTCGAGAGGTCAGCGTCGGTCACACCATTGCAGCTGTTGGAATCACCAATCAACGCGAGACGACGATCCTCTGGGACCGAGCTACCGGGCGACCGGTTCACAATGCGATCGTGTGGCAGGATCGTCGTACGGCTGAAATGTGCGAGCGTATTGTCGAGCAAGGTCACGGCGCGCTCATTACCGAGCGTACTGGTCTCGTCGTCGATCCCTATTTCTCGGCCAGCAAGATCGCCTGGTTGCTCGATAACGTCGGAGGGCTGCGGGATCGAGCAGTCCGTGGCGAGATCCTCTTTGGGACGGTCGATAGCTACCTGATCTGGCGCCTGACAGGTGGGGCTGCCCACGTGACCGATGCGACGAACGCCGCCCGGACGATGCTCTATGACATCCACAAAGGCGAGTGGGATCTGCAACTGCTCGACATGTGGAGAATTCCTCCCAGGATAATGCCCGAGGTGCGAGACTGCGCCGGGAATTTCGGCACGGTAGTCGAAAGTATCTTGCCGAATAGGCCGAGCATCTCGGGAGTGGCGGGCGATCAGCACGCAGCGATGGTCGGTCAGGCCTGCTTCCAACCGGGTATGCTGAAATCGACGTACGGCACTGGCGCGTTCCTGGTGATGAATACTGGCTCAACGCCGGTACGATCGACTAACCAGTTGCTCACGACGATCGCATACAAGCTTAACGGGGTCGTGACATATGCGCTCGAAGGCAGCATATTCAATGCCGGCACGACGGTCGAGTGGTTGCGCGATGGATTGAAGATCATCGATCGCATCGAGGATATCGAGTGGTTGGCCACTCAGGCTGGTGACGACGGTGAGGTCGTGATTGTGCCTGCTTTTACCGGTCTTGGCGCGCCACACTGGAGAGCCGACGCTCTGGCAGGTATTTTCGGACTGTCGCGAGATACTGGACGACCGGAACTGGCCCGGGCTTCGCTAGAAGCGGTCGCATTTCAGACCTTCGAAATACTCAATGCGATGCAGGCCGACGGCGCGCCACAAACACGCGAGCTGCGGGTCGATGGCGGCATGGTCAACAACAACATGCTGGCCCAGATGGTCTCTGATTTCAGCGGCTTCAATGTCGTGCGGCCACGGCTCATCGAGACGACGGCACTGGGTGCAGCTTTTCTCGCCAGCCTGGGAGCCGGCATCTATAACAATCTTGATGAAGTAGCCCAGTATTGGCGCGCCGACCGCGAATTTCGACCGAACATATCGAGCGAACTGCGCGACCGCAAGCTCGGACGCTGGAATGACGCCGTGCGACGATTGTTGGCATAATCCCGCGTTGGATTTGGTTGCGGCGCTACCCAGTGTGAGGGTGATCTCCAACCGGAAGAGATTCGTATGTCCACTCCGGTTGGAGAAGAGTTCGTTTCAGACGAGTCGAAGATTCTCTACGTCAGAATCGCTTCCGGCTTCCACTCGAAGTCCTCGTCGAGCGGGTAGATCGGGCGACGGAGGTTCTTGTAGTCGAGCGTCTTCAGCTTCGGGGTGCTGATGCCGGGCGCGTCGATTTCGATGACCTTCGTTGCGATCGGTTCGAAGGCCGCCCGGAAATGGGCGGCACTCTTGAGCACGAGAATGCGGCGCTCGGTCGGTTCAATCCCGAAAGCGCGGAAGAAGTTCAGATCGTTCGGATGGCCGCGCAGATCGGTCAACTGAAGTTCGATGCCACCGGGTCCGTTGATCTCCAGGACAACCGTGCGGCCACGGCTGGAACGCGTGCCGCGCCCCATGACGCCGCCCATCTCAAAGCTGCCTTCGTGGATCAGCCTCACCATGCCTGTTACTTCCACAGGGTCGCCATGGAAGTCGTCATGCTTGCCGCCGACCGAAAGAGTGACCGTCGAGCCAACACCGGCGTCGATGCAGGCTTGGACGGCTTCGCGGTCCATGATCTGAGCAACCGAGGCCGAACGGGCATTGGCTTCGAGCAGGCCCTTCAGCGCCGCAGTGCCATCACCGGCCGTTCCGCTAGCGCCCGAGTCGGAAATGTCGGCTAAAACGTAGGTGCTGCCGGGTTCACCGGCCATTGCTTCGGCTATGGCGTCCGGGATTGGTGTCGGGATGATCTCGAAGTCGGCACGCAGATCCCAGCAGATCTGAGCTAGTTCTTCGGCGTAGGCTTTAGCCTTCTCTGGATTGTCGTTGGTGACGAGGATCGTCGCAACGCTGGTGTATGGCACGTCAGAGAATGGGAAGCCACCAAGGACTGTGGCCGCGACGACGTCATCTTCCTCTTCCATCTCGCGCGTGCGATCGATGGCTGTCTTGAGGGCTGATTGCCAGGTGGTGACCATTGATTGATTGGGCGCAATGACCGGGACTTTGACGTAGGCCATCGTCGGTTTGACGTCGCCTTTGATCGTGTCGATCAGGATCTGCATCGCCCGCGCGCCGGTTTCGGCGTATCGATATGCGGGTAGTGCTTGTAGCCGACGAAGGCGTCGCACTCTTCCATCATCTCTTCTGACAGGTTGGTGTGGAGGTCAAGCGGCGCGCAGATCGGAATATCCGGGCCAACAACTTCGCGTATCGCCGTCAGGAGCGGCCCTTCGCCGTCGTCGTTGTGTTCGAGTGCCATCGCGCCGTGGATGCCGAGCAAGACGCCGTCGACGGGCATTGCTGCGCGAATACCCTCTACGATCTCGTCGCGCATCAGCTCGAACGCTTCTTTGGACACTCGGCCCCCCGGAACGGCCCTGCCGAAAGTCGTCGGGATCAGCTCGACACCCTGCTTCCTGGCTTCTGCAACGATACCGCCGTAGATCGTTCCGGTGCCGTCGAGGGCCAGAATCTCGTCGCCGCGGTCAATCTTGCTCGAACCCTTCTGAAAGTCGGAGAGGCTTGTCGGTTCCCACTGAAACGTATTCGTCTCCTGCGAAATTCCGCCAGTTGCTATGCGGATCGCCATCTGTTCCTCACTCCTTGAAGTCGCATCGGATTTGCTGTGACAGTATCGAACAACCGGCGATCTCTGGCAAGATGGGAAGGAAGTGAGGTGGCAGCGGGCGGGCGGTAAGATCACCATACTAGCTCTGACTCTGATGATAGAAAGCTGAGGGTATGCCAACGGACATAGGGGCCTGGGCCGACTTCTTTGGCAGCGGATTCGAGTCAAGCGATGATTTCGGAGTTCAGCTCATCAAGCTCTTTGTGATCATCGCTGTTATCTGGTTTCTGCGCTGGCTGTTGCTTCGATCGATTCTGCGACGTACGCAGGATGTATCAACGATTTACTGGATCACCAAGACATCCAGCTATATCGCGACGGCTCTATCGCTCATCTTCACCGGCCGAACATTGCTAGGTGGTTTCGCTTCGCTGCTCACATTCATTGGATTGATAGCAGCCGGTCTGGCAATCGCCTTGCGCGATCCACTGACAAACATGTTCGCTTGGTTCTTCATCATCTGGAGGAGGCCATTTGAACTGGGACATCGGATTCAAATCAGTGGTACGGTCGGAGATGTCGTCGACATCCGCATTTTTCAGACTTCGCTGTTGGAACTCGGGGAATGGGTGAGCAGTGATCAGCCAACGGGCAGAATTGTTCACGTCCCGAACGGCCGCATCTTCAGCGAATTGCAATTCAATTACAGCATGGGCATCCCTTTCATTTGGGATGAAATTCCAGTATTGCTCACCTTCGAGAGCGACTGGCGCAAGGCAAAGCAAATGCTCGTCGAAATCGTTGAGCGCAGCGTCCCGGACGGTGATCGCGTATCACAAGCAGATCTCCGACAGATGAGTCGCGCCTTCAGGTTGAATCCCTTACAAACCGAACCGGTCGTCTACACGAGTGTGCTGGACAGCGGTGTGCTACTAACAGCGAGGTATACAGTACGACCTGAAGGGCGGCGAGCGCTAACTGAAGTGATGTGGGAGGCGATCCTCGTCGCGTTTGCAGAGCATCCAGATATCGACTTCGCTTACCCGACGACTCGCTTTTACAACAATCTACGTGAAGGGCCGATGGCAGCCTCAAAGTGATATCTCGGAGCGGAGGTTCAGCTATCCCCAGACTCTGGCAGGCCGCGATAGAAATCTTCCAGCGTCAGATCGATTCCGAGGCATGGAATCGGGATGGTGCGCTCGTTGGAGATCGTTTCCGACCACCACAGTCGTTCGTCATCGCGCCAATGGCGGTGGACTTTGCGCTCGTTCTGCTCGACGATCAGGTAGGTGTCGAGGCTGTCGACTTGCCGGTAGAACATCAGCTTTTCTCGTAGATCGGTCGTGCGAGTGCTGTTTGATAGGACCTCCACGACGACGCAGGGGCGGGTCTTGATCAACGGATCGGTGTCGGTCTTATCACACACCACCATCACATCCGGGTAGTAGAAGACATCACCCGGAACTCGCAGCTTGACGTCCCCAAAAAGCGTTTCACACCCGACTATGTCAGCTGCATCTGAAAACGAGCGGTAGATGTTTCCCGCAATTCGATTGTGACGTACCGTCGTGCCTGCAAACGCATGTACTTCGCCGCCGATAAACTCGTGGCGCACGTCGCTGCATTCTTCGAAAGCGAGATACTCGCTGACGGTCATCAACTTCTGGCGTTTTGTTGCTCTCGATTCCATGGTTCAAGTATAGCGGCTGGAAGTTGAGATGCGAACATCTGCCCTACAAATTGAAGGGGATGCCGCCGTTCCTCGAAAGCGTTGCCAGCGAGTCGTAGACCTCCCGATCGAGATCGATTCCGTTCGCTAGTCGTTCGACCGTCCGGCGATGTTCAAGTTCGCCAGGAAGCAGGATTTCTTCAATCCCTTCGGCCAGTTCAGACGCTTTCAGTTCGGCGCAATAGGCGTCCATGCGTTGGATGTAGTCGTCGAACGGAAGAAACTGCTCGATGTCGATCGCTATCAGCATGTGACCGACGTCATGGTTGTCTGGTTCGCCGTAGAGGGCACTGCCAAACGCTGCGCCGGTGAGGACACCACACAGAACATCAGTGAAGATCGACAGCCCCGTGCCCTTAAACATGCCCATCGGCACAAGCGGGCCCTCCATCGCGGCTGCGGGATCGGTCGTCTCGTTGCCGAAGCGGTCGTAGGCCCAGTCTGTCGGGACCGGCAGGCCAAGCCGCTGATGCCAGCGCACCATGCCCTTACCGGACATCGAGAGAGCCATGTCGAGAACGAGTGGGAAACCGAGTCCGGTGGGCGCTCCCAGGCCCCAGGGATTGGTGCCAATGAGAGGAGAGATGCCACCCCAGGGCGCCATCTCTGGTCCGGCATTCGTGAGACATATCCCAATCATTCGCTGATTAGTCGCCCGCATGACATGGTAGGCGGTGATGCCAAGATGGTTGGAGTGGCGTACACCGACGAGGCCGACGCCCGATACGCGTGCCTTCTCGATGGCGAGGTCCATCGCCCGGCTTGCGACTACCTGCCCGAAGCCCTTGTTGCCGTCGAGCAGTGCCAGCGCAGGCGTGTCGACGAGCGTACTGACCACCGTTGGTGAAACGATGCCGCCAATCGCCAGCATATCGCAGTAGCGCGCGATTCCTCGCATTCCCTGTCCCTGGCCGGGATGTCCCCGAAGCTCGCCCTGTAGTCGGGCATCGGCCTGGACCGCGGCGTCGGCACGGTCAGCGCCGTGAGCCACCAGAATTGCCTCTGCCTGACGGCGCAACCGATCAGCCGAAACATTGAAAGTGTCAATCGATACGCTCACTCAGCAACCGCCTTTCACCAGCATTGAACGGGTGGCGCGAATTCCTCGCGCCACCCGGTTACTTTACTGTAGGTTCCAGGGGTTATTCGGCAGCGACCTGGTTGAGTCCTTTGCGGAAGAAGCCGCCGATGGCGATATCGGTCAATTTATGGTCAGCTGAGCCTGCTTCATCGAGCGTCGTCTGCAGAACATCGACAATGTTGTCGTATCCAAGAACGTCTGCGAACGTTCGGACGGTGCCATAACCGGCCATTTCGTAATGGTCCATGCGTTGGGCGGCGGTAATCAGCGCCGCATCGCGAACGGTTGGGTCGTCGTAGCCAGTTATCGCATCCTGAGCCTCTGCCATCAATCCACGCATCGCCTGGCAAGTTACCGCTTCTGCAGGAATGCCCAGTTCGTCAAAAACGGTCTTGAGACGTTCGATATGTCGGTGGGTCTTTCCTATGTGTTCGTCAAGCGCCTCGCGAAGATCGGGATCAGAGGCTGCCGAAGCAATCTTCGGCCAAATCTGGACTGATTGGGTCTCCGCCCAGTACAGATCCTTGAGCTGATCGACAAAGAGATCTCGAAGAGTTTCATGTTGGGACATACGTGCTCCATTCGGTCTGGCTAATTCATCGTAGAGATGATCGACGGACTTGTCAGGTGCATCAATCACATGACTAAGTATTGATTGAGATCTATGCCGACGACGATAGGCCACGGGCTAGTAACGGTCACGGATCCAGGTAGGATTGTGTTGCGTTAGAGATCCGGCGCATTAATTGTGACTGGCTCATTGCGCTCGCTAAAGGTGATGATCCAGGCTGTCGGGTCGCCCTCCACGTCATCGGGTTCAGAAAGGCTGATCTGCAACAGATCGCCCGTGTCTGCATCAATCCAGAGACTGACGCCGATCTCGTCACCGTCGAGCGAACCAGCAACCAATTGAGAAATATCCTCACGTGCGACCGTTCCGGTTAGTTCGACGGTTCTCGTCCCACCGATCGTAGACTCGTTGCCGATCTCCACATCTTCCATCTTTGCGAGCACAGCGCTAACACCGCGCTCGTTGTCGAAAATGAGGGCAGGGTTGAAATCAAAGTTGGAAGGGCCGCGTTCCCAATCACCGGTTAGAAAATTCGTCGTATAGACGTTGTCGCCAATCACCACCAGTCCGACATCGAATGACGCAAAACTGATCTTGACCGATGCTTCAGCCTGAGCCCGATTCGGACGCTTGAGATCCCCTTCTACTGACTTGAGCTCGATTGTCTCGTTGACGTCCAGGAACGTCGAACCGTCAACATTAAGATTGAAGTGGACCGAGCTTGTTCTCGACCAACTCTCCGCCACTTCGGCGATATATTGATCTTCCGCAGATAGAGTGATGATGCTTGGATCAAAGTCGTCAGCAGATGGAGGAGACATAACATAACGATGCCGAAGATCCGGCAGAAATCGCGTTTGAGTGTCTGGAACTGGCTGAGTTGTTGGAATAGGGGTGGCCGTGGCTTGTGGGGGCGAGGCATCGCCGGATCCGGTGCTAAACGCGTCTGTAATCGCACAGCCGGTTGCTAGAAGGCCTATAGCTACAGCAAGCAAAGCCACCGAGCAGGTCATCCTCAGATAACGACGCATCAAGCGGGTCTGGGAACGAAAGTGGTACAAGATTGGAACTCCATCGTAATTACATTGAAATCTAGTGCTGCCGCCGATTGAGCGGAGACGATCTTTTTTGCCCGGCGAACTTCCGATCAACGATATAGTTCAATCAATTTGAGCGGAAATCGCAGATAGCGTTCTTAAGCGTATCGAGGCACTTGCACTCTGTCCACCGCAAAAACGTACTCGTCTTTGGTTCGAACGCGGAACTGTTGCGCGCATCTATTTCGCACTTCATTCTCCAGATAAAGCGATATACGCGCAATGTGATAAGACACAGCGAACCGTTATAGTTCTGCGCACGATTTCCCTGGGTCGCTCGATGATCCTCAGCGCAACCATCAATCACCATGGAACGTATGCTTGAGAAGCGTCTGGCGGGCCAGTCGGAAGGAAGATAATGATCGAGCAATCTGAGCCGGTGAAGTCTGACGGTACGGTCGACGAGATTGAGAGCGAACGTGCAGACGGTATCGTTCCCATTGCCAGGGAATTGCTGGGTGAGGTCACCAGCGACGATGTCCCAGGTCTTGCCGCCGAGGTTGCCTATCACGCTATCTTCTCGATCCCCGCGCTTATTGTCGTGCTTATCACCCTGGCGGCGGTTATCGACAACACCGCCAATGTTGATCTCGCCGGCCGCCTGCGCCAAACAATTACCGACAGCGCGCCTGCCTCGACGCAGCAGATACTGACGGCGCTTGTCGACAACGCGGTCGCACAGGTAGGCGGTGGCACTGCATCGGTTGGCCTGGCGGGCGCATTGCTGCTTGCGCTCTGGGCGGGTTCTAACGCCATCGGAGTTCTTGTGAAGGCTTTCAATCGGGCCTACGATTCGACCGAATCGCGCTCTTTCCCGAGAAAGAAACTCGCAGCCGTACTACTGACAATCGCGATGGGGCTAGTGGTGAATCTCGCCTTGGCACTCTGGGTCTTCGGCGGGCAGATCGGCAGCTGGATCGCGAAAGAGTTTTCGATGGGCTCGACCTTCGACTGGACCTGGAACATGTTGAGGATTCCACTTGGCGTCGTCGTCGTACTGCTGATGCTCGGGATGCTCTATTACGTCGGACCGACGGTGAAACAGGAATTTCGGTCGGTATTGCCGGGGGCCGTGTTCTCGACCGTTGCCTGGGGCGCTCTCGTCTTCGGATTCTCGCTCTACCTGCGCTTCGCCAGCCCCGGCAGCGCTTACGGTGCGCTCAGCGGCTTGATCGTGTTTCTCTTCTTTCTCTATCTCACGGCAGTGATCTTCCTCGTCGGGGCAGAACTGAATGCCCTGCTCGCGCGCCGCTACGATTTCAGATATCGTCAGGCGATCGCGGCAGGCAAGGTGGATAGCGGTGCCGGAGGACCTAGAATCTTCGCGCAGCAAGCCCGCTCAGGCGAACCTTCGTCAGCAGGATCCCTTGTGGTTGGTGCTGTTGCAACTATTGGGATCGTCCTGGCCGCCATGCTTGGTCGTCGGAGGGCGTGACAAACGTGTGCCGGCGGAGTGACCGAACTTGAAGACCAGATTCCAGAACTTCTGGGAATCAGTGCGGGCGAGTTACTGGTTCATACCAAGTCTGATGCTGGTCGCTGCGGCCGGGCTATCGCTTATTACGCAGCAGCTTGACAGTCGCTTCAAGGGCGAAGTTGTCTCTGCTTACCCGGGCGTATTCCAGGGTGGACCTGACGGCGCGCGCTCAATGCTGGCAACGATTGCCGGTTCGATGATCACAGCCGCCGCGGTTACCTTTTCGATCACGATTGCCGCGCTGGCAAATGCCTCTTCCCAGTTCGGCCCACGCTTGATGCGCATATTCATGCAGGATACTGGAAGCCAGGTCGTTCTCGGGACTTTCCTTGGCACGTTCATCTACTGTGTTCTGGTGCTCCGCCTGATTCCGGCGAATAGCGCTTCTGCGGGCGTGCCGCATATCTCGACGAGTGTCGCTGTACTGCTTGCTATTGCAAGCATCGGAGTGTTGATCTACTTCATTCACCATACGGCCTCGATGCTGCAGTTGTCGCACGTCGCAGAGCGTGTCGGCGAAGGATTGATTGGCGCTGTCAATTCCCTGTTTCCCGAGGATCTAGGCTGGGAACCCAGCGATGATGGATCAATCGACGCTATCCCACTCTCCGAAGCCGCCGGCACGGTATTGCCTGATGCCGACTCGCGGGAGATCAAGGCGAACCGTATCGGCTATATTCAAGCCATCGATAATCAAAAGCTCATGGAAATCGCTATTCACTACGACGTCGCTATTCGAGTCGCATTGCGTCCTGGTGCGTTCATCGTAAGGGAGGGGCTGCTAGCCGTTGCCTGGCCCTCTGAGCGCACCAGCGAGGACCTTGAGAATGCACTCCAAGAGGTGTTTCTCGTCGGCGGCCGCCGAACACCATTTCAGGATGTCGAACTGTACTTTGACGAACTGATCGAGATCGCTTTGCGTGCATTGTCACCCGGTATCAACGATCCCTATACAGCATTGACTTGTATCGACTGGCTAACGGCTGCTTTGGCTTCATTTGCTCGCCGTCGAATGCCCTCAAGGTATCGTTACGATGACGATCTTGCTCTTCGAATCATTGCCGATGGGCCCGATTTGGGGCAGATGATCGACCGTTCGTTCGATCAGATTCGCAACGCGGGCGCAGGCCAACCCCCGATCCTCAGCAAACTTCTTGGCGCTGCGATGATCGTGACTCCGTTCATCGATGACGCTGATAGCCAGGAGGCTATGCGGCGTCAGGTCGGAGCCATCGACAACGTCATTCGAAACTCGAACTTCGTCGCACATGAGCGACGATCTCTAGAGGTCGAGTACATGGAAGCATTGAAGGTTCTCAACGCGACGGAATAGCTGTGGGTCGGGCATCGAGATGCGCCAGCACTTCACGGGCACAGTTGCGCCCCGGCGCTCCAAAGACCGCTCCGCCGGGCCAGACCCCTGATCCGCCCAGATAGAGCTGCTCGATCGGGGACTGGTAGCCGGACTGGCCCGTAGCGGGACGGTAATTGAACATCTGATCCGGGGTGATTTCGCCATGGAAGATGTTTCCGCCGGTAATTCCAACGATGGATTCGATGTCAGGCGGTCCGAGAACCGATATGTGCTCGATCGCATTCGGCAGGTTGGGAGCATACTCGGCGAAAGTGTCGATGATGATCTGACCGATCTCATCTCGGCGGCTGTCCCAGTCGCCTTCGGCGAGATCATATGGCGCGTATTGAACGAACATCGAGAGTGTGTGCTTTCCCTCTGGCGCCAACCCCTCCTCGGTCGCCGACTGGATGTAGCAATCCATGAATGGCCGCGCCGACGGGCGTCCTGCTTCAGAGTCGACCCAGGCTTCCTGGATGTAATCAACCGACGGGCAGATCATGATCCCGCCCGTATGCTGTGGTCCGACATCCGTTCCGGGCATGGCCGTGAAATCAGGCAACTCTCCAAGACCAAGCAGAACCTTGACGACCGAGCCTTTCCTCTTCATCGCTTCAATCGCTTGCACGAACTCTCCCGGCAGAGACTTGCGATCGACCATTTGCAGGAAGGTGCGTTGCGGATCAGCCGTGGAAATTATCGTGTCTGCCTCAAACCTGCGGTCGTCCAGCAGACGGACACCGGTCGCAATGCCATTCATCGTTTCGATCTCTGCGACTTCCGCATCGGTGAGGATTTCGACTCCCGCTTCCTTGCCAGCGTCGGCAATAGCGTTCGCTATCGAACCCATGCCACCACGAACATAGCCCCAGGCGCCGCGACGACCATCGAGTTTGCCGAGTAAGTGATGAAACTTGACGTAGGCTGACCCCGGAGATCGGGGACCGAGGTTGCTTCCAATGACCCCGCCTGATGCGAGCGGGCCTTTGATCTCATCACACTCAAAATACTGGTCGAGAATGTCGGCC
This sequence comes from uncultured Chloroflexia bacterium, assembly GCA_963745675.1. GTDB lineage: Bacteria > Chloroflexota > Chloroflexia > Thermomicrobiales > CFX8 > JAUIIK01. Next base: position 297,618 of record CAVUYM010000018.1, read on the forward strand.
ACGCTGCCGAAGAGCAGCAGTCGCAAATCTTCCGGTCCGCCGGGGCGGTCGAATGCGCGCTCAAGATCGCTCAAGCCGGGAGGCGGACCCATGATCAGCGGCCATGCGCTTTCGATGATGCGCTCCCAGTGATCCCAGTAGGGGCCCCAGGCGTTGGCATCGTTCTCGGAAAATTTCAACAGTTGCTCGCGCGTCTTCTGACCATCGAGGGAGCTCATGAAGTAGCGGCCATCAAGCTGGGGGGCGAATATCTGTGGGTCGAACGGTCTCACATCATAGCCATGCCGCACCAGTTCAAGCTCTTGCACGACCTCCGATAGTAGAAGGCTACAGACATACGAACAGGTTGAGAGGCTGTAGCCGGGGAAGTGCTCCTCGGTGACGGTGGCTCCTCCGATGATGTCCCGGCGTTCGAGCACCGCGACGCTCTTGCCAGCTTTCGCAAGATAGGCCGCCGCAATCAGTCCATTGTGGCCTGCGCCGATGACGATCGTGTCGTACTTCTTCATTGCCTTTACGGTCCTTTGCTGCTGCCCGTTGAATGCGTGATTGTAGCCGGAAGTCGATGCTGCGTATCGAATCCCACCCATTTGAATGGGGCGAAGCGCGCTGCCTGCCGTTACGTTTGCTCCAGAGTGTTCGATCGGTTGGGGCGAGCGCTCGAAGGAAGGGCGGCAACGGCGGGAGGGCCGGAGCCGATTGCCGGGGGTGGTCCGATTTAGCCATGGCGGAGATTGAGCTTGTTACGACTGGTAGCCGTTCTCCTCGGGACTCTCATGCCCGCGGGTCTTGGAGCAATCTTCGTCTGGAGCACCCTGAACCTCGTCATGCATGGCGATGCGAGCGCTGGTCGTATTGTGCTCGCACTCGTCGTGTTGGCCGGGGTTCTGGGGTTGCTCTTCCTGGCCTATCGGTTCATGAACCAGCTGGAGGATCCGGGCCATAGCTGACTAGTCGAGGGGGAGTTCGGAGTGAGTGACATTCACGAAGAAGACATCGAGCAAAGCGAAGTCGACGAGCATTCGACGCGCGGCACCTTCATTATTCTGCTGGCCTATCTCGTGGTAATCGTCGGGTTGTGGGGGACGATCTACCTGACATTGCTCTCGCGAGGCTAACACCATGAAGATCGAATATTACGAGAAAGTGTTTCTCACTCTCGGCGTTGTGATGCTGCTGTCCGGGCTGGCCGCGATCCTCGTATCAGTGGTCGGGGCCGGTGTCATGGTGCCGGAGCCAGCCGGACGGGTCGCGCCCGCGGATGTCAGGACGACAGCGCCTTTTGATACGCCGGGATTGCGCGAGATTTCGCCCGGCAAGTATGAAGCGGTGGTCGTCGCCCAGACCTGGCTTTTCACGCCAAATGAGTTTCGCATTCCAGCGGGATCAGAAGTGACATTCAGGGTCGCCTCGACCGACGTCATTCACGGCTTCCTCATCGAAAATACACAGATCAACGCGATGATCATCCCCGGCCAGATTACGGAAGTGACCCAGACGTTCGACGATCCGGGCGAGTATCTGCTGATTTGTCACGAATATTGTGGGATAGGACACCATACTATGTGGGGCCGGGTGATCGTCGAATGAGCAGCATAGCCGTAACCCAGGAAACCGCATTCGAAGACACTCGTGGTGAAGTCTTTATAGCCGAACAGATGTGGCCTATTCGCTGGCAGCTCTACCTCGTCTTCGTAGCGCTTGCCATCGGGGGTTGGATGGGGCTGGGCCAGGCGCTCGAGCGCGTTGGCGTCAAGATGGAGTCCTTCGCCGGACTCGAAAGCTATTATCAGGGCCTGTCGATCCATGGCGTGTTGCTTGCACTGGTATTCACCTTCTCTTTTGCAAATAGCCTCCTGTCTCTGCTGACGATCCAGGGCTTCGGACGGCCGATGGCAAGCACGATGTTGCTGCAAGGTGCTTTCTGGTTCATGGCTGCAGGAACGCTCCTTGGCGCGGTCATTCTGCTGATGAATCAGGCAACCGTCCTCTTCACCTTTTACACGCCGATGAAAGCCAATCCGCTCTTCTATCTGGCCGCCGTCTTTCTCGTTGTGTCGACCTGGCTGACACTGGCGAACATGATCTGGACCTACAGGCAGTGGCGTGCAGACCATCCCGGCGAGCCAATACCATTGCTGGCTTTCACGACGTTGACGACGTACATCATGTGGGGGCTGGCATCGATTGGAATTGCGACCGAGGTTGTCTTCTTCGTCCTGCCCTGGTCGCTCGGAATTTGGGACAATACCGACCCTCAACTCAACCGGATCCTCTTCTGGTTCTCCGGGCATGCAATCGTTTACTTCTGGCTATTGCCTGCCTATGTCTCGTGGTACATGCTGATTCCGCGGCAAGTTGGCGGCCGGCTCTATAGCGATGGCCTGACGCGCCTGACCTTCGTCATGTTCATGCTTTTTTCGATTCCAACGGGTCTGCACCATCAATACACCGATCCGGGCATCTCCGCGACGATGAAGAGCATTCATCTAGTGCTTACGTTCGTCATCTTCTTCCCGAGTCTGATCACGGCGTTTTCAGTCATGTCTGCGCTTGAATCCGGTGGTCGGAGGGCAGGCGGGAAAGGGCTCTTTGGCTGGATATTCGCATTGCCGTGGGGTAATCCCTCGGTGAGTGCTCAGCTCCTGGCAATGCTCGTCTTCACGCTTGGGGGCGCGACCGGGCTGATCAACGCCAGCATGACGGTGAATCTGGTTGTCCACAATACTGCCTTTATACCTGGTCATTTCCATCTCACAGTCGGCACCGCCGTTGCGCTGACGATCATGGGCGTCAGCTACTGGTTCGTGCCGTATATGAGTGGCAAGGCGCTCTTCCAGCCGAAGCTGGCTCTGGCTCAGGGCTGGCTCTGGGCGATTGGCGTCTTGACCTTCTCGCGCGGCCAGATCTCTGGCGGGCTCTCAGCGATGCCGCGCCGGACAGCAATTGGCGAAGCGGCTTACAGCCTGCCCGGTTGGGAACTCTCGAACTGGCTGACGGCAATCGGCGGCGTGACGATGGCCGTCAGCGGCGCGCTCTTCTTCATCGTGATAGTTGGCACGCTCTTCTTGTCGAAGGAGCCCACTGATGTGACCGCCATTCCTTCTGGCGCGGAGCCGGTGCACGGTCCGAAAGACAACTGGGCCGTCCTCGATCGACTCGGTCAGCTCACGATCCTTGCTGTGGTCCTCATCATCTTCGCCTATCTGCCGACGCTGATTAGCTATCTTCCGGCGACCTTCACATCGCCCGGGGTAAAAGTTTGGTAAGGGGACGGCATGTCGAGAAGGACTATCTTCGTACTACTGGGGATCTTCGCAGTCGTCCTGGTGTTCGGCTACAGCGCCGTTATCCCGACCAATAATGACCCGCGAGCTGTGCCAACCGATACGCCCGGGCCGTCCAGCGGTGGTGAGGGAGGCGGTGGCGCATCCGCGGCCGACGCCGGAAAGGCGATCTATGAAGCCCAATGCTCTGCGTGCCATACTATCGATGGCTCGACGGGTATTGGCCCGACCTGGGCTGGCTTATGGGGCAGTGAGGTCACTCTGGAGGATGGCAGCACCATCGTTGCTGATGAAGCCTATATTGCGGAATCAATCCAGCAGCCAGCAGCGAAGGTTCACCAGGGCTTTCAGCCGATCATGCCGTCGCTGGCTCTGTCCGACGCGGATATCGAGAATGTGATTGCGTTTATTCAAACGCTCGAATAGGAACTATGGCGGTAGCGCTCGAACAACTTGAGAATCCGTCAGTGAAGCGGCGGCGGCTGAGGATCTTTTTGATGTATATCCTGCCGCCGCTGATTGCCCTGTTCGTCGTTCTACTGCCGCTTTTGAGTACCGTCTCGATTCTGCCGCGAATCAGAGTCAGTCCCGGCTTTGCCTTGATCGACCAGCAGGGCAATACATTGACGAATGAGGATCTTCGCGGTGACATCATCCTCTTTGGTCTCGTATCGCTCGAATGTGACGATCAATGTGTGACAACGATCGAGGCGATGCGACAGGCAGCTAGTGGGATAGATGTCGCATCAGACGATCCCGATCAACCAGGACTCAGGCTCGTAGCGATCGTCGTCGACCCGGTCGAAGAGCCAGGCAGACTGGCCCAATTTGCCTCTGAACTCAACATAAACAGCGAAGAATGGTCGGTCGTTTCGGGTAGCGAGGCGGCCGTCCGGGCTGTCGTCGCTTCAGGCTTCGAGGTCTATCTCGTAACATCACCAACAGGAGAGATGGCGCACGATCCGGGCGTCTTCCTGACGGACCATGCGGGTTTCCTCCGCGCTGAATATCGCACTGAAAGCCCGCGCCCAAGCACGATTTCGTCCGATATCGAACGCGTCTTCAATGAGGCAAACGCCGGTGCAATCGGCGGGCTGTTCTACAACGCAGCCCACTCTTTGAGCCTTTCCTGTGGAGGGTAGTCATGCAGTTGCGGTTGATAGCCGCTTCAGCAGGGCCAACCGCTAATCACTCACTCCATCCGGATCGACCATTCGTTGTTGCACCAGACCGTAGCGCACGGCATGGGCGACGACTGCCGCGCGATTGTGCAAGTGGAGTTTTTCCAGAATATTGCGCAGATGATATTTGACGGTATTCTCGCTGATAACAAGATGATCCGCCAGATCGCGCGTTGATGTGATCCCTGCGACCATGAGCGCCAGAACGTCATGCTCGCGCCTGGTAAGCATCGTCCGGTCGGCCCCGCGATCTTCCATCTCAGCGCCGTTGGCATACTCAGCCAGAACCTTTTTCGCCAGGGCCGGCGGCAGCCCCGGTTTCCCTTCAGCGACAGCATCAAGTAGCTCGAAGAACAGGTCGGAGCGTACATTTTTGATGACGTATCCGACGGCACCCGACTTGATGGCTTCGTAGAGATCCTCATCTTCCTCAGAAACGGTCACGACGAAGATCTTGATCTCCGGCATTTCCGAGCTGATGAGCCGAGTAGCCGTCAGGCCGTCGATCTCGGGCATTGCCGAGATCCATTAGAACCAGGTCAGGTTGCAATGCGCGTGTGAGGTCGATCGCTTCTTTCCCATTGTTAGCCTCAGCGATAACCTCATGGCCGCGCGCTTCTAAGAGGCTGCGAATGCCGTCACGAAAGAGCGGATGGTCGTCGGCGATGAGGATTCTCATGCGAGTCCAACCGGATTGTGCTCGTCCGTAAGCTGCGTTCGAATACGAACTCTTGCCCCACCATCTTCGGATTGCCCGAGCTCGACATCGCCGTAAATGGCCCTGGCACGTTCGCGCATGATAGCGACTCCAAACTTCGGCGTTAGGCCCGAATCCGTGTTTCATTCCATCTATTCCCGCGCCGTCATCGTCAATATCGATGAATGAAATCACGCTCGATGATCTTCGCGCTCACTCGGACTCTCCTGGCGTTTGCGTGCTTGTCTACGTTTGTCAACGCTTCCTGGACGATGCGGAGAATCTGCAGCCGGGTCTCGGCGGGAAGATCGGGCTCACTATCAACAAATTCTAACGTTGAACGGATCCCGGTTCGTTGCGACCAATAGCCTAGATAGGTTGCGAGTGTGTCGCCTAAGGCCTGCTCGGGTCCGGCGACGCGAAGACCGGTGATTTGATCGCGGACGTCGTCGAAGGCCTTTCCTGCAACCTCGCGGATGCCATCCAGATGTTCAAGTGCGGTCAATGAGTCGCCATTGCGAACGAACTCCGAGGTAGCCTGGCTCTTGGCATGGACGTAGCCGAAGACCTGCGCGATGCTGTCGTGTAGCTCGCGCGCAACCCGATTTCGTTCCGAGACGATTGCCAGCGTCTCGATCGTTCTCAATTGATGGGCGTTCTTGATTGCCAGTGCCGCCAGCGCCGCAAAGCGCTCTACTGTCAATTGGTCAAGATCATTGAAGGCGTCATCGCTGATTTTATCTGCCAGGTAAAGCTGGCCATAGATTTCGTCTCCTGCGCCAACCGGCACGGTGAGTAACCTGTGCATCGGAGGGTGGTGGGCGGGGAAGCCTATGCTCGCTGGATGGCTCCCAATATCGTCAAGACGAAAGGCTCGTTGTTCCTCAAGTGCCAGGCCCAGCACGCCCTTACCTCGCGGGAGATGGCCAATTTTTGTCCGTGTGGCTGAGTCAATCCCAGACGGCGAAGAAGATTCTCGAACCGGCGGAGTGGTCCATAGTCATCAACGCTGAATAGCGCGCTCCTATAATGCGCCGCGCTTCGTCGGCTACGCGCTGAAGGACAACATCAAGCTTAAGATCATGATTGATCGCTAGTCCCGCCGTATGGAGCGACGAAAGCTCTTCGTTTTGCCGCGCGAGACGATCTCGGATGCTATGCAGAACGCTGAAGAGGACCCATGTGAAAAGGACGGCGCAGATGAGTGTCACGAGGCTCTGAAGAGCGATGGCAGTTCTGGCCGAAAAGTATCGAAGCAAGACCAGATCATTGAAAGTGTCGAGGGCGAGCACCAGTACCGTTGTGGCGATCACAACGATCAACCCGAGCTTCTGTATTGAGTCCGCCAAGGCCTGCTTCAACGTTGCCACGCCCGATACATAATCCATGACATTTTCGATTCTGAGCCTAGTTGAACGCAGTCTAGACGATCAAACGCGTTCCGATGTAGTCCGGAATGTTTCCGTAGTATCCGAACGTGAGTTGAAACGCGCGGACCATCCAGGGTTTGAGCGCCCGGACGTACATCTGATCGGCAGCCCGGCGTGCGCCAAGCATCATCGTCGGATATGCATGGACCGTCTCCGAAAGCGCGGGTAATCGCAGGCCATGCCTCATCGCTAGTGCATATTCAGCGATAAGCTCACCCGCCTGTGCGCCGACGATCGTCGCTCCCAGGACTTTTCCAAAGCGATGATATATGCGGACAAATCCATCACTCTGGCCCACGATGACTGCCCGGTCGATTTTGCCATAAGGAAGCTCGATGCAATCAAAGGTGAGACCAGCGTCCTCAAGCTCGCGCCCCGTGAGCGCCGATGGTTGCGATCTCCGGGTCAGTGTAGATCACCTTAGGAATCACCTCACGCTCGCGTTTCCAAAGCGGTAATCCTGTAAGAGCGTTGAGGACGGCGGACTTCGACATGTTTTCGGCGACGTGCGTAAGGTTCGGCGCCGTCGTCACATCCCCGCTGGCGAAAATGTGCCGGACGTTCGTGCGGCAATAGTCATCGACGGGAATTCCGTGTCGATCGTAGTCAACGCCGGCCGCTTCAAGGCCCAGGCCAGCAGCATTCGGGATGCGTCCTGTCGCCAGTAAGTAGATGACTCACCTGCTCGTGAATAGGCTTCCCATCTCCTGGCAATCTCGATATTGATACCGTCTTCCGCCTGGCTTACGTCGCGAAAGCGTGCTGCGCAGGTGAACGACGATACCTTCGCTTTAAATGCCACCAGTAGGTGCTTTGCAGCGTCTTCGTCCACGGTTGGAAGGAGCTGATCGTCATGTGAGATAAGCGTGACGGCGCTGCCTAACCGTGCAAAGGCTTGCGCCATTTCGACTCCGACTGCACCGCAGCCGAGGATTGCCAGGCGCTTCGGGAGCGCCTCGATCTCGAAAAGAGAATCGGTCGTCAGGAAATCTACCGAATCGAGCCCGGCGATATCGGGAACGAATGGCCGGGAACCTGACGCGACAATTGCCGCTCCGGAAGGTCACATCTTTTGTACGTCCGTCTCGCTCAATCTGTAGCGTGCGCGCGTCGAGGAAGTGCGCTTCGGCATTCAGCGGTCTGATGCCGAGCGATTTCAGATAGGCGGGTGACTCGGACTTCATCGTAGATACTCTGCCGCGTTGCTCGAACAGCCGCCATAACCGCCCCGAAATCGACACTGATGTCCGTCAGTGCGAACCCCAATTGAATCTGAATTGACGGAGCTCGATGGACCCGGTGTGCGGCATGAAGCAATGCTTTGCTCGGGATGCAACCGGTCCAAGTACATTCGCCGCCTAAGACGATCTCGTTCGATGAAGACCGTTCTCGCGCCGAGCGCGGCCGTTCCGGCTGCGGCGACAAGTCCCGGCTGCCCCGCCCCAACGACGAGCGACATCTACATTCGACTATTCTCAAAGTCTCGACGTTCCTCCGCCGCCGATGGAATCTGTCGCGGCTGTCTACAATAGAGATGAGACAGATCGAAGCAAAGGAACGAGTACCATTGCCTGAAATCGATCCCCGGCTACCCTTTCTGCGCGTCCACGGTCCCGACGGTACGACGCGAACCCATCAACTGTCTGACAAGCCCGTTACATTCGGTCGCCTGGCGGACTACAACACGATCGCTCTGGAGCCGGATCCGGACCGCCTCATTAGCAGGGTACGACATTGTGCTTTAGAGCCGAGTGGCGGGCTGTGGCATTTGGTCCCCGGAGTGGGCTGAACCCGGTCCGTGTTGTGCGGGCCAACCGGCAAGGTCACGCTTGAAGATGCGGTTTCGCGCTCGATGATGGCGATATCGTGGAGATACTTGCTCGCGCACATACTGGACGAATTCTGGCACAGAGGATACGTGGTCTATCGAGTTCCACGATCCGCAACAAACTCGGCCGGCGATGCAAATGGCTGCTCCTGCTTTCCTGGAATATGACAATGTCGGTGCGCGGCTATACCGGGTTTCTCGCGGTGTCGCCGAGGAAATTACCAACTTGAGACCGCAGGAACATCAACTGGTGCGCTATATGGATCACGCGAATGCTGCAAACGGCTATGCCGCCGCGCTCTGTTCGCACGACGACATTGCGGAAGCGCTCTGGGGAGGACGAAGCTTTCAACCACGGCGAAGCCGAGATTGCCCGCATTGTCTGGGGACTGCGCCGCAAGATCGAACTCGAACAGGGCGAACCGCAGTTACTCCAAACCGTGCGTGGTCTCGGATACCGCCTTGCGACGAGACCTTACTCGGCAGGTCGGCAGGTGAATTCAACTCGTGATGGATGAGTTTGCCAGCAAGCGCACTTGGTTCCTATCGGATCGAGTCTCTCATCGGGCGTGGTGGCATGGGCGGACGTCTATCTCGCGCGTCACGAACGTCTCGACCGTCCGTGCGCGCTTAAGATACTGCGCCCGCAATTTCGGCGGACGGGAACTGCGGGAACGCTTCGTCCGTGAAGCGCAGGCAGCTGCGCGGCTCGATCATCCCGAATATCGTCACGATCTATGACGCAGGGGAAGAGGATGGCGTCGCGTACTTTCGCGATGCAGTACGTCGAAGGAAAACCGCTGGCGGAACATGTTCGCTCGGGTGAACTCACAACGCTGAAATGCGATCAGTGTCGTCCGTGACGTTGCTTCGGCTCTAGATTCGGCCCACCAGGAGCGGTATGGTTCACCGCGACGTCAAACCGGCAAACATCATCATTACTTCAGATGGCACAGCAATGTTGACTGATTTCGGTATTGTCCACCTCCGTCCGGAGGCTCAGCTGACAATAACCGGTCAGCTACTCGGAACTCCCGCCTATATGTCTCCGGAACAGATCGCCGGCGGTGAGATTACATCCAGGACAGATGTCTACCAACTCGCGGTCGTTGCCTATGAGCTTCTGACGGGCGCATTGCCTTTTCGCGCGACGGAACCGGCTGCGTTGCTCGTCGCCCATCTCCACGAACAGCCGGTGCCAATTGATGAGCGGGTCGATGATCTACCGTCCGCTGTTTCAACAACGCTGGAGCGGCTCTGCACAAGCTGCCGGAAGAACGTCCAGCCACGGCAACGGCGTTCGTCGACGCGCTGGAAACGGCCCTGCAAGGCAAAGAAGCGATTCTGCTCTCCAATTCAGATCGCCGCCGTTCCTCGATCAGTCGTTTCCAGGACACGACTGTCCCGCAGTCAGACCGTCGTTGGCGACCAGGACTCACTCCGATAAGGGTGGGCTTCGCCGTAGCGATCATCGTAGCCGGGCTCCTGGCCTTTATTACCTTCCGATCGCTAGTGTCCGAGGGTGGTTCGACTAAGGAAAACGCTGACGGAGACGTGACGTCCACGCCGGAAGCCACTCAATTGACTACTGAGGCTGCCGGCGCCGTGGGCCTCCAGTCATCGCCAGAAAGTATCGCCTCCACTAGCACTGTAACGTCCGATGAACCAACTGATACGTCGAAAGAAAGGCCAGTCCAGAACATCTCAGTTGTACGGCCAAATCCCGACGCTCCTCCGGCACAAGGTGAGGTTGTCGACTCCTATGATATCGGCGAACTTTGGCCGCCGAATCTGGAGGGCGTCAGTGAGTATGAGGATGACGGCAGCCCGCGCATGTTGCTCGAGGCTCCGGATGTGTCGGTCACACGCACGACGCTAGGAGCCAGCTTCAGTGATGGCAGTGTCTATCTCGAAGCAAGTCATGCTATCAAATCCACCGAATCTACGCAGAGCAGTGCCTGCTTGCGCGCTTCAACGCAGCGGCCACGAGCGGCTACGTGTTGTGCCTTGCCTCCACCGCCGAGACATTCGCATACTACTTTGATGACGAGATTGAGCCTGGGTTGCGTGTCGAATTGCTCGCGCCCGAGGTGCGATTGGGTACGAACCCGCCCGGTGACTGGAACGCGCTCGAGAATCGGGCCGTGGACGATCATCTCTGGTTCTTGATCAATGATATGCTCTCGGCGCTGCGATACACGATGGCCGTAAGTTCGGCGAAGTTGGCGTCGACAGCATTCAGAGAAGGTGATGAACCCTTCGATATTGGCTGGGGTGTGCTGGCGACTCTGCAGGTTGAACAGTGATGGCGCACTGTCCCGATCGACTCGAATTCGGAGGATGGTAGCCCTTTCCGAGTGCTGATTCGTCGCAACGTGGCTTACCTGGCCCAGGAAGCATCAGGGAGCGGGATGACAACAAGCGGAACCTAAATGAACGAACTCAGCAACCATGTCGAGCCCCGACAAATTCGTCCGATGGCTGACGATGCCAGCGAAATCGGGCATCTTCTTCAGCCCGGCCGATATAGAGCGGTTAGGAGCGACGATCGGTCTTCGTGTCACACCATATGGACGTGCAAACGCTCTCGAACAGTTTCTGCGAGGGGCTGCCCTCGACGACCAACTGGGCGCTGCTCTTCGTACTTCTTAGGAGGAGATGGCGGCGCAGATTGCCAGGTATCGCGAGTTGGAGCTGCCGGAGCTGGAGTCCTGGGTCACACGGGCCGAAAACACACTGCACGCCTGGGCGACGCTTTCCGCGTCAGGTCCCTGGGACGCACCAGAATAGTTCGATAACCGTCAGGTTTGGACCTCAGACGACGATCATGATCTCGTCAAGCGGCTTTTTGGTGATGTTCGGTACTTCGCAATCCTCGGCTGGATAACCGACTGGCAGCACGACGAATGGGCGTTCGTTGCGCGGGCGTCCTAGCACCTCGTTGAGGAATTTCATCGGACTCGGCGTATGTGTCAGTGTTGCCAGGCCTGCGTTGTGGAGCGCCGTTATGAGCATTCCGACGGAAATGCCCATCGATTCACCCGGATAGTAGTGCTTCACACGCTGTTCCTGGCCATTCTCGTCGAGTTCCAGGCCGTAGTCCAGCCTGAAGCAGACGATCAAGCAGGGGGCATCCGTCAAATGCGGTTTGTGCCAGTCGGTTCCAAGCGGCGCCAGCGCGTCGAGCCATTCCTGGCTCATGCGATGCTCGTAGCTCTCTTTTTCCTCAGCTTCAGCCGCCTCTCGAATCTGGCGCTTGATATCTGCATCCTGGACGACGACGTAACGCCACGGTTGCTGATTCGCTCCCGATGGGGCGGTACCGGCGGTACGAATCGCGTTCTCGATGACTTCGAACGGTACGGGTTCTGACGAGAATTCCCGGATAGTGCGTCGTTTTCGCATCATATCCAGGAACTGGCGTGACCGATTGACACTCTCATCGGCTGTAATGCGTTCGAATTCAGTGGACTGAATCCTCCGGCGTGATGGCTCATAAGACAGACACTCCTCCATACTTGGCGTGTTCCAGATATTTAGACGAGAATTAGAGATGTGATTCCAGAACATCGCATCCAATTTTCCATGCCGCGTTGCACATCCCGCGAGATCGGACCTGTGCGTAGCGTCGGTGGTGACGCAAGGTCGGGCTGACCTCACGGGCGAGCGCCCCACATGTTGAGTATCTCCTGAAACGCCGCACAGATGGAGGGGGGCTCCCTGGCTGGAATCTACGCGGTCGACACCTTTTGCATCGCGAGCAGGGTAAGGAACTCAAAGATCATCGTTGCTCCGGCCGCTGCCGTCTGTCTAATCCCGTCGAAAGCTGGATTCACTTCGACGACATCGAAGCCGACGAAATTCAGCCCGCTCGAACGCTCTGAATAATCTGAAGCATTTCGCGGGTTGAGAAGCCTCCAATCTCAAGCGTGCCTGTCGCCGGGGCATAGCCAGGATCGAGCGAGTCGACATCCCAACTCAGAAAGACCGGCGATGTGTCGATTCGGGCGTGAATTCTGGCTGATGGTCTGGTCGATACCAAGCTCGACGACATCATCCATCGACAGCACTTCATAGCCGAGATTCCTGGCATCATCGTGATCAGATGGTTGGTAGACGGTGCCCCGCAATCCGACCATGATCGAATGATCGGTATCGACGATGCCTTCTTCGACTGCTCTTCGAAACATCGTGCCCGGAGTTGTAGCGTTCACTGCCGTAGTAGAGATCATATGTGTCGGTATGTGCGTCGAAGAGGAGTAGTGCAACGGGGCCATGTCGGCCGGCGACAGCTCGCAGATGCGGCAGCGTAATCGAATGATCCCCGCCCATGAGCAATGGTATGACGCCGCTATCCAGCACCCTCGTCAAGCCCATTTCGATCCCGGCGTATGTGCGTTCCAGCGAGCCTGGGACGACCACAAGATCTCCATAGTCAACGACATGTAGCGATGAAAACGGGGCGTTCTTCTGCGAGCCGCATTCGCCGGACGCAAGAGCGACGAAACATCACGAAGCGCCCGTGGGCCGCGACTTGATCCAGGCGTTCCTCCTGTATCCGAAGGCACTCCAATGATGGCGGCGTCAACACCTTCCAGATTCGTGGTGTGAGGGAGTCCCATGAACGTTGCGATGCCACTTCCGCGTGCAGTTTTCGTTGCGTCGCTGGCCGAGTTACTGCTCACCGAGTTTCTCTTTTCCCGTGCATCCGCCATTATCAGCCAAATGGTCCTAGTGGCTGAGACGAGTCATGACTTTTGGCCCCGTTATTCGAGCATCCGCCAAAGTACCATAAGGTGTTATGTGGACGATAGATTGAACCAGGATCGAGGGATTCGGAATGTTGCTCAACGTCGCCTTGGGCGGCATGCTTTTGCTCTCTGTTGGCGCGCTGGTCGCTTCCATCACTTTGGCTGGCTTGCGGATTATGTTCTTCGCTCGCCACGCAAACATGTGAAGTCATCCGGTTCATCCTGGAATCGTTTGCCGGGGACACCGGGCGATGGCCAGATCCTCACCGAACTGCCATCGAGACTGGTAATTAGCGCACAATTACTACAGGTCATCGAACATTCGCCGGATCGCCAGCGAATGTTTCTTGCGTTCTGTGGGGCTTATGGCCATGCAGGGCATATCAAGTCGTAGCGGCATGTTTTGAGAAACTATCGCTTCGTCGTCAATGACTTTTCGATCCACCGGGTCCTGATGCATTCCCAAAGTACTCCACGCTCTGTGACCATTGGCTCGAAGCTGCGACGAAGGCTTGCACTACTATTGGTTGAGTGTTCACGATGATTTCTATTTCTTTTGCCAGGGGGCCATGTGTCGGCTAATGATCTCATTTTGGCATCTATCGCTATCGGCGGCTTCCTCATACTTGCTATTGGTCATCGTAGTGGCTGGTTGACACAAACGCTATTCGATGGCGTGCGTATGTTTCAGGGGCCGCGAGCATCGTCGCAGATCGCTCCACGAAACATTCTGAAGATGATCTGGCCTGACGAGTCGCGGCAATGGCGATAGCAGGGCCGATATTACTGTTCTAGCCACGTCCCAAAGCGCAATCCGAATCCATCCGGATCGAGAATGGTGAAGTCGCGCAGGCCGTATCCTCTGTCTTCAATCGGAGCTACGACCGGTGCGCTCAGTTCCCTTGCGATCTGCCAGTAGTCATCAACATCTGGCACCATGATGCGCATGTTTGCCTGTGGCTCTTCCGGAACTTCTGGTTGGTCGGGGCGGGCGTCGAGATAGAACTGGTGTCCCTCCCATGTCAGTGTGACGAAGTCGCCGCGATCCTCGGCCAGATCGAATCCGAGCCGCGTGTAGAAGCGCTTCGAGACTTCGATGTCGCGTGCGAAGACTTCGACTACGAGCTGAGCGGTCGTGGGAGCGTAGGCCGCTGTGTCGTTGGCCATCTTCATTCCTCCAGTTCGAACCATGTGTTTCGCGAGAAGCTTGAAATCTTTGGCTGGTGCAGGCATCGGAAGAATGTCGCAGTCGCGCGGGTGGGGACTGTCTGCGATATCGCTGGCAGCCGTTGTCGGTACGATGGTGGTTGGTGCGCATTCCTCAGGGCATTTAAGGACGTTCTACGAGTGCTGCAAACTCGGCCAGCGAGAGTTCTCCCGCGACTTCAACCCGAGGCTCATTCCAGCGTGATTCAGGCGTCCAGCTCTTCCCACCCCAGGCTTGAACTGCGCCACAGTAGCCTGCGGCTGAACGGTAGAGGCTACCCGGTCATTCCATAGACCATACGGATAGGCGAAGTACTGTACTGGCTTTCCGATGATCTCGGATAATGTGTCGCGGCTGTCTGCGATCTCGTGCCAGAGATCGCTATCGGATAGTAGTGTGAGATTCGGATGCTTGAAGGTGTGCGCGCCGATTTCATGTCCTCGCTCGCTCAGTTCCCGGATCTGGTCGTAGGTGAGACCCTGGTTGGGGACGATGAAGAAGACACCACGCATGCCATACTGCTCAAGTAAGGCTGCTGCATCCCAGTGGGTTGCGAAGCCGTCGTCTATCGTGATCATCACCGGCTTGTCGGGTAGGTTCCCGCCGCCATACATCGCCCCATAGACCTGACTGATCGTCACCGAGGTGTAGCCGTTGTCGCGTAGCCAGATCAGTTGCTGCTCGAATGCCCAGAATGAGACCTGGTAGCGGCTCGTCGGTGTTCCGAAGCGATGGTATTCGAGCGCCGGAATCCGATAGGAGCGCAGCTCTGGGGTTCCAATGCTGTCGATGGTGTCAGGGTTCTGTTGAACGGCGGCCTGGTCGATACTGTCGGCATCCGCCAATTGTCGTCCGAGGTGCCCGAGTTCGATCTCGTAGGGTGTTCCTGCATTCTCCGGGTGGCGCTCGAAGCGCGCGCGTTCGAAATACTGCACCAGCAGGCCGTTTTCGAGGAGCATCTCACTGATCGGGTATCCGAAGACCGGCAAGCCGCCATTGTTTACCCAGTAGTCTCTGAAGGGCGCCTGGAGATAGTGGCCGGTTTCGGGATAGTACTTGGCGTCCGGGTCTGGCTGGTTGAGGTCTGCGGGGAGCGACACGAAGGCCGGGTCGTTTTGTGTCGTGGCGATCCAGCGGCCGAGTTGAGTGAGGAGCACCTCGTACTGTGTCCCGGCGTACTCCGGGTGACGTTCGAAGCGTGCCCGTTCGAAATACTGAACAGTCATGCCGTCGATTTCGAGCGCTTCGCTGATCGGGTAGCCGACGATCGATAGATCGTATTGCCGCCAGACGGAGAGAAATGGCTCGTCGATATGGTGTCCCGTTTCCGGTACGTAAATCGGGCCGGTTGCGGTGTTCCAGCAATCGCTGTCCGCCGCTGGCGCTGCGAGGACATCGTTTGTTACTGATCCTGGAGTGAATGAGGTGGCGATGATGATTGCGATCAGAATGAGCGTTGGAGCCAGCCGCTTCATTTCCTGTCCTCTTGTCCGGCCTTCTTTTCTAAGGGCAGAGTGTATAGGGTTGCGGGAGCGGGGCACAAGTCCTCTTCAGGACAATCGTTATGACATTACGTCACATCTAGATTTAGAACATATGTTCTGATACGATGCAAGTAGCTGATTGTCGCTCGAACGTACGAGGAGTGACCTCGATGCGCATTGGATGCTTGCTCATGCCCCATTTTGCGCTGGCCTGTGAACGCTCGGAGGGGGCGCCAGATGGGCCCGGGCTTGGCGCTGACCCACAACACCCAGGGGGCACCCGGCGCTCCACAACCGTGGCTATCGTCGAGGAACGGATTGTCCGCGAGGTTTCACCGGCTGCCCAACGCTATGGAGTCTGGCCAGGTCAGCGGCTGCAGGAAGCCTTCGCTGCCTGCCCCTATCTAGTCACCATCGAAGCTCGACCAGGGCATTATGAGCGGCGTTTTCAGATCATCCTCGACCGGCTGGCCGAGATTGCGCCGGCTGTCGAGGCTGGCTCGCTCGGCGTGGCCTATGTCGATATCGATGGTCTGCGGCGGCATTACCCCGATCCCCGCCAGCTTCAGGCTCGTTTGCTCGGCTGCGCTCAAGCGGAGTTACGGCCGCGGCTCGGCATTGCGCCGGGCAAATTCCCCGCCTTTGTCGTCGCAAGCCGGCTGAAACCGGGTGCAGCCAGCGAAGTTGAGGCGAGCAATGTTCCGGCGATGCTAAGTGAAATAGATGTTGACCTGCTGCCGGTCGATCAACGCATGATCCGACGTTTACACCAGCTCGGTTTGCACACGCTGGGCGCGCTCTCGGCCCTACCGCGGCACGCCGTCGCGGCCCAGTTCGGGCCGGAGGGCGCGCTTGCCTGGGATCTGGCCTCCGGGCAGGATCAGGCTGCCGTGCGCGTCGCTTCAGTCGAAGAGTCGATCGTGGTCAATCAGGCTTTCATCGACTCGCTGTCCAGCCGCGAGCTGGTCATGGCGGCTACAGAACAGGTGCTTGGGCCGGGCGGTCCGGGCGCTGACCGACCGGCGGCAGGCGGCACGGTTGGCGACGCTGCGGATCGATCTGGAGCGCGGCAAGGTCTGGCAAAAGCAGGTCACCTTCAAAGAGCCGCGTGCTGTCCAGTCCGCGATCTGGCAGGCGCTGAGACCGGTCGTCGAAACGGCCGATCTGGTTGCTCCGGTCGTCAGCATGCAGCTCTCGTTAACGAAGCTGACATCAGTGATTGGCTGGCAGGGCACGCTCTGGACGAGCCAGCGCCGGCAGCGCCAGGAGCGTGTCCAGGAGGCGTTGCAACAACTCAAGGCGCGCTACGGTGCCTGTCCGGTTGGACGTATTGTCGAGGTGGAGCCATGGTCTCGCATCCCGGAACGCCGGGCGGCGATCGTCGCATTCGACCCCTGAATCTCCCGAAGCCGGTCGGGGTCGACGTCGATTCCGAGGGCCGTCCCTTGCATGTCACGCTCCCCGACCGCAACCCGCAGATGGTGATCGATCTAGTCAAGAGCTGGCGTGTCGATGAGGAGTGGTGGCGTGAACAACCGATCAGCCGCATCTACTGGCAATGCGTCCTCGCCAACGGCCAGTTCCTCACGATCTTCAACGATCTGGCGGATGGGAGCTGGTGGAGGCAGAGGGCGTAGTAGGGAAGCGGTAACAGGGAAGAGGGAACAGGGAAAATCCCGAGGCTCCCTCCCCCGGCCCCTCCCTCGAACCAAGGGAGGGGTGAAAGAGTCAAGACGTGAGCCCCCGGTCACTTCGCCCGCTCTCCCCCCCTCATGCCGCGAAGCAGTGGGAGAGGGGGCCGGGGGGTGAGGGAATCCCCGATCTTCCTACAAACTACAACCTACAACCTGCAACCTGGCTGTTCCCACTAATCCCTAATCCCTGGGTTCCCTATTCCCTGTACTTTTCCCTCTTCCCTCCCCCATGTACGTTGAACTGCACGCTCACAGCAACTTCTCCTTCCTCGACGGGGCGTCGCACGTCGAGGAGCTGGTGTTGCAGGCGAAGGCGTTGGAGTATCCGGCGCTGGCGTTGACCGACCACAACGGGCTGTACGGGGCGATGGAGTTCGCCCGGGCGGCGCGGGCCTGGGGCATCCAGCCAATCAGCGGGGCCGAGGTGACGCTGGCGTCGGGGCATCACCTGACGCTGCTGGTCGAGACGCGGCAGGGCTACGCCAACCTCTGCCGGATGCTGACCCGCGCTCACCTCGACAACGAACGGCTCAATCCTTCCCTCGATCCGGAGTTGCTGAAAACACATAGTGCAGGGCTGATCGCCCTCTCCGGATGCCGCCAGGGCGAGGTTCCGGCGCTGATCGCCCGGGGGCAATACAGACAGGCGGTCGATGCCGCGCTGGAGTACATGGATCTGTTTGGCGCTGAGAATTTCTATATAGAACTACAACGCAATCTGGTCGACGACGATGAGGAGCGTATCGCGGGATTGGTCCGGTTGGCCCGCGATCTTGGCCTGCCGCTGGTCGCGACCAACAACGTCCACTACCACCTGCGCACCCGCGCCCGGCTGCAGGACGTCCTCGTTGCGATCAAGAACCGCTCGACGCTCGAAGGTTCGCATCGAGTCCGGCGGCCGAATAGCGAGTTCTTCCTCAAGTCCAGCCAGCAGATGTCGCGTCTCTTTTCCGACCTACCGGAAGCGATCGAGAACACGGTCCGTATCGCGGAGCGGTGCCAATTCGATCTGACGCGGGATCTGCACTATCAGTTTCCAGAGTATGGGGAGCGGGGGACGGCGTTGTTGGGGATTAGTAGAAGAGAAGAGGCTCCCTCCCCTGTCCCCTCCCTCGAAACCGAGGGAGGGGAATTTAAGGCGACAGTAGCGGCGTATCGCTGGGAACCCGACACTGTCCCTCAGATCCCCCTCCCTCGGTTTCGAGGGAGGGGACAGGGGGAGGGAGCCAACCCCAACCACCTCCTCCGCACCCACTGCACCGCCCAAATCCGCGAGCGCTACGACGAATCCGAATGGCCCGCAGCCTGTGAGCGGCTCGAGCAGGAACTGCGGTTGATTGAGAAGCACAAGCTGGCCGGGTTCTTTCTGATCTATCGGGACATCCTGGAGTTGGGGAAGGAGATCGCGAAGGAGCTGTATGGAGAGCATCGGGATCGCGCGCCGGGGCGGGGGCGGGGGAGTAGCGTTGGCTCGATTGTCTGTTATCTGATCGGATTGAGCCCGATCGATCCGTTGCGGGCGAATCTCTATCTGGGACGCTTTCTGAATGAGGATCTGGCGACGGTGCCGGATATTGATCTGGACTTCAGCCGGGAGGTACGGGAGCGGCTGATCCTGAAGGTCTACGAGCATTTTGGTGCGGAGCATGTCGCGCTGGTCTGTAGCTTCCCGACCTACAGGTTGCGTTCGGCGGTGCGGGAGATCGGCAAGGCGCTGGGGTTGCCGGAGGCGGAGCTGGCGCGGCTGGCGAAGCTGGCCGGGAGCCACGGCTCGGTCGACAAGCTGGGCGAGGAGATGCAGCGCTATCCGGAGTTCACTCAGCGGATCGAAGCGCCGCTCTGGCGGGATCTGATCGACCTGGCGGCCCAGGCCAAGGGCTTTCCGCGGCACATTAGCCAGCACGTTGGCGGGATGATCATCTCGTCGACGCCGATCGTCGAGATCGTGCCGCTGGAGCAGTCGGCGATGGAGGGGCGGATCATCTGCCAGTGGGATAAGGACTCCTGCGACGATGCCCGGATGGTCAAGATCGATTTTCTCGGGCTGGGGATGCTCTCGCTGGTCGATTACTGTCTCGATGAGATCGTCTTCAACCGCGGGCCGGATCTTGATCTGACCCGGATCGATTACGAGGATGAGGCCGTCTTCGACATGATCTGCGAGGGCGATACCGTCGGCGTCTTCCAGATCGAGAGCCGTGCCCAGATGCAGACCTTGCCGAGGACGAGGCCGCGCAATCTCGACGACTTGACCGTTGAGGTGGCGATCATCCGGCCTGGACCGATCGTCGGCGGGGCGGTCAATCCCTACATCAAGCGTAGACAAGGCAGGGAACCGGTCAGCTACGACCATCCGAGTCTGGAACCCTATCTGGAAGAGACGCTGGGGGTGATCCTCTTTCAGGAGCAGGTCATCCAGGTGGCGATGGCGATCACCGGGATCACAGCTGGCCAGGCCGATCAGTTCCGGCGGGCGATGTCGCGGAAACGGTCGCGTGATGCGATGGAGTCGATGCGGGATGATTTCTACCAGCGGGCTGTGGCGCAGGGCGTCGATGTCGAAGTCGTCGAGACGATCTTCAACAAGCTGATGGGTTTCGCCGAGTTTGGCTTCCCGAAAAGCCACTCGGCGGCTTTTGCGTTGCTGGCTTATCAGAGCTCCTGGCTGAAGTTCTATTACCCGGTCGAGTTCACCTGCGCTCTGCTCAACGCCCAGCCGATGGGCTTCTACTCCTCCGAGGTCATCATCCGCGACGCCCGGCGGCATGGGGTCAGCTTCCGCCAGCCGGATATCAACGCCAGCCGCCGCAACTGCACCGTCGAAGGCGAGGCGGTGCGGATTGGCTTTCGCTACGTCAAGGGAGTTGGTCCGAGCGCGGCGGAGGCCATCGAGCAGGCGCGCGATGAGGGTGGTCCCTTCCGCTCGATTCGGGAGTTCTTGTGGCGCAGTGGCACGAGCCGGGAAGCGATCGAGAACCTTATCCGGGCCGGGGCGTTTGACTCGTTCGGGTTGAACCGCCGCGAGCTACTCTGGCAGCTGGGTCTGGTCTACCGCCCGCCTGGCCGCCAATTGCCGCTACCGATTCCGACGAGGCAGGATGAGGTGAGGTTGCAGGATCTGAGCCGCTGGGAACGGGTTGTGACCGACTTCGAGGTGATGGGCTTCTCAACCTACGATCATCCGATGGCTGTTGTGCGTCCCGATCTCGACCTGGAGCTGGAGACAAGCGTCGGGCTGGAAGCTCGTGAAGATGGCAAGCGTGTGCGCTACGCCGGGATGGTCGTCTGTCGCCAGCGTCCGGAGACGGCCGGGGGCTTCACCTTCATGACGTTGGAGGATGAGTTCGGGCTAGCCAATCTGGTCGTGCGGCCGAAGGTGCTCGAACGCTTCCGGACGATCATCCGCAGCGAGCCCTTCCTGACCGTCGACGGCCAGCTCCAGATCCGTGATGGCACGACCAACATCATCGTCAAGGATCTGATCCCATTGCCGATCCCGCCCGAGCTAATGGCCCCTCCGTCGCACAATTATCGGTAGTGTTGGCCTGCGATCAGGTGACATTCACTATCCGAACGTGGAATCAGTCAGAACGTCTTGAACATGATCGGTCAGCCGCAAAATAGGATCGATATCGGTATCGAGCGTGCAGGCGACGAAGCTGGCTCGGAGCGCAGGGAAGCGGACAGACTTGGTGAAGATGCCAGGCCAGCTGCCACCGTGACTCCAGCCAGTGTATCCATTGTGTTTGATCTTGCGGATGCCCCAGGCGTAGTCAAGTGGCGAGCCATCGCGGAGCGAGCCGGTCTGCTGGACCATCTCGGCGACGCCGAGAGCATCGCGGTTCATTGCGTCGCTCCAGCGCATGAAATCCTCAGCCGTGGTCCAGAGACCGCCGTCTCCAAGCGAGAAGGGAAGACCGACGATCGGCTCAGGGTCGACCGGAATTGCGCTATCTGGAAATGAGTCCGGGCCGCGCCAGAAGCCAGTGCTTGTCATTCCGATGGGCGCGAAAATATGACGCTCCGAAAAGGACTCGAGAGATTCACCGCAGGCGATCTCGACGATATGAGCGAGGCAGACATAGCCAATGTTCGAGTAGCTGTAGCTCGTTCCCGGTGGCTCGTCCAAATCCTGAAAGCTCCCCAGCGCGGACAGCATCCCTGCCGTGGTCCGGGCCGTCTCGCCGCTTGCTTTCATTCGATCCAGGATGCCCACTTCATCCGGCAGTGCTCCGGTGTGATGCAGCAGGTGCTGGAGATAAACGTCAGTAGCCCATGACGGTAAGTCCGGGAACCAACGGTCCAGGGAATCATCGAGACCTATTTTTCCGTCGCGGATAGCGAGCGCAACGCACGCTCCAACAACCTGCTTTGCGAGGCTGGCGGCGTAGACCAGACTCGTTCTCGTAATCGGAGGATCAGAGTTGGCGATACCCGGGATCTCGTTCCAGGCGGTCAGATCTCCGATCCGAATTCCTGCTACAAACGGGGTAGCAGGATCCAGATCAGCGTCATGGACACATGTCTTCAGAGCCGAGGTTAGATCTGATTGAAGCAAAGCAACCCTCGTTCGCTACAGAAACTGCTGAGAGACTCTACACCGGAAACCAAAATGTTAGGCCACACTTTTGTCATCTCGACCCGTTCGGCTGCGCTCAGGGCAGGCTTCACGGAGGATCTCAGACGAACAATACGACAGTGCTACGCTGAGATTTCTCCCTTCGCTCGAAATGACATGCCTGTTCGTTGGCCAGTTCCACTGCAAACTGGTCTATGCCACCGAGCCGAGTTACGCATGAACTTCGGAGTGATCCATATCCTGCTGTCGAAATGTGACAGCGAAAACGAGTCCGACGATCAGCAGGGTGGATGCGGAGCCGAGGTACATCCAGTTGAGGCCCAGGCCAATACCGATGATCCAGCCGACGAGCGGGCCGGCGGCGGAACCGAGGTCGGACCATGTTGCATAGGTGCTCATCGTCTGGGAACGGCGTTCCGGTGGCGCGAGATCTCCGGCAAGGGCGTCGAGCGTCACTTGAGCCGCCGTGGCCGAGAGAAAGAGGCCGACCGAGATGAAGATCACCGGCCATACCCCGGGCGCGAGCGCCAGCCCGATCAGGCCGAGAATCTCGATACCACCCGCCACGAGCATCAGCCGCACCCGTCCCAGGCGGTCAGAGAGATGACCGGCGACGGGACCCCAGAGGAACTCCGAAAGGTATCGGACTGAGAGCAGGAGTCCGGTCAGCGATGCGACGCCGATGGTGATGAAGACCAACGAAATATCGTCGCCGTAGTTGCTCTGGAGCCAGGACCCGAGCGTCGATGTCACCAGCCCCTGAACCGCCATAGCCTGCAGCAGGACCGTCGCGTAGACGATCCAGAGTGCGCTTCCGAGATCGGTCGCTGGCGGGCGCAAAGGTGATTGAAGGGTCGGCGCGACTGGCGCTAACCGGCGTGACGGAGACGGCTGGAGGGCGCTCGCGCAGCACGCCGAGACCTCCTATGACGGTCAGAGTGGCGAAGGCCAGGACGGTCGTGCCGAAGCCGATCAGATCCGTCATGAATCCGCCGACGAGCGCTGCGATGAAACTGCCGAAACGGGTGACGCCGGTGAAGAAACCCGAGATAGTAGCCGCGATTGCGGTTGTCTGAGGCTTCGAGCGCTGCCAGATAGCCGCCGAGGCGTAAGAAGGACCAGCACAGACCCCAACCAAGCCGCGCAATGAGGAAGACGGCGAACCCGAGTCCGGACGCCGTAAAGGGCGGTCGTCAAGGCCGCGGCAAAGAGAGCTGCAAGAAAAGGGACCCGTACTCCTGCGCGCGCCATCGTCCAACCGGCGAGGCTGTTGGTGAGGAGCCGGACGAAGCGATTGGCGCTGAGCAGGATGCCGACCATGAAGGCCTGGAGTCCGAGGTCTTCGTGAATCGTTGGCAGGACGGCATAGAGCAGCGAATCCCCGAGGATCGATGCCGCGACAGCAATTGATACGGCAACAACCCAGCGGGGCGGCAGTCGCATCCCGTTCTAACTCCCTGGCAACAGTGCTCTTACCTCCCGATAACACGCTGGATTCTAGCAGTAGCTGCTTTTCACTGCGTGCATGTCCTGAGTTTCGAAATCCTGCAATGCATATGCAAAATCTAGAACTAAACAATTGACATTGGGAACAAATCAATGTAGATATCGCAGTGTAACTATTCATGATAGATGCATATCAGCGACAGATACTTCATAAATCAGACGTCCAGAGAAGGCAGAGATCGAGTGTCGATTGCAATTGAAGCCGATGATTTACGTAGAACATTCAATCGATCAAGGGGAATGTTTCGGCGTGGAGAGGAACTGATCGCCGTCGACGGTGTCAGTCTTTCGATTCCTCAGGGGATGATCTTCGGTTTGCTCGGGCACAACGGAGCCGGTAAGACGACGACGATCAAGATGCTCTCGACGCTGCTGATCCCCACCTCCGGGTCGGCGCGCGTTGCCGGATTCGACATCACCGAAGATGAACGAGAGGTGCGCCGCAGACTTGGTGTCGTGCTCGGTGGAGATCGAGGTCTCTACAATAAGCTCACAGCCCGCGACAACCTCGTCTACTTCGGACATCTCTACGGAGTGCCTCGACACGAGGTCGGAGAACGCGCTGACGCGATGCTTGAAATGGTCGGTCTGGGCGATCGCGGCGAAGATCGCGTCGAGGGGTTTTCGCGGGGTATGAAGCAGCGGCTTCACCTGGCGAAGGCGCTGGTCCACGATCCGCCGGTACTGTTTCTCGATGAGCCGACGATCGGGCTTGACCCGGCGGCGGCGGTGCGGGTGCGGGAAATCATCGCTGGCCTTGCGCCGGACGCACCGTGCTGCTCACGACCCACTATCTCCACGAGGCCGACGCGCTCTGCGACCGCATCGCGATCATCGACCACGGCAAGATCATCGTCGAGGACACTCCGGCAGGCATCAAACGTCAGGTCGGTGGCGATCGCCGCCACCTTATCTCGGTGCGCGGTCATCTCAACGGTTGGACCGGCGAACTGCTGGCACACCTGCCTGGCGTGACTGGTGTTGAGGTTCTCGTCATCGGACGAGGGACGTCCTCGAAGATCACGCTGGTTGCTCGCGGAGAGTGCTCGGCAGTTGATGAAGCACTGAGGGTGCTGCACCGGCAGGAGCTACTGATCGATGGAGTGCAGACGATGGATCTGACGCTGGAAGATGCCTTCCTGGCGCTGACGAAAGAGAGCGTCGCCTGATGGCGGCAGTGATCCAGTCGCGGGTCCCTCGATTCGGGCCGGACGGCGGTCGCCACCGCGGTCGCCTATGTGCGCCGGACGCTCGCCTACACGATCGAGATCGTTCGCTGGCCGCTCTTCCCGATTCTCTTCTACTTCGACACTGATACTGACCTATCAGGCCGCGGGCCGCGAAACCGTCGATCAGGTCAGTCCAGAAGCGTTCCTGCTTGTCGGCATACTCGGAATGGCACTCTGGAGCGCCGCGATCTGGGCCGGAGGATCTTCCATCGAGTCCGAGCGCAGTACCGGGACGATCAATTCGCTCTTTCTGACGCCAGCGAGCCGGGACGCCGTCGTCCTCGGTTACTCAATGGGCGCGCTCATCGTCTTCGTACTCCCGACGATGGCAATTGCAACTCTGCTCGCATTCGCAACTGGCGTGAAATTCGACGTAGCCAGTCCGATAGCCCCGGTACTGTCGGTGCTGGCACTGGCGTTTGCGGCAATCGCCATGGCGCATCTGCTGTCGGGGGCGTTTGTCCTCACTCGTCGCGCCAACATGTTTGCCAATTTTCTGCAGACCCCGATCTACGTGCTGAGCGGGATGGTCGTTCCGATCAAAGACCTGCCGGAGTCGGTGCAATGGTTTGCCTACGTCTTTCCGGTGAGCGCCGGCATGGAAGCTTTGCGCGGGACGCTGCTGACCGGCAGCACGCTGAGCGACGTCGCCGAACCACTTGGTCGGCTGTTTATCGTGTCGGTCGCACTCTTTGCTGTGGGCCACTGGACACTTGGAAGGGTTGAGCATGCCGCTCGCAATGCTGGGACGCTCGATTTCGAATGAGCTTCGGGCGGTTTACTACGCCTGGCTCATGATGTTTCGAGAACGAATGTACCTCTACGGTATCAGTTACGCCTTCAATTGGTTGCTGCGGCCGATATTTGAGGTGGCTCTCGTTGCTCTGATCTACGTTCACGGCGATCGGGAGCGTGTCCCGTACATCGTTGTTGCTCTAGCTGCGAACACCATCCTGTTCAGCGCCATCTTCTACGTTGGCGAAATCCTCGATAACGAACGTGTGAAGGGAACTCTTCCCGGGCTATTCCTCGCGCCATGCCATCGCGTTTCCTGGATGACCGGCTACGCCTTTGCTGGTATGGGAGAGACGCTCGGGCGCGTCCTGATGATCCTCATAGCTGGATTCGTCTTGTTCGATATTCAGCTCGATCCGAATTTCCCTTCCTTGTTCGTCGTCATACCGATTTTCCTTCTGGCGTTGAGCGGCATCGCGCTGATCCTGAGCGGTATCGGGCTGCTGATCAAGCGCGCCAACTCGCTCTCAAATCTCGTGTCGCCCTTCGTCATGCTCCTCGGTGGCGTTTACTTCCCGGTTGCTTCGCTTCCCAGGCCGCTGGAGTACGTCGCGAGGGCGCTGCCGATTGCCTATGCGATGGAAACGATCAGCGCGATCGCGGTCGATCACGCTTCGCTGGCTGATGTGCGCTCGTCGTTAATCCCGCTGCTCGGCTTTGCCGTCGTTTCACCGATCATCGGGCTTGTCGCCTTCAACAAGCTCGACATGCTCGTTCGCCGCCGCGGTGAGGTTGACATCTACTAATGCAGGCCTCGACGACGGCGAGCGAACCGCTAGCCGCAGCGGCAAGAGCTGAATCGCCTGCCACTCTTCGCGATGCTCAGTGCGAATGCAATCTCAGGCGCCGGGAACGTGATGACGGCGCCTCGCGATACCCTGGTTCGTTCTTGAAACGACCGGTAGCGCGGCACGAACCGGCATCGTCGGGGCGACTGAAGCTGCGCCACTCGTCATCGCTGGCGTCTTTGGTGGCGCGCTCGTCGACCGAATCGGATTTCGACGGATGAGCGTCCTCTCGGATTTGGCGAGTGGCCTAACCGTTGCGACAATTCCGTTGCTGCATTTCACTATCGGTCTCGAATTCTGGCAGTTGCTGATGCTCGTCTTTGCTGGAGCGCTTCTGGATGCCCCCGGTCAAACTGCGCGACGAAGCTTCGTCCCGGAACTTGCCCAGGCGGCCGGATCGCCGCTGGCAACAGCGAATGGCTATTTCGGGGCGATCAATCGTTCAACGGTACTGATCGGTCCGTTGATCGCTGGCGTGTTCATCGCAGGGTTTGGCGCGGCTCCTTTGCTCTGGATCGATGCCGGAACCTTCGCCATTTCGGCGGCCTTAATGCTCCTGTTCGTGCCTTCTGGGCTGGAACCAGCGACGGAACCGCGAAACGCCGGAGGATCGTACCGGTCTGATCTGATCGACGGTTTCAAGTGGATCATACGGAACAGACTGATCCGAACGCTTGTGATCATGTTCATGATCACCAACCTGATCGAAGCGCCAATCGTGATCGTGTTGACGGTCTACGCGCGCGAAGTCTTGGATAGTTCCATCGCGTTCGGGATTCAGCTTGGAGTCTTTAGCGTCGCCGCGATAGCCGGTTCGATGATTTCCGGGGCAATTTCGGCGCGTATTCCGGGACGCCTGATGTTTCCACTAGCTTTCGGCGGAATCAGTGCCCTCTATGTGGCAATGATTCTTCAGCCGCCTTTCATGCTATTGCTCGTCGGGTCGTTCATTGCCGGGCTTGCGGCGGGACCCATCAACCCCTTTCTCGACACCGTCTTTCAACAGCGTGTGCCACAGCGCATGCGCGGTCGGGTATTCGGGCTCCGGTCAGCGATAATGATGGCGGCAACGCCGCTAGGGATTCTCACCGGTGGCGCACTGATCGAAGCGACGGGGCTGCGCACGACCCTGACTATCCAGCTGGTTGCGCTATTGATCGTCGTGTTGTGGATGGTTTTATCTCCTGCTTTACGAGAAGTCGACCAGGAGAAGACGCCGGAATAGAGCCGTTCGATCGATCAGCGTTGAACGATATCTCCAGTATTCTGCAATCTGAGATACGATGACTGGAACGGTATCGTCGTGACGTCGCCGGAGGAGGACGGGTGCACGCTGGCGATCTCCTGGTTGAGATGCTGATCAACTATCGGGTCGAATACGTCTTTGGGCTTCCAGGCGGGCAGACGGCGGCACTCTATGACGCCATCTATCGTCGTCCGCGTCAAATCACTCACATCCTGATGCGGGACGAACGCAGCGCCGCCTACGCCGCGGACGCTTATGCCCGGGTAACGGGCCGGATTGGTGTGTGCGACGCGACGGTTGGACCGGGTGCGACAAAGCTGCCCTCTGGTCTGGCCGAGGCTAAACACTCATCTATTCCAATCCTGGCAATCATGAGTGACATCAATCAGGCAACGCTGCACCTCTCAGATTTCGGCGCGGCGTCGCAGGCTCTCGACCAGATGCGGATGATCGAACCACTCGTCAAGTGGCAAGGCCGTGTACCGCGTGTCGAGAACCTCCCTGACATGCTCCGAAATGCGATGCGACAAGCCACGAGCGGCCGGCCCGGACCGGTCGCGCTGGACATTCCGGACGATGTCTTCCGGGCCGAGATTGATGAGCTGAAGGCTCGATTCGACTGCGAACATCCGTGATGGCAGTTTCCCGTCTCGCCGAACCGGACCTGACTCTGACTCCGTCGCTCTCGCGTCCTTCCAGCTCATCGAAGCCGAACGACCAGTGATCATTGCCGGTGGAGGGATTCACAATGCTGGCGCGACCGATGAGCTCATCCGGTTGGCCGAGCGGCTCGATATCCCGGTTGCGACGACCTGGAGCGGCAAAGGCGCGCTGCCCGAAGACCACCCGCTATCCGTTGGGCTGCTCGGCGCGATGGGGGCGACGAGCGCCACCGACGTCGTCGCAGCCGCCGATCTGGTCTTCCTCATCGGATACAAGTCTGGGCAGAACTCGACCTTTTCCTGGACATTGCCAAGAGCAGATCAGTCGGTCATCCATCTTGACATTGATCCTGCTGAGATTGGCAAAGTCTTCACCACCGGTGTCGGTCTTGTCGGAGATGCCCGGACCGGTCTGCAAATGCTGCTTGGCCAGGTGTTCACGGTGGAACGCCCAGAATGGCTCACTGAGGTAGCAGCGGCCAAGGCGGCCTGGCAGGCTCAGCTCAAACAGGAACGTTCGAGTGACCAGATTCCGGTGACGCCACAACGCGTGATGGGCGAGTTGCAACGCCTGTGGAGCGCTGACGATTTGCTCGTCTGCGACGCCAGCTTTGCCAGTGGTTGGGGCGGGGCGTTCCTGCAGTTGCCCGTAGCCGGACGTAAGGCGCTCTTCCCGCGTGGTATCGCAGGGCTTGGGCTGGGGATTGCCGGCGGCGATCGGAGCGCGTTTTGGCCACATCGAAGGCACAGTTGTCTGTCTTGCCGGGGATGGTGGCTTCGCCTATAGCATCGCGGAGCTCTCGACGCTCGTGAAATATGGCCTCAAGGTCGTCTGCATCGTCCTGAATAACAACGCGCTGAGCTGGATCAAATGGAATCAACGCATGAGCTGGGGTGAACGCTACCAGTCGTCCGAGTTCCCGGATATCGACTTCGCAGCCGTCGCCCAGGGTTTTGGATGCAAGGGCATCAGCGTGACGCGACCGGACCAGTTGGCGCAGGCGCTCGAATCGGCCTTCGCAGGTCACGATCCCGTTGTCATCGACATAAAGACCGAGGAATGGGAAACGCCGTTGCTCGCCTATCGCGCTGCGGTCGAACGTCCTGTTGAAGTGACTTCCCGTAGCGCCTACTAGGCCGAGCCGCCATCATGTCTCAGGATTGCCGCAAGATCAGAAGGGTCGATGCTGCCGCCGCTGATGATGCAGACGGTCTTGCCGCGTTCGTTCTCCGGCATCTTCAATGCCGCCGCGACTGAGAGCGCGCCCGCTCCCTCCGCGATGACTTTGTTCTTGGTTGCGAGGAGATAAATCGCGGCACGCGTTTCGTCGTCGGAGACGGTCAGGCAGCCATCGGCGACTTCGAGGAGCCAGGGAAACATCGAGTCCATGACAAAGGGCGCTCCTGCGCCGTCGACAAAGGAGCTTCCCGACATCGTCGTGGGCTTGCCGGCCGCGAAAGAGACGGCGAATCCCGACGCACCCTCGGGCTGGACTCCGAGCACACGCACATTTGGCCGGGAGGCTTTCAGGGCTATAGCGATGCCGATGAGGAGGCCGCCGCTTCCGACTGGCACGAGTACCGTGTCGACATCGTGCAGGTCTTCAGCTATTTCCAGGCCAATCGTGCCGTGGCCGGCAACGACGTCCGCGTCATCGAAGGGATGGACAAAGCCGGGGCGCGAGTTGAAACGGCCATCGTTCATCGCCGCGAACATCTCATCACGCGGGATGAATTCGACGCTTGCGCCGTAGGATTCAGTAGCCTCGATCTTGGATCGTGGTGCGCTCTCGGGCATGATTGCGGCGGCAGGGACACCCAAATGTCGTGCAGACCATGCGACGCCCTGCGACATGTTGCCGGCGCTAAGTGTCGAGATCTCGGCCAAGTCAGCCGACTCGGTGCGCTTGCTAATCGCGTTGTAGGCGCCCCGAATCTTGAACGATCCTACTGGTTGGAGTATCTCCGGCTTGATCCAGACGTCACCGGCGCGGTCGTCACCACGCAGAGGGAGGAGCGGTGTGCGGACGGCGACGCCCTTCAGCCGGTTCGCTGCTTCCTCAATATCTATGTATCGTTACCTGTTCCATACGACCTCCAGTGTCGCGACGAGAGAACCTATTCGTCGTCTAATCGTCCGCCGGTGATGACCAGCACAGCGGTTTGTCCTTCGAGCGATGTAGTCTCCGCAAGTTGTGCAAGCGCAGCGAGCGTCGCTGCCGATGTGAACTCGGCAACCAGCCCCGCCTCGGTCGCGAGGAGGCGCTGGGCCTCCAAGATCTGCGCGTCCGAGACGGCCAGCATGTCGCCGTCGCTTGCCCTGACCTCGTTGAGAAGGCGCAGAGCATTACGGGGTTTCAGGACGGCAATTGAATGAGCAGCGCTGGTGGCACCGTTCTGGTTGGCCGGTTCGCCCCTAAAGCGTCGAACCATTGGCTGAAACGCTTCGGACTGGACGCCAACGAGCCGAGGGAGTTCGTCCGTCATTCCGACCTCTCGCATCTCGCGAAAGCCTTTGCCGATCGCTCCGAGCGTGCAGCCGTCACCGCTGGCCGAGATCACCCAATCCGGAGCCTGGCTATTGAGTTCGTCGATGATTTCGAAGGCGCAGGTCTTTTTGCCTTCAACGAGGAATGGATTCAACGCGCAATTGCGGCTGTACCAGCCGTTCTGTCCACCGACATCCTCGGATTCGCTGAAGGCCTGATCGTAGTTTCCGCTTGAGATATGAATGTGTGCGCCATAGCGCCGGAGCCAGTTGAGCCTGGTCTGAGAAGCGATGTTCGGTACGAAGGCGTGACAGGTCAATCCGGCATGGGCGGAGAATCCCGCCAGCGAGATGGCGGCATTTCCGGCTGAAGCGCAGTAGACATCGGTGTGCCCCTGAGCGAGAGCCATCGTCATCGCGATAGCCGTCGCGCGGTCTTTCAGGCAGCGTGTTGGGTTGCGCGTTTCATCCTTTAGATAGAGACGTCGCAATCCGTAGCGCTTCGCCAGCCGCGGCGCTGAGACGAGCGGTGTTCCGCCTGCCGGGAGGACATCTCCCGGTTTCTCGACTGGCAGCAACGGCAACCAACGAAAGACATCCCGGCGATGTCTGAATGCAGCGATCGCTGGCCAGCAGATCTTGGCGAGCCTGCTCGTAATCGTAGGTAACGTCAAGGACAGGAGGATCGAGGTTGCCGTCCTCGTGCGCATAGGCCGAAGGATCGAATGGCAGCGATTCTCCAGTCGTAAGTCGCGTCAATCCTGTTGCGTTCATCGGTCTCCTCAGAAGCACCGCTGCCTATTGAACCCACCAGTCCGGTCCATCATACTTGCCTCACAGTGTACGCAAGGATTCAGGGGGAACGATGTACGAGTTCGACCGCAAAGCGATCATCGAGGCAGCGGCGGAGATGATTCGCATTCCCTCGATCAATCCAGATCTGGTGGAGGATGGAGAGGGCGAGACGGAGATCGCGCACGCGATTGCAACGCGCTTGCAGAGGACACCGGGGATCGATGTCGAATTGCAGCAAGCAGTCGACGGACGGATGAACGTGATAGCCGCCGCCGGACGAGGTTCCGGTCGAACGCTCATGCTCAATGGTCACATCGACACCGTGGGCGTTGATGGCATGGTTGATCCATACAATCCGAAGGTCGACGGCAACAAGCTCTATGGCCGTGGTTCGTACGACATGAAAGCAGCGATGGCGTGTGCCTCGCTGCTGCTAGAAGCAATTGCCAATGATGACAGCTTTCCTGGACGCGTCGTCGTCACCTATGTCGTCGATGAAGAGTATGCCAGCGCTGGCACCGAGGCGGTCGTACGGGAGATCGATCGCTGGAAGCCGGATGCGGCAATCGTGCTCGAAAACAGCGATCTCGATATTTGCGTCGCGCATAAGGGCTTTGTCTGGGCCGAGGTCGTCACCCAGGGAGTTGCAGCCCACGGCAGCCGCTACTGGCTCGGCGTCGACGCAATCGGAATGATGGGCTATGTCCAGGTCGAACTGGACAAGCTGGCAAAGCAACTGGTCGAGCGCCCGCCGCACAAGTATCTCGGACCACCCTCATTGCACATGGGCTTGATTCGGGGTGGTCAGGAGATTTCCTCCTACGCGGCGGCATGTTACTTGCAGGTTGAGCGCCGCACCGTTCCCGGAGACACGATCGAGACGATCGGCGCTGAGTATGACGCTATAATCCGGCAACTCCAGCAACTGGACCCTGACTTCTCAGCAATGGTCACGACCGGGATCGTTCGCAATCCGTTTGAAGTCGATGAGGACGAAGAGATCGTCCAGGTCTTGCGAAGTGCGATCATCGAGGTGCGAGGCGAAGAGCCAAAATACATTGGCAAGGCGGGTTGGGCCGATTCCGCTCTGCTATCGGAAGCCGGAATCCCGACGACCTATTTTGGTCCAGCTGGGTTTGGCGCACATGGCGCTGAGGAGTGGGTTGATATCGATTCCCTTGAGAAGTTCGCTGCGATACTTTCGCAGACGGCCTACGCCTATTGCGGTGGAAGTTCCTGACACTATCCTGATCGCCTGAGAGACAGCCACCCGCCTCGATCGAGGCGGGTGGCTGGTTCATGAAGAGCCAAGCGCGATAGTTCGTAGCCCTAGTTGTAGTGCGCTGTTCCGATGAATCTGACCCGCACACCAAACCCATATTCGCAGCTTGCGATCTCCTGGGCAGCGCCTATGACGCGCCCGTTCCCATACAATTCTTCATAAGCTCCGGTTCCGCCGGTAATCACATAGTTGCCGAATCCAAATGACGAGAATCCCACATCTTGTGCGCCGCCGACGAATCCAATGACCAGGCTTCCATACTCGTCGGTGAGTTCAACGGCACCGAAGAGATTGTATTTGTGCGTACCTGGGAGACCGGCCCCCAAGAAGACAGCCTCCGCATGCCCGAAGCCATTGACCGCTCCAGTACCAATGTAGTTGCCGACGACGGCATCCGCTGTGAAGCACAACGTAACGCTTGTATCGAACGCCTGGGTTGGCAATGCCATTGTTGAAAGTGTTCCGGCGATGGTGACCGATGTGTCGGTGCTGTCGACAAATTCGCCGAAGAAGCTCATCCCGGCGTTGCCACCGCGACCGTGTAACGCGACACTGGTGAACGCGTATTCGTCGTCTGGTACGTCAGAAAGGCTCTGCGTAAAGCGGCCGGTCCACTGGCCCTCTTCATTTTCGATGGCTATCGTTCCCCATACCTCGGTGTAACCGGGACAGGAATCTTCATTGCACTCACCGGGCACAAAGTAATCGATATTGATGACGACGGTCGCGCTGCCGGTCAGGTCGCCAGCGATATCATCGACTTCGGTGAGGCCCCGAACATGATAAATTCCGGCATCGTCAACCCATTCTTTGCCGGGATCGACCACTTCGATCTGGGTTGAGGTGAAGCTCACCTCCGTTCGCGTTGCCTCGTTGTTCGCGGCAAACGCGGATAAGGGAGCGACCATGACAGCGAAGGCGACTACGAACATGAGCCGAATGGCGGATCTACCAAAAGCTTTTCGAATCATCTCAGCCCTCTCTCGTTCTCCAACGGATTGCAACACCGGCTAATCGGTAAGACCGGACCCCATATCGACGATTCCCGCATGTATCTCCCTTCGCTGGATGCCGGGGACCAAACGTCAGGGTAGTCGCTTGCCCCCGGAGACGAATGTGGTTGAGATGAGAACCATAGACGAATGACATGGTTGTGGCAATAGCCGGAACTGAACCGGCATTTCTCATTGCCCGCGTGCAATAGGATGTAGTACCAGGCGGCTCTGACTTGCGAGGATCAGGCCCAGATGAACCAGCTTGCGCCGATCGCAACGGCGAGGAGCGCTATGCCAGCCAGGTAACCGGCTTCAGCCAAGCGAGCAGCGAGCGGCGGATGGATG
This sequence comes from uncultured Chloroflexia bacterium, assembly GCA_963745675.1. GTDB lineage: Bacteria > Chloroflexota > Chloroflexia > Thermomicrobiales > CFX8 > JAUIIK01. The sequence goes on from CAVUYM010000018.1 coordinate 331,887, forward strand.
ATCTCCTGGGCGCTCTCGGGCGGGCTGAAGCGGCGCAACCGCAACGAGTTAGTGACGACGCTGACGCTGGAGATGGCCATTGCACCAGCGGCCAGGGCCGGGCTGAGGACGTCGCCGGTCAGCCAGTAGAGGGCGCCGGCGGCAACCGGTATGAGCGCGATGTTGTAACCAAAGGCCCAGGCCAGATTCTGCTTGATCGTTTGGACCGTCTTACGCGACAGCGCAATCGCCGTCACAACTCCGCCCAGATCGCCGCCCATCAATGTGATGTCACTTGCTTCGAGCGCGACATCGGTTCCAGTTCCGATGGCGATCCCAAGGTTTGCACGAGCGAGCGCCGGAGCGTCGTTGATGCCGTCACCGACCATCGCGACCGTTTCGCCTTCGTGTTGGAGTTGCTGAATGGCGGCGTCTTTTTCGCCCGGCAATACCTCCGCCATAACGCGATTCACAGGAATACCGACTTCTTGGGCTACTGCTAACGCGGTGGCTTTGTTGTCGCCGGTAATCATCCATACATCGAGCCCGAGCGCCTGAAGTTCGGCAATGGCATCGATAGAGGTCGGCTTAACAGGGTCCGCGATGGCGATGAGACCGGCTAGCAATCCATCTATAGCGATGAAGACAGGGGTCTTGGCATTGTTCGCCAGATCGGTAGCCTGGCGGACCGACTCGCCAAGGTCGATGCCTTCCTGGCTCAGAAACTTCTGATTGCCAATCAGCACCGAAGATTCATCCACGATGCCACGAACGCCATGCCCGGCTACGGCTTCAAAGTCTGATACGGCGGTAAGTTCCAAATCTTCTGAAGTCGCGGCAGCGACGATCGCCTGTCCGAGCGGATGTTCTGATGCCGCTTCGAGACTGGCGGCCAACTGCAACAACCGGCTGCGGCTGAATCGTTGGTGGTGATCACATCTGTAATCGCTGGTTTCCCGCGCGTGATCGTTCCTGTCTTGTCCAGCACAATTGAGGTGAGGCCATGAGCAGCTTCAAGGGCTTCACCGCCACGAATGAGAACACCAGACTCAGCGCCCTTGCCGGTGCCGACCATGATTGCCGTCGGCGTTGCCAGACCCATGGCGCAGGGGCACGCGATGATCAGTACCGCGATCGTGACCGTGAGCGCGAAGTTGAACTGAGGTTCCGGGCCAACGATAAGCCAGAGGACAAATGTCAAGGCTGCAACGACCATGACCGCTGGTACAAAGTAGAGCGCAATCTGATCCGCGACCCGCTGAATCGGAGCTTTCGAACCCTGTGCATCCTGCACTAGCCGGATGATTTGGGCCAGCGCGGTATCTGCACCAACTTTGGTCGCCTCAAAGGTGAAACTGCCGGTCGAGTTGATCGTCCCGCCGATCACGTCGTCACCCGGTATCTTCTCAACAAGCAGGCTCTCGCCAGTCAGCATGCTCTCGTCGATCGAAGAGCGACCGTCAATAACTTTGCCGTCGACTGGTATCTTCTCGCCGGGCCGCACTCGCAGGATATCTCCAGCTCGCACATCCTCTATCGGTATCTGAGCCTCGATGCCGTCGCGGATGACGCTTGCAGTGCGTGGCGCGAGCCCCATCAGTGACTTGATTGCTCCGGTTGTCTGGAACTTCGCACGCGCTTCGAGCCAGCGGCCGAGCAGGATCAAGCCAATGATGATCGTTGCACTATCGAAGTAGGTCTCCGGTTCGAGTCCGGCATCTGTGACGAACCCGGGCCAGAGCGTAACGAGCGTGCTGTAGCCAAAGGCGGCGGTCGTACCGAGGACGACCAGCGTCGCCATGTTTGCCTGGAGATGACGACCGGCTGCCCATGCCTGGCGGTAGAAGATACGACCTGCCCAGATCTGAATCGGCACAGCCAGGGCCAGGAAGAGGAAGTTCATCTCACGGGTCATGATGTGGCCACCCATGTGATCTTGAGCTGGCATGAAATAGGGAATTGCCGGCAGCCAGGATGGCCAGAACATCAGCAGCATGATGAGCAGGCTCGCGCCGATTGAGGCAAAGGCCTTGAGCTGGTAGTCGCGCATTTCGGCGAGATGTCGCAGATCGTTGCTGTCGTCCACAGCCCCGGACGAGTTCTCCGCGCGGTGGACTTGCGCTGTGTAACCGGCTGCTTCGACCGCGCCAAGCAGATCTGCGATCGATGTCGATGCTGCGTTGTAGTGGACTACTGCCTGTTCGGTTGCCAGGTTGACCGGGGCCGCACGAGACGCCCGGTAGGCGCTCCAGTTTGCGCTCGACACGCTTGACGCAGGAGGCGCAAAACATCCCCTCGATGTCGAGCGTGATTTCGTCTTCTCGGACAGAGTAGCCGGCCGCCTCAATAGCGGCAAACAATGCGGAATTGTCTGCCTGTTCTGGATCGTAAACAACCTGGGCCTGCTCGGTAGCGAGATTCACTGCGACGGAACTCACGCCAGGCACACGTTCGAGTTTGCGTTCGACGCGCTTGACGCACGAGGCGCAGAACATGCCCTCGATCGGAATCGTTGTCTCGTGTTTGGATGTTGCAGTAGTCATTTCACGCCTCCTCATTCGTCCTCACCTGCTCTAATTATACCCTATGGGGGTATGCACGTCCCTGGAGTGAGGCATTGAGAGTGGAGAGCCTGCGAATGCTCGAATGTATCGCGACTGTGGGGAGTAGCGGTGTGGAGCCTAGAAACCGGCGGAAAGTATCGAAGGGCCGGTTGGAAGAACCGAATCGCTATCCGGTTCGAGCGTGACGAGAACATCGGAATAGCGTTCAAAGAGATCCGGCGGATCGATAACGATCTGTGCCGTGCCTGATTCATTGGCGTTAAGCACCCCGATGCGCACGTATTCCTGATTGTTTAGGCCGGTCTGGACCCAGACGACGAACTGACCGCCTTCAGTGAGCTCCGGAAGGTTGCGGGCTACCAACATTGCCGTGTTTTCGCCCTGGTCGACGAAGAGGCTGCCGCGTGCGAACGGCGCGTCACTCGATGCAATGAGGTCGACGACCTGTCGATTATTCGAGGGGCTGGTGAGTACTTCGGCCGATTCATCCTGGGCCTGCTGGAATTCGGCAATCTCACTTTGTTGATCGGTGATCTGATCGTGAATGATGACCGTGTACATCGCGAAGATGATCGCAACGATCGTGGCGGGCATCGACGTGATCAGGGCGACTCGCGGAACGGTATGTTTCCAGCTTCGAGTAGGTTGGGGTTGCTCCGTCAGTTCGACCGCCGGCAGGGTAGCGTTCCAGGCAACTTTGCGATACTGCTTGAGCGGAACGTTCGATTCGATGGCGTCCACTGCTGAGAGGACGGCCGCCCGCGCGCGCAAAGGCACATCCCGCGGTTCCGCGGTATGGGCGAGAGCGGTAGCTACCGAGCGATAACCGTCCAGTTCCCGCTGCCATTCGGGAAATCTCGGCAGGTTGCGGGCGATGAACTGAGATTCATCAGGCTCGAGGGCACCAAGCGCATAGGCCGCCAGCATTTCGCTGATTTCGGTTGTTGGTTTGTCCGGCAGCCCGTTCACTCGACGTTAGATCTCAATCTAGTGGTCGTCGGGCTCAAGCTCCAGTCGTAGCTTTTTGAGTCCGAGACGCATACGTGTCTTGATCGTACCGAGTGGTATATCGAGGTGGGCTGAGATCTCGCGCTGGGACATGCCATTGAAGAAAGCCAGCTCAATGGCGTCGCGTTGTGCGTCCGGTAACGTCAACAACGCTGTCTTGATGCGCATCCGCAGTGCCGAAGCTTGTGCCGCTTCTTCGACGTTCGTGGCTTCATCTACTAGCCCAAAGAGGGCATCGGAGACATCCACCGAATCCGACTTCTGCGGTCGGCGCTGACGCTTACGGATCTCGTCGATCGCGAGGTTGTGAGTGATGCTGAGCAACCAACTCCCAAAATTACCGCGCGAACGTTGGAATCGATCCGCCTGACGCCAGGTCCGTACAAAAACCTCCTGCAGTATCTCTTCCGCCAGCATAGGATCTGAAACGATCCGTATAGCGAATGAGTACACGACACGGGCATAACGGTTATAGAGCGCTTCAAGCGCAGCCGTGTCACCCAGACTTACCCGATGTACCAGTTCGGCGTCCGAAGTCTCAACTGGTGGCGGCGAGTCTGCGACCCGACGCATTGCAGGGAGACGTCGAACATTCTGAGACCGCTGACTCATGACCGAATCCCCGGTCTCATCAACTGCCTCTGCCTCAATATACGCTCGGAGGTCTCTATTGGGATGTACGAGAGACGGTACTTTGGTTTCATTCTTTTCCGGCGCTGTCGATTTTGGTGCCTCACGGGGAGGCAACTCCTCTTCCCCGTGAGCATTGTAGTTCGAGTGATCGTACTTCGTAAAGCCCGATGTGGTAGTAATCGCTACGGTGGCCACATATCCGTGAACGATCGACCTACCTCGTTTGGCACCGGAAATCTCTCAACCATCCTTTGTGGCGCAGAGCGGCAGACTACCAAGGGACGGCTGATGCTCCGGCTAGCCGCGGGCGGCGTGGGCAATGGCGAATGCGCCTATTGCTGGCGCGCTTGCTATTCGGCCGGCACCTTGTAATCGATGATGTTTTCCCATTGCAGGGCACTCGTCCGGCAAACAACAGCGACAACTTCTTCGGTGTCGCTCAGGTTGTAAACCTCATGCGGCATACCGGGTTCAATGAAGATGAAGTCACCAGCCTGGTTATAGATCGTGCGTTCGAGACGTTCGCCGTAGATATGCTTGAGTTTTCCTTTGAGAATGTAGAGACCGACTTCGAAGTCGACGTGAATGTGAGCGGCGGCGATTCCGCCCGGAGGAACCGTCGCGACATTCATCGAGAATTCCTTGGCGCCAACCGTCTTCTCCGAGATACCAACCTGGTAGCTCAGGCCATTCCAGCTTTCCCTGTCGATACCGGGCCGAATTGTTGAAATGCCGTCGGTGATTTCGATGAATTCACTGCGTTGATCTGTATCTTGCGCCACGTTGCAATCCTTTCTGCCTGCTTGAAGTCACATTTGTTCATTGTAGAGCAGCGAAATCGCAGGTCCATGCCTCCCAGGGCACACTGGGCGTGCACGGCATGACAAAAGTCCCAATTGCCTTCGACTTGATTGACATATTCAGCAACAGATTCCAAAGTATTGATGGGGTAGGGATCATGAGATGATGTAGGGAGCACGGGACGTGTCTGTGCATAGTGCCATGTATACCGATATCCACGATCAGGGCGCTGTGCCCCAGCACTTGTTTGAACCCACGTACCAGAATAGATTGCGTGTGCTGGGTCGCTTTATCGATGCAGGAATTGCTCCACTCCATCACACTCATCGAGATCGCTGACGGTTTTATATTGCGCGCCATGCGTGAAACCAACCCGTGGCCGCTATTGATCGAATTTGATAATCGCAAGACCTCTAAGATGCTGCGGCGAGCACCGGATGATCGTGGAACCGCGACCACCCCACCGCGAATCACGCGATCTGATTCCGAATGGTTACGAGAATATGTTGAGAGCGCTAGGCTTCGAACTTGATCAGCGCATTGCGGAGAACGTCGTCATTACCGAGTTACCAAGTTTTATTGCGGTCTCCGGGTTTGAACCAGTGCTTGGATATGGGGAAGCTTCGTTCCGGCCCTTCTCCGAGCCGCTTGCCCCGCCAGACATCATCAACATGCTTCGAACGGGCGATAGATCGCCGCGGCAGCTACCAGCATATTCAGAATTACATCCCTCCTAACTTCCGAGGATAGATGGAGAGGCCATGCCCGCGAAGGATCGTCGGATACCGTATGAGCATCGGCTACGGTCGATTGGCTCCAGACTCGACTCCGGTGGTTATCACTCGGTCTCAATAATCGAGGTCGATGGCGGACTGATAGTCAGAGCCAGCGCGCTCGGCTCTCGTACTCCTGAAGTACTTGAGATAGCGGACGATGGCGTCGTTCAAAACGCGCAATTCGCGCCGAAGCGTGGTGGCGTTCCACACCGGCTCTTCTCGCAGGGTTACAAGGGTTTTCTGACTGCTCTTGGTCGCCGCCTGGACTGTAGTGAGGCGGCCGCGGTGGCGATTGTCGAGGGGACCGATTTTGTCACCGTTGGCGGCATCCGTCCGGTCACCGATGGCGAAGACGAAATGGCCTATGAACCGCTGGATATCCTGCTCCTTGCAGAAGATATCCAGGCGATCATGCTCGAGACTGATTCGCACGCGGCATCCGAAGACATGCCTACGGCCCCGACTGGAACGGCACAGCCAGAACCGCGATCCTCCCGTTTCGATAGCGTGGCTAACCGTGTGGTTGGGGTCGTCGATTCTGCGCTGCGCATGGCCTCATCGGGAGATCATCCGGCCCGTATTCGGAGCTAGCCCGCCGCCGGTCCTTTGACGAACATGCCCGCCATAGCGCCGGTATGTTCTCCGTTCATCAGAACTTGCGTTCCGTTCACCCATACATCCCGCACTCCGCTCGAAAGCTGATGTGGCTCCTCGAATGTCGCGTGATCGGTGATGGTAACCGGGTCGATGATCAGCACATCGGCGAATGCTCCCGGTCGCAGCAATCCACGATCGCGAAGTCCAAGCCTGTCCGCCACCGACGATGACATCTTTCGAATTGCATCCTCCAGTGGAATGACGTTGCGCTCGCGCACGTAGTGGCCCAGCACTCGCGGGTAGGTGCCATAGGCGCGCGGGTGGGTCGGGCCATTTGGCGCCGCCCATTCCGGATCCATCCCGCCGGCATCCGTGGAAATCTTGATCCAGGGTTGTTGGAGCTGTAGCTCGATATTCTCCTCGCTCATGCCGAAATAGATCGTCCCGATGCGCTGTTTCTCTGCTGCGAGCAGATCCATGATCGCGTCAACCGGTTCCTGATTTCTCATCTCGGCGATTTCGGTCAGGCGCTTCCCGACGTACTGCTGGTGTTCAGGCAGCTCCAGCCCTACCGGCATGACGCCATCGGCTCCGGCTTCGTCGAGCATTGCTTCCCAGTCCCCGGTTGGATTGAGCACTTCTGCCCGGATCCTGGCGCGTTCTTCCGGGTCGGCCAGCTTCTCGTAGAGTTTGCCGCCTTCCTGTGCCGAGGGCGGCAGGCAGGATGAGAGTCCGGTTCCGGAGGCTGGATAGGGGTACATATCGGAGGTGATGTCGAGCCCTTCGGCACGCGCCTGATTGATTCGTTCGATGACTACCGGCATCTTGCTCCAGTTACGGGTACCGGCCGCTTTGAGATGATAAATCTCGACGCTCACACCGGATTGTCTGGCGATTTCGAAGGTCTCCTCGAGCGCTTCGAGGAGCGTTTCGGCTTCTGACCGCATATGGGTGATGTAGACGCCGTGGTTGCGGGCAACGACCTTGCAGACGTCGACGATCTCATCGGTCTCCATGTAGGCGTCGGGCGGGTAGATCAGGGCAAACGAGACGCCGAACGCGCCATCTTCCATCGACTCGGTCATGACCCGTTCCATGACGGCGCGTTCATCGCGATTGGCGGGTCCCATGTCCATGCCCTTGGCATACCGTCGCAGGCTACCACCGCCGAGGAACGAGCCGACATTTGGCGACACGCCGCGTTCGACCATCGCGTCGAGCCAGTCACCAAAGCGGGACCAGTCCTGCGCCTGTTCTTTCCACTCAGCGAGGGTATGGGTCCCAAAACCGCGCGGGATCGGGAAATCAATGCGGCCGCCGAATGGCGCCGGCGTCCAGCCTTCGCCCATGATCTCGGTCGTCACACCCTGGGTGATCTTCGAGAGGCAGCGCCCGTCGACCATGAGCGGGATGATCGAGTGGCTCTGGATGTCGATGAAGCCGGGGCTGACGACCAACCCGTGACGCATCGACTCTGCGAGCATCCACGGAAGCGCTTTGCCCGCGGCTGAGCACGGCTTCGATGCGCTCTCCCTGCATGAGAATGTCCCCGTAGAACCAGGGATTGCCGCTGCCATCGATGATTTTGCCGCCGGTAATCAGTGTTCGCTCGTCGCTCATATGTGTTCTCCTTCTCAAGCTAGATGCTCTGGGCATCGTAGACCGATTCGCCACGATGCGCTCCTGCTTGGATTGACAGCGGCCACTGTCCGACTTATCATCCGGACATAAGTTATGGCGATGATCGGAACGAGTAGTTCCTGTCGCCCGTTGCAGAGAACCGGCGGTTGGTGCGAGCCGGAAGCGGGAGCAGAAACGAATGGGCCCGTGAGCCACGCCCCGAACCGCGCAAACGCGAAGTAGGCTGCGTCGGATTCCCCACCGTTATCAGGGGCGCTGGTCAGTTCTTGGCCGGCACCGAGTGGGTTGTCGTTTTCGACAATCAACGAGGGTGGCACCGCGGGTGTGACTTGTAAGCGCCTCCGTCCCTCCAGGATGGGGGTTTTTTGTTGCCCGCGAATCTAGCGGCAGCCAGTTGAGAATAAGGAGCAAATGATGAGCACGATAACGGCCGAATCGAAAGCGCCCAGCGACGGCGCGAGGACAAAACCGACGGATCCTCTCGGGGATTCAGCCGAGCGGCATTCCAACCCTAGGGAATTATCTCGGAGCCGTGCGGCACTGGGTTCGACAACAGCACGAAGCTGAGAGCCTGCATCCGATCGTCAATCTGCATGCGATGACGCTTCCGTATGACCCGAAAGATCTCTACCAGCGCACCTATGATCTGGCGGCGTCGTTACTGGCATGCGGCATCGATCCAGATAGTCGCGGTGCTGTTCGTCCAGTCGCAAATCCCGGAGCACTCCGAGCTGACCTGGATTCTGTCGACCCAGACGATGTTCGGTGAGCTGAGCCGGATGACGCAGTTCAAGGAGAAGTCACGCGGCGAACAACCGGAACGCGTCGGCGCTGGGATTCTCTTCTATCCTGTCCTGATGGCGGCCGACATCCTCATCTATGACGCCGATCTGGTGCCAGTAGGAGACGATCAGCGCCAGCACGTCGAGTTGACGCGCGATGTCGCCCAGCGCTTCAACTCGACCTTCGGCGAGACGTTCGTCATTCCGGAGCCGGATATCAAAGAAGAGGGCGCGCGGATCATGGGTCTGGATGATCCAACGATGAAGATGAGCAAGAGCGCCGCCAGCGAGTACAACTCCATCTCGATGAACGAGGATGACGACACGATCCGGCGCAAGGTTCGCCGAGCCGTCACCGACTCGGGCAGCGAGGTGCGGGCGGCTGCGGACAAACCGGCGCTGACGAACCTCTTGACGATCTATTCGCAGATCACGGACCGCTCGGTTGCCGATATCGAGCAGGAGTACGAGGGCAAGGGCTACGGCGATTTCAAGAACGGACTTGCCGACGCGCTCATCGAAACGATCGCTCCGATTCGCGCGCGAATCGAAGAGTTTCAGTCGGATCGCGCCGAACTGGACAACATCCTGACAATCGGGCGCGACCGGGCACGGGAGATAACGGTTCCGAAGCTGGCACGAGTGCGTGAAGTGACCGGGCTGCTGGAATAGGAACCAGACGAAACGTATCTGAGCGCCATTGCTCGGCTCACTGGAGGTTGCGATGTAGGCGAAGGCGCGAAACTCGTCGGTGTTGATGTATTCGTAGCGGGTGGGGCTTGTCCCCACCCGCATACGTACGCATGTCCGTGGAGGGGTGAGGACGAGTCCACCTGTTCTACCTGATTCGAGGGAATATCCGTAGATCGGTCGGCGATGAGCTCGATTGGGCCGGGAAAGACGCAGACCTCAGTGTCATCTTGAGCGGAGCGGAGCTGGGCACCCACGGCGTGGGTACGAAAGATCTTGTTCCCCGCTCGTTTGATGATATTGGACGTAGATCCCTCGCCAGGCTTCGGGATGACACCTTTGGGTGTCTGAACCGGGACAGAAACAGGAGACATACGTTCAATTTGGTGGCATAAGTGGGACAAACCCCACTCCTACGATATCGGTATAGATCGCTTTCCAGGGCAGTGTGGATTTCGCACTAAGCTCTAAATCCCGAACATGTTCGAGCCTGGGTTGGTGGATAAAGAAGCGCGGCGCGGAGTTGGAGATAAATCCAATTCCGCGCCGTTTTCGCACAACTTAGGAGGACGCTAGCCGCTGGTGGCTTTCCGCCGATGCTCGGATACCGTCCCAGCCGTAGGTCATCGGAATGTAATCGACATTCGACCAGCGTTCGGCCTGATCACCGTAGTGGTTGCTGCCAGGGTGGCCCGAGCTGCCGAGCGGAACGATCCAGCGACTCTGTTCCCAGTCACTCGTGTCGAAGATGTAACGGGCGACCGAGGTCCCAGCGACGTTGTAGCTAACGCCCGGGTAGATTCCGGCGGCTTGCGGAGTGTCCGAATCGCCGCCGATCGTGACTGAGGGCGGGTTCATCGTCTCCGAGAGCGCGGAATCGACGAGCGCAAGCGGATGCGTCGGAGCCGTCCGGTGAATGCCGTCCCAGCGCCAGGTGGTCAGATCGTCACCGAGCCGCTCGGATAATTCCGCTATGGCGGCATCGAAGGCCTGCAGAATTAGCCCATCCCAGGTCGTGCCGTCCGGGAGCACCGTGGCATCGTCTTCGCTCAGGAACTGCGGCACGACCCAGTAGAGCAGGCCAAGTGGCCCGATCAGCGGCGGCTCCTCCGACGCGAATGGGTTGTGCTTCAACGACTCGAACATCGGCAGATTGCCAACGAGAATAGTCAGGTTGTTGCGCAGAGCGCTGTAGAGTGCTGCCGCGCCCGAATCCTTCTCCATCCCGCCATCCCACGTCTTGAGCAGACCGATGCCAGCATCACTCCGACCAGCGGTAGCTGCTGCGGCGCTGAGGCGATCAATGAAGATCGAACTCGGCAGGGAAATGCGGTCTGCATGGATGCCGGCCATGTCGTCGACCGTGGCGTTCGAGATGTCTTCCAAGCGCGAGTAGATGCGTTTTGCACGGCTATTCGGCGCGAAGTCGAGGGCGATGTAGTGCGGGTAGTCGTCGCCGACGATGCGGTTGTTGGCCGTCGCGATCCATCCGGTGTCCGGGTTCTTGATGCGTGGCAACTCTTCGAACGGGACATTGCCGGTCCAGTCGTGCTTACCGTCCCAACCGGGCACTGGAAGCCAGCCGTTGGCACGGTTGCGCACCGGCAGACGACCACGGGTGAGATAGCCGATATTGCCGTGGACGTCGCCCATCACCAGGTTATTGCAGGGGTCGACCCAGTCCCGCATGGCTTCGTCCAGCTCGTCGACACTCGTCGCTTTGAGCATCGGCAGCAGGCATTGGAATCCAGGGTTGGGATCTACGAGTGCGCTATAGCGGAACGAGATCGCTACGCCCTCGGTGGGATCGCCGAAAATGACCTGGCCATTCTCCGTCTTGACGATATCAACGTCGACGGGCTCGGCATCTCTGACGTGGATTTGCTCGGTGCGATGCTCCGCTTCGAGCCACTCCCGGTCACGCTCGTACTGATAAGGAGTCGAGGGACGGAAATGCTCAACGTAGAGATCCTGGTAGTCGGCTGCCGCGTGGGTGATGCCCCAGGCGACATGCTCATTGTGGGCGAAGTGCGGGAAACCGGGGACGCCACAGAATGAGAAGCCGATGACGTCGAAGTCGGGGCAGGAGAGGTGATTCTGGTAGTAGACGTTCGGGACATCGAGGGCGCGATGGGGATCTCCGGCGACGAGCGGCTTGCCGGAAGCGGTGCGGCTGCCGTGGACGGCCCAGTTATTGCTGCCTGAGTCAAACTCTGCCAGACGGGTGATCGCATCTTTGCCAGGATCGAGTTCGCTGATGTCGCGCAACAGACCGCTGTACTCCTCGCCCGGAGGGACGATCAGCACTTCGCCGTCGTAGGCCTCAGCGCGCATTCGCATCGCCATGTCGGCGCCGATGCCGGACAGAATACGAGCGCGGAGTAGTTTCGCGAGTCCAGTGCCCATCAGGATATGGCGTACCTTGAATACTGCGCAGGAGTGCCAGGGTTCCCAGGTTTCCGGCTCAATTCCGGCAATCGTGTATTCGACAGGCAGCGAATCCGTTGAGTTGATGAAGGCGTTGACGCCGGCTGCATAGGCGTCGACGACGGCACGCGTTTCGTCATTGAAGTGTTCGTAATCCCGCTGGGCGCTCTCCCGAATGTCGACGCGGCGGGCGAAGCGGTCGAAGAGCAATCCACTGCTTCCGACTACCTCCGACCAGCGCCCCAATGCCCGGCGGCGATCGAAGTCCATTTGCCAGAGCCTGTCCTGGGCGTGGACGAATCCCTGGGCGAAGAAGGCGTCATGCAGTGTCGTGGCGGCGATATGCGGGATCCCGTACTCGTCGCGCCAGATATCGACTGCCCCATCGAGACCGCTCAGAGCCAGATCCGAATTGAGGTCTGGCAAGGCCCCTTCAAGTTGCGCTCGCGCTGATTTCGTTCATGAGAGCCATCAGAATTCCTTCCGCCTAGTAGCCCGTTGTCACTCAGGTGCGTCATCATAGCCTGTAGCGGAGCGGTGTCACATCTCATGTACGTGGCGCCGAGTAAAGCGCGAAAGGATGACTCGAAGATGAGAGGCGATTACAAGACGGTGGGCGGTAAGCTCGTAACCGTCGATTTCGATCTACATGACGGACACCTCAGGAATGTGCAAGTCAGCGGAGATTTCTTTCTTTACCCTGAGGAGGCTCTCGGCGATATTCGGGATGCACTCGAAGGCTTGCCGGCCTCGACCGAGGAGGAGGGGATTGCTGAACTTGTCGGTGCGGCTGTCGGGCCAGACGTGGAAATGGTGGGCTTTTCGCCCGAAGCGGTTGCGAAAGCGGTAGGAAGGGGGCTGGGACGTGACGATCGATAGAAGCAAGCCGACGCTCTATCCCAAAGGGCTCGAAAGCCGCTGGCGCGATCTCGATTGGGAGATCGTTGGCCCCATCCCGCAAGCCCCGGCGATGAATCTGGCGCTTGATGAGGTGCTGACACGACGGGTTGGTCAGGGCGAGCGACCTCCATTGGTGCGTTTCTGGGGCTGGGCGTCTCCATGCGTTGTTCTCGGACGCTTCCAATCGGTGTCAAACGAGATCCATCTTGAGCGAGCAAACGAACTCGGTATTCAGATCGTTCGGAGGGTGAGTGGCGGTGGCGCGATGCTCATCGAGCCTGAAAGTGCGATCACCTATTCTGCTTATCTGCCTCCCGAGATGGTGGCGGATCTGTCGTTTCCCGAGTCCTACGCCTTCCTGGATAGCTGGATCATCGCGGCGCTGCGGGAGCTCGGTCTTGATGCCTGGTATGAGCCTCTAAACGACATAACGTCGAGCGGTGGCAAAATCGGCGGCGCAGCTCAGGCACGACGCCACGGCGCGGTGTTGCATCACACGACGATGGCCTACGACATGACCGAGGGCTTGCTCACCCAGGTGCTGCGCATTGGCATGGAGAAGATTCGGGATAAGGGAATCCGCAGCGCCGAAGCGCGGGTTGGGCCATTGCGCCAGCAGACCCAGATGCCGCGCGACGAGATCATCGAGCACTTGTACAGATCGTTTGTCGATCTCGCTGGCGCAACCCCGGCATCTCTGAACTCCGAAGAGACGGCTGAGGCCGAGGCGCTTGTGGAAGAGAAATTTGGAAACGATGACTGGACTTTCTTGTTGCCCTAAGAATCGGCAGCGGACGTTCTGTCAAACAACGGAGGAGGTCGCGTGAACGCCGAAGATCTTGGTCGGGAGAAGAGTCTGGAGGTCATCGAGGAGGGGTTTCAGGAATTCCTGAAACTCATCGCGTCGATCTCCGAAGCCGACATGCTCGAGCCGGAAACGGTCGGGAAGTGGTCCGGTAAGGACGTCGTAGCCGACGTTACTGGCTGGGAGCGGGTCGTGATGGAGTATCTTGAAGCGAAGGATCGCGGCTGGCTGGGCTACCTGCCACCGGCGGAAGCCGATGGAACCTGGGACCAATTCAACCAGTCGAACGTCGACCCCACCCGGGAGTGGTCGCTCGCTGAAGTCATCGCGAACTTCGAGAAGACACATCATGCTTTCATGCGCGTCGCAGCCGCGTCGGAACACACAAACTGGCCGCCGATCGTGCGTATCACCAAGATCCACTATGAGGAGCATCACGACGACCTGCGCGGTATTCCGGACGTTGTGCGGAGTAGGGATACGCCTGCATAGGTGCGAGTGGTCAGGATCTGCTCAATGACGGGCTAGCGGTCGCTGAAAGCGATTCTCGGATCCACATAACTTCTCGCATCCGAAGAAGTTCTAATGTTGTCAGCCCTCGGCGTCGGTAGAATTGATCGACGCCCGCACAACAAGGGCTCACATTAGCTTGTGACAGACTAAACCGCCCAGGAGTAATGCAATCATGACCGATTTCGCCGACAAGACATACGACATCGCAATCATCGGTGGTGGCCCGGTTGGGCTCTTTGCCGCGTTCTACGCCGGGATGCGAGGGGCATCGACGATCATCGCCGACTCCCTTGAAGAGCTCGGCGGCGAACTGATGGCGATCTATCCCGAGAAGTACATCTACGATATCGCCGGGTTCCCCAGCATGCTGGCCAAGGACTACGTGGGTCCAGCTGTAGAACAGGCCCTGTCAATGGGGGCTGACGTCACCCTGCGCACTGAAGTGACTGGACTCGCGCGCGACGAGGCGAATGGAATTATTCGGTTAGCGACGACGAAAGGCGAGATCCTCGCCAGGACGGTCATTATCTGTGCCGGAATCGGCGCGTTCGAACCGAAACGGCTTGATGTTGAAGGTATCGAGCGTTTTGAGGGCGGCAACGGTGTTCACTATTTCGCCAAACATGTTGAAGACTTTCGCGACAAGCGTGTCTATCATCGTCGGCGGTGGCGACTCGGCGGTCGACTGGGCGCTGACGCTCGGCTGCGATTGCGAAATCGGTCACGCTCGTGCACCGATCCAAATTCCGGGCGCACGAGCATACCGTTCAACAGTTGATTCATGGTCCAGCCGACGTGTTTTTCCCCGGTTATGTCACAACGGCGATCCACGGCGAAGAGCGCCTTGAAGCTGTGACATTTGTGAATACGGAGACTGAAGAAGAGTACACCGTTGAGGTTGACGAGATGATCTGCGCGATTGGTTTCAAGGCCGATCTCGGGCCGCTGAAGACCTGGGGTCTCGAGACGGAACGCAATCAGATCGTCGTTGACAAGATCACGATGGAGACGAATATTCCGGGCGTCTTCGGCGCCGGTGATATCGTGACCTACCCGGCAAAATTCCGGCTCATCGCAACTGGTGTCGCCGAAGCGGTCAGCGCCGTCAACCACGCGGTAACGCACTACAACCCGGACGCGCGGCTCGATCCCGGGCATTCGACCAATATCATGGAGAAGAAAGTCCGCGAAGCTGAGAAGGCCGCCGAACTGGTAGTCGCCGACGACTAGTTCTGGGTGGCTGGCTTGGGATTTGCGGCAAAGAAGTCCCAGATCATCTGGGAGGCGTCGAGGTCGAGATTCGTCGCCCCCAGCCGTTGACCTCGTGGCGGGTGGCCGGGCCAGGTGTGGCCTGAGCCGTCCAGGGTAATGAGCTCGACCTGTCTACCGCTCGTACAGGGTTCCCACGTTTCACGATAAGGAATCGAGACATCGCCGGACTCGGTGTCAGGCAGCTGCTCCTTCGACGGCTCGGCCTGGCAGCCGTTGATCGTTGCCCAGAATTCGGCGGCTTCGTGAGCGGACTGAAACTCGCCAATTGAATCGAAGCCCGGCACGATCGGTCCGCCACCGTACGGCACAACGGTATCGCTCGTGCCATGAAAGGCGATGTATGCGACCGGTTCGGTGGGTTCGCAGTTGTCAAAGCTCTGGCTGATGCTGGCCGCAGCGACGAGCCCGACAGCCGCGATGCGATCCGACATCTGACATGCTGCGTGAAACGAGAACATGCCGCCATTTGAGATGCCGGTGACGTAGATCCTGCGATCGTCAACGGAATATTGCTCGTCCAGTTCGTCGATCAACGCGTTGAAAAAGTCGATATTCAAGCTCGCCATGTCAGTGTTCGTAATTGCGCTGCCGATGCCAGCGTCTATCCAGGCGCGCGCCAGCCCGTTCGGATAGGCGACGATGAAACCTTCGGCATCGGCGATGGTGTCGAAGCCAGAAGTCGCGCGAACTCCGGCAGCGTCCGAGCCGAGGCCGTGAACGGCGATGACCAGCGGCCAACCGGTATCCGGGGCTTGCCCGTGTCGGGACGTGCAGCTGATACGTGCGTTCCTCACCAGCGACTTGCAGCGTTTGCTCCATGGCCGGGGTGGCAGTCGGTTCCGCCAGCTTGACGCCCTCTACCTCGCATGCCGCCAGTATGAGGGCTAGCGCGAACGTCGCAGCCACGAGCTGAGCAAGCGAGCGCCTCAATGTCGATTCCCCGCTGAGTAGGTGAGACCGGCGGCAAGGGCGCGGGATTCGATCACCCCTTCGACGAAGTCGGTTTTCGCGTTGGTGTACTCGTCGATGTCAGCGTGCGAGCCCGCCAGTTTGCGCTTGAGATCCGCGTATCGCTGGAGCAATGCCGGGTCGGATCGAAGAGCGTCTCGAAAGAGGATGGTACGTTGTGCGGCCCAACTGTGCGCCTTCACAATGTGTAAGTTCGCAGCGATCTCGCCACGCTTGCGCATTGCAATCCGAACATCGTTCTCTCTGCTGTCGATGGATTGGTAACCCAGATGACGCAACGCTTCGTCGTAGAATGGCCGCGCGGCGAGCGAGCGCACCTCGGCCTGGATATCGACGACGGGCTTGGCGTCGAGACCGGGGACCGATGTGCTGCCGATGTGGTCGATGCGCACCGCTGAATCGGCGAGGACCTGGGCGATGGCGGCCCGCTCGCGTCGGAAGATTGCGGGCCAGCGATCGTCGTAGGGGCTGATTTCTATTGTGGCCTGCTCGTTCAATCTGACTCTCTTGGATAGCTATTCGGATTCACCCGCCAACAAGGAAAAGGGTACTTGAAATGACAGGTGTTGAACGTTGACGCTTCGGATACGCGTGGCAACTGAGGCGGATCTTCCAACAGCGTACGAAGTTCAGCGGGAAGCTTCGCTCGCGGCCGGGATGGAGATCGGCAACGTCGCCGGGCCAGCCGGTGATATGGTTCCTGCCAAGTTTCGGCACGAACAGCGTCATGGCCGCTTTCTTGTTGCGGAAGTTGATGGACGGATGGTGGGCTTCGGCGCCGTATTCCAGCGTCTCAACGTTGCCTTTCTCGCGACGTTTTACGTTCGGCCAGATGCGCAGATCGCCGGGCTCGGCGTCGGACAGACGTTGATCGAGGCGCTTTTCGAAGGACTCGGTCCGGTGCGTTGCGTCGTTTCTTCAGCGGTCCACCGCGCAATCGCGATCTATGCCAGAAACGATCTTCAGCCGCGCTGGCCGTTGTTCATGCTGGAGGGGCGCGTCGACCGCCTCTCGCGACCGGCCGAGCAAACACTGTCTGTTCCGAACCAGCTGACGCGCTCGATCCTGACCTCATCCACTGGGATGCCGAAATAGGCAGGCGAGGCGAGCGACCTGTTGACCACGCTTACTGGCGCGAGGAGTATTGTGCTGATCCGTTCTGGATACTGCGGGGCTCCGAACGGGTGGGGTATGCCTATATCCAGAAGCTCTTTGCCAGCCCGGATGCGCCCTGGAATCCAGAGTCGGTCTTTCTCGGTCCCGTCGCCGTCAGGGAGCGGGCGGACGCCGCACCTGCTGTGGAGGCCGTCGTTCGGGTTG
The DNA here is from genome assembly GCA_963745675.1 of uncultured Chloroflexia bacterium. GTDB lineage: Bacteria > Chloroflexota > Chloroflexia > Thermomicrobiales > CFX8 > JAUIIK01. The sequence goes on from CAVUYM010000018.1 coordinate 349,564, forward strand.
CCAGTGAGATGGCGCCACGATTGCTCATAGATGTACCGGGCGCGCATCCCGCACTTCCGGCGCTGTTGGAGATGGGCTTTCGAATCTACTACCAGGCGACCTTCTGTTCCAACTCGTCAGAAGATATCTTCGATACCGGTTGCTACATGCCCGCTGACACGATCACTCTGTAGACGAGGTGTAGCGCCCGTCGATGCTTAGGCGCCTGGGCACAGTGGCAACTTACTCTGCGTTCGAAGAGCCCAGCATCTCTGAATCCGGGAACATTGCGAAGCTGTAACACTGTTTCAATGGGGTCATGACCTGTTGGATGTAGGGACGTGATTCATCACGTCCGATTCCCGCTCGCGTACGTTTGAGGGGATGAAAAGTGGGCGTGATGAATCACGCCCCTACCTGGTTTGTGCTTTTCTCATCGCGAAACAATCTGATGGGGGAGCGCCGCACGAGAAGGACCTTTTGCTCCTGAAGTACCAGTGGGAACTCAGAGGCACAGCCTCACTGACGGGAGACGCCGTATTGCCGCTATTCCTGGCACGCGATGACCACGAGAGGGAAGGTGGCCGAGCAGGATATCGACGGCGCTGCTCGTAGCTCGGGGTGCGATCTTGACATGCGGTCGGTAACCGGTCTCCGGTCGAAGATGCATGGATTGTCACTGCTTTGTCGCGCCCTGGTCGTTCGTGTTGTGACGCTGTGACGGGGTGCGCACTAGTCTTGATAGTGCAGGGGTTGTTGGCGAAGTGTCCAGGGCACACATCAGATACCTTCCGACGACAACCGGTAATTGGCGAACCAGGCAAGTTGGGCATCGCTTTAGCAAGTATGTGGCTAGGGATTTCTCGCTCGTCAGTTGCCGGGCTCATGCGACGAAGAAACCATTGGCAGATCCGAGATTAGATGATCGTCAGGAAAGCAGGCAGCCATGCGCTATCGATTCCATCACGTTGAGAACGCGCCGCTCGCGGATGTTGAAGAGTTCGTCAAGGAGAGAGCAGGATTGCTGGAATCGAGGCTCACAACGTTTGAGCCCGATCTGGTTCACCTTGACGCGCGTTTGAGTTACAACGGCAAACGTCAGAGCGACCGGCGCGATGACGCTCCCTTTACGAATCATCTAGTTCTCGACCTTCCCGGCGGCAAGCTGCCAAATATTGGCGCGAGCGGATACGGCGAAACATGGACAAGCGCCGTGAACGACGCTTTTGGAGCGTTGGAAACCCAGCTTGACAAGACCCTGGCTGATTTACACGGCGTGACGGCAATTCACGAGTACAGGCGCCGACCATCCTGGGAACGCAGGGGCGCCGAAAAGTTGGGCAAACCACAGGTGGAACCCAAGAAGTAGAACCCTTCGAGCGAAGAACGGGTTCGAGAGTCTGAGCAGAACGGTTCGGCATTCTCGCAGCCACTAGTGTCGAAATGCTTGCAAGTGGGCCACTAGATCTGACGCTGCATGTCGCAGATCAGGTAATGAGGGCTGCGACATACGCAGGGATTGCAAGCAAAGATCTCGGATGTCACGTGTTCGTCTGCGCTGTGTTTGGAGCGTAATGCGAAATCGTCGCTTTCATTGAACGTGAGCTGAACCGATTACGTAAGGGTGGGTCTCGTCCTCGTCCGGCCAGGCGCAAGGGTGCGTATGCGGGTGGCCGGATGAGCTCATCTATTCGACGAAACTGACGGTAAGGACTTGACTTCCGTCGATAAGACGCCCGTTGGGCGTCTCATCGAGGCAAAAACGAGAACGTACTTTCAATGTGGTGGAACACGTGGGACGAGCCCCACCGCTACGACAACGCCAACAACGACGGGTTTCGTGTGTTCGCCTAAATCGCTATCTGCGGTTGAACGACTGGCATGCAACTGTGATGCAACCAATAAGGGACGGCGGAGCGCCGGACTGCCTATGGTGATTCCTGCTGCTCGGTGCCATTGACCAGGGACCCTACGTGCTACGCTGCTCCATCATATTGTTGCTTGATTAGGAGATCTATATTGGCCGAAAGTAAGTTGAGAGTCGCGGTGCTGGGAGCCGGAGCATGGGCGGATTCAGCCCACATTCCGGGGTGGGTGCGCGATCCGCGTGCCGAAATCGTCGTGATATGCGATCCGGTGCTTGAGCGTGCCCAGGAATTTGCGGCGAAGTTCGATGTTGACGAGGCGACGGACGACTGGCAGTCGATCATGTCGCGGACCGATATCGATGTCGTCGATGTTTGTACCCCGTCCCACACTCATTTCGAACTCTCCTGGGCGGCGCTGGAAAACGGCAAGCACGTCCTCTGCGAGAAGCCGGTGGCCTACGACTTTCGCGGGACGCAGCGGGCAGCGGATCTGGCGCGCAGCAAAGGGCTGAAGACGAAACTCGGCTTCACCTTCCGCTACAGCCCCGGCGTGCAATACGCCTGGTCGATGATCCAGGATGGATTCGTCGGCCAGCCATTCATTTTCAATGGCTACGAGCAGAATTCGCAGTGGCTCGATCCCGAGACCCCGCTGCGCCAGGTCGATCTCGAAGCCGATCCGTCGGAGCTTCAGACCTCGTCGCTGGAGGGCTATGGCGCGCCGATCATCGACATCGGCCACTGGTGGGTCGGTGCTGGCTACGATCGCGTCGTCGGCTCAATGCGCAACTTCATCCCCGAGCGGCGCGTACGCGACGCCGGAAACAAGATGATGCGGATGAATATCGACGACGGCACGGTCTATCTGACCGAGTATGCGAACGGGGCGATCGGGTCGATCCAGACGAGCTTCGTCACGATTGGCAACTATCCCGGCATCGAGGCGCGAATCTACGGCGAGAAGGGCGCGATCATCTGCCGGTTGGTAGAGGAGTTTGGCGTCGCCGAAACGATCAAGATCGCGACGCCGGACGACGTCGAGTTCCGTGAGCTGGAGATTCCGCAGGAGTTCTATCCCGCCGGTGGCCACCCGCGTGAATCGTGGCGCTCGCTCTTCTATGCCAATCTCATCAAGGACTTCATCGACGAGATTCTCGAGGGTGGGGATCGTAACCAGGGCAACTTTGACGATGGCGCATGGGTCCAGGAAGCGATCAACGCCGTCGAACTCTCCTTCCGCGAGAGCCGCTGGGTCAATTTGCCGCTGGAGTAGCGAACGCGCGAAACCGGTGAACCAGTGCCGACGTGTTAGAGTCTCGCTGACCGAGTCATTCGATCAGCGATGTGGGGAGAGATTGCGCCGTGGAGCATGAATATGCGGATGTCGTTGTCGTCGGTGCCGGGAATGCCGCGCTTTGTGCCGCCCTGGCCGCACGCGAACGTGGGGCCAGCGTTGTCGTTCTGGAGCGGGCGCCCTTCGATCAACGCGGCGGCAATAGCCGTTACACGGCAGGCGCGGTCCGAACGCGCTATGACGGCCTTGACGATCTGCTGAAGCTCGTTCCCGATCTCAACGAAGAAGAGAAGCGCAACACCGATTTCGGCGAGTATCCGGCGGAACGCTTCTTCGATGATATCGACCGAATTTGCCAGTTTCGCGTCGGACCCGGACCTGACGCCGATCATGGTCAACCGTTCGCTGGAGACCTGGCAATGGCTGCACGACAGTCACCGGGTACGCTTCGTTCCCGCCTACAGTCATCAGGCCTTTCAGGTGGATGGGCGCTTTCGATTCTGGGGCGGGATCACGCTGCTCGTCTCCGGCGGCGGACCGGGCTTGATCGACGCTCTCACGTCGGCCTGCGAGCGGAACGATATCCCGATCGAATATGGGGCACGGGCAGTCTCGCTCGTTGAAGAGGAGGGTGCGGTCACCGGCGTCGTTGTGCGTCGGGATCGCAAGAACCACACGATTCGCGCCGGGGCGGTGATCATCGCCAGCGGCGGCTTCGAAGCGAACACGGAGTGGCGCACGCGCTACCTCGGTCCGGGCTGGGAGCTGGCGAAGGTGCGCGGAACGATGCACAACACCGGCGACGGCATCCGGATGGCGATGGAAGTTGGCGCGATGTCCTGGGGCAACTGGTCTGGCTGTCACGCCGTTGGCTGGGATCGCAACGCGCCAGACTTCGGCGACCTCAGCGTCGGCGACGGCTTCCAGAAGCACAGCTACCCATTTGGGATCATGGTCAATGCGCGCGGCGAGCGCTTCGTCGACGAGGGCGCTGACTTCCGCAACTACACCTACGCCGAATATGGACGTCGGGTGCTGGAACAGCCGGGGCAGTTCGCCTGGCAAGTCTTTGATAGCAAAGTGACGCACCTGTTGCGGGATGAGTACCGCATTCGGGAGGTCACCCGCGTTCGAGCGGATACGCTCGAGGAGCTGGCGGATCGGCTGGAGGATGTCGACTCCGAGCGCTTTCTCGAAACGGTGCGGGAATACAACGCAGCGGTGCGGACCGACATCCCCTTCGATCCGACGGTGAAGGATGGCCGGTCGGCGGAAGGGCTGCCGGTGCCGCGTCGCAACTGGGCGAACAGACTCGATGAGCCGCCCTACGAGGCATACGCAACGACCTGCGGGATCACCTTCACTTTTGGTGGGGTGCGCATTGATACGTCAGGGCAGGTACTCGATGAGGAACTGCAGCCGATACCGGGGCTCTATGCCGCTGGCGAACTCGTCGGCGGGCTCTTCTATTTCAACTATCCCGGTGGAACCGGTTTGACATCCGGTGCGGTCTTCGGACGGTTGGCCGGTAACACTGCTGGTGGAGCAGTCGCAGGTTGAGCCATCCGGCACTGCGAATTGTCGCGATACCTTTGCTCCTCTGGACCATCGTGCTCGGCGTTGTGCGAGTAGTCATCGCGCCAGCAGAAATGTGCGGCGACGGAAGTGCCGCAGAGTTCCGAGATGCAGCTCAAGATGCAGCTGCATGGTTCATTGTTAATCAGTATGCCGACGGATCCTATATCTACGAGTATGACCGGGAGTCGGGCGAGTTATCTGGTGACTACAACGAAGTCCGTCACGCAGGCGTCACAATGTCACTCTACCAGGCTGCTGGCCGTCTCGACGACCCGGCTGCCTTTAATGCAGCTGAAATGGGCACCGCATGGTTGCTCGACAACCTGGTCTATCACGATGACTGGGCTGGGCCGGGAAACGGCAGCGATGTTAAGGTCGGCTCTGTGGCCCTGATGACCATCGCCCTGGCCGAGCGACGACTGCTGACCGGCGAGACGGTGTATGACGAACTGATGCGCTCACTTGGTCGCTTCATGCTCGCGCAGCAAAAATCGAACGGTGGCTTCTACACGAAGTGGTACATCGAGACGGCATCGATGGACCGGACATCGACCTCTGCCTATTATCCAGGCGAAGCGCTCTGGGCACTGGCGTTGCTGCATGAAGCGTTTCCCGGCGAAGGTTGGGACGATGCGGCCTGGAAGGCTGCCGATTTCGTCACACTTCTGCGGGATGACGAAGAGGCGGTCGAATTTCCGCCCCTCAATGACCACTGGGCAGCCTATGGGCTAGCCGAGATGGCAGACTGGGGGCTGGCCGAACACCACATCGACTATGCCCGGCGGCTAGCGGCACGTTTCGGGCTTTTCATTCGATTCGAGGCACAGAAGACTGACGAGGGGATCAACCTGGCGGTTCGCGGGGATAGTCGTCGATCCGCGGCGCTTGGGACATGGGTCGAAGGCATAGCCGCGCTCTGGCGCCTCTCAAAATCGGACGAGCGTCTATCTGACATTTCGGACGAAATCCTCCAACAGGCAAGTTGTGGTGCGGATCTTCTTGCCCAACGACAGGTTGAAAAGGACGCACCTCAGCTGGAATCCGGAGCCTGGTTCATCCATAGCGAGACGCGCATGGACGACCAGCAGCACTCCATTTCCGGTCTCATTTACACAGCAGACGCCAAACTGGGCCGGGTGAAACGGGAGCCGGATCGATGACCATCGTCATGCTTATTTTGCTGCTGAATCCAGCGGCACTTGCCGTTATCTTTCTCAGCTACCATCAGCCGATGCTGAAAAGTGAGATGGTTGACGTTGCTACCCGCGTGGCGCTGCAGTCCTCCTTCGCGCTATGCGTCAGTGTGCTTGTGGCCGGGCCTTTCCTGGACTTGTTGGACATTTCGGACTCGACCTTAAGGATTGCGGCGGGAGCGCTGGTCATCCTTGGCGCAAGCCAGGCATTCCTGGGGTTTGGTCTGCGTCAATCGACTGTGACACGGGGCTGGCTTGTCGCCGCCGCAACAATCTGGTTGATTTCCCCACCGGCTCTGAGTGGAGCGATGGCTATTCGCGTCAACGATGGGATCGTAGTTGGTTTGGCGGTGGCGATTGTCAGCGTCGTCATTTCAGTTGTCCTAAGTGCAATCTGGGCGGCCAAAATGGGCGAGCGATACCCGGTCGTTCTCGGGATGTTCCGGCGCGTGATGGCAGCGGGGGCTCTGCTTGGTGGTGTTGATCTCATCCGGCAAGGTGTCTTGTCGATCTAGCAATAGTCTGTCCCTATGATGTCTGAACGGCAATGTTACAAAGGGTGCGATCAGCTCGCTCTAGAGCCTTGTGGGCCGTTGAGGCGGGGCAGACTAGAGCGGCCAGAGGAGCGGCACAACCAATACGACGATGAGCATTGCGATGACGCAAAGCCCGGATCCGAATTTCAGATAGTTGACGACGGTATATTGGCCAGGTGCCTGGACGAGCAATGGCGCCGGATGGCCCATCGGCAGCAGGAAATTCGCCGATGCCGCGATGATCACGGCCGCCGCGAAGGCGTGCGGGTTCGAGTCCAGCCGGCTTGCGATATCGATCGCTACGGGAGTCATGATCACAGCTACTGCCGCATTGTGTATTGGTTGCGTTAGCAGCAATGTAACCAGGGCCAGGCCGGCGAGGATTGCGACAGTCCCGTAGGGCTGCAGAATATCGATGAGCAACTCGGAAATGAGATCGGCACCGCCGGTATTTCGAAGCGCGATGCCCAACGGGAACATGCCTGCGATGAGCAACACCGTACCCCAGCCAACCCGGTCATAGGCCTGTTGGGGCGTGAGTATCCCGATCAAGATCGTTGCGGCCGCTCCTGCCAGAGCTGCAATACCGACACTCAGTAATCCGAGCGAAGCAACGACAATGACGCCAAGAAGTATCAATGCCGCGTAGAGAGCAAGGTGGCGCAGCTCTTCGGGGGCTTCCTCTTCCGGCGGCGGGTTCATCCAGAGATACTCGGGCCGGGGCTGAAAGGCGCGCGTCGTTCTGCGAGGTCCATACAACAGGAGTGTGTCGCCGGGCAGCAGTCGATGCTCGGCGATGTCGGTTCGAATCTGGCGTTCGGCATGCCAGATGGCGACGGCGGTGAGGTCGTGCTCATTGCGAAAGTCAAGCTCACGTAACGTCTTTCCGACAACTTCCGAACGCGGAGGCACGATAACTTCGACGAGCTCGGCTTCGCTTAGTGGGAATCGGCTGACAGAGCGGGGTGTACCGATCAGTTCGAGATTGGATCGTTTTGCAATTTGCATCACGCGCTCGCTGCGGCCCCCGATGAGGAGTATGTCACCGGCTTCGATTGGCGCGGTACCGCGGGTTACGGCGCTCGTACTTCCGGCGCGCACTGTGGCAATCACACTGACACCATATCCCGCACCGAGACCGGTATCTCGCAGTTGCTTGCCGACGACATCCGATTCGGGCAATACGAGGACCTCCCAGATACGGTCGGTCATGCCGTAAATGTCAACGAGTTCGTCTTGCGACAAATAGGACGGACCGTCCTCATCCGGATCGATATTCGGGAGGAGGAAGCGCCCGAAGAGAAGGGTGTAGAGCGTCGCCGCAACAAGGAAAATAGCGCCGGCCGGCGCGAGTTCGAAGAATCCAAAGCCATCGATGCCGCCCGACTGCAGTTGACTATTTACGACTAGATTGTGGGATGCGCCGATGATCGTCAAATTTGCGCCAGCGAGAGCGGTCGCAGCCAGGGGCATGAGCAAGCGCGATGGCGACATTCCGATGCGCCGGGAAAGACGCATCACGGCCGGAATGAAAACGGAAGCGGCTGCGACGATATTGATGACGCCCGAGAGAAGTCCGGGTCCGAGCGTGCTGACGAGAATGAGCTTGCGCTCGCTCCCCTTAATTAGACTCGTGAGCTTGTCGGCGGCCCAGATTATCGCTCCGCTGCGCACCAGTCCGGCGCCGACAATGGTGAGTCCAATGATCGCGGCGACGGCGTTGCTGCTAAGCCCGGAAAGCGCTTCTTCTGGGGTTACCAATCCAAGAAGAGTCACTGAAACGAGCACGAGAATGGCGACGACGTCGGAGGGAAGCCATTCGGTAATGAAGATCAAGACTGACAGGCCCAGAATTCCAAACACCAACGCTGTATCGAAATCCAACGTTTCAACCCCTCATTGCCTCTATCATGCTTGAATTGTCTCAAGTTAAGCTGTTTAGGATGCAGGTACAGTGAGAGGCCGACTCCGCATTGAGTAATGAGTTTAGCCGGGATCTACGAATTATTAGACGTGAGCATGAGGACGTGGGAATCGATGCCGGCGATCTCCTTGACGATCCGCTGGTGCAATTTGAGCGTTGGATGCAGGAAGCGATCGACGCCGGAGTCCACCTTCCTAATGCGATGACTGTTGCAACCGTTGATCAGGATGGCCGACCGTCAGCGCGGATAACGCTGTTGAAAGGTATCGACGAAGAAGGTTTTGTCTTCTTTTCCAACTACGAGAGCCGAAAGGGGCGACAGTTACAGGGTAATCCGAACGCCGCCTTTGTCTTCTACTGGGGCGAGCTAGGGCGGCAGGTGCGCGTCGAAGGCCAGGTCGAACGTGTTTCGGAGTCAGAGTCGGCAGACTATTTCGCGACACGTTCTCGCGGCAGCCAGCTTGGTGCCTGGGCATCGCCACAAAGCCAGGTCATCGCCGATCGTGCCGAACTCGAAGCACTGGTCGAGTCTGTCCGAGAACGTTTTGCCGGGGACGATATTCCGTTGCCTCCGCACTGGGGCGGATTTCGTTTGCGGCCGACGATGGTTGAATTCTGGGTAGGACGACCGAGCAGGCTGCATGACAGATTCCGCTATACAAAAAGACACGACGGCGAATGGCTGCACGAGCGATTGGCACCATAGGCACTGGCGGAACGACGCCCTGTTGCAACGGCCTATCGGGACATGGCTCGTCCCCAATCGCAAAGGAATTCGATCCAGGCGATGAGGATGAATCCAAGTGGGCCGAAACCGAAAGTCGGGCAGCCCACTCGCCCGTAACCACTGACGTTCGGCTAACCGTATTCTCAATTTCAACGATAGAGTTGCAATTCGGACGGCAGTCACGGCCTCGCTTGGGCTGCACCACAAATCCTCAGAGCACTCGATCAGTCGCGTGCCTATTGTCGCCAAATTTCCGGCCGAACGAACAGATGTTGTAGCGGGTTACTTCGATTGCGCTGTCCGGCTACCGATAGCGGCTATGATGCCTCTCAACAGATGCGTTGACGCTCGCATGAATTGGAAATGCCGTGGCACACGTTTGGCCCGCGAATGCGCGGTGCGTTGCAATGATAACGGTCGATTTTGACGGTACCGGGAATGAGGTTGGGCAGGGATTCGATCCGGCGGGCATTGCGCTCTGCCGGCGGATATTCCGCCCGCCGTGGGATTCGGCGCATGCTCGACATCTTTGAGCGCAATGCTATCCCTGCAACCTTCTTCGTGCCAGGTTTCGATGCCGAGAACAACCCCGAACTCGTCCGGGAGATCGTGGCGAATGGACATGAAATCGGAGCACATGGCTATCTCCACGAACGTTGGGAGGTGCCGGAGGATGAAGAAGGACCGCTGCTGCAAATGGCGCATGACATCCTCGTGGAAACTACCGGCGTGGCCCCGAAAGGTTGGCGCAGCCCGGGAGGCATGAAGAGCGCCCAGACGCTCAAAGTGTTGCGCGATCTCGGATACATCTATGACAGTAGCGATAAGGACTATGACCTGCCCTATCCGGCCATCGTCGCCGGCGAGCAATCATCGGAGATGATCGAACTGCCGAACAATACTTCGAGCCTTGATGACACCTATCTCTATGTCGAAGGTGCGGCAACGCCAGACGAGGTTCTGGAACTATGGTTGGCGGAATTCGACGCGATCTACCACGACGGCGGCTATTTCATGCTGACGTTCCATCCTCGCGCAGGTTTCGGTTCCGGCATCCCTTCTCGGGCCTCAGTCATCGAACGCTTGATTCCGGCGATCCAGCGCTATTCCGGTGTCGAGTTCGTGCGGCTAGGAGATCTGGCCGGCTGGTGCCTTGCCCCGGAACAATGGTTTTCAGCCGGCTGGCAAATGGATTGGAGCGCGGACATGAATCCTGATCCCATCTGGCCTGGTGGAAAGCAGTGCGCTGTGCTCGTAACGGTCAACTACGACGGTGAGAGCCTGGAACGGGGTGAGCGGCCGGAAGGCGCCCTCTGGGGGCGCTACTCATATGGCCGTTACGGGACGCAAACGGGCCTGCCACGAATCCTCGATCTGCTCGACGGCCATGCACTCGCGGCCACCTTTTTCGTGCCGGGTTGGGACGTGGAACGCGATCCCGAGCTCCTTCGGGACGTTCGGGATCGCGGGCATGAGATCGCCGGGCATGGCTATTTGCACGAGGATTTCAGTACGTTGAACGTCGACGAGCAGGGAGCGACTCTGGCTCGTAGCGAGGACGCTTTCGAGACGGTGCTCGGCTCACGGCCAGTTGGCTGGCGCGCGCCGCACGGTTTGATGACCTCCGATACACGCTCGATCCTTGCGGCTCGGGGCTATCGATATGACAGTAGCTACTGTGATGATGATCTCGTGTATCGAGTGCAATCGGAAAGCGGACAACAATTGGTTGAGCTTCCAGTCTTCCAGACGGCTAGCGACAGCCACTATTACCGTCAGCGCCGCTCTCCCGATGTCGTCGAGCGAGCCTGGCGGACGGAATTCATTTCGGTCTATCAGGCCGGTGGACTGTTCAATCTGACGATTCACCCCCGAGGCGACTTCGGTTCGGGACGGGCGGTCAGACTGCGGGCTGTTGATGCCCTGCTCAGAACGATAGAGCAGTATCCCCGTATCTGGTGGACAACCTGCGCCGAACTTGCAGCCTGGGCTGCAGAAGCGCCCGAGGATATCGTCGAAACGTGGCCTGCCTGATTGGCGTGATGCTCGAAGGAGCGGAACGTGCTCTTCATGGTTATCGAACATTTCAAAGATGCTGATCCGGTGCCGATTTATCAGCGATTGCGCGATCAAGGGCGCCAGCTACCGGATGGCCTTACCTACGTGGATAGCTGGATCGAAGCCAGCTTCAAGCGCTGCTTTCAACTGATGGAGTGTGACGATCCGGTCATTCTCCAGGAGTGGGTTTTGCAGTGGCGTGGAGCCGGCGAGTTCGAATTCGTTCCGGTCGTGCCGTCACGCGAGACGCAACGGATCGTCGAGCCTTATCTTGACGACGAATAGTTCGCGAACGGGAGCCGGCTTTCACCAGTTCCCATTCGCGGTTGAGACAAGACTCCGCAGCTAAAAGGCCAGATAGTGGATGAGCACTTTCATATGCGAAAGGACGTCGTCCACCCGGACGAATTCGTCCGCGCCGTGAGCCCGCGAATCCATTCGACCCGGACCACTAAACGGGATGTCAGTCCATCCGAGCTCCTGGTTGATATTGGCCATGTCGGTCGATCCCGAGCCGCCCGAGGCGATGAAGTCATCGTCGCTATAGCCGTGGACGAGCTTGTAGCTTTCGACCATCTTGCGGGTGTGCTCGCCCTCTAGCCCGGCGGTCTTCATTGCTGGATATACGTGGAAGACATCAACGCGGACATCGTCAGCGACACTGATCTCCATGCCTCGTTCAACGGCCTCGCGAATTTCACTCACGACATCGTCGAAATTCTCATCGGGTATGTAGCGCCGGTTGACGATCAATGAGCATGACGAAGGAACGATGTTCGATTTGCGGCCCGCATTGATCACTGACAGATTGAACATTGGTGTCATCTTGTCGGAGGGCGCATCCGGATGAGCGGGGCCAGGAACGGTCGATTCGCGAGCTTCGACCACCTGCTTCAAGGCGTAGAGCTCGTTGAGCACCGGGATCATCCCGTCGATGGCGTTGACCGCGACGAAGTTCATCCCTGAGTGGCCGCTTCTCCCGATGGTCGTCACCGTCACATCGACGGCGCCAGCTGAGGCGAGTCCGATACGCGGGTCTTGCCCGCCTTCGAGACAGAGCATATGCCCTTGCACGTAGCCCTCTTTCGCCAGGTGCCAGATACCGGGGTAGCCACCAATCTCCTCGTCGGTGCAGATGCAGACGATGAGGTCGTAGGAAGGATCGATGCCTTCAGCGTCCATTACTTCAATGGCGGTCAGGAGCGAGGCAATAGCGCCTTTCATATCAGCGGTTCCGCGGCCATATATGCGACCGTCGTCCAGAGTGGCCGCGAATGGCTCGAAGGTCCAGCCTTCTTCGATGGGCACGACATCCATGTGGGCGTAGATAGTGATCTTTTCGCCGTTGCTGGCCGGCGACTCGCGACTGGCAACGAGGTTGACCCGCGGACCTTCCAGAGGCAACGGAATTGGCTCGATGAGTTCGGGCGGAATCGTGACTCGTTCCGTTTCAAAGCCGAGGGCCTGGAACTTTGGCTCGACGACGTCGACGAAGCGATCGTAATTGAGGCCCGGCGGAACGCTGGTATCGACGGCAATGACATCTTGAAAGTGCCCGAATACGCGCTCGAACATCGTATCTGCACGCGCAAATGCGGCTTCTTCTCGGCTATCCATAGTTACCTCCATAACTCGCTAATGAGTGCTGGATGCATTCTAGCCATCAATGGACAGTGCGGTGCACGTCCTGATTCGATGCAGATTCGTTGATTGATCTTCAGGAGGCGAATTTGCTGATGAGGAAACGGGGAACTGGATATATAGGGCGCTAGAAAATGCCCAGGAAGCCTTCACGTTTTGGAGGCCCGGCACGTCGCTGGAACGCATCGTCCAACAACTTCTGCATATCGTCGGTCGTCAGATAGCGTTCGAAGATCTGCATGGGAGTTTGACTGACGGAATTCCGGACTGGTTGTTTGCCGGTAACGAGCACATGCGTGTTGAGCTCGAGGACGGTGATGCTGGTTGCAGACTGGTTGTCCAGAAGAAAACCCAGTGCTCGAAAGAAATCCTCGTAACCGGTCGGCAACAGATTCGCGTGGTTATGGTAGGTCTGGCCATGGCCGCGAACCTCGAGCGCCTTGTTCATCAGGTTTGTGAACTGCGTATCTGGGAATTCAAGGGTTTGGGGTCGGCGCTGGTCAGGCGAGTCTGCTCGCACAATGAAGCCACCATCGATCTCTATGAGAGCGACATCGCGGAATCCACCGATATCCAGATGATTACCGATGACACGTAACCGGTTCTGGTAGGTCGGCCTCAGAAGTGCCTGATTCGATTGTTGAATGCTGTTCCGTGACTGGGTCATGTGTTGAAGTCTCTTGCCGATTGTGACTCGCCGCGGTTCCATTCACCATACATAGATGTAGACAGTGGTTCGCTTGTGGATCCCCGGAGTTGTGTTGCGAATCGAGCTACGTTACTTGGTTTAACGCGGTGTTGCCCGTCTTCGACGCCATTCTTCGCGAGCTTGAAGCCACTCGTCGCGTTTGACGTCAAATACCCAGGTATCGAGGTACTTTCCTCGACGCGGGCCATCTAGTCGCAAGATTCCTGCCGGTTGATATCCCTGGCGACGCAACGCTGCTGCTGATCGTTCGTTCGAGCCAAAAACATACGATTGAAGGATATGCAGGTGCAGGTAGTCGAAGCAATACTCCAAAAGTAGGAGTTTTGACTCCGTGCCAAAGCCTTGCCCGCGCCACTGGCCTGGGGAAAAGTGGGAATAGGTCTCAGCGGTTCCATTGACGTAATCGATGTCAAATAGGCCGACCCAGCCTATCAGTTGATCGTTTTCGATCAGGCACGATTGGAGCGTAATAGACTCCGGCACGCTGACATTCGCGTTTTCTTCAATCCAATGCTTGAACGAAATCGGCGAATGCAGGTAGCGACCGAAGTCATCCGTCCAATCATCGGATTCTATGGCATAGGCATGCGCCATCGTTTCGGCGTCCCCCGGTTCCTCTGCCCGCAGATAGACGCGCTCGCCCACCAAAATTGGATTACGCATCTATCCCAGCTTCCATCCGGCCCAGCTTCTGAAATAGCAGATTGTCAACTCGCTTGCCGCCCGGACGCACGAAACACTCGCGCAGAGTCACTTGATGCGACATGCCCAAGTCTTCCGCGACCGCCTTCGTAGGGCTATCGTCCGATGCTACGTATCCGGTGACGGACACCAGGCCCCATTCCTCGGAGAGCCATGGCACGATGAGCTGGAAAGCGGCGGCACGCAATTCGTTGCCATCATCCAGCCAGGGCGCAGTCTTGACGACGAATTCGCCAATGAGATTGCGGATTCCGATGGTGACGCCGCCAACGACTTCGTCGCTGCTCGTTCGGCAGAGGGCGTAGCGTCGAGGGCGCGGCGACCAGTCCGTATGCCAATCCTTGAGCAGCTTTTCGCCACGAGGTGAACCGACTGGAAAAGGAGTACCGGCCCAGGCAAACGCAGACTCTTTGTCTTGCTCCAGGTAGGCGCGAATATAAACCTGATCACTGGACAGGAATATGGCCCGAAATTCGGCAGGTTGCACGTGAAAAGCGATCCTCTCGCGGCGGATGATCCTAAGTTGGTACCGAAATAGAGCGTGTGACTTTCTTCGAACTGGAAGATAATTCTACCTTCTCGTGTTATGAGTCACTGGGAAATAGCAAATGAGAAAGGAATCGCGACACATGAATGAGCAAATCCAGAAGGCGCTGGCGGAGGACCGCGTGATCGATATCACGACGATCGGGCGCAAGAGCGGCGATCCGATTCGGAAGGAAATGTGGTTTCACAATATCGACGGCGACATCTACATCACCGGCACACCAGGGAAGCGCGACTGGTACGCAAATGTCGTTGCGAATCCGGATTTCACCTTTCATCTCAAGGTGAGCACCTCAGCAGATCTCGATGCGACGGCGCGGCCAATCACCGCGGACGACGAAAAGCGCGCGGTGCTGGAGAAGATACTGGCGAACCTCGAGCGGACTGACGAGATCGACAACTGGGTCGAGAACAGCCCGCTCATTGAGGTCGCTTTGAGCTCGTCCTAGGCGCTAGCGCCGCGCATTCTCGCGGCCATCTCTTCATCGACACCGACTGGCCACGTGCGCTGCTGCTCGTCGACGACTGAAACTTCGAGTGCTCCGAAGCCGTCGATACTCATCACGACGTTGTCACCATCCTGCATCGGACCAAGACCCTGGTGGTTGGTCCCGAGCATCAGGACGTCGCCGGGCACCAGCGTCATGTAGCCGCTGATGAAGTGGAGCACCTCGACGACCGAATATTCCATGTCGCTTGTCGAATAGGACTGCCGGACAGCGGAGTTTACGCTGAGCGTCACCTGAAGGTTCTGCGGATCCGGGACTTCGTCAGGCGTCAGAATCATCGGTCCGAGCGGCGTAAAGGTGTTGAAGGATTTGCCCATTCGGCTGGGACCCATTCTGCCGATGCCGCGCCCGGACACGTCGATGGCCATCGTATAGCCAGCGATGGCGTCGAGGGCCGAGTCGTCGGCGGCCAGATCTTTCGCACGCTTGCCGATGACGACGGCGAGTTCAGCCTCGTGGTGGAAGATGGTCGCTTCGTGGGAAGGAAGAACTACTGTGCCGCCGGTGCCGATAACGGAATCGGGGCTTTCGAGGAACATGTCCTGCGTTTCTCGCTCACGCTCGACGCCCTCGAAATAGTTGCGTAAACAGGCGATGAGCTTTGGAGGGCGAGGAACAGGCGCCAGCAGCGTCACGTCGCTCAGCGCTGACCCGGAGGGGGCATTCGCCACAAAGTTGGCCACTTCATCCTTGCGCTCCGTGACAAGCGCCAATGAGTTTCGGTACGCGGTCCAGAGAGCTTCGGTACGAGATGTCACCAAAGAGGGAGGTGACATCAATTACTTCGTTGCCGCGAACGACTCCCAGATCGAATTCAGCAGTATGAACGAGTTTCATGCATTTCCTCCCTGCGACGGTGCGGCTGGCTGCTCGGCCATTGCCCGAACACGTGCGGCCATTTCTTCGTCAACGCCACGCTGCCACTCGCGTGCCGCGGAGTCGCGGACATGCAAGGCGAATGATCCGATTGCGTCGATGCCGGTCACAACGGTGTCACCGTTCTGCATTGCGCCCAGGCCCTGGTGGTTTGTGCCGCAGCAGATCACATCGCCAGGATGCAGGGGCGTCACCGAGCTGATGTAGGAGATCAGCTCGTCGAGCGGCCGCTCTATGTCGCTGGTGTTGTAGTCCTGACGAAGTTCGCCGTCGACTTCGACGGTGATATGCAGGTTGTACGGATCTTCGATCTCGTCCGCTGTCATGATCCAGGGTCCAAATGCGGCGAAAGTGTCGAACGACTTGCCAAGGAAGCTCGCTGAACCTTCGCGGCCGAGACCGCGTGCGGAAACGTCGTTGTAGACGGTGTAGCCGAAGATTGCATCCATTGCTTTGTCCCGGGAAACGTTGGACGTTTCTTGCCCGATGATGATTGCAAGCTCCGCTTCGTGGTGGAAGATCGATGCGTCATGTGGCGGGAGCAGGACGGTGTCGTTCGGCCCGGAGATGCCGTCGGGAGATTTGAAGAAGATATCGAGAATTTGGAGCGGTCGATCTGTGCCTTCGCGGAAGTTACCGATCAGGCAGACGATCTTGGAGGGTCTGACGAGCGGAGCATGGAGTTCCACGTCTGCGACCGGCGTGCCGTTCCCTGATGCAACTCGCGACGCAATGTCAGCTTCAAGGTCGGACCAGTTGGTCAATAGATCGGGTAAGAGAAACTCGGGTCCCGGTGGATCGAACTGATCGAGCAGGTCCCCGATCCCGACGACAGACTCGTCGTCAGCGACGACGCCGATCTGCATGTCGTCGTACATAACGATGCGCATAATGCGCTCCTCTCGACGAAAATAATATGGCGCTCGAAGCGGCGCTCCGTTCGGCACACTTCATCGCACGGAACGCGGCCAGTTGTCAATGTTGAAGGTCAGGGAACAGAAATGAACGCGACGCCGATGGTGGTAATCGGCGTCGCGTTCGCAAGAGGAGACAGTCGCCCTTGTGGTGTCTGATTCGTGCGCCGTCTGGTTATCGATGTCCCATGACTACCGCACTGGGACTATCCTATGTCAGCCTGGTACAAACGGGCTAGAAACGAAAGTCGCAGAATCGGTCTGGGACAAATTACTTATCGAATGGATGGATTTAATGGCTGGAGCACACGCTCTCCGGGTCGGACTCGTCGTTGGTCAGCGGGATAGCTGGCAGGAATTGGTGCGCCGGGCGCGCCTGGTGGAAGATATGGGGCTTGATTCGGTCTGGGTTGTCGATCACTTCTTTGGCGGCTCTGACGAGCTGGGGGATACGCACGAAGCCTATACAGTCCTGGCTGGCCTCGCGATGGCGACGAACAGAGTGCGTCTGGGTGTCATGGTTGCCGGGAACACCTACCGCAATCCTGTCGTGCTACTGAAGCAGGCAGTCACCGCCGACCACATCTCGAATGGCCGCATTGACTTCGGTATCGGAGCGGGCTGGTGGGAGCGAGAGCACGAAGCATTTAGCTACGTCTTCCCGTCAGCTGGTGATCGGGTATCAATGTTTGAAGAGGCGCTCGAAGCAATCGATAGCTTCCAACGCAACGAACGCACGGACTTCGACGGCAAGTTCTACAAGTACGTCAATACGCCTTTCGAGCCGAAGCCGATACAGAAGCCGGTCATGCCGATGCTGGTGGGCGCCGGTGGTCCGCGCATGCTCGGCATCACCGCCCGCCATGCAGCGATCTGGAATACGCGCAGCCCAATCGAGGATGCCACGGCGAAAAGCGAGTTGCTCGACGAGAAGTGCCGCGAAATTGGCCGCGATCCGTCCGAGATCATGCGTTCGGTCTGGCCCTTCCAGAGCCAGCTCACGTCGGTTGATACGTTGCGAGAGTACATCGAAACGTTCCGCGCCGGAGGCTTTGACGACTTCCTCTTTTCCTGGCCCTCCAACGAGGAGGAGATGGCAGTTCTGACTGAAGCGGCGGGATCGATCATTCCGGAATTGAGAGGCTAGGATGGTTTTCCCGGCGACAAACGTCTTCATCGCCTTCACGATTGCCGGGTTAACCCTGTTGCTGATTCCCGGTCCGGCGGTGATGTACATCACGGCCCTCGGTCTTCGTGAGGGGCGAAGACCAGCTGCCGCGGCAGCGGTCGGGTTGGGAATCGGCAACTTCGTACATGTCGTTGCAGCGACGCTCGGCCTTTCGGCTTTGCTCGTCTCGTCGGCGCTGGCTTTCTCCGCCGTCAAATTCATCGGTGCAGCCTATCTGATCTATCTGGGTATCCAAACGCTTCGAAAAACCGCTGTGGCGAAGGACACGATCGAGATTCGGCGGACAACGGCCGCTCGTGAATTCAGGCGTGGAATTGTCGTCAACACTTTCAATCCGAAGGTTGCGATCTTCTTCCTGGCGTTTGTGCCGCAGTTCATCGATACACAGCGCGGGGCTGTGGCGGGTCAGGTGTTGGTTCTGGGTGTCTGGTTCGCCCTGCTCGGAATCGTCACCGATACGCTCTATGGCGTGACTGCTGGCGAGTTGGGAAGCTGGATGAAGGGTAAGGACAGCGTCCAGCGGAAGATTCAAAAGGTCAGCGGTGTGATTTACATCATGCTCGGAGTTCTTTCGGCGCTTGCCTCTACAGGTCGCGCCAGCGATGCTTCTCAGGTTACCGGAAAATGAGCGACGAGAGCCTACGCCAGGCAAGTCGTTTGCTCGATCTGCTCAGCGACCGCGATCGGTTGCGCATGATCGGACGTCTCGTTGAAGTCGAGTGGACAGTGACGGAGCTCGCGGAAGCACTGGGATTGAAGCCTCAGGCCGTCGTGCGCCACGTGCGTAGCCTCGAAGATGCGGGACTCATCCAACGCCGTAGCGAAGATTCACCCTGGTTTTCGTTTGACACGGAGCAATTGCAACTACAAGTTGCGGCGGTACGGCCAGAGTCGCTGCAAGCTTTCGACGGAGAAACCGAAGAAGATGCGCGAATTCTCGGAAGCTACATCGTCGCTGGACGCTTATCGCGCTTGCCATCGCAACGTAGCCGCTGGCTGGTCGTATTACGTTGGCTCGTCAACACCTTCCAATTCGAGATTGACTATCCGGAGCGGGAGGTGAACGAAAAGTTGCTGGAGTATCACGAAGATTACGCATTGCTACGGCGCCAGCTCGTCGATGAAGGCTTGATGACGCGCGATCATGGGGTCTATCGGCGTGTCGGTGAGCCTCCGAGGAAGCTCTGACCTGGCATCCGCCATCCGATTCGAGAAGGGCCGTGTTCCTGCGGCCATGATTGATAGCCAGAGGGAACACGGCCCTTCTCCTTTGGCGCTAGAGCACTGTCAGCCTGGCAATTCCAAGTTCGTCGCAGGTTGTGTTGAACCAGTCGATCACTTCCGTATGAAGCGGGATACCGAGGTCGGTGCGTTCTGCCAGTTCCTCGTGTTCCGCAACACCCGGGTAGAGGACGCGTTCATGTCCCGGTGCGGGAGGCGTGTCGATGAGCTCTTGCAGCATTGCGTCCATCGAGTCCTTGAATGCGTCGACATCCGCAAATGCGCTGATGTCGTAAGCGGCGAGAAATTGCTTCGATCCAGATTCCCGGTCGAGCATCGAGGGCAGCGCCGAGCCGAGGATGCTACACAGGATTTCGTTCATGACTGCCAGCCCGTAGCCCTTGTGCGAACCCATTTCACGGGTGCTCCCCAGGGGTAGCTGCGAGTACTGGCCGCGCTCCGGTAGATAGGATTCCTCCATGATGGGTGTGCCATTCCAGCTGGTGATCCAGCCGGCATGGAGCGTCACCCCAAGGCGCGACGCGAGAATTAGCTTGTTGCCGGCAACGGTAGAAGTTGCGGCGTCGAAGAGAAAACGCGGCAGGTTCCGCGTTGGCGCCGCAAGCGCAATCGGGTTCGTTCCAAGCCTCGGCTCGCTTCCGAACGTAGGCACGACGAGCGCGCCGCCAGCGGTCAACGAGACGCCGATCATGTCTTCGTCCGCCGCCAGCATGGCGTGGTATCCAACAGCTCCGGTGTGGCCAACGTTGCGCACGGTCACGATGCCTGCACCGGTTGTGCGTGCCTTTTCGATCGCGACCCGCATCGCCTTCGGACCCTGAAATATCCCGAGCGTGTTACCCCCGTCGATCGCAGCCGTGGACGGTCGTTCCTGAATGATGGTGAACGGTCCGGCCGGGTCGAGCTGTCCTTCCTGATATTGATTGACATAAACTCGCAACATGTTTGAAACACCGTGCGTCTCGACACCACGCAAATCGGCGTAAAGTAAGACATCGGCGCCCTGCCTGGCATCTTCTTCCGCAATGCCAAGTGCCATGAACATCGTTTCGACGGTAGAACGCAAAGCGTCCTCGGAGACGCGCACTTCTTCTTCGGTCGGGACGTGGAATCGCTCTAACATCAGACGAGCTCCAATTTCTCAATATCCAGTTCAGTGGTAATTTGCTCAAACCAGTCGATGACTTCCGGGTGGAAGGGGATGCCGTTAGCCTGTCGGTCTTCCAGCTCCTCATGCTCAGATACGCCCGGGTAGATCACTCGATCTGCGCCCGGAGCGGGTTTCGTCGCTCGCAGTGCTCCGAGCATGTCGTCCATTGTTGCTTTGAAGCCATCCACATCGGTGAAAGACGCGATGTCGAAGGCGGCCAGGAAGTGGCGTGATCCAACGTCCTGATCGAGCATTTTCGGCACCGAGCCGCTCAACATCGTCGCCAGGACTTCGACCATGAGGGCCAGTCCAAAGCCCTTGTGCGAACCCAGTTCGCGCGTTGACCCCAGCGGCAGTTGATGAAACGCTCCGTCCTCGGGTACGAAGCTGTCTTCCATGATCGGCGCACCATTCCAGCTGGCCAGCCAGCCTGCCGGAACGGGCACACCCAGGCGACGAGCGATGCGAAGCTTGTTGCTGGCGCTGGTGGACATGGCGGCATCGAAGAGCAGCCAGGGCTGTTCTCCTGCCGGAGCCGCAATGGCGATTGGATTCGTGCCCATCATCGGTTCGGCCGACAACGCCGGGAGAACCTGAGAACCGCTCGCGGTCATCGAAAGGCCAACCATGTCCTGCTCAGCGGCGAGCATGGCGTGGTAGCCAATAGCTCCGGTATGGCCCGAGGTTGCGCATCGCGGCCGTGGCGACGCCATACTCTCTGGCACGCTCTATGACGATCTGCATGGCCCGCGGGCACTGGATCAGGCCCAGCCCGCCGTCACCGTCGAAGACCAGCCCGGCGGCGGACTCCTGAACAATCTTCAACTCGGGGGTGGGATTCAGCTGCCCGCTGCGATACTGCCCTACATAGATTCTCAGCATGTTCGAAACACCGTGTGTCTCGACGCCGCGCAGGTCGGCGTAAACGAGGACGTCTGCGGCCTGGCGGGCGTCGTCCTCGGGAACTCCCATCGCTTCAAACACCCGTTCGACCGTACGTCGCAGTGACAACGGCGATACGCGTATCTGTTCAGATTCCGGTACGTGGAAACGCTCAAGCATCGGCGAACTCCGAACCTTAACGACTTGATCATCTTGCAATCACGCTGTCTTATAGCAGCGTGAGGATGGCTCAGTAAACTGCGCTAGGGTCAATCGAAGGAATGTAGAGAGGTTGTTCGATGTCGGCAAGCGATCACGCCCGAATTCCAGCGTTCGATAAAGATGGCATCTGGCTGCGCTGCAACCTGCATGCGCACACGACCGAATCCGATGGTTTGCTCGGCCCGAACCAGCTGGCCAAACTCTATTCGCGGGCCGGATACGATCTGTTGGCCATAAGCGACCACGATGACTTAACCGAGCTTCCTGAGACGACAGGCGATCTCCTGCTTATGCCCGCATCCGAAATCAGCTTGCGAGCCCCGCAGACCAAAGGTCCACTGCATGTATTGGCGCTTGGCATAGACGGTATGCCAGAAGTGAATAGAGCGATGGCACTTGCGGAGGTCACGGCGCTCATTGCAGACAAGGGTGGGCTGGCTGTTATCGCCCATCCCTGGTGGAGTGGACTGCGACCGGATGAGCTGGAACCCTATTCTGGTGTCACCGCAATCGAGATTTACAACGCCGGTTGCGAGGTAGAGCAGGCACGCGGTCACTCCTCGCAATTCTGGGATGCATTGCTGGCGAACGGCGTCTATGTGGGCGGGATCGCGACCGACGATCATCACATTCCGGGCTTTGACACTTTTCGCGGTTGGACGATGGTGCGGGCAAAGGAGCGAAGCGTAGAGAGCGCTCTGCAGGCGATCCGTGAAGGTGACTATTTCGCCTCGACCGGACCGGCGATTCTCAACATTGAATTCGACGGCGATTCATTGCTCGTCGAGTCGTCACCCGTCAAAGCGATCTCAGCGATTGCCCAGCCCCCTTATGGTGCGCGTGTCAACGCTGGTTCGCACGGACTCAATGAATTTGGTCGCTCGGAAATCTCGACGGGCGGCAGGCCGGTTGGCGATGCAGACGGGGAGCTCCTGACACGCGTGCGATTCACGCTGCCCTTTGACAGGGGTCTCAAATATGTACGCGTCCAGATCGAAGATGGGCGCGGAGGCTACGCCTGGTCCAATCCGATTCTGCTCGACTGAGCTCGCGAGATCATGACGTCGCTGGGGCGCTGACGCCGCCGGCATCCGGTGTTCTGGTTCCCTCAAACAGCGGCAGGAACTGGTCTGCCTGGCGTTGCCGTGGAAGGCTATGAAGCGCCAGATAGCAAAGTGTTGCGAAGTAGAGGGAGACGAACATGCCGTGGGCGAGAGTCGATAGAACGTCGAGTCTCGTCCAGACGACGATTGCGCCGCTCAGACCCTGGGCGACGATCAGAATACTGCAGACGATCGTTCCCCAATAGATGTCGGGCCGGCTCGAGCGGGCTCGGCTGGCGAGTGCCAGGAGCCCAAAGACTCCGACAACGAGGAGTAGTGCGGAAACACGATGGCCGAAGACGATGCCTATTGGTCCGTCAAGCACAGGCACGACCTTGCCGTTGCAGAGTGGCCAGTCGATGCAAGCCAGGCTCGCTTCCTTGTGGCGGACATAGGCGCCCCAGTAGACGACGAAATATGTGTAGCCGAGCACCGAAAATAGGAGCGTTCGAAAGTGTTTCGGGAGCGGGCGATCGCGCAGTTTGTCCCAGGTTCCTTGTTCGTAGATGAACAATGTCGTGAGCACGACGCTGGCGAATGCGATGAGCGAGACACCAAAATGCAGTGCCAGCACCTCAGGCGTCTGCGGCCACATGACTGCCGCTGCCCCGAGTAACGCTTGCACGAAGAGGAAGCCCACCATGATCGGAGCGAAGATCTTGATCTCATTTCGGCGTCGCCAGTAGATCCATGCTCCGATACCGGCTCCAACGATCAGGAATGTCTCAATACCAACGACGAAGCGGTGCGAGAACTCGATCATCGTTTCAAGCGCGTATCCGGGAACGAATCGTCCGTTGCAGAGCGGCCAGGACTTGCCACAACCCCTTTCAGAATTGGTGGTTGTAACCAGCGATCCCTGGATCAGGACGATGAACATGCCGATTGTGGCGGCGACGGTTAGACGTTTGACAAGGCGTTGCATTTGCTTGCCTTCCACCCTGACCTCCTGGCGGAGCGTCGACTAGCGGCTAAGCTCCCGAAGTTGGTTCGCGTGATCGCTCTCATGTAAAGCGGTCAATAAGAGCCAGCCTTTAACCCCGACGGTACCGAACGTTTCAAAATCTATCGTCTTGCTGGTGTCAATGTCGTCGGGAATGCCATCCAGGATGCGTTCGAGTTCGATGCCTGCAATTTCCAGCGCGCGTAGGGCCTCGGTCTTGTCGCGCACTTTCACTTCTGCGTAGGCCGTCACATCATCGTTCGGCGTGAGTGGATCGAGCCCATTGATCTTGCGAAGGTTGGCGTCAGTCCAGATCATCGTTCCGGCGATGTGACTTGCGATCTCGCCGGCTGACCAGATGTCGTTGCCGTCCAGATCGTCCGGCTGGCGTTCGTAGGCGCTGTCTGGAAGCGCCGCCGCTGTATCTACAAGCATGGTCCGGGTCGCTCGCACTGTCTGCTTGAGGTCGGCGACTGACATCCCGGCCGCCTCGTCTTCGAGCGTCGATTTGCGCTGGGCAAAGACGCGCTCGGTGACTTGCATCAATTCTTCGACGCTAATAGTGCTCATCTGGTTCTCCAACTCCTCTTCGGAGCGCGGGAAGCCGCCGGGATTGTACTTCTTTTCACAATGTCCGGGTTACGTAAGACCAAGGGTGCTCAATCCCTTGAGAGCCCCGGACATCATGAAACCTGCGTCTCCTCCGGCAGTGATGAACTGGAAGCCCTGCTCCGCGCGCGCGACGGCCTCCTCTGGCGACCCTGCCGCTATTCCGGGGATCTTGCCGACTGCTTTGCAGGCGCGCGCAACTTCGGCCAGCGCTTCCGCGTGGCGCTCGCTCCCGCCCGCTTCGCGCGGATCAACGCCTATAGAGAGCGCCAGATCTGCCGGGCCAGCCCAGCAGCCGTCGATGCCGTCAACGGACATGATCGCTTCTGCGTTTTCGACCGCAGTAATGCTCTCCAGCTGGACGGCGACGAAGAGCTCCTGGTTAATCCAGTCGGGGTAGTCAGCGCCATACTCCCCAGCGCCGCCCCAACCCATCGAGCGCTTGCCTTTTGGAGGGTGAATGCATGCGTCGACGACTCGCTGAGCATCTTCGGCGGTTTCGACCATTGGCACGATGATCCCCATCGCGCCTTCGTCAAGGAGGCGTCCAATCAGCGTGTAGTCGTTGCGGGCAACACGGGCCATCGGGATGGCCGGCGAGTGGCGCATGACTGCGAATGACTGAATGATCTGGTCCCCACCAAACGAGCCATGCTGCGTATCGAGCAGAATCCAGTCGATGGCGCTGTAGGCCAGCATCTCGGCTGCTCGCACCGAGCCCATCCCGATGGCGTACCCGTAGGCCGGTTCGCCCGCGAGCATCTTCGCTTTTGCCGTATTCTTTCGCATTCGTTTTCCTCCTGTGTTCTGGCTTCAGATGTCTGAGTTTAGTACGTCTCGGTCGTCACGGAATCGCAAAAGGGGACAATCTCTCTATTGCTCGTCGATTGGCGCGGGAAAGAGGTTGTGATGAATGAAGGCTTGACAGATAGATATCGCGGTGTGCTTCTGGGTAGCGCTGTCGGAGACGCGCTTGGAGCGACGGTCGAATTCATGTCCCGCAAGGAGATCCAGACACGCTACGGGGTGCACAGAGACATCGTAGGCGGCGGTTGGCTCGGTGTGCCAGCCGGTGAAGTGACCGACGATACTCAGATGGCGCTCTGTATTGCTGAGTCGATCGTTGAGCTAGGCACATTTGACCCAGCTGACATCGCCAGCGGCTTCGTTGACTGGTATCACTCGAATCCGCCGGATATCGGGAACACGACGCGAGCCTCACTCCAGGCGCTTGCCAATGGCGTCTCCTGGGACATGGCCGGGCATCAAACGCATCTCGCCATGCGCCCCAGGGACGCATCGAACGGCTCGATCATGCGCTGTGCTCCGGTGGCGTTGTTTGGCCGCGGCGACTACGAACTATTGGCGCAGGCGTCGGCGGACTCGTCGCGCATTACTCATGCCAATCCGCTGGCCATCGACGGATGCGTCGCGCTCAATGCGGCTATTGCAGCCTTGCTCGATGATCCTTCCACGGATGTCTTGGCCGTCGCGATTTCCGCAGCTGGAGAGCCAAAAGTTCGAGATGCACTTGAGGCGGTGCCGATCCAGAATGAAGAGGAGATCGACGCGAGTGGCTATGTGTTGGCAACGTTGCAAAGTGCATTCTGGGCCGTGACGACTTCCGAGTCGTTCGAGGACGCGATCGTTCGCGCGGTCAATCTCGGGCAGGATGCCGACACGACCGGCGCAGTCGCGGGCGCGTTGGCTGGCGCGAAGTGGGGTTATGGCGCGATTCCGGAGCGCTGGCTTGGATGTGCTTCTGGCACACGATCATTTGGTTGGACTGGCTGATCGCTTGCTTGATATCTCGCTAGCGCGAAACTAAGTCGCTGTTGACCGCAGGGCCACCTAGCTTCAAGTAGCGCTGGACACTCATCCTGTTTCTGGCGTCATCCGCGAGGCCGAGAATCGTCAGGAGCTGCTCTTCGTCAGCTCCGTCCTTCGCCAGTTCGACGGCGAAGGTATCGCGTAGCGTCTGGGGAGTGACCTTCTTGCGGATGCCGGCACGGGCTGTAATGCGATCAACCATCTTGTTGACCGACTGGGGCAGGATGTCGAAGAGCTTCTGGGCATCTTCCCGCTCAGCCTCGTACTCTTCCAGCAGCTTCCCGAATTCGGATGTCGCGTGCAGCTTGCGTTCTTTGTTTCGCATGTTCGTCGTACGCGGGAAGACGGTGATCTCAGCTCCGCCATCCGGGTGCAGCTCGATGTCCATCGGTTCGAGGTCGAGTAGCTCGCTGCGTCCGAGACCCAACCGCAACATCATCCAGCACATCAGCATCGAGCGCGGCGAGTCCGCTTCAGCTGCCTCGAGCAAGTCTTCCTGCTCGGCGGGGTGCAGGGGTTTCGGGGTCTTGAGAGCGATGCGGTCAGGATAGAAGGATTCCGTTGGATCGCTCTTCAACACCTGTTTTTCGTTGACAAGCCAGTTGAAGAACTGGCTGACGCTCGTCAGCCGTCGCTTCTTCGTCGAGCGCGTGATCGCGTCGCCGAGAAAGCTGGCGATGTCTTTCTTCGTGATCTGATCGATGCGTTTCAGACCAACGCTGCGTTCCAGCAGTGAGAGGTCGTAGGCATAAGACTTCAGCGTATTCTCCGGGCGCTGCTCCTCGATCAGGTGCTCGCGGAACCAGTAGCGGGCAACCGGAAGCTGGCGAATCGGATCGCAAGGGGCCGATATTGCCGATCTCCGGCTCGAAGCGCCCGCCGTCGGCGACGTCGAAGAGGGGTGGTTGCAGTGGCCGCTGGGAGCCCCGGGAGTCGCTCATAGCTATCCTCCGGCTGTCATGACGATCGACGCGATGATTCTAATCCTATCGATTACGGCGCTTCTCGTGGGTATTTGGATGCCACGTCGGAATCGACCAATGGCCGGCGCATCAGGACTTCGACCCGGTCTTCGACAAAACCCTCGCGCGCATACAGGGCATGGGCGAAGGGGTTGGTGACATCGACCGAGAGTTCGACGAATGTGCAGCCCTCTTCGCGTGCGTGCTCGGTGACGGCGTCGAGCATCTGCTTGCCGACGCCTTTGCCGCGCCAGCCGGGCGCGATGACGAAGCGGCGAATCAGAGCAAACTTTCCGTGGCTCGACTTCCAGGCGATGAAGAGTTCGAGCTTGCCGACGATCTCACCGTCCGACTCAGCGACGATAACCGATGATGGCTC
Organism: uncultured Chloroflexia bacterium; assembly: GCA_963745675.1. GTDB lineage: Bacteria > Chloroflexota > Chloroflexia > Thermomicrobiales > CFX8 > JAUIIK01. Next base: position 377,129 of record CAVUYM010000018.1, read on the forward strand.
GTATGCATCGTCGTGGTATTCCGCCAGCGTCTCATGTTCGTCATAGCACCAATCAACGTCTCGATTGAGTCTGGCTTCGTCAGGTACGTCGGAGAGCCGGCCGGGGCGAATCGTTAGTTCCAAAGTCTGTTTCCTCTCCCCCCACGATCTCCGCCGCGGAGGACATATAGACTACTGCACACATTGTTGTAGCCTGACCGGCTACGATGTTTCGAAATCTAGCGGAGGATAGAGAAAAAGGTGGATCTGTGAATGTAGATGGTTGGTTAGACAAGTTTTTCGAGTCGTATTATCGCCATAGACCGGTAAACGCGACCTTCATCGGCGTGCACGACCATGATGACAGGCTTGCCAGACTATTCGCAGAATGGCGTTGCGGATGTCACCGGCGAAATGTGGACGCTGCTGCAGGAAGCGGACAGCGATAGACCGGGATGCTCTAAACGAGTTTCAGAAGATCGACCTGGGATTGGCAGAAGGCTATCTCCGCGTCCAGCTATGGGAATTCGGTTCGAAGCACTTCCAGCAGGGGAACCCGGCCGTCTACACCAGTGAAGCGGTGTTCGGGCCGCTTGCTCTGCTCCTGCGAGGCGGGACGCCGCTAGCTGGCAGGCTCGACGCAGCCTACGGGCGTTTCGAGCGCATACCGCAATTTCTGGAGCAGGCGCGGGAGAACGTTCCCCAGGCTCCCCGTCGCTGGATCGAGAAGGCGATCGAGGAGTGCATCGGCGGGGTGAAGTTTGCGACCGGCGGCGTACCGATGTTTCTCGCAGAACACGGCGTTGAGCACGAAAAGCTGGTCGCCGCCGCTGCGCGGGCAGGTCAGGCCTTCGAGGAATATCGCAGCTATCTGCGCGACGAGATGCTTCCGAATGCGCTTGACGATGGCTATGGCTCCGGACAGGAAGGGCTCGATCTCGCTATCCGCGACGGACATCACCTGGAGATGACAGCCGCGGAGATCGTCGACTATGCGCGCGGCGTCATGGAAGAGTCTCGTACTGAACTGGAAAACGGAGCAGCTGCCTTTGGTGGTGGGGACTGGCAACAGATTCTCGGGCAGCTGGCTGACTCCCATCCGAGCGCTGAAGAGTATCGAGGCGCGTTTCAGCAGGTATGGGATGCTGCGCGAGAGAGCGCTATCGAGCAGGAGCTTGTCACCTGGCCGGACTATCCGATTCGCTACGTCGAGCGCTATCCGTGGGTGCGTTCGGCAGCGCCGCACCTCTATTTCCTCTTCTACCGCGCCCCGTCGGCATTCAATCAGGTAGATGTCGTTGACTACCTCGTGATGCCGTTGCCCGATGACGATCCGGAGCAGTGTCCTGCGAGCGCAGAACTGGTCGACCATCAAGCTGAACCACGTCGTCCATCACGGCGGGCTTGGGCACCATGTCCAGAACTGGCACGCCTACCGTGGACCGTCGCGCATCGGTAAGGTGGCGGCCATCGACTGTGCTTCGCGCATCGCCATGCTCTGTGCCGGGACGATGGCAGAAGGTTGGTCCTGCTATACGACTGATCTCATGGACGAGTTCGGCTTCTGCACGCCGCTGGAGAGCTATTCCAAACATCAGGGGCGATTGCGCATGGCGGCCCGCGCCGTCGCCGACGTCGAGTTGCACTCGGGAAGGATGTCACTCGATGATGCTACGGCCTTCTATCGCGATGAGGCCGGCATGAGCGAGGCGGCATCGCTGTCCGAAGCGGTGAAGAACAGCGCAAACCCGGGCGCCGCGTTGATGTATCTGACCGGGCACCGACACGATCCACAATTTGCGTCGTGATCTTGTCGGAGACCAGCGAGGCGAGGCGTTGCGCGACTTCCACGAACGTTTCTTTCTTACGGTTCCATCCCGGTTTCGATCATTTCCGCTTCGATGCGCGCTGGCGCTGGAAAGATGGCTTGACCGTAGAGGGCAAGAAGTTCTAGTATCGCGACGAACGCGGGGTGAAGCGTCGAGCGGATTGGCTGGTGCGCAGACAAACGCACACTGAAATGCCAGCCGCCCGGCGACCGGCCGTGTCCAAACGGAGGTTTTAGAAGTACTACGAGACGCTCGAGTAGAGCGAAGGAGGGAAGCACCAGATGCAGGTCTCCATGACAGTTAATGGTCAGGAGCGTTCCGGCGACGTCGAGCCCCGGACGTTGCTGGTCCACTTTTTGCGAGAAAACCTGGGATTGACCGGCACGCATATCGGCTGCGACACGAGCCAGTGCGGCGCGTGCACGATTCATTTGAATGGTAAGGCGGTCAAGTCATGCACAGTCCTCGCTGTGCAGGCCAATGGCGCAGATGTCACGACGATCGAAGGTATGGCTCAGGATGGCCAGCTGCACCCGATCCAGGAAGGCTTCTGGGAAGAGCACGGCTTGCAGTGCGGCTACTGCACGCCCGGCATGATCATGACGACCGCCGATCTGCTGAAGCGAAATCCGAACCCGACCGAAGCGGAAATCCGTCATGGCATCGAAGGAAACCTTTGCCGCTGCACCGGCTATCAGCACATCGTCAAGTCAGTACAGTGGGCAGCCAATAAGATGGCTACGTCCTCAGGCGACTAGTCCGCTTTCTGTGATCTCGTATTGCACCCGGATCTGATTTGCCACGAGAGAGGAAAGCACTCATGACGGCAACTGAGCCTCGAGAGAAGATGGTAGGGCAAGCCCTTAAGCGACGGGAAGATCCGAGGTTGGTGCGTGGCCTCGGCAGGTTCATGGACGATATCGTTTTGCCTGGTATGGCGTATGTGAAAATCCTGCGCAGCCCGATGGCGCACGCGCGAATCATTAGCATAAGTACGGCTCGCGCTGCTGCCGCCCCGGGCGTTATTGGCGTATATACCGGTGCCGACTTCGCTGAAGTCAATGCGCTTCCCTACGCCTGGCAAGCAGCTGGTGTTACAAACCACACTAATACCCCGCGTGTGCTTGCGGTCGATGAAGTGCATTGGGTGGGCGATCCTATCGCCGCGGTCGTAGCTGAAACACCTCAGCAGGCTGCCGACGCGATCGAGTTGATTCATCTTGAACTTGAAGCCCTTCCGGCAGTCGTTGATGCGGAAAAAACGACGCACAACGGCCAGCCGCAATTGCACGAGAATGCCCTGAACAACATCGCCTTCAATTGGGAATGTGGCAGCGAATCCGGGGTTGAGACGGCGTTGGGCGACGCTGCGGTGACAATCAAACAACGCATCCGAAACCAACGCCTCATTGCCACGCCAATCGAAACGCGTGGCGCCATAGGCCAATACGACTCCGGCACCGACGAGTACACGTTCTGGTTGTCCTCGCAGGCGCCGCACGTGCACCGGCTGGTGATGGCGGCATTCGTGCTCGGCCATCCTGAGGAGAAGATCAGAGTCATTGCGCCCGACATCGGCGGCGCATTCGGCTCGAAGATATTCATGTATACCGAGTACCCAATGGTCGGCTTGCTGTCCAAGGAACTCGGTCGGCCGGTGAAGTGGATCGAGAGCCGTGAGGAGCACGCTCTGGCTACGGCACAGGGGCGCGACCACGTGACCGATCTGGAAATCGCCGCCGAACGCGATGGCACGATTACAGGGCTCAAGGTCACGACCTGGGCCAATCTGGGCGCATATCTCTCGACAGCTGCGGGCGGAATTCCGACGACGTTGTATGGCCGCATGGTCGCTGGCGTCTACAAGATTCCGAACATCCATTGCCGCGTCTTTGGCACCTATACGAACACTGCGATGGTTGACGCCTATCGCGGCGCTGGCCGTCCAGAAGCCGCCTACGTCATCGAACGAGCAGTGGACCTCGTTGCCGGGGAACTGGGAATGGACCCGGTTGAAGTGCGACGAAAGAACTTCATCCCGACCGAGGAGTTTCCATTCGATACGGGTATCGGAATGCTCCCGTACGACAGCGGCAACTATCCGCTCGCCCTTGACAAAGCGCTCGACACGATTGGATACGCCGATCTGCGTCAGAAGCAGGTTGAAGCGCGGGCGAATGGCAAGCATCTCGGCATCGGGTTCTCGACCTACGTCGAAGTTTGCGGCGTTGCCCCGACGGCCTGGGTCACTTCCGAAGGCTGGGGCGCGGGACTCTGGGAGAGCGCCAACGTGCGCGTCCAATTGACCGGAAAGGTCGTTGTGACGACCGGCACGATGCCGCACGGTCAGGGGCACGAGACGACCTTTGCCCAGATGGTATCGGATGGTCTCGGTGTGCCTTACGATGACATCATCGTCAAGTACGGCGACACGGCAGGCACCCCGTTTGGGTATGGCACCTACGGAAGCCGCTCACTCGTCGTTGGTGGCACGGCAATCGTCCAATCGGTCGACAAGATCCGCGAGAAGATGACGAAGATCGCGGCCCATATGCTTGAGGTCGATGAAGATGAAATCGATATTGAAGCTGGCACCGCATTCGTAAGAGGCGCGCCAGACCAGAGCGTCTCGTTTGCAGACATCGCGGCCACCGCCGCGGTTGGGGCCGGTCTACCGGCAGGCGTTGAACCATTCCTCGATGAGACGACCTACTTCGATCCGCCAAATTGCACCTTCCCCTTTGGGACACACATCGCGGTCGTCGAAATTGACAATGACACTGGCAATGTTGATGTTCAGCGATACGTCGCAATCGACGACGTTGGCAATGTCATCAATCCACTGATCGTGGATGGTCAGGTACAGGGCGGCATCGTCCAGGGTATTGGCCAGGCGCTCTGGGAGCATGGCGTGTACGACGAAAATGGCCAGCTCACCTCATCGACGCTGATGGACTACGGAATTCCGAAGGCCAGCTGGCTGCCGATGATGGAGCTGGGCCGCACCGTCACGACGACTGACGTGAATCCAATGGGCGCGAAGGGCGCCGGAGAAGCCGGCACAATTGCCGCAACACCAGCGATCGTCAATGCCGTCATGGACGCGCTGTCGCCGCTGGGAATCAAACATCTTGATATGCCATTGAGTGCGCCGCGAGTATGGGCGGCGATACAGGAAGCGAACGGGAGCTAAAGTATGTATCCAGCTGCATTTGACTACCACCGGCCGACATCGGTGGCCGACGTAATTCATATCCTCGCGAACAATGCGGATGCGAAGATCATCGCTGGTGGGCATTCGTTGCTTCCCGCGATGAAACTTCGCCTCGCCGCCCCAGGCGCGCTCGTCGACCTGGCCGGAGTCGAGGGCCTGACGGGAATCTCGGTCAATGGTGGCGCGTCTATTGGCGCGATGACGACCTATGACGAGGCGATGAGCAATAGCGCTCTCGCCGAGAACTTCGCCGCCTTACATCAGGCAGCGAGTTCCGTCGGCGACCTCCAGGTACGCAATCGCGGCACCATCGGCGGATCTGCGGCGCACGCTGATCCCGCCGCCGATGTCACTGCCGCGCTTGTTGCCCATGGTGCAGAATTCGTCGCACAGGGCCCAACTGGCGAACGCACAATCTCGACCGACGACTTCTTCGTCGATCTTTTCACGACCGCCCTCGAACCCGAAGAGGTGCTGGTGAAGATCAACCTTCCCGCACCGGCGGCGAATACCAGTTCTGCCTATGCGAAGTTCTCGCATCCGGCATCTGGCTACCCGGTGTGTGGTGTGGCTGCGGTCGTGACTCGCGATGATCAGGCAACGTCAGTGCGGCTCGGCTGGTTTCAACCGGATCGACACTCACACCAACACGGCTAACCGGCGCTGAAAACGCGATCGTCGGCACTTCCGGTGATGCAGACGCGGTAGCCGCAGCCGCTGAACATGCTGCTGAAGGTGTTTGCGAGTGGGCCGGCGATCATTACGCCTCGTCGGAATATCGCGAACACCTGACGAAGGTCTTTGCCAAGCGGGCGCTCAACGCCGCTCTCGGCAACGGTTAGCAAAGCAGATCGAAGAGGATTCGACACCCTTCCCGACTTTGCGCGGGGAGGGTGTCCTCCTTTGTTTGGGGCCGTAGTGTCCCGAAGGCACGGTGTTACACTTGTGCAAGACGTAACGGACGGATTTCGCCGGTTCCAATAGGCCAAGAAATGCGCCGAGAATCGGGAAGTGATGAGGACGATTAGTTGGTAGAAGTACAGGAAAAAGTGGAGGATCAGGCGCCCGGCCTTGATTCAGTGCAGGCAGTCCAGGATTCGCTGTGGACGCAACAGTACGTTGCAGACCCCAGCCTCGCAACCTCAATATACCTGGCGCTGAAGCTCCCGAAGCCGCTGCTGCTCGAAGGAGAAGCCGGCGTTGGCAAGACAGAGATCGCCAAGGTGCTCGCTGCGATTCTCGGAACAGATCTCATTCGCTTGCAGTGCTATGAGGGACTCGACGTCTCCCATGCGGTGTACGAATGGAACTATCCGCACCAGATGCTCGCGATTCGCGCCGCAGACTCGACCGGTGAAAGCCGCGATCAGGCGATGAAGGAGATCTTCAGCGAAGAATTCTTGATCAAGCGCCCGCTGCTTCAGGCCATCGAAGCATCGGCGTCTGGCAAGCCGCCGGTTCTATTGATCGACGAGATCGACCGCGCCGATGAGGAGTTCGAAGCGTTCCTGCTTGAGCTTCTTTCAGATTTCCAGGTGACGGTCCCAGAGCTTGGAACGATGGTTGCGGAGCACCCGCCGGTAGTGATCATCACCTCAAACAGAACCCGTGAGCTGCACGACGCGCTCAAGCGTCGTTGCCTGTACCACTGGATCGACTACCCAACGATCGACAAGGAATACACGATCGTTCAGACGAAGGTTCCAGGCGTCAACGATCGCATGGCTATGCAGATTGCACGTTTTGTCCACGATATTCGCGAAGTCGATCTCTACAAGGTTCCGGGCGTCGCTGAAACGCTCGACTGGGCGGCGGCATTGCTTGCGCTGGACCAGAAAGAACTCAACAAAGAGGTTGCATCGAACACGCTGGGCGCGATCCTGAAGCATCAGGAAGATGTGCACACGATTCGCCGAAACAATCTCGATAGCCTCGTCGCGGCGGCGCAGAATGACGGATAGGGAACCAGAAGCAGACGGTCTCCATTATGGTGAGCGTTTTGTGAGTCGGGCGCTCCGTTTCGGGCGCGTGTTGCGCGCGAATGGCGTCATGGTTACGCCCGGCCAGGTGATGACCTTCATCGACTCGACGAGATACGTCGGCGTGCGTGATCGCCAGTTGTTCCGGGAGGCAGCCGAAACCTGTCTGGTGACGAAGAAGGAGGACATGGAGATTTTCCATGCCGCCTTCGATCGCTACTGGCAGCCCAGACGCCGCATCGACACCGGAGCTGAGAACCTTTCTGACTACACCGAGATCTCGCCCGAAGAAGCCGAGGCGATGATGGATGGTGAGGACATGCCCGGCGACAATGAAGGCATGATGTCCGACACCGTCGAGGGACTCGTCAGCGATGACGGAGATGGTGGCGAACCCGGCGACGAGGAAGGCGAAGGTGAAGAGTCGATCCTGACCTATAGCGCTTCCGAAGCGCTGCGGGAGAAGGACTTCTCCGAATACAGCGAAGAAGAGCTCGCGATTGCCCGCCAGCTTGATGAACATGCTGGAGTGGGACATCGGCAAGCGGAAGTCACGCCGAAAGGTGACGTCGCCCAAGGGCCGCTTCATCGACTATCGCAAGACAATGCGCAAGTCGTTGCAGACGAGTGGCGTGCCGCTTCGGATTTTCGATCGCAAGGTCAAGGACAAGCCGCGAGCGCTGGTGGTGATCTGCGACATTTCCGGTTCGATGGATCGCTATTCACGCCTTCTGCTGCACTTCATTCACACCATCGAGAACGACATGGCGAAGGTGGAAGCGTTCGTATTCGGCACGCGTTTGACACGAATCACCCGGCTACTCAAGAACCGCCCGATCGATGAAGCTATCGAACGCGTCTCGAGCGAGGTTCAGGACTGGGCTGGTGGAACTCGAATTGGTGAGTCGATCCAATCCTTCAACCAGGAGTGGGCGCGGCGCGTGCTGCGTAATGGCGCTGTTGTGCTGGTCATTTCGGATGGCTGGGACCGGGGTGACCCGGATCTTCTGGCTGCTGAGATGTCGCGATTGCAGCGCTCCAGCTACCGCCTGATCTGGTTGAATCCGTTGCTCGGTTCTCCGCGCTATCAGCCGTTGACGCGTGGGATGCAAGCCGCCTTGCCCTTTATCGACGACTTCATGCCGGTCCACAATCTTGAGAGCCTTGAGCTTTTGGCCAAGCATCTTTCGGATCTGGCCGATACGCGACCGGTGCGCAAACAGGTGCCGCTTTCGTTCGAACAGGATCGAATCAAGCGGGTAGCGAGCTAGCGCGGGAATTCTGGCGAGGCCGGGAACGCTTAACACTCCGGAACGACAGGAGAACCAACTTGAGAGAACTTTTGGAACAAATAGATAGCTGGCGTAGCGAGGGTGAAGAGATCGCCCTTGCTACGGTCATCTCGGCTGCTGGCTCGACCCCTCGACCGATTGGCGCGAAGATGGTCGTCAGTGGCTCTGGCAAGATGCAGGGGTCGGTCAGTGGCGGTTGTGTCGAAGGCTCGGTCATCGAGCACGCGCTGGAGGTCCTGGCAAAGGGCCAGCCACGCCTCGTCGAATACGGCATCAGCGATGACATGGCCTGGGATGTCGGGCTCTCTTGTGGGGGCCAGATCGAGGTCTTCATCGAGCCGCTTGCTGCTTCGAGCTGATCTGTGAAAGCTGAGATATACGCCGAGATACGAGACGCGATTCGCGACAGCGTGCCAGCGGCGACGGCGACGGTTCTGGATGGCGAATTGCCGGGCAGATGATGCTGCTGCGAAGCGTCATCCGGCGTCGTTGGCACCTTCGGTAACGAGTCACTTGATCGTGCGGTGCAAGCTCGGCTGGAAGAGTTCATCGAAGAGGGCGGCGCGGGACCGGAGGAGATCGAAGGAGTGCGAATCTTCTTCGATAGCTATCTGCCCCCGCCACATCTCGTCGTCATTGGGGCCGTGCATACCGCAATACCACTCGTGAGCATCGCCCGAATCATGGGGTTACGATACGACGGTCATCGATGCCCGCGGCGTCTTCGCGACCGAGGAGCGCTTCCCGCATAGCGACGATCTCATCGAAGCCTGGCCGGACGAAGGGCTGGCGGAGATCAATCTGCATCCGGGCGTTGCAGCCGTCATCCTGGCTCATGATGAGAAGTTTGAGGATCCTGCGCTCGACGTGTTGTTGAACAGCGAGGTGGGCTACATCGGAGCGATTGGCAGCCGGAAGACGAGCCAGGAACGTCTCGTGCGACTCAGAGGACGCGGCTTTAGCGAAGAGCAGCTGGCCCGGATCCACGGTCCGGTTGGGCTCAACCTGGGCGGAAGATCGCCGGAAGAGGTCGCCCTGAGCATCATGGCCGAGATCATCAGCGTCAAGAATGGCGTTGAGTCGTCGCGAGTTCTCGCTCCCGCAAAGTCGGCGTGACCGGCGCGCCACGCGTCGCGGCGATTGTTCTCGCCGCGGGCGGATCGACTCGACTGGGCCAACCCAAACAGCTTCTTCCGCTCGACGACATGCCGCTTCTTTCACGCACTCTGGAGCTTGCGCGTCGTAGCAAGCTGGCACCGTGTATTGTCGTGCTCGGTGGCTATGAGCAGGAGATTCGCGCCGCCGTTCCGCTCAACGCTTCATGTCGTCTCCAATCCGCGATTATGCCGACGGTCAATCGACATCGCTGGTTCAGCGGAATCCAGGCGCTGCCCGACGACATAGACGGCGTAGTGATCATGCTGGGGGATCAGCCGCTGCTGGCTCCGGGAATCCTTGACACGCTCGTCGATTCCTTCCAGCCTGAGTGCGATGCTGCCGTGCGTCCTCGTTATCCAGATGGACCCGGCAACCCGATCCTCATCAATAGCAAGCCTCTTTCCCGAACTGCTTTCGATCACCGGCGACGTGGGTGCGCGAGAGGTGTTGCGGAAGCACCGGGATGCGATACGAGAGGTCGATGTCTCGGGCTGGCCGACGCCTCGTGATGTCGACACGCTGGACGATTATGCTCTTCTTCTGGACGACTGGGCGTCGCTTGGCGCGCCGGAGATCGCCCGGAGATTTGCCAGCGGTGCGGCAGCAAGATGGCCGCGATGAATCGCCACGGCAGGTTGCGTCCTGTTTGTCCTGCATGCGATTTCACCGCCTTTTACGATCCCAAAATCTCAGCCGCAACAATTGTAGAAATCGATAATCGCATCGTCATGCTCAAGCGGGCAGGGCATCCGGGCAAAGGGCTCTGGACCTTTCCGTCTGGATTTCGTCGATCGTGGTGAACCGGTGCGCACGCCGCCGCCAGAGAAGTGTTCGAAGAGGTGGGCATTCAGGTCGAGGATCTGGAGTTGCTCGACATTTATGGCGAGCCGGGAGCGACAGTGAATCTTGTTGTGTTCACCGCCCGTGCCGATGGGCAGACCCCAATAATTGGGGACGAATCGACCGACGTGGCGCTCGTCGACCCAGACAACCTGCCACCACTTGCTTTTCCTCGAGACATGGGAATCATCGATCAGTGGAAACAACGGCGTTCGTCAGTCTAGGATGGCTGCTGAGCATCGATATGGAATCCATTTCGAGGGAATTCGGAGTAGCTATGAGCGGCAGAATTGCAGCACGCGTCGATGGCAGTTACATCGGCGCTCCAGTCCGGCGGGTGAATGATCCCAAACTCGTTACCGGGCGAGGCATGTTCGTCGATGACATCCAGTTTCCGGACACGCTTCATGTCGCTTTCGTCCGGTCTCCACACGCGCACGCAACCATTCGATCAATTGACATTTCGGCTGCGACCGCCGTTCAAGGCGTGCATTCCGTTGTGACCGGCGAGCAGGTCGCCAGCTGGATGAAGCCCGATGGCCCGCACGATCCGTTGCTACCCGGTCGCGAACTGCATCGGTATCCAATCACGCATGACAAAGCCCGACTCGTCGGCGATCCTGTCGCTGCCGTACTTGCCGACAGCGCCGAGATCGCTACAGACGCCGCGGAACTCGTCCGCGTCGACTACGACATTTTGCCGGCGGTGGCGTCGGCGGTCGCCGCTATGGAGGATGACGCGCCAATCGTTTGGGATGGTTGGGATAGCAATGTCGCCTGGCGCTGGGAGGCCGGCGATGGCGATGTCGAGGCTGCATTTGCCGCCGCCGATCACATTGTCGAGCTTGAGATGGAGTACCAGCGGGTCGCGTCGATGTTCCTCGAAACGCGCGGGGTGATGGCTCGATGGGACGCAGGGCTCGATGAACTGACGATCTGGTCTTCGACACAGGTGCCTCATCGCGTGCGCACCTACATCAACGATCTCATCGGCATTCCCGAGCATCACGTCCGCAGCATCGCGCCCGATGTCGGTGGTGGTTTTGGTTCGAAAGGTGGCGTCTATCCGGAGTACTTGTTTGCCGCGCTGATGGCGCATCGCACGGGCCGCCCGGTTAAGTGGATCGAAACTCGTAGCGAGCATTTCGTCTCGACGAACCAGGGACGTGACCAGGTGCAACGGGTAAAGGCCGGGGTCTCGAGCGATGGGCGCATTCTCGGCATGACTGCCCAGGTCATCTCAAACTGTGGAGCCTACGGTGCCGCGTCAGTTGGCCAGCGCACCGGTATGATGGCAAGCGGCCCATACGACATCAAGAATATGGCCGTCGAAGTTATCGGCGTGATGACGAACACGACGCCTACTGCTGCCTATCGTGGCGCAGGACGGCCCGAAGCTGCTTATCTTTGCGAACGGGTCATCGACCGCATCTGTATTGACCTCGACCTTGATCCGGTCGAAGTGCGACGATTGAATTTTGTTGCTCCGGATGTTTTTCCGCACCGTAGCGCAACGGGCGTCCTGTATGACAGCGGGGAGTATGACCGCGCGCTGACCCTCGCGATCGATAGCCTCGGCTGGCAGCAGGCGATGGAAGATCAGGCGTCTGCCCGGGCCGAGGGCCGCATCGTCGGGACCGGTATTGGTGTCTATTGCGAGTTTGCCGGACCGGGCTGGGATAGCGGTGAGGTGCGCGTATCGCCCAGTGGCAACATGACCGTGATGACGGGGATTTCGCCGCACGGCCAGGGTAACGAGACCTCACTCGCCCAGATCGTCGCCGATCAGCTGGGTGTGCCATTTGAGACGATCACCGTGAAAGCCAGCGACACCGCGGTCGTGCCTCAGGGTATTGGCACCTTCGGGTCACGCGGGACAGCGATTGGCGGGGGCGCAGTGATGTTGGCGGCCATAAAAGTGGCGGACAAGGTCAAAGCCTTTGCTGCCGCAATGCTCGAAGTCTCCGTCGACGACATCGAGCTCATTGACGGTGAAGCGCGGGTGACCGGCGCGCCAGATCGGTCTGTGTCGTTCAATCGCATCGCACGCACTGCTCATGGCATGGGACAGATGCCGGGTGGCCTAGAGCCCGGCCTCGACGCTCAGTCGTTCTTCCAGCCCGATGGGAGGCAGTTCCCATTTGGGGTCCACATCGCGCAGGTCGAAATCAACCCGTACAACCGGCGAAATAGCGGTTACGCGCTATCTATCCGTCGATGACTGCGGCACAATCATCAACCCGCTACTCGTCGAAGGGCAGCGCATCGGCGGGCTGGCTCAGGGCTTTGGTCAGGCGCTGTGGGAACACATGAAGTTTGATGACGATGGTCAGGTGATAAGTGGTTCGCTGATGGACTACGCGGCACCCAGAGCAAGCCAGTTGCCAGCGTTTGAGCTTCACTCGACCGTGACGCCAAGCCCGTTCACTCCGCATGGAGCTAAAGGGGTGGGCGAAGCCGGCACCACCGGGGCACCACCAGCCATCGTCAATGCGACGATTGATGCGCTGCGTGAACGCGGGGTGAAAAGCATCGACATGCCGCTGACCGCCGAAAAGATCTGGCGGCTGCTTCAAGATTGAAGCGGACGTTTCGAGTCGTCTGCCGCTGACCGCAAGCACTCAATAAGGCAGGTGTCTGACACTTTATTTCAAAGAGGCTATCTTTTTTAGACGTAGGGACGTGATTCATCACGTCCGGTGTCCTCAACTCGAATACGTTCGCGGAAGAGGAAGCGCGGGCGTGATTAATCACGCCCCTACCCTGTTAGGGCATCGTCGTCGTGAACCAGTATCAGACGTCGGATAGATCTTCCAGGTCGTCCTGCAGGGCGCGCACCTGCTGGCTCACGTAGGCCAGGTATACGGCGAGGCCGATCCAGGTGACTGCGAAAGCCGCGAAGAGATAGCCGAGATTGTCGCCCATCTAGTCCTCCATTCCGCCGGATACCGGCGAGACTCTTTGAGCTGATGCCGGTTCGATATTTGTTGCAAACATCTGAGTCATTTCTCGTTCGCTGATCTCGTCTCGCGCTAACTCAACTCTGTACTTCATGCTCATGAGATAGACATAAAAGATAGTGAATCCGACAAACGAGACGAGCAGCGTGTAGAGCATGCTATCTGGCAGATTAGGACCGCTCGTGTTGAGGACGACCGGCGCAGGGTGCAGCGTTCGCCACCATTGAACTGACTGGTGGATGATCGGGATGTCGATTGCGCCGATGATTCCGAGAACGGCTGAATGGCGTGCTGCGCGTTTGCGGTCGCCTGCGTAGGAACGCAGCATGAAGTAGCCAAGATAAATGAACCAGAGCACCAGCGTCGTCGTTAGACGAGCTTCCCATTGCCACCAGGTGCCCCAAATAGGCCGGCCCCAGAGGGCGCCGGTAATGAGAACGAGAGTCGTAAAGAGGAAGCCGAGTTCCGCCGATGCGCGCGCAATCCGGTCCCATTTCATGTCCTTTTTCCAGAGGTAGCCGACCGCACCGACGAAGAGCACGCTATAGGCGAGGTAGGCCAACCACGCCATCGGTACATGGATGTAGAAGATGCGCTGGGCGTGGCCTTGCACGCGATCGGTAGGCGCGTACAGGAAAGCCATGACGATCCCGGCAAAGACGGTCAGCACGCCGATTAATCCGACAGCATTCATACCTATGTCGCGACGATCGAGCAGTCGTTTCACTCTCAGGTCCCTCCGCTAGTCCTCGATCAGGTATCCAAATCCAAGATAAGACAGCACGATAAAGATGAGGTCAAAACCGATCAGGACGTTGACCCACCGGCCGATCTCGCCTGTGTCGCCTTCAAATACGAGGGCGGTTGCACGCACCGCCGCGATCAGGACCGGGATCATCAGCGGGAAGAGAAGTAGTGGCAGCAGGACTTCCCGCGACCTCCCGCCCGACGTGACAGCCGAGAAGAGCGTACCAAGTCCGGCTAGCCCGGCGCTGGCAGCGATGACGATAACGATGACGAGGGGGTGCAGAGCCGGCAGATCGTAGAGTGCGGCAAAAACGGGTAGAGCGATGCTCTCGACTGCCAGGATTGACAGCAGTGCCGCGCCGAACTTTCCGAGAAAAAGCGAGCCTCCATCGACAGGCGAGAGGATCAAACCGTCGAGCGTTCCGCGGTCGCGTTCGATTGCGATTGAGCGTCCGATGCCGATGAGGCCAGCAAAGAGGATCGCGACCCAGAGCGCCCCAGCTCCATTGGTCTCGCGTTGCTCGCGAATTAAATCGAACGCAAAATTGAGTGTGACGATGACGATCAGGGTGAAGGCCAGCATCGCACCGATGAACTGGCGCGAGCGTGTCTCGATCAGTATGTCTTTCCAGATCAGCGCGCCGATACGATTCATGCGACGCCCACCGCAGGCCTGGGGCTGTTAATCTGGGATTCGAGACCGGCCAGAGTAATCAAGGAAGAATCGCTATCGAGAACAACCTCGCCATCCGCCAGCGCCACAATGCGGTCGGAAGCTGCAATCGCGAAGTCCAGCGCATGAGAAGTGAAGAGGACGAGACAGCCAGCGTCACTGCGATCGCGCATGAGTTGATGGAGCAGGTTGCGCCCGGCTACATCAAGACCAGTATCGGGCTCATCAAAGACGAGTAACGTCGGATCATGGAGCGTCGCGCGGGCCAGGTCGAGCCGCTGCAAGAGACCGCGCGAAAGAGAAGCGGCCGGATGATCGGCCCGGTCTTGCAGGCCAACGTGTTCGAGCGATGTATTCACAATCTGATCTGGAGAGGCGAGTTCGAAGAGGCGAGCGAAGAAGCGCAGATTTTCAGCGCAGGTCAATTCAGGATAAATGAATGGCCGGTGACCGACATAACCAAGACGTGCTCGTACTTCACGTCGCCCGGGCCAGGCATCTGAGCCGAATGCGCGGTAGGCACCTCGGTCCTGTTGGGTGAGCGTTGCAATGATTCTCAGGAGGGATGTCTTGCCGGCTCCATTTGCCCCTAGCAGGGCGACAGTCGATCCAGCTGCGCCAGAGAAGCTAACCTTGCGGAGCGCTGCTTGACGTCCGTATCGTTTTGAGATCGATTCCATCTGCACGATCACCGACGCCACACCCTGTCAGGATCGATGTTCGGCCGGCTCGGGCTGCTGGACAGTGTTTCTGGTCTCTTCAGGCACTGCCTCCGGCGTCTGATTCTCGTCTTCGAGTAATGCTCGGAAATCCGGTACCGGTTCTGCGTCGATCGCCGAGTCAATCTCGACACGATCGTCGCCTGCGCGCAGAACCGGCTCGAGGACATAGGCAAGCAATATGATGGCCAGAACAAGCATGATCGCTGCTGAAAGTATCACGAGAGTTCCGGGTCCGGGTCACGAAGCAGTTGTTGTGCCAGTTGCTCCAGCTCTGGATCTTCAGCCTCGACTGGTTGACGCCGGGCGCGTCGGCCGAGAGCGGCGCTATCACGGAAATAGAGTGCGACTACTCCCAGCCCAAGGAAGACAGCAGCCACTGGAGCCCACCACAAAGCGAGGTTGATACCCTCTCGCGGCGGTTTGACTAGCACTTCATCGCCGTATCTCAATCGAAAATAGTCATAGATCTCGTCGTCGGTCTGGCCAGCCTGAACCTGTGCCTCGATAGCTTGCATCATCTCGAAGGCCACTCTGGCATGGCTGTCTGCGACCGTCTGTCCCTGGCAGACCGGACAGCTCAAGTTGCGACCGATTTCCACCGTGCGTTCTGAATAGACGTCTTGAACTTCCGCGGATGTCGCAGACGCAGCGATGGAAAGCAGCAATGCTGCCGTTACGCTTGCCAGCAGGATCAATCTAGCCTGTCGGTTCACCGAGCAACCCTTCGCGTTGCGGCGCCGTCGCCCGGACGGGTTGAACCGCCGGAGCAGGCCAGGCAAGGACGACCATGCCGAAGAGGTAGAGCGCTCCACCAGCCCAGATCCAGGGAACGAGTGGGTTCACGAAGATACGCAGATTCGCGCGCTGATCGTCCGTCCACTCCAACAACATCACGTAGACATCGTCAAAACCGACCGTCGTCACGGCGACGCGGGTCGTTGGCTGATCTTCAAAGCCCCGGTAGAAGTAACGATGGGCGCCCATTCTCGCCGCCGTCTGACCGCCCTTGGAGACGGTGACGTTCGCCGTCACTGCTGCGCTGTCGGACCGCTGTTTGGTGGATATACCATCATAAGTAATGGAATATTCGGCAACCTGGACGGTCTCGCCTGGTGACAGAATAACTTGCCGTTCAGTCTGGAAGAACCAGGATGAGATGATTCCTATGGCGATCAACGCAACGCCGAGATGGACGATGTAGCCGCCATAGCGTCGCGGATCGCGACGGGCGAGCCGGAATATCGCGACAGGCACGCTATCGCCGGCGTTCTTCTGGCGAAGTCTCACTCCACGGTAGTACTCGACCACGACGGCTCCAGCTGCGAATATCGCTGCCCCGATGCCGAGCGCCGCCATCGGTTGGCCAAAGAGATAGAGCATCAGGCCGATCGCAACGATCGATATAGCGAGGGGTATTCCGACAGCGCGCATGAGCGCTTCGCGGGCGGTTGTGCGCCATGCGAAGAGCGGACCGACACCCATCAAGATCAGCAGTGCCAGGAGCATTGGGCCGTTCACCTGATTGTAGAAGGGAATTCCGACAGTGATAGCCGTTCCGCGAACTGCTTCAGTGACGAGTGGATAGAGCGTACCCCAGAGCGTCGCAAAGGCGATTGCGACGAAAAGCAGATTGTTGAGCAGGAAGCCGGCTTCTCTGGATGCAGCCGCTTCGACGCCTCCGGTCGACCGCATCAATGGCAAGCGGTAGATAATCAGGCCGATCGAAACGATCATAGTCGTCAGGAAGAAACCCAGGAAATAAGGCCCGATATCGGAAATTGCGAATGCGTGGACGGACGAAATCAGCCCGCTTCGAACGATAAATGTGCCCATAATCGATAAGACGAATGCGGCCAGGATGAGCCCGACATTCCAGACACGCAACATGCCGCGACGTTCCTGGACGATCACCGAGTGAATGAAAGCGGTAACCATGAACCAGGGCAATATCGATACATTCTCAACGGGATCCCAGCCCCAGTAACCACCCCAGCCGAGTACGTGATACGCCCACCATCCACCCAGGAAGACCCCGCAGCTCAGGATGCCCCATGAGACGAGCGCCCAGTTGCGTATGAACTTCAGCCACTCGCGGCCCATGCGGCCCGTAATCAGCGCCGCGACGACGATTGAGAACGGAACAGTAAAGCTGGCAAAGCCGGAAAGTAGCATCGGTGGGTGGATCATCATACCGGGATCCCGCAGCAGCGGATTCAGACCGCGGCCTTCCGCCGGTGTGATGTGGTTGACCGCGAATGGCGTCGAGACGGCAACCATCATGAAAATAAGGAAACCAATTACAGATAACGCCGTGGCCGCAGCGTACGGGATCAGGCGTGGGAAGCGGGCGCGGTTGCGGTAGAAGGCGATCGACGAGAGCGTGCCGGCTACCATCGACCATAAAAGGAGACTACCGGCCTGGCCGCCGTAAAAGGCAGTAATAACGTAGTGCAAGGGCATGTCGGTGCTGGATCTTCCGGAGACGTAGGCTAGCGAGAAATCATTGCCGACAAAGGCGATGACCAACACTGCCGAGGCAAGCACCAGCAACATTGTCACGCCGACAAGGGCACGCAGCCCACTCATCGACAGTTCGGGAATTCTTCGGCGTTCTCCGACGACGTTGAGACCGATACCAAGGACGGCCAGAGCGAGGGCAAGCGTCAAAATGCCCTGTCCTATTTGGGCCAACGGAACCTCGTCTCGCTACTTCGAGACGCCTTCATCCGCCTCGAATCGGGAAGGACACTTGGTCAGTAGTTCGTCTGCAACAAAGACGCCGTCCGCCCCGACTGAGCCGGTCGCAATAACTTCGGCATTATCTGCAAAGATGTCAGGGATGTCGCCTTTGTAAACCATAGGTATTTCGGACTGGCCATCGGTGACGTTAAAGTGAATTGCTTCACCTATGTCACCACGCACGATCGATCCGTCGACAACGTTTCCTCCGACCCGGACTCGCTCACCCTGTAGCGATGTACCGCCCGAATCAAGTTCAGTTACTGTCATGTAAAAAGCTGCTGATCCATCTATGGCGTTGTATATGAGGAAAACAACAGCTAAGACGAGAACTGCCGCGGCGATCAGGAGCTTGCGATTAAGCCAGACAGGTTGTCGGCTGCGAGTACTATCCAGTGATTTTATGGAATTTGGCTCTGCGCTCATGACTCCCCCATGATCGTCGGACTTCCGATAATTATACCGCCACATTCGAGACGCCGGTGAGGTGGCGATTCAATTCCAAACGCTATTGTTACATTCTGCACAATCCGGGTCGAGCTAAATCGTCTCGCTAGCCGGCCGGCCATATGGCTGAAATGATCACTCCCAACACGAAAGCAGACATCCCGAGGGTGATCACCATCTCCGAACGAGATGTTCCGCTGGCTCGTTTGCGCGGCCGGACAAGCCAGAACGCTACTAGGGCGGCGATGATCTTGGCGGCCAGAAGTGCGACGTAGGTAATGCCGGCTGTGTTTGAAGATAGGCCCTGAAAAAGGAGCACGACACCGGAGACGATCATGACGAGGGTGGCGGGCCGAGCCCATACGTGGAATCGAATCTGGGCGGCGGTTGCGAACTCGGATCTGCCGGCAGGGCGCACTGCGACGTAATAGTAGAAACCGCCTCCGAGCCAGACAAGCGCTGCAACAGCGTGAAAGACACGCAATGAGATCAGCGCGATCTGACTGACGTCCATCAACTAGCCTACATTCAAGCCGGTTATCTGGTTCATCCAGCGTTGGGTTTCGAGCGCGATACGAAAGACCTGGCCGGTGGCGAAGAGGACGCCTACCAAGATCATGATGGTTGCGCTCGACGCGACGACTGCGCCCATATGGTTCGTGAAGAATCTCAGCAGGCGCTGAAATGATCCGAGACCGAGTCCCACCAGCAAGAACGGAACGCCGAGGCCAAGCGAGTAGGCCGCCAGCAGCACCGTTCCTTCGCGCACGCCGTCAACTGTGCTTGAAAGCGCCAATATCGACGCGAGGATGGGGCCAAAACAGGGTGTCCAGCCGAGTCCAAAAGCCATGCCAATGAGTAGCGTTTCAGCGTGGGTGAAGCGCCGAGGGGTGAAATGGAATTTGCGTTCAGCCATGAGAAAGGGGATGCGGAAACCCCAGAGCAGAACAAGGCCCATGCCGATCATGACAACGCCGGCGATTTGAGCCATCTCGCGACGGTAGTCGGCAAAGATCAGATTGCCGAAGGCTGAAGCGGAAGCGCCAAGAGCGACAAAGACGAGCGAGAATCCCGCGACGAAGACGGCGCTCGTCGCCAGAAGGCTCCAGCGATTTCGTTCCGTCGTTGAGTCAGACATCGAACCTGAGATCATCGCGAGGTAACCAGGAACCAGCGGCGCGACACAGGGCGATATGAATGACAAAATGCCGCCGCCGAATGCTCCGAGGAGTCCGACTGTCGAAGCGTCCGTCACTGCGCCAGTGCGACCATCGCCAGAACATCGGACGCTGATCCGAAGTCCCCGCGGCGAAAGGCCACCAGCTCGCCGTCTGCGTTGATGATGTAGGTTTCCGGTACTCCGACTACCCCGAATTCAACCGCGACGGCTCCGTCCGTGCGGTCATTATCGTTCAGATTGAGATAGTTCATGCCGAATTCGGTCATCATGGCTACTGCTGAATCTTTGTCGTCAAGTGTGTTGAGGCCAATGAGCACGACGTCATCGCCAAACTGGCGGTTTGCTTGCATGAGAATCGGGATTTCTCGAATACATGGCTGGCACCAGGTTGCCCAGAAGTTGATCACGACCGTCTTTCCTCGAAAATCCGAAAGTGATACCGGCTCGCCGCCGTCAAGCGGCGTCAACACGAAATCCTCTACCGGCTTCGGGTTATCGAGAACGATTGCTCCTCCGACCGCTCGGGATGACTGCTTGCGAGCCGACTCGGGTGCAAACATCGACCAGAGAATCAGTCCTACAATGGTCAGCATCAGCAGTCCAGCGATCGCCGGAATAATTCTGGTGCGTATGATGCTTGGTTGGACCTCATCCTCCTCGGGGGCGGCAAGATCTGCGTTCCCCGGAAGCGGAGTCTGGTCGGGAGAGACAGTTTCGTCGATCATTGGCTGGATACTTTCGCGAATGGGTGACGTTGAGCTGACTCCAGATGAGTGGGGGAAGAGGGACTCGAACCCTCACACCTTGCGGTACATGCTCCTAAGGCATGCGCGTCTGCCAATTCCGCCATCCCCCCGGCACGATTCCTGCCACCTCCGAGTATACCAACGCTCGCCCGAAGTTCCGGTTACGGTATCAGGCCACCTCTGTTGAGAATAGTTCGACCAATCGGGAAGTTCTTGCCCTTAGGCAGCGAGAGATGCGAGTCGTTCGCTATGCTTCTGAATGCTGTGACAGGCAGGAACGTCCCAGGAGGACCTCTTTGAATATCGATCCAACCATCGACAAATTGCGAGAGATGCTTGATGGTTTCTTAGCGGCACTTCCAAATCTCCTGGTCGCAACGCTCGTGGCAATAGGGGTTTGGGCGCTGGCACGGGCTTTACGCCGAACGGTGCGCGAGGTTCTCCAAAGGTCCGGCGCAGGTGAATATGCGGGAATGATTGTGGGGCGGCTGGTGCAGTGGACCACGCTCGTCCTGGGCTCGCTTGTTGTGGTGTCCGTCGTATTCCCATCGATCGATGCCGCGACCCTGGTCGGACTGCTCGGTATCAGCTCGCTGGCGATCGGATTTGCATTTCGAGACATTGCCGAAAATTTTTTGGCTGGTGTCCTTATTCTCTTAACTCGGCCCTTCAAGATCGGCGATCAGATCGACATCAACGGGTTCGAGGGCACCGTCGAGGACATTCAGACGCGCGCAACATACATCCGCACGTATGACGGCCGTGTTGTCGTCGTACCGAATGCGGACTTCCTGACCGACATCGTCGTCGTAAACACAACGTATGGAACAAGGCGCTCTGAATACGACGTCGGTATCGGTTACCCAGACGACATGCTGCAGGCGAAACGTCTCATTCTCGATGCAGTTCGTGAACTCGACGGGGTGCTTCCTGAGCCGGCTCCCGATGTTCTGACCGTTGAACTTTCCGAATTCGAGCGTCAATCTCAGGGTGCGCTGGTGGACCGATTCGAAGCGCTCAGACGTCGTCGCGACTTCGGACCGCGTCATCACCGCCGTCAAGCTCGCCCTCGACGACGGTGGGATCAATATCCCGTTCCCAATTCGCACTGTCTATCTGAATCAGGTACAAGATTAGCGAACGCGAGAAGCCGAACTGTATACGCATGAAGGATGTGAAGAAATGGCGAATCCTGGTGAATGGCCCTTCGGGCCGATAACGATCATTGGAGCGGGCGCGATCGGCGGGACAGTCGGAGCGTTTCTGACAGACGCTGGATATGACGTGACGCTTGTTGATGTAGTGCGCGAACATGTTGACGCGATGAACGCAGACGGATTGCGCATTAGCGGAATCCGGGGAGATCGACGATATGCGGTCAAGGCCGTTCACGCGGACGACATCGACGGTCCTCTTGGGGCTACATTCCTCTGTGTCAAAGGCCATTTTACCGCTCCGGCAATCGCGCAGTATGGCCCTCTGCTTGCCGATGATGGCTTCGTCCTTTCGTTGCAGAACGGCTTGAACGAGCCGATCATCGCAGCGGCAGTGGGCGAAGAACGAACCGTCGGTTGCTTCGTCCATTTTGGGGCGGACTATCTGGAGCCGGGCCATATATTGCTCGGCAATGAGCAGACGATCTTCCCCGGCGAACTCAGTGGCGAGGTGACGCCGCGTGTCGAAGCGATCCGCGGCGCTTTGTCTAACGTTATGCCAGCAGAAATCACGACCAATATCTGGGGCTATCTCTGGGGCAAGCTGGTATACGGCGCTATGGCTTTCGTCGTCTCTGCAGTAGACGCGCCGGTGCCGGAGGTGCTCGACAACGATCTGGGCCGCGAGCTGGCTGCCAGAGCCTCGCAGGAGGCGTACCTCGTTGGTATCGCCCAAACACCTGTGTTGGAGAACATCGGCGAGTTCAATCCAAATGCCTTTGCACCGGGTGACGACGCGGCAGAGCGGGCGGAAACTGTGTTGCGGGAAATGGCCGACGCACAGCGCGGCGCAATCAAGCAACACATGGGTATCTGGCGAGACCTGGCCGTCAAGAAGCGTAAAACGGAGATCGACATGCAGTCCGCTGTACTCGTCGACTACGGCGCTCGGTCGGGAATTGCTACCCCGGTGAATGCGGCGACGGTGAAGGTCATCCACGAGATCGAGGCCGGTTCGCGCGGGATGGGTTGGGACAATCTCGACGAAATCGCACGCCTGGCTGCTCTGTAAATCCCTGATGGTGTCCGCTTCGTAGAAAAGAGCATGAATCTGGCATTGGCATCCTGTATATAAACGTGTACTATAAGTATAGATATGGAGATTTGCTCGTTCGGTATCGGAGTGGATTGTGTCGCAATTCGTGGCGCTGTTCGGATCAGGAGAAACGGCTCGCAATGGTCGCCGGGTACACCAGCGCATCCTTGAGGCATTGCCTCACCGCCCGGCAATCGCGATCCTGGAGACTCCGGCCGGCTTCGAACCAAATGTCGCCGATGTTTCGCGCAAGTTCCGCGACTTCTTCGAACTGAAGCTCGGCCAATTCCAACCCGATGTGATGACAGTTCCCGCGCGTACGGATGGAGGGGTCTTCGATGTCAATAGCTCGCTCGTCGATGCACCGATCGGTCGTGCACATCTGGTCGCGGCCGGTCCAGGTAGTCCGACCTACGCGGCACGCGTGCTTGCTGGTAGCAGGACATTGAAGGCCGTGGAAGCGGCACTAGAGCGAGGTGCGTCGATAAGTCTGGCGAGTGCAGCTGCGATGGCCTTTGGGCGCTATGTTATTCCCGTATACGAAATCTACAAAGCCGGGCACGAGCTTTCCTGGCTCGGAGGACTGGATCTGTTCTCTCGCTGGGGCCGAAGTCTGACGGTGATTCCGCATTGGGACAATACCGATGGAGGCCAGGGGCTAGATACCTCGCGTAGCTACATCGGGCAGCGACGGTTTGATGCACTTCGCCGGATGATTCCACGAGATGCGGCAATTCTTGGTATCGATGAGCATACCTGCTGTCTCATTAATCTGACCGAAAATTCTTGTGAGATCATAGGTTCTGGTACCGTTACGCTCCTCGACGAGAACGGTAAGGAACAATTTCCGAGCGGAACGCGTTTGGAGTTTTCGAGGCTCACCGGGCGTGAAGATGCCGGGCAGAATTATCCTGGACCTGAAATTGACCGAATCGCTGGCGGAATCGAACCGTTGAGCGCGTCGATACAACTTTGACGTAGTAAAGGACCTGTCGCGTGACGCTGCCTGTATTGCTCCATATTCCTGATGGATTTCTGAGTTTTCCCGTTTCTACGGCGATGTTCTTGCTTGCTGGATTATTCGTTGGCATCGCTGTGCGCCGGTCGGGAGCAGTTCAGGATGAAAGCACAGCGCCCCTACTCGGGATTCTTGCCGCCTTTATTTTTGCCGGCCAGATGATGAACTTTCCGGTGGCGGGTGGTACATCCGGGCACATGCTCGGCGGCGCGTTAGCAGCAATTCTCGTCGGTCCCTGGGCGGCGATCGTCATCATGGCGGCCGTCGTTTCCGTCCAGGCGCTCGTTTTCCAGGATGGCGGGCTTGCCTCTCTTGGTGCGAACATCTTCAACATGGGAGTGACAACGGCATTCGTCGCCGTAGCCGTTGTTTACGTGACTGTGAAAGTGCTGGGACGTGACCGGCGTTCACTATTGATCGCTTCGTTCATAGCAGCCTGGACGAGTGTGATGGTGTCGGCCGGTTTGGCCTCTGTTGAGCTTGCGGTGTCTGGAACTTCGCCCTGGAGTGTCGTACTGCCGGCAATGCTCGGTGTGCATACCCTGATCGGTATCGGCGAGGGTCTTATCACTACGGCTGCGGTTGGATTGGTGCTTTCCGCGAGACCGGACCTCGTTCGTCTGGGTTCGATTGGAGCTGAATCACGCGAGCCAGTTTGGGAAGGATCACAGGGCGTATGAAGCGATCGAGATATGGATGGCTCGGGTTGTTCGCGATTGGCATTGCCATCGCTATTGGCGTGACGCTGTTCAGTCCTTTTGCATCCGACAATCCCGACGGACTTGAGAGTGTCGCTGAAGATCAAGGGTTTATCGACAGCGCCAAAGGATCATCGTACGAAATAATTCCCGGCTACTCGATGCCCGGGATCGATAATGAGCGCCTTTCGACCATACTAGCGGGAGTAGTCGGTGTGTTTATCGTGGCTGGTGTCGGACTGGCGATCGGTTACGGCCCCCGCTTGAGACAGCGCCGAAATAGCGAGGCCGATAGCGGCAGTGGGGCGCTCACTTCCACTGAGGCGAGTACCGGAGTAAACAGATGAGTTTGCCGGCCTGGATCACCGCGGAACGCTATCAGGCACGGGAGAGCTTCGTTCACCGGCGTGACGCACGCGCGAAGATCGTGTTGACGGTGAGTGCAGCATTCGCGGTAACGCTTATTCCGGAAGGGCGTTGGGACGCTTTCGCGCTTGCGGCGGTGGTCGTTCTTCTTTTCGCCACTCTAAGCCGGCTTCCAGCCGAGTTTTTCGTGCGCCGTGCTGGTCTCGCCTTACCGTTTGTAGCAGCCGCTCTGCCACTCATCTTCACGCGACCTGGCGAGACTCTCTTCACAATGCCGCTGGTTGGATGGAGCGCTTCGATGGAAGGACTGACGGCGGTTGCCAGCATCTTGCTCAAGTCGTCGCTGGCGGTGCTGATGGCTACGATCCTGGTCGGTACGACACGTCCTCCCGACCTCTTACGAGCACTCGAGCGTCTGCGAATCCCAAAGTTGCTTTCGTCTACGATCATGTTGATGTATCGCTATCTTTTCGTGATCGCGGAAGAAGGCCAACGCATGTTGCGAGCGCGTGAAAGCCGTAGTGGCGCGCTGGCCGGGATCAAGCCGGGCCGCTCAGCGTCGTGGCGTGCCGGGATTCTCGGTCGCATGGTCGGGTCGCTCTTCCTCCGCAGCTACGAGCGCAGTGAGCGTGTGTATGCGGCTATGGCGTCGCGAGGCTACGACGGTTCGATTCGCACGGTGCGGGCCGAATCATCACTTGATAGCTGGGATTGGGCTACCTTATTTGTCGTTCTTAGCGCATTCGCTGGAATCGTGTTCTATGTACAGTTCTAACCTGACAGTTGCTCCCGCCGTCCATCCATCGCCAAATGGATCGAAGCCAGCGATGGCTGCCATGATTCGCGATCTGAGCTTCAAGTATCCAGATGGAACACCCGCTCTCGATAAGGTCAATCTGAGCGTTTATGCCGGAGAGCGAGTGGCATTGATGGGCCTGAACGGGGCCGGAAAATCCACGCTGCTCATGCACCTCAATGGAATTCTGCGCGGAGCTGGCGATATTCAAATCGAGAGCCG
Organism: uncultured Chloroflexia bacterium; assembly: GCA_963745675.1. Taxonomy (GTDB): domain Bacteria; phylum Chloroflexota; class Chloroflexia; order Thermomicrobiales; family CFX8; genus JAUIIK01. The sequence goes on from CAVUYM010000018.1 coordinate 402,984, forward strand.
GCAACTGACGAGTGACTCAATCCGGGAGATCCGAACCCGGATCGGCTTTGTCTTCCAGAATCCTGACGATCAACTGTTTTCCCCGACGGTCTGGGATGACGTCGCGTACGGGCCACTCTATATGGGGCTCGATCGCGATGAGATCGAAATCCGGGTGGAGCGGGCCCTCGCTGCAGTTGGCATGGAAAATGTAGCGGATAAGATGCCGCATCATCTCAGCCTGGGACAGCGCAAGCGGGTCTCGCTCGCGACCGTCTTGTCAATGGAGCCGTCCATTTTAGTTCTGGATGAGCCGTCGGCGGGCCTCGATCCTCGTTCGAGGCGGCAGCTCATCGACTTGCTCCAGTCCCTGCGGCAAACGATGATCATTTCGACGCATGATCTACGTTTCGCTCGGGAGATTGCCGAGCGTGGATTGATAATGTATGAAGGTCGAATCGTCGCGGATGGCGACATTTACGAGATACTTGAGGACGAAGCGTTGCTCACTAGTTATGGACTGGAACTGCCCTGATTCAGCGTTCACGTCCTCTGCAAGAATCTGTCGATCTGCTCAGCAATCTGGTTCATGTCCAACGCTGTGATCACCACGATGGATTCTGGGTCGCTGGATTTCCACGACGTTAGTGCCGCGGCTCCACCGACGAGAATGAGTGGCTGTTCAACGATCTCGGAATCCGCGCGTATCTCGGCGATTGTGCGTTCGAGGCTGGCAAGATGCTGCTTCTGCACAACGCTGAGAAGAACGGCATCGGGCACACGGATCTTGATCCGCTCGATGAGGAAGTCAGACGAAACGCTCGCCCCCAGATAGTGAACAAGGTAGTCGTGCTCACGCAATATCGCCGTGACCATAGCCAGGCCGAGTTCATGTTGTTCGCCGTCGACGCAGGCAGCGATGACGGTTGGGCCGGTTGCAGGTACGCTCTCGCGGTGACGCAATCCGAGTTGTGCGATCAGATCACGCAGAAACGAGGAGATTTCTTTCTCCTGACCAACGGAGAGTTGACCGGACTCCCAGCGCTTTCCGGTTTCTTCAAGAGCTGGTCGGATGACGCCGTCGAACATCGCGTCGAGTGGAACGCCGGCATCGTCGGCTTCGAGAATCACCTGACTGGCGGCTCGCCGATCTCCTTCGACGAGCAATTCCAGCACCTGCTCTGCGATAGCGCCGAGATCCGGCAACTGGTCGGCCGCATGTAGCCGCTCTCGAATTTCTTCGAGGGATAATCGATTGAGCTGCCAGGTCTTGATCCTCCGTATGCGCTCGATCTGGTCGTTAGGAAAGAGACGGTGTCCACCCGGTGTACGAGCAGGCGTAATCAGACCTTCGCGTTCGAGGAAACGGAGACTGGAATGCGTTACGTCGGGAAATTCAGCAGTTAACTGTGCAACGACCTGCCCTATTGTGTGCAAATCACCGACGCCGCTATCATCTGCGACCATACGTTCTCCCGCCACACGACACCTATTTCAAGCTAAAGTATAGGTTACAAGATGGCACTCTTCCACTGCGTTTGTAAATCGATTCTGAAGATGAATTGAGATTTATGTGCCAATCGAGAAGCTACGCTACCACAGCGCACTGAAGGTTCCGCGAGAATTCGCCTGGAATGCCTATATGCGGCCCGGTATGTTTGACCGTCTCGTGCCTCCCTGGCAGCGGGTGCGGACCACGCGCCAGACGGGCACAGTAGAACCCGGTGACCTGCGCGAGATCGAGCTTGCCGCCGGGCCATTTCGTCTGCAATGGCTCGCGGTTCACGAGCAGTTCGAGGACGGCCGGCTCTTTTCCGATAGACAAGTAAAAGGACCATTTCGTTCGTGGCGTCATCAACATCGATTCGTCGACGATGGGGAGATGCGTTGCACCATCCATGATGAGATCGAGTTCGAGCTCCCCATCTCGCGGATTTCTCATCCGCTTGGCCTCAGCATCGCGAGATCCGAGCTGAGACGTATGTTTCGCTATCGACACTTCACGACCTACCATGATCTACGAACGCTCTATGGATATAACGGCCAAGAAAAAGGCGATCTGATTGTGGAAGGTAGTCCGCTTGAAGTCGTGACGCAGCTGCGGGCTGTATTGAATCTGGCCGGATATTCCATTGTTTCCCCCGGGTCGGACTCCCATTCTGTGACAACGACTCGCATAGATGTCACGGCCGATGAGGGTGGCGGGATCGATGCCCATCTCACTTTTCCAAAAGAGTCGGGCAAGATCCGGCGATCCGTGCGCTCGGCTGCTCTCGTCTCACCGTCCAGCCCGCTGATGCGTGTCGCACACGCGATGCAGTTTATTGACGTCGGTGCCGATTCCTTCGCCGGCGCGTCGGTCGAGTGGACCACGATTGATGACTTTGTTTTTGCTGTCCTACGTTTGTTGATCGACGATGGGAGCCGGGCATCCGTCCTCGTTCGCCATTCTCAGATTGCCAGCCTGAGCGACCTTGTCGAGGCCATATCCGTGGACGAGGCAGGTGTTCGAAGGCGACGTGTACCGTCTATCATCGTCGACCGGTTGAACGCAGAGCTCAGGGCCACCCAGCCGGTACCGCCCATCGAAGGCGAGATCGTCGACACGAGGTCACGTTTCCAATCGATGAGCGAAGCAGTAGCTGTTTTGAGCGGTAGAGCATGAGAGGGAAGCATGAATAAGAACACGGATCAGGTCCAACTTATACAACCGGAGAGTATGTACCGGGCTCTGACCTACGATCATGGCGCGCGAGTTGGGAATTTGCTCTTCGTTGCCGGACAGGTGGGCAGAGACGCGGACGGTGAGCTGGTCGGCCCCTTCGACCCTGTCAAGCAGGCTCGACAAGCGTTCGAGAATTTGAAGACAATTCTCGACGAGGTTGGCTCCGATTTCGAACACGTGGTCAAGGTGACGACGTACTACGTTGATCCAACTGAGGTCGAAGCGATTACCGGCGTGCGTCGAGAGTACTTCGGTGAACACAGGCCGCCCCACACCGGACTCGTCATTTCTATGCTCGGTTCACCTGAGGTGCGCTTCGAAGTCGAAGTTATCGCAGTGATACCAGACGGCGAATGACCTGGCAGTATTCGAGATCCCTACCTGTTTAGCCAAGTCTTTCCAGCATGAGGTCTGCTACTGCAGAGGGACGGTCTGCGACGGAGACGCCGGCGGCTTCGAGGGCGTGGATTTTGCTGGCGGCCGTTCCCGCGCCGCCGGAAATGATCGCTCCGGCATGCCCCATGCGTTTGCCCGGGGGGGCGGTGACACCGGCGATAAATGCCACAACGGGTTTTGTGACATTCGCGGTGATGTAGGCGGCAGCCTGTTCCTCGTCGGTGCCTCCGATTTCGCCGAGCAACACAATGCCTTCGGTCTCATCGTCCGCTTCGAACAGCTTGAGTACGTCGATGAATGAGGTGCCATTGATCGGATCGCCACCGATGCCGACGGCGGTGGACTGGCCAAGGCCAGCCTCGGTGAGCGCCCAGACTACTTCGTAGGTGAGCGTGCCGGAGCGGGATACGAGTCCGACCCGCCCCCTCTTGTGTATGTAGCCAGGCATAATGCCGACTTTTGCTTCGTCCGGCGTGATCAGACCCGGGCAATTCGGACCGATGAGGATGGTGCTGGTCGATTTGACATGAGCGCGCACCTTGATCATCTCGTTGACGGGAATGTTCTCGGTAATGCAGATGACGAGCGGGATGCCGGAGTCGCAAGCTTCAAGAATGGCGTCGGGGGCGAACCGGGCCGGCACGTAAATAATCGAGGTGTTTACGCTCGTTTCGCGGACAGCTTCTGAAACAGTGTCGAATACTGGCACGCCATGCACCGATGCTCCGCCACGACCGGGCGTCACACCGGCAACGACATTCGTTCCATAGTCGATCATCTGCCCGGCATGAAACGTGCCCTCGCGCCCAGTGATCCCCTGGACAAGCAGGCGCGTGTTTGCGTCGACCAATATGCTCATGCAAACCTTCGTTCTGTGGATAAAACCTAACTGATCGCCGCGGCCACGGCAGCTCTTGCCGCTGCTGACATTGAGTCAACGGTATCGATGCCGGCATCGGCGAGTATTTTGCGGCCAGCTTCCTGGTTTGTACCGACGAGCCGGATGACCAACGGAACCCTGACCTCAATGCGCTTCTGTGCCTCAACGATTCCTTCCGCCACAAGATCGGCCCGTGTAATACCGCCGAAGATGTTGAAGAGAATCGCCTGGACCGCGTCGTCAGCCAGCACAAGTTCCAGCGCCAGCGCAACTTGATCGGCGGTCGCGCCGCCTCCAACATCAAGAAAATTAGCCGGTTCGCCGCCAAAGAGTTTGATCGCGTCCATCGTTGCCATCGCCAGGCCCGCGCCATTGACGACACATCCGATGTTTCCGTCCAGTTTGACGAATGATATGCCGTTCGCTTTCGCACGGATTTCGGTCGCGTTCTCGCCTCCCATATCGCGAAGTTGTTCCAGATCTGGCCGATACGGAAGAATATTGTCATCGATTGTCATCTTCGAATCGAGCGCGAGCCAATGGTCTTCTGCGGTCAGCACAAGTGGATTAATTTCCGCCAGCGACGCGCCATTCTCAGTAAAGGTGTCGAAAAGTGATCTCACGACTCCGGCAAATCCGGACATCAGGGTTGGCTCAAGATTGAGACCAAAGGCAACTTCACGGATTTGATAGTCCAACAGGCCAAGTATGGGATCAGCCGTGACGCGGACGATTTTTTCCGGGCTGAGCCGTGCAACCTCTTCGATTTCGACGCCACCTTCGGCACTTGCCATGATCGTCAAACCGTGTGCCGAACGATCGAGAATGACACCCAGGTAGTACTCACGGGCGATGTCGACACCCGGTGCGATGAGGACTTTGCTAACAATGTGACCGTTGATGTCCATCCCCAGAATAGCTTCGGCTGCCGCTACAGCTTCGCTGGCGGACCTGGCGAGTTTGATCCCGCCGGCTTTACCTCTGCCACCCGTGTGAACCTGAGCTTTTACGGCCACAAGGCCTTGCGAACCTGCAAGCTCGGTATATGCGTCGCCGGCGGATTCAGGACGCGTTGCGACGATACCGGCATTCGTTGGAATGCCTCTCTGCGCCATAAGTTCGGCCGCTTGATATTCGTGAATATTCATAGGATGCGCTGTGCTCCCTAGCTTCAGACCGGGCCCGGCGGCATCCTAACACATGGTTGGCGTTTACTCGTTCCTGCTACGATGAGAGTGAGGCATAAAAACCTCGACTCCGCATAACATTAGTGGAACGGTTTACCCCGGGGGACGAATAGGAGCACTACATTGATTAGGCGTGAAGAGAGCCGACACGACTTTGCTTTCATGGCTGGAGTCGTCATCGGAGCTGTGGCCGGAGCGTTGGCGACGTTGGCGCTGGCGCCGCGCACCGGAATGGAAACCAGAGATCGCTGGCGTTCGCGCGTGAACGAAATGCAGATGGAAGAATTCCGGGCAAAGGCGTCGAATTTGCGGGAAGTGGCTGCCACGCGTACCGACCAGCTGCGAGAAGCTGCTAGCTCCGCGGCAACGTCCGATGTTCTTCAGAACACACGTTCACGTGTCACCGATCTTGTCGATCGTTCGCCGCTCCCGGTGACGATTGGCGACAAGGTCACTGATGAATCTGACGATATAGGCGATTCGCTCATTGCTGCCGCTGAAGAAGGCCAACGAGCTGCAGAGAGCTACGTCGAGGAAGCAGACAGAGTACTCGACGAGTCGGCGACTCGGGTGACTGAGGCTGTCGATGGTGATTCCGATGATGAACCGAGCACATAGCCGCGCCAGATAGTGATGCGTCGACCCGTAAGATCACGAAGACAAGGGAGCGCCTGAATGATCGGCCGGCTTAGGACAGCTGTGAAGTTCTTCACCATAGGGGTGGCTCTCGGGATACTCTTTGCCCCCGAAGCAGGAGCGAAGATGCGTGAGCACCTTGTCACGAAAATACTCGCACTCATGCCGGGCGGTCGCAGCGAGGCATGATAGGAAGTGGTCTACTTCCTATTGGGGATGACGATCGTGGAATACAGCGGCCGCATATCGTCGTGTCCGGGCTGATACTTGCCAACCTCGTCACCTTTGTCTATCAGATTTTGCGTTCGGAGTCGGAGCTGACCCGCTTCGTCTTTGCCTGGGGCGCGACGCCGTTCGAGATAACACATTTCAACGACCTACCGCCTTACATAGGGCCGCCGGTAATAGTTACTCTGATAACCTCGATGTTTATTCACGGCGGCTTTCTCCACATAGGCGCGAATATGCTCTTCCTCTGGATCTTCGGTGACAATATTGAGGATGCGATGGGGCATTTGCGCTTCCTGGCGTTCTACTTGATTTGTGGCCTGGCCGGTGGAATGACCCAGATTCTCATTGATCGAAATTCTCTGATTCCAATCATTGGCGCAAGCGGTGCGATTTCAGGCGTCATGGGCGCATATTTGATCCTGTTCCCCAGAGGAATGGTGCGGGTGGCGACACTGCTCATCATCATCCCGCTCATTTTTCGGTTGCCTGCGATCATCGTCATTGGATTGTGGATTCTGTTGCAGGCGCTGAGTGGCTACACGGCGCTGAGCATGGATAGCGTTCAAGGTGGCACCGCATTTTTCGCTCATATCGGTGGCTTTATCGCAGGTGTCGTGCTGGTCTGGTTCTTCGTTGACCCAGCTGCCGTCCGCAGGCAGAATGCGGCACGGCGTGGTCGGAGCGCCGGTGTCTGATTGACAGGGCTATCCTGGCCCAATCGTGGCAGGCATCCTTTTGGACGATAGGGAAGGAACGGAATTTGCCTGAACATCGACCGCGGCCGAGGGCCGCCGGGTTACGTCTGGGCACGATGCCCACTGGTCTGAACAACGCCATTACCGATGTCGTAGGCGTCTCGGTCGGGCATGTGACAATCTCCACGGGAGGAGGCAGCCTGCAACCCGGTTCCGGTCCATTTCGGACCGGTGTGACGGTCGTTCGTCCGCATCCTGGCAACATCTTTCGGGAGAAAGTTCCAGCGGCGACCTTTGTCATGAACGGATTCGGGAAGAGCGTCGGATTTCCCCAGATTGACGAGCTGGGGGTTCTGGAGAGCCCTGTCGCGCTCACGGGCACGCTAAATGTCGGGATCGTCGCCGACGGGCTGGTTCAAGCGGCAATCCAGGAGAATCCCGATGTTGGCATACGCACTGCATCATTCAACCCGGTTGTCGGCGAGTGCAATGATGGGCAGCTGAGTGACCTCCAGGGCCGACCGGTGCGCCAGCAGGATGTGCTTGATGCGCTAGATTCAGCGCACACCGGAACTGTCGAGGAAGGCGCGATAGGGGCCGGGACCGGAATGGTGCTCTATGGCTTCAAAGGCGGTATTGGTACTTCTTCGAGGCAGCTCCCGGATGAATTGGGTGGTTACTCCGTTGGAGTTCTTGTTCTGGGGAACTTCGGTCGCCGCGATCAGCTCGTCATTGCTGGAGTCCCCGTTGGTCGAAATCTTCGCGAATGGCAGCCTGCACCGGACGTACCGGAATCAGGATCAATCATGGTGATCGTAGCAACGAACGCGCCAATGCTCGACCGACCGCTGCGCCGGCTTGCGAAAAGAGCTCCACTTGGATTGGCGCGTACCGGCTCCATTGCCGGGCACGGGAGCGGAGATTTCGTCATCGCTTTTTCCACTCAACCTCGCATTCCACATGAACCTCAGGGAAATCTCCTTCGCTTCGAGCAGATCGTCGAAAGCGGTGATCTTATCGACTCCCTCTTCCAGGCAGTTGTAGAGGCGACCGAAGAAGCGGTTGTCAGCGCACTCTTCGCTTCCCAGACGGTTGAGGGTCGGGATGGAATGATCCGACATGGACTTCCAATTGACATAACACTGGACATGCTCGATCGAGCGGGTGTGCTCGAAGGGTAGAGGGTTACCAGCCCCAGGGAATATTCCTTCTGGACGTGAGCGGAGGAAAGATGCCCTGGCGTGCTAGGTGACGGGCGCGCATCTGGAATGCCTGAACCTCGTTACGAGTCAGATGTCTGCCGAGGATGCGAGCCAACTCGGGATCGTTGGCCACCCGCCGAATATCTTCGCGCATACTGCCGGCGATAGGCTCCAACTGAAAATCCCAGATGACGGTTCGCAATTTTGGCTCGACATTGAACGTCAAGCCGTGATCGATACCCCAGATGCGACCATCAACTGCATCTCGCAAAGTGTGGCCGACTTTGCGGTCGGCGTTGTTGGTGATGATGTCAAAGAGCGCGATGCGCTGGAGTTCTTCACTGCATGTATCGCGAAAACTGAAGTAGTGATCTTCCTGGTCCGCTTCTACATATTGCTGCATCGAGCCGGTTCCGTGCGGACCGTCTCGAATTATCGTCGGCGGTATGAAGTGCCATCCAAGCCGTTGAGAGACGAGATATGAAGCGTATTCACGCCGGTAAAGACTATCGCTGGGGAAATCCCAGAGCGGGATCTCGCCCGCCACAGGCTTGTAGATGGCGAGGGCTTCCGGATGTTCTTCGATGGGATCACTCAAGAGAACGGCGAAGGTGTAGTTTGAGCCCCAGGGGACTAGTTCACAGTCTTCTATCTTTGCCCGGCGCATAAATGCGGCGAATAATTCAAAGGCAGGCGGCGTTGGCGGAACGTCTAGCGGGAGTTCATTTGATGGGTTGGGCATGTTGCCAGAGATGCGCGGGTGCTCCATAGTGCTCCAAAGGTGCTCACATCCGGGAGGAGAAAAAGACGAGCGAACGGGCGATGCGTGCTATCCGAATCGTTTCGCCGTCGATTCTACCAGTCCTGTCTGAAGAGATTGACAGTCCTGATTGCCGCTTCGGAAGAGGAGAACAGACCTCGTTTTGCTATACTGGCTGGAGTTAATCGGCTTATAGATACCCTCGAGGTAAGCGTACGTGAAGATCACAGTTGACCGAATGCCCAAGAGTGTCGTCGCGATTGATATCGCGGCTGACCCAGATGAGTTTGCGATTGCGGTAAACAGCACGATGCGCGAACTCTCGCGGGATGCTGTTATTCCAGGATTCCGCAAAGGGAAAGCGCCGCGGCATATTATCGAGCGGATGATCGGCCGTGAGGCGATCGTTTCCGAGGCCGGACGCAACATGATGGATGATCTTTACAAGCGAGCGCTTGATGAGGAAGATCTCCAGCCAATAAGTGAGCCGGTAGTAGACATCTATAACGATGAACCAATCGCGTTCAAAGTCGTTGTCGAGGTCTATCCCTCCGTTGCACTCGGAGATTATCAGAGCGTGCGAGTAGAGACTCGCGAAGTCGATATCGATGAAGAATTGGTAGAGACGGAAATCGAAGCGCTTCTGAAGAATCACGCCGAGTGGATCGATGTTGAAGAGGACCGCCATCCCGGCGACGGCGATGAGGTCACGATTGACCTAGAGGTCTTTGAAGGCGACGAACATTTCCAGGATCCGGCGACCGATGCGATCTTCATCATCGGCGAGAGCAATCTCTTTGATTCGCTCGTCGAAGCGTTGAAGCTGATGCTACCTGGATCTTCTTCGGAGCTTACACTCGCTTTCGAAGATGACGACGAATCCGTCCGCCCCAACATGCGCGGTAAGACGCTGCGCTATGCGCTGACGCTGAAGAAGATTCGCCACCGCGATATGCCGGAATTAAACGATGAGTTTGCGGCTCAGGTGGGCGAGTTCGAGACCGTTGATGAATTGCGCGAAGCGGTCGCCGAGGATGTCTTGCGACGGAGCGCTCGCGAGCAGCGATCATCAGTCTTCAACGAAATAATCGAAGCAATCGTCGCGCTCTCCGAAGTACAGATCCCTGACACGATGATCGATTCGGAGCTCGAAGATCAAATAACGCAGTTGCGCACGCGGTTGGCCCAGCAGGGCATTGATTTTGAGGATTACCTCGACATCGAATGGTCAGAGCGAGAGCGATCTTCGCGAGGAATTGAGCGAGAGTGCCGGCGAACGAGTGCGGAATACCCTCGTACTTCAAGAGGTTTCAAAAGCTGAAGGACTTGAGGTCACACAGGAGGATCTCGACGCCGAGATCAACAAACTCATTGCCGGCCGGCCGAATCCCGAACAGATGAAGTCACTCTACGAATCGGAATATTTCCGCGGCATGCTCGAGAACGAGCTGCACGACCGTAAATTGATGGAGATGGTGATTGCCCTCGGTACAGAGGGTAAGGGAGCAATCTCCGGCCCTGGTGCCGACCTCCTCGCAGCGGACGAAGCTCCTCCAGAACCCGAAGATGAGATTGAAGCCAGCTTCGTAGAAGTCGTTGAGGATTCCGAGGTCGTGGTCGACGATGCTGCAGAATCAGAAATGGAATCCGAAGAGGCAGCAGTCGTGATCGAAGATGAGGATGAGGAATCCGAATCTGAAGATGCGGATACGGTAGTTGCCGTTGCCGAAGAAGTAGCTGCAGAATCGGCAGATGTCGACTCAGAGCCTGTTGCTGCAGTTGCGGAAGAGGATGAGGCCGAGGCACCTGAGGCTGAGCCAGCAGACGAAGATACTGACGAAGAAGAATCGAAGTAGTTAAGAGTGAGGCCGAGAAGCCGGCCTAATAGACTGATAATGATGCAATTTCCAACGTATAGGGAGTAGTGAGATTATGGAGTGGTATTCACGCGGACCCGATCCACGGAATCTCGTTCCAATGGTGGTCGAGAGCACGAACCGTGGCGAGCGGGCTTATGACATCTATTCGCGTCTGTTGCGGGATCGAATCATCATTCTCGGGACGCCGGTCGACGATCAGATTTCGAATCTGATCAGTGCTCAGCTATTGTTCCTCGACCACGACAACCCGGAACAAGACATCATGATGTATATCGACTCACCGGGCGGAAGTGTCTACCACGGGCTTTTCATCTACGACACAATGCAGTCGATCACTGCCGAAGTTCGCACCTATGCGTGTGGCCTGACCGCCAGTATGGGCGCGGTTTTACTCGCAGCTGGTTCGCCGGGCAAGCGCTATGCGCTTCCGAATTCAAAGGTCCTGATTCACCAGGGATCTTCAGGATTCCGTGGCGCGATTGCCGATATCGAAGTGCAGGCCGAGGAGACGATGAAGGTTGTCAATCGAATGATTGACATAATGGCTCTGCATACCGGTCAGCCGCGTGAGCGCGTCAAGCTGGATACCGAGCGAGACAAATATCTGACAGCTGAAGAGGCTGTTGAGTATGGCCTCGTCGATCATGTTCTCGAATCACCGAAAATCGAAAAGTTGAAGGCTATGCGGGCTGCAGAGAAGAATGGCAAAGACGACTCGAATGGCGAATCGGACGAGTAGCGAACCAGAACGTCTGGGGCGGGAAGAAAAGGGCGGCGTATGAGCAGCAGCACGCGCGGTGGCAGAGTTCATTATCGGTGTTCCTTTTGTGGCAAAGGCCAGGAGGAAGTTCGCCGCCTGATAGCCGGCCCTGGTTCTGTCTACATCTGCGATGAGTGCGTCCAGCTTTGCCGGGAAATTATCGAAGAAGAAGACCAGCCGGTTCAGGAGAACGATCCGGGAATCGGCAAGATGTTGCCGCCCAAAGAACTTTACGAGCGTTTGAATGAGTACGTCATCGGTCAGGATCGCGCCAAGAAGATCCTCTCCGTCGCCGTCTACAACCATTACAAGCGCGTTGCCGCCAAGCTCGAGAGCCCCGATGACGTTGAACTGCAGAAGTCCAATATTCTACTGGTTGGTCCAACCGGTTGCGGGAAGACGCTGCTGGCTCAGACGATGGCAAGAATATCTGGACGTTCCCTTCTCAATCGCCGATGCAACTGCTCTGACAGAGGCTGGTTATGTCGGTGAGGATGTCGAAAATATCCTCTTGCGCCTGATCCAGAGTGCAGGCGATGTTGCCCGAGCCGAGCGAGGCATCATTTACATCGACGAAATCGACAAGATATCCCGCAAGGCAGAGAATCCATCGATCACACGAGATGTGTCCGGCGAGGGCGTGCAGCAAGCTCTTCTGAAGATCATGGAAGGGACCGTTGCGAACGTGCCGCCACAGAGCGGCCGCAAGCATCCTCACCAGGAATACATTCAGATCGACACGACGAATATCCTCTTCATCGTCGGTGGCGCATTTGAGGGCATGGAAGCGATTGTTCGCCGTCGCCTTGGTCATGATGGTGCGATGGGCTTTGGCAACCAGCGCCTGGGCTCAACGAACGATACCGAAGTGCTGGCAGAAGTCAGCCACGACGATCTCCTCCAATATGGGTTGATTCCAGAATTCGTAGGTCGTCTACCGGTCGTCGTATCGATTGACCAGCTAACGCATGACGATTTCATGCGCATACTGGTCGAACCAAAGAACGCTATCGTGCGTCAGTTTCAGCGCATGTTCCAATTCGATGGAGTTGAATTGGTCTTCACCCAGGACGCACGCGAGGCGATCGCAAAGAATGCGCGGAACCGCAAAACCGGTGCCCGCGGTCTGCGTACGACGATCGAGGAAGTACTGCTCGAAGTCATGTACGAAATTCCATCGCTCGATAATGTGCGTAAATGTGTCGTCAACGCCGACGTCATCAACAATGGCACAAGCCCGCTACTCATGACCGTTAACGATCGTCCGATCGAGTACAAGGTCAGCGCCTGAGCTGAAGTTCTCAAAGAGACCGAGAGGAACGGGCCGGCAACGTACCGGCCCGTTTTTCATACCGGTTTTTACGCAGCTTCGCTGCCCGGTGGGGACGAGCCCATCTCTACGATTGCCTCAACAAACTGCTTATGCCAAGCTCAATCAATTCGAAGTTCGGTCCAGGCTTTCAAAATCTTCTAGATGTAGACCGTAGTGAAACTCCGTCGCGCCGATGCCGGCTGATCGGGTTGCGAACGCCGACGTACGAATCAATTCTCGAAGTTCCGCATAGCGGCCTTGTTGGTAAGCCTGAATCTCATCGAGATCCTGATCGCTCATCGCTTCGACGCGCGCTTCGTTCCACTCATTGATGTTGTTGCCGTCCTCGCCGGGCCACTTGCCCGGGCGATCCTGCTCCAACTCTCGCGTCAGGTCGATCGCGGCCTGTTGCCAATGTCCCAGGTGCGCAATGAGATCTTTGCCGGACCAGATGCCGACCGAGTTCGCCTTTAGAAGATCAGCAGGGTCTATCGATTCAACGAGCGCGAGAAATGCCTGATGAGAGGCATCCATCGTCGATAGCAATTCCTCGCGCTCTTCGTCAGAGAGCGGCACAAATGGCTTGACGTGGCGGAAGTCGGGGTAGTGACCACGATAGTGCTCGCGCGTAAGACCGAAAAGGATATTCTCCCGATCGCTCTCGGTATCACTATAAGAATCGACCAGCTTCTGATGGCAACTTTCCCAGAAATCCATCGCCTCGGAAAGAGACAGGTCGGAATGATCTGCAACGCGCTGCTCGTTGAATGTGTTGCCATCGATACCGTCAGGAATCCATGATTCTGGTCGCCCAGCCGCGAGGTCTTCGATGATCCGTGCTCCCTCGGACTCCCAGTCTGCGATGTGAATGACGAGATCTTTGCCAGACCAGATACCGACACGATTTGGGCGTAGCATCGACGCTTCGTCGATCTCTTCGACGTACTGCCGGGCTGACGCATACGATTCGTCTGCGATGTTGATGGCCATTTCCCGCTCTGAGGAACTCTCTGACATGCTTGCGGCTCCCTTAACTATGATGATCCGGGTGATCAGGCCGCTCAACGACTAGGATTCAATCCGTTAGAGCGGTACGCAATCGACGAAAGAATATGCTTGATGTTAGCGCATGAAATGGCGGTTGAGCGAGTCTCCTCAGAACAGATTGGCTGGGCGACGACCGCATCGCTGCGAACGATAGAAGGAGAACGTCTCTTACCGAAGGGCGGCGTCATTACCGAGGCCGTCTTTTCGCGCTGGGGCGAGCTGCCTGGAGGGATGCTCCATCTCATCGAATTGGAACCCGGCGATCTTCACGAGAATATCGCCGGACGCAGAGTGTCCGAAGCCGTTTGTGGACGAGGACTGATGATCGATGGTCCCTTCAATAGCCGCTTCAACCTCAACGCTGCCCACAAGGGACTGCTCGTCATCGACCCGGATCGCGTGCACGAGCTAAACGCCGTCGGTAGTCTTTCGCTATTCACGCGGTTCACCGATCAGGCGGTCGTCAGGGAACAAACGGTGGCGGGTGTGAAAGCTACGCCAATCGTCGTTCCTGAAGCGGACGTCGAGCAGATCGAAGCAATAGCCGCCCGCAATGGAGAGCCGATTGTCGATGTCTTATCGTTCCTCCCGCGTCGCACAGCCGTCGTTGCGACAGAGTCGTTGCACCCCAAATTGAGAGAATCGTTTGAAGCGCGAGTCCGTAGCAAGTTAGCCTGGTATGGCTCATCTGATTGTCAGTTTGCGTACGTCGATGCTGACGAGAGTCAGGTGGCAAGCGCGTTGGGAGCGGCATTTGATGCTGGCGCAGATCTGATCATGGCAGCGGGAGGCAATACGCTCGATCCGCTGGATCCTATTCTTCGAGCCCTACCGGCGCTCGGTGCAACGATGGTGCACTTTGGTGCGCCCGCTGATCCCGGCAGCATGTTCTGGGTGGCTGAGTGCGCAGGACGGCCAATATTCAACCTGGCATCATGCTCAATGTACAGCGAAGCGACGGTCATCGATCTGATGTTGCCGCTCGTTTTTGCCGGGCGCACGATCGTACCCGATGACGTGCGCCGGCTCGGCTATGGCGGGCTGCTTGAAGACGACATGACATTCCGTTTCCCTCGCTATGATGCGGAGTGATTCCTCTGAGCGGTGCTACGATCCAGAAGTAAGCGGCTTGCAAATTCGAATGGCTTGAAACTCGTAGATGGAAATGAAGGAGAGACCAGATGGCAGGGCTGAAGCACATCGTAGGCGGCACGATTGTCACGACGGACGGGCCGGTACAGGCAGATATCGTCGTTCATGACGGCCGAATTTCCACGATTTCGATGGATGCAGGAGATCGAGAAGACGCTGAGATCATAGATGCGTCAGGACTCATCGTCGTTCCCGGTGGCGTAGACGTCCACACTCACTTTCGCGTACCTGATCCGCGCATGGTGGAAGGGTTTGATACCGGCTCTCAGGCTGCCCTTGCGGGAGGCGTTACGACGGCGATCGAGATGCCTCAGGCAGCCCCAACCGCCACATCCGGGGAAGTGGTCCGCGAGAAAAAGAAGCTGGTTGGCGAGCAAGCCCGAATCGATATCGCGCTCTGGGGTGGTGTCATCGGCCAGTCTCTTCAGGATCTTCAGGACATGATCGATGAGGGCGTTGTCGCCATGAAGGCCTTCATGCCTGCTTCGAGCCCGTCCTTCCCGCACATCGATGACGCGACTATGCTCGAAGTGTTTGAGTTCCTTTCTGACAGCGACATCCCATTCGGGTTGCATTGCGAGAGTGACAGCTTGCTCCAGGCCGGCATCGCTCGGATGCAGGCGGCCGGCCGCATCGATGCATTGGCCCATGCAGAAAGTCGCCCTGCGCTAGTCGAGACGGAAGCGATCCACCGCGCGATCTTCTTTGCCGAAGCGACGGGCGGTCGACTGTATGTCTGTCACTGTGCGACGCCTGAAGGGCTGCAACTCATCCGCGATGCTCGCACTCGGGGGGTGTGGGTCGATGTCGAAACCTGCCCGCAGTATCTGCTGCTCGATCTGAGCGATCTTGAAGCTCAGGGCCCCTGGGGGCGCTGCGCACCGGCGATCAGATCTCGCGAAGAAGTGGAGGAAATCTGGGAAGGCGTAATCGATGGAACGATTGACGTCATTTCGTCAGACCATGCGCCCTATACCGTAGAGGAAAAGAAACCCGGCGAAACGAACATCTGGGATTCGCCGCTCGGCTGCAACATGATCCAGACGATGTATCCCGGCGTGCTCGACGAGATGCTCAACCGGCGCGAACTAGAGCTGAACCAATTTGTCGAGCTAAGCGCGGCTGGTCCCTCAAAGATCTTTGGACTTTACCCACGCAAAGGTGCAATTCAAGTCGGCTCAGATGCCGATCTGGCGTTCTACGATCTGGATCGCTCGTGGACCGTGCGAGGCGCTGAAATGCTCCATCGCAACAAGTGGACACCGTTCGAGGGCAAAACGATAGGCGTGTCGGTCGTCAAGACGATGGTGCGCGGCGAGATGCGATTCGATATTGACTCGGGCATTATTGGCGATGCGGGAACGGGCATGTTCCTGAGCCGGGGCTACGGTGCGCAAAGCTAAACGGACAGGGCTGACTGCATGGCAGTAACAACGCTGCGAGGCGGAACCATCTTCGATGGTCTGGGCAATCCAGGCGTCGTTGGCAATCTGGTCATAAGTGACGACCGGATCCTCGAGCTGGGGCCGAGAACAATGCCACAAGGGCACATCATCGATGTGACCGGCCTCGCCGTCTCACCGGGATTCGTTGACACGCATAGCCACTGCGACCTTACCGGGATCTCCGATCGGCAGGTTAGCCCGAAGCTACGACAGGGCATCACGACCGACCTGCTGGGCCAGGATGGGTTTTCCGAGGCACCGATAAAGGCTGCTGACGTCGATCAGTGGCGGACTCATCTCGCTGGTCTCAATGACGATCCCGATCTCGAATGGACCTGGCGCAGCTTCGGCGAGTACTTCCGCCTGCTGAACGGCTCAGCGATAAATTTCGCCTGTATGGTCGGGTCATGGAACCGTACGGCTTCACGCTATGGGGATGGCTGACCGGCAGCCGACGCGCGAAGAGCTCACCAGGATGCAGATCCTCGTTGGCGAGGCGATCCAGAATGGCGCGTGTGGCTTCTCAACCGGCTTGATCTACACGCCGGCCGTTTACTGCGACACGAACGAACTGATGGAACTCGGGCGCGTCGTCTCCCGGCATCAGTCGTTCATGGTCTATCACATGCGTTTCGAGGGCGAACGGGTGCTCGATGGCATCCGCGAGGTTGTGACGGTCGGTCTCATGACTGGCGCTTCGCAGCACATCTCGCACTTCAAGGCACGCGGGCGCGATGCCTGGGGAAACTCGTCGAAAATGGTCGAGGCGATCAATCAGGCGCGGGAAGACGGCGTCGATCTGACAGCCGATCAATACCCGTACACTGCCGGCTCGACGATGCTGGGGGCGCTCTTGCCCCCCTGGGTCCATTCCAGAGGCGTCGATGGACTCAATGCCTGGCTTCGTGACGACGACATGAGTCTCCAAATCAAGACGGAGATCGAAGGCGGCCGGGCGGACTGGGAATCGAGCATCGCCGCCAGCGGCTGGGAATCGATTCAGATCGCCGGAGTCCGGACCGATGCCAACCAGTGGGCTGTCGGTAAACGTATACCGGAAGTCGCGGCGGAATGGAATGTCGACGCCTACACGGCAATGGTGCGGTTGTTACTCGAGGAGAACCACGCAGTTTCGATGATTCTGCACATGATGGATGAGGCCGACGTCCAGACGTTGCTGGTACAGCCCTGGCTGATGCACGCGACTGACGGGTTGATGGGCGGGACGCCGCATCCGCGCACCTATGGGACATATCCCAGAGTACTTGGACACTACACACGCGACCTCAAACTGATGCCGATCGAAGAAGCTATTCGTAAGATGACGTCACTACCGGCATGGCGCTGCGGTCTCGCAGACCGTGGCGTGCTGCGTCCTGGAGCATTCGCCGATATCACTATCTTCAACCCGGACACAGTCATCGATACGTCAACGTACGCTGATCCCGTTCAGTTCCCGATCGGGATAGAGCATGTATTCGTCAACGGTTTCCATGCCGTTTCCGGTGGCAGAGAGACTGGATATCTTGGAGGCAGAGCGCTGCGACGCGAGGTTCCCGCTCCGGGAACAACGCGACCAACGTACACGCACTAGAGCGTAAGGAATGACGCTGATGACCACGACTCGTAAGCCCGAGGATCTGGCAGCTCCGATCACGAAGATCGAAGTCGGAGAAACGGCGGAAGCGTTCGTCGAAGCCCTGGTCGCTCAGGGGGTCGATTGTCTCTTCTTGAATCCCGGGACGGATACGTTTCCCGTTCAAGAAGCCATTCGCAAGATCGAGGAGCAGGGAAGGACCGCGCCGCGTGTCGTGCTCTGCCTCTTCGAGATCGTCGCGCTTGCGGCCGCCCACGGATACTACGCCGCAACCGGCCGACCTCAGGCGGTGCTGGTGCATGTCGATGTTGGCACGCAGAATCTGGGCAGCATGCTCCACAACGCCCAACGCGGACGGGCGGCGGTCGTCATTGCCGCTGGTCGCGCGCCCTACACAAGCGATCCGATGGAGCGTGGTAGCCGCTCTTCCTACATCCACTGGTTACAGGAGCAACTCGACCAGCACGGGATCGTCCGCAACTACACGAAATGGGACTACGAGCTACGCCGGGCAGATCAGGTCGGGGAAGTCGTCAATCGCGCCTTCCAGATTGCAGCAAGTGATCCGCCGGGACCTGTCTATATGACGCTGCCTCGAGAACTTTTGATGGATCAAGTGGAGCAGCCAAATCTCTATTCGCCGGAACGTCACAGGCCCGCGAAGTTCGGCGACGGCGGCCGAGAAGCTCTCGAACTAGCCGCCGACTGGTTGATTGCCGCGAACGATCCGCTGGTATTGACGGCAGATGTTGGGAAAGAACCCGAACGGCTACGTCGCGCTTCAGTCGCTATGCGAACGACTGGCGATACCAGTTGTCGAATGGCGCAATCGCGCAAATTTCCCCGGCGACCATCCACTCCACCAGGGCTACGATGCGACCGAACTGACGGAGAAGGCGGACGTCATCCTGGTCGTCGACCACGATGTGCCCTATATCCCAACGACAACGACATTGCGGCGCGATGCTCGCATCATCCAGATCGATATTGATCCGGTGAAGGAACGTATCCCGCTCTGGACCTATCCGATTGACCTACCGATCAAAGCAAACAGCGCGCTCGCTCTCGAACAACTCAATGAGATCATCGCCGGAAGAGCAATCGAAGAACGGGCAGCGGAGATCGAAGCACGCCGCACTCGCCTTGCTGAGAGGCACGAACGCCAGCGGGACGACTGGCGCAACGTCAGCTCTCTCTGACGGTGACGGCGAAGACATTACGCCAACGTGGTTGGGCTACTGCCTGGGCCAGCTCGGTACAGAACATGACGACCTGATCGTTGTCGATGAGATGGTCACGAGCAATGCGCATGTCTGGCGACAGTTTCCGGTTTCGCGTCCTGAAAGCTGGTATGTCAGCGGTGGTTCCGGGCTCGGTTGGGGTCTCGGTGCCGGGTTGGGCATGAAGTTGGCGCGCCCCGATCAGCAGGTATTGTCGCTTGTCGGTGACGGATCATTCGTCTTCGGAGCACCAACGGCGGCGTTGTGGGCGATGCAGGTGCAAAACGCGCCGGTGATGGTCGTGATCTTCAACAACGCCTGCTACAACGCGACCAAGAGCCCGCTCGTTGCTTCATACCCCGAAGGTTTTTCAGTCTCGACCGAGAAATTCGTAGGCGTCGATCTTGCGCCGCCACCGCGCTACGACATCATTGCCGAAGCTGTCGGTGGCTATGGCGAGCAGGTCTCAGATCCCGGTGAATTGCTCGCGGCTCTTCAACGTGGTCTCGAATCAGTCAGAAATGGCACGACGGCGGTCATCGACGTTCAGCTACGTCGCCCGTAGGCGCCGCAGAACGCTTCTGGCGGCGTGATAGCCTGCCATCCCATGGACACCACCACCAGGTGGCGTTGACGCGGAACAGAGGAAGATCTGAGGGTCTGGCGTGGTGTAGGGGTCCCATCTGATTGCGGGCCGGGCGATGAGTTGTGTCAGATTGTTCGCCCCGGCGCTTATGTCGCCACCGATGTAGTTGGGGTTGTAGTTTTCCATTTCGACACTGTTCATATGACTCCGGGCGATGATGCGCGTTCGGAATCCAGGCGCAAAACGCTCGATCTGCTGTTCGATTGGTTCGGTCATATCGACGGTCGAACCGGATGGCGTGTGGCAATAGACCCAGGCTGTGTGCTTGCCAGCGGGCGCGCGGCTCGCGTCAAAGAGGCTGGGCTGGGCCACGAGCACAAACGGCTTTGCCGGATGGTGCCCGGACATCACCGCCCGCTCGGCGGCAGCGACTTCTTCAAGCGTACCCCCAACATGGACCGTTCCCGCCTGTTTGCAAGCATCCGCCAGCCACGGTATCGGACCGGAGAGGGCGTAATCGATCTTGAAGACTCCCGGGCCGTACTTGTAGCGCTCGAGTCTGTCGCCTGTACAGCCCTCCAAGCCGTTCTCCGGCAATGTCCAGCATCTGGCGCGGTGTCGTGTCGAAAACGATCGAACGCGAGTCGTGGTAATTCGCTCATAGACGTTACGTTCATATTCGTTTCCAATTCGCCGCCCAGTGCCCGGTAATAGATCGCCAGCGCGTCGACCAGAGATTGCGACCCACCCTTCGGAAACGGCCAGCCAAATGCGTGACCGGCCGCCAGCAGGGTCAACGCAAAGGCTGAAGTTCCCGGTCGATCCAGGGCCAGTACGGAATGGGCACCCATGCCAGCGAACAGCGCCCGTCCGCGCGGACCTACGAATCGGCTCCGTGGCGGTCGCTTCTGCCGATCGTATGCCACGCAGACCAAATTGGATCAGCGCCTTCGATGGAAGTTGCGGTCGCAGAGGAGCCATCAGTTGCCTGAATAGTGCTTCAGAGCCATCTACCAGCGGTCCGAGTAGCTTCCGATAGCTGGCAGCATCTGCGCCAAGTTCCGAGGCAGTTTCGTCGACCGACTTGTAGAGCGCGGCGGCGTCACCATCTTCGAGCGGGTGTGCAGCGAGAACTGGCGGATGTATCCACTCAAGACCGTAGCGCTCAAGCGGCAGTCGACGAAAGAAAGGCGATCCTGCGCCAAGTGGATGAACTGCCGAACAGACATCGTGGAGGAAGCCTGGCTCCGTCAACTCCATCGTCCGAGCGCCACCGCCTATCGTTGCATTGCGCTCGAGTATCAGCGTCTTCGCGCCCGAGGCGGCCAGTACAATCCCGGCAGCAGAGCCCATTCGGGCCGGAACCGACGATGATCGCGTCGTATTCGCTGCCGGATTGATTCGATCGCCGCCACACGTTCGTTTCCGTACAATCGTCCACCAGTTGAACCTACGTCCTTTGCTGAAAGGCCATCTTGAATCCGCTCGACGTCATCATCGTCCTTGTTGTCGTGGTATCGATGGCCGCCGGGATCCGACGTGGCTTTCTCGTCGGCATTTACGATGTCCTCCTCGCCATCGTCGGTCTCGCCTTCGCCACGTTGGCTTACGGCGTAGCCGCGTCGATATTTGGAACTTTCCTCGACGCTCGCCCCTCAGCACTCAACCTGATCGGCTTCGTTGCGGCTTACGCCGTCATCGGGATCCCAGGGATGTTGCTCCTGCGGCCACTAATTCGCAAGTTTCGAACCCTGACCGGAATCATCCCAGGAGCCCATCCTATCGACCGGGCCCTGGGAATTGTTCCTGGCGCACTGCAAGGCATCGTCGTCGCCTTCGTCTTGGTCCTCGCTTGCGGTTTCTTTACAACTTCGGTCCTCGCCGGTGAATGGCTTGCCGATTCACGCATCGGTTTGCAACTTTACAGGTCGGGAGCAAACCAGGTTCTCTCAGCCGCAGGGACGGCCGGATTTGATCCTTCAGAGTTCTACGCGCTTACCAGACAGTCGCAACACGGCAGCCACACCTTGCCATTTCGAGTCAAGGCTGACGATCTTTCAATATCGGTTGGAGACGAGATGGCAATGCTCGATCTCGTCAACGCCGAACGGACGGCTACTGGTGCGCCGATCCTGGTCCTGGATGCTGAACTAACAGCAGTAGCACGTTTACACGGCATCGAGATGTTCACCGAGGGATACTTTTCCCACGAATCGCCTATCACCGGCACGCCCTTCGATCGCCTTGACGCGCGCGGTATCAGCTACCGTCTAGCCGGGGAAAACCTCGCTTTTGCACCGGACGTGGAACAAGCCCATACAGGACTCATGAATAGTCCCGGCCATCGCGAGAACATACTGGAGCCAGGCTATCGTAGAGTAGGTATCGGCGCAGTCGAATCTGAGACGCATGGAACCATGTACGTCCAGCTCTTCACTGACTAGCCGGTTAACATTGCGAGAGAATAGAAGAGGAACTATGCAGATTGTTCTACCGGTCGCGGGGTTCGGAAGCCGCCTGAGACCACAAACCTGGAGCAGGCCGAAGCCGCTCGTGACGGTCGCCGGCAAGACGTTGATCGACCACGTCCTGGACAGGCTCGCCGTGCTCAATCCCGAACGGGTCGTTTTCATTACCGGCTATCTCGGCGATCAAATTGAAGAGCATGTGCGTGAGCACTATGACTTCGAAGCGGTGTTCGTCGAACAAGAAGAAATGCTCGGCCAAACTCATGCCCTCCTGCAGGCACGTGAGGCGATAAGCGGGCCAGTCATGGTGCTCTTCCCGGACATGATTTTCGAGGCCGATCTCAGTATCGCTCAATCGAGCGACGACGACGGAATTCTCTGGGTCATGCCGGTGGAAGATCCAAGTCGTTTCGGCGTCGTTGTCAAGGATGGGGAACGGGTAACACGGCTGGTTGAGAAGCCGGACGAGCCCATCTCCAACCTCGCCGTCATGGGAATCTACTACTTCCGAGATGCAGAACGTCTGATAGCGACAATCGAGCGCCAGATCGCCTCGGATATCATCACTAAAGGGCGAATACTTTATCGCCGACGCTATCCAGATGCTTATCGACGACGGAGCAGTGTTTACAACGAGCGATGCGACGGTCTGGCAGGATGCCGGTACGACCGAAGCGCTGCTCGACACAAACCGCTACCTGTTGGACCGTTCGGAAACTACCGACAGGCACGATGGCGCACTCGTTATCCAGCCTTCGCTGATCGACTCAACAGCGTCTATCGAAGGCTCCGTCATTGGTCCGTACGCCAGCGTCGGCCCGCACGCCATCGTCTCTGCTTCGATCGTGCGGGATTCGATCATCGATGCCGGTTCGTCAGTCCAGAACGTTAACGTCGCACACTCGATCGTTGGCCGTGATGCTGTCGTTCGGGGAGCGTCGCTGGTGCTGAATATTGGCGACACAAGCGTCGTTGATCTAAGGACTAGCGACGATGCCTGAGGAGAATGGTTCTCCAACCTGGGTCGAACTATCAGTGCTGGCAAATGCCGAGTCAGTCGAAAGCGTTGTCGAGCTCTTCAGTAGATACGGTTACAACGAAGGCGTCGTCATTGAAGAGGCCTACCGGCAGGACGGTGACGGCGAGAACCTGGAGGTTGATCCGACTCGCCCGGTCTCAGTGCGGACGTTCCTGGCTGATGATGCAGAAGCGCCAGCCAAACAGGCGGCACTAAATCAGGGGCTGTGGCATCTTCGCCAGCTTGGAGAAGTCGGCGAGCTGATGGAACGGGTCATCCACGAGGAAGATTGGGAGTCGGCCTGGAAACAGCATTTTCCCGTGCTGCGCTTAGGAAAGCGCTTCGTCGTCAAACCGACCTGGCAGGAATATGAAGCTAAAGACCAGGATCTTGTCATACATCTCGACCCAGGCATGGCATTTGGCACCGGGTCCCACCCGACGACTGAAATGTGTCTCATCGCTCTCGAAGACATCGACTGCAACGGTCTGGACGTTCTCGATGCTGGAGCCGGGAGCGGCATTCTCAGTGTCGCAGCCTGTCTGCGAGGGGCGAGGTCGGTCCATGCCGTCGAAATCGATCCCTATGCCTCAAACGCGCTCCGAGCGAATCTTGCACTGAATGGATTCGAAGAGCGCTCAACCGTCACCGTTGGTTCTATTGCATCTTCGGTACCCGAAGGACGGCAGTACGATCTGATCCTTGCCAATATCATCGCTAGAGTCCACATCGAGGACGCCGCTACTTTTGGCAAAGCCATTCGCGAAAACGGACGCATGATCGCTAGCGGGATCATCGGCGAGCGCGAGAGCGAAGTTGTTGACACCCTAAAAGTTGTTGGGCTCATCGTCGAACAACGTTTGACAGTAGGTGACTGGGTGACCTTGACGCTGCGTTACGGTGGCTAATGACTGTCCATCGTTTCTTCGTTCCCGATCTTGACAAGCAAGCCGGCACCGGCCAGCTTTCGTCGGAGCAAAGCCGGCAGGTGAGCCGAGTGCTCAGGCTCGGTAGTGGTGACGAAATCTGCGTCTTCGATGGCGGCGGGAGCGAATTTGCCGCCAAACTCACAACCAGTCACGAGCGTCTCTGGCAGCTCGATCTGGGCGTGGAATGCTGGCCCGTTCGAGAGCCCGAGGTTATGCTAACGGTCGGCCTGGCAGTACTTCGAAACGAACGATTTGACTTCGCTGTTCAAAAACTCACCGAGTTAGGGGTAGCAGCAATCGTGCCAATCGCTGCCGAACGCTGCGTGATATCCTACAAAGACGCCCAAGTCTGGGCTAAACGCCGCACCCGTCTTCAGCGGATCGTCATTGAGGCAGCCGAACAGTCGGAACGCGTCACGCTGCCAGCCTTGCATGACCCTCAGACGGTCACTGAATTTCTCCGGCAGCCGGCAGGAACGGAAGTATTTGTACTCATGGAGCGATCTTCGTCCGTCCACATTAGCGAGCTAACGACCGGACAGCGCCAGCCGATGATACTTGTTGGACCTGAAGGCGGTTGGTCGCCCGGCGAAGATAGAGGAAATCGAACGGAGAGCTACGCCAGTTAGCCTCGGTCGATTGATATTGCGCTCTGAAACTGCCGCACTGGTCGGTGCAAGCCATCTACTCCTCAGCACATCGCAGACAGGATCCGCATAAGATGAGTAGTCCTGAGATATCAACCGGGGTTGCCCGTCCGAAGGACATCGCCAACCCGCGCAAGCGTCGCAGGGTAGCCCTCGCGCCGGAAGTGCCTGCCGTCATCAATTCGATCGCTCCCGGCTCATTAGCCGACGAGATCGGCCTCGAGGCCGGGCACCGCTTGATAACAGTGAACGGTCATCGCTTGCGCGATGTGATCGACTTTGCCTTCTATTCAGATGAAGAAGAAGTTACCCTCGAAGTCTTGCAGGACGACGAGATCGTGATTTACGAAGTCGAACGTGCTTACGACGAACCCTGGGGTGTCGAGTTTGCCGATCCCACCTTCGATGGCATTCACGTCTGCGACAACAGCTGCCCATTCTGCTTCATCAAACAGATCCCGAAGGGTATGCGCCGCAGCCTCTATGTCATGGACGACGACTACCGCTACTCGATGCTCTACGGTAGCTTCGTGACGTTGACTAATCTTGACGAGGACGATTGGAAGCGGATCGAAGAGCAGCGTCTGGGTCCGCTGTACGTGTCGGTTCATGCCACCAATCCGGAATTGAGAACGGCCCTCATCGGCAACCCGCGTGGCGCGCAGATCATGGAAGATCTCCAGCGGCTGGAGTCGATTGGCATCGACTATCACGCCCAACTCGTGCTCAATCCAGGAATCAACGACGGCGACGAGCTTGAACGGTCGCTGGCCGATCTCGAAGCAGTCGGTCCGCATCTGAAATCAATTGCAGGCGTCCCGGTCGGACTCACCCGCTTCGGTCAGGAGCGCCAGAGCAAACGTGTCCGGCTTTCGCGCACATGCATGCGCACCTTGCCGGGAACGACGTTGGACGTACGCCGCTACGAAACAGGTGAAGCCCTGGCAGTCATCGACCAGGCCGAACGCTGGCAGGCCCATTTCCGGGCAACGCGGGGCGACACATTTTTCTACCTCGGTGATGAGTTCTACTTGATGACCGAAACGCCGATTCCATCAACAGAGCATTACGATGCATTTGGGCAGCTTGAAGACGGTATCGGTCTTACCCGCAAGTTTCTCGATGACATCGATATGCTGATGCAGCACAGGGCCGGGTCCGGGCCGCGCCAGGAAGGCATCGTTGCTTGTGGCACGCTAATCGGTCCGACAATGACTGAAGGTATCGAGAAGATCAATCGTCACCTCGAAAGCCGGATCACGCCTGTGGTTGTCGAGAATAAGTTCTTTGGACCAGAGATCAACGTTTCAGGTTTGCTCACTGGTGGCGACATTGTTACAGCACTCGAACACCGACCTGGCAGCGAACCGGTGTTCGTCTCCAACCATATGATCTCGGCGCGCACAAGCACGCTCCTCGACGACATGAGAATTGAGGATCTGCAGTCAGCGCTTCAGCGCGAGGTGATCGTTGCCGAGCACTTGTCGGACGTGTGCCGAATTCTTGGACGCCGAACGTAGTCCGGTCTCCATTGACTGTAACGAGCTATTTGCGCTTGAAGACAGACAGCGTGAAAGCTGCTACCGATACAAGGACTGCCGCAGCGCCAATCACGACGGCGCGGGGCACTCCCGACCAACCGTCTGGCGCTTTTCGCTCCGGTCGCAAATTTGGAAGTTCGATAGAGCGCATCCGAAACCAGAGGCGAATCGTTTCACCCATCGCGCGAAAGACGACACGAGGACTACCGCCCGACGACTTCCCGGCCGTCCGCGGGTAGTGATGCACGCCGACCTCGACGATGCTCGCGCCCATCGCTTTTGGCCATCGCCAGCATCTCGGTGTTGATCAGTGCGCCAGGCATCGACAGTGGCATCGCTCTGATAAAGTCCCCGCGATAGATCTTGAAGGCGCAATCGACATCGCGAATGTGAATGCCGAATAGGGCCCAGACCGCGACATCAAAGATTTTCGCGTATAGCTTGCGATAGAGTGCATCATTGCGCTGAATGCGATAGCCGGCGACGAGATCGTAGTGATCGACAAATGGCAGCAAGGCCGTGACATCAGACATGTCAAACTGCCGATCAGCATCCATGAACATGATCAGATCGCCGGTTGCCGCGGCAAACCCACTCCGCAGAGCCGATCCGTAGCCACCATTTCGTTCGTGGTGGACGGCTTTGACCCGCTGATCGTTGGCTTCGAGGGCATCAATAATCTCGCCGGTGCCGTCTGAGCTGCCGTCGTTGACGACGACAATCTCGAACGAAGGAACGAGAGGTTCTAGTACGGCTATTGAGCGTTTGACGACCGCATCAATGTTGGCGGCTTCGTTGAACGCGGGCAGGACGACGGACAACGTCCCAGATATCATCCAGTGAACCTCTCGCTTGGATCCCACATACCCCTCGCCGACCGGTAAGGATACGTCGTCGTAAGTGCCGGCACCCGTTCAGAGCGACCGTTGTGGCGAAATAATGGATATCAATTCTTTGGCATGTTGCGCAGCGCCTCATACGATGGTCGTGGTGACCAGTCAGAATACAGGACACTCCACGGCGCTTTCTCGTTCGTTTCCGGGACGACGACTGAGAAGTTCAGATTCCAGACGTACATCGCTGTAACCCAGGGCCACTCGGTGCGCGCGATCTCGAAGGCTCGCGTTAGGTAGGCGGCCTGGTCGGCCTCAGAATTGAATTCGCCATACTCATAGCCGGGCGCAGCATTCGCTGTCGTCCAGCCAAATTCGGTGATCCAGATCGGTTTGTCAGCTTCGCCATTCGCGACCATCACGGCCCGTATGTCCTCAATGCGGCGAAAATAGAAGGAGCGGTGATCCGACCAGCCATCGGGGCCAGGATTGTCCGGCCAGAACTGATCTGGAGAATTGTTATTGCTGCCGGGATGTGTCCCGAGGGCGTCGTAATAGTTCTTCACTTCGCCGCCGTTGTAGTCGTATATCTGCTGGAGATAGATCGCGTCGTCGATGGCAATCGTTGGATCGGTCACACCGGTCGGTGTCAGACCACCAAAAACGACGACGGCGGCAGAATGTCCCGCTTTCGCTCCGCGATAGCCGGCTTTCAATAGCTCGACATAGCGCCCGGCGTCGACGAAGCCTCCGGTCTCGTACGCCAGATTCTGCTCGTTCCAGATCTCCCAACCATCGACACGACCTCCGAACTCCTTGGTTAGCGCGGTCATGAAGTCCTCGAATGGTTGGGTATCAACAGGAATACCCTCTTCTTCGCCCTCCGGCAATGCCCAGCGAGGAGATCGGACGATGCTGACAAGGACACGTTGATGATGCCGTTCTGTAACGGCAAGTTCCCGCTCGATGGCGCGGAAGTCATACTGTCCCTGGACCGGTTCCAGCTGGCTCCAGAGTGCTTGAATGCGCACCGCGCCGAACCCGGCATCGTCCACATACCCTAGCGTCTTCTCGTTGAACGCTTCGCCTTGATCATCGCCAGCCCAGGAAATGTTAAAGCCATAGCGGAAGGCTGGTTCGGACCACCAGAACGCCGTCGGATCTGCTGGAGGATTGTCCGGAGATTGTCGTAGCAGGGCTTCTGCGGGCGCGCCGTTTTCCACGAGATACTCAGATCCGAGTAGTCCGAGCAGGAATTCGTGCTCCGTGCCGCGATACTCGGGATGCCACTCGATCCGCGAGCGTTCGAAGTACTGAACGGTGTGAATTTCGCCGTCACCCGCCGGTGGTGGCTGGTTGCGTTCATCGAATTCTTCAGAGAGTGGATAGCCGAAGTTGGGAAGCCCGCCATTGTTGTTCCAGAAGGCACGTACGCCGAAACAGAGCCTGTGCCCGGTCTCGGGGTAGAAGTTGCAGTTCTCGTCTGGAATAACACCTTCTAGCGGCACAAAGGGCGGTTCGGATTCGCGCCCCTCGACGCGAATCGCGCCGAGCCGTTGTAGAAGCACTTCGTATTCGGTGTGAGCGTAGACCGGGATGATATTCAAAGATTGCGCGCTCGAAATACTGTTTGTAGTAACCATCAGAGTCCTGGAAAACGCCGGTGATCGGAAAACCGAAGACGTAAAGACCGCCTTTTGTCTCCCAATATTCGCGAAACGGGCCTTGAACCCAAAAACCAGTCGTGTCGAAGTATCGAGGGCTTCTGGCATCGTCACTCTGCGCGGCCGTTTCTGCTGGTGTGATTGAACCTGCGAGACTTGCCACCGTCGCAACGAGCAAAATAGCCAGTATTAGTCTTCGAATCATTGAGTCTCCCGGTTTCCAGCTGTCTTCGTCGGCGATCAGGGCACCAACTGAAACACGATTTCACCAATTTGAATCCGGTCGCCCACATTCAAGCGTACCGGCTCTTCGATCAGTTTCGAGTTAACTTGCGTCCCATTCGTACTGTGCAAGTCAGTCGCCCACCAGCGGCCATCACTCCAGGCTATTTGAGCATGCTCGCTCGAGATGAAGGCACTTTCCACCCTGATCGTTGCAGACCGGCTGCGACCCACAACGGTAACAGGATCGAGGACATAAGCGTCGCCTCGTCGGATAGATTCATTGGTCGAGTCTTCGACCAGTAGCGTTCCGCGAACCGGTTCCGGGGTCGCCACTTCGGCGGCCACCCGCAATTCACGCGACAAAACCCGCATGACCTGAAAGATGAAGAAGTAGAGGAGGAAGATGAAAGTGATCCGCAAGAGCAGGACGAACCATTCGAATGGCAGATCATTGAGCACCGGTACACCTGTCCTCGTAGCGCCAGTTGTCAGGAACCGGATCTATTTCGCTGCTCGTAGGGGTGAAATTCGAAGACAATGTTCCCCATCGTTACCCGGTCGCCAAATTCCAGCACCTGCTGCTGGACCTGCGACCCATTCACCGTCGTCCCATTCGTACTGCCTAGATCCATTACGATGAAGTCGGGAGCATGAAATTCGATACGGGCATGGTGCCGCGAGACCTCTGCCGAATCAACGACGATATCGTTGTCCAGTGCTCGTCCAATACTCAAGACCTCGCGCCTGAGTATGACCGCATCGCCCGCAATCGGTCCCTGCACGAACTTCAGCAGCCGCGGGGGAACGTTGCCCGTCTCCTGTATGACCCGCATGACCTCGGTGCGCTGTAATTCATCATCCTGGGCGCGGTCGAAGTTTGGGAGTTCGACGATGCTGCTGTCGACGTAGATCGTGCGCCGTGCCGACGTTCACGTCTCCGCGAATCTGAACCCGAACATGATCGACGAAGCCATACCCGCGATCAGTCGCCATGTCGACGAGCCAGTCTTCCATCTGGCGGCAGAGCGCTGAGACGAAGTCGGAGAAAACGACCATATCGAGCGGATTGAGGATGACTTCGTAGTCGTTTGGGACGATGACGCCCTCGACGGAGATGACCTGATTCGATTCCATCGCTCTCTCGAGCCGCCTGCCGATTTCGGCAGGCTGAACCGGTGTCCGAAAGATCCGGCCTACCGAATCTTCCATCACACGCTGAAAGAAGTTCTCGAAACGATCAAGCCTGCTCATCAATTGACCCAGGTATCCATATTCGCGGTCACGCGCGGAAGTGAACCGCCGCCATTATAGGAATCGCCCATCATCGCGGTCAATTTGCTCTGGTCCTGAATCCGATGGCTCTTGCCGACATCAGCTCCGGGAAACAGCGACGAAGAGCACATAGAAGGCGAAGATTTCGAATGCAAATGGAATATAGCCCCCGTAGCCGAGGATCGGCATCTCCCAGATATGCAGAAATCCAACGTGCGGGACGCTATAAACCCATTTCGGCATCGCCAGGAAGTTCCACATTTCCCAGAACCAGCCGCACGCCAGCCCGGCCAGCCCGAGAGAGAAGACGGAGCGCCAGTCGCCGCGTTCGATGAGTGTCGATACGCTCACTGCGCCAGCGAGACGGGCGAGCGGGTCAATGATGAAAAACACCGAGAGCCAGCAAAAGGGAAAGAGATAAGCAGGCCAGACTAACATGCCCGCCAGCATCAACCACCCTGCTATGTGAAACCCGACGATTTTTCTGGTGCTGAAGTGAAAGCGCTTGCCGGATCGATTCGCCGTAGAAAATGCAAAGATGAGCTCGGCGGTCGTGAGTACAGCCGGGATGACCGTCGAGAATGAGAACGATCCAATAAGGGTGCGGCCCAGCAGGCCATAGTCCCAGGGAGTGATGTAGGACCAGTTCGTCAGCACCTGGTTGAATAGTTCGAACAGCCACCAGAAGGGCGCTGATACAACGAAAACGAGTGGATAGCGCCAGCCTAGCCGGACGATCGGGGAACTCGCTGTCTTCCACCACACCAGACCGTCAGCGACGAGAATGTAACCGAGCCAGAGCGGGAAGAAGTAGTAGTGGGATATAGCTCCAAAGTCGCCCCAGGCCAGAATCCACCAGCAGGCGACCAGCAACAGCCCCAGCAGCAGACGAGGGCTAGTGCCTTCCAGATTGAGTCGACGCGGGGCAATCGAGCGTTCCATGTCGACAAGTATAGTGATTGATGAACCTGACGAAAGGAGAGCGCGTGACCCAGAACAGACTGCTGGATCTACCGACACCGCGCTTCGCACCGTCGATCCTCGACAGCGACCTGGCGCATCTCAGCGATCAGGTCCAGCTACTCGAAGCAGCCGGGATCGACACCGTACATGTGGACGTGATGGACGGCCGCTTCGTGCCGAACATCTCGATCGGGATCCCCGTCGTGGCGTCGTTACGGCAGGCGACACGGCTGCTGCTTGACGTGCATCTGATGATCGAGGATCCCGAGAACTACGTGGAACAGTTCGTCGAAGCCGGCGCTGACGTAGTGACGGTCCATGCCGAAGCAACTCCTCACGTTCACAGGGCGCTGGATCGCATCACTGAAGCCGGGGCATTGGCAGGTCTGGCGCTTAACCCGGGCACGCCGCTCGCTCACGCGATCGAACTGCTGCCCGTCGTCGATCTCGTGCTCATCATGAGCATCAATCCCGGATTTGGCGGCCAGCGATTCAAAGCAGAAGCTTTGAATCGACTTGCGCTGATGCGCGCTGCGATAGACGCGACTGGACGACCGATCGCGCTGGAGGTCGATGGTGGCATCAATGCGCAGACATTGGCACAGGCCGTCGAAGCGGGCACAGACCTGCTTGTCTCCGGCTCCGCCATTTTTCGTCATCCTGCCGGTCCGGATGTCGGCGTGCGGACAGATGCTTGAACTGCTCGAACAGGTCGAAGCTCTCGCGCTGAACTTTGGCCAACCGGCAAAAGTTAGTTGCTCTCGCCGGTAATCCGGGCATAGAAGCAGCACCAGTCTCCGGGATGCACTGTCGGGTTCGTTCGGAGACCAAAGATCTGGCCATCGCACGGGGCCGTCACAACGGCGGCTTCGTTACCAAAGAGATCGTAGATCCTGGCAATCACGTCGCCCTCGTTCATCGGGCTGCGCATGGCGATTTCGCGCTCCGCCACCCATAGCCCGCCGACCGGGGCGCTGACCAGTTCCTGGACACCATGCAGCCATGATTCACAGCGGCCCGCTTCACCGTGCAACATCCCGTAGTTTCGCATGACGTTGAAGATCGCCTCCGCCAGCGTTTCGCCGACGCGATGAAAATCGTGAGGCAACGTCGCGCACATTCCGCCGAGTTCGACGGTGATCCCGGCTTTGCCGGCCTCAGCCATCGTCGTCATCGGGCTCTTGCCGCCCGGACCGCCGGTCAACAGCAGGTCCCAGCCGGGCCCCATCGCTTTGGCCAAGTTCTTCGGAAGCGCCGCCAGCATGGAAGATAGCCATGCTCAAGTAGGAGTGATCGCCGCCCGAGTGGATCGTCATTTCCAGATCAGCGACTTCAATCATCGCCTGAGAATGGGCGTACGCAATCCGCTCGGTTGGGAAGCCATTCGGTTTGCCGGGGTAGATGCGATTCATATCGTAGGTGTTCTTGTCCCAGGCATGGCCGCGCTCATTGTTGAAGAACGCTGGCGGATTCATCGCCATGCAGCCGACGAATGCGCCCTTCAGCTGGGCCGGGTCGATGGCCTGGAGAACCTTGACGATAGCCAGCGGTCCTTCAGGTTCATCTCCATGAATGGCGCCATCAACCCACAGCACCGGCCCATCTTCGACACCATTAACGACCGTAATTGGCAGTCCCAAGTGTCTCTCCGAATGCTCCTTGACCGTATGGGATGAACCCATGTCCTCTCTCGCCAGGTGGAACTACAGCGGTTCCAACAGTGACCGTTCCATCCGTCGGCATGTTTGGCTTCCTTTCTGTCGTTGTTGCGAACACACACGAGCCAGAACCTGGGTTGAGGTCGGATCTGGACGTGCATTACACAATCCAGCCTACGCGCCCCACCGTGGCCCCAGTGGCTCCGTTTCCAGAAATGCGATCAGAAGGTCAACACAAGCGATGCAATCGGCTTCAGTCACCATCTCATTGGGCGAATGTGTATAGCGTGTCGGCATCGTCAGCAGGACGGTCTCGATGCCACGACGGATCAATTCAGCACCGTCGCTCCCGTAGTTTTGGAAGACGGCTTGCTGCACCGGGATGTCGCGCGATTTTGCCGCCTCGACCACTGCCCTGCACATTCGCGCCGAATAGTTCACGCTACTGTCCTGATGCACAACGATAGGACCATGTCGCATTTTTGCCGGGTGATTGACCTCTGATGTGCCGGGATCTCGCCGCACAGCCCGACATCGAGTGCGAAGGCGTAGCTGAAATCGTGGATATCGGGAATGCTCGACGCGCCGAGGAGCCCATTTTCTTCCTGGATCGATGACCCAACCCATAGCTCGTACTTGATCTTCGACGTGTCGACGCGCTCGGCCAGCGACGTCGCCACGGCGAGTGGAGCGCGATCGTCCATCGCCTTCCCGATGATCGTGTCGCCCAGCCGCCGTGTCGGGACGTTGACTGCCAAACGAGTGCCTGGGTGGATTCCGAGCGCTTCGACGGCCTCGCGGCTCGAATAGCCGACATCGACAAACCAGTCATTCCACTCGAAGCTCTGCTTGTCGCTTGCGCCACCGATGACGTGGCCGCTGGCATAAACGAGTTGTCCGTCGACGTCGCCATCATCCGCCAGCAATACAACTGGACTGTTCACCGGGTTGTACCAGTGGGCGGGTTTCCCGCGCACATCGCGACCCGCCGGCCAGATATGGATCAGACCCTGTCCGTTATGGACTTGACCATCAAGCCCGAGCTCGTCGCCATGGCCGAGGACGATAATCGCCGGTCCCTCGCCACCGACCCGCGCGACGACGTTGCCTACCTGTGTAATCTCGACGTGTTCAGCGTGTTGTGACCAGTGGTTGGCGCACCACTCGTGGACCCTGTCTTCCTGCCCGGTCGGACCCGGAATCTCAGTCAATGTCTTGATCAGGTCGTACATCGGCGTCGCGGTCATCATGCTCCACTTCTCACTCGGAACTTCTTGAAAGCGCGATGAAGATAGGGTGCAATGCGCCGCAATGTCAACATCGTCTGGACGGTGCCTATTGGACCGTTACCATCCGGACGGCGTACCATAATCGACAGGTGACAGGAGGGACGAGTGGAAGCAACGTTCAAGATCGCCCGCATTCGCGGGATCGACGTGGGACTGCATTTCAGCTGGTTCATCGTCGTCGTTCTGTTCACTGTCATTTTCGCCAAAAGTCCCAGTATCCGGATACCTATCCGGACTGGACCGAGACCCAGTACTGGACGGTTGCGCTCGCGTCGGTATTGCTGCTGTTTCTCTCCGTGCTATTGCACGAGTTCGGGCACGCGCTCGTCGCCCAGTCGCGGGGCGTGGAAGTACGCAGCATCACGCTCTTTATATTCGGCGGGGTAGCCGGGTTGGCGCGGGAATCGGACGACGCCGGAGACGAATTCTGGATCGCGATTGCCGGTCCGATTGTCAGCATCGTCCTGGCCGGGCTTTTTGGTCTCGCCTGGTTGCTCTTCGCCGGGGTCAGCGAGCAAGCTGCCGCGCTACTCGGCTACCTGGCCTATCGTCAACCTGGTTCTCGTCCTCTTCAACATGATCCCCGGCTTTCCTCTCGATGGCGGACGGGTTCTGCGTGCGGCGCTCTGGCGGGCAACACATGACCTGCGGCGCGCAACGCGTATCGTTTCGGCTATTGGCGTCGGGATCGGCACGCTTTTCGTCGCTGGCGGCATCGTCCTGATCGTGACCGGCTACCTGGTGAACGGCATCTGGGCGGTCGTCATCGGCTGGTTCTTGCAGAACGCCGCGCAGCAGGGGCGTTCAAGCGTCGAGCAGACATACGCCCTACGAGATATCTTGACCGAGCGACCTGATGAACACGCAGCCCGTCACAATTACGCCGGAAATCGACCTCGAAACGATGGTCGAAGATTTCGTCCTGGCTCGCAATGCGCGCGGTCTGCCGGTCATCGAGGATGGAAAGCTGGCAGGGCATTGCGACGGTGACTGATCTGCGCAGGGTTCCTCGCTATCAATGGCGCGAACGCACGGTCGGTCAGATCATGACGCCGGCATCGGAATTGAAATATCTCGATCCCAAGCGTGCCGGTTACCGAAGCGCTCATGATGATGACCGACGGTGATTTCCACCAGATGCCTGTAACGGAAGAGGGACGACTCGTCGGCATGCTTACTCGTTTTGAGTTGATGCGACACTTCCGAACACGCGAAGAACTTGGGTTGAATTTCTAACTGCTGAAACAGCTTCCCAATTGCAGCGGGACATAGCGAGAGCCCGGGCGTGATTGCCCGGGCTCTCCTTGTACACCCTACGATCCTAGAGAGTGACTAGCTCGCTGAATCCGCTCATCCGCCGTTATCAGCGGGTGGTGGAGTCGGGCCATTCGGATCCCAGTAGGACCAGAACGAGCCAACGTAACCAGGGAAGTCTGGGTGGGGCGGATCACGTTGTCTTCACCGACATGTCCGGTTCCGCCAAGGCCAGGAACGTCTGAGGCAGCGTACGTGTTTGCTTCCGTGCCATTGTCATAGGCAGGAGACAATCCGCCGCTGGTCTGGAGCTTCTTGGGCAGATGTGCGCTGCCGCAGGTGAATCCGTCATTCGTGCTTACGAGCATCGCGCACCAGAAGACATAGCCATTCTTCGGTCCGCTGAACTCATACTTCATGACTTCGCCCGGGGCGATCACTTCCGATGTCGCCATGACGAAATGCACACCAGCATCGACCCACTCCTGGGCCAACACGGAGTTGTCACCATTTTCAGCCAGGGT
Source organism: uncultured Chloroflexia bacterium (assembly GCA_963745675.1). Classification (GTDB taxonomy): domain Bacteria; phylum Chloroflexota; class Chloroflexia; order Thermomicrobiales; family CFX8; genus JAUIIK01. The sequence continues at coordinate 438,959 of CAVUYM010000018.1, forward strand.
TGTCCAACCCGGCGTGGAATGCGTACCTTCGGGCACAACGTCTACCATCGTTGGGTTGACGCCGATGACGACCGGCGAGAAGAGCTGATCGTCGGTCATATTGCCGATATACAGCTCGTAGTCAACGGTTTGTGGCGTCGGACCAGGGTTCTGAGGGATCGAGGCGCGTTCCCAGAGACTCCAGACTCCGCCGTCAACATCGTACATTGCGCCGATATCAGCGTCATGGCGCAAGGCTGAATGAGCATGTACGACGCCACCTTCGTCAACGCCGCCGGTGCCACCACAAGCCGAACCTGGAACGTTGTCGCAAAGCTCATCATTGACCTCGGTGCCGGCATCGAGGAAATGGGCTTGCATGATGACCGAATTCAGGACACCGGGTGCGCCCATAGTATGGGAGACGAAGAATCCGTCATTCGTCTGGACAGCCATCGCCAGAACCCAGAACTCAACGTCGAAAACAGGGGAGTCGAATTCCCACGACATTTCCGTTCCCGAGTCCAGCGGACCGTCGGAAACAACTGCCAGGTAAGCGCCTTCAGCCAACGCTTTGTCGGCCAGTGGCTGCGCCATGCCCATCTCGGCAAGATCTTCGATCTCGCTCGATGCCGGTTGGCCCAAGCTCAAATGGCTGCCAGCCATGAGGCGCGGCAATAATGACCGGGTTTGACAGCAAGAAACCGGTGTGATTCTGCAGCGTCAGGCGAAACGTGTCGTGCGGAGAACTGCCAGCGCCGACCGGAACCGCTGATAGCGCTGGAATCGCGACGATCGCGACCGCGATCAACCAGCGGACCATCCGGACCCGCGCGGGATTCAGCATGCGTTGCATGCAGTACCTTTCCTTCCCTTCAGCCGCCCAAAAGAGCGGCATACGTAACCTCGGGCCAGCATGGCGGTGCTGGCTTGCAATGTTTCGATCGTGTAATAGAGATATTACACGGCTGTTACAGCGTCCTCTCGGCGCCCAGCGATGCGCGTGTTGCAGCATCCATCTCTGAACTGGCTATTCTGCCGCCGCGAGACGCTTACGGTTCCAGAACAGCCGCTAGACAGCTCCAAGGGGACCGAGTAGTAGTAGCCTAAGATGACGAGATCTTTGGGCAACCGCCGTGCGTCTAGGCACGAACCTGACGACAGATTCGGATCGAACGATTGGACATCGACCAATAGTGGCAGACTTGCGATTGCCTGACGGAACAACAGTGCGCGCGAGTCCGCTGTCAGCTCGGTCCCCGCAAGACAGCTGGCGTGACTTCGGTCTGTACCTCGATCCCGCCTGGAAACCTACCTGGCCGGCGGCCGTCATCGACTGGCCCGATTTCGGGGTTCCAAGGTCACCCGAGATGGCATTGCAACAGATTTGTGCCGTATTCAGGCAGGCCCAGGCTGGAGAGCGGATCGAAATTGGCTGTATAGGTGGGCTGGGCCGCACCGGCACAGTGCTGGCCTGTTTCGTTGTCCTTTGCGGTTTGGAACCACGTGACGCTATCGAATGGGTGCGTAGCAACTATGATATTCGTGCGATAGAGACGCCTGAACAGGAACAGTGGGTCGTTTGGTTCGCCTCGCGCCTGAATTACAGAGGATGGAAGTCTAGCTTTGAGTAACTTTGAAACGATTGAGCGACTATCGAATGCATTTGGACCTTCCGGGTTCGAAGACGAAGTGACCGCGATTATCCGCGAACTTGTCGAACCACTGGTCGACGACATCCAGAGCGATCCGCTCGGCAATCTTCTGGCGACGAAGCGCGGGAACAGCGATCGCAAGATCATGATCGACGCCCACATGGACGAAATCGGTTTCATGATCAGTTTCATCGAGGACAACGGATTTCTGCGCTTCTCTACGATAGGCGGTTGGGACGCCCGCATCATCCCTTCCCACCGCATGACGATCAGAACCGATGGTGGTGCGGACGTGCACGGCGTCGTCGGTACGTTGCCACCGCACTTGCTCAGCGCCGAAGATCGCAGCAAGCCACACAAGATTGAAGAACTCTTCATCGACATTGGGGCACAGAGCGCTGCTGAAGTGGCCGAACTTGGAATCCGCATCGGTTCTCCGGCCGTCATCCACTACCCGTTCCAGCGCCTTCAGGGGGACATGGTGGCCGGCAAGGCGCTGGATGATCGCGGCGGTTGTGCCGTTCTACTGGCAGCTTTGCAGGCGCTTGCAGGCGAGACACCCGAGTGCACAATCGTCGGAGCATTCACCGTACGCGAAGAGATCGGCCTGATTGGGGCGGGGACTGCTGCCTACCAGATCGAACCAGATCTTGCGCTCGTTCTCGAAGGGACGATCGGCGCTGATATGCCGGGCGTTGCGAGCACACGCCAGGTGACGCGGCTGGGAGCCGGCCCGGCTATAACCGTCGCGGACGGTTCGCAGATCGTCAAGCCACAACTGGTCAATTTTCTGACGGAAACGGCGAATGAGCTCGACATACCCTGGCACTACAAGCTGCCTCCCTTTGGCGGCACTGACGGAGGCATCATCCAGCGCAGCCGCGGCGGGGTACGCTCGGCGTCGGTATCGATTCCTTGCCGTTACATCCATTCGCCGTTCAGCGTGATGCGCATGGGTGATTTCGAGCACACCGTTGCGCTGACCACGGCATTCGCCAGACGAGGCGGTCAGCTCATCGAATCGGCTTAGCGTGTATCTACGCAGGACGCTATGGACTCTGAAACAGGGTGTCTCTGGTTGACGCACGTCGGCGAATGATGCACGGTTGCTGAGCCGGGCAAGCTGCGGTAGCCACTCTACGGTTTCACGGAGGGATGACGATTGGCAAAGCGACCCTGGTTCAAGGTGCATCAGCACGGCAAAGGGATCATACGAATCGACGAACACGGTCATCGTCACCGTATAAACTCGTATCTTGTCGAGGGCGCCCGGGATGTCGCGATCATCGACGCCGGGATGGGTTTCGCGAATTTCAAAGAGCTCGCGGATGATCTGTCGGACCGAGATCCGATCGTCCTGCTGACCCACGCACACTGGGATCACGTTGGTGATGCGTGGCTTTATGACCGAGTCTTCGTGCACGAATCCGAGGCGGACGATTTGCGAACAGGTACGACCAACGAGCAGCTGCGGCACTGGTTTGACCAGCGACACCTCTTCAATGTTGATTATCCGCCTGAGACGGACCCCGAAAGCCGCTGCATTCCCGGCACAGAGCCGTCAGGGTATCTGGACGAAGGCGATATCATCGACCTCGGCGAACGCGAGCTCGAGGTGATCCATACGCCCGGTCATTCGATTGGCAGCGTCTCGTTCATCGACCGGGACAATCGAGCCATCTTTACCGGGGATGCCGTCTACGGCGGAACGCTTTTGATCAATTTTGAAGGGACGGATCCCGAAGCGTATCGAGAGACATTCCGCAAGCTGGCAGCCCTGTCGCCGGAGCATCGACGAAGTCTATGGCGCTCACATGGATGCGCCTATGGATGCCAGGTTGTTGCCGATCATCCACGAGACATATGAGCGGATCGTTGCAGGCGAACTCCCTCCACACCGGCGCATCGAGCAAGCAGACGTCTACAAGTTCGACGGATTCGGCTTCTGGATGCGGCCCGGTTCGTATGAAAGAGCGCGCTCGTGTCGGAGCGACTGAGCAGTTACGAGAACTCGGCGAAGATTTCTGGCGCATCACCGATCCTGGCTACGCCCGACCGTCCCACTGTTATCTGATAGCTGGTAACGACCGCGGCGCGCTTATCGATTCCGGGCTGGGAATGTGGAACATCCGAGCGACTGTCGAGCGTCTTACTGATCTCGACATTGTCGTGCTCCAGACCCACGCGCACCCGGATCACTGCTGGAGGCAGCCACCATTTTGACGACGTTCGCGCCCATCCCCGTGCCGTCGAGAAGCTCAAAGCTGGCTGGACGAATCTCGAGTTGAGGTTCGATCTGGAGCGGTATTTTCAGTCACGCGAGCTGCCCGGCGGGCTGACTTCGGAAACGTTCGAGATTCCAGGTTGCAAACAGGTTGAAGCTCTCGAAAATCGTGGCGTCGTAGATCTTGGTGGACGCCAGCTCGATATCTTCTTCACGCCAGGACACTCGCCGGACAGTCTCAGTTTTTTCGACCTTGAACGCGGACTACTATTCACCGGCGATAGCGTTCTGAAGGGGCAAATCGCGATAGAGAACAGCGCTGCGTATCGCCGTTCAATACTGGAGCTGTCGAAGCTAGCTGATCTTGCAAGCGCGGTTTTTCCAGGGCACGGTGAGTCGCCCTTAGAAGCGGACATTTGTTGGGCGAGTGCGACAGGGATTCACCGACGCAATCACCGACCGCCATCCAACCGGGTTTCTGGCCGGGTTCGCGACGTTTCAGTTCGATGAGTTCGGGATCATGCTGCCGCCGCGCAGACGGCGGGTGCGAGGAAGAATAGGTCCGTGAAGGGGGTTTCCAATGACAAGTCACGGCTGGTTTGACGTGGTCGAGTTCCCCGATGGGGTGACGATGATCGCCGAACCCGGACACTACGAGGATGTCAAGAGTTTTCTCGTCGAGGGCGAGTGAGCGAGTCGCAGTCCTCGACACCGGCATGGGCTTCGGAGACTTCAAGGGGCTAGCAGACAGTCTATCGTCGAAGTCCCCAATCGTTTTGCTCTCGCACGCTCATTTCGACCATATCGGTGACGCCTGGAAATACGAGCAGGTTCTCGTGCATCCCGCCGAGGCGGACGATCTGCGGGCTGGCTATCCGCTGGAACGAATGCGCCGCTGGTTCGACGACGAATACATGCTTAGATATACCGTTCCGACCACGACTGATCCCGAAGACGGCATATATTCCCGGCAAGGATCCGAGCGGCACGCTCAATGAAGGTGATGTCATCGAACTGGGCGGACGGACGCTGCACGTTTACCACACGCCCGGCCACTCGCCAGGCGGCATGACGCTGATTGATCGCGAGCAACCGCCTGATGTTTCCAGGCGATGCGATCTATGCCGGCCCGATGTTTGCTCATAATGATTACGGCGATCCGGTCGCTTACCGGAAGACGTTGCGACGGCTGGCCGAACTTGCGGACGATGTCGACGTCGTTTATCCGTCGCACAACCGTGTTCCGCTCGCTCCCGCCGACGTACAGGCGATGCACAAGGCTTATGAAGAGATCTTCGAAGGCAGGGAGCCGGATGAGTCGACCGCCGATTACGATGTCTATGCATTCGGAGAGTTCTCCTTCTGGATGCCGCCGGGCTATGAAGCGGCAGGAAGAGTAATGCCAGATGGCCACCAAGTCACGGATGGTTCGATGTCGACCAGATCGCACCGGGCAGTATGGTCGATTGCCGAACCGGGACATGTCGAACAGGTTCACTCCTATCTGATCGAAGGCGAACGGGATGTTGCGGTCCTCGATACCGGCATGGGTGTCGGCGACTTTCGCGGGCTTGTTCGCGAGCTTTCCGATCGTGATCCGCTCGTCGTGCAGTCGCACGCTCATTGGGATCACATCGGAGCGAGCAGTCGAGTTCGAGCGCGTGCTGGTGCATCCTTCGGAGGCGGATGATCTCGCGCGCGACTTCTCAAACGAGCGAGATGCGCGCTTGGTTCGGTCCAGAGTCGCTGCTAGGCATCCCATTCCCGGAAGGCTTCGATCTTCAGAGCGCGACAATTAAAGGAGTCGCTGGCGACAGGCAATGCTGACACACGGGCAGACGATCGACCTCGGTGGAAGAGTGATCGAGGTCACCACACGCCGGGACACTCGCCGGGCGGCATCACGATCTACGACCGCCAGTCGCGGCTGCTCTTTCCGGCCGACAGCGTCAACCTTGGACCACTCTATCTTTTCGGCCCTCAGGCCGACTTGCCAGCCTACCGGCGGACACTCACGCTGCTCGCCGATCTCGCTGGAAAATCCGAGACGGTCTACCCGTCGCACTATGAAGTTCCGATGTCACCGGGAGATGTGATCGCGACATAGGAGGCACTCGAAGAAATCATTGCTGGCCGGGAACCGGACGAAATCACGAGCGATAGAGAGATCTACCGCTACGAGCGCTTCGTCTTCTGGATCCGCCCCGGCGCATTGGAGGACTTGCGATGACGCGTAGCTATGAGTTTCTACAGGTGGATGTCTTTACAAATCAGATATTCGGCGGAAATCCGCTGGCCGTATTCACCGATGGTTCAGGGCTGTCGAGCGCAGAGATGCAAGCGATCGCGCTTGAGATGAATCTCTCCGAAACGACGTTCGTTCTGCCACCCGAAAATCCCGATCATCTCGCCAAAGTCCGTATCTTCACCCCACGCGCTGAACTGCCCTTTGCCGGCCATCCGACCATCGGGACGGCCTGGGTACTGGCCCAGTCAGGAAAGATACCGGCAGGCACAGATGAGATCGTTCTGGAGCTTGGGACTGGGTCCGATCCCGGTGAAACTCGAAAACGCGACTGATCCGGACGCGTTCATCTGGATGCACCAAGGTCGCGCCACCTTTGGGGACGTCATCGATGATCGCGCAGGGGTTGCGCGGGCGATTGGCCTGGAAGAATCAGATCTTAGTTCAGGGTCTGCCAATCCAGTACGTCTCGACAGGCTTTCCATTTCTTTTCATACCACTGACGAGCCCGGAGTTGGTGGACAAAGCCGTGCTCTCAAGTAGCGGCTTTGATGGCGCTTCGGTCGACGCTGGAGGGGCATTTCTCTTTCACAGCGAACCGGGAAGCGACCGCGCCTACTCGCGAATGATCGCGACGATTGGCGGGGCGATCTGGGAAGATCCAGCTACCGGCAGCGCCAGCGGCCCGCTGGGTGCCTACATCGTCGAACACGGGTTGAGCAGCGGCGCTGCCGAGGTTGAAATCATCAGCGAACAGGGCACGCAGATGGGCCGGCAATCGTTCGTCCATATTCGGGTCGCAGTCGAGGACGGATCGCCCGGCGAGATAAGCGTTGGAGGAACGGTCGTGCCAGTCTTCAGAGGCACCTTGCGTATTCCCGCATGACGTTCATCTCCGAACGGCTGGCCGAATTCACGTTCGAACTACAACTCCCGGAGATCCCAGCCGACGTGGTCGAAGCGGCAATTCGATCGCTGGCCGACACACTCGGATGCGCAATCGCTGCGAGGCTCGAGCCCGATGCGCGCGCAATCGATATCGTCGTGGATCTCGCAGACCGGGATCGCTCACGGCAAGAGGCGACGATCATCGGCGGAAACTGGAAGACGAGTCTGCGAGCGGCGGCACTGGCGAACTGCACGATGGCTCGCTTCATCGACGCAAATGACATCTATATGCCAGTCAACGGATCGCTCAGTGGTAGTGGTCATTTCTCGGACGCCATTCCAGCGCTCGTCGCGGCGGCCGAAAGCTCGGGAGCAAGCGGTGCAGCGCTCTTAGAAGCAATCGTCGTTGCCTATGAAGTACAAGCTGCGTTGGCCGACTCACTCCCCTGGCTCGATCTGGGTTTACATAGTGTTTCCCAGGTGAGCGTGGCAGTCTCGCTGGCGGCCGGGCGCTTGCTGGGGCTCAATGAGCGCCAGCTGGCACATTCCGCTGCACTGGCCATTACATCGGGGCTATTCCTCGAAAGCTGGCTACACCCATCCGACGATGTTCCAGCGATCAAAGGCGGGGCGCCCGGACTTGCGGCTGAGCGTGGCATTACTTGCGCAACACTGGCTGCTGCCGGATTTACCGGTCCCCTCGATGCGTTCGAGATCTTCTATGCCCGCTTCGGCGGGGAGGGGGATACACATGATCACTGTTTCAGCGCCTCGGAGATGAGTGGTTTACCCCGCGCAATGCGATCAAACCTGTGCCTGCCCAGATATACACCCAGGCGGTCGTTCAATGTGCCCAGCAGCTGTACGCTGAAGGTTTGCGTTTGGAAAATCTCAGAGCACTCACCGTCTACTCAAACGACGGCGCTTGCGCTCGCGTACAAGGGTCTCCGGGCGCATTTCGACCAGCTTCTCGCGAAGCTGCCGATCACTCAACGCCCTTCGTCACTGCGATGGCATTGCGCGACGGCGATGTCGGCCCATCGAGCTACTGGGATGAGGCGTGGCGTTCTGAGGAGATCCTGAGCGCGATGGCGCGTATGACACTCGTTGTTGATGAGGGTTGGTCAACGCGACTGGAGCAGTCGGGCTTACTCGGAGCAGCAGTCGAGGCCGAAGATGTTGGTGGTCGCCGATATGCTGCACGCGTCGATCAGTTTCGCGGGCATCCAGACAACCCGATCTCGCGCGAGGGACTTGATAGCCAAGATCGACGATTGTGTGCGGGCGCGCGCCTCGATCTCGCACCGAACACGGGAGCGAAGCTGCTGTCAATTTGCGAAGCGCTTCCTGCGAGCTTGAGACGGTCGAACCGATCGTTCGATTACTGGGATGTTCTGCGGTCGCCGTCGTAGGATTCGTCAATGCTATGCGGCAATATCTTCAGAGTAGTGCCCATGCTCATAGAGCCATTTACCAAACTGAATACGCCGCCAATCGAGCAACGTCTCGACCTGTTCTGCCGCTGGATTCCAGTTATCTCGAAGGTGATTCAGATTGTCGAATCTCGACCGCGCTAAATCCTTGTTCAAATAGCTCTGCGGCTGTTATCGGCGTCGAGGCAGCGGTCGGGAATGGTAACTCTCGTCCCTGCCATGTGGCGGCTCCTTCCTGGAGCACCAGGCTGAATTAGTATCTATTCCTATCATCGCCGGATCGGTTCGTAGATGAAGCGTGCAAAGGTCCTGATCGAGATGGAATGGTGGTCTCGATAGTAATGACGTCAGGTGGGGACCTATGGTTCCGAATCTGAAGAAGTTGTCTTTCAGCAAGTCGCGCTAAATCGCTGCCAGCACCGGCTCACCTTCGGGCTGCTTGAACAGTGCCTGGGCGTGCGCGCTTCCCGGTCACAATGAGGAGATCATCTGGATCGCCACTGGTTGCCTCCAGCATGCGTCTGGCGGATGCTGCCGCGCCGCCATCACCTTCGGCAGAGATGAACAGTACCGAGGGCACCTTCAGATCTTCGACGTTCCCGGAGCCAGCCAATATGATGACGAGATCGACAGCCGGTGAGCTATCTGGCGGTTGGCTGGTGGCGACCGACAATACGGGCCTAGTGCCTGCGCTCGCACCCACCAACGCTACTGCGGTCGTCCCAAAAGTTCGCCGCAGGTAGTCCATAGCGGCGCGGGTGTCGTCGGCGGTCGCATGTTCTACGGCAATGACGGCAAATCCTTCGGTGGCGATGGCTTCGGCCTGAGCAGTCCAGCTGGCCGCATCGTAGATAGCGCCATGAACGAGCACGACGCCATAGCTGCCACTTCCCCATACTAAAGCCGATCCCGTGCCTAGATTGATGTTAGTCATTTCAATATCTCCCGGTGATATTGACGCTATTCGGCGTCGGCGAAGTAGATCGCATCTTCACTTGAATCGAATCTGACATGCGCTCAGGAGCACCAGACAAGCGAGGATCGACAATGAACCCAGCGGGAATCCAGGTCTTCGTTGCTCTCCGGTCACTGTGAATCGACATCATCGCTTCGGTCCGACCTGCGAAACTCCCGACCAATACTCCGAGCCAATGATAAGTTGTCGCAGAAATCTATGAGCAGTAGACGAAATGGAGGTATCAATTGGACCGCCCACGCGTCATGACTGGTCGGCCACTTGAGAGCGATATCGGCTTCTCAAGGGCGATTCGCGTTGGAAATCGCATCGAGGTTTCAGGCACGGCACCGACGCTTGCCGACGGTTCGCCGGCCGGCGGAGACAGTCCCTTCGATCAGGCTGTCGCATGCCTGGAGATCATTAGAGATGCGATCGAAGAGCTGGGAGGGATCTCGAACACGTCTACCGAACGAGAATGTTCATCGTGCGCGTATCCGATGCAGCCGAAATTGGCAGGGCTCATGGTACGATTCTTCGGTTCGATCAAGCCAGCTGCGACGATGGTTGTCATCGCAGGGCTGCTCGACGAGCACTGGCTGGTCGAGATCGAAGCGCACGCCGAAGTGCCGGAATCATGACGGGGCTCATGTCTCAACTGGCTTTCTGAGCAGGAAATCCAGATTGTCCTGAAAGGGTTTTGGCGGCCGTCCCAGCAGGTTGTTAATGGCATTCTTCGGAGGTCGTATTATCGATCTGGAGCATGTCGAGCTGATCGAGAGTTACCGGCGCTTCAATCAGCGGCAGCGGATTCAAGAGTTTTACGCCGAATCGAATCAGCCCGACGGGCACATCGATCTTTGGCTTTGAAATGACCTTCAGGGTGTCGGCAATGACATCGAGCATCTGACGATAGGTCAGCACTTCTGGGCCCGCGATTTCCAGGATACGACCGTCCGTATGCCTGATTGTCGAGCGCCGCTACGAAAGCCGCCGCCACATCATCGACGTGAATCGGTCTGGAATCGTGCCGTCCTCCGCCCGGTACAGGGATCACTGGCCCACCGCTGGATCAAGTCGGCCAGCTGGCCAACAAACTGGACGTTCCCCTCAGCGGCTCGGTCCGAAGATGATCGAGGGACGAATGATCGTCCAGGCTGGAATGTGATCTTTCACGTAGGTCTCGGCGCGCCATTTGGTGTAGTGATAGGGTAAGTCCGGCAGGTTGCCAGCTCCTAGCGCGCTCATTTGAATGAATCGCTCGACAGAGGCTTGCCGAGCGGCACTGACGAGATTCGCCGTACCCTGGAAATTGACACGCTCGAACGTCGCTGAGCCTCTTTCCTTGATGATTGCTACGAGATTGATGACAGCCTCGACGCCATCGAGCGCCACATAGAGTGACTGGGGATCCTGAATGTCACCGAACTCGGTCTCGAATCCCAGTCCTCGTAGCGGCGAGCATCGTCGCTGGAACGCACAAGCAGACCGAACGGTGTAGCCTGCGTCGCGAACGAGCGCCACGAACAGCTTCTCCGACGAAACCGGTTCCACCTGCGATAAGTACTTTTCTGATTGGGTTGCTCAAGCTCTTGCCTCCTCAGTCCTATGATACGGGCAAGCAAGGCAAATGACATTGGATGGCTCCAATTGGAGCTTGACGTGGTAGATCAGACCAGCCAATATTGGTCCAATTGAGTCCCAGTGAAGCCAATATGGAGAAACGAGGGGATTGCTGATGACCAGCACAAATGGCAAATCGCGCACGTCCACCTGGACGACCAAAGCAGGCCTGGCGCAAATGCTCAAAGGCGGCGTCATTATGGACGTCGTGACGCCAGAGCAGGCCAAGATCGCCGAAGATGCGGGCGCTTGCGCGGTGATGGCTCTTGAGCGGGTGCCTTCGGACATTCGACGCGATGGCGGCGTGGCCAGGATGAGCGATCCCGACCTGATCGTTGGCATCAAAGAGGCCGTGACAATTCCGGTGATGGCGAAGGCGCGTATCGGCCACTTTGTCGAAGCCCAGATTCTCGAGTCGCTCGATGTCGACTACGTCGATGAGAGCGAAGTCCTGACCCCGGCCGATGACCGCTTTCACATCAACAAGCATGACTTCCGTATTCCCTTCGTCTGCGGCGCGCGCAACCTCGGCGAAGCGCTACGCCGCATAGGCGAGGGCGCGGCGATGATCCGGAGTAAGGGTGAGGCAGGCTCTGGCGATATCGTCGAGGCGGTCCGCCATCTGCGTGAGATCACCGATGGTATTCGCCGCTTACAGGCGCTGCCCAAAGAAGAGTTGATGAGCGAGGCTCGGGATATGGGCGCGCCATATGAGCTCGTCGTCCAGGTTGCGGAAGAAGGTTGGCTTCCCGTTGTCATGTTCTGTGCCGGAGGTGTTGCCACGCCTGCAGACGCAGCTCTGGTCATGCAGCTAGGCGCAGAAGGCGTATTCGTCGGCTCAGGTATCTTCAAAGCTGATGATCCGCCCGCGCGAGCCAAGGCTATTGTCGAAGCGACGACGAACTTCCGCAACGCGGACATCCTTGCCGAGGTCAGTCGTGGCATCGGTAAAGCGATGCGTGGCCTGGATACGGCACACCTGCCAGAAGCCGAGCTTCTCGCGAAGCGCGGTTGGTAGAGCAGATCTAATTTCTCGACATTCAGGGGAGCAGCTGCTCCCCTGAATACGGAAAGGTCGCGGACCTCGGTGACGACGATCGGCGTACTCGCCCTCCAGGGCGCATTTAGCGAACATATCCGCAAGCTCAAGCGCGTCGGAGCAGAAGTGCGCGAGGTCCGGCTGCCGGCCGATCTGGATGGACTGGACGGACTGATCATTCCCGGAGGTGAAAGCACCACCATTGGCAAACTCATCGAACGTTTCGGGCTTCGCGATGGCATTCGCGAACTCGCCCGATCCGGCCGGCCGATCTGGGGGACCTGCGCCGGAATGATCTTGCTCGCGCGCGAGGTGGTCGAGGATACGCGTGCGCGCGATCAGCCACTGCTCGGCATGCTGGATGTCGTGGTGCGCCGCAACGCCTTCGGCTCGCAGCTCGATAGCTTTGAAGCCGATCTGAACGTGCCATTTCTTGGAGATGAAGCCTTGCCGGTCGTTTTTATTCGAGCACCGGTGATTGAAGCAGTTGGGCAGGATGTCGAGATTTTAGCCGAACTGGAAGATGGGCGAGTCGTGGCTGTAAAGCAGGATAACCTCATTGCGACCGCCTTCCATCCGGAGCTTACAGACGACGATCGCTTCCATTCCTGGTTTGTGCGACTCGCCAGTCAGCCATTGGTTCAAAAAGAAGTCCTAACTACATCCGGCGCTGAGCGCTCCTAGCGGAGTTTGGACCGTAGGGCCGTGTGTGCGGTACCGAAGTCCAGAAGCAATCAGCCTGATTCGGAGCCGAGGGGCGCGGGTTCTACTCTCTGCAGCAACTGCGCTAGTCGAGATGTGCCGCGTGCCACATGCCAGACATAACGTCGATCGCCGATGAGCGGGGCGACGAGGTCGTGCGGCATCGGTTGGGAACCAGTCGTCACCAGGTGCACATTTCGATCATAGACGCGGTCGATGAATCGAATGAAGCGCAGTGCCGTGTCCTTGTCGGACGGAGCTTCGACCGGAGTCGTGATGGTGATGCGACCAATCTGATTGAGCCAACCGGCATCGTGCATCGGGTGAGTTTGAAGCATGTAGCCTCGGAGTTCGCTCCATGATGTGTATAGCACCGAGTCGTTGCCGTTTGTACTGTCCCCTTCGTCGTTCGACCCCGCTGTACGCCAATCCTGCCCCTCGATCCGGCAGATCTCGAATACTGCGGCGATCGCGCCAAGCTCTCGTTCGAAGCTCCTGATCCATCCACCTTCACCACCCGCATCCTTGGGCGGCATATTCGCCGTGGCGAGTACGTTGGTTCCGGCCGCGACCATATGCTGGAGCAACGTCGCCAGCATCGTGATGTTTCCTGGATCTTCCAGGACCACCTCATCGATGCAGACCAGGTCTGGTTCGCAAACGATGTCTATCAGGTGCCTCATACCGAGCGGACCGGCGGATGCAACGAGTTCATCGAAGGATGCAAATAGCTTTAGCTCGTTGGCGTTCTGAAATCCAGAAGCCAGCAGATGCGTCTTTCCGACTCCAGGTGGTCCAACGAGAAAGAGCCCGTTTCCAGAAGGGGCGTTCCTGCGATCCCAGAATCGTCGGGTCGCTGGGCGAGACTCATTTGCAAACGCGCGCACGCGATCTATCAGTTGGCGGTGTTCAGGATGGTCAGCTGTGACCTGGAATGATTTGAATGACGCGTCCTGGAAGCGAGCGGGGAGGATAAACTGCGGTGGTTGGCGCTTGGCGACCCAACGGTGAACGTCGTCTATTGTCTGAATCACGAGCGCGGGATCACTCGACTGTTACTTCGTACTTGCAATCACTGGTCTCCTACGAATCACTCCGCGCAACATCCCGCACACGATGATGCCTGCGAACGGCGCTGACCGCAAGGACAACTCGACATAACTAGTCATCCATAATGTCATGAATGATTCGAGTGGGGGAAGATTGACTGATTTGACAGCTGCCAGAGAGATGGCGATATCGAGAAATCACCAATAGCTTAGTGCCAACGAAATATTCGTGGCCGCCTGGCTGGCCGGGAGTATCGGTAGAGGCGAGCAGGACCAATTCAGCGATATCGACCTCTGGGTGGCGGTAGTGGACGCGTCTGCTGTGGATATTTGCGATTCTTCGGTCACGAGTGGTGGCGGTACGACAAGTGTGAGGCGAAAGATAGTGTCGATTGTTGGTGAGCCGATCATCGTCCATGAGCACCACGCGAATGCGCCGCGGGGCGGAACATTTACCGCTGTGATCTACGGAACCGGGCCTCTCGGTCGACTGGACATTCGTCCCGGAATCGCTCGCTACTCGCGACGTGCAGACGAAGCTGCTCTTCGAGCGCTTACCGATTCCAATCTCAGTTCGGTCCGTCGAGATCGATGAATTGGAAAGAATTGCTCGTCTTGAGGAACGCTACATGTTCTTCTGGCTCCTGGCCGTGCCAGCCGCCAAGGCATGGAGAAGACATGAGGGTATCAAGTTCCATGCCGTGCTGGAGATGATGTACGCTGCGGTGTCCGACATCGAACAATTGTTGGCAGGCGACTTGCCGGGCGGCTATTCGCGCCATAGCCGAGCGCCGTTTTGCCCGACTGGCGAGCAACAACGCCAGGCGCTGGAGGAGATATGCCAGGTGGGAACGACGAATGGCGGAACGAATACTGGCCTTCGGCGCCGACATTCCTGAAGCGCCTGGAGTCATTCTCGATGCGTGGCTCGACCGATGATGTTACGGTGCTGGCGATACCCGACGGTACTGAGGCGGCGCTATGTCCGATGCTGATGTGATCCGTGACACCTATCTGACGATCTCCGGAACCAGCCGGGCTGAATTGACGGTCAAGGCTTCCCGCTTCATCGGAGAGGCGTTTCCTGCAACTTCAGTGGACATAGCTCAGGAACATATCGAAGCAGTCAGAAAACGGGAGTACAACGCATCCCATCACTGCTTCGCTTATCGCCTCGGATTTGATGCCGAAGAATTTCGCTATAGCGACGATGGCGAACCGAATGGAACAGGCGGGCCTCCGATCCTTCGGCATATTGACGGCCGTGATCTCACGAACCTCGTTGTCATCGTGACGCGGTACTACGGAGGCACCAATCTGGGCACGGGCGGACTCATTCGAGCCTATGGCGATACCGCTGCCGCGGCGCTGGACGCGCCAGAGGTCGTCACGAAAATCCTCAGGAGGCGGGTGAGGCTGACTTTTCAATATGACGACACTTCGCCGGCGATGCATACGATCGGGCAATTCGATGCTCCGATTATCGCACACCAAATACACTGAAACGACGGAGATCACCGTCCACGTTCGGCGGGCGGAAGCGGAGAGCCTCGAAGCGACGTTCACCTCGGCTCTGGCTGGCAGGGGCACCGTCGAGCGTCTGCGACTAGATCCGCAAAAACGATTACCTCCGCAGCGTTGGTCGCACCAGCCCCTTAGACCGGCTAGCAAGGGATAGTCCAATTCCACAGCTTTCATTTCGACCGCCGTGGAGAAATCTCAGCGAACATGCTATTCGTTCATCCGAGGATTCTCACTCCGCCCCCTCAAATCACCGGATTTGTGCTCCAGCAATGGATTTAGCCGTCAGCGTTTTCAAGAAGCTGGCGCTGCGGCGCGGTCAGCGTTGAAGTCCTTTGTGCCGAATCGTCCGACCGATGCCGTTCGAGTGCATTGCGCTGTGACGCCTAACGCGATGTCCATGATCCGCACCCAATGGCGGATCCCGTTGAGAGTAGTCTGTCGACATCGCTCTCCATCACTGGCGCACAGAGTGCGAGTGGCGCGAAATTGCCTAGCGTCGATCACAACGTCACTGGTAACATTCCGCCAAGACAAGAGCGTACAGTGTCTAGATGGCCCATACGGTTCAGACAGCGCCTTAGAAGTCAGTGATGAGCGTTCAGTCGGGATGCCAGCGATCTCAAGTCTTCCCAGCCAAAGGCGATCTCTTCGAGTTTGTCAGGTCCCATTGAGATCGACTTCGTCGCGACTTCTCGGCCACCCAGGGAGCTATAGAAGTTCTCGCGATGGATTCTCGGCAAGGACCCAGACCATCATCGTAGTGTAACCTGCCGACAGAAGGTCATCAATCAGCGCAGCTACCATGCGCTTTCCAATTCCCTGGTCTTGATACCCGTCGAGCAGATAGATCGCATAGAGTTCGCTCTTGAAGGTCTCGTGACCATCGCGCTCTGCGCCACCTGACACGAAGCCGACGATTCCGTCCCGGGGATCTACCGCTACGTGCAGGTAGGAGCCGGAGTCTGGATTGTCAAGCTCGCGCGTCCAGAAAGCTGCGCGGGTGTCCACTGAAAGCCTGTTGAGAACTTCTTCGTGAACGATTCCCGCGTAGGTCGTTCGCCACGACTCCACGTGCACCCGGGCGATACCTTCAGCATCTCCCGGTGCAGCACGACGTACATACGGAGTTTGGCCCACTAAGGTCCCCATTTCGGAGTCATTAGCGTGCTGACAATCCGCCCGAAACTATAATGCGAATCGTCGAAGTTTTCGACTACACGATCAGATCGTTTACATAACGGTAGTTCACGATATGGCTGAATGTGAGGACCAGATGCTGACTGGTGAGCGGGTGACGTTACGCGGGGTGAGACGCGACGATCTCAAACTCCTGTGGGAGTACAACAACGATATCGAAGTCGAACTGGCGGGAGGAGGAGACCCGCCGATACCGCAGTCACTTCAGCGCCTTGAAGCCGAATTTGACAAACAGGCGGCTGAAGGCGGTCGCGACGGCGCATGGTTCGCGATCGAGATCGATGGCTTATTCGCAGGCCAATGCGCCTTGTTCGACATCAACGAAACGGCGAGAACGGCTCAACTCGGAATAGCTATTGGCGATAAGGCCTACTGGGGCCGCGGCTACGGTCGCGAGGCCGTCACGCTTCTCGTTGAGTATGCCTTTCGTTACCGCAATCTGCGCCGCGTCTGGTTGTGGGTTCACGCCGACAATGAACGCGCTATCCGAGCGTATCGCGCTTGCGGGTTTCTTGAGGAGGGCCGGCTACGGGAGCACATGTTCAGCAACGGACGCTACGTCGACGCCCTGCATATGGGTGTCCTTCGGTCTGAATGGCGTAACGCGGACTGACGCTCATTCAAGGGATTCAAACAGCCATCCTGACCGCTTTTTGAGACATGCGCGCTGCTCGATCCGAGCAGGTCGAGATAACAGGACACGATCGGATCATGGTCGGTCTCGGCAGCTTGCAATGATCGGCTGGTCAACTCTCGGCCAGGGGCAAATCCACCCAGCGGCGCTCGTGGAATGACAATTCGACCGCGTTGATTGCCTCCTGCACCCAGGCGCCATCTTCAAAGTTGCCTTGATTGCGCTCGCCGCCATCGATGATCTCGTCGATGAAGTCCTTGATCAGGTTGGAATAGAAGAGCGTGCGCCATGATTCGCGCGCATGCCCACCAACCGGATAGAACTCCTGCGGGATCTCAAGCTCGCGGAACTCGACATCGTCCGGAGTCGCGACTTTGATCGTCTCAGCGACCCCGAACTCTTCGACGAGCCGGCAGATGATCGCTCCTTTTTCGCCATAGAGGCGAACTTCAATGCCTGGATAGTTACCGATTGTCACGAGGCTGGTCTGGACAGAGCTGATGGCGCCGTTGGTGTACTCGCCGATGTAGATGTCGCCATCGTCGATGTTGACCCGCAGCATCGTGCCGGTATCGCGGACCATGCGCTCCGGGATGAAGTTGCGCATCGTGCCGATGACGCGGCTATAGTCGGCGTCGACCCACCAGTGGCCGATGTCGATGACCGGCGCGCCGTAGCCCTCTAGCGAGCGGGTCGAGATCTTCGGCAGATTCGGCTCGGGGACGCCCTGGCGCAACGGGGTCATCGGATCGAGCCACTGTGAATTCTGCTCGTAGGCGTTGTAGATGAAAGGTTGACCGACAAAGCCCTCGTCGATCATCGACTTGGCATAACGTATGCCGGGGCTGTAGCGGAATGTGAAACCCAGCTTGGTCTTCAGTCCTTTGCTGCGGGCCAGAGCGGCGGCGGCGCGAGTCTGGCGAAAATCGTAGGCGACCGGCTTTTCGCAGAGGACGTGCTTGCCGGCTTCGAGCGCGGCGAAGGAGAGCTCGGTGTGCGTCCGCGACGGCGTGCAAACGTCGATGACGTCGATATCGTTGCGTCCAACGACGGCCTGCCAATCGTCGGTGTGTTCAGGGATTCCGAATGCGCTGGCGAAATCACGAGCGCGTTCGGAAACCGGATCGCAGATAGTGACGAGCTCGCAACGAGGATCGCGCAGCCAGCCGGGAATGTGGGCCGTCTCCGCCCATCGTCCAGCCCCGAGAACAGCTACGCGCAGTTTGTCCGCCATTCAATGCTCCATCTATGTCTAAATGATTTGCCTGTTTCAGCGCCAGCACTTGCTAGTCTCGCACGATGAGCCGCCCGCCGGGAAGCTGCTACATAGCGTTGCTCTACTAGATACTTCAAGAGTCCATCGCCTGAAAAGGATGGTGCTCTTAGGCGTCTCGAAATAGACGGATGGACCACCTGCGCTCAGTCGTCCTCTTCGGTCTCTCAGCAACTGAACGAGTCCGTCAGACCGGTGAACTTCAATTGACCGTGTATCGGTAAGAGGCTCGCTTCGACTTGGAAAGTCTGCGTAGTCTCCTGGCTCCACGTCGCCTCGACCCGACAGCAGCCGGTAACGGACTATCCCCTTGACCATCACATGATGGAATCAGATGATTGGGGCGAGGCTAGCAACGTAAAATGTTTCAAGCTTGACAGACGATGACACCCGGGCAGAGGCACAGCGGAGAGCGGTCGACTTCATCACTGCCGGATTGGAGGCATCTAGCGTATCAGCGCTCACATCAGTGATAGGCAGATCGACTCGCCGTGAAGTGCCGTATTTCGCCGGCCGAGACGAACTGCTCTCCAGCCTACAGACGGCGCAGTACGCCGAGAACAGGATAGATTCATCATGACTGTGACGCCTACCGAAACCATTGTTCCGCCTTGCTGGCTTGAAGCTGACGTCTGGCCCTTTTGGCAAGCGACCTCCGATCATCCGCACGTTTGTCCCACTGTCTTGGCGGTGTCGTCATGAGGAGCACGCGCGTCATTGGCGCAATGATCGTTGCCCTGCTCGCCGTCAACGCTGCACTTTTCGCCTTCGATCTGCTCCGATTCCCGGGCCTGGGTACAGCTATGGCCGTCCTTGCCGCAGTCGTGTTGCTGAGCGTTGCTCGCCGGCGGCAACTTCCAAGCGTGGCGGTCGCGGTCGCCGTAATTGCACTCAGCGGTCTCGTGCTGGTCGATCTCGTCGACCTTGGATGGCTGGAGCCGCTACGAATTCGGATTTGATCGGCGATGGTCGACCGGCAGGTGCGATGTATGAGCGACCGTGGACAAGCCAATGCGGATAACTGCGCTTATCCGCATAATGCGCCATGTCATTCAAACTATTCAGTCTCAATGACCTCCACTGGTGCGCGTCGATTCAATCCCAGACGATTGAGACGAAGCGGCACGGCCGTGTGCTGGACGTAGAAGACCTTTCTGAAAGCGCACGTTGAATGTGTGGGCTCCGCGTGACGTCAGCAGAAAGCCCACAGGCAGCAAGGATTTGCCGGCGCAAGGGATGAGCGCCATTCTGCGATGCTGACTGATTGCCGGGATCTTGCCTACCTGTTCTCTCTGCTTTCTTGTGGGTGCCCTTCGTTCCCCCTAATACCATGCTATGCTGCCTGGATTTGCGATTACATACCGCTTGACAATCCAGGAGGACGCCGTGGTTCGATCCAGCGTGTTGAAGATCCTCGCAGGCGCTGCATCATTCGTGCTACTCATCGCCGTCTATCTAGGAACGGCAGCCGTCGCGCCAGGCAATGTGGCATTCCATGCGCGCTGGGAACGCACCGATGATCCGGTCCTCAACGGCGTCATCTCGCGCACCTGGATCTGGGGACCCGAAGCCAACACGACCGTCCTGACCGAGCTCTACGCTGAGTCTCCCGGCGGTACCCGCCAGGTGCAGTATTACGACAAGTCGCGCATGGAGATCAATAACCCCAGCGGCAACGCTAATGATCTCTTCTACGTCACCAACGGATTGCTCGTCGTCGAATTAATGACCGGCCGGCGCCAGGTGGGCGACAGCAGCTTCGAGCAGTACAGCCCGGCCCTGGTCAATGTGGCCGGTGACGCCGACGATCCCACCGGTCCGACCTATGCCACGCTGGCCGGGTTGCGGGATCTGCCCGCGCTTGGCGATGGCTCCGTGATCACCCAGCGCGTGAACCGTGCTGGTGTGGTGACGAACGATGCATCGCTTGCGGGCCAGAACGTCCGGGCCGCCCAGCGCTTGACGGTGCCGGGGATCGACCACCAGATAGCCGGCCCCTTCTGGGACTTCATGAATTCGAGCGGGACGGTGCGGGTGGATGGTCAGTATGTGAGCCAGGCGTTGTTCACGAATCCGTATTACGCGACGGGTTTCCCAATCACGGAAGCCTACTGGGCGAGTGTGAAGGTGGCTGGAACCTACCGCAATGTGTTGATGCAGTGTTTCGAGCGGCGCTGTCTGACGTACACGCCGGGGAACTCGGAGGGCTTCGTCGTCGAAGCCGGCAACGTCGGCCAGCATTACTACAGCTGGCGCTATGTCCAGAACCCGAGCGCAGGCTCGCCGACGGCCATTGCCAGCGCCAGTGCGATCAGTAGCAGCACCGTGACGTCGACCGCCAGCGCTCCGACGGAGACGGCAACCACCACCGCTACGTCGACGACTGCTACGGCGTCGGCGACCGCCACCAAAGCGCCGGCAACCGAGTACGCGTTCGTCACCGCATGGGGCGCCAGGCACGACCCCGCCAGCGCACTCGCCGGATCGATCGCCGTTGCCGTCGACGACAACGATAATGTCTACGTCGCTGATTCTGAAAACAATCGCATCCAGAAGTACACCAGTTCCGGCGTATACATCACCGGTTGGGGCAGCGCGGGCAGCGGCGATAGTGAGTTCAACTCCCCATTCGGCATTGCCGTCGACCCGTCCGGCAACGTCTACGTGGCCGATACCATCAACAACCGGATCCAGAAGTTCGATGCCAACGGCGCTTACATTACTCAGTGGCCGACCAACAACAATGGAATCGCACCAGCGCTGGAGCCATACGGTATCGCCGTGGGACCGTCTGGCAACATCTTTGTCGCTGCCTCTATCGCGACCAACGCAGGCGTGCAGGAATATAGCCCTGCTGGCGTCTACATCCGCCAGTTCGGCAGTTCAGGAACCGGATTAGGGCAGTTCGAGGCGCCGTGGGGTATCGCCTTCAACCACTTTGGACAGGTCTACGTTACAGACATCTTCAGCGATCGCGTCCAGATATTCACGTCGGAAGGTGTCGGTATCCAACAGTTTGGCGGCGCCGGTGATGGTGACGATGAATTCCGACGCCCGGCGGGCATTGCCATCGGTGAGGATGACACCGTCTACATCGCCGACATCGATAACATGCGCGTCAAACTGCATGCAGCTGGTAGCGCCTATCTCGGGGTTCTCGAGCATCCTTTCGCGTCGATCAATCCCGTCTCTGTTGCCACGGACAAGGATGGCAATCTCTATGTCGGCGATAGCGTCCGAGGGGTGTTGAAGTTCGATGGACAGCGCGCGTACCAGTTCAGCTGGCATGATGATCGGCGCGGCAGATTCATCAGTCCCGACGCAGTCGCGGTTGCCAGTGACGGCACGCTGCTGGTTGTAGACTTTGATCTCCCGCGCGTTGAGCGCTTCACCCTCGACGGGATGTACCTGAGTGAATGGGGTAGCGAAGGGACCGGACCCGGGCAATTCAAAGATCCGGTCGGTATCGCGGTCGACAGTCTGGGACAGGTCTACGTCGTCGACTCGGACAACGACCGCGTAGAGAGGTTCAGCGCGCAGGGGGTCTACGTCTCACAGTGGGGCAGCCCCGGCACCGGCGACGGGCAGTTCACGCTGGCGTACGCGATTGCGTTCGATGCGGAGGACACCGCCTATGTGCTCGACAGTGATGCCGGCAGGGTTCAGAAGTTCACCTCGGATGGCATCTATCTCGACCAGTGGGGCAACCCCGGCAGTGATCCCGGCCAGTTCGCTGACCCGCAGGATATCGCGATCGTCGGCGGTACCGTCTATGTGGCCGATACCGGCAACAATCGTATTCAGGCGTTCGATCTGGACGGGAATTTCCTGTACCAGTGGGGTGCTGCGGGCACTGGTAGTGGCCAATTTGATAACCCATCTGGTATCGCTGTAGATGCTCAGGGCTATGTGTTCGTCTCGGAAGTCGGCAATCATCGGGTACAGAAGTTCACGCCGGACGGCGCGTTCCTCGCCACCTGGGGCAGCGCGGGCACGGGAGACGGACAGTTCCAGGCCCCATACAACCTGACCGTCGATGCCGCCGGCAACGTTTACGTGTCGGACGCGGCTACGGCGCGAATCCAGAAGTTCGCGCCAGTGGAATAGCGCGTGGTCAGCTCATCACCGGGACTACCCGGCAACCGGCGCTCCAGGAGGGGCGATATTTGTGCTGTGCCTGTGCATTGGGAATTATGACACCAATGCAGTCTGTCCAAGTTCGCTTATCCGCAGATAAACCCAACTACTCGTTCAGACATGGTGGTTGCCGTTACCTCGGACTGCTGTACGAAGATGTTTTGGAATCTTCGGTCCCTCGGTGTCCAAATGAACCCGGCTGCTGCATTTTGCACGCTTGCCATCGCAGCAACTCTCCGCTCTTATGGACTTGCTCGAGTGTCGATAGAACACCCCAAGTCAGCCGCATGCAGTTAGGTCATTCCTGAATGCCAGAAAGGCGACCTGTCGTCCTACGACAAGCGCCTCTCGGGCTCGGTTTAGGCGCTGGACATACGGAAATCCGCACGCTTCGCTGTTGAAGCTTCCTACAGTATGGTCACGTAAACGCCGTTGTTGCCAAAGCCAACGATATCGGCGCGACCATCGCCAGTCGTATCGGCCAGGTAGCGCGGGTGCCGGTCCACTCTCCAACCTCCAGCTTCGTAGCCGAAGTTGTCAACGACCAGTTCCGGAGAGCTGAACGAGCCATCGGGCAAGGAACGTGAGACGTAGACTCCCGTGTTCCCAAATCCGACGATGTCGGCACGGCCATCTCCAGTTGTGTCTGCCATGAAGCGTGGGTGCCGATCTACTCGCCAACCTCCGGCTTCGTAGCCGAAGTTATCGACAACCAGCTCTGGGGAGCTAAACGAACCATCAGGCAAGGAACGTGAGACGTAAACTCCCGTGTTCCCAAATCCGACGATGTCGGCGCGACCATCTCCAGTTGTGTCTGCCATGAGGCGTGGGTGCCGATCTACCTGCCAGCCGCCGGCTTCGTAGCCGAAGTTCTCGACAACGAGCTCCGGTGGGCTAAACGAACCATCGGGCAGAGAACGCGAGACGTAGACTCCGTTGTTGCCAAATCCGACGATATCCGCCTTGCCATCTCCCGTGGTATCAGCCAGAAAACGGGGGTGGCGATCGACGCGCCAGCCACCGGCTTCGTAGCCGAAGTTATCGACAACGAGCTCTGGGGAGCTAAACGAACCATCGGGCAGAGAACGCGAGACGTAGACTCCGTTGTTGCCAAATCCGACGATATCCGCCTTGCCATCTCCCGTGGTATCGGCCAGGAAACGCGGGTGGCGATCGACGCGCCAGCCACCGGCTTCGTAGCCAAAGTTGTCGACAACGAGCTCAGGCGAGCCAAATGAGCCATCTGGCAGTGATCGTGAAACGTAGACACCATTGTTGCCGAAGCCGACGATATCGGCACGTCCACTACCCGTTGTATCGGCCATGACGCGCGGGTGGCGATCGACGCGCCAGCCACCGGCTTCGTAGCCGAAGTTATCGACAACGAGCTCGGGCGAGCCAAACGAGCCATCCAGCAAAGCACGGGAAAGGTAGACGCCATTGTTGCCGAATCCGACGATATCAGCACGTCCATCACCGGTTGTATCGGCCATCAAGCGAGGATGGCGATCGACACGCCAGCCACCGGCTTCGTAGCCGAAGTTGTCGACGACAAGCACAACCGAGGTGCTGCCCGGCGGGGTGGAGTTTCCGGTGGTGTCCTTCAACCATTCAGAGTAGTGCTGGCCGATGTTCCCCATCTCCACCCGCCATTCGGGCGAATTGGAAGGTGTGTACGTTAGGCAGCGACGCTCGAAACACTGTATCAGGACCAGTTTCGATGTTCCGCCGACCAGTACATCCGCCCAATAGGCTTCCGTTATCGGCCGGCCGGTAGCGAAGAAGGGATCTACGAAGAGGTTGGCCTGCACGAACTGACCGTTCTCGTAGACGATTCCGGAAGAGTTCATGAACTCCCAGAAAGGTGTCGCAATGCCGTGGTTAGTGACATTGTCAACAAAACCGACGTTGATGGATTGACCAGAGAGCCCAGGATCGTTTGTGACGTTCGCGTTCCGACTGACTCGCTCGGTAACTATGGCATTAAGTGCCCTGGGTGTGGCAGAGAGGAGGGTTCTGAAGGTCGCATATTGAGGCCCATTCGGATCATCGGCATCACCGGCCACGTTTAATTTCAGCCGGGCTGCGCTGTTCGAAGCTGTTATCTCCGACCTGTCGTTTGCCCGAGATCAGTTCGACCGAAAGTAGCCCGGTACTGACGTCCCAGGGAGGTCCACTAGTCCGCCAGCTATTGTCCTCCATACGAGCCTTATCGAAATATTGGACTGTCCTGATTCCGCCCGGGGCCTCAACATAGGATTCGCTTGCGATATCGGAGATGGCTTGTGGCCCCCAGATCCAGGAGCGACTGACCACGCCGTCAGCGACAGGTTTGTCAGTCCGTTCCCAGGTGCCGAGAAATCGATCGTTACCTGGACTGACTCCTTTCTGCTCGAAAAACTGCGCACTCGTGCGAGTGTAACCGCCGCTAATCGTCATGATGGCGAGTGTACCCATGGCAGCGCCTCCAGCTTTCAACAAGCTACGTCGGCTGAAGGTTGTCTTATGTTCTTGTGTATTCACGGTAACGCCTCCTTGAAAAAGATTCGATTGATTCGCACTGTTTCAGAGTAGGCAGTGAGCTGGCATCTGAGAATCGGGGTATCTCTATGATTGGGTATCGGGGTAATTCGATAGAGGGAATGGTGTGGTGCACCATGACCTAACCTTTGGACCAGAACATCGGTGCAAGTTCGTTGTGATAGTTGGCACGAATCATCCCCGTGCGCTGCGAGTCAGATTGCCGGTGAACACATCCGGAAGGTTAAGGTCGGTGCTAGCATGTCATCTGGATTCGGGAGAAGGTCACACACCCAGACGGAGGACAATGGCAAGTGCACATCACGAAATTTGAGTCGCCGTCGAAGACAAATACAGAACAGGATCTACAGAGTTTCCTCGAGCAGTTCGATGCTTCCCTTGCGGAGATCAGCAACGTCCAGAATCACTTGACGTGGTCTCAAGTTAACGGTTTGGAATATGACGCTGGCCTCCAGGCCCGGATCGATGATGCCCGCGATAATCTCTTTACAGCCAGGAATCACGAAACAATCCGAATTTGGCGTGACACGGCTAATGATCCGATTCTGCGCAGATGGACTGAAGTGCTCGACAATCAGTTTGTAATGACACGCGTCGAGCAAGATCCCGAACTTCGGGCTTGTGTGAATCACATTGCAGATCGTTATCTACACTGGCGGCCCACAATCAACGGCCGCGAAAGTTCCTACACCGAGCACACCTGGATCACCCGATTGGAACCGGACCGGGAGCTACGCCGGGCGGCCTATCTCGCATTCTGGGATCTTGGGGACGAACTGCTTGGTGCGACCCGCCAAATGTTTCATCTCCGCAACGATGCGGCCAGGGAACTCGGCTATGCGACCTATGCGGATTTGAAACTAGAACTAGTCGATGGCGTTGATCGCGACTGGCTGATCGGTCACTTCGGCGAAATGGATGCGGTGACCGCCGAGTACATTCTCGAGCTATCTGGAGCAACAGGCTGAGAAAGCGGATCTGCCCGATATTCAGCCCTGGGATAGCCAGTATCTTCTCGATCGAGACTCGTGGCCAGATGTCCGCCACTATCCTTCTGAAAGGCTCGCGGAGAACCTCTTCGCGGCTGCAAAGTCACTCGGCGTCGATAGCGAGGCGCTCGGAATTAGCTTGCACTGGTATGACAGTGCCGCTGGCGGGCAATGTCTGGTTACGGACCTCAAGACATTCGCATCTTGATCAATCACGATGACGGTATGTTGTTCTACAACACCGCATTTCACGAGTTTGGCCACGCATTTCACAATGCCTCGCTACGAGCAGCCACATACTCTTCGCCGTGAATCCGGCATGTTCACCGAGGGCATCGCTATGTTCATGGAGCGATTTCTGCACTATCCGACATGGATGCGGCAAACCGGGGTTCCAGATGACGAGATCGAGCTCATCGGGAGAATTGGAAGCATTCGCGTATCTATCGTCATCGCCGTCTTGCGCCGATGGTGATGGCCGAACTTGGCATTCTGGGACGATCCGGATCAGGACATCGACCGGGTATTCGGTGAGAGTACTGCCTACTATCTATCGACCGAATTCCAGCCGCGCCCGTTCGCAGCCATCACGCGCTGGACCTCACCGATGCAACTGCAGAACTATTTCATTGCTGACCTGATCGCATCCCAGGAACACGCCTACCTGCGTGCAAACGTCGAATCTATCTATGGCTCTCCAGAGTCACTAGCCCATGCACGCGAATACTTGCTCGCGCCGGGTAACTCAATCCCCTGGCAGGAGAAGATCCGCAACAGCACCGGCGAGTACCTGAGCTATGCAGCGCTCGGCGTTGATATGACTGAGCCGTATCCGGACGTGTAGAAAAGTGGGGACGCCTCTGAGCGTCCCCACTTCCTGTCAGGATATTGCGTTATGTCCACTATGTGGGAAGTAGAAGGTCCTCAGTCTTAGCGAACTCGTAGAGTTCTTCCAGGTTATGAACTCCAGTTGTGCGCTCACCTGCCTCGATCTCGTAGATCATGTTGGCTGTACGCTGGTTGAGAGGCGCAGGAACTCCGAATTCCTCCGCGGCTTCGAGAAGCGCGCCGGTGATCCAGCGGGTCTCTGAGGGACGGTTGCGATAGTAGATGTCCCACCACATGCCGCTGGCCTGCTTAACGTAGGTATGTTCGCCAGCTGCTTCCTGGTCGATCTGATGCTGGTTCATCGCGGTCGCCCACTCGTTCAGATCATGCATCAGCGCGCGCGAGTCCTCAGGCTTGCGACTGCGGTAACGCGCCGTCTGAATCGTTTTCCCTTCGGGTAGATTGATGCCCGCTGCATCGGTGATTGCGATGCTTTCCGCGATGAGCGAAATACCGAGATGTTGTGCTATCTCCATCTGAAGCACGCGAGCGATGGGTGCGTCCACCAGTGCGGTCATCACAACCTGCGTCATATGGACTTGTTTGGCCCAGAGACGGGCGACGATGTCGGTCGTTAATTCGGTTTCGGACAAGAGAGCTAACAGCCGCTGAGCTTCCTGTACGCGCGGAGTGATTGAGCCGTCAAGTTCACCAACGTAGGAAGGCCCGGGGTGCACGAATTCGATGTGGCCGGGATCGACCAACGCGCCACCGTAATCCGGGATCGCTCCAACGACCCTCTCGATGCCGATCAAATCCCCGATGATCGACTCGTTCATTCCATTCTGAAGCGACACGACGAAGTCATCCTCACCGAGCTTGTCGCGAAAGCCCTTCACTGCCTCGACTGTATCCTGGCTTTTGCAGGCCAGGAAGACGATGCCGAGCGGCCCTTCCAGATCTTCAACTGAGGACGCCCGAACTGCCACTCGATGCTCTCCTCGTAGTCCGTCGATAAAGAGACCGTTCGCGTTGATCGCATCGACGTGCTCTCTCCAACGATCCACGAGGGTGACATCTTCCCCCGCCATCGCCATCCATGCGCCGGCGAGTCCACCGATTGCACCTGAACCTATGATCGTTATCTGCACTCGAACTTCCCTCCCAATCCCATGCTTGCTCTAATCGAGATCATGATAACGTCAACGTAACTGAACTTTTCGATGACTCATCGACTTCTTGGAACCCGGCTCGGAAGCGACCGTGATTCACGGAAGACGACGAGTATTGCGACTGAATGAGAATTGCTGATGTCACGCCCAACACTCATACGCGGTGCAACGTTGATCGATGGGACCGGTGCATCTCCTGTCCCTGGCAGCGCGGTTTTGATCGAAGACGAGCGGATAAGCTGGGTTGGACCGGCCGCCGCAGTCGAGGCTCCACCGGACCGAGTCGAAATCGACGCGACCGGGCTGACCATCATGCCGGGCCTGATCGACTGTCACGATCATATGGTGCATACAGGCTTCGACCTGATGCAGCGCGCCAGCTCACCGCTTAGCCTGACGATGATGCGCATAGCGGATAATCTGCGCGTCACACTCGAAGCCGGCATTACCACGGTACGAGACGCTGGTGGACTGGATGTCGGTTTCAAGATGGCCGTCGAGCAGGGGCTGATACCCGGGCCGCGGCTCGTATTGGGACTCACTATTCTCTCCCGTACCGGGGGCATTGATGATCCGAAGATGCGTTCGGGCACGGTTCTGGATTTCATGGGACTGCCGGGGCTCCCATCGCCGGTGCGAGATGGACCCGAAGAGTGTCGCAAAGGCGTGCGGGAGGTCATTCATGCCGGCGCCGATTGGGTCAAGTGTGCCAGCACTGGCGGCGTAAGTTCGCCGACGCTCGGGCCGACCGACGCTGCCCTGACATACGAGGAACTCGCCGTCATTGCGGACGAAGCGCATATGCGGGGCAAGCCCGTCTTTGTGCATGCCTACGGCGGGCCGGGGTTGGTGGACGCCGTTGCCGCCGGAATTGACTGTATTGAGCACGGCGCGTATCTATGCCAGCATCCCGAAACCGTCGATCGAATGGCGACCGAAGGTTTCTGGCTGGTTCCCACGTTCATGGTGATCGCTCTGCATGCCGAACGGGGGACGCCCTGGGGACAGCGCAAAGCGCAGGACATGCAAGCCGACCATCGACGCACGCTGGAAGTGGCGATGTCGGCCGGAATTCCGATCGCGATGGGCACGGACGCCGGTGGTTACGGTCACGGTCACAATGCGGTGGAACTACAACTGCTCGTCGAAAATGGAATGACCCCGATGCAAGCGATCATTGCATCTACAAGCGATGCAGCCCGGCTGCTTGCAATGGATGCAGACATCGGCACCATCGAGACCGGGAAGTTTGCGGATCTGTTACTCATAGACGGCGATCCATTGGCGGATATTGCGATCCTCGATCAAGCCGAACATATTCACCTCGTGATGAAGAGTGGTCAGACATATGTGGACCGGCTGGTATCACAGCCGCTAATTCAATCCTCTTAGCCTCAGAAAGGACGGGAACTGATGAGCGACATTGAATCAACCGGCCGCGTCGCGATCGTGACGGGCGGAGCCACCGGTATCGGGCAGGCGATTGCACAGCAGTACGTGATGCGCGGAGATGCCGTTGTCATCGCCGACCTGAATAAAGAGATGGCCGATAAGGCGGCTGCCGAACTGAGCAATCATGGACATTGCGTGGCGATTGAAACCGATGTGTCAGACGAGCAGGCCGTCATCAATCTCGTGCAACGCACACGTGAAGAACTCGGCAGCGTCGATTACCTGGTAAATAACGCCGGTATTCACCTCCACAAGCTGATTATCGACACCGAACTGTCCGAATGGGAACGGCAGTTGGAAGTCCAGCTGACCGGCCCGTTTCTCTGCTCGCGCGAGGTTGCGCGAGACATGCTGAGCCACGGTACGAAGGGCGCAATCGTCAATATCGTCTCGGTGGCGGCGCGCATGGGACGGGTCAAAGGCGCGGCGCATAGTGCTTCGAAAGCCGGGCTCGTCATGCTGACTCAGGCGCTGGCTATGGAGCTGGGTGGGCATGGTATCCGTGTCAACGCAATTGCCCCAGGCTTGATCGATACTGAATCTCAGCGTGCCGAAGAGGTCATATCAACAGCCTACAAGCAGTCGTACATCAAAGAAATCCCACTTGGCCGGCTCGGCGAACCGAGTGAAATCGCGGATGCGGTCATGTTCCTTTGCTCGGACGCTGCCCGCTGGATTACCGGTCATACGCTCTTCGTGGACGGCGGATTCATGTCTGGAAACCTGTCGCTGCAGGGTAATCAGGACTTCTATGCCGAGATGCCGATGAGCCAGAGAACGTAATCGCAACTTTTCGTGATGCATCTCGCAGGGTGATGAAGAGCTGAGACGTACGTCGAGTGTAACGGCAGTATCTGAGAACCGGGCCGACTCCTTCGAGGGAGTCCGCCCGGTTCATACTTTTGTCGGATTAGAGCGTACTCAGATACTGATGAACGAAATGGATCGCCATCGCGCCTTCTCCGGTCGCCGAGGCAATGCGCTTCATCGACTGGTGTCGCAAGTCCCCGGCTACGAATACTCCAGGCACATTCGTTTCAAGTAGAAACGGTTCTCGCTTGAGTGGCCACCGTACAGGATTTTCGGGCAGGCGATCGAGATCAGGGCCGGTTATCACGTAGCCTTGTCGATCTAGCGCTATCTGGCTATCGAGCCAGTCTATTGTCGGCCTTGCGCCGATGAAGACGAAGAGACTCGAAGCTGGGACGGTCTGCTCGTCATTCCGTTGCGAGTTGGTGATGCGCAGCGCTTCGAGACGTCCTTCTCCAATTGCTTCGACGACGCTGGAATAGGGCCAGACTTCGATGTTCGGAGTCGATTCGATGCGATCGATCAGGTATTGGGACATTCCACTCGCGAGAGATTCTCCACGTACCAGCATCCTGACACTGCGTGCGTAACCGGAAAAGTGAATTGCCGCCTGGCCGGCCGAATTGGCACCGCCGACCATGTAGACATCTTCCCCCTTGGTTGTCATGGCTTCTGACAACGCCCCACCGTAGTAGATTCCAGCGCCTTCGAGCTCTGCGACCCCCGGCGCAGTGAGCCGGGTGTAGCTCACGCCAGTAGCTAGCAGAACCGTTTGGGTGCTGACTTCGCTGCCGTCCGCCAATTCGAGAATTCGATACTGGCCGGAAGTGCGGAGACGGACAACCTCGCCGGTCAGCAGTTCCGCCCCCAGTCGCCGCGCCTGGGTCACACCGCGACGGGCCAGATCCGCCCCGCTCAGCCCCGCCGGAAATCCGAGGTAATTCTCGATCCTGGAACTCGTACCCGCTTGCCCGCCGGGAGCCTGTTTTTCGATCATCAGCGTTCGTAGGCCTTCGGAGGCGCCATACACCGCCCCGGCGAGCCCGGAGGGACCTGCGCCAACGATGACCAAGTCATAGAATGGCAACGTAGCGGCAGTCTCAAGGCCAACACGGTTGGCCACCTCTCCTATCGTCGGTTGCACCAGCGCACTGCCGTCCGGGAAGAGTAAGACCGGCAAATCGCGAGGATTCGCATTTGCAAGTTCCAGGAGCCCACGGGCTTCGTTGTCGCCCTCAATATCTAATGAACGATACGGGAACAGATTACGCGCAAGAAAATCCTTTATCTCGAAGGTCGACGCTGACCAGCGGGTACCTATGATGCGAATGCCGTCGAAAGGGGGTGCGTAGGCGGCAAGCCAGTCGTATATCACGTCATCGAGCACGGGATAGAGATTTTCCTCCGGTGGATCCCAGGGCTTCATCAGGTAGTGATCGAGTCGCACCTCGTTGATTGCTCGGATTGCCGCTTCGGTATCGGCGTAGGCCGTCAACAGAACCCGCTTGACGTCCGGATATAGTTCGATCGCTTCGGTCAGGAATTCTATGCCGGTCATGCCGGGCATTCGCTGGTCGACCAGGAGCAGGGCAACCGGAATTTCTCGAAGTTTGAGCGCGCGGAGTGTTTCCAGCGCGACCGCACCGGAGTCTGCGCGCAATATCCGAAAACGATCACCGTAATGTGGTTGGAGATCCCGAGAGACGGCTGCCAGAACGGTAGGTTCGTCATCAACGATGAGAAAAACGGGCTTCTGAACGGTCGGTGTTGCCGGGGAACCACTAGCACCAGTCATTGGCGCCTCCAATTCGATTGTGATCCGCATTCTACTGTTGCGAGTGTCGCACACCCCGATAGCTCTGCGCATCGGGCCTGTATGACTTCATCAAGAGCTTGGTGGTCCCACCGGACGGCCCCTCACTCGTGAATATCGCATCCATGCTAATCTCAATCTAGAATCGTGCATTCTACTTCGTCGCACTCTTTTGGATGGTGGCGGCTAGTGGACGAACGACGTATCGTCACAGTTCTCTTTTGCGATGTGACTGGCTCGACGGCCCTTGCCAGCAGCGTTGATGCTGAAGAGTGGGCCGAAATCATGGGTGCGGTATTCCCGATTCTCATCGATCCGGTGGAGCGCCATGCTGGCACGGTGGCGCGGCTTATGGGTGACGCAATCCTGGTCTTCTTTGGCGCTCCTACCGCTCGCGAAGATGATCCTCAACGCGCCATCCTGGCAGCACTCGATATGCTATCCGGAATCGAAAAATACAAGGAGCAGCTCCGCGAGGAGTATGGCCTCGACCTTAACGTGCGTATTGGCATCAATACTGGCCTGGTGGTGACTGGCGAGTTCGGTTCTCATGGGGCGAGTGAATACACCGCTCTCGGTGATGCAGTCAATGTCGCAGCCCGCATGGAGCAAACTGCCGTACCGGGAACGATTCAGGTTACGGCCGATACCTACAGATTGGCGTCACCATATTTCGAGTTTGAGCCTCTGGGGTTGCTCGATGTCAAGGGCAAAGAAGACGGTATCGAAACATACCGAGTGATCGGCCGGACCTCCGAGCCAAGGCGAAAACGAGGACCCGCTGAGCTTGAGACCGCGCTCGTTGGCCGGCATCGCGAGATAGACCTTTTGCGATATCGCCTCGACGAGCTCGCTACCGGTCGTGGCGGGGTTGTAGCCCTGATTGCTGAGGCTGGACTGGGCAAAAGCCGTTTACTGGACGAGTTGAGAGTTGTCTGGCTCGCTGAGTCAGAACACCGCGCGAACTCCTGGATCGAAGATCCGCTGATCTCGTTTGAGGACAGCATGCCCTATGGTTTGATCCAGCGAAGACTCGCGCACGATCTCGATCTGGGCGTCGGGCCGCCGATTACTGCGATTCACGACTCCCTTGAACGGCTTTACGGGAACCTTAGGCAAGAGGTACACGACCGGGATATTCAGGCGGTCATCCGGCTACTTAGCAAAGATCGAAACGGAGAACAGACGGCAGTCAGCGCGGGAACCGAGGAGGCTGAGGAGTTTCGTCAAGAATTGGCATCGATCCTTGAACACATCTGGCGGTCCAGAACGACGGATCTCGGTAGCTGTGTCTATGTAGTCGACGACTTCCACAGCATCGATCCGGCATCCGCCGGGTTACTCGAACGGCTCGTGCCGGAGTTGTTAGATTTGCCACTACTCATCGTCCTGGCGTTCCGACCAGAGCATGAAACGGCCTGCTGGTCATTACATGAACAGCTTTCTATCAGTTTAGGTATTGCGTATCTCACCGTCCCCCTTGCTCCACTAAGAGAAATCGATTCCAGCAACCTGATTGACACCTTATTGCCAAACATCGGATTGCCGGCTGCGTTGCGGGACAAGATTCTCGAGCGAATCGACGGCAATCCATTGTTTGCAGAAGAGATCGTGCGTTCGATGATCGAACAAGAACTCATCGTTTTCGAAGCTACGGTAGCGACCCGGGATGGCGATTCGTTGCGGATCCGGATATGGCGGCGCTCGCGATTCCCAACTCTCTTCAGGCACTCATACAGGAGCGTATGGATCGGCTGGACGCGGAGACGAAACGAACTCTGCAACTGGCGGCAGTAGTCGGAAGTACGTTCCAACGTGATGAACTTCTCGCGATCTCAGGAGAACCGGAAACTCTCGACGCCCATCTGATGATCTTGCAGCGAGCCATGCTCATTCGTCCGGTGCGGCACGGTAGACCTAACAGCTACATGTTCCACCACGCTCTGATCTGGGAGGCAGTCTACCGATCGATGTTGCGCCGCAACCTTCGGAGGCTCCATCGCCAGGTTGGCGAAGCGCTTGAGCGGTTGCATAGCGAGACTTTGGACGACCATGCAGGACTGCTCGCCCAACATTTTTCAAAGGCTGGGGATGAACGGGCGATTGCCTATGCCATCGCGGCAGGAGATCGCGCGCAGTCGCTCTTTGCTCCAGAGGAAGCGATAGTGGAATTTGATCGAGCATTCGAAATTCTTGGCAATCTGAAGCGATCGCCTCCAGCTACGTTGCATCGCAAGCGTGGTCGAGCCTACGAAACACGGGGCAGTCTTGAGGAGGCGCGGAACGACTTCGAGGCCGCTTTAGAAATCGCGCGAACCGGCAGTGAGCATCGCGAAGAGTGGGAAACACTCGTTGATATTGGCCGCACCTGGGAAGGTGTCGATTACGATCGCGCTGGAGAGTGGTTTGAGCGTGCCATTGAACTGGCACGGCAGCTCGAGGACCAGCTGGCGCTCGCACACAGCTTAAATCGAGTTGGCACCTGGTACACGAACACCGAGCGTGTTGATCTCGCTCGAGAGGCGCATCTCGAAGCGCTGAGTATCTTCGAAGATCTCGAAGACGAACACGGTATTGCCGCGACCGTCGACTATCTCGGTGTCGTCGCCGACATCTCCGGCGATCTGGTTGAAATGCGTGCTCGCTGGGAGCGGGCGATCGACATGTTCGAGCGTCTTGGCGATATCCAACACCTCTCTTCGACGCTTGCTTCGATGGCTATGCTGCGAGGCGGATTCGTTTTCGAAACGGTGAACATACCGCAGGTGACCCCCCAATTAGAGGCCATCGATGGCGCTCAGCGCTCTTTGGAGCTGGCACGTAAAGCCGACTGGCGGTCGGGCGAAGCCTATGCCTTGATGAATCTTGCCGGCATCTACCTCACCAACGGAGATTATGGTTACGCGTTCGAGACAATCGCGAAAGGGATTGAAATAGCACGAGAGATCGGGCATCGCGAATGGCTAACAGCATGTATCGCGCTTCGCGGATGCATTTACGACGCAATACTGGCTTCCGATCTGGCGATTGAGACGCAAAAGGAATCAGCGGCACTGGCCAGGTCAACCGGTTCGCGCCATTTTATTCACTTGCTCTCGGGCTTTCTCTCCGATGCTTTGACCGAGACAGGGAAGCTGGATAGCGCCAAAGACCTCCTGAACGAGTTCGCTATCGATTTGCCGATGCACACTGTTGGACAGCGTCAGGTCTGGGTTTCCCGGGCTAATTGGCTGCTTGCCAGTGGCGATGGAAGCGGTGCGCTCGAGATTCTGGATCGTTTGCTTGAGACTGGCTACCATATCCAAACTCAGGAGGACGTTCCGCTTGTGGCCTGGCGCCGGGGGCTCGCGCTCATCGAGCTTAACCGAGTTGACGAAGCGGAAGAAGCCCTGCTGGCAGCCAGTTCGGGCCTGAAAAGGTTGAACAATCCGGCTAAGCTCTGGCGAATAGAAGTCGACCTGGCGCGCTTGTACTATTTGCTGGGACGCGACACAGTCGGAGCAGGGTGTCTGGAAACGGCCCGAGAAATCGTCGAAGGCATCGCGCCAAATATATACCGACGATGCGTTGCGATTGAACTTCGTTAGATCGGCAAACGAGCGTTTCGACGTAACATCTAGTACGGCGAGTTCTACTCGGTAACATCGATTGCACCGCCCCGTACGCGTCAAGCTGTTGGAGGGCCTTCTGGATGCACCTCGTGTTCGTTGTTGGCAAGTCTAGGCCCGCACTCCCCGACTCGCACCTGTCGAAGTGAATGGAACAACCGTTGAGCGCCCGAGTCCTCGCAGTTAGTAGAAGCCCCGAGCACACCCTGTCGAAGCCGAACGAAGGATTCATCCGGCTGCTTGCAGGGCTAGGTGTTGACGGTGATGCACACATGGGCGAAACGGTAAAGCACCGGTCGAGAGTTGCCCGCGATCCCGATCAGCCGAACCTGCGTCAGGTTCATCTTATGCACGCGGAGCTCTTCGAAGAACTGCAAACGCAGGGATTTAGCATTTCAGCAGGTCGGATGGGCGAAAACATTACAACAGTTGGAATCGATCTACTCGCTCTTCCAGCTGGAACACAGCTTGAAATCGGAGACGACGCCGTTGTCGAGATCACTGGTCTACGAAACCCTTGCGCGCAGCTCGAATCAATTCAACAGGGACTGATGTCAGCTGTGCTCGATCGAGACGCAGATGGACAGCTTGTTCGGAAAGCGGGTGTGATGGCCATCGTGGTTCAAGGTGGCGACGTGCAACCCGGCGATCCGATACGGGCACGACTACCAGCGATGCCCCATCGCAGACTTGAGCCGGTCTAGACCGATTAACTTCACTCTTTGAGGGTTGCGATCCAACGATGTCCCGGCGAAGTCAATTCAAGTGCTGCAACGAGCCATGCCCGTTGCGCGGTATCCAGTAACTCGTGAACGGCCTGAAAGTCCGCCTCATCCTTCGGTCGAATATCTTTGGACTTGAAGAGGATTTGCACTTCAGGAGCCAGATAGGGGATGCCTTCGAAATCTCGCATAACGAGACCCCCTAATTCTCGTTCTATTCGGGCATCTCGCCGGTAGATCCAATGGGCGCCACGGGTTGGCGCTAGCATGATTTGAAGTCGCCAGGGTCCGTCTTTATGCTGGCGACACCAGAGGCTGTTCACGGATTGCGGAACCGTGGATATCCCATCCCAGGGGCACAGTGTGCCGTCTTTTGCCAGGTGGATATCCCAGTCTGCGAGATGCCCCGCGATGCGGCGCAAACCGCATCGCGGGATCTCTACGTCGATGTCATCGTGATGGCGCGTCTTCCGACCCAGAAACAGATCGATGGCCCATCCACCGGCAATCCACCACAGCGATTCCCAACCAGAGAAGATCGAGGAGACTTCGGCAGGTGCGAGTGGGTCCCAATTCCCGAGCGATCCGTCCAACCCAATTCGCCTACGCTTCGTCGAACCAATCTCTAGGCCGAGTTCCCCATCTTGTTGTAGCTGACCAATTCCGTCAATGGATGGCGGCCGCCCTGGGCTGGGTTCGGACGCGGGTCTTTGACCGATTTTGGGTGACCAATGACGACGACCGAGCGAGCAGTGCGTTCCTGTGGGATCCCAAGTATGCGCTTTGCCTCTGCCTGTTGCTCTGCGTCTCCGAACCAGGCGATACCGCCACCGAGGCCCATCGCGTGAGCGGAGATCATGAGCCGTTCAGTCACGCGACCTTCGTCATAGGCTTCGCTAAGGTCACTATCTCCGTCGAGCACGATTGCGATTGCCAACGGTGCCTCAGCAACCCAGTTAATCGGCGTTCGCAACTGGCCGATCGCTTTGAGTTGCTCTTCGTGGTTCACAACGACAAAATGCCACGGCTGGGTGTTGCGTGAACTGCCCGTCCATTGAGCTACCTCAAGGAGTTCCTGCAACTGATCGTCGGTGACGGCTCCATCCGCGTACTGCCGAGCCTGGCGTACTTGTTTGACCAGCTGGTTGACTTCAGCTTGATTCGAAATACCTGGCATTCTTGATCCTTTCGTACATAAAGCGGGACGACTTGCGTTCCTCGTGTGCCTAACATAGATAATAGCGTGACGGTTCAATCCAATGTTTGCTGAGCGTTGATCGTCCCGATGGTCGGGTCCGTTCGTCCGAATTCACACTGTCCCTCGCTTTGATAGAAGTGGCATGAGCATCCTGTCAAGTCAGGATCCGGATACAGGGAGAAACCTATGAGCACAGACTATCCGACATCAATCCCAGAATTGGAAGAACGCATCGCCTCTCACCGACGCAAGCTGATCGAGCTCGTTGACGGCTTGTCTGCGCCGGAGCGTGACGATATCCGCGATCCCGCGGGCTGGTCGACGAAAGATCACGTCGCGCATCTATCGATGTGGGAACGGTCGATGGATTACCTCTTGAACGGGCGCCCCCGCCATGAAGGGCTGGGCGTCGATCTGGATATCTATCTCGGTCACGATTACGATGTGACGAACGATTCGATATTCCGTCAACACCGCGAACGTGAATGGGAATCTGTCCGTTCTGAATTTGATGAAGTCCACGCAGATCTACTTCGAACATTGAAGGTTGTCGGCTGGGATGGTCTACAGCGCGGTTACTCGCACTACGCTCCTGACGAACCGGGCGAAGATAGCGGTCAAGCTGTCGTTGTTTATGTCGCGGGAAACACCTTCTACCACTATGACGAGCATCGCCATTGGATCGAAGAACTTCTCGCTAGCGGACAAATGAAAGGATCGCTATCACAATGAAGGCATATCTTGGTACGCGAGGCGGCGTTTGGCGTTTTGATACAGATACACGGGAGTGCGTCCACCTTGGCCTTGAACAACATCGCGTCTGGGCAATTCACGCCTGGTCGGACAACGATGGTAACCACCGGATTCTGGCAGGGTCGTACGGAGCAGGCATCTTTCGCAGCGCCGACAGCGGTACGAACTGGGAGCGGGCCAATATCGGGCTAACGGCGAACGCGCTACGAACTCTGCAACCTGACCCAACCAAACCGGGCGCGATACTTGCCGGAACAGAACCGGCGCGTGGATTCCGGAGTATCGATGGCGGCTTGAGCTGGCGCGAATTCGAGTCGATTGCGGAAATCGAAGGCGTCGATGAGTGGTTCCTGCCCTACTCACCGCGATCCGGAGCGATACGCAACTTCGTCGCGACTCGCAACGGTGAGCTTTTCGCATCAATCGAAGTCGGTGGCTTGCTACATAGCCCCGACGGAGGAGAACGCTGGTCCCTGATCCGGGTAGATCCGGGTCCACGAGTACATGATGACATCCATCAGGTCATCGTCGATCCCGACGACGAGCGAAGGCTATTTGTCGCCATGGGTGGCGCGCTCGTCGATCGTACTCACGGTCAGTGGCCGACAGAGCCGCGCCAGATCGGAGGCGTTGCAGTTTCTGAGGACAGTGGTGCGAACTGGAACAAACTGCGACCCGACTACACTCGCGCGATTTTGATTCCACAGTCATCAACCGACTGGCTCATCGCCGCCCCAGCCCAACGCACAAATCAGGGCGGCTGGATAGTTGGATCAACTGATCGCGGTGCGTCCTGGGAACCCATCGATGCGGGTATCGAGACTCCAATGGGGGATATGGTTGAGCGATTTGAAGAAGCGCCGGACGGTTCTGTGTGGGCGCTCTGTTCGGGGGGCCGGGTCTTCTCAACCAAGCCCGGAGTGTGGAATTGGTCGAATCCCATCAGGGATGCTGCCAGCAATCTCATCGTTGAGTCTGTAGCGTTCGTGGGAGCGTAATTGGGACAAAGACACCTCATTCTCATCAGGCATGCGATGCCAGTTATCGAGGTTAGCGTGCCGCCAGATAGCTGGACACTATCGACGGAGGGCCGCGACGCAGCCACGCGGTTGGCCAATGACTTGGCGAATCACGGCATCACCACCATCGTGAGTAGCGAGGAGCCAAAGTGTAAGGAGACAGCGGAAGCGATCGCTAGTCATCTACGACTACCGTGGGCGACCGCACCCGACTTGCACGAGCATCGCCGCGGCATTATGGTATGGCGCGGTGAACACGGATTGGCATGAATTACTCAGGAGATTTTTCAACAATCCAGATGAGCTGGTCTTTGGCGACGAAACTGCCTGCGGCGCGTTGCGACGCTTCGCGGCGGCCATCCACGGCCTAGTAGAACATGCTGAGAATGCTGACGGAGCGCTCGCAATCGTTACCCACGGTACAGTCATGTCGCTCTTTGTCGCCCAGCAGTTGAGCGTTGATCGGTTCGCCTTCTGGCAGCAGCTCAGGCTTCCCGATTATGTTGAATTAGTCGTTGAATTCTAGACAGAACGGCCTCATCCTCCAACGACTAGGCGCCGAGTTGGAGTTCCTCCGCCTGAACTCCATTCCACCAGCCCAGGGCAGGCATCGCCCGTTTGCCGGCTGGTTGGACCGTCTGTAGTTCCAGTGCTCCCGAGCCACAACCGACGACAATCTGCTTGCCGATTCTACGCACTAGTCCCGGCGGCAGATCGGATGCGTCCGCAAGGCTGGCGTGGTGAATGCGGAAAGGTTCGCCATTCAGGAGCGTCCAGGCGACCGGCCACGGCAGCGAAGCGCGCACCAGCCGTTCGATACTGGCGGCATCGGAATCCCAAGTCGATGGAAGCATCGTCACGCGTCCACTCTCTGGTCATCGTCGCCAGTTGCTCATCCTGATCGATCGCGTCAACGTCACCCGAGATCCAGTCCCGGCAAGTGTCAGGAAGCATCTCGGCGGCGATCATTGAGAGGCGGTCTGAGAGCGTTGCGGCATCCTCATGGTTTTCGAATGTCGACCGGCTTCTGGCGCACAATTGGACCGGCATCGAGCTTGCGCACGAGTTTGATGATTGAAATCCCGGTCGCGTCATCGCCATTGAGAATTGCGGCGCGAACGGGTGACGAACCGCGATAGCGTGGCAGAAGCGACGGGTGCACGTTGAGCGCCCCATGCGGAGCCAGATCCAGAATATGGCGTCTCAGGATCTCTCCATAGGCCACCACGACGAGCAGATCGGGAGCAACGTCGCGCAACGGTCCGGAATCGTCAGGATTGCGGAGCGATTCTGGTTGGTAGACAGGAATATCAAGCTCCTGAGCGGCCTGTTTGACAGGCGGGGCAGTCAATCGACGGCCACGGCCGGCAGGACGATCAGGCTGGGTCACAACCAGTCTCACATCGAATGCTGCGTCGGACGCAAGGCTCTTCAGACTCGGGACAGCGAATTCGGGAGAGCCGAGAAAGATGATCCGATAGCTCAGGCGTTCGCCTCCAGTACTCCCGCGTGATTCATCGCCGAACGCGCCAGAACCTCAAAGCCCTGGCCGACATTCTCGCCGGTCTTCGCTGAGAGGAATCCGTGCTTAGCGCGAGAGTACCATGAAAAGGTGCGCGGCCATTCCGAGGGGAACCAGAGTCCCAGATCGATCTTGTTTCCAACGACGAGGATCGGTGCATCTGGGCAGTAGCGCTTACAGCGCGCGTGCCATTCCGTCAGCGCCTGCAATGAGCCATCGATCGTCGTGTCGTAGACAAGCAGCGCCGCCTGGGCGCCGAGGAAGAAGTTTGGCCGGTTGCCCGCTTGACCTTCAATATCCCAGATGGCGAGCTTTACCGCTTGCCCGTCGATATTGAACTCCTGGGTCGTGACATCGATCCCGAGCGTGATGTTGCGAGCTTCGCTGAACTTGGACTTTGCATACTGGCGAATGAGCGATGTCTTTCCGACCGCTCCTTCGCCTCCAACAATCACCTTCAATGTGCGTATCATTTGCCTTGTCCCCCGCTCATCTTTTTGAGAGTGGCGTATCGAGCGAAAACTGTATTGTCTTGACGTAGAGTATAGGTTCGGGGAAATGACTCGAACAATCGGAGATAAGTCCTTATAGTGAGGCCGGAATCCGGTACATGTTCCAACGCCTGCTAGTCCCTCAGATGCGCCACATAGCGCTGTTCGTCATCCTTCTGGTCGCCTTCGGGCTGCGGATTTACGGCCAGAACTGGGACGAGGGGCACTATCTCCATCCTGACGAACGCTTTATCGCAAGCGTCTCTGATGGTCGCGTAACCCTACCGGCCGATCGCCTGGGAGACATATTCGACCCTGCCAATAGTCCTATTAACCCGCGGCGGGACGACGAGAACGGTAATGCTCAATCGTTCGCCTATGGAACGCTCCCGATCTACGTTCAGGGCACTGTCAGCTGGTTGCTTGATTCCGTGGTTGATCGCAACTATGGCGAATACAGCAACCTCTATCGCGTCGGGAGAACGCTGACAGCCTTGCTCGATGTCGTCACAGTGCTTTTTGTCTTTCTCCTTAGCAGGCGCCTGTTCGATTCCGGCGCGGCTCTCATTGGGGCGTCGCTCTACGCCCTTGCGGTCCTTCCAATACAACTGAGTCACTTCTTCACCGTTGATCCTTGGTTGACCGCGTTTGTCACAATGTCGCTCTACTTCGCGATACGATATCTCGACCGTCCAGCGTTTCGAAACGCGATACTCATCGCTATCCCTGTCGGTTGCGCCTTCGCGACGAAGGCTAGCGTTCCTTCGCTTCTCGGCCCACTGGCGCTGGTTTTCGGATTCGCTTTGTGGAGGGCCGATGATCGTCGTCGTATCGGCGCGCAAGCCTCCACTGGGGCAATCATGTCGTTGGCCGTTTTCACTCTATTTGAGCCATATGCCCTGATCCGCCGCGAGCCCTTCATCCAGGATATTCGAACTCAGGCGCGCATCGTTCGGGGCATCTGGGACGTTCCTTTTACGCGCCAATTCGTTGGTTTGACTCCAGGAGTCTATGACCTCAAGAATCTCTTCCTTTACACCGCTGGACCGGGGCTTCTTCTTGCTGGTTTGGCCGGACTAGCATTCGTTGTTCTACGAGCCGTGCGACAGCGCGACATTGCGCTTGCAGTGCCGATCGCCTGGGTTGTTGCCTACGTGCCGACGCTCCTCATCACCGAGGCGCGCTTTCTCCGTTATGCGCTGCCGCTGTTTCCGGTTATGGCCGTCTTCGCCGGCGGGATGCTCTGGGCGATTATGAGCCGACCGGGCCGGTTGCGCCTCGGTCAAGTGGTGACAGTAGTCGTTCTCGGGATCACTGCTATCTGGGCGTTCGGTTTCATCTCGATCTACGGCAGTGAGCATCCTCGCATCGCCGCTTCGAACTGGATCTATGACAACATCGAACCGGGCTCGACCCTGACCGGCGAGTCGTGGGACGATGCTCTCCCTCTCCGCTTAGACGGCAAGGTCGGCACCTACACGATACAGTCCCTCGACATTTATGGAGACTTGCCACCTGAAGAAAAAGTCGCCTACTTCTATTCAACTCTTGAGCCAGTCGATTACATTGTTATGTCTAGTGATCGGCTCATCTACTCGGTCGACAATTTGCCCTGGCGCTATGCAGTTCAGAATGAGTTCTACCGGCGGTTGCTGGACGGGCAACTTGGTTTTCAGCTCGTGTACAAAGCCGAGCTGCGACCCGAGCTTTTCGGCGTGCGCTTCGACGATTCTGGCGCCGATGAAAGTTTCACGGTCTACGATCACCCAAGAGTGATGATCTTCAAGCGTGTCGAAGATCTCAGTCAGGACGAATTCCGAGCGCGCCTTTTGTGGGGTATCAATCAGCCCTGGGAGCCGCAGCGCTATCCATCCGAGCAATGGCTGATGCTCGACCAGCCCGTTGGTGAGCGAGAAGCCGTCCACGACATTGGTTGGAACACGCTAGCGGTCGATAGCGGGATCGTGGCGACATTCTCCTGGCTGATCGCGCTGGAACTGTTCGGGCTTGCGGTCCTCCCCTGGAGCGCTCTGATCTTCAGCCGCACGCCCGACCGTGGTGCGTTGGCTACCAGACTTTTAGGAGTTCTGGCCATCGGATGGCTGGTGTGGATTGGTGCAAGTCTTGGCTATTGGCGTGCAACGACGCCAACGGTTGCTGTGTGCCTCGCGCTTGTCGCAGCAGCAAGCTGGGCCTGGTTCCGCTGGCGGTATGATCAGGGCCGCGCTCCGGTTCTGCCGACACTGAGAGCCTATGGTCTAGTTGCGGCGCTCATGCTCACGATATTCTTGCCGTTTCTACTCTTCCGCGCCATCTACCCGGACTTCTGGCAAACGTATTTGGGTGGCGAAAAGCCCTTTGAACTTGCCTATTTGCGAGCCGTTGCCGCGTCCGGCGAGATGCCGCCCTACGATCCCTGGTACAGCGATGGCACGATCAATTACTACTATTATGGTTGGCATCTGGTCAGCACAATCGGCAGGCTTCCGGGTGTCGGGATAACCAATGCCTTCCAGCTTGCGGTCGCGACGTTTGCCGCCTTTCTGGGGATGAGCGTCGCACTCGTGGGGCTATTACTTGGAGGGGTTCGGCGCCAACTGAGACCGTTCTCTCGACGCGCGTTGGGGCCTGCACTAGCTGTCGTTGGTGTGCTCTACGCCGGCAACCTGGATGCTGTCCGGCAGTTGATCGAAATTCGCAGGCAAGCGCCAGATTTGTTCGACTTCTGGGGCAGCACACGCGTGATCGATTACACCATCAACGAGTTCCCTTATTTCTCGTATATCTGGGCTGACTTGCACCCGCACCTGATGGGAATGCCGGTAGTTGCCCTTGCTCTCGCGCTGCTTGTCGCTACCGCCGACCACGCGAAAGTATGGAGATCGTCCAGAGCCAGCAACATAGAGCTGATTGCCACTCTGGGAGTAGCCGGTGCGCTGACGCTCGGCAGCGTCTTCGTGATCAATGCCTGGGATTTGCCGTTGGCCATAGCCGTAACTGTGGCTACGCTTGCCTATGCAGGTCTGCTGAGGTCGAAACGGGCCGCCATAGCCCTGGCAATTGCCGGGATCGCCGTTGTCGCCTCTGGCTATGCGATGTTCCTCCCATTTCACGCTAACTTTTACAGCGTCGTCGATGGCGTGGCCCGGGCTGACAATGGTTCGAATCTGCGGCAGTTCTTGACGGTATGGGGCATCTTCTTCTTCATTGCCGGGGCAGTGATAATCTTTTCAACCATTCGAGTCGCACGGAACCTTCGTCGCATCGAATTAGCTCTTCCGATGATCGTCCTGCTCTTCGTCTCAACTGCAGTCGGACTCGTCGTTAA
The DNA here is from genome assembly GCA_963745675.1 of uncultured Chloroflexia bacterium. Lineage (GTDB taxonomy): Bacteria > Chloroflexota > Chloroflexia > Thermomicrobiales > CFX8 > JAUIIK01. The sequence goes on from CAVUYM010000018.1 coordinate 483,762, forward strand.
CCCGTTTGACAGTGGAAGCAATCCGCTTGGGCAAATGCTATTCGTAACGCTGACGGTTGCGATTTTCGTCTGTGCTTCGACGATCGTAACGCGTCCCTTATCCCGCCATCCGCTCCCACTTCTCGCTATCGTTGGCATGGTTGGTGCATCCGGCTTCACCGCAACGAGCGAACCGTCTGCTTCGGTGGCAATCGGCATCGCCGCTTCGGCGTCAATGTTCGCCGTCGCAAATTGGCGCTTGCCATCGCGCTTTCTCCCCTGGGCCTTTATCGCCGTTGGATGTTTGACCATCGCATCCACAGAGTTTGTCTACATCGTCGACGATCTTCAGAACGGGCAATGGCAGCGGATGAACACTGTTTTCAAATTCTCCCTCCAAGCCTGGATATTGATCGCTATAGGAGCCGGTGTGTTGTTGGCCAGAATGGTGATGTCCATCTCGTTTTCGAATTTCGCGGCGTCCCCGCAACAACTTGGTGTTATTGCTGAAGGGCTTGGGCATGCTGGCGAAGATTCCGTCGTGCGCCGCAACTGGAGGCAATCTTCGCGGACCATCGTGGCCTGTAGCAGGCGTCGTGGCGCTGGCTCTGGGGCTCGCCTATCCATTGTTCGCAACGCCCGTCAGATTGCGCCAGGACATGCCCTCATCTCCAGACGCGCTGACGCTTGATGGCTATGCCTGGATGGAACGTGGCACGATCGTGAACGGTACCGGAGACCTGATCTCATTCGCTGGCGATCTCGATGCCATCAATTGGCTCAATAGCCACGCCGACCAGACGGCGGTCATCGTCGAAGCCGGGATTGGTCCGTATCGAGGCAACGGCGCACGCATATCGAGCGGGACCGGAAATCCGGCGGTAATCGGTTGGGATCGTCACCAATATCAGCAACGCTACCCGGATGGAATTGCCAAGCGCATGGCCGATGTCCGCACGATATACAACGCCACCGACATCAGCCAAAAGCTTGAGTTGCTACGCCGTTACAACGTTCGCTACGTGATCGTTGGCGACGTTGAACGGCTCTGGAACACGCCCGATAATCCAACTTACTACGCCTCGGCGGCCGGGCTCGATACCTTCGATTCGATGCTCGGTCAGTCGCTGCGGCTTGCCTTTGTGAGTGGTTCGACCAGAGTCTATGAAGTGCTCGATTTTCCTTCGATCCGTCCGGCAGTCGACGCGAATCACAATCTATGAGTTCAGCTGAAGCCGTTATCCGTTGGTGGCTTGCCTACTCGCTTGTGTCAGTCGCATTCGCGCCATTTGTCTGGTGGGTTGCGGCCGGGCTTGGCAGGTATCGCCATGCCCTCCTGCGCCCTGTCGCGCTTGTCGTTGCGACGTTCGTTGTCTGGTGGCCAGCGGCGCTCTTTGGAATACCGTTTCAACGGGAGACGATCATCGCAGGTATCGTGCTTGGCGGCGCTGGTGGCTGGTTTCTTATGTGGACACGATCCAGAGAGTTGATCTCGGAATTCCGATCGTTGATGGTGTTCGAGTTGGTTTGGGTAGTCGCTCTACTGGGATATGTCGCGTTCAGATCGGCAAATCCCGATATCGCAAATACCGAGAAACCTATGGAGATTGCGCTGCTCTCTTCCGTAACAATCTCGAGCAATGTGCCGGCTCCAGATCCCTGGTATGCCGGATCTCCGATCAATTACTACTATTTCGGCTATCAATCGGTTGCGACACTAATCCATCTGAGCGGAGTGCAAGCTTCAATTGCCTTCAATCTGATGCTTGCCAGCCTCTTCGCTTCAACACTAACCGTCGCTTCTGCAATCGGCGCCTGGCTGGCAGAGAGGGCTCGCCTGAGTCAACTATCAATCTGGGCGTCCGCAGTCCTGGCTGGCTTCTTCGTTACTCTGGCTGGCAATCTTGAGACATTTGTACGGCTCGTGCGTTCGCCGGGCGACACGATTTCGGCTGGCTGGTGGGATGGCGTCGGCTGGCAGGCCAGCAGGGTGATCGTTGATAACGGGGTCAACGGCAACCCTGGACCACTGGATACGATCAACGAGTTTCCTGCCTTCTCGTTCGTACTTGGCGACCTGCATCCTCATCTAACAACGCTGCCGGTCCTGCTTGCCACGATTGCGCTGGCGACGGGACTGGCGGGCGACCAACGACACTGCACCTGGGGGCGTACGGTAGCGGTCGGAGCATTTGCCGGATTGCTTTACGCATCCAACAGCTGGGATGCGCCGGTTGGCATCGTCGTCGTCATCGGCGCGATCGTCATTGCCTGTGGCTTTGACCAACTACTTTGCAATCCTGCGAATCGGCGTAGCAATTGCAGGAGCGGCGCTTGCCGCGCTTCCGTTTGCGCTGTCGTACACGGCGCCTGTCGGTGTCAGCACCAATGAGGTTCCCGGCTGGCTTGCGAGAATTCCGGTGCTCGGGACCTTACCCGACACTATCGCCATCGTGACCTGGAAGCCTTCGTCGGCGCGTGAAATTCTTATCGTCCACGGCGTCTGGATTGCCATCGCCGCGATCTTCTGTGCCTGGGCTTTCGGAACATCAGTGACGCTGAGGAGGCAGCGTGAGGGAACACGTCAGCGTCATCGGTCCTCTGGCGCTTCTAGTCGCAGCTGTGGCGATCGCATGGTCACCTGCTCTGCTGCTTCTGGGCATTCCCGGCGCTGCGCTCCTGTCGATCGCGATCCTGGACAGCCGCGCTGAAACGCGGATTGTTTCCGCGATATACGCATGCGGATTCGGCCTGGCGCTAATTCCGGAGTATCTCTACATCCAGGATTCATTCGACAGCCGCATGAACACGATCTTCAAGCTCAACTTTCAGGCCTGGATGTTCTTCGGAGTTGCGAGCGCCGCGGGCCTCGTGGTCGTGGCTGCCAGATCCAGCGGTAGGATTCGCTATGCGACGATCACTCGCTGTCTGTTATGTCAGTTCTAGTCACGGTGCCCTTATTCGATTCTCTCCGCAGAGGACTGGATGGATATGGGTATCGCATCCGGCACGCTCGACGGCGCAGCCTACCTTGAGGTAACCAATTCGGCTGAAGCGAATGGAATAGCCTGGCTTGCGAGCGAAGCGCGAGCGAGGGCGACGTGATCGTAGAAGCACCCGGCTGCGCGTATCAGACGATAAATGGCGTGCCGATGAATCGATTCTCTGCGTTCACCGGCGTTCCTACACTGCTAGGATGGGCCAACCACGAAAGGCAATGGCGCAGAGGGGAATTTGAGGATCTCTCGGCGGAGATCGACGCGCGCGACATGCTCGCGAACAGCTGGCTTGACGGCGTTCCGTGAGCATCGTCAGCGGATCTCGAACCACGTTTCATCGTCTTCGGCGCTGATCGAACGCTTCACTTCCGAACACTGTCCCATGCTCAGAGCGAGGGGTGCGGCGGAAATTGACGCGCTCGTCGCGCTGGATGGTCCATTGCGTTTGAAGAAGGTCAGACGACGATACTGGCGCGATCCGACGACCCGGCCATTGCGGCAAGGGAATTGAGGTCGATTGACGAATCTGCTATTCTAATGACACGCGACACAACAGCGTGTATTTTGTTGTACCTGTCCTTAGATAACAAGAGGGGGACTCAATAAGCTCCAGAACGGTGCGCATCAACGAACGCATCCGCATTCGAGAAGTACGCCTGATCGATGAAGAAGGCAATCAGCTCGGAGTAATTCCCACGGTGGAAGCGCTCCAGGCGGCGCGAGACAAGGGACTTGATCTCGTCGAGGTTGCGCCGAATGCCAACCCACCCGTAGCTCGTTTGATGGACTACGGGAAATTCCGTTATGAGGAGAGCCGCAAAGAGCGGGAGGCCCGCAAAAAGCAGAAGCAGGCTCAGCTCAAGGAAATTCGCTTTACTCCGAACATCGACACCCACGATCTTGAGACCAAGGTCCGGCACGCGCGAAAATTCCTGAGCGCAGGCGACAAAGTGAAGGTTTCGGTCCGTTTCCGAGGACGCCAGAATCTTCATCGTGATCTCGGGCGCGATTTACTGTTGCGGGTCAGTTGACATGCTCGAAGACATTGCCCAGGTCGATCAGATGCCGAAGTCCGAGGGACGCGACATGTCCATGTTGCTTAGTCCGGACCCGGATGTGATCGAAGTTGCCGTCGAATCGGAAGAAGAGGCCTGAGGGCTCCAGATTTCATCATAGCGTTCGTCGCGCCCTGCTGCTATCATTAGAGGTCGCAACTGACGGCACCGCCTTTGCGGTGCCGTTTGAATGCCGCATTAGTCACGATGAGGGCGGGTTATCATGCCAAAAATGAAGACAAATAAGGCCGCTGCACGGCGCTTCAAGATCACGAGCACCGGCAAGGTCATGCGCGCCAAGGGTATGAAATCCCACTTCCGGCGTCGCAAGGCGAAGCGCACCAAGCGCATGTTCGACAAGATGTACGAAGTTGCACCACAGGACAGCCAAGCGCATCAAGCGCATGCTGCCCTACGGCGTCAAGTAATTCACTCGACCTTCCTGAGAGAGGAAAGCACCGATGGTACGTATCAAACGGGGGCACACGAATCATCGTCGCCACCGCAAGATCCTCAAGAGGGCCGAAGGGTTCCGCGGCACGCGCCGGCGCCTCTTCAAGCGTGCCAACGAAGCGGTCATGCGCGCCGATGCTTCGGCATATCGCGACCGTCGCTCGCGCAAGCGCCAGATGCGCCGGCTCTGGATCCAGCGCATTAATGCAGCGTCCCGATCGCATGGACTGCCTTACAACCAAGTTGATCAATGGTCTGACGAAATCCGGAGTCGCAATCGATCGCAAGATCCTGGCCGATCTGGCCGTGCGCGACCCGGAAGCTTTCGGCGAATACGTCACCGTTGCCAAGGCAGCGCTGTAGTATCTCTGACTTGACTTGCGACGATGAGCCAGATCGACATCGTAACGAGCCGGACGAATCAATCCGTCCGGCTCGTTCGTTCGCTCTACGATCGCCGTGCGGTTCGGTATCGAGAGCGGCCTCTTCGTCGCGGAGGGGTTCGGACCGTCGGCAGCCTGATCGAGCAGGGCTGCCGTCTCGATACGATTGCTGATCGACGCCGACCGTCAAGGCGACCTGCCGGGCAGATTCTTCCAGGCAGCCGAGGAAGCTGACGCCCATATACTGGCCGTCGATCCTGCTTTGTTCAAAGAGCTGTCCGATGTGGAAGCCGCTCAACCGGTCATCGGCGTCTTCGCTTTTCCCGAACATGAAATGCCAGCGTCACCGTCGGTCGTCGTGGCCTTCGACGGTATCCAGGATCCCGGCAACGTCGGTTCGATCATCCGCACGTGCAACGCGGCTGCCGTCGACGCAGTCCTGATAATGAAAGGCACGGCAGATCCCTACGGGCCGAAAGTGGTCAGGGCAACCGCTGGCCAAATCGCCGCGCTGAACATCGTGCATCTGTCGTCCCCGGCTGCGCTTAGCGACAGACGAATTCAGCGGATTTCCGCGGAGAATCCTGATTGCCGACGGTAAAAACGGAACTCCGCATACGGAAATCGAGTGGGATTCTCCATTTGTGCTCGTACTGGGCAACGAAGCTTCGGGTCCGAGTGCGGACTGGGATGAATTCGAGACTGAACACGTCCGTATCCACATGAATCCGGCCGTCGAATCGCTCAACGTAGCTGCGGCTGCGGCCATACTCCTTTTCGAAGCCCGACGCGATTGTGCCTTCATCTAGACTTCGTACGTATGCCTGTTTTTGGGAATTCTTCCCGGATCTATGCTATAGTCCGGCCCGTTGTCACTCGTTTTGGGACACGCGAATATTATGTCCTAACGATATTGCCAAGAACAAGGGGGACACCATATTGCGAAAGCAAGACTTGATAAAAGAAGTAGCACGAAGGACCAAGCAGCCTGAATCACTTTCGGGCGAATTCGTCAATGCGACTTTCGACACGATCGTCGAGAGCCTCTCCGGCGGAGAAGATGTAACCATTACCGGTTTCGGAACCTTCGGTATCACCGAGCGTGCCGCCCGCGAGGGCCGCAATCCGCAGACCGGTGAGCCGATGCAGATTCCTGCCGGTAAGACACCGCGCTTCCGCCCTGGAACGCAACTCAAGCGCGCCGTTTCCGACAACTAGACCTATCCGACAGAAACCAAATAGCAAACAGAGATGGCGCCCCGCTTACGGGGCGCCATCTTTACATACGAACGATCGAAAAGCCTTGCTACACGTCTAGGTTAGCGACCTCGCGCGCGTGCGTCTGGATGAAGCGCTTGCGCGGCGGTACCGAGCTGCCCATGAGCATGTCGAACGTCTCATCCGCGCGGACAGCATCGTCCACCGTGACCTGCAACAGTGCGCGTCTGTCGGCGTCCATCGTCGTGTCCCAGAGCTGCTCGGCATTCATCTCGCCCAACCCCTTGTAACGCTGAAGTTCGAAGCGCTTGCCGTCTAGTTCTGCAATCTTCGTCTCGAGCTCAGTGTCGCTGTGAATCCATTCGAAATTATTGCCCTGACGAATCGAATAGAGCGGCGGCTGGGCTATGTAGAGATAACCATCGAGAATCAAGCTTTCGAGATGGCGGAAGAAGAAGGTCAGGAGCAGCGTCCGAATGTGGGCGCCGTCTACGTCGGCGTCCGTCATGATGATGATCTTGTGGTAGCGCAGGTTGGTCGGGTCGAATTGATCACCGATCGACGTTCCGAGCGCAGTTATGAGCGCCCGAATTTCGGCGTTCTGGAGCATCTTATCCAGCCGCGCCTTCTCGACATTCAGGATCTTTCCTCGCAGCGGCAGAATCGCCTGATAGCGTCGATCTCGTCCCTGCTTGGCCGTGCCGCCCGCCGAGTCACCCTCGACGATGAAGAGTTCGGCGCGGGCCGGGTCGCGTTCGGAACAGTCGGCCAACTTGCCCGGCAGCGAGAAAGTCTCGAGCGCGCCCTTGCGCTGCACTAGCTCACGTGCCTTACGGGCCGCCTCACGGGCTCTGGCGGCGTTTATGCACTTCTCGACGATCTTCCGTGCCTGTTGGGGCTGTTCGCCCAGTTCCTGGCCCAAATACTCGTTCATGACTGACTGCACCGCGCCGGCCATATCGGCGTTCCCGAGCTTGCCCTTCGTCTGCCCTTCGAACTGGGGTTCTGGCAGCTTGACGCTGACGATGGCGGTCAATCCTTCGCGCACATCGTCGCCCGAGAGATTCGGATCATTCTCCTTGAGGAGGCCGTTGCGACGGGCGTAGTCGTTGATTGTGCGTGTCAGGGCTGCCTTGAAGCCCGTTAGATGCGATCCACCGTCGATGGTGTTGACGTTGTTGGCAAACGTGTGGGTTGATTCACCGTACGTGTCGTTGTACTGCAGAGCGACTTCGACGACATAGTCGCCAATCTCACGGTGGATGTAGAACGGGATCGGGTTGACGACATTCTTCGAGCGGTTGAGATGCCGGACATAGGATTGGATTCCGCCTTCAAAGTAAAAGGTCGCTTCGCGGTCGGTGCTCTCTTCCGTGAGCGTGATCCGTAACCCCTTGGTGAGATAGGCCAGCTCTCGCAGGCGCGTCGCCAGGGTTTCGAAGTCGTATTCGTCCGAGTCGAAGATCGTCTTGTCAGGGAGCCAGTGCTGGGATGTGCCAGACTCGCTCTTGGGTACTTTCTTCACCCGCTCCACAGGAGTAACCGGAATGCCGAACTCATAGCGCTGCCTGAACAGCCCGCCCTCCTGGCGAACTTCAGTCACGCACCATTCCGACAACGCGTTGACGACGGAGACACCGACGCCGTGGAGACCGCTCGACATACGATAGCCGTCGCCGCCAAACTTGCCGCCGGCGTGCAGCGTCGTCATGACGACTTCGAGGGCAGATTTGCCCATTTTTTCGTGCATACCGGTCGGGATACCACGTCCGTTGTCGGTGCCGGTGACTGAGCCGTCAGGGTGAATCGTGATCGTCACGGTGTCCGCATGACCAGCTACAGCTTCATCAACCGCATTGTCAACGACTTCGTAGATGAGATGATGGAGACCGCGTTGGTCCGTCGAGCCGATGTACATACCTGGCCGGCGGCGAACAGCTTCCAGACCTTCAAGAACCTGAATGCTACTCGCATCATATTTCGCTGCTGTTGCTTTCTGGGCCAAACTACTACTCCTTCTTCAGTACCAAGTTGTTATGCCGCGCGGGACGGGCTCGGGAGATCACCCGTCCCGACGATTGCGGCTCGATCTTCGTAATAGATCATTCCTGCGGCGATCATGCCGGTCGAAACAAATGCATTTCCGACTATTGCAATCAACGTCCCCGGCGGGACAGTCGCCAGCAATCGCCAAACAAATGGAAACCCTCCAGTCACAACCATGAAACTCACAATAAACGCGAGTGACTGCCAGCCATAGGCACGCACGACGCGATAGCTGGACCGGAAGGCTTGAGCTGCCGTCGCTCCATCAAGCACGATCGCGTAGACAGAGAAGAAGAACAGCACAAATCCAAGCCCAGCCGGGATGAGCATCAGGAACGCAAGAATGCCGATCAGGCCCGAACCGACGTAAACCAGGGTGCCCTGGGCGACGATCAGAGGCCAGCTGAGAAGAATCAACAGGCCAACGCTGGCCAATACCCACAGCAGCATCCGGTACGCGGTGACCAGGATCGTTCGCAAGTCAACCCGTGGCGTCAGGTCGCGAGATACGTCACCAACCGCCAGCAAATAAGCCGACCCAACGATGTAGCCGCCAAACAGCAACAGCACTGTCAACGCTGCCAGAAGCCACCAGGGGCCATCTGCCATTTCTGGACGCCAGGAGGCGAGCCGCACAGATTCGTCGGATACCAACGAAGGCAGAAATGTTGGCATACGAATCGTGAAGAGCTGGACGCTCAGAAGCTCAGCCAGGTTGAATTGCTCCTGCCCCTCAATGACATTCGCCGACGACTCACCTATACGCTCTATGGGCCGTATCGCATCCGCGATTTTGATTACCAGCGGTCCGGCCGTTATCCTCAGTCCAAGCCAGAGATAGAGATCCAGCAGGACAGGACCAAGGACGATCCACGGCCGCGCTAACAGGCGCGTGTAAGCCAGCCCTATCGTGTCAATCACACCCGGGAGCTCTGACGCGCTTCTCTGTTGTGGCTGCTGTTCTCGATCCGCCATCGCCTGTAGTCTTCATTTTCAGGACCAGCCGAGCTCTTCGAGCCGTGCTTCGCCAATACCAAAATGGTGGGCAATCTCGTGGATTACCGTTTTCCGTACTTGGGCTGCAACATCTTCGTGCGAACGGCTACTTCGTTCGATCGGACCCTGGAAAATCGTTATTTTGTCCGGCGGAATGAGGGAATAACCACCATTTCTCGCAGTCAACGGCACCCCTTGGTATAAGCCAAAGAGCGTGGCACCTTTCCTCACACCAACATCGTTTAGCTGACGCTGTGATGGCCATGGTTCAATGACAACATCAACGTTGGCCATCTTGTCGAGGATCTGCTCTGGAAGTCCGTCCAGCACATCTACAACTAGCGATTCGAACTCGACATCGGTGAGCCGCAAATTTGGATCCTTCGCTCATCTGCATAACCTCCTAATTCTACCATTTTTGCCGTTCGTACGCAGAAAAACGTCACCATCCTGATGCCGCGCGGTAGCGCTTCGCTATTGTCCTTCGACCAGCGAAGTTGAGCGCGGAGTGGGGGCGTACTATATTCAGTGATCAACATCAGCTATGGGGGGACATCACAAAAGTGAACGAACAGCAGAACCAACTCAGAGACGTCATCGAAGCCGCGAAAGCGGCCGGCCAGACTTCGTTATCAGCTACAGACGCCCGTGCAGTCTGCCTGGCATATGGCATTCCCGTGCCGGCGGAAGGCCTGGCGGAAAACCGCTGATGAAGCTGCAAGCATCGCAGCGGAGATTGGCTTCCCGGTCGTGATGAAGATTGAGTCCGCAGACATCCTTCACAAATCCGATGCTGGCGGCGTCTTCGTCGGCGTCACTGACGAGCAGCATGCCCGGGCGGCGTTCGAAGATATTATCGAGAATGCGAGACGATACGACCCGAAAGCATCGATCGATGGCGTCCTCATCCAGCAGCAGGTTGATAGTGGTCTCGAAGTAATCGTTGGTGCGGTTACCGACCCAAGTTTCGGGAAACTCGTCGCCTTCGGGCTGGGCGGCGTCCTCGTCGAAGTGCTGCGCGACGTGACATTCCGTCTAGCGCCCGTCACCTCCGAAGATGCGGCATTGATGCTCGATAGCGTGCGCGGCAGTCAGATCCTCGATGGCGTTCGAGGGCAGGCGGGCGTTGATCGGTCGGCCTTGGCGAAGATCATTGAAGCCGTCGGGCAGCTCGTCAGCGACCATCCAGAAATCAGCGAAGTTGATCTGAATCCAGTCCTGGCATCTCCGGATGGCGCAATCGCAGTAGACGCTCGCATCCTCCTGGATTTCGAACCACAACCGGAGCGCTACAGCCCAGATCAGGACGAGATCCTGACTGCGATGCGGCGCATCATGCAACCCGACGCCGTCGCCGTCATCGGCGCCTCTCCTGAAGCCGGCAAGATCGGCAACTCGGTCATGAAGAATTTGATCAATGGCGGCTACCAGGGCGAGATCTATCCAATCCACCCGCGTGCTCCTGAGGTCGAGGGTCGGAAAGCGTACACGAGCGTCACCGAAATTGACGGTCCAATCGACGTAGCGGTCTTCTGTATCCCGGCCCCACTCGTCCCCCGAGTGCTGGAAGAAGTCGGACAGAAAGAGATTCCCGGCGCAGTGCTCATCCCATCCGGTTTTGCAGAGGTCGGAGAAGATGAACTGCAGGCGCAAGCCCTCGAAGTGGCCCGCAGACACAACATTCGCCTGATGGGGCCGAATATCTACGGCTTCTATTACACCCATCAGAATCTCTGTGCCACCTTCTGCACACCCTATGACGAACGCGGCAGCGTCGCGCTGTCCTCCCAGAGTGGCGGCGTCGGAATGGCCATCATCGGATTCAGCCGGACGAACAAGATGGGTGTCTCGGCGATCGTCGGGCTCGGTAATAAGGCCGACATCGACGAAGACGACCTGCTCACCTTCTTCGAACAGGACGACAACACCCAGGTCATCGCCATGCACGTCGAGGACCTGAAGGATGGACGCTCGTTCGCTGAAGTCGCGTCACGCGTGACGAAAAAGAAGCCAGTTGTCGTCCTGAAGGCCGGACGTACCTCGATGGGCGCGCGCGCTGCCAGATCTCACACCGGTGCGCTGGCCGGCAACGATCAGATTTACGATGACGTGCTGAGACAGTGCGGCGTGATCCGGGCGCTCACCCTCAACGACATGCTCGAGTACGCACGCGGCATGCAAGTTCTCCCAACACCAAAAGGCGAGAACATTCTGATTCTGACCGGTGCCGGAGGTTCCGGCGTCCTGCTGTCTGACGCCTGCGTCGACAACGGTTTGACGTTGATGGACATGCCCGACGACCTTGACGCAGCCTTCAAGGCGTACATCCCGCCCTTCGGAGCTTCTGGAAACCCGGTAGATATCACCGGCGGCGAACCCCCAACGACCTATCAGAACACGATCCGGCTAGCGCTTGAAGACGAACGGGTTCACGCGCTGATCCTCGGTTACTGGCACACAATCATCACCCCGCCGATGGTCTTTGCTGACCTCTTGAGTGCGGAAGTTGAACGGGCACGGGCAAAGGGCATCGACAAGCCAGTCGTCGCCTCGCTCGTTGGTGATGTCGAGGTGGAAGAGGCCAGCAAGATGCTGATGGAACATGACATCCTGGCCTACCCATACGAAGCCGAGAAGCCTGTTGCGGTGTTGGGCGCGAAGTATCGTTGGGCGCGGCAGGCGGGGCTGATCTAAGGGACACGCCATGCGACCGCTACGATATTCCATCAACATCACTCTGGACGGCTGCTGCGATCACCGGGCAGGGTTGCCGGACGAGGAATTGCATCGTTACTGGGCCGAAAACCTCGCGCAAGCCGATGCCCTGCTCTACGGCCGGGTCACCTACGAAATGATGGAGGCAGCGTGGCGGCCGGCGGCTGACGGAGCGATGCCCGACTGGATGGCCGATTGGATGGAACCTTTCGCCCGGACGATCGATGCGGCCAAGAAGTACGTCGTGTCGAGCACGTTGGAAGAGGTCGATTGGAACGCGGAACTCGTGCGCGGGGATCTGGGCGAGGCCGTTCAACAGCTCAAGAATGAGCCTGGTGGCCGGATCTCCACAGGAGGCGTGCAGCTCCCGTTGGCGTTGGCGGAGCTCGGTTTGATCGATGAGTACGAATTCGTCGTGCTGCCCAGAATTGCGGGCCATGGGCCGACGTTGCTCGCGGGACTGTCTTCGTATGTCGACTTGAAGCTCGTGAGCCGGCGGGAGTTCGACTCGGGGGCGGTCGCGATGCGCTATGAGCCGAAAAGGTAGCCACCAGGGCTCGACACGTCCGAGACGGTTCCATCATGGAGCAACTCGGGCTAGGCCTTCCGAGCTCTCGACCAAGCTGACGGTGGCCAGTTCAATCTATAGTCGGCTGGCGGTGAACAAGGCGAATCATAGCTGGGGCGGCCCAACGAGGCGCTGCACCGCCTAAAACTAGAGCAGGAGCTGCGGCACTGATGGCTACAAACTATTGGGTTATCGCTCCCTACAATCCAAGAGAATCCATCGAGGTGTTCGAGCGAAGCTGGGGCTTTGATTACCAACGCGGACTGATCGCCATCGGCTGGCCTCCACTTGGAGACGTGTCGAGTTTGTCTCGACAGAACCTTATCGAACGAATTCGCCGGGTCTACCCGAACAGGATGAAGCGGGCACACATCACCATCTGGCGGTTCTGGCACGAGATTAGGATCGGCGACAAGGTTATAGCGAAGACGGGAAGACGCAAGATGCTCGCCATCGGGACCGTTACTCGCGAGGCATTCTATGACGAGAATCTCGGGAAGGAACGCGCGGCGGGCCTGACGGACGACTACTTCCCGAATTTCATCGGCGTAGAGTGGGAGCGGAGAGAGTTCGAGTTCCCTGAATACACCTTCGCGATAGGGACACTGCATCCAATCACGGCTGAACGGTATCAGCAGTTCATCGGTGCAAGTGTTCACCCGTGGAAGTAGGTTTCTCGATTGAACGTGCGCGCCCGGATGGAGCGCGCCTCGGCGAACGGAGGTAGCGCGGCTACTGTCAGGTGCTCCGTTCGGTAACGAAGTCGTAGAGTGGCTGCATTTGTTCACGAGCCCGCTGCATGGCCTGTCGCAACTCGTCGCCAGTCGCCGGCCAGGACAATTGTCGCATGGAACCTAAGGTGCGGGGATACCCAGATGCTCCCTGCGCTGATCCCTTGTGGTGATCCACTGCTTGGCTCGTCGTCCCTTTGGGGTACGCAAGCAGCCCTGTGCCTCAACGAGCGTCTTGACGCCAACGTTTGCTGACTCAGATAGCTGAGCGCGATCGGGGTCGGTGAGTATGTACTTGCTCCTTGAAGCTTGGGATCCGGCTCCCTCCTCCTACCCAGGCATCCCGCCATCCAGAGAACCTTGATCTCCTCAGGCTGCCGCAGGTCGGCACGCAGTGCGATGAGCTTGGGTTCCTTGAGTTCGCGCTGGATGAGTCGTGCGATCGGCCAATCACGATACTGCATGCCTTCCAGGTTCACCCCGAGCCATGTAATTATCGACCCTGTAGACGTTTCGTCATTCCAGGCATTCCACTGGACGCCGTCGTTCCCGTCACTCAGCCCCTGGTGTCTCAGGGCCTGGCTGCCGAAGGGTTGCGGGTTGGCAGGATGAAAGACCTCGATGAACGCTTCGCGGAGGGATCCGGGACTCCCCGGCAATATCGCTCACTGCAGTATTTCTCGATCATATGACGAAAGCACCTGGTACGCCTTCCACAATTGACTGTTCGCGCCGTCTTCTGGTGCATGCTCATACGAACACTCGTCAACAGGGAGTCACGTCACCGGGCAGCACAATGCTCTGAACCCCATACGATTTGTCCGACTTTTATCGTACGAACGCAGAACGAGCGAAGTGACCGCTTGGCCAGGATAGATCGATGCAAGACTGCCGTGTTGCAGTGAGGTGCTCTCCAAGCCAGCGGCATTGATATGGGTGTTGAAGAAGTGCGACTGCTGGTATATTGTATACCACGGAATAGCATCGTGCCCCGGGCACCTCAGAACGTTTGGAGGGAGATCCCCAGTGTCGACAGTTCGGCTCGCAGGTTCAGCCGATTGATCTCTCCTTCAGCCTCAAAGACCAAGTCTATGATGCGCTGAAGGCAACCATCGCCGGCATGAACATCTATGCAGGCACGGGTGAGCCGCGCCTTGATGAACGGCAGCTTTCCGAAGATCTCGGCGTCAGCCGTACTCCTGTTCGGGAGGCTCTGGCGCGCCTCGAACAGGAAGGTCTGGTCCGCACCGTGCCGCGGCGCGGTGTCTTTGTCGTTCGCAAGACAAAGACTGAGATATCTCGAGATGATCACCGTCTGGGCGGCACTTGAGAGCATGGCCGCACGCCTGATTACCGAGCAGGCGACAGACGAGGAAATCGCCAGTCTGAGAGCGCTCTTCGCGACCATGGAAGACGATACCGCCCAAGCCAATATCGATGAGTATTCAGGCATGAATATCCGTTTTCATCAGGCCATCATCCGGCTCAGCAAATCACAATTGATGGAGATCAATGACGGAAACACTGTTCATCCATATGCGCGCGATCCGGGCGCGGACTATCGGTGAAAACAACCGTGTCCAACGCTCGATCATCGATCACATGAACATCATCAAGGCGCTGGAAGAACGTGACGCCGATCTGGCCGAGCGTCTGTCGCGTGAGCACACGCTGGGTCTCGCGGCCCATGTCGAAAGGAACGTGACGTATTTGGACTAAACACAACTCAACGATGCTTCGGGTTAGACGACATATACGAGCGCACTGGCGTTCTGTTCGACAAAGATCGCAGAGGGGGAAGGAAATGGCTGATACTGCAACACAGGTTCAGGCTGATGAGGCGGAGGAGACAGGCGCGCTGACGGACGGGTTTCACCTCGTCATCGATGCGCTCAAGCTCAACGATATAGACACCATCTACAACGTGCCCGGTATCCCGATCACGGATTTGGGCCGCTTCATGCAGGCCGCCGGCATGCGGGTGCTCTCGTTCCGGCATGAGCAGAATGCGGGCTATGCCGCGGCAATTGCTGGATATCTCACGCAGAAACCCGGCGTCTGCATGACCGTCTCGGCACCGGGTTTCCTCAATGGCCTGACCGCACTGGCCCACGCCACGACCAACTGCTTTCCCGATGATCCTGATCAGCGGCTCGTCAGAGCGCGAGATCGTCGATTTGCAGCAGGGCGATTATGAAGAAATGGATCAGCTGGCCATCGCGAAGCCACACTGCAAGGCGGCCTATCGCGTTCTCCATGCCGAAGACATTGGCATCGGGATCGCCCGCGCCATTCGCGCCGCCGTTTCCGGCCGCCCGGGCGGCGTCTATCTCGACCTACCGGGCAAGCTCCTGGGCCAGACGATGGACGCGGCAGAGGGCGCCAGTTCGCTGGTCAAGGTGATCGATGCCGCACCGCGTCAATTGCCTGCCCCGGACGCGGTCGATCGAGCGCTCGATGTACTCAGAAGCGCCAAACGGCCGCTGATCATTCTCGGCAAAGGGGCAGCCTACGCCCAGGCCGATGACGAGATCCGCGCACTCGTGGAGACGAGCGGTATTCCCTATCTGCCGATGAGCATGGCCAAAGGACTGTTGCCGGACACCCATCCGCAGTCGGCAAGCGCGGCGCGCTCGCTGGTGTTGAAGGAATCCGATGTCGTGATGCTGATCGGAGCCCGCCTCAACTGGCTTCTCTCGCACGGCAAAGGCAGGGCCTGGGGCGATCAGCCGAAGAAGTTCGTGCACATCGACATCGAACCCCGGGAGATGGATAGCAATGTCCAGATTGCCGCTCCCCTGGTGGGCGATATCGGCTCCTGTGTGTCGGCTCTCCTGGAGCGCATGGGAGGGAACTGGACGGCGCCGCCGGCCGAATGGACCGCCGCGGTCGGGGACAAGGTGGAGACCAACGTCGCCCGGATGGCGCCCCGGCTGCAAAACACCAATGTGCCGATGGACTACCACGGAGCGCTCGGTGCACTGCGCACCATCATCAAAGAGCGGCCCGATGCGATCCTCGTCAACGAGGGCGCAAACACGCTCGATTTCGCACGCACCGTCATCGATATGTACCAGCCGCGCAAACGGCTGGATGTTGGCACCTGGGGCGTCATGGGTGTCGGGATGGGCTATGCCATTGCGGCTGCCGTGGAGACCGGCAAGCCCGTACTCGCAGTGGAGGGCGATAGCGCGTTCGGATTTTCCGGTATGGAGATCGAGACCATCTGCCGCTACAACCTGCCAGTCTGTGTCGTGGTCTTCAATAACGGCGGCATCTATCGGGGCACCGACGTCAACCCGTCCGGCGGGTCGGATGTAGCCACGACCGTATTCGTCAAGGGCGCCCGCTACGACAAGATGATGGAGGCGTTCGGCGGCGTCGGCGTCCATGTGACGACGCGCGAGGAATTGAGCGCCGCGGTGAATGCGGCCATGGATTCCGGCAAGCCAACATTGGTGAATGCCGTGATTGACGAGGCGGCCGGGACCGAGAGCGGTCGTATCGGCAATCTCAATCCGCAGAGCGTTGTGGCCAAGAAGAGCAACTGATCAGCATTCGATCAGGGAAAGAGAAGAAAAGAGGGGAATTATGGGGAAAGCACTCGAAGGCGTCCGCATTCTGGACATGACTCACGTTCAATCGGGCCCGACCTGCACGCAGCTGCTGGCCTGGTTCGGCGCGGACGTGATCAAGGTCGAACGGCCCGGTGTGGGCGACGCCACACGTAATCAGCTTCAGGACATTCCGGATGTGGACAGCCTGTACTTCACGATGCTGAATCACAATAAGCGCAGCGTGACGCTTAATACCAAGACCGAGGCTGGCAAGAAGATTTTCGCCAAGCTCATCGAAGAATGCGATGTGATGGTCGAGAACTTCGCCCCCGGCGCAATCGACCGGATGGGCTTCCCCTGGGAAAAGATCCAGGAAATCAATCCGCGCATGATCTACGCGTCGATCAAGGGTTTCGGCCCCGGCCCGTATGAAGACTGCAAAGTCTATGAGAACATCGCGCAAAGCACCGGCGGGTCGGCCTCGACAACTGGTTTCCTCGATGGTCCACCAACCGTAACCGGCGCTCAGATCGGCGACTCCGGTACCGGTCTTCATCTCGCGTTTGGGATCGTGACGGCGCTGTATCATCGCGAGCAATCGGGTAAAGGACAGCGTGTCGAAGTTGCCATGCAGGACGCCGTTCTGAATCTATGCCGGGTGAAGATGCGCGACCAGCAGCGTCTCGACCATGGTCCGCTGCAAGAATATAGTCAGTTCGGACAGGGGATCGAGTTCGGTGAGGCGACGCCACGTGCCGGCAACGATTCCGGTGGCGGTCAGCCGGGCTGGATCGTCAAGTGCAAGGGTTGGGAGACAGATCCCAACGCCTATGTCTATTTCATCACTCAGGCAGCTGTCTGGGGCAACATCTGCGATCTGATCGGCAAGCCCGAGTGGAAAGAAGATCCCGACTACGCTACCCCTGACGCGCGGCTCGATAAGATACCCCAGATCTTCGATACCATCGAAGAGTGGACAAAGACGCTCGATAAGTTCGAGGTGATGGATCTGTGCAACCCGCTCAATATTCCATGCGGGCCGATCCTATCGATGAAGGAGCTTGCGGAAGAACCGTCCTTGCGTTCCACTGGCACGGTGGTCGAGGTCGATCACCCGACCCGCGGCAAGTACCTCTCCGTCGGCAATCCAGTCAAACTGTCCGCCTCACCTTCCGATGTAGAACGTTCTCCCTTGTTGGGTGAGCACACCGACGAGATTCTAAGATCCGTCGTCGGGTATGGGGATGATGAAATAGCCGCCGCCCGTGAAGCAGGCGCCATCTAGCCCCGATTCTTCGTAGGTGACAGCGAGACACCTCCCTGACAAGAGTGACGATGTCCTTTCGCACTCACTCAGGGAGGTGTTTTCATGACGCAATCTCCCACAGGAGCGAAGGCAATTGAGCCTGCCGTTGGGATGACCGAATCCCGCTTCGGCCACGATGAGGTAACTAATGGCGGCGTCCTGCTCTGATTCGCGATGCCGACGACGACCTTGGGCTGGCGACCCGCGATCCACGCGTGCACCCAGCAGCCGCTACAGCGGTCTAGCGAATCTCGCTATGAGGCGGACACATGGCCAAATCCGCCGTCATCGTGCCCGGCATCAGTAGTGTTTCAACGAGGTCATGACTTGCTGAACGTAGGGACGTGATTCATCACGTCCGGTGTCCGCAACCCGCGTACGTTTGTGGAGATGAAGCGCGGGCGTGATGAATCACGCCCCTACGAAATTGATGCCGTCCACATCGTGAAACAGTATGACAAGCGCTTCGTTGTCACGACTCGTAAGGGGGGCGCTGTAAACGCCCTGTGAGACGGGCCAGTTGGTTACGGGGCGGCTCGTCAAGATCGATGGTTGGGGCCGACACCTCATCGCCCGCGTTGGAACCCCTCTGGCCACTCCTTGCCGCCCGGCCCCGATATCCATGAGTAACCTGGGTTTGCACTCTACTCAGAAGCGAATGCGGTGGCCAGTAGCTCGCGGCCGATTGGGAGCGCTGCCGTGCCGCCACTGCCACCGTTCTCGACGATCACTGCCGTCACCAGGGTTCGGGAGCCATCCGTGGCATATCCAACGAACCAGGCGTGTGGTTCGCCTGAGCCAACCTCAGCGGTGCCAGTTTTTCCACCGACAGTCAGTCCTTCGATCTGGGCGCCGCTGGCGTAGCCATAGGATGCCGACGCCAGCATCAATTGCTGCATAGCCTCGGCGGTGTCTGCGTTTATCGGACGCTTCCAGCGCGACGGCGAAGTCGTCTCTACGATTTCGCCTGCAGCGTTCACAACTGAGTCAACGACGTAAGGCTCCATGATCTCTCCGTCGTTGGCGATCGCCGCGCCGATCAGGGCCATCTGAAGCGGAGTAACGAGGAGTTGGCCTTGACCGAATGCCGTATCGGCGACGAGCGTCCTACTATCGACGAGACGGGTATCCGGCGAAGTAAGCTGGCTGGGTGTCGCGCCAATGTCCAGTGGTGGGGGTTCACCAAAGCCGAAGCGTTCCGCGTACTCCATCAACACATCCGCGCCCAGTTCCAGACCGATGCGTGCAAACACGACATTGAGCGAGTAGGAGAACGACTCTTCCAACGTCCAGTCAACACGCGATTCGTCGGGCCGGTTTAGCTCAACGATCACGCGCCCATCGACCTCGAGAACGCCCTCGTCGCGATAGAAGGTGTCGACGGTCGAAGCGCCGCTGTCAAGCGCCGCCGAAGCGGTCAACATCTTGAACACCGAGCCAGGGACATAGAGCCCATCGGCCGGTCGGAAGAGCAGCGGTGCGTCGCTCCGGCCAACGATCTCCTGCCAGTAACCGCTCACCTCGGCCAGACGTTGTTCAGACGAATCGCCATCGGTGTAGAGCCGATTCGGATCGAACGACGGAGTTCCTACCATCGCCAGGACTGCGCCGGTGTCGGCATCGATGACCACTGCCGCACCATTACGGTCGCCAAGCATGTCGAGAGCAAGTTGCTGCAATTGCGCGTCAACTGTCAGGTTCAAGTCGTACCCTGGGCGACTTCGTGAGAGAACGCCATCGAGCCATTCTACGACCGGGTTTCCACCTTCGCGGCCCGAAAGTTCTTCGTCGAAGGCCGATTCAACTCCGGTAGAGCCGTACAGCAGCGGGGAGTAATAGCCGACGAGGCCGAATGTGGACGACACAGGATAAGAGCGATAGGTGTTGTCGCCTTCGACGATCTGCTCGGCCAGCACGACGCCATTGCGATCGAAGATACTGCCTCGTAACTCAGTATCTTCAAGCAGCCGGTCGCGCGGATTCTGGACAACCTGACCCCCCGGAGCCACCTCTTGCCGGTCAAGGGTGCGGCTACTCTGGACGATCTGCACTCGCACGAGCTGGACGCTGATCAACGCGAATGCGACGAGAAGAATCGTCGCCAGTCTGAGCGTTGATCGGTTGAAGTTCGACAGATAGCGTGTTTTGCCCGGCCACCAGGCGACGGCCAGCAGCAACCCGGCGATGCCGAGCGCCTCCAACCAACGCCGGTCGGACCATTCGGAACCGACAGTCAGGCCGTAGATAACTGCCCCGAATGCGCCCAACATGCAGAACGCCCGAAGAAATTTCCTCATCAGGTGGCCCGATTCGGGTCGGAGACGCGCATGAGCAAACCGATGATCAGGAAGTTCGAGAGAAGTGAACTGCCACCCGCACTGACAAACGGCAAGGTGATCCCGGTTAGCGGGATCAGCCGAACTGTTCCCCCAAGAATGATTAGCGTCTGAATCGCCAGAATCGAAGTAAGGCCCGCGGCCAGATATTTGCCAAATGCGTCCGGCGCTCGCATTGCAATGAGATAGCCGCGGAATACGAGCATCAGGAAGAGCATCAGGATGGCGAATGTTCCGAGTAAGCCGAGCTCTTCGCCGATGGCGGCGAAAACATAGTCACTATGCACTTCTGGGATAAAACCGGGGCTGCCAAAGGCTAGCCCGCTCCCAAACAACCCTCCGCTGGCCATCGCATATTCCGATTGAACCTGCTGAAAGCCAGCATCAAAAGGATCCCGCCAGGGATCAAGCCAGTTCTCAACCCGCAACTGCACGCGGCTGAATCGTTGGTAGGCGAAAAAAACTCCTCCGGCAAAGGAGAGCAATCCTATTGCGACATAGCTGAGCCGCCCACTCGCGAGATAGATCATCGCCAGGAGCACGCCAAAGAAGAGCAGCGCCGTGCCGAGATCGTTCTGTGCGACGACGACGAGCATCGAAAATGCCCACATCATGACAATCGGCACGAGATAAGGCATCGGCGGGAGATTGAACGGTCCAACGCGATAGCTGGACGAAATCAAATCCTCGTTCTCCGCGAGGTAGGCGGCCAGGAAGACAACGAGTCAGATCTTCGTGATTTCTGATGTTTGAACTGTAAACGGGCCCGATATCGAGCCAGAGCCTTGCGCCCTTGACATCAGTGCCGAAGATCATCGTCACGATCATCAACAGAGATCGACAAGAAGCCCCAGGTGTATTTGTAGCGTCGTAGCCAATTGAGCCGGCGAACAAAGACAACGACGGCCGCCAGCATGCCGAGTCCGACCCAGAGATACAACAGCTGGCGCTCTGGCAGCAGCGCATAGCCGGGCCCGAGCGCCTCGAGAGATGGTTCAAGCCGCTGGATAATCAGCAGTCCGAGCCCACTCAAGACGACGGTGATCGGAAAGATGACCTGATCGCCAGCGAATTTGGTCGACGCTAAACCAGAGCGAAATGGCGATGACCGCCACCATGAAGGCAATCGAGATCCAGATATCTCGCCAGTCCCAGTCGAGTGTCCCGGTCGAGGCAACGTAAATCGTCAGCAGCCCGACGATTGTCGCCAGGGATGGGACGATCAGGAGTTGGAACTCGGTGAACCGAAAACGGCCGATCATTGCTGAGAATGTTCGCGCAAATATCGAGACGTGATCGGCCCCAGCCGTTCCCAGACATGCTGATCGATGGTTTCCGGCGCGGTGATGATCGCGTTGTCAAGCGCTGTCGGGCATACAGCATCGCAGGATAGGACATCGCTTGCGGCCAGTCTTGACACGATGCCTGCGACGTCAGTTGGCCATGGTCATCAAATTCTCGATGACGATCTCGACGCTAACATCGTCCGCTCGTATGCCAGACATCGTAATCCGTCACCATCGCCAGGCAGGCGTAGCAAAGCTCGGCTTCCCGCGCCAGGCGGGCTTCTGGCAAGCGCCGTCATTCCGATGAGCGACGCGCCCCATTGCCGTAACAACTCCGACTCCGAGCGGGTCGAAAACTGCGGCCCTTCAATGCAGACATAGGTGCCGCCGATGTTGATGGCAGGTCCGTCGATGCGATAGCGGCTTCGCAACGCTTCTCGGAAAACACGGACAGAAGGATCGGCCATAGAAACGTGTGCCGTCGTGCCGTCTCCAAAAAATGTTCCTCGCCGCCCGATGGTTCGGTCGATAAGATTGTCCGGTATGCAGAAACTTCGCGGTCGCGATCGACTCTCGCAGACTTCCAACAGCACTCACCGACAACAACCGTTCGACACCGAGCGATTTGAGGGCATAAATGTTCGCGGCATACGGAACTTCGCTCGGAGACAGACGGTGGCCCGGGCCATGTCGCGAGAGGAACGCTATTCGATTCCCCGAGTGTGCCAACGACAATTTCGCTCTGAAGGCGTGCCAAAGGGCGTTTCTGGAACGTCGGAGTCTTCCTGTCACGAAGTCGGGAAGATCGTACAATCCACTGCCGCCGATAACGCCGAGTCCTACGAAATCGCCCACATGCTATCTCCTTGCCGCTGCTCACCTCAGTCTACCCCGCAGTCTCGTGGCAGGCAGCGCCCTTATAATCCCTTCCTGTGAACTTCGTTAGTCAGGGCCAGGTGATTGCCAGACCAGCGCACTCCGAACCAAACGACGAAGAGCCTACGACGAGGTCCGATCCTCTCCGCGCTACGCGTGCTCGCAATATTGTCGGCGCTCTTTCTCATCTGGTCGACGATTCGCCTCGAGCCCTGGAATCGCTCGCCGAGAACGCGTCGACGCGAGACGAATCCGCGATGCCCTGGACCGAAGTCAATCCAATCGGCGTCAACACGTTTCTCGCCCGCGAAGTAGAACCCTGGAAGCGAGAACAAACCCTCGCAGATGGCGAGTGACGCGGGGGTTGGATGGATCAAGGAGCATTTCGCCTGGCGTGCGATCGAAACAGCTCCGGATACCTATTGGGATTCGGTCTTCCAACAGGACGCGTGGGCCAAATACGACGCTATTGTTGATAGCGCAGAACGTCACGATCTGAGAATCATCGCGCGCATCGATCTCGCGCCGCCATGGGCCCGGCCGATAGGTTCGGAGCACACCGCACCGCCGACGAATAATGCCGATTTCGCCGACTTCATCGCCGAGTTCGTGCGTCACTACGAAGGCAGGGTTCAGTTTATTCAGATCTGGAACGAGCCAAATCTGGCCGCTGAATGGGGTGGCCAGATAGATCCCGAGGGCTACGCGGAACTCTTCACGCGTAGCTGCGACAGCTGCGCGGAGCCGTCGATCCCAATATGGTGATTCTCTCGGCGCCGCTTGCAATGACCACAGAGAATTCTGATCGGGCAATGGATGATCTAAGCTACTGGCAGGCACTCTATGATGCTGGAGCAGCGCGCTATTTCGACATTATGTCAGCCAATGCATATGGACTTGACCATCCCTTTGACGCAGCACCTGACCCGAACACCTTCAACATCCGCCGGATCGAACTTACTTCGTGAGATTGCCGTCCGCAACGGTGACAGTGAGAAACCAATCTGGCTCAATGAGTACGGTTGGAACGCGTCCCCGGAAGACTTCGATCCAGAAGCCCTGATCTGGTCGCGTGTCTCTGAAGCAGATCAGGCCCAATGGACCGCCAAGGAATCAAATATCTGCGTTCTGAGCATGAATGGTTCGGTGTAGCGAACATCTGGTATTTCAGACAGGTCGGCGACATTCCGAGTGACCGTTCCGATTACTATTTTCGGGCGGTTGATGTTGAGTTCACTCCTCGTCCGCTCTACGTCGCATTAAGAGATTATGGAAACGCTATTCGTATCGCAGGTCCTGGTATCTCACAATGATCTTTCTCCGGCCGTTCGCTCCGGCGGGGATTGGAAGGTCGTGAGGACGTTGAGTCAATCGGTGGCGAATATATCTCTGGCAAGCCGGGATCGACGCTAACGGTACAGGTCGAAGGCAACGAGGCAATTGCGCTGCTGGCGGCCGGATCAGCAGTCAACCGAGGTACTTGTGGCCGATGAGAACGAATATGAACATCGCGTCACCATCGTTCGATGAAATGCGAACAGTTCAACTGCAATCATGGTCCGTCGACCAAGCGCCTCAAAAGAGATCCCTTCAGGTAGAGGTTGATTGGATCGCAGCCTTTGCTTCTTGACGGCCTGGAAGTTCGCGAAAGGCGCTCAGCCAGAACAATAGTGGCCGGTGGTCGCCGTTCTATTCGCCTTGTTGGCCGGGATCATCATCATTCGCCGGGGTCTCCCGCATGAACCCAGCGTTAGAACGTTTTATCGCGAGCCCGCTCGTTCGACGTTCGGCCACGCTGATAGCCGTATTCGCGATTGCGGCCCTCCTCTTGCAGGGCTTCGCCGAACAAGGCGGCATCGGATCATCGCTCGACCCGGTTCCACAACAGCCCTTGCCGTTCCAACGGGAACGCATTTTCGGCGTTGATCTCTCTGATCGCCCTTCGCTAGAAGCGGTCGAGTGGCTGGAGTCGAGTGGTTCAAGCGTCATTTGCTCTGCGCTCTGCTGCGCGTCGATGCAGACATCGTTGCAGCGCTGCGAGATGACGAACGCAGTCGGCGGAAGCGTTCAGAGCCCTCGACCAACTCATGTCAGCAGCGCGAGATACAAATATTGCACTCTGTCATTGAACAACCCGATCACCGAGATTGCTGACGATGTACTCGCTGAACTGACGATCGATTCGTCTGCGTGATCGTTACCCGGACCGGATAGCCTACGTGACGTCCTGCGGTCCCGAGGCAGATGAAAGCTGGGCAATGTCGCGATCTCAGCGCAGATACGATCGGACATTGCCAGCCAGTTCAGAACGACTCCTGCCACTATCGACGGGAGCTGTGGTCGAGACGCGAGAAATCGAATCGTTCGATGACTTCCGAAGCAACCGACTTCGAGTGTTCGCTGGTGACGTGTACATTCTGCCGACATTCCTGGTCTCTGCACCACTCTCAGATAGTGCACAGACGACGCTGGCCATCGAAGCGATACGAGACGCGGCGCAGATTGGTCTGATCTTGATGCGGCCTGTCCCGCGAACTTGGAGGCGCTGAACTCTCGCAGTCGCTCGTCGCGATCGCAGTTACCGTCCGGATCAATTGCCCGAGGGCTTTTCTGGAGCGTCTGCGCCTGGCATGGCATTCGACGGCGATTGGGAAATTTCAACGGTCGGTAGAGTGATCTATATGCGCACGGGCGAATCCGGATCGACGCTCCGGGCCACATTTAGCGGTACCACACTGTACTTGCAAGCTCTCCTGTCTCCAAATGCCGGATGCGCTCGCTCTCTGGATTGATCCGGATTTGAATGATCCTGGACCGGCCGAGCGCACCATCGACCTGACGACGATCCAGGCCCAAGATGCCGCAATCGTTCTCGCCGAAGGGCTCGCAGCGGAACCACACTCTGTCATCCTGGTATCGGCTGGAGGCGATGTTTCGATTTCGGGACTCTTCGTCAAAGGCCAGCCGGCATCTGGCTGGAATGCTGGGCTCAGCGCCTTCGCCCTGATCGCAATAGCATCTGCTGCTCTAGCCGTGGTCGGGTTAGCTCGCGTCCAGGACATCAGAAATCGCACAGCGCTACCTCCGGGTCAATCTGCCCAATCCACACATCCGCGAGCCTATCAACGCGATGCATGAGAGCGTACGCGCCGAGACCCTGGCTTCATTCATTGGTCTTATCGCCATTGCATCTCTCTATGTTGCAGATCCAGTCGCGCCCATAGCTGCCGCGGGAGTACTTGCGGTGCTCGTGGTCATTGCCAGCTGGCAGCCGGTCGTCGTCCTCGGACTGATCGCCGCAACCCTCGCGCTGTTCCACCAACCGTTCCATGCTGGAAACAGGGCTCTCGCACCGTCCGAACTTCTTCTGGCGGCTGCGGCAATCGGTACGCTCGTGCGCGTGACCGGTGGCAACCCGTCTGACCACAGGGATCGAGTAAGAATGTGGAACGATCTGAAGTCTGGCCTCAAACGGTTGCGGATACCCTTCGGTCGGGTAACCATCGGGGCTCTCATCCTCATCGCAGTCGTTGAAGTCGGATTGCTGGTACAGATCGACGATCCAATTGCGAGATCGGCTGGTGCACGCGAACTGCGCTGGACGATCATCGAGCCACTCCTTTTTGTCGGGTTGCTGTTGTGGAACGTATCAACGAAGAGGGAGCGCAGCTTCGTCGCAGGCGCTTTCGTGGCCGGCGGCCTATGTGTTGCAATTTGGGGTCTGGCGGACGCGTTCGGCGGCGTTGGTGTTAGAGCCGGCGGCGTGACCCGCGCCAGCGGCCCCTTCCCCCATCCAAACGCATTTGCTCTCTATTTGTTGCGTCCCGTCGTCCTGGGGACAGCCTATGTCGTCGTAGCACGCGTGAAAGCGATTTCGCCCTGGATCGCCTGTGGTCTGGGTGGCGCGGCCCTCGTGACATCGTTCTCCCGCAGCGCGGCGCTTGGCCTTGTCGTCGCATTCATCGTTCTTTGGCCATGGATTTCAAAACAGATGCGCTTGCTAACAGTTACCGGCTCGGGAATTCTCGCTGCGGCGCTGGCGGTCATAGCGCGAGATCGAGCTTTTGGTGGATCTGGTCAAGACAGCCTCGCTCTGCGCGTTGACATCTGGCGTTCAGGCATTGCCATGATCAGCGACCGACCGGTCCTGGGCTACGGACCAGACCAATTTCTCTACGTCTATACGCCGCGCTATGTCGATCCGGCTGGTTGGGCGGAAAGATTTACGTCACACGGGCACAATCTCATTATCGATGCATGGGTGCGCGTCGGTATAATCGGGGCCGTCTGCGTCGTGTTGGCGCTTGTTTTCGTCGCGCGTTCGGCCCGAGGACCTCGCCACGACAAAGCGCAGGTCTGCAGTAGACCCGTTGCAGTGTGCGGCAATCGTCGCTCTGATTGCCGCTGCAGTTCAGGGACTGGTTGACAACGGATACTTCGTGCATGATCTTGCGATGAGCGCCTGGTTACTTGCCTGGTTGGCATTTGCGGCGCATGCGAATCACATACCTGAGAGGGCTCTCCTCCATGAACGTAGTCGTCACCGGGGGAGCGGGTCTCGTAGGATCGCACCTCTGTGATAGTTTGCTCGCCGATGGACATACGGTCGTTCGCGATTGACAATTTCATCACCGGCCGAAAGATCAATATTGTCCACCTCATGGACAATCCATCCTTCACGCTCATAGAAGCGAACGTGATTGACGATCCGATCGAGTTCGGCTCCGTCGATCAGATCTACCACCTCGCCAGCCCCGCCAGCCCGGTCGGTTATATGAACAATCCGATCGCAACGCATCTGGTCAATAGCGTCGGTACGAAGCGGATGCTCGACCTGGCCCGGGAACAGGGCGCGCAGATTTCTCTTTTCATCGACCAGCGAGATCTACGGCAACCCTGAAGTCCATCCGCAACCTGAGAGCTACTTCGGCAACGTCAATCCGGTTGGCCCACGTTCTTGCTACGACGAGAGCAAGCGCTTCGGGGAGTCCATCACGATGGAGTATGTTCGGCAGTTCGGTCTCGATGCGCGCATCGTTCGGCTATTCAACATCTATGGTCCGCGCAACGATCCGAACGATGGCCGCGTCGTTCCTGCATTCATTTCGTTTGCCCTTCAAGGAAAGCCGTTACCGATCTACGGAGACGGGCAACAAACGCGCTCCCTGTGCTACATCGACGACCTCATCAAGGGACTCAGGGCTAACGATGGAAACGGATGGCATCGCGGGCGAGATCATCAATCTCGGAAACCCCGACGAACGCACAATCCATGAACTCGGGACGATCATCGCCGACATCTGCGGATCTGATGCCGGATTCACCCATCTTCCGATGCGGGAGGACGATCCGGAACGGCGCTGCCCGGTGATAACGAACGCAGTCAATCTGCTCGGTTGGACACGCGACAACATCACTCCGCGAGGGTCTCGCCGAAACGATCCGCTACTTCTCCGAAGTTGAGGGCGTCACCGGCGCATGATCGAGCGCCTGGATGCGCGTGCGCTCCGCCAGCCGGCGGTCGTTCTCGCTGCCGCGTTGGCGCTCGGTCTTGTGGTTGTCCAGATGGGGCGCTTGGCCTGCTTGTCGCTGCTCCCTGCGCTGCTCTTTTTCGCGTTGCTGGGCATCGCGATTGCCAGATATCCCTCAGCCGGGATTCGCGCTTCCTCATCTTGAGCGTCCCATTTCAGCGCCTCGGCTCAGAAGGCACAGCGCTTCCGGTGACGCTCACCCAGCTGGTATTTCCGATCGCTGTCGCAGGGTTCCTCATTGCGCATTTCGCCATCGCCGCCCGCTCGGGGACACATCACGCTCATTCCGTACACACTCCTCGATCACTCGTCATGTTGGCAAGCCTGATCCAGGCCGAGTCCTTCAACGCCGGCCTTGCGGAAATTGCGAGATGGTTGGTCGCACTTGGCGCGTTTTGGCTGGCGTTGCAGCTTGTCGTCGGAGGCAGCGATCGACGTTTGATCGGCGGTCATCGCGTTGCTTGCTGCAGGAGGAGTCTTCGAAGCCCTGATCGGCGTCATCCAGAGCGTGATCGGTGTCGGACCGTTCCAGATCAGTTCGGGCGTTTCGCGCGCGTTCGGAACTTTTGGGCGGCCCAACTCGTTCGCCGGATATCTGGAGATGACCCTCTTTCCAGCGATCGCAATAACAATCTGGTACGCCGGCGAAACCCTTCGCCGATACCGAACGTACGCTGCACGAGAGACTGAAGGGCATGGCAGAGAGCCAGGTAGCAAGGAGAAGTTTGATTCGGGCAGTCGTGGCAACAACACTGTTCGGCGGGAGTGCAGCTATCATTCTCAGCGGCATCGTCGCCAGCCTGTCGCGCGGTGCACTGGTTCGGCGTCGCCATTGGGCGCTTGCTGGCGTGCGTTGCTGTTCGGGCCGGTGAGCCGGCTACTCGTCGCGCATGGCAACGCTTGGCGCTTGTTGCGCGTTCTGCTCGGCGGGCAGGCGGGGATCGTCCCGGAAAGCTACCGGGAACGCATATGCGAAAGTGTCGACTCAGATCCGGCCATTCGACGTGCGCAACGTCACGATCACCGACGAAAATTTCGCTGCGGCTGAGCGGGTGGCGCATTGGCAGACCGGCTGGAAGATGTACCAGGATCACCCGGCATGGGGGTCGGACGTCGGAAACTTCAATGTCCGCTTCGAGGAATATTCAGTGCGTGAAATGTTTCGAAAGTCTCAGGGGCACGCCCACAACTACTATATCCACACCCTGGCCGAGACCGGTTTGATCGGCCTGCTCGTTTACTCTGAGCCTCCTGGGATCGATTATCGCACTCGCACTGCAGGTTCTGCTGCAAGGAATAACCGAGGAGATGGCTTGTCGCGCGCGATCGTCCTCGGCGCGTTCGGTTCGATCATGGCAGTCTCGGCCCACAACATGTTTGAGGACCTGCACGTCCTGAATCTGGGAATCGTCATCAGCCTGCTCTGGGCGCTCGTGATTGCTGGACACGAACGCTGGCGCACCAGGCGATCAGCGGGCGGCGTGAATTGATGGGATCAGCAACCGACAGAAACGAATCCCCATTGCACGGCTCATCCGATAATGCCTCCAGACGTCCCCGCCATCCCTGGCCGAAGCGCCTGAAATCTCCCCGCACGCTGATCTCATTCGCGCTTGCCGGCGCGTTCATTTTCTTCATTTTCCGTAACCTGGATCTCGATGTTGGTGAAATTGCGGGGAACATCGCCAACGGCAACCCATTCTGGATTGCCCTGGCATTCGCCGCCTACTATGGCGCGTTTCCGTTGCGCGCATGGCGCTGGCGAATGCTGATGGCAAATGCCGGCATCTACGATGGTCGCGGCGGGGCACCGTATCGCATCAGCTCGCTCAGCGAAATCATCCTTTTGAGCTGGTTCGCGAACTGTCTCGTACCTGCGAAGCTTGGCGACGCATATCGCGGCTATCTCATGCGGGAACGCGCCGGAGTGTCGTTCGCAAGTACCCTTGGGACGATCGTCGCTGAACGATTCATCGACGTGCTCGCCCTTGTCTCGCTGATGGTGTGCGCAGCGCTGATTACCTTCCATGGTGACGTACCGCCAGGATGTTCAGGTTGCCGGTCATCGGTGGTGGCGCACTCGTCGTTGCCGGCGTTTTCGTCCTCGCCTTTGTCGCCCGTTATCCATCCGTCATTCGACGATTCGTTCCCGAGCGATTCATCGCACCCTTTGACCGCCTGCAGCTGGGAGTGATTTCTTCCTTTTCCCGCCAGGGGTGGTTGCCGGTCGTGATTTCAACGGCCATCATCTGGGCATCGGAAGGACTACGGGTATACTGCGTTGCGGCAGCGTTCGGCGTAGACCTATCTGCTTCGGAATCCTTGTTCGTTGCATTGCTTGCGAGCCTTCTGACCGTCGTTCCGCTGACTCCGGCAGGGCTTGGCGTTGTAGAGAGTGGGGCGATCATCGCTCTGCGTCTCCTCGACGTATCGGACACGAATGCGGCAACAATCGCCATCGTCGACCGGGTCGTCGCATACTGGAGTGTTATCGTCGTCGGCGCAGTGCTCTCAATCATCGTGCGCAGGCGCTAGGAGATATTCGTGCGCATCGCAATCGACGCTACCCCGGCTATCGTCCAACGTGGTGGCGTGGGACGCTATACACGAGAGCTATTGCGTGCCATCGTCCTGGAGACGCTCGACCACAAGTTCATACTTAGTGCGGCTGCGAATCAATCCGAGATAGATGAACTTCTCTCTCATCTGCCACCCGGAGCCTGGCGGGAAGTACGAAAATTGCCGGCGTCAGAACGAATCATGACCGCACTCTGGCAACGCCTGCGGTTACCAGTTGACATTGCTCGCTGGATCGGCCGGCACGATATTTTTCATGGAACCGACTTCGTGCTCCCGCCAACCAAAGCAAGGAGAGTCGTTACAATTCACGATCTCTCGTTCCTGTTGCATCCCGAATACTGTCATCCTGAATTGGCGAGCTATCTTCAGTCTGCGGTGCCCCGGTCGCTCCGGAGAGCCGATGTCGTCATTACCGTCTCATCGTCCGTGGCAGCAGAAGTCGCGATGATGTTCCCGGACGTTCGGTCGAAAATCGTCGCTATTCCAAATGGAGTCTCTTCGCCAGGAGAACCGATGATAGAGACGATCGTGCATGAGCCAATCGCACTTATGGTCGGAACAATCGAGCCCCGCAAGAATTATGAAACAGCCCTGGCAGCTTTGCGGCAGGTACGTCGCTTGCGTCCAGACACCCGCCTCGTTATCGTCGGTAGGCGCGGCTGGCTGGACGACGAGATCGTTCAGGAGATCGAACGAGCAGAGGCGGATGGATGGCTCACCTGGATGGATAGCGCCAGCGATTCCGACCTTGAAGATGCCTACCGGCGAGCTGCCGTTTTCGTCACGACCTCACACTATGAAGGATTCGGTTTACCGGTGCTAGAGGCAATGGCACGGGGGATACCCTGTGTCGTCAGCAACATCGCCGCGCATCGCGAAGTTGCAGGTGGGGCAGCCATCTACGCCGACGCTGCGAACGTCGAGGAGTTCGCAGACAGCATTACAAGCCTGCTGGACGATGCAACCGGCAGACGCCGAAGATCTGAGGAGGGACTCGAGCGGGCCAACAAATTTAGCTGGCAAGAAACCGCCAGACGGACACTCCGGGTCTATGAGCGCGTTGTCTCAGGTTCCGGCCAGTGAACACCGAGTCGGAGTCCTCTATCGAACCTACGGTCGAGAAGAAGGGCATCCTTGCCAGGCACCCGCGATTGGGGATTCTGATTATCGGAGTCCTCTTCATCCTGCCACTCTGCGCGATGATGATCACCGTCGCTGTCATTATCCTGATGCAGATACTGAATGCTCAGTGAACGGGTCCTGTCGCCCGGCGGGATCGCACTTTCTTCCTGCGTCGCACTGGCCGGACTCTTGTTGCTTCTCGTCGTACTCCGGCTGGCCCGCCCGGGAGCCATAGCAGCCAGCGACAGTGCTCGCCGGATCTTCAAAAATAGCTCGTTACCGATTGGCTCTCAATTCTTCGTGCGCGCGATCGATCTACTTGTGGCGCTGGCAGTGCTGCGCCTGCTCGGCCCTTCGCGCAATGGCGAGTACGCGCTAGCTGTCATCATCTGGTTTTATGTAAAAACGCTGTCCGATTTTGGTCTGGGCTTGTATACCACTCGCGAAATCTCACAGCATCCGGCACGATCCGGGACTCTCGTCGGTGGAACGGCTCTGTTTCGATTGCTCGCGTTGGCCGCCGCCGTATGTCCGGTCGCGATTTACATTGGAGTTCGATGGAGCTTTGGGAACTTCTCGAATCGAGCTAATCGTAACAGTGGTCATTCTACTGTATCACGATCGTGCCCGGAAGCATAAGCGAAGCGATCAATTCAGCGCTCAACGGCGTCGAACGCATGGATATCGCCGCTGGAATCAATGTCGCGGTCAACCTCATGCGCGCCCCTGTTGCAGTAGTTTTGGCGGCCACAAGTCTGGGTATCGGCGGCATCGCAATCGCGGCATTGACCGGCGCCCTCATCTCCCTGGGTGCGTTCCTTATTGCATACAAGAGGATCGGACTGAGCCCAATCGAGTTTCGCCTGGATCTGACGGCGTTCAGACTCTACGCGCGAGAAAGCGCGCCACTGCTCGTAAACGCGCTGCTTCTCTCCCTCTTTTTCCGCTTCGACATCTTCATCGTCGAAGCGCTGAGGGGCTCGGAATCTCTCGGTCTCTATGACGCGGCTTTCAAGCCTATCAATCTACTCACGATCATCCCTGCCTACGCAACACTGGCCGTCTTTCCCCTTATGGCTCGCATCAGCTGCCGACCCTGCCAATTTGGCGCGCGCGCACCGAGTGACGGCGTACCTGCTGGTAACACTGGCATGGGCCATCGTCGTTGCTACTTTTACGCTGGCCCGCCCTGCCATTCAGATCCTGGCCGGCGATGCGTTTCTTCCGGAGTCGGAAAGGCTGCTTCGCGTCCTCATATTCTTCGCTCCCCTTTCGTTCCTGAACGGAGTCTTTCAGTACGTGCTCATCGCCCAGGGACGTCAGCGAGATATCGTGCCAGCCTTCGCCGCAGCAGTCACCTTCAATATCTGCGGCAACCTGGTGCTCGTTCCTATTTTCGGCACGATGGCAGCGGCGGTGCTTACCGTTTTGACCGAGGTCGTGATCTTCGTCGCGTTCATAGTCCTCTCCCGCGGTCGCGCGGTCATGATCCATGATCGCCAATCGATGATGCGCCTGGCCCGCCCGTCGCTGGCTGGAGTGCTGGCAATAGCGGCGACATTGCCATTCCTGGAGCGTCCGCTACTGGCCGCGCCTATTGGGGCTATCGCATTCGTTGGCTTGAGCCTCGCGTTGGGAGTTGTAGGCAGTGAGGAGCGTGAAATTGGCCGCCGGTTGTTGAGTAGATCCCAGCCGCCCGCCTCTGCATAAGGCAGCGTGCCTGCTTGACACCCTCATGGCCGGATGGTAACTTTCCCCGGTGCTACTGGAGGCGTAGTGTAGCGGCCTAACACGCCACCCTGTCAAGGTGGAGATCGCGGGTTCGAATCCCGTCGCTTCCGCTCTCTCTTTACAAAACTCAAGAGCATGACTCAATCACTTTGTTGGGTTAATGCGCGGTCTTGTGCTCGGATCAGAAAAGAACGCCGAATATCTGGCTCTGTTGAGAGTCAGATACCGTCTCATCAAGCGATTACCACATTTAAATTCACGGCCATCTTCAGATGACAATTGACGAACCAACGAACTGGGGCTACAGTCACGCCCATGAATAGTTGAAGGCTACGCGTGGGTGACCACGTCAGCCGGTATGGCGAAATCCCGAGAAGGAGGATTAGCCCGATGGCCGTTGAACAAGCACAGATTCTGAGACCGGAGACTCTGATCGAAGAGTTCAAGAAGAATGGCGTGACCCATATCATCACGATCCCCGATAGCGAGACGAATTACCTCTACGAGCTGATGCTGCGGCAGGACTGGCTGGACATCGTACCTGTTGCTCGCGAAGGCGAGACGATGGGCATCGCACTGGGATTGAACATAGCCGGCAAGGTGCCGGTCTGTCTCATCCAGAACACCGGCATGCTGGAGTCAGGCGACTCGATCCGGGGTATGGCGCTCGACGCCGGATTCCCGCTCGTCCTGATCGTCGGCTACCGCGGCTGGACCCGGCGCGGCGTCATATCGGACTCGGCCGCCCGCTACACCGAGCCGTTCCTCAACGCGTTCGGGATCAACTATTACCTGGTGGAGTACGATGATGATGGAGATCGAATCTCCATCGCCTTCGACGAAGCACGAGCTACAAAGCGACCAGTTGCGATTTTGATCGGCGACGAGTACCACGGCTGGAACCGCTAACAGTTGCGGGATAAGAGCAGCCTGCACCGGTTGTGGGATATGTCGTCTATGCTCGGGATCTTTGCTTGCACGCCCGGGCTAGTTTAGGAACTCAAAATGATTGAAGCAGTTGACGTTTTCGAAGCTTTCCAGCCCTATCGCGGCGATGCTATCGTCATTCCATCGGGAACGGCAGGACGTCATTGGAATGACGTCAGCACAAACTTTAAGAGAGATATTGGACTGGGCGGTGCGATGGGCCAGACCGCGTCGGCCGCGTTCGGGCTGGCTCTCGGCCTGCCCGACGAGAAGATCGTGCTCTTCGACGCAGAGGGCGCGCTGCTAATGAACCTTGGGGTTCTGGCGACGATAGCGGGCAAAAAGCCGAAAAATTTCTTCCACTTCCTGCTCGATAACGAGTGCTATGCGACCACCGGGGGACAGCCCGTACCAAATTCGTCGGAAATAGACTACGCGACGCTGGCCAATAGCGCGGGGTATGTGTCCACCTATCATTTCGACGACCTCGAAGATTTCAGGATCAGTGTCGGAGAAATCTTGAACGAGGAAGGTCCAGTGTTCGTCTCAGTCAAGATTGTCCCGGAAATCGAGAATCTCCCAATGGGACTCCGAGAACGACGACCGGGACGGAGCCGAGCAGAAGCGATTCGGGACCTCCGCGAAGAAGTAGGGATAGCTTCTGCGTAGGACTTCCGATCTCATCCGTTTATCGATGAAGATCAGCAAACTTAAGACGCATCGACAGGTGGCCCGCAATTCTGCGTGAGTAGGTGCTGACTGGCTTCCCGTTGATGACACGCACCGGTGAATATATCGCAACGGCAAGAAGGGCTCGAAAAGGCATCAACTCCGTTCATCTTGATTGAGGTGCGCTTGGGACGTCTGGCCTGGAACAATATCGTGCATCTGCTGAGGTACAGCTTCAATTGCGGAGCGCGGCTCGGCATGGGCGCTTCATGGTTTCTGTTCCAGTGAAGAGCGAAACACGGTTCTTCCCTCTAGTAGCTGTCGCTTTCCTGTGCATATCCGCTATCGGTGCTTCTATCCACCCGCTCCGAGCCGCTGCGGCGACGGAGCCGAATCGCGATTGCCAATTGATCAACTTGACCGGCCGCTACCTTTGCGATCCATTCCGAACCTTTTGGGACGGGAACCAGGGCGTTGAATTCTTCGGTCTTCCGCTAACCGGTGCATTCAATGCACCTGGTCTGGACCAATACGACGAAAGCACCGTCCAGTATTTTGAACGCCAACGCCTGGAAATACACCCGTCTACCACCAACGATTCCAACGACATAGCTCTCGGCCGTATCGGCGTCGAAGTGCTTGAATCACGCGGACGCGACTGGCAGCTACTCCCAGTCGCGGAACCGGATCGTGATCTCTATTTCCCCGAAACGCGCCATGCGATCGATCCTCTCTTTGTGCAGTACTGGACAGGCCACGGACTAGACCTCGGAGATTCTGGCGTTTCGTTCCGAGAATCGCTTGCACTTTTCGGCTACCCGATATCGGAGCTCATGATCGAGACGAACTCGAGCTTCGATCAAGTGGTGGTCCAGTGGTTTGAGCGCGCTCGCCTTGAGTACCATCCGGGCAACGCCCCTGAACGCCGCGTACAGCTTGGTCGACTCGGTGCGGAACTCAGCGTGACGGAACCACCACCCAAGGTTTCACTGGAACTTGTTGCTACGGGCCTGACATCGCCGCTGGCCCTTGTACCGGCAGTCGATGGATCGAATCTCTTGTTCATCGTCGATCAAATAGGGTTGGTTCGTATTCTGAACGAAAACGGAGAATTGCAATCCACACCCTTCCTCGATGTGCGCGACCGGATGATCCAACCAAACGCCGGATATGACGAACGCGGGCTACTAGGCTTCGCATTTCATCCAGATTTCACGACGAATGGCCTTGTTTACGCCTACTACAGCGCGCCGCTACGAGCAGGTGGTCCAGAAGGTTGGAACCACACCGCTCACATCTCCGAGTTTCATATCTCCGAGTCTGATCCGCTCAAAATTGATCCCTCTTCGGAACGCATCCTGCTCGAAATCGATGAGCCCCACTGGGCCCACAATGGCGGTGTGATCGCTTTCGGACCAGATGGCTATCTCTACATCGGGCTCGGTGATGGTGGTCATGGCGGCGATGTTGGACTCGGTCACGTTGAGGACTGGTACCCGACGAACCAGGGCGGCAACGGGCAAGACATCGAATCCAACCTGCTCGGTAGCATTCTCCGTATTGCGGTTGCGGGTGACGGCACGTACAGTATTCCGGCGGACAATCCATTTGTAGGTCGAGCCGGGCTGGACGAGATCTGGGCTTATGGATTCCGCAATCCCTTCAGATTTTCGTTCGACCGCGCCGGTGAACAGAAGCTGTTCGTAGGCGATGTCGGACAAGATCGATGGGAAGAGGTCGACATCGCTGAAGCCGGGCACAACTACGGATGGAATGTCAAAGAAGGTTTCCACTGTTTCTACAATGGCCAGGTACCTACCGATCCTGGAGCCATTTGCCCCGGTATTGACGTCTATGGCAACGAGCTTACGAATCCAATCA
Organism: uncultured Chloroflexia bacterium; assembly: GCA_963745675.1. GTDB lineage: Bacteria > Chloroflexota > Chloroflexia > Thermomicrobiales > CFX8 > JAUIIK01. The sequence goes on from CAVUYM010000018.1 coordinate 520,707, forward strand.
TCGAATTCTCGAATACCGGAGCTCCCGAAGGCGGCCCTGGACGCGCGGTCATCGGAGGCTATGTCTATCGCGGGTAGCGAGAACTTTGCACTCTATGGGCAGTACGTCTTTGGAGCCTGGAGCCAGGATTGGAACGTTCCAAGTGGTCGTATCTTTTTTGCTCGCCCACCTGCCGGGGGATATGGCCGCTGGGACTTTCAATCGATTGACATCGCCGATCTAGGACAGGGGCCGATACCGTACTACGTGCTCGGCTTCGGCCAGGACAACGCCGGCGAACTCTATGTGCTCACGACCGACAGTCTTGGGCCTTCTGGGACGACGGGATCCGTCTACCGTTTGACATCTGGTTGATTCGGGAACAGGGGTGCCAGAATCGGTTCCTCTTTCTCAGGAACCCGCGCCACGCAGGAGATCAATCAAGCCATTAACATCGTTCGGCAACTGATCTCCGCGCCAGGCAACATGGCGGTCTGGCCTGGATAGCACCAGGCCGGTCGTGTAGTCGGTGCCCGCCAGATCTGCCGGAACGTCGATCACTGTCAGCGGTAACCCTCGAAGTTTGGCCACATCCTGCAATCGGATCGTTTCAACTTCATCATCGAGCCTCAGCAGTGTATATCCCGACCCCAGCAGGTCATAAAGCGAAACACCGTCTAACCAGAAATGCGGTAGGCGACTCCCAGGCACGGTCGACGGCGTATATCCAGCCATCGAGTAAGGAACGGGCGGTGCCCCGTCGTAGGCTATGATCGGCGAATCTTCGTAGTAGTAGCCGAAATTCAAACCTGCACAAGCGTACTGTTGAACATTTAGATCGTAGGTCTCACGTCCGAGTTCTTGACGCGCCGTTTTCCCGGCAGGCGTATCGTCCTCGATTTCTGCCGGAACCGCCCGGCGCTGGCGGGCCGTCGAAAACGCGTGGTTCATCGCGTAAATGGAGACCTGCTCGGTGATTGGATGGCGCTCGGCTTCATGCGCATCAAGAATCGATTCAGGCGCCCAGCCATTCAGATGCGCTGCGAGCAACCAGCCCAGATTCTCGGCGTCAGCTATCCCGGCGTTCATTCCGTAGCCAGCGAATGGCACCCAGAGATGGGCGGCATCGCCACAGATGAAGACACGCCGATCCCTGAACTTGTCCGCCAGGAGCCGTCTGCCGAACCAGTCCTCTTTCGAAAGCACTTGGTACTCGAAACTCTCGTCCACTCCGAGGATCGTCCTGATGGCCCAATCGCGATCGACAGAATCGAAATCCTCCTCACCTTCACGCAAGTAGTTATGGACCAGCCAGTGGCGAATTCCGTCGATGGCATAGACCGTTCCACTCCGCCGGGGATTCAGTGACAAGTTTCCCCATGCTGGCGCGGTCGATAGCTTTGCAATGAGTTCCGGAGCATCAATGTAGGTTGACTGCACCCGCTGAATGACCGCGTCGCCACTAAGGGAAGCACCGATCTGCCGTCTGACAGCTGAGCGTCCTCCGTCGCAACCAACCAGGTAACGACAGCGTAATGTGACGGGCGATCCATCGTCCAAATGTTCTGCGTGGACTTGCACACCATCATCATCCTGCTCGAACCGGTCGAAGCGCACGCGATTCAGAATTGTTAGCCCAGGCGTTGCCCAGGCAAACTCGAACATGATCGGCTCCATGAAGATCTGATTGATGCGGTGCGGCGGTTCCGGCGTTGGCCAGCCAGAATCGACGCCGTCCACTGACGTGTACCTGTCACCCCGACTGGGAATCGGTATGCGTGCGATCTCGGGGCCGGTCATCGTCGTCCGAAACGCAATGTCGTGCGGATAGTCCTCCGGTAGGCCAGCGTTGCGGATATCTCGAAGCGAGACCCAGGCGCCGGAAAATCTCCATCGATCGTGGCCGAGACATGATTGCATTTGACACTCGGAGGCTCGCCCCGATGACGCAATTCCAGTACCGTGACATCGACACCGCGTTGCGCGAGATCGATAGCTAGAGTGAGACCAACAGGTCCGGCTCCAATTATGACGACATCTGTGTCCATCGAAACTCCAATTGCCTTTGAGGTCACTCCTCGCGTCGTTAACTGTAGTTGATCTCACCAATCAGGGATCAACCAGTCCGAACCGAAGCACCTCACTGGCGTACTGCCCCTTTCTCTTGCAATTCCAGCGCACTAAAGTAGGCAGATTGTCCACCGACAACAAGACTCGAACGGGAGGTCTCAATTGACAACTACAGGTCCATTGGCAGGTCTGCCAAAGCTGGTCAACGCTCGATCGATGCGGGCTTCTTCCTACGATCGCAGCGGCGGCAACGACGATCGGCTCCATGTGCCGGCGGGCGCAGAGTCGAGCCTTGCAGAGATCGCCGGTGCCGGAAAAATCACTCACATCTGGATGACGATTGCGGCCGAAGATCCGCATATTCTGCGCCGGCTTGTCCTACGCGCCTGGTGGGATGGCGAAGCAGAGCCAAGCATCGAAGTTCCAGTCGGCGACTTCTTCGGCATGGGCCACGCGATGACCAGGAACTTCTGGTCGCTTCCCCTCCAGATGGCGCCGGAGGATGGGCGCGGATTCAGCTGCTATTTCCCGATGCCTTTTTCGAGATTCTGCTCGTTGGACGATCGAAAACGAGTCAGAGGGCGAAGCGCTCGTCTACTACTACATCGACTATGAACTCTATGACGACGCGAGTGAAGTCGATGGCATGGGCAGATTCCACGTGCAGTGGCGTAGAGAAAATCCAACGACAGGCGTTAGCGACGAAGGCTGGGACAACCGCGAATGGCTCGTCGGCGGCAGACGAACCGTCCGACGCTGACCAGAACTACGTCATCCTTGAAGCGGACGGCCGCGGCCACTTCGCCGGCTGCCACCTCGACATCGAGAATCTTCGCGACGTTCCGGATGACGTTTTCAACTGGTATGGCGAGGGTGACGACATGTTCTTCATCGATGGCGAAGCCTGGCCGCCTTCCCTGCACGGCACCGGAACCGAAGATTACTTCGGCTGCGCTTGGTGCCCGACACAGGAGTTCAACGGTCCCTACCATGGGCTCATCCTGCCGGGTGGCCCGAATTGGCGAGGAAAAATCAGCGCCTATCGCTATCACATCGAGGATCCAGTGCGATTCCGCGAGTCCATCCGCGTCACCATCGAGCACGGTCACGCTAATCGCCGCAGCGACGATGTCTCAAGCACGGCTTACTGGTATCAGACAGAGCCGCACCGGCCATTCCCTCAGCTTTTACCAGTGGAACAGCGTCTGCCCAGACCGGAGCGCATCGATGAAAGCTAGGCCGGAACGATCGGTAGCATGACCGCCGAGGGGTGTTCCGCATCAACATAGACGGCGTTGTGCGCCCTCCTCGTGTGCGTGTGACGGCCGAGCGGTTCACCAGTATTCGGGTTCAGCTCAAAGCGAGGGAAGTTGCTCGATGATATGTCGATTCGAATACGGTGACCGGCCTGGAACAGGTTGCTCGTCGGCGGTAGCTTGATCGTGACTGAATAGATCTGACCGGGTTCCATCAAGCTTTCGTGCTCGCGACTATCCCGAAATCTACAGCGCTGGATCGAGTCGCAGAGATTCATGTCATAGCCCTCGGGATAGTCCTCATTCGGCGGGTAGACGTCGATGAGTTTGGCAGTGAAGTCGGTATCCGGCGCCGATGACGAAATCCATAGATGGACGGCGATAGGACCGGTAATCTCAATATCTTCTTGCAGTGGCTGCGTCTGAAAGGCAAGGATGTCGGGGCGGGCAGCCAGAGGCAAGTAAGGAGGCTTCGAACCTAGGCACGTCGGGGGCTTCACGCTGATTCGCTGGTCCCTCCAGGACCAGACTTCGCATTCGTGCCCGAGGAGGCGTCAATGACGAGTTGATGCCGTCCGGGAGCGCCGTCAATTCGTAGAATCCGTCACCGCCCCACCAATCGTCGGCACCGGATTTTCTGGATCGAAGGTAAACCGCAAGGCGTCCGCATCAGGCGGAGGAAGCTCTTGCAAGAGTGTTCGGTCAGGATGCAGGTAGAACAGCGTGTGCTGAGCCCTCTCCAGCGGCCAGGACGACTCCGCTCTCCAGCGCCCACCATGCCGAAGCTTTCCCTCGGCGGTCTTACGTCCATCACCGCCGCCCATGACAAAGATTCGAACCGGAGGATCATCCTCGACGCCATTATCAGCATCTCGAAGCCAGCGGTCGAACCAGCGCAACTGTTCGACATTGAAGCGCGGCGCACCCCAGTCCGCTTCAGGACCAAATTCGACATCTCCGACCGAAGTCCCACCGGAACGCAAACTGCCGTGCGCCCAAGGGCCCATCAATAGCCGTTGAGGAGTCTCGTTCTGCTGAGACATGTGCGCGAAGTATGAGGTTGTGGCATCTGCGAATGGATCAAACCAGCCGCCGCTGTAGACGCCGGGGATGTCAGCATGGCGGTCGAAGTAGCGTGACTGATCGCAACACTCCTGCCCCCAGAATTCGTCATACTCACCCCGATAGTAGTAGTCGAAGAGCATCCGTTCGAGGTTGGGCACAACACTGAGCGGCGTCCGGCCCGGCTTGAACGGCGTTGCCCGCACGAGATCGCCGAGATGTTCCATCGCATCCCAGATTACCTTAGTTGCCCCTGGATCGTCGCGAATCTCCTGGGCATCGTGAGCGTGCAGGAAGAGTGCCCCGAACATATGCAGCGCCATCGCACCACCCTCACGGCTCATGTGAGCGTGGATATCAGTTGGAGCGACATCCGGCCAAATCGCAGTCAAATGCGGTGGTCGATGCAGGGCCGCGATCTGCTGCACGATTCCGCCATGCGAACTCCCGACCATCCCGACTCTGCCGTTCGACCAGGGCTGCGCAGCAATCCACTCAATCGTGTCGTAGCCATCCGGTCCTTCGGTCGGGTTAGCGGTGTGAAAGTACTGACCGGTTCCTTCTGATTTGTGCCTGCCGCGCAGGTCCTGTAGAGCGACGATGAAGCCCCGCGGCGCGAAGTATTCGGCAACCGGTTCAACCCACAACCATCGCGCTTCTTTGTCGTATGACGTTCGGCCAAGGATCGTAGGAAATGGACCGGATTCTATCTGTCCATCCCGCGCTGGATAATATATGTCTGTCGCCAGTCTCACGCCATCGCGCATCGGAATCATCACATTCTTGGCGATGACTATCCCGTAAGGTGCAACTTCTTCAGTTCGCGTTGTCATTGGCACCTCACTCCTACTTCCACCTGAAAGCTACCTACCACGAATCTCACGGAAGTTGTCGACGATGATCAGCAATGAAAGTAAAGCAACGACGATCACGACGGTTTCGACGAAGAATTCATAAAGCAAAACGCCCAGTGATACCAGAGCAAGCAGAACTGACGTAGCAACCAGCAAGTCGGTAAGGTGCCTTCTCAGTGCCGAGTCAATCGCGAGAAACGCCAACACCATTCCACCCGCCGCTTGAATCCAGATTTGCGGGAAAAAGAGGAGGATCAAGACAAATCCAAATAGTAATCCCCCGACACTAATCGCCGCCCACGTCTCGACGATGCGACTTTCCTGGACTTCCTCGCGCGAAAGAGGCACATGAAACTGTCGAATATGGCTTGTCGGATCGCCCAGATCACCTTCTTCGATGCGTTCAATATGCAGTTGGATCGCCTCGGATGTCTGGGTCAACGCTGAACGGCGAGAGATCACGGCATCAAGTCTCGCCTCCGCTTCCATCACCGCTCTGCGGCGTTCTTCGAGAATCGAACTGAAAACTTCGGAGCGTCCAAGCGCCTCAACTTCGAGACCAAGTTGAGGCAACGAATCCTCAAGATCATCGATCTCGATTTCTACGGAACGAAGATCCTGGAGAATTTCGCCGAGTCGGAATTGCAGCAGTTCAACCGATTCGCCGGGCGTCGCAACCTTGTGCAACCCGGTCCAGCCTACCGGGTCGGCCCAGGTCTGCCGGATTGACCCATCTCGGTTGAACTTCGGCCCGGCCGGCGCGGATTCACCTTCAAACGGATCAGAGGTCGCAAGACCCCACAGTCCTTTGTAGTTTTCGACCCAACCATCTTCAGGCTGAATCAGGACAGGATCCCATTCATGCTGCTCTCCAGGTCCGATTGAACGCCCGTCTCCTCGGGCATAATCCACATATGGGAAGCGCAAGAGTCCAGCAATACGCTCACCGATCATCGTGGGATCGCCCTGGCGCAGAATCTCTGTCCAGAGTCGGCGTACGCGATCGATTGCACGGCTGATCGGCTTGAGGAAGCCGACCTCGTAACGAGCGAGGTATTCTCCAGGCTGTGGGTAATTCGCATGCGATCCCGCGGCGGCGAAGATCACCGGATGTTCCCCACGACGCAAGAGAGTTGGATCATCCCACCTCCGTCGCAGGTCTTGTCCCGCGAACTCGTGGACACTTCCGGCCACCCAGAGCGGCTCAGGATTGTCGCCACAGTCCTCCAGATAGATAAGAATCTGTTCCCAATCCGCTTCGTGATCATTTACACCATGAAACGTCGTGCGCCAGTCGTTCATCGTGTAGAAGTAGAAATACTGGAGAACGATATAGCCGGCACGGCGCTCAACACGACCGTAGTAGGGATAACCCGCGTCCTTCTCACGAATCCGTTGATACTTGCTTTCGGCGGCGGCAACCGTCCCTCCGGGCACACGGCCACGGAGAAGCAGAACGAGTTCGAATATCGAATCGAGTGTTCGAATTGCGAGCCCCACTCGCGCCAACCTGCCACGAGCGCTGAATACTGGACGGCTGTCCCGGTACAGCCAGCGAGCTAGTTCTCGTCCCTCCAACGGTCGATCGACGAAGCGCAGGAAGTGCTGGTGATACTGAGAAGGTGGATGGAGTCTCCCGAGCATATCGAGGTCGATTGATCCACGCGGAGCCAGCAAGCGCGATTCGTCACCACCATCCGCCCGGCCCAAATAAAGATCACAATGCTGGACATACTCTTCAACCGAGCAGGGGAAAAAGAGCTCTCCATGGGTGAAGCGCAGAATCGGCTCAAATCGGCGCAGCAGCTCCAGATCACTCAACTGGTAACGACTCTCTAACCCGGACGTAGCCGAAAGCTCCGCGCACATCTCGCGAGTTGAGATAGAAGATTGAGGCAACGCTCGGGACCATCGTCTCGTAAAAAGGCTGATTGTGATTGTAGGCCCAAAGTCCAACCGCAAGCTGGATCGACAACACGAAGAGTGCCAGTGGCCATGCCCACCGGACCATCCATAACAGACCAACAGCGACAATCAGACCGGTAATAGCGATTGCGACTGAAAGCGAATTGAGGAAAACCGATGGGTGAAGGAAACCGGCATCGAACGGGCCCCTCAGCCACCAACGGTAGATAGCCGTCCCCGAGGTGATCACCTGAAGAAATGCGATCGCCGTCACGCCGAAGGGCCGACTGAGATTGTGGCCCGGCTGAATGTCGATCTCTGTACTGGTTCGGACGCTAGGGATCTCTTTCATACGCTAGGCTGAAGTGTAATCTTTGAGCTTGATCGAGACGAGAAGGATGGGACAGGGCAACCGAAGTTGGCTGACCAGATCGAAATATTATCCACGGCGGCTACCGCTGTTAACCCAGAAGACGCGCAGCCTACCGTTGAATTTCGAGACAAGTGGAAAATCCTTGGACTGCTTTCGCTGGCAGAGTTGCTCGGAATGGCGACATGGTTTTCGGCATCAGCGGTTGTGCCTGCTCTATCGGAATCCTGGAACATCGGTGACAATGGCAAGTCGTGGTTAACGATGTCCGTTCAGATTGGCTTCGTTATCGGCGCACTTGGATCTGCAATTCTCAATCTAGCCGATCGAATCCCTTCTCGCTGGCTTCTGTCGGGCTCGGCGGCGGCCGCTGGTCTTGCAACGCTCCTCATTCCAATGTTTGCGAACGGGCTCGCAGTGGCGTTGCCACTGCGCATCCTGACAGGCGTAGCGCTGGCTGGAGTGTACCCGGTTGGAATGAAAATCATGACGACCTGGACATCACGAGATAGAGGCTTTGCCATCGGCTTGATTGTCGGCGCGCTCACGGTCGGTTCCGCATTACCGCACCTCTTACGAACCTTTGGCGAACTCAGCGACTGGCGCCCGGTGCTTTATCTTGCGGCACTGCTCGCTTTTATCGCGGCGCTGATAGCCGCAGCTTTTGTGCGCGAAGGGCCGTATGCCGCTCCAGCGCCGCGCATTCGCTGGTCGTATGCGAGCAGCATAGTCACGACGCGCTCACTTGCTCTGGCGAATCTTGGCTATCTGGGGCATATGTGGGAACTGTATGCCATGTGGGCCTGGATTCCGGCTTTCTTATTGGCCAGCTTCAAGATTGCCGGAGTAGGACCAACCTGGGCTGGCTTGACCGCCTTTGCCGTCATCGCAATCGGTGGCGCAGGGAGTATCATCGCTGGTACCGTCGCCGACCGTCTCGGACGAACGTTGGTAACGAGTGTTTCGATGGTTGTTAGCGGTTCATGTGCCCTGCTCGTCGGCTTTCTGTTTGGAAGGACCCCGATTTTGCTCGTACCTCTGGTGCTGATCTGGGGTCTAGCGGTCGTCGCTGATAGTGCTCAGTTCTCAGCGTGTATTAGCGAACTCGCCGAGCGTGAATATGTTGGAACAGCGCTAACCTTACAGACAAGCGTAGGATTCCTACTCACGTTGGCATCGATCCGCCTGGTACCTGTCTTCGAAAGCAGAGTCGGCTGGGAATGGGCTTTCACGTTTTTGGCACTCGGTCCGATGATAGGTGTCGCCGCTATGTGGACGCTTCGAAAGTCACCGGAGTCGCTTTCTATCGCTGGAGGAAACCGATAGCAACGAACGGCCCAACAGACCTGCTCGACTATCAAAGGCGGTCGCAGTGACCACACCTCGCCCGCGGGTGATGTTGCTCATCTCGCCGTCGAGCTATCGTGGTGCGGCATTTTCGGAAGCGGCGCGGCAGCTCGACATTGAGGCAATACCTGTTTTTGACATGCCGGACGAGATGAGTGTCGAACGCTCCTATCGACACTCAATCGATTTTCGCAATATCACTTCGTCCGTCGAGTGGATCAGCTCGTTTCACAACGACCATCCGCTTGCGGCTGTCCTTTCTGTGGATGATTCGGCGACGCAGCTCGCGGCCGTAGCAAGCGAAAAACTGGGGCTGCCTTCAAACGATCCGCAAGCTGCTGAGGCAGCGAGAGACAAGTTTGTGATGCGATCGATGCTACGTTCCGCAGGTGTGAAATGCCCCGACTTCCGCATCATCACACCACACGAAGACATCGAACGAATTGCGAATGAAATCCAGTTTCCAGCGGTGGTAAAACCCCGCCGTTTGTCCGGAAGTCGCGGCGTCATAAGAGTCAACGACGTGACTGAGTTGAAAACCGCCATCAAACGTGTTGAAGCGATCCTCGCCTCGGATGCCGATGTGGATCCAACGATCCTGATCGAGACCTATCTGCCGGGTGTGGAGGTCGCCGTTGAGGGCGTCGTGGCGGACGGAAACGTTCAGATCCTTGCCATCTTCGACAAGCCCGACCCACTGGTGGGACCATTCTTCGAAGAGACTATTTATGTGACGCCGTCGCGTCTATCGGCAAATATCCAGCAGCGCATTCGCGAGGAGACGAGCGCGGCAGCGGCGGCACTCGGCCTCCGCAACGGACCAATACATGCTGAACTGCGGATCCACGACGAGCGCGCCTGGCTGTTGGAGATAGCGGGACGGTCGATTGGCGGCTTGTGAGCGACGATACTTGAATTTGGCTCCGGGACGAGCCTAGAGGAACTCATACTACGCCAGGCAGCAGGCCAACCAATCCGGTCATTCGAACGAAGTGGCGGCGCAGTTGGCGTTATGATGATTCCAATACCCCGCGCTGGCCTCTTGCGGGAGATCAGCGGCGTCGAAGAGGCGGCGGACATCGAGGGTGTGCAAGGTGTCGAGATCACCGCAAAGCTCAATTACCCGATCACACCGCTCCCGGAGGGATCGAGCTATCTCGGCTTTATCTTCGCAAATGGTGATTCACCGGAAGAGGTCGAGCGCACATTGCGACAGGCCCACGAAAAACTGAATTTCAGAATTGCGCCGATGATTTCGATGGGAGTGTCGTAGCGAGGTCTACTTCTTCTTTTGGGCTGGCGCCGCACCGATGGCGGGAGGAGCCCAACCATCTGGCAACTGAGCATCCGCGCCAAAGAAGAACTCATCCATCTCAGCTCGCAGGAGTTTGCGTGTTTCGGGATCGGCTGGATGGAGCCCGTAATGATTGATCAGGATGGTCTGATGTTCTTTCCACAGTTCCCATCCGTCGAGCGAGACGTTTTCGAAGACACGCAACCCGAACTCACCCGGGAATGGCGGGGATTCGAAGCCTTCAGCTTCACGACCAAGTTTGACGCACATCACCATGCGAGCCATTCGATTGTCCCCGTCTTTCTCAGAATATCTCGAACGTAGACCAGTGAAATCAGACCTCCTAACTTTACCATCGCTCCCCGACAACTTCGCTGTCATCCTCTTTGGCCTCGAGTGCGTAACGACGAGGATCGTGCTTGATGCGCTCGTCACGGCTGGTATCGACGTTAAAGTTGTCTGCCTGCCCGGGCGTAGCTCTATACCTCTGCTAAAAGCGACGCAGCGCCAAGTGCTCCAAATGGCCAACACTACATATCCATCTGGACCGCCAACGGTTTCCGCTATTGCTCGTTCATCGGGAATCGAAGTCTGGAGGGTAGGGGATCTTGATGCAGTCGAGGTCCAAACGGAATTGAGCAGTGTCGAGGCAGATCTGCTGGTAGTCGCCTGCTACAACCGTCTCATTCCCGCCCGAATCTATTCACAACGGCGCTATGGTGGTATTAACATCCATCCTTCGCTGCTGCCTGATAAGCGTGGTCCCGATCCGCTTTTCTGGGTATTCAGGGATGACAACCGCAAAGTGGGGACAACCATCCACCGCCTGACACATCGATTTGATGCAGGTGAGATTCTCGGCCAGATTTCGACAGAAAAGCCCGACGGTATAGGTGAAAACGAGCTTGATACGCAACTCGCGATGCTCGGATCACGACTACTCTTGCACGTGATACATGGTCTAACTTCAGGAAACATACATCCTGTCGCGCAAGAAGAACGTCGCGCCACCTATGCACCACATCCCGAACCGACGGACTACCACGTAGCACCCGCGCTAACAGCTCGTGGCGCTTTCAACTTCGTTCGTGGGATCGAGGGTCGCGGCCATCCAATCACGATAGACGTCGATGGTCGCTTGCGTCGGGTGCAGCAAGTCCATCGCTGGACGCTTGATACTGAGTGTCCCGTCGAGGTCGAAGAAGGCGCAACCCCAATCAGGTTCTCCGATGGTTGGCTCGTCGCAACGCTCGCAGAATCTGTGCCATAGTCAGCGGACGAAAAATCGGCTAGTCTGCCTCGAAATTCGTGCGAAAGGAATCCTGACAGATGATTGGTTTCAAAGACGGCCGAGAAGCCGCAGCGCAGATCGACGCAACTGACGATATGGCGTCTATTCGCGAACGCTTTTACGTCAAAGAGGGCGTCTATTACATGGATGGCAACTCGCTCGGATTGCTGTCGCGAGACGCCGAGCAAGCCGTCCTGCATGTTGTGGACGAGTGGAAAACCCTAGGAATCGATGGCTGGCTTAGCGGCGATCCGCCCTGGTTCTATCTGGGGGAGGAACTGGGTGCCCGCATGGCCAGGATGGTCGGCGCGGAGCCGGACGAGGTCGTCGTCACCGGTGGCACGACTGTGAATCTACATGCCCTCGTTGCGACCTTTTACCAGCCTGAAGGCACGCGACGAAAGATCATCGTCAACGAACTCGATTTTCCTTCAGATATCTACGCCCTGGAAGCCCAGATCGCAGCGCACGGAGGCGAGCCCGAACGCGACCTGGTCAAAATCAGGGCACGCGACGGCCGTACGATCCGCATCGAGGACATCATCGAGCAGATGACAGACGAAGTAGTGATGGTATTGCTGCCGAGCGTCCTCTATCGCAGTGGTCAACTACTCAATATTGAAGCGATCACCAGAGAAGCTCACGCGCGTGACATCGTCGTCGGCTGGGATTGTGCCCACTCGGCCGGCTCGATACCTCATCGGTTCGATGAATGGGATGTCGATTTCGCCTTCTGGTGTAACTACAAGTATCTCAATGCAGGCCCCGGTAGCGTCGGTGCGCTGTACGTCAATCGCAAGCACTTCGGTCGTCAGCCGGCCCTGCCCGGTTGGTGGGGTTATGACAAGTCCCGTCAATTCGACATGAGCCACGAATGGCAAGGCGCTAACGGAGCTGGAGCGTGGCAGATCAGCACCCTCTCGATACTCAGCGCCGCGCCGCTGGTTGGATCGCTACGAATTTTCGAAGAGGTCGGAATTGAAGCAGTACGGACCCGTTCGCTCGCGTTGACCGACTATCTCATCAGGTTGATTGAAGAAGGTGGCCTGACGGCGGAACCTTACTCATACGTCGTCGGCACCCCGCGCAGCCACGCCGAGCGAGGTGGTCATGTTGCCGTGGAACACAAAAACGGACCACAAATAAACGCCGCGCTCAAGATCCGGGGAGTGATACCCGACTACCGGCCGCCAAATGTCGTCCGCCTTGCGCCGATCCCACTCTATACGTCCTATTGCGATGTCTGGGATACCGTTCAAATCTTGAGAGAAATAATCGACACCGGCGAGTATATGAGCCAGTCAAACCAGCGCGGCGTGGTAGCCTAATCGAGTCATACGAACATCGACTACACGGATTCGTATAGGTCGATCATTACCTCATGAGAAGGAGACCGCGTGGCAACGATCGAAGTATTGAACGCGAACGCTGACGGCTCAAGTCTTGTCTTCGAAGCCGAAGAAGGCAAACGGCTCGTCCTGGCTATTGAAGACGCCGGAATCGATATTCTCCATCGCTGTGGTGGACGTGCGCGCTGCACAACCTGCCGATGCGATATTGTCGACGGCAACGCAGGTGAGATGCGCGAAGTAGAACGTGAACGACTCGCCCGCGAAGATGAGCTCGCCCCTAGCGTCCGCCTTGCTTGTCAGATCATCCCGGAACACGATCTGAAGCTCAATGTGATTTACCGACTGAGCGAATCTGATCTGAGCGATGCTGGCCCTCGTCCGTCTGACGAGATGGAGCCATAGGCCACCAATCTAAACGAGCACGTAGCGCAAATCAGGACCGCGACGGTACAGAAACCGCCGCGGTCCTTATACTTCAAGCATGAACACGAATAACGATGGCGCACTCGTAGACAAGACAATTCAAGCTAACTTCCGACCAGGGATGTCGTTTAGACCAACCACCGGCTCTCGCGATTCAGAGAAGCTGGTCGTTTACGTTGCTCATCTTCCGGCAGGATCGAGCGATCCTCCGGTCCTCGACGCTCACCACCTACCCTATCTCGCAATACCTGAAGACAGGCCGGAGACAGTTGGAGGTGGACAACTCGCCCTCGTGGCTATTGAAGGTAATGATCGCCACATGGCCCGCGCGATCTCCCTGCTGATCGAACCGCAGGTTGTCATCGGGTTGATGCACGTCACCTGGCTCCCAAAGACGATCGATTCACCGCTTGGTGTAGGTGGACTCAACAATCCAGATGCCAACGAGCTACTCATCTATCGGGGAGCGCGAGAGGCGCTGATTGACAGCGCGAACGCCTTGCGCGATTCCGGCTACGAAGTTTCAACCCATCTGCGGGAAGGTCGCGACCCCGCGCAGATTTTGGCAGACACGATTCGTCGACAGCAGCCCGATCTCTTCATCCTCGGGCTTGGACGCCACGGCGCGGGTATCGGGCGCAGAGTACTGGAAGAAGCACGTGTGCCTGTACTCTTTGTGAACGCGCGTTGATAACGCGAAGTCAGGATTGGGCGCTCGCTAGTGCTCCGGCTTAAGCGCCGTTTCCTCACCGGGATATTGCTCGGGATTGCTGTCGTATCGGCAGTGATTCTGTTTTCCGACCGCGATTCGCTTGTGGAGGCTGCGACCTCTTTCGATTTGCGCCTGGTCCCGCTGATCTTGATGCTGACGATGGGCAACTATCTCTTGCGATTCGTCAAATGGCAATACTATCTCCGGCGCGTCGGGGTCGTGGATCTCGAGCTCGGCGCTTCGGCACTCATATTCGTCAGTGGATTCAGCATGGCGATAACCCCTGGGAAGGTCGGGGAGTTTCTGAAATCGCTCCTCGTCCGGGCCAGGACATCCGACCCGATGACACGAACGTTGCCCGTTGTCTTCGCGGAACGAATAACGGATGGGCTCGCTATGGTCATCCTTTCGACCGTTGGACTACTTGCATTTCGCGTCGGCTGGCCTCTCTTCTTGCTCATGTCGTTTGTCCTCGGCGCCATTCTCGTCTTCATCCAACAAGAGTCGCTCGTCGAATCGCTTTTGGGACGATTGGGCGGGACCCGTTTTCTGGAAGGACGCATCGACCAGATCCGCGAGCTGTATCACAGCACCCGCACCCTGTTGGCCCCTAGGCCACTAGCCAGCATGGCAGCGTTATCTACCGTCTCATGGTTTCTCGAGTGTCTCGTGCTCTATGTGATTCTTCGCGGACTCGGGTTCGATCATTCCTGGAATCTTGTGCTCGCCGCGACCTTCGTTTTCGCCACTTCAGCATGGCTTGGCGGCGCATCCTTGCTGCCTGGCGGGCTTGGCGCAACCGAGGCGTCAGCAGCGGCATTGCTCATCGTGACAGTCAGCGACCCTCAAATGAACGGTACAGTCGCCGCGGTAGCGACCCTTATTCTGCGATTTGCTACGCTCTGGTTCGGAGTAGCCGTTGGTCTTGCGGCGCTTGCCATTACGTCTCGCTGGCTCGGACGCGATCTGGAGTTTGACACGGGAGACCAGAGGCAGCCCGCTCGACCTGAGGTCGGATAGAAAGAAATACCGATGATTCAAGCACAGTCCGGCTCGGCCCATTGCAGCATCTGTGGAACGGAGCTATTGCCGGAAAACCGATTCTGCCCTAGTTGCGGTGCACCAAACCCTGGCTATATCTCTCCAACCGAAGCCCAATCCGCACGATTTACGGCGTCCGAACCACCCCAACTTCCTCCGTCACCCCAAATTCCGCAACAGGGTTACACGTCCCCGGCGCCTCCAGCGGCATGGACTTCATCCCCACCTCCGCCGCCTCAACCGGGCAACCGAAGGACGTGGTACATCCTCGGCGGCATTGTCCTCATTTTCCTGCTCATTTGTTGTTGCTGCGCGTTTTTGGTTGCAGTAGTCGCCAGTCAGGACAGCGCTCTTCAGAAGGAGCTTAGAAGGAACCGCTCAATTGCTGCTCGCACTGACCTGATTCAGCGAGAGTGTCTGAGCGCCTGTCGCAATTAATTTGCGACAAACCACGAGAGTCCGGAAGTTGAATCGATGTTGTCAGCGCTAAACAATCGACGTGGCTCGCCAGCAGAGTAATTCCCCGACGCTGATCGTTCGACGTCG
The DNA here is from genome assembly GCA_963745675.1 of uncultured Chloroflexia bacterium. Lineage (GTDB taxonomy): Bacteria > Chloroflexota > Chloroflexia > Thermomicrobiales > CFX8 > JAUIIK01. The sequence continues at coordinate 536,209 of CAVUYM010000018.1, forward strand.
ACGACCCAAACCTCAAACGTTACGCCAACAACATGAATGAACGCGATCTGCTTGCCATCCGGCGACCAGACAGGTTCAACCGCGCTTCCCGTCTCAACGAGCCGGTAAGGCTCTCCTCCGGTTGTCGGTGCAATCCAGAGATTCGAATTTTCACCTTCACGTTGAACGTAAACGAGATTCGCACCATCTGGAGCCCAGTCTGGATCAAATGCCCCGTCCGTATCGACGACGAGTGGCTCAAAAAAGCCCGTTTCCAGATTCAAGATCCAAACTTCCTGGTAACGCACCCCGGAACCTTGATCTTGGCGCACCGAAAACGCCAGTTGGCTACCATCAGACGAATAGACCGGCCCTTCCTGGCTTAGCGACACCCGTTGGGACGCGTCAAGAGGGTAAGGTGCCGCGCCAACGCCGAACTCGGCTATCCAGATATACATATTGCGCGAAAATGAGTCCAGTCCACCCTTATCCGAGATATAGACGAGCTCTTCACCTACCGGCGACCAATCCGGCTCCCGGGCCCAGGCAGCCAGAAACACATGATCTTCCGTAAAAGGAGTCAATCCAGAATCGCTCGATGTGAGTTGAACCAGGGGTTCGCCATCTCGGCGAGCGATGACGATATCGGAGAAATCACCATGATTTTGGACGTAGGCGAAACGATCGCCGGCTGGCGACCAGGTAGGAGATTCTGCATTTCCAACGTCTGTAACCTGGCTTATATCGCCGTCCCGCCAGAGCATTACGTCGCCGTTTGCGACGAAGAGAATTTGCCCCGACGTTCCCGCTGCCTGACCGGTCTGAAAGTTTTCCGCAGTTCCACAGGCGGCGACGCACGGCAAGCAGACGACGATGGCCAATGTGATAGACAGTAACGGTCGCCGGAAAAAGTACCTTCGCATGTTCATCATTCGATTGCTGAGTATCCCATGCTATTCAAAACGCTTCGGGCGACTTCCGCCTCATCCCAATTCCGAGCCTCGCCACCGTAGAGTATCGAGGTCTCGTGACCCTTACCAGCAAGAATAACTATATCCCCCTGAACGGCACGCTCGAGAATACGTTCAATCGCCTGATGGCGGTCCTCCAGGCGGTCGAAGTCTACACTCTCCCGAGCCCCGCTCTCGGTAGCTCCAACCACAATTTGGTCGATGATCTCTTCTGGATCTTCAAACCTCGGATCCTCACTTGTGACAACAAAGTAGTCGGATAGTCGGGTAGCAACCGCCCCCATTTCGGCCCGCTTCTCGATGTCGCGTTCGCCAGCTGAGCCGAACAGCACCAGGACTCGCCCCGCTGTCGCCTCTCTTGCAGCACGCAGTACCAGGGTGAGTGCAGGCGCGGTATGCGCATAGTCGACGATGACTTGAAATGGTTGCCCGGCGCGAATCGATTGCATTCTGCCCGGCACCGACGGCAACTGTTGAAGTTCACCAGCCAGCATTTCCGGGTCTACGTCTAGTGCATGACCAACTGAAACGGCCGCCAGCGCATTCGACAGATTCCAGCTTCCGATCATCGGGATTCCCGTGTCGAATGTCTTTCCAGCGAGTCCCAACGTAAATCGATATGCGCCAGACTCAACTACAACATCCGTCGCGGTGATAATCGGGTCGTAGGACGGATCTATACCGTAGCCGATAAGCGTCAATTTTTCCGCAAAGGGGAGAACAGATCGTGCACCCGGATCGTCCAGATTGACGATTCCGATCCCCATCCCGCCGTCTCGAACAGCATCTGAAACGTGCTCAAATAGCCTCGCCTTTGCTCGTCGATAAGCGGCGATTGAACCGTGAAAATCGAGATGCTCGTGGGTGATGTTTGTGACCAGCCCGATGTCGAAATGGCAACCATCAACCCGATGCGTCTCGAGCCCATGTGAAGACGTCTCCAAGATGACGACATCCGTGGATGCAGACCGCATTTCCGCCAGCAACCGCTGCGTTTCCAGCGATTCCGGCGTCGTCTGCCGCCCCGAGGAGCGGGGCGATTTCCCCGGCACAACCGTCGAAATCGTGCCTATGAGTCCCGTACGATATCCGGCACGACGCAGCAGATGCTCGACCATATACGAGGTCGTCGTTTTGCCGTCAGTACCGGTTATGCCCACCAGCCGAAGATGGCGGCTTGGATCGCCATAAAAGGTCCGCGCAACGCTGGCCAGGGCTTGACGGCTGTCGGGAACGACGACGACGGAGGAGTATCCCTTCACGGATACTTCAGACGGTTCACGATCGATCAGGCAGCTTGTCGCCCCATTGCTGCGGGCTTGCTGTAGAAAATCGTGACCGTCGCTGTATCCTCCGCGAAGTGCGACGAACATAGCGCCGGGAACTGCAGCCCGACTGTCAAACGTGATGCTGGACACGATCGTATTTCCACCGGAGACAATCTGTGCCATTTCAATGGCGGAAATAAGTTGGCCGATTGTGAAGGCGGTCTCAGTCATTGAATTTCGAGCAGAAAATAATGTCGCCTATCGTTTTTGAATCCACTGGCACTCGCATCCAGCCTCGGGCTAGAGCCATCACTTTCTGCCTCAGTGGATAGGGACCGTGTCGGCTATACCCTCGAGCAATGCCGCCGACTCCAGTGCCGCTTCAGCGGCCGTGGCAACATCCCCAGTCGTGGAATCCTTTAGCGCCTCCAGGAAGGACTGGACGTGCGTACCACCAATATTTCCGAGGGCCACGATCGCAGCCAGTTGCAGATCCGGTCCCTCATCGTCCTCTGCAGCTTCGAACAGATAGGGCAACACCCGGCGATCTTCAACGTACGGAGCGGCCGCGGCAGCCGTCAGTCGTTGCTCTTCATCTCCGGCGGCTAACCCATCTATGACTCTCGACGCCCATCGACTGCCACCGAAGCGGCCCATCGCCCGAAGCGCGAATTCTCTGGCCTCGTCGTGGCCGTCATCGTAGGCTCGGGCGATCTCTGCTTCAATCTCAATAGGACGGAAATATGCAGCCGCCGCGAGCGCAGCTAACCGGACATTCTCATTGTCGTCACCAAGCGCAACGTCGACAAGGAGGGCTTCAGTTTCTTCTCTTAGGTCAGTGTCGATACCGCCTTCAACAATCAGGCCTGCGAAGCGCCCAATCGCTTCGACGAGCGCGACACGAACCCGTGCCTCCGGTTCGTGTTCAAGACGTTGAAGGAGGGCCGCTAATAACGCGGACGATTCAACTTCCCACATAGCTCGCGTTGATTCAAGGCGAATGTCCGGATTCGCATCAGCGAGACCGATCATGTATACGCGCTCGAAGTTCATGCGAACATCCTCGCCGGAGAGCAAGGCCATTTGCGTGATGATCGCGTGACGCAGGTCGTCCGCTAAGTCGCTCCAACGCTCACGGACGAATGCCGCTTCTGAAATCGATAGATCCGCCAGCGGCTCCACCGTTACGGCTGCGGCTCCGTCTTTTTCCAGCGCGTCAACTGCTGCAGCTACTGAGCTATGGTCCGATCTTTTACGACGCTGGCGCAACATAGAGGAACACATCTTCTTCACTATCGTCCGGAATGAATTCCGGATAGGCGCCACCAAGCAAGATATCGCGCAGATATGGTTCTGATATCGGTCTTTCGATGTTCGCCGCCGCAAGGATATCGACGATATGCGCGCGGTATCGCATCTCATCATCTTCCTCAAGGCGCGCTCCAACGCGTTCGAACGTCGCCCGCACGACTTTGTCTACGTGGCGGCGGCTTTCTTCGTCGAGCGGGCTTACATCCGCCAAACGAGCGAAGTGATTGTCGTCAAGAAGCATGTCGTCTTGTGTCGCACAGAAGTAGGTCGTCGATTGGAAGACAAATCGCTCCCGACGCTCGTTGTATTGCAGCAGCTTGCGATCCTGGCGAGAAATCTGGAAGTACTCAATGATGAAGTGGGTCTCTCGATCGCGCGTTGCTTCAATCGTCACAACAGCACCAGGTACGAGATTCTCGGCGAAGAACTCTTCGAATCCGATCAGATAGCCGCCTCTGTTACTGGTCGGGTATCGAACTTCGACCTCGAAGGTCTCGAATGTCTGTGGAGACTCGAAGGTCAAGCGTGTCACCCGTTGGTCGTTGAACGCGGCTTTCGGCATGATCGTTGCGAAGTTCGCATTGAGCGGCAAGATGCCAAGACGGTGTTCGTAAAAGGTGAGGACGTGCTCAATCAACCCAGGTTCGAGCTCGGCGTCCGGAGTCTTGTAGTCAAGCAAGAAGCGATAGTCTTGTCCGATCTCGCTCGCCTTACGTTTGTCACTCGTGATCGCTGGCAAGCCCGAAGGCGCCCACAATGACTGTCGAGCAGACCCAACGAACTCAAACATGCCCAGTTCGCGTGACATGCGATAGTTGAGCGCAAAGCGCTCGATTTCAAATTCTTCAGAGCCAGGAGTCTGGTTGGAACCAATGTCGCGCACCAACGCGTAGTCTGAAACGGCTTCGCTCGCCGATCCAAGTATCACCTGTATCTTATTGAGATCATCCTTGGAGAGTACCGGCACATTCGCCTCGTCCATCCAAAGGTCGCCCCAGCGCACCGCACTCGGCTCCTCACGCAACGCCAACTCAATTGCTTCTGCAATATCAGCATCGGATGCGTCGTCGATTTCGAGTTCTGGCACAGCTGCCGGCGCAGGCTCGATGGGAGCTATTGGAGCAACTGCTTCAACTTCCGCTACTGGTTCATCGGAGATTGCAGGTTCCTCGACGAGAATCTCTTCGACCTCTTCTTCAACAGGAACTTCTATCTCGACGTCCTGCTCTACGGCAGCGCCTAGATCTTCGAAGAATTCCGCGCTCGAGAGCCCGTCGCTGTCGGGAAGAATGACGTCTGGAGATTCCTGGCCCGCCTCGCGCAACGCCGCGGCGACAGCGGCCTGCCACGAATCTGGCGGAAACTCCATCGGAGCCGCCGTCTCGGAGACGATCGAATCGCTATCGAAGCTATCAACAGCGGATCGCGGACGAGCTCGCTCTCGAACCGGCTCAGGAGTCGCGAAACGCTGCATCAAATCATGAGTGTCGGCGTCCACCGGGCCTCCGCCTGGAGGGATGCCCGACTTGGTTGTTACATAGGCCGTCTCTTCGTCGGAATCATTCTTTGCGAATATATGCGCGTTGGCATCGAGTGCTCGCGCAATAGCTGCCTCGTTGGCGGCTTGTCCCATTGATGTAAGCGCTTCAGACAGACTCACCAACGAGAGAGTAATTGGCGCATCACCCGCAAAGAACGCTCCTCGAGACTGGAAGAGCCCGAAGACTAATTCCGCAAGTTTTTGCTCTGGTTTCTTCCCTTGAAATTCAAGCTGTGTGCGCTGTGACGCTGAATTCACCATCGTAGGGTTTCGCTCGTTTCAATGTGTAGGACTTCTGAAGTACCTGGTTATCTATCGGACTGAATGCCTTGTTCGACAATGCATGACGCCAAAGGCTACGGATGGGTTATTACTTGTTAGCCGCCTTCAACGCCGCGACAAGGTCACGGATACTCACCGGTTTCTTGCTCTGAGCGAGCACATCAAGAATTATCTTGCGTTGGTCTTCGGGTATCATGCGTGCGAATCATCCTTCCGCTCGGCCTACAATCCTCAAGTTTACATGACAAATCGCTCAAGCTCACTGTCTCCGTCAAATTTGTGGTAAGCCAGCGCCGAAACACCAAGTAGCGCTGCATCGGCTCCGAGTTGCGCGGGAGAGACAATTAGGCGTCGTTGTGAAGATTCCAACGAGAATTGACGGATTCGAGCTCTGACGGTTCCGATGAATCCCGATCCGACTCGCCCAGCATAGCCCCCAAGAATGACCATGTCGCAGCTGAGGGCCGTGACGATGTTGGCGACGGCCATACCAATCATCTGCGTCGCCTCAGCCGCGACGGCGGCAACCTCGTCCGGCGCATCGTCCGAGAAGACTTGTTCGATTGAGAAACTGTCCGATTGGCTCGATGCGGTGGTGAGATCGTCAAGCGCGTCCTGAGCGCGGCGCAATATGGCCAGCTCAGAAACGTATGCCTCAAGGTGTCCAGGCTTTCCACAAGAGCATCGTGGGCCCGTAGCTGTCACTGGCATATGACCGAATTCACCAGCGGTCATTCCCGCGCCTCGCAGTAGGCGCCCTTCGAGCAGGATTCCTCCGCCCACGCCGATACCCAGCTGCATATACAACATGCCGCGGGATCCCCGCCCTGCGCCGAAACGATATTCACCGAAAGCTGCCGCTCGAGCGTCATTCTCAAGCACAACTGGTTTGCCGAAGCGCTCTTCAATCAGGCCAGCAAGGGGATAGGACTCGAAGCCGGTCGAGCGCAATCCGTCGATCGTAACTCCGCGGCTCGTATCAACAGGGCCGCCAAACGCCACGCCAACAGTCCGGTACGTCGCCCCAGCTGCGTTCGGGTGCTCAAGTAGTTGCTCAACGAGGTTGAATGTCTGATCCATTGCCGATTGAGCAGTCAGCGGCGCCGAAATACCATGAACCGATGCGACGATGTGAGCGTCTCGCGTTGTGAGCGCCGCACGTAGGCCACGACTTCCGACCTCAATCCCTAGTGCGCAATCGGTTTCCGCAGTAGAAAGTATCGAGGTTCCCAAATTTCAGATGCCTCATCCAGGGTGCTTTGAATATTCAGAATACTAGTGGCAGGTGTCTAGCCCATAACTGTCGACATCATAGCATCTGAAGTTCGAGCGGGGTACGAGCTGGCGCGGTTCGGTTCGTTGCGGCCCTTGACCACCCTTTGGTAGAATGCGCCCAAATCGCATTCCTCGGTAGCTCAATGGTAGAGCGACGGACTGTTAATCCGCAGGTTGGAGGTTCGAGCCCTCCCCGAGGAGCCGGCAGGGCCGAGTGGCCCTGATTTGTGACTGATGGGGTTGTTGTTCCGATACGACCATAGCTAAACCGTAAGCCAACCCCTCCTGTTCCTCTCCTGATCGGCGCTTCCTCCAGTTTGAAGTTCCAGTCTTGGAAGAGACCGAAAGTGGGTACACCCGGATTCTCCGGGTCTACGGCGAGACACCGGTCAGCTTCTGAGGTTGTGGTCGTGAATAGACAACGCCAAGGCTCCCTGGAGGAAGGCCATGAATATCTACGTCGGCAACCTGAATTTCAGGACGACCGAAGTTACCTTACGGGATCACTTCGCTGCCTATGGCGAAGTCACATCCGCACGGGTTATTACCGACCGTGAAACAAACCGGTCACGCGGTTTCGGTTTTGTCGAAATGTCTAATGACGATGAAGCGCGCGCTGCGATCGCGGCGCTTGACGGCGTCGAATTCGAAGGCCGTGCGCTAAACGTCAATGAGGCAAGACCGCGCGAACCACGAGAAAACCGCGGACCGCGCCGCTACTAGCTCTGCGCCCGTAGTAAACAAACGAGAACCTCCGGCAGTTGCCGGAGGTTCTTTTGGTTTGCAAATCATCGGTCGATGCTAGACTCGTACGCTAGTCTCATTTCTAGTCGAAGGATAGTCAGCGTGCGCACACTCAATTCAAGCCAGCTACGTGAGCTCGTTCCTATGGCCGATGCCATTGAACTCATGAAGGCGGCTTTCGCCGCTTCTAGTGCAGGAAAAACGATAAGTCCTCTCCGTACACCAATCGAAATGCCGGATGGCTCGGGCGTATCGCTCTATATGCCGGCATATGTGCCGGCAGGTTCGAGGCTATCCGGCCGGCTCCGGCGCAAAAATCGTCTCGGTCTTTAGTGGAAATGCTAGCCGCGGACTGCCCATCATCAATGCGCTTGTTGTTCTGGTCGATCCTGACACTGGAGTTCCGATCGGCTTGATCGAAGGCGGAGCGATGACGGCCCTCCGCACCGGAGCTGTATCAGGCGCTGCGTCGGACCTACTGGCACGGCGCGATGCCAGAGTACTCACCGTAATTGGTGCGGGAGTCCAGGGTGTCACCCAAGCAGCAGCCGTCGCCGCGGTGCGATCACTTGAAAAGATCTATATCGTGGATCTGAACGAGGAATCCGCAGGCGACGTTTGCGGAACGGTTGGCGACGTGGGACAGCGCAGCATCTCGCATCGTAGAGGTCGCCACTGATGCCTCGTCGGTCCTGCCCGAATCCGACATCGTTTGCACAGCGACGACCTCTCCCGTACCTGTCTATGACGATGCTTCCATCGTCCCTGGAACACACATCAATGCTGTTGGCGCGTTCACCCCACAGATGCAGGAGATTCCGGTCGGGAACATTGGTGCGGGCTCGCATCGTTGTTGATCAGGTGGAGGCGGCGCTGCATGAAGCCGGTGACTTCATCATTCCCATACAAAGCGGACAACTCGACCGCTCTGCGGTGCAGGACGAGCTCGGTCAGATCGTCAACGGTGACCGGCCGGGTCGTGAGAACGCTGAGCAGATCACGTTCTTCAAGTCAGTCGGCAATGCAATTCAGGACATGATCGTTGGTGCGGTAGCGATCGAAAGAGCGACACGCGAAAACGTCGGAGAAACGATTGATCTAACGTAGAGACATCGCTTGGTGCCTGGATTCAGCCACCGACTGCGATTAATGGGAATCGTCCGGCGCGCTATCTGTTTCGTCTCGTATCGAGACACATCGCAAGCGCGACTTCAAGAATCCTCCGGGAAGCTAACGTATCATGCCAAGCAGGGGGGCTGGCGCAACCTGACCCAGGCCACACAAAGACAATTCCATCACATGCTGCGAGGTCGATTCGATCAGTTGCAAGTCGCTCGACTGTCCGCGACCATTGAGGATACGGTCAACGACCTCCACAAGCGCCTTGTTTCCAAGCCGGCACGGGAGTGCACTTCCCGCATGACTCCCAGCGATTGAAATCCATGAGGTAGCGCCCGAACTCAACTGCGTCAACCGATTCATCGAAGACCACGAAGCCGCCGGAGCCCAGCATGCAATCGAATTGTTGCAGCGAATCGAAGTCGACCGGCACGTCGAGCTGGTCCGGAAGCAGCGCTCCAGCGGAAACGCCGCCAGTCTGGACTCCCTTGAGCGTCTTACCTTCTGCCATACCTCCGAAGGTCTCGAAGACAAGATCTCTCAGGGACACGCCCATCTCAACCTCTACAACCCCGAGTCGCTTCAGAGGGCCCTGCATCGAAACGAGCTTCGTGCCGGTACTGCGTTCGGTTCCGAGGGATGCGTACCATTCGCCGCCGCGCCGCACGATGTCAGGTACCGGTGCAAGCGTTTCAGTGTTGTTCAGCACCGTCGGGCGACGCCAGAGACCCTCTTCAACGCTACGAGGCGGCTTGGTACGCGGTTGGCCGCGTTCGCCCATGACCGAATACATCAGCGCCGAACCTTCGCCACATATGTACGCTCCGCCGCCCGTTGACAGTCGGATATGGCAGTTGACTCCGGAACCGAGGATATTGTCACCAAGCAATCCCAGACGATATGCGTCGGCAACCGCCCGCCGGAATCGTTCGACCGCGAGCAAGTGCTCGCCGCCGATATAGTTGTAGCCCCGTTCAGCGCCAACGCCATAGCAGCCCAGCATGATGCCTTCGAGGATGCGGTGCGGGTCACTCTCTATCAGGCGCCGGTCTTTGTAAACATTCGGTTCACCTTCATGAGAGTTGCAGGCCATGAATTTTGGTCGTGCCTGAGCCCGACGTCCGCTTTCCCACTTGATCCCGGCAGGAAATCCGGCTCCGCCTCGACCGCGCACGCCAGAGGCTTTGACCTCATCGACGACTTCCTCTGGTGTCAGATCGAATATCGCCCGAATCCAGGCAGCGTAACCATCGGTCGCGATGTATTCGTCGATTGAATATGGATCGATCATCCCCCAGTTTTTGGTCAGTACGCGATGCTGGATCCTGAAAAATGGATGGGCATGAATCGAGGGCAACGTCGTCCGATTCGTCAAATGCCCCAACTACGATGTGATTCGAAATATCTTGCCAGCTGTAAGCGCCGAAAGAAGGTCGGGCACGTCATCTGAAGTGATGTTCGCATAGAGAACTCTGGGATGCCCGGGACCAGCGACAATAATTGATGGATCGGCCCAGGCCCAACCACCTCCGCCGACTGTTCGCAGCGTTGCGGCAAGCTCGCCGCCCTCTATCCGAAGGCGAAGATGCTCGAAGGTATCAAGGACGCCTTTAGCCTTGCTGTCCTCGCTAACACAAACGGAAATCGTCCATGCAGCTTCAGAACTAAATTCGGCGAAGGCACGCCGGGCGCGCTCCGCATGTTTATTGAAGGAATCGCGGTCAGTCAGCACCATGGTCTACCTGATTGGGGCTCGTCGGACGTGATTTCTTTGATTGCGGCGTTGAAACTGTCGACGTCCAGCTTACCTACATACTTCTCGTGATCGAATTGGACGATGGGGGCTAGATCGCAGATTCCGAGGCAGCCATTGACGATCTGAACGGTCAGCTTGCCGTCCGCTGTCGTACCGCCCTGGCCGATGCCATAACTATCGCGTAAGATCGTGGATCAGCTTTTGACTCCCTCCCACGAAGCAAGCCGCACCATGACAGAGAAGCATGAAGTGTTCGCCCGGTGGTTCTGTTCGAAAGTCCGCGTAAAACGTGAGCAGGCCATAGATCCGGTTGACGCTAACGCCGAGGTGTTCAGCGATAAGTTTCGAAGCCTCAATCGGAACCCAGCCAAATTCGTGCTGAACATGTTGCAGGGCTCCAAGTATTAACTCCTGAGCCTCTTCGTGATCTTGCGGCTGAAAGTGAGTTGAAAGATATTCTTGCAGGCGGTCTAGATCAGCCTGTTCGACCGTCGACGTGTGCGCCATGCCCGTATGCCACCCTTCGCTATCGCGCTACGTCTGGCGCTACTTCGCGTCCGTGGCGAGTATAGCAAGGATGTTGTCACTGGTACCGCGAGGCTGACGAGCGCCGGTTGTGGCCGCTCGCGATTGTTGGCTAGTTTCCTACCGATGAACGAGCGGAAAGAATCTTGGCGCGGAGAGAGGCGGGTGCTTCAACGGAACGGCAAGCGTCGCTCACGAAGCGCAGCATGCCAGACTCGTAGGCGAAGTACTTGGCACAGGGCGGACAATGGTCCAGATGTGCGCGGACGTCTTCAAGTTCCTGCGCAGTCAGTTCACGATCGAGATAGGGATAAAGTTGTTCTACTGTCTTCTTACAGTTAAGCATCTTCCACCGCACCTGAGATATAGCCCGCGTCTACCGCAAAGTCAAAGAGCGACTTCTGCAATCGACGCCGCGCTCTATACAATCGCGACATCACTGTGCCGACCGGGATATCCATGATTTCAGCAATCTCCCGATACGAAAAACCTTCAACGTCAGCCAACATCACGACCTCACGAAAGTCGTCGGAGAGGCCATCAAGCGCATCGAGCACATCCTGTGCAGTCAAGCGGTCGAGAACGATATCCTCTGGACGCTCAGATGTCGGCTGAACTCCCGAATCGATCAAATGATCGTAGAGATAGAACTCTTCCAGATCATCGAGCGACGAGTTCGTCGGCCGTCGGGACCGTTTGCGATATTCGTTGATATACGCATTGGTCATTATTCGAAAGATCCAGGCCCGCAAATTCGTGCCCGGCTTGAATTGATGCAAGGACCGGAACGCCCGCAAATAGGCTTCCTGTACCAGATCCTCAGCATCCGCCGGATTTCGAGTCATCCGAAGCGCCGTGCGATAGAGCGAATCGATGTAACTGAGAGCTTCAGTCTCGAGTTCTGCTCGAACATCCGGCGCGACGTCCGGGCTCAGGCCATTCGCAACGGCCTCTGTATTAGTCAAACATCCCGCCATAGAGTCCTATTCCCGTCTAAGGCAGACCAACATTCATACTTATGGAGTGACGAACTCGACTGCGCTGAATCGTCACGAACTGAACTACTCGCGTCTGCGCCCAAAGTCGTCAAGATCTAGCGTATCAATGAAGTCACGGAATGCCGAAAGACCCTCTTCATCAATTGGGCCTTCAGCTTCGTCGAAGGGTCGGGTCGCCGGGGTTTCGTCTTCACCGTCGTCGCCCATGGTTATGCCTGCGCGGTCCATGACCGATTCGTCTACGAGTATCGGGACTTCCGCCCGTACCGCAACGGCGATCGCATCCGATGGCCGCGAATCGATTTGAACGGTCGATCCGCTACGATCGAGGATGATTGAAGCGTAAAAGACGTCCTGGTTGAGATCGCTCACGACGATATGTTCGATTTTCGTATCGAGTTCGACGAGAACGTTCGTGAGTAGGTCGTATGGCAAAGGGCGAGCCGCATCGACTCCCTGAAGAACCATAGCGATCGCCTCAGCTTCGAATCGGCCTATCCAAATGGGTAGATGGCGATCGCCACCGACCTCGCGCAGGATCACAACGCGATGCTGAGTTACAAGGCTTACCCGGATGCTTTCGACAACGGTCTCGATCACGAATCGCTACCTTTCTGGCCCGGTCTCCGACTCGGTTGGCAGTCGGCATTGGCGACTCTAGGCTGCATCTAGATTGTACCTTGTCTTCGGACGCAATCCGCTCCAACATCGTCGCAATTAGCGATCATACGAAGGTGACTGGAAGACGCCCAATAGGCTCGAGGGCCAGTATGCTATCCAAGCGCGCCCTATTATCGCACCGAATTCGACAGGTCCAAAACTACGCGAATCGGTTGAGTTGTTGCGGTTGTCGCCGAAGACGAAGATATGTCCTTCAGGCACCAGAAATTCGTAGTTGTCCGGCCGTCCAGGCCAGCGTGTGGCAGTGGAACCAAGATAGGGTTCATCTAGCCGCTTGCCATCAATGTACACCGCTCCATCGTGAACAGATACTGTTTCCCCTGGTAGCCCGATTACGCGCTTTATGTAGGGCTCATTTACTGCACTAATGGGCGGGTTAAAGACGATGATGTCGCCGCGTTGCGGCGGGTGAAATGGATAGAAATCATGCTCGCCCTTACGATCCACAAATGGGAGGATATTCAGAGCGCTATTGAGATCGAAATGCGAATAGACCTGCCGATTTACTAACAACATCTCACCGCTGTCGAGCGTTGGCTCCATCGACAGCCCGTCCACTCGAAAGTTGAGGACGACGGTGCGAACGGCAAGGAATATCAGCAGCGCGAGAACGAGCGTTTCGGTTATCTCCCATAGCAATCCACCACCCGAATCGTCTGCAGAATCAATCTCCGCGCTGACCGATTCATCGGAAGCTGAGACACCTTCGTCACTGCTAAATGATGGGTTGATGCGGTTTTCGATGCTTGGTGGAGTGGACTGAAACTGGCCAAGGCCGGGCTCAGCCGGTCTAAGGCGCTTAAGTGGTGATTGATCGTCAGTCATTCGTTCTCCGAACGGGTACCGGGGCAATTAGAACCGGGTGCGAGTATACAATTCAACCGAAAACCAACTCCTTTCTTGAACCGGTACTTTCGCTTTATTGAGGCAATCTCTCACACCTGTATGCTCAAGATGGGATAGATCGTCCCTGCATAACGACTAGGGCTCGCCTAAGAAATCGAGCTACGATCACAAGCGTTACGGATTGTGAAGTAGAAGCATGACGCAAGCTTCCGCTCAGAAGCAGGATCCACGCGCAGCGGGTGGGATCAGCAAGCCAAGTCGTTCGCTGGCGACTGGCACGATACTCGAAGGTCGCTACCAGATCCAGCGGGTTATTGGTCGTGGCGGAATGAGTACGGTCTACGCCGCACGCGACTTACGCTTCGGCCAGGTTGAACGCATCACCGCCATCAAAGAGATGGTCGACGAGGATCCAGATCCAGGCACACGAGCCCTGCGGCTTGTCAATTTCGAGCGCGAATCAGCGTTATTGGCAACAATTGCACACGCTGCCGTCCCAAAAATCTACGACTATTTCTCACAAAGCGGTCTCGTATATCTTGTGATCGAGTACATCGACGGCTCCGATCTCGAACGCGGCCTGATGGCCCGAGGTCGCCCGTACCAGGAACAGGACGTCATCCGCTGGGGTCTCGAAATCTGCAGCGTGTTGAAAATGCTCCACAATTTTGAACCCGATCCGATTATCTTCCGCGATCTGAAGCCTTCAAACATCATGCTCAGAAGTAGCGGCCAGATAGCTCTCATTGACTTCGGGATTGCCCGCATGTTCCAGGGGCGACAGCGCGGCACCATGATTGGCACAGAAGGCTATGCGCCCCCCGAACAGTATCGAGGTATTGCCGACGCTCGGGGAGATATCTACGCGCTCGGCGCGACGTTGCATCACCTGATAACAAATTCAGATCCGCGCCAGGAAGCACCATTTACATTTCACGAGCGTCCCGTCAAGACCCTTAATCCTGAAGTCAGCGACGAATTCGCGGCCATCGTGTCAAAGATGGTTGCTTACCACCCAGACCAGCGTTACCAAACAGTCGACGAAGTAATCTACGAAGCAGAAGAACTCGTTTATCGTCGCAATCGGCGCGCAACCTCGCTCCTGACTGGCAGGAGTTTCCAACCTGAAGCGCCATCGGAACTCATTCCGTCAGGTGCGGAACCGCCGTCAAATGCACCGCAGCAGACGGCGGTATTCACCGGACCGGTCGGGTCATCGACGACAGCGGCAGCCGGATTCCAACGCCGCCGGTCATCGCGCAAACGACGGGCACGGCAACGCACGCAACAAGACGACGTTGAGGATCGCATTGCCTGGAAAATCCAGACCGGCGACGAAGTGCGTGGCACGGCTCGTTGGGATGGCGAGAGAATCACGATCGGTTCCTACGATCGTTACCTCTATGCCCTGGATCCCAGCGAGGGCACCGTTACCTGGAAGTTCCCGACCGGAAAAGGTGTCGTGGCTCGCCCGGCGCGCGGTGGCGATGTCTATATTGTCGGATCTGAAGATGGTTCGATCTACGGTATCGGCGCAGAATCGGGAGCGCTGCGATGGTCTTGTCGAACCGGACGGCCAAACCGCTCCTCTACGGCTGTTGCTGATGACATTGCATACGTTGGATCGGACGACGGATCGGTTTACGCATTAGAAGTCGCAACTGGCGACATCGCATGGCGAGCCAAGCTCTGGGGACCGGTGCGCTCTTCACCTGTAGTGAGTGGTGATTATGTTGTCGTTGGTTCCGATGACGGCTACATCTATTGCCTGAACCGATCCAACGGCAGGACCATTTGGCGCGAACCCTGTGGCGGACCGGTGCGCTCACTACCCGCTGTCGCAAATGGCCGTGCGTACGTCACGAGCTGGTATGGCATTGTTACCTGTTTCAACATCAGCGACGGTCGACGACATTGGCAGCAGAGTTTTGACTGTGACATCGCTGCCTCTCCCGCACTCCATGCTAACGCCCTCATAGTTGGAATTACAGACGGTGCCCTCGTCGGACTCGACCTCAGCAATGGTTCTCCTGCCTGGGTAGCCAGGTACGCAAACCAGATCACCTCGACAGCGCTCGTTGGAGAGGAAGCCTGCTACGTCGGCACCATCGACGGAGACTGCCTTTCAATCAACATCGCAAATGGTGAGATGGCCTGGAAACACCGTCTGGGAGGTCCAATCGTCTCGTCTCCGATCGTCGCCGGCGACTTGTTGGTCGTCGGTTCAATCGACGGAAGTATTTACGGCGTAAGCCTGACGGACGAAGAAGTTGCTGATCTGTCAGCAAACGAGGCTTAGAAAGGGCTAGTATAAATGGCAATTCGCGTGCTGATACACATCATGAGCGAAGATGCGATCCTGGGCGAACTCGATGAAATGCCGGACCCAACGCATACATTCATACGCATTCGAAATCCGATGCGCAAAGACGGCAAGGCACTTCCTCTACTGGACGACCGTGCTACGAGCGTCGCCTACCCGTGGTCACGCCTCACATTCGTCGAATTCTTCAACGAGGAATCAGCACGAGAATCCGTGGTGGGTTTCTTCCGCGAAACGGGTTAATCGTCAGCAGGATCGAGCGGTTGCGATTATCGCTAGCTCTGGATGTGACGTTGAGCGGAATCTCCTGGTAAACCGGCACTAAAAAGGGAAATAGCAGCCCTTAGGAAAATACAAAGAGACGCCCAGGATTAATCCGGGGCGTCTCTTTGTTCAGTCGAAAATGATCCCGGCTTAGAGTTCTTCCTTGGCCGGCTCACTGGCTGAAACTTTGGACTCGAGTGGTTTGGGAGCTTCGGTATCATCTTTATCATCGCTTCGAGCCGTATCGCGAAATTCGCGAATACCCTGGCCCAGGGCGCCGCCAATTTGCGGCAGTTTACCCACTCCAAAGATGATGATGATAATGACCAGAATGATTCCCAGTTCGAGTGGTCCTACTGGCATCGAGCTGTCCTCCTACACATTTGACGCGGGCGACCTCTTCGTATGCCGCCTTGCGGGACCAAAGATCCCATTCACTGCAACCTACGACACAATGGTCAAATTGGACGTGTCTTGCAGCGCCGATTCCCTGTGATTATACCCCTCGACGCACACAATTGCCCTGTTATCGCCGTCTCAATCTATCCAAAAAAGACGGTCGCGACTATCGAAAGTACGACGAACACGACAACGGCACCAATAGTGAAATTGAAAAGCGTCTTTTCAATACCGCGTCGGGTGTGATAAATCGAGCCGGAATCTCCGCCGAAAGCGCTTCCAAGTCCCGTCCCCCGGGATTGGGTCAGTATGATGACAATAACGGCAGTTGCGACGAGAATCTGCGCAATGTCGATGGCTGTCTGCAATTGTATCTCCCACCAACTAACAACGAGCCACCATCAAGGGACCTACTATACCGCAGTGAGGCGATTCGCGGCCTCTATTAATTCACCAAACGAGACGGCGTTCAAGCTTGCTCCTCCTACGAGGCCACCGTCGATGTCGTCTCGAGAGAATAGCTCATCAACGTTCGACGGCGAAACGCTGCCGCCGTAGAGCACCGAAACCTCGAGTCCTGGATCACCGTAGTGCTCGCCGAGCCAGGCACGCACACTCGCGCACATCGCCTGAGCATCATCTGAGGAAGCTGCTACGCCGGTGCCGATGGCCCAGACGGGCTCATAGGCAATCACCACATGTTCGAGGTCCTGCGCACGGACGTGAGCCATACCGGTTTCGAGGTGCCTATAGACGACAGATTCCGCCCGCCCACCTTCACGCTCACCTAGCGTTTCGCCAACACATAGATAGGCGATCATTCCATTTGCGAGAATCGACTGAACTTTCCGACCAACCAGCTCGTTCGATTCACCCATGATGTGCCGTCGTTCGCTATGACCCGCCAGGACTGCACCACACATCTCGGCCAGAGCCGAAGGTGATACTTCTCCAGTAAAGGCTCCAGCATCTTCGACATAGCAATTCTGTGCCCCCAGCGTTACGCTGGAACCCGCAAGAGCTTCCGCCACTGGCACGAGCCATGGGCTAGTTGGAAAGATCGCCACATCCAGTGGATCAGACACCGCAATCTGTGCTACTTCCTGAGCGAGCGCTACGGCCTCGGCGCGACTCAAATTCATCTTCCAGTTTCCGGCGACGATCTTCCTGCGGCTCATCAAGCACCTCCCTCAAGCGCTGCTATACCTGGCAACTTCTTGCCTTCGAGAAACTCCAGCGAAGCCCCACCTCCGGTCGAAACATGGTCGATATCGCCAGCTAGCCCAACCGCGTTCAGCGCCGCAACAGAATCTCCGCCTCCAACAAGGGAAAAGGCGGCCGATGCAGCGACAGATGACGCGATACCGAGCGTACCCTGGTCGAATGGTGGCCGCTCAAAGACCCCCATCGGTCCATTCCAGACAACCGTTCTCGCATCTCGAATTGCCCGGCCAAATGCAATCACAGTTTCCGGTCCAATATCGAAAATGGCATCTTCCGCAGAAACGTCGTCCACCAGGACGGTCCTGGCGCTCCCCGCGTCATCAAGCGATTTTGCGGTTACAACGTCAACTGGTAGCTCAACTGAGGTGTCGGCAGCCCGGGCTCGATTAAGCAGGTCGAGCGCCTGGTCGCGAAGCTCCGGCTCGAATAGAGACGCCCCAACTTCGTGCCCCTGGGCATGAAGAAACGTATTCGCCATACCGCCACCGATGAGGATCGCTGACGCCCGTCCGAGAAACGACTCGATGACGCCAATTTTGTCTGACACCTTCGCGCCGCCGATGATCAAGACCAGAGGTGTTCCCGGATTATCGAGAACCCGCGAGAGTGCCGTCACTTCGCTCTCCATTAGCAGTCCCGCAGCGGAGGGCAAGAGATGGGTGACACCTTCGGTTGATGCATGTGCTCGGTGGGCAGCACCGAATGCGTCGTTCACAAAGCAGTCCGCTAGCTTCGCCAGATCAGCAGCGAACGATGGGTCATTCTTTTCCTCTTCTTGATGAAATCTCAGGTTCTCCAGTAGGAGAACATCGCCCGGTTTCATAGCATCGACGGCGCTCTGCGCATGCGGGCCAACGCAATCCGGAGCGAAGGCGACCTCACGCCCGATCATTTCGGCAAGATGTTTGGCGATGGGACTGAGGGATAGGCCCTGAACGAATTTGCCTTTCGGTCGACCGAGATGCGAGCAGAGAATCACGGCACCGTTCAAATTCAGCAATTTCTCTATTGTCGGCAGTGCCGCCCGAATGCGCGTATCATCGCCGACCTTGCCGTCCTCAAGCGGCACATTGAAGTCGACGCGCACGAGCACCCTTCGCCCTGCGATATCCAAATCGTCGAGTGTTCTCAGCGACATGTCGAGACCAATTCCTTCCACAGTCGTTCGGATATCGTCTGTCAAATGCGCGACGGGCTGTCCGCATACCGGCAGCCCGTCACTAAAATGCGTGAGTTCCGATGAGAGTTCGCGCGCGTCGGCGAGCTAAACGCCAGCTTCAGCGACTAACGCCGTCAAGTCAGCAACGCGGCATGAATAGCCCCACTCGTTGTCGTACCAGGCCACGACCTTTGCCAGCTTGTCGCCACTCATCATCGTCGACAGACCATCGACGATTGACGAGCGCGGGTCCTGGCGGTAATCCGTAGACACGAGCGGTTCGTCGCTATATCCCAGGATCCCGAGCAATGCATTTGCCGCTTCCTCCTGAAATGCTGCGTTCAACGCTTCGACCGAAGCAGCGCTTTCAAGTTGGATCACGAGATCGATGAGCGAAACGGTTGGTGTTGGGACGCGGAGAGAGAACCCATCGAACTTCCCCTTGAGCTGCGGAAGCACGAGCGAAACCGCACGAGCTGCGCCGGTCGTCGTCGGGACGATGTTTTCGGCCGCGCTTCGCGCACGCCGCAGATCCTTGTGCGGTGAATCCAGCAAGCGCTGGTCGGCGGTGTACGAATGCACGGTCGTCATCAGCGCGTGAGCGATTCCAAAATGCTGATGGACTACCTTCGCAACTGGAGCGAGACAGTTCGTGGTGCATGAGGCATTCGAGATAATGTGGTGATTGTCGGGATCGTAATCATCCTCGTTGACTCCAAGGACAATCGTTATATCTTCACCACTGGCCGGGGCGGAGATGATCACCTTCTTTGCGCCGGCCAAAATGTGTTTACCTGCGCCCTTGGCATCGCGAAATACGCCCGTTGATTCGATCACGATGTCGACGCCGTTGTCCCCCCAGGGAATGGCCGCAGGGTCGCGCTCGCTGAACGCCTTAAACGCCGATCCGTCAACACTAATCGAATCGCCATCGGCCACTATTTCTGCGTCATAGATCCCATAGGTCGAGTCGTAGCGCAGAAGATGAGCGAGCGTGGCGTTGTCCGCCAAATCGTTGACGGCGACGACTTCCAGCTCGTCGTCGTACGCGTCGAATATCGCCTTGAACACTTGCCGGCCGATTCGACCAAAGCCATTAATTCCTACCCGTGTTGCCATCTGCAAATCCTTTCAATGCAGTTCATCCGTCAGATTCAGTTGAACTCGTCTCGCGTATGTTTCCAGAAGCCCGGTGATGGCCATTTGATGCTGTCGCCATCACACGGCCATTAGATGATTGAGCGATATCCGCCTGATAGATCCTCGCCTGCTGCGGAACTCGGGCTACCCGCCGTGCCAGATCAACCAGCACGCCTGCCAGCTTCTGTGGATCGTGACGCAGCGGATAGTCGGGATTGACGACGTCGCGCGGTTCGACGACGAGTCGCCCTTCAAATTCTTCGAGGCCGCGATACTCGACGGCAGTGACACCCCATTCTGGCTTGATGCCGGAAGCCGAAGGTTCCAGATTCGAATTAACGATGATCCGGTCAATCGGAAGATCTCCGAGATGCCGGTGGATCCCGCGCACATGATCAACGACCTCATAATCGTCAGTCTCGCCAGGCTGCGTCGCAACGTTGCAGACGTAGACCTTTTCTGCCGGCGTATGCCGCAGCGCGTGAGCAATCCCCTCGACGAGCATGTTCGGGATAACCGACGTATAGAGACTACCCGGTCCGAGGACGACGAGATCGGCCTCGAGAATGGCCGTCACAGCCGGAAGATAGGCTTCTGCCGACGGTGGATCGAGAAAGACGCGATTGATCCCGGCTCGTGCATTTACGATCGTCGTTTCACCGCGCAGCACCGATCCATCGGCCATTTCGGCGCCTACAACTATGTTTTCCGTTGAAGATGGATAGACCGCACCGCGGATATTGAGAACTCGCCCGGACTCGATGATCGCCTGCTCGAAGCTCCCGCTCACTTTCGCCAGAGCAGTAATGAAGAGATTACCAAACGAGTGCCCATCCAGTCCGGACCCTTGTGCGTCGAATCTGTACTGGAACAGATCACCGAGCAGAGTCTCCGAATCCGCTAGCGCCACCAGACAATTCCGAATATCGCCTGGCGCGGGCACGTTGAATTCCGTTCGAAGTCGGCCAGACGAGCCGCCGTCGTCCCCGGCAGTGACGATTGCAGTGATCTTCACTGGTTCATACTTTATGCCACGCAAAAGCGTTGATAGGCCGGTGCCGCCACCAATCGTCACGATATGGAGCCGCGGTTCGCTCTCACCAAGCCGATGCGTCTCGATGATCTTGGCAAGTCCGCCCTCGTCGGGACGGGACTCCATAAGCGGACCCGTTAGCGAACGTGAGAGTTGCAGCACGCCCCAAATAATCAAAGCGGCGCCTGGAAGAATCACAACGAGTTCGCGGTAGGGATGATCGAGGAATTGCAGGGTCAGGTAAAAGACGAGATCCGAGAATTTGCCGGGCACACTGTAATTCCGATACAGCCAGGCCAGGCCCATAGCGGTCGAAAGACTGGTCAGGACTATGCCGCCGAAGAGGACGATAATCCATCGTTTTACCCTCATCCCTGGCCGCAACCAGGTTCGGTATCTCATCCGCTAATGCCCTGCCTCCCATAGCTTCTTCGGGCGCTTGAGTATAGCACGGGTGAGTCTTTCAGCCGCCCAGGAATAGGTCGTGTGATCCTCGCCGAAATGCACTCTAGATCGGCAGAATCTGGTACAATCAAGGGCGCTGAAGTCAGTGCCCGAACGCAAAGTGGGCTATCGCCCACTTGTTTTTTGTCCGGGGTGTGGACATAGACTATGTTCCCCCGACCCCGATTCCCCCTGAGAGGTGGCCGAAATTGAAAAGTGACCTGTACACCGCCATCGCCCAGATTGCCGCGGAACGAAGCATCCCGCGTGAAGCGGTTCAACTTGCCTTGGAGCAGGCGCTCAAGACGGTCTTCCGCCGCGAACGTGAACAAAAAGGACAGGCCGACACATTTGTCGAAGTCGTCGTTGATCCAAACGATGGCGAATTCCGAGTAATTGAAGTTAAGCGCGTCGTTGAGGATGTAGAGTCGATCGACGACGAAACGCGTGACATCCCACTCGCCGCCGCCTTGACGGTAGATCCGAATGCCTACGTTGGCAAAGAATATCGCAACGACCTCACGCCCGAAAACTTCGGACGCATCGCCGCCCAGACTGCCAAGCAAGTTATCCTGCAACGCATTCGTGACTACGAGCGCGAGACGATCTACGACGAATTCAAGGATCGAGTTGGCGAGGTCCTGACGGGTCTCATTCAGCGTGCCGATCGCCGCGCCGTCATCGTAGAACTGGGCGGAAAAGCTGAAGCGATCATGCCTGCCCGCGAGCAGGTGCCGAATGAGCGCTATTCGCCCGGTCAACGTCTCAAGGTCTATCTCAAAGAGGTAAACAGCGAATCGCGCGGCCCGCAGCTAATTGTCAGCCGGACGCACGGAGCGCTGATCAAGCGGCTGTTCGAACTCGAAGTGCCCGAGGTCTTCTCCGGTGCTGTCGTAATCGAAGCAATCGCACGAGAACCTGGCCTTCGAAGCAAGGTCGCGGTTGCCGCGCGCCAGGACAACGTCGACCCGGTTGGCTCCTGTGTCGGTATCCGCGGCGTTCGTATTACGAACATCGTCGATGAGCTGCAGGGCGAAAAAATCGACGTCATCGAATACGCCTCCGACATTCAGACCTTTATTTCGAATGCCCTTTCACCTGCGAAACCGATCAGCGTTCAACTCATCGAAGACGGTGAACAGAAAGTGGCGCGGGTTATTGTTCCAACGGATCAGATGTCCCTGGCAATCGGCAAAGACGGCCAAAACGCCCGGCTTGCATACAAATTGACCGGTTGGCGGATTGACGTCAAGGATCCGGAATCGTTGCGAGTCTCCGATAGCGAAGGCGACGACTTCTTGCGCCAGGCTCAAGAGGCACTTGCAGAGATGCGGGCCGAGCAGGACTTCTTCATTCAGGGCCGGCAACCGCGGCTGGTACGTCCGGACGGCACTTTCATCCATATCGAGAAAGAATTCGGCCCCTTACCTGACGATCTGGTTGGAATGAGCGTAGATGTTGAATTAGTGGAAGACATTGTGAACGTCCATTACAACCGCGATTTGCGTGCTCGGTTCAACTTCGAGACTGGAGAGATGCTGCCACTGTATGACGAACTCGTACTCGATCCTGCCGATTAGCTCGCGGGCTGGAGACGAGACCTTCAATGGCAGCAGAAACAACATCTGGCGGCAGACGCAAGCAGGGCACGCGTCCGCGGCATGTGCCACAACGAACGTGTGTGGCCTGTCGCGAAGTGGATGCGAAACGCGAATACACGCGTCTGGTGAGAACACCGGAACGTACGGTTGAAGTTGATCCGAGCGGCAAGGCCAACGGACGCGGAGCATACTTGCACCGGTCTCGTCGCTGCTGGTCGAGGGCGCTCGAAAGCGGCGCTATTGCAAAGGCATTGAAAGTAGAGCTTGACAAAGAAGATCGGGAGCGATTGTGGACATATGCGCGCACGCACTTTCCACCCGATGAAGATTAGGTGCGCGATGGGGAGTTTTCAGGAGGGATCAATATATGAGTGCATCCAGAAGTAGGGGTCGTTCACGCGGACGGCGGCGAGGTAGACAAGATCAGAATTCCGATTTCGAACAACAATCGGTCGCAACGATTGAGCAGACCTACGACGAGCCAATTCAAATCGGATCGGCTATTACCGTAGGCGAACTCGGAGAATTGCTCCAGCGCTCAGGCATCGACGTGATCAAAGAGCTCATGTCAAGCGGCATCATGGCCACGCTCAACCAGCAGATCGACTATGAAGCAGCCGCCAAAGTTGCTGAAAGCTTTGGAGCTGTCCCGCTGCCGGCTGAATCCGCCGGCGCCGATGGTCGCGATGCTTTCGAGGAAGCCCTGGTTGAAAGTGCCGCTTCGGACGTTGCCGTCGAGCGACCACCGATCGTTACGATCATGGGACACGTTGATCACGGAAAGACGGCGTTGCTCGACACAATCCGCAAGGCGAGAGTTGCAAGCACAGAAGCGGGCGGTATCACCCAGCGCATCGGTGCATATCAGGTCGAAATCGACAATCGCAAGATCACATTTCTCGACACACCCGGACACGAGGCGTTCTCGGCCATGCGTGCTCGCGGCGCTCAGGCTACGGACATAGCTGTTCTCGTCGTCGCAGCCGACGATGGTGTTATGCCTCAAACGCGGGAGGCGATCGCTCACGCAAAGGCGGCCGGAGTACCGATCATC
Organism: uncultured Chloroflexia bacterium; assembly: GCA_963745675.1. Lineage (GTDB taxonomy): Bacteria > Chloroflexota > Chloroflexia > Thermomicrobiales > CFX8 > JAUIIK01. The sequence continues at coordinate 560,145 of CAVUYM010000018.1, forward strand.
GTAGCCATCAACAAGATGGACCTGGAATCTGCAAATCCGCTCTACGTCAAGCAACAACTCTCCGATGCCGGAGTAATTCCAGAAGAATATGGCGGTGATGTTCCGACGGTTGAACTATCAGCCAAAGCCAACATGGGCATCGATGATCTCCTTGAGATGATCCTGCTGGTCGCGGACATTCAGGATCTTCGTGCAGATGCCGACCGCAACGCCATCGGAGTCATTATTGAAGCTGAGCTTGAACGCTCTCGCGGTGTGGCGGCAACCGTCCTCGTCCAGGCTGGTACGGTAAGAGTTCGTGACGTCGCCGTTGCAGGTGCTACTTATGGCCGCATCCGGGCAATGACAGACGATCTCGGCAATGAGGTTCAGGAAGCTGGTCCATCGACACCGGTTAAGGTCTTCGGTCTCTTCGAGTTACCCGAAGCGGGCGACATTTTTGAGGTCGTTGCCGATGAGCGCACCGCTCGCGATCTCGCCGAACAACGTGGATTCGATCGCAACGATGCGATGAGCCAGACCCGGGTCAATCTCGACGACTTCTACACCCAGGTCCAGGAGGGCGGATCGAAAGAACTGCTCCTCGTCGTCAAAGCCGAAAGCACTGGATCGCTCGGTGCGGTGACTGGAAGCCTGACAAAGGTCGCCGAGGGCATGGATGAAGTCGCCCTCACGATTGTCCACACCGGTACCGGTGCAATCTCCGAGTCAGACGTAAATCTCGCTGTCGCTTCCGGTGCAATCATCATCGGATTCAACGTGCGACCAGATGCAGCAGGCTCGCGCCTTGCCGACGCTGAGAATATCGATATTCGCTTCTACGATGTGATCTATCACCTCACCGAGGACATCAGTGCTGCAATGCGCGGACTCCTCGACCCGGAGCGACGCGAAGTCACCGACGGCTATGCCGAAGTGCGAGATACCTTCCGGCTACCGAACCGCGTCACCGTCGCCGGCTGTTACATCACCGATGGGCGCATCACCCGTAACGCGAAGGCGCGTCTGCTTCGCAACGGCGCCGTTATTGCCGACACGACAATAGCAACGCTCAAGCGCTTCAAGGATGATGTCCGCGAAGTCACTTCAGGCTATGAGTGCGGGCTAACGCTGGATGGATACAGCGAAGTTGAAGTCGGTGATCTCATTGAGGTCTACCGCATCGAAGAGATCAGCCGGGCGTAGTGAGCGCTAGACGCAGACGACAAGTTGGCTCAATTCTTCGCGAAGAATTGAGCCAGATCATCCAGCAGGAGCTGAAGGATCCGCGACTCGGATTCGCCAGCATTTTGCGGGTCGAAGTCGCGCCCGATATGAGTTTTGCGCGTGTGTTCATCAGCGTCTTCGGTAGCCAGGAAGAACGCGACGCAACAATCGAGGCGTTGGAGCACGCAAATGGCTTCATACGCCGGCAGCTTGCGCCGCGTCTTTCTTTGCGGACAATTCCCCGTCTTCAATTCGTGCTCGATCGATCGATGGAACACGCTGAACATGTCGCGCGACTTCTCGCCGAAGTCGAGGCAAATAAGCCATCGGAGTAGCCTGGAATAGGTGTCCTGGAGGTAGGTTGAACACCAGACATGAGAACTTTGCCGACATTCCCAGGCTCGCCAGCGACATTCGCCAGGCTATCCTGTCAGCCGAGCGCCCGATCATCGCAACACACGCACGCGTCGATGCTGACGCCGTCGGTTCGGCCATAGGCCTGGCCCATATCTGCCGAGGTGTCGGGGTTACTCCCCATGCCGTGCGGGCCGGAGATTTCCGACTCCCGCCAACGCTTGATTTTATCGACATCGAAGAACTCCTCAGCGACACCAATCTTGAACCTATCAACGACGCCGATCTTGTGATCTTCGTCGACTGCGCTGACGAGGACCGCGCTGGCGACGTTTCGGTAGCGCTGAGCCAACGCCAGGACTGTTATCGCTCGATCAACATCGATCATCACGTTACCAATACGCGCTTCGCCGATATCAATTTGGTCATTCCCGAAGCTGCCGCCACATGCGAGATCCTGGTACATCTACTGTCGTCGCTCGAAATGACGATAGCGCCCGATCTCGCGACTGCGTTGATGGCGGGCGCCTATGGGGATACGCTCGGCCTCAAGACGCCAAGTACAACTCCTGCGACCATGCGAGCATGCGCCGACCTCTACGAAGCAGGGGCATATCTCGACCTCATCGTTGACAAACTCTTTCGCAAGAAACCGATGTCCACCGCCCACCTGTGGGGCGAAGTGCAGGCGCGCGCTGCCTGGCATGGCCGTCTGGTCTGGTCCATCGTCACCAACGAGATGCTAGAGCGATCTGGAGCGCAACCATCGGAGACGGAAGGGCTCGTCAATTTCCTTGCCGGAATTGAAGGAGCCTTCGCAGCTACACTGGTCCAGGAATCTCCGGATGGCTGGCGAGTCAGCCTCCGCTCGACGACCGCGCTGGTGGACGTGTCCGAGCTTGCCAGTCATTTCGGCGGTGGCGGGCATCCACGAGCAGCAGGCTGCCGGCTGGAACCTGGGCGCGAATCGGTCGACCAGTTCCTCGCCTACATTGCAGCGGAGCTCGACCTGCTTCCAGACGACGCAGGCACTCGGCCCGCTGATGCCTCGCTCGCAGGCTAGCGCCCTCGTCGGTTTCCTGGCGATTGACAAGCCCGCAGGCTGGACCTCCCATGACGTCGTTGCCAAAGTCCGAAAACTAAGTGGTGTTCGGCGGGTTGGTCACGCGGGCACGCTTGATCCCTTCGCGACGGGTTTGCTCGTGGTTGGCGTCGGTAGAGCGACACGATTGATTCAATACGTTCAAGACAGTGTCAAAACGTACAGAGCGACCCTCAAACTCGGAGAAGAAACCGACACCTTCGATCCGGAAGGAAACATCGTTGCAAGGTCGGTAATCTCCGTCTGGCCCTCACTCGATACGATCGAGCGCGCAATCAGCGAGTACAGAGGCGAGATCGATCAGATACCTCCGGCGCATTCAGCCATCCACATTCAAGGCAAGCGCGCCTATGAGCTCGCTAGAGCCGGACAACACTTCGAGATCCCTTCACGTAAGGTAACGATTCACACGCTCCACGTCATACGCTACGAGCCACCTGCGCTCGAACTCGCAATCTCGTGCTCATCCGGCACCTATATCCGCTCTCTTGCACGCGATATCGGCCGCGACCTGGGAACCTATGCTTACTGTCAGGCGCTTCGCCGTACCGCGATTGGATCATTTGACGTCGATCACGCAATTGAAATAGCGGATATGAGCCCTGAATCGTTTCGCGAGCAATGGCCCGCGATGTCTCTCCCGCCGGACATCGCGGTGCATGAATTCGAGCGCATCTCGCTCTCAGAAGCCCAGACAGCGGCGTGGTATCATGGCCAGTCGCTCGGAGACGCCGTTGCGACATCACAAGGCGATCTCAATCCTGCGCGCGTTTACGCGTCGGACGGAAGCTTCGCCGGGCTTGGAAGATTCGAGGCTGAGCGCGGATTCCGGCCAGTGCTCGTCTATAACGCTGACTGAATGGGTTCGCAATCGATGGCCTTGGTACCTGCGCACGTTATCGAACGGTTCACTGCGGTAGGCTCTGCGCCTTCAGTAGTGACAATCGGCAACTTCGACGGGGTCCACGTCGGGCACCAGATGCTGCTCCGGCGTGTCGTCGAACGGGCGAGAGAGCTGGATGTGCGCCCACTCGTCGTCACCTTCGAGCCGCATCCAATTTCAGTACTGCGTCCAGACCATCCAATGCCGCGGATTTCCCTCCCATCACTGAAGCTCGAGGCGATCCGATCGTGCGGGATCGCAGATATCGTCGTGATTCCCTTCGATCAGGAATTCGCATCATTGACTGCGGAAGAGTTTCTGGATCTTATCCGAACGACAATTCATCCGCGCGAGATCATCGTCGGTGAAGCGTTTCGCTTTGGTCATGGGCGTACCGGGGACGGCGAATACATCAAGACTTTCGCCCAGCGACATGGCTTTTCTGCGCAAATCGTCCAGCGTCTCGAAGAAGAAGAGGCGGTCGTCAGCAGTTCGCGAGTACGCGCTGCCCTCACATCTGGGGCGGTCGATGTGGCAGAAACCCTGCTGGGTCGACGCTTTAGATTACGTGGCGTCGTCGAACGGGGCTTCGCCCGTGGTCGCGAACTTGGCTATCCGACCGCCAATTTGATGGTCGTCGGAGAATTGCTCGTGCCGGACAGCGGCATTTATGCCGCCTACGTGCATATTCGCAATGGCAAACAGGATCCTCGTGACGGCTTGATCTATATAGGCACCAGTCCGACATTTGAGCCGCGGAATCGCACGGTCGAAGCCCATATCCTGGACTTCGATGGCGACCTCTATGCGCGAAATATCGAGATCGAGTTCGTCGCGCGTATTCGTGGTGACGAGAAATTTGATACGGTCGAAGCTCTGCTCGACCAGATTCGCCGGGATGAGGAGCAGACTCGAGAGATTCTGCGCGATTGCAAACCGGAAGCCGAGTGGAGTGGCGCACTATGAGCACCCAATCAACCAACGTCGAAATAATCACCGATGAGGACCGTATTCAGCGGCTTCTCAACACGGGAACGGTCACCGTTGACGTGCGAGACAGCATGGAGCGCAAACTACGTTCCGGTCGCCAACTACGAATCAAGATGGGTTTCGATCCAAGTGCGCCCGACATACATATCGGTCACGCCGTCGGCATGCGCAAACTACGAGAGTTTCAGGATCTGGGCCACAAGGTCGTCATCATCGTTGGTGACTGGACTGCCCAGATCGGCGATCCATCGGGACGTTCGGCTCAGCGCCGAATGCTAACCGCAGAAGAAGTTCGCTCCAACGCTCAAACCTACCTCGATCAGTTTTTCAAAGTTGTCGATGACAATCCCGATAAGGTTGAGATTGCCTGGCAATCCCGCTGGTTTGCCGATTTCGATCTTGCCGATGTTTTGAACCTAACGAGCAAGTTCACAGTTGCCCGAATGATGGCACGTGAAGACTTCCGGACACGCTTCGAAAATGAAGCAACAATCGGAATCGTCGAATTCCTCTACCCGCTGATGCAAGCCTACGATTCGGTCGCCGTTCGAGCCGATGTCGAAATGGGTGGCACCGACCAGACATTCAACCTGCTTGTTGGGCGAGATATCCAGCGCGAGATGGGCCAAGAACCACAGGATATCCTGACCGTTCCAATCCTTGCGGGCACAGACGGCGTCCAGAAGATGTCGAAAAGTCTGGGCAACTACGTCGGCGTCACCGATGAGCCAAACGACATGTACGGCAAGCTTATGTCGATTCCTGATACTGCCCTCGACGAATACCTCGTCCTGGCCGCGAGTCTTCCCACCGATGAAATCGATGCCTTGCGAGCGAGCCTTGCCGACGGCAGCGGCCATCCGCGTGACATTAAAGATCGCATGGCAGCCAGTGTTGTCGAACGCTACCACGGGGCGGAAGCCGCTGAAGCTGCACGCCAGGAATTTCGGCGGGTCTTCCAGCAGGGGCAGGTGCCGGACGACATCCAGGAATTTTCGATCACCTACCCGACAACGATCGTCGACATGTTGCGCGCCGTCGGGTTCGCAACGAGCAACAATGAAGCCCGGCGCTTGGTCCAGCAGGGTGGCGTCCGCATCGATGGCGAAAAGATCGAGGATGTTGACTCCGAACTCTCGTTCGACTCATCTGTCGTCCTGCAAGCCGGTCGGCGTCGCTTTGCCCGCCTCAATCCGGGGCATTAGTCCGACAACGCTTTCGGGGCCGAATTTGGTACCCAAAGTGTCGATAGTTGCCGTCCTGGCCTTTGACAACTGAACCAGTTCGAAATCTGACGCCTCATTCGGTGGCGTTCGTAGCCAAATGGTCACTTTGACAGGTCTATCACCTGGCACATATACTTGAGGGTCCGCAATCGGGGTGTGGCGCAGCCTGGCAGCGCGCGGCGTTTGGGACGCTGAGGTCGGAGGTTCAAATCCTCTCACCCCGACCAGCACTGGATGGCCAGTGGTTGAACAATCTATTTATGCGGGGGTAACTCAGCTGGTAGAGTACCTGCCTTCCAAGCAGGCTGTCGCGGGTTCGAGTCCCGTCCCCCGCTCTCTTTCGCAATGACCCCTCAACCGTTGTGAGAAGCGCCTCAGGCACGTGCTGTCCGCAATGAATTTCTACCATACCCAATCTGTTCGGTCACGTGCATTCGATACTGATGTTCCCTATCTAGTCGAGTGCCACGCGCCCAATTCCATCTTCAATCTCAATGCGAGTGCCGAACGCCTCGGACAATTCCTCGATCGATTGCAGAATGTCGACGCCAAGCTGCCCTCGTGCAAGACGCGGTATGCCCCGATCGGGGAGATCCTTTCCGAACCCGAGCGTGACCGGGTGAAGCAGAAACTCAACGAGTTCGCCATCTTCGAAAGTACAGAGTGGGAGCACAGACTCCCAGTAGCGACGATCCGCGATGAAACCCCGCTCGCCGCCATTTGTCATGTGGTCGTACATCTCCGAGGTGCTCGCATCGGGTTCAACTCCGAGGGCTATCATGTCGTCCGGCGGGAACCACTTGATCAGTTCCGGCTGGAATATGAAATTACCGAGTGAATAGAAGATCGGCTTGCCCAGATAGATCTCGATTCCACGTAGTAGATGCGGACCGTGACCGATAACCATGTCCGCACCTGCGTCGACCGCAGCGTGTGCGAACTCGAAGAGGAAGTCGGCAGGAATCCAGCGCTCGCTGCCTTGCTCGTGCGCGTGAATACTTGCAAGTGTTAGATCAGATCTCCAACTGGAGTCCGCGATAGCTCGCCATTCCCAGCCAAATCATTCTTATGAGCTTCGGTCCGGATGCGGAACTCGTCGCCGGCAATGAACGAACGCTCGGCGAAGACGACTTCGCCTTCCCGTTTCGGTTCCTGAAGGAATCCGAGCCAGACACCGAAGTCCCGTTGCGCTTTCGCCCCGGTGCGCTCGGCTATGTGCTGGATCGCTTGCAGATGCTCCTGATCGACGACAAACAACGTATCGTACCGTTGTGGGTTCAGGCCCGGCCTGCCCGGCATAGCGCCCTGCTGCGCACCTGCCCGCTGGCCCGGTGCAAATGACGAGGCGCACCCGACGAGTCCGACCAGGCCATTTTCGATCTGCAGATAGACGGGAGCGCGCGCCTCAGCCAGATTGCGTCCTGCTCCGGCACAGGTGAAGCCCATTTCCGCCAGCGCGTCGATCGTCGCGAGACAACCGTGTTCGCCGTAATTGAGCGTGTGGTTGTTAGCAAACGCCGTAAGGTTAAATCCCATGCGCATGAGATCTCTCGCTACGTCTGGATGGGCTGAGAGATTTCCGCCTCCGCTTTCGACAACCGGGCTTCCTTGAAAATTGCTGAGCGTCGTCTCCATGTTGGTGAAGGCGACATCACATGACTGGACCAGGCCAACGAGGTCGGCAAAGTCTTCGTCCTGATAGTCTGGCAATCGTGACGGATATGAGTGCGTCGCCCGTGGCAGTAACCGTTATCTTCTTGGTCATTGAATCACCTCCAGATCATGCGCGCTGTCGTCGCTCCGGCTGCCATCCTAGCGCAGGCCAAATCGTCTATTCGCATGTCGCGTTCCGAGTTACCAGACTCATTCTCGGGCTAGACTCTGGTTAAGAAGATCTGCATCGGCGGTACGCGCTTGTTCCGCGGCGATGCACTATCCCGAAAGGTGTGAAGAAGATCATGCGTGGACCATTTCAGAACGAACCTGGCCTTGATTTCAGCGTTGAAGCGAACCGCTACGCGATGTTGGCGCAGTTGGAAGAAACCGAGTCACAGCTTGGCCGGCGCTATCCGATTGTGATCGGCGGCAAGCGCATCCAGAACGATAGTGTCATCACCTCGCGCAACCCCGGCAATCTCGACCAGGTCGTCGGCGAGGTCGCGCGCGGGAATGCAGATCTCGTCGATAAAGCTATTCATGCTGCTGCCGAAGCCTTCAAATCCTGGAAGAAGATGTCTGCTGAGGGCCGCGCCAGCGTTGCATTCAAGATGGCGGCACTGTTGCGCCGCGACCGTCTGAAGCTGGCTGCCTGGATGGTGTTTGAGCTCGACAAGGCCTGGGACGAAGCCGACGGCGAAGTGGCGGAAGCGATCGACATGATGGAGTGGAACGGCCGGCAAGTACTGCAACTCGCGCAGCCGGTTGATCTCGCTTCACTGCCCGATGAAGCGAACACCTACCACTACTTGCCGATCGGCGTGGGCGCGATCATCCCACCCTGGAATTTCCCATGCGCGATTTTCACAAATATGACCCTGGCTCCAGTCGTTGCCGGCAACACCGTCGTTGTTAAGCCAGCCAGCAATACGCCGGTCATCGGCTACAAGCTCATCGAACTGATGGAAGAAGCCGGAGTGCCACCGGGCGTCGTCAACTTCCTGCCCGGTGGAGGAGAAGAGATCGGTGATGCGCTCGTCGATCATCCAATGACCCGTTTCGTCGCCTTCACCGGCTCCAAAGCCGTCGGCATACGCATTTACGAGCGGGCCGCCAAGGTCCAGCCGGGTCAGAAGTGGCTCAAGCGCGTCACCGCCGAGATGGGTGGCAAAGACGCGATCATCGTTGACCGCGAAGCAGATCTGGCAAATGCCATCGAGGGTATCGTCATCTCAGCTTTTGGCTTCCAGGGCCAGAAGTGCTCAGCCTGCTCGCGAGCAATCATCCATCAGGATGTCTACGACGAAGTCGTGGAAGGTGTTGTCAAACTGACGGAAGAGATCGTCAAATTCGGACCAGCCCTCTCCGGGAATACGACCGTCGGAGCCGTCGTCGACGAGAAGCAGTACAACTCGATCCGCGAATACATTGAGATCGGCAAATCCGAGGGCCAGATGCTCTACCAGGCTCCCGAAATCACCAACAACGGCTACTACGTGCCTCCGACAATCTTCGCCGTCCCGGCAGATGCCCGTGTCGCCTGCGAAGAGATCTTCGGTCCTGTCCTCGCAATGGTCAAGGCGGAGAGCTTCGACGCAGCGCTCGAAATCGTCAACGCGTCCGAATACGGTCTGACTGGCTCCGTCTACTCGAACAATCGCAGTGTGCTCGAACGTTCGCGCTACGAATTCGAGGTCGGCAATCTCTATCTCAACCGCAAATGCACCGGTGCGATGATGGGCGTTCATCCCTTCGGCGGTATCAAACTGAGCGGAACCAACACCAAGAGCGGCGGCCCGGACTACCTGCAGAACTTCATGGAAGCGAAGGCAGTCGGCGAAAAGCTGTGACGACCGAGCACTATTGACCGTCTTCGCGACCAACCTGATACTCCGGTCGGGAATCGCGTACGAAGCCACCGGCGACAGATACCCCGTCGCTAATTGATCGAAAGAAAAAGCGCCTCGGTTTGCCGAGGCGCTCGTTCTTCTTCAGACTGACTCGGTGCCTAGTCTTCGATGAATCCCGGGCGGCGTGAGCGCGGAGCGAACGCGTCTTCCGGCTCGGCATCAACGCTCGGGCCATCGCCCTCTTGCTCGACGCCTCGCATCGTCAGATCGATCTTGCCGTCATCGCGGATTGCGGTGATGCGCACGTTCACGACATCGCCAACATTCACAACGTCCCGCACCTGATCGACTCGGCCCTCTGAGAGATTAGAGATGTGGACGAACCCATCACGACCCGGCGCGATCTGGACAAATGCACCAATCTGAATGATGTTCTTGACCGGACCGCTGACGACTTCACCAACCTCCGGCAATTTCACCGGCTCCGGCGCCTTGTCGTTGGCCAGGCCACGCATTGTGAGATTGATCTTGCCGTCGTTGCGGATTTCGGTGACTCGCACTTCGACGACGTCGCCGACATGCACGACGTCCTCAACGCGATTGACGCGTTCGGAACTAAGCTCGGAGATGTGAACGAATCCGTCTCGTCCCGGGGTGAGTTCGACGAACGCCCCGACGGGAATGATCGTCTTGACCGCGCCGGTCAGAATATCGCCCGCACTCGGCTCCCAGACGATTTGCGCGATTCGCGAAAGCGCCTCCGCGACTCCGTCTGCATTGACGCCAGCGACGAAAATCGTTCCATCTTCCTGGATGTCGATCTCAGTGGCCGTGTCTTCTTGTATACCGCGGATGTTCTTGCCGCCCGGTCCGATGACCATCCCGATGTACTCTGGATTGATCGATATCGAGCGAATTGACGGCGCGTACTGCGATTGCTCTTCACGCGGTGTCGGCATGACTTCCAACATCTTATCGAGAATGTGCATGCGTCCTTCACGCGCCTGGGCCAACGCCTCGCGCATGATCTGGGTCGTGATGCCCGCGACCTTTATGTCCATCTGGATGGCGGTGATGCCCTCACGGGTGCCCGCCACTTTGAAGTCCATATCGCCGAGGAAATCCTCGAGCCCCTGGATGTCGGAGAGGATCGTGTAGCCGCCCTCGCCATCGGTGATCAGTCCCATCGCGATTCCGGCAACCGGGGCCTTGATTGGCACACCAGCGTCCATCAGTGACAGCGTGCTGCCACAAACGCTCGCCATCGATGTCGAACCGTTCGACGATACGACTTCGGAGACGACACGCATCACATAGGGAAAATCTTCCTGATCGGGCAGAACCGCTTCCAGTGCCCGTTCCGCGAGCGCGCCGTGGCCAATATCGCGGCGGGATGGCCCGCGCATGAAGCGAGCTTCTCCGACGCTGTAGGGCGGGAAGTTGTAGTGGTGCAGGTAGCGCTTCGAAGTCTCGGGCGTCAAGTTGTCGACCATCTGATCGTCACGGGTGGAGCCAAGGGTCGCGGTGCTGACGACTTGCGTCTGCCCGCGGGTAAAGATGGCCGAGCCATGGGTGCGCGGCAGGTAGCCTACCTGGCACCAGATTGGCCGGATCTCTTCCGGTCGTCGGCCATCGGCGCGATAGCCCTGATCCAGGATCAAACCGCGCATCGTCGCTTTTACAGCGTCTTCGTATGCGTCTGCGACGGCCTTGCGAACCCCGGACACCTCGGCATCAAAGCCGTAGAGCGCGCGTGCCATCTCGAGCGTGTCACTCGATTGCAGTTCGCGAATCTCGGCGAAGCGGTTGGATTCGAACTCCTCAACGAAGAACTTGACCGTCTCGTCCTTCAGCCCGCTGATTGCGTCGTTGCGCGCCGTCTTCTCTTCGAGCTGCATGGCTTCGGTCAAGCGGTCGCCAAGATAAGCCTGGACCGCTCGGTCGACGCCTGGATCACGGCTTCGGAATTTCAACTTCAGGTTTCACGGCGCCAACAGCTTCTGCGAGCCGGAGCTGGGCGTCGACCAGCATCTTGATGATGCGATGACCAAGCTCAATCGCGTCGACGAAGATTTCCTCGGAAACCTCGAGCGCTTCGCCCTCAACCATCATGATGGCATCGCGGGTGCCGGCAACCACGACATCCATTTCGGAGTTCTCTAGCTGCTCGTAGGTCGGGTTGACGACGATTTGTCCATCAATGTAGCCGAGCCGAACGCCGGCGACCGGGCCGTTGAACGGGATCGTCGAACAAGCCAACGCCGCCGAAGCGCCAGTGATCGAAAGAATATCGGGATCGTTCTGCTGGTCCGCCGAAAAGACCGTCGTGACGATATGGACGTCGTTGCGGTAGCCCTTCGGGAAGAGTGGCCGCAGCGGCCGGTCTGTCAATCGCGCCGACAGAACCGCGTGCTCGCCGGGTCGTCCTTCGCGCTTGAGAAAGCCGCCGGGGATCTTCCCTGCAGCTGACATACGTTCTTCATAGTCAACTGTGAGCGGGAAAAAGTCGATGCCTTCGCGTGGCTGTTTGGAAGCCGTCGCCGTTGAAAGGATGAGCGTGTCGCCGTAGCGAACCGTTACAGCGCCGCCCGCCAGCTCAGCGATTCTGCCTACTTCGAAAATCATCTCGCGTCCGCCGACGGTAACCCGCTCCTCGTGGATGACGGGCAGATTGTCGGGATGTGTCTCTTGCATTGTTTGCATTTCTTCTGTTCACCTCTTCGTTCTGAATGCCGCGCACTCAGATGTCAAATTCGTGTCTCGTGTGGGCCGTAAAGCTGGCCTTGCGCGCTGGTTAGGGACTGGAGCGTGACGACGATTCTGCATCTTCTCCACGCTCCAATTCCTAACCGGCGACGCCGTAACGGTTTGGATGACGGCCCGATAGTCCATCTCAATCCAGTGCGATTTGCGCGCTGCTAGTTATCGCTTTCAACGTCGTGTGCCGTGCGTTCATCCTTTCCTGTCTCGCGGTATCGACAAAATGCCGGAACGGCAAACGACCCAGAGGAGCATCCTCTGGGTCGTCTAGATTTGATCTCCGTGGACATGCGATTTTGAGGTCTAGGATGAATGAAAGCTGAATCCCGCAAGTTACCTGCGCAGTCCTAGTCGCTCAATCAGAGTGCGGTAGCGTTCGGTGTCTTTTCTGCTGAGATAGCGCAGAAGTCGACGCCTGCGACCTACCATCTTAAACAGGCCGCGCCTGGAATGATGGTCATGGGGATGTTCGCGAAGATGGTCGGTAAGAGCAGCGATGCGTTCTGTCAACAGTGCGATCTGAACCTCTGGCGATCCTGTATCGGTGTCATGAACCTGGTAATCTTCGACGATCTCGTCTTGATGTTCTTTCTGAAGCGCCATACGCGCTTGACCTCCCTCGCCCTCTCGCGGTATTCGCGAAAGTCCACGCATCCCACAATTTTGTCAAGGATAGCAGACGTAATCTTCGATAACCACAAATGAAGATACCTGGAACCCGCTCAGGGTGCGGATTCCAGGTCAGATCTCGTAACTCGTTTTACTCAGGTATCGATACCGGCGTAAGCCAGCTCATCATGCCCCGCAGCTCCGCGCCAATCTCTTCGATTGGATGATCGTTGGCAGTCTGGCGAAGCCGCAGAAATTCGCCGCGCCCTTTGGCGTTCTCCGCCATCCATTCCTTGGCGAATTCGCCCGACTGGATGTCGCCGAGGATCTGCTGCATCGTCGCCTTAACTCGATCGTCGATTACGCGCGGACCGGACACATAATCGCCATATTCGGCCGTATCGCTGACCGAGTAGCGCATATATTTGATGCCACCCTGATAAATCTGGTCAACGATCAGCTTCAACTCGTGAAGCACCTCGAAATATGCTAATTCGGGCGCGTAGCCGGCTTCAGTCAACGTTTCGAACGCGGTCGTGATCAGATGGCTGACGCCTCCGCAGAGAACGGCCTGCTCTCCGAACAGATCGGTCTCGGTCTCGTCCTTGAAGTTCGTCTCGACGACGCCGGCCCGGGCACTACCGAGACCATACGCGTATGCCAGTGCGATATCTTTTGCTTGGCCGGAAACATCCTGATGTATCGCCAGCAGCGCAGGGACGCCGATGCCTTGCAAATAGACCTCGCGCAGAATGTGTCCCGGACCCTTCGGAGCGATCATGACGACATCATTCTTGTCGCTTGGCTCGATGATGCCGTAGTGAATATTGAAGCCGTGCGCGAACATCAACACGTTGCCATCTTCGAGGTTCGGCTCAACGGACTCGCGATAGACCTGGCCTTGCAAATGGTCGGGAACCAACATGACGACGATATCCGCAGCCTTCGCCGCTTCGTCGCTGGTTGTCACCTTGAAGCCGTCGTTCTCGGCCTTCTCCCACGACTTGCTGCCCTCGTAGAGGCCAACGATAACGTTGTAGCCACTATCCTTCAGGTTCTGTGCGTGCGCGTGTCCCTGACTGCCATAGCCCAGAATCGCGATCGTCTTGTCCTTGAGAAGGTCCTTGTCAACATCAGATTCGTAATAGACCGTTACCACCCGGCGTTACTCCCCTCGCGCGTTCTTGTATTACGCGGCGTTGCTCACGACCCGCAAACCGGCGGTGCCACTCCCCCGCACCATCGCGACTGACCCGCTGCGGGCCACTTCTTTGATGCCGTAGGTGCGAATCATCGCTATCAGTGAGTCGATCTTATCGATAGGTCCTGTCACTTCGAGCGTAAGCGTATCAGGCGATGCGTCGATCACTCGTGCCCGAAATATATCGGTCGCGATTCGCATGATATCCGATCTCGTGCGATCGGTTGTATTGACTTTGATAAGGGCCAGTTCGCGCTGAATCAGATTAGGTCCGGAAAGCTCGGTGACCTTGATCACTTCGAGCAGCTTGTAGAGCTGCTTGGTGATCTGCTCGACGGTGTAATCGTCACCTTCGAGAACGAAGGTCATGCGGGAGATGCCGGGCATTTCCGTGTGACCGACGGCCACTGACTCAACGTTGAACATGCGCTGGCGAAACAGACTCATCACGCGATTCAGGACACCGGATTCATTTTCGACCAGGACAACGAGTGTGCGGTATGTGTGTTCTTCCATCGATCTATTCCTCTTCGATCAGATCTGCAAAGGTCGCGCCGGATGGAATCATCGGGAAGACATTCTCTTCCTGTCCGATAACGAAGTCGATCAGCACCGGTCCCTTAATGTCACGTGCCCACTTGATCGTCTCGTCAACCTCGGAGGCCGAACTCACACGCCGGGCGGCGATGTAATGGGCGTGTGCGAGCGCGACGAAGTCAGGCTGGCCAATCTCCGTTTCCGAATAATTTGAATTGTAGAAAAACTGCTGCCATTGGCGAACCATGCCAAGGAAGCCATTGTTGAGAATGGCGATCTTGACGTTCGCTCGCTCCTGGACGAGCGTTGCAAATTCGAAGGCAGTCATCTGCACTCCGCCGTCGCCGACAATTGCCCAGACTTCAGCTTCCGGGCGGGCTTTTGCAGCTCCCAGCGCCGACGGCACGCCGAAGCCCATCGTGCCGAGACCTCCGGACGAGATCCAATGATTCGGATGGTCGGTCTTGTAGAACTGCGCGGCCCACATCTGGTGCTGGCCGACGTCTGTGGCGACGATTGCATCACCGTTCGTGAGATCGAAGAGCCGCTCCAATACCGTCTGGGCAAGCAGAGCGCGATCGGGAGCTGGCGGCTGGTAGGCGGGACGTTGGCGCCATTCGTCAATCTCTCGCCGCCATTCGCCGTGATCTTGTGGCTCGACCGAATCGATCAGCACCCTTAGCGCGGACTTGGCATCGCTCACAACCGGCACGTCGGCCGGGACATTTTTGCCGATTTCGGCGGGATCAATATCGATATGGATGACGCGAGCGTTGGGCGCGAATTCATCCAGATTGCCGGTCACCCGATCATCAAAGCGCATCCCAACAGCGATCAGGAGATCAGCTTCGTTGATTGCCCGATTGCAATGGGTGAAGCCATGCATCCCGATCATTCCGAGTCCCAGAGGATGAGATTGCGGAAAACTGCCGATCCCCAGCAACGTTAGACCAACAGGAATATCTGCCTTTTCGGCAAATTCACGCAATTCCGCGTGAGCGTCAGAGAGTAGAACGCCGTGGCCGGAGAGAATCAGCGGCTTGCTTGCCTGGTTGATCTCCTCAACGGCGAGTCGAATCTGGCGACGATTCGGCGTGTACGTGGGGCGATAGCCGGCGAGGTCGAGGCTGATCGGCGCGCCAAGCTCACCTTCGGCCAGAAAGACATCTTTCGGAATATCGACGAGGACTGGTCCAGGGCGACCCGATTGAGCGAGATAGAACGCTTTCTGAATTGTCGGGCCGAGATCTTTGACATCGCGAACGAGGAAATTGTGCTTTGTGATTGGGAGGGTGACGCCCATAATGTCGGTTTCCTGAAAGGCGTCGCTGCCGATGACTGCCTGCGGAACCTGACCGGTGATCGCGACCATCGGGACCGAATCGAGTTTAGCGTTCGCGATAGCCGTTACGAGGTTGGTGGCACCAGGTCCGGAGGTTGCCAGACACACGCCGGCTCTACCGGTCACGCGGGCGTAACCGTCAGCGGCATGTCCGGCTCCCTGTTCGTGGCGCACGAGGACGTGCTTGAGATCCGGATACTCCGGAAACACGTCATAGAGCGGGATGATTACTCCGCCGGGATAGCCAAAGATCACTTCGACATGCTCACGCAGCAGCGCTTCACAGAGGATGCGCGCTCCGATCATCGGTCTTTGTTGCTTTTCACTCTCCGGTGGAGTTTCGATCTCCTGTGCGGTCACAACCATGATTCCCTCTTGCCCTTCGTGTCGTCCCTGCCAACAACCCAGTTCGGCTCGTCCCTGACAACTAAAAAAGCCCCCCTACTGTGGGAGGCTCGCGTCTTTCATCATTCTGTGTCTCTGGTCTAGCGCGCGCTCCCTTATATGTGGCTCGTAATAAGAAGTACTACGAGTACAAGGATAAGGCTAAGAAGGACGATGGAGCGCACGTCAACACGCGCCGGGGTGACGGCCAGTTCGGCAACCTTCACTTCTGGGCGACGATAAGACATAGGTGTGCGGCTATCCTTCACGCTGTGCCTGCGCAAACGCTATCCTGCGCATGATACGCAGACCGTAAAGTCCTGTCAAGGGATTTGTGCCACCGATTCGTCCTGTTCCTCATTTCAATCGAGAAAAGCGCTCGATATTGGCGACCGGACAGCAGTGTGCTAGGATGTGGCTTGGCTCGTTGATACGTTGGCGAGCTAAGACGCGCCCGTAGCTCAGTGGATAGAGCGCTTGGTTGCGGACCAAGAGGCCGGAGGTTCGAATCCTCCCGGGCGTACCTCCATCACTCACCGGTCTTCGATCGGTGAGTTTTCTGTTTTCTGGCACCCAGACCTCCGGTATAATCTGCGGTGGAGAGGTGTCCGAGTGGTTTAAGGTGCTGCTCTCGAAAAGCAGTGTGGGGTAATCCCCCACCGTGGGTTCGAATCCCACCCTCTCCGCCGCGATTCAACCGCACGGAATCGCAACCGTCTGGAAGGGTCGCATAGTCTGGCCTAGTGCGCGCGACTGGAAATCGCGTAGGCGGGTCCTCTCGCCTCGTGGGTTCGAATCCCACCCCTTCCGCCAACTTGAGGACGTTCTCCGGCGCGCCGGGCCGTTGACATTTGCCTACGGTTTGGGCTACGAATGTCCGGGTCGCTTCCGCGCTAGGACACGGCATTGACAAGTCCCGAGATGATGATCGAAATCTGTGGAGTACCCGAATTCTGGCAGCGTTTGCTGGCGTCAGAACACGCGATTCTGTTGCTCGACTACGATGGCACCCTCGCCCCCTTCCACCCTGAGCGCATGCTCGCCACACCACTTGACGGCGTTCTTCCGGCTCTGGAGCGATTGATCGATCTCGATGGAACGACGCTTGCGCTCGTCTCCGGACGGCCAGTAAGCGAAATTCAACAGCTGACCGGCTTGGACAACCTCATCATCGCCGGCACCCACGGCTTCGAGATTTTTCGCCCTGGCACAGGCATCGCCCGGATGTTGCCAGACGATGTGACCGGCGCACGCCTGGACGCGATTGACAAAATCGCGACGGAGATCGTTGGTGACGAGCTGGCAGAACGCAAGATCGCAACGGTTGCCCTCCACACTCGCAAGCTCAAACCGGAGACGGCAACGGAAGCCGAACGGCGTTTCATGGACCTTGTCACACCACTCGTTGGCGACGAGCTTGAAGTGCGGGACTTCAATGGCGGCGTCGAGGTGCGAGTACCTGCCCGCAATAAGGGCGTTGCTATCAGAGAAATCATCTCCGAGCTCCCGCCGGCCGATCTCATCGTCTACGTTGGAGACGACGACACTGATGAAGATGCCTTCAAGGCGCTGCCTGATCAGGGTATCGGGATCAAGGTCGGTCCACCCGAGAGCCAATCGGCCGCGTCGGGGCGACTCGCAAACTGTGACGACGTACTTCGTTTCCTCAACAACTGGATTGCGACAAGATCATGACCGTGAACGGAAATCGCTCAGATTCTCGCCTCATCGTCGCCTCCAACCGACTTCCCCTGTCACTGAACCGCAGCCCGAGCGGCGGCTGGGAAGCGCAACCGGCAGCCGGCGGTCTCGTCCACGCCTTGAAGTATGTGCTCGAACAGCGTGGTGGTAAGTGGTTCGGATGGTCCGGAGTAGCCACCGATGACGGCGTTTCTGAAGCTCTGGAAGCTGCCTCCAAGGAGCTTGCCTATGAGATGCGACCTGTCCCACTAAGCGCCGACCAGGTTGAGAATTACTACTTTGGTTTTTCCAATGAGGTCCTGTGGCCACTCTTTCACGATATGGTCTCGCGCTGTCAATTTATTCCGGCCTATTGGCAGTCATACGACGAGGTCAATGCGCTCTTCGCTCGTCAAATTGCCGCTGAGACTTCTGACCAGGATTTCATCTGGGTTCAGGATTATCATCTGATCAGCGTCGCTCGTCACCTCAAACGCATTGGCAAACGACGTCGCACGGGATTCTTCCTCCATATTCCGTTCCCTCCGGTGGATATTTATCTGAAAATGCCATGGCGTTTTCAAATCCTAGAAGCCCTGCTCGCGTACGATACTGTTGGATTCCAGACCGTTCGCGACGTCCAGAATTTCGTCAGCTGTGTGCGCGAACTACTCACCGGAGTCACGGTGCATTCCGTCGATGACGTGTACGTCGCTTCTACTGGTGGCCACAACACCACGATTGGCAACTTCCCGATCGGCATCGATTTTCAGGAATTTGACCGCCGGGCGTCGCTCGATTCCGTGAGCACTGAGGTCGCCCTCATGCACCAGCGCTTGCCGGACCGTCAGATCATCCTCGGCATCGACCGTCTCGACTACACGAAGGGCATCCCGGAACGGCTTCACGCCTACCGCAATGCACTGCGCCGTTATCCGAAATTGATCGAGACGACTTCGATGCTCCAGGTGGTTGTGCCAAGTCGAGAGATCGTTACCGGTTACCGCTCGATGAAAGAGGAGGTAGAACGACTCGTCAGCGAGATTAACGGCGAATTCACCTTGCCCGGCTGGGTGCCGGTCCACTACCTCTTCCGCTCTCTGAGCATGACTGAACTCGTCGCCTACTACCGCGCCTCGCATATAAGTCTGGTGACACCGCTCAAAGACGGCATGAATCTGATTTCCAAGGAGTATGTCGCTGCGAATGTAGATCTCAATGGATCGCTCATCCTCAGCGAATTCGCGGGTAGCGCCGCCCAGCTCTCGGAGTTCGCGATCCTCGTCAATCCACACGACGTCATCGGAACTGCTGACGCGATTTTGCGCGCGTTCGAAATGAACGAATCCGAATGCAAGTTCCGCATGCAGGCGATGCGGAAAATTATCGCTGAGACTGATGTCTTCTGGTGGACGAATGCGTTCCTGGCGGTAGCTACGGGGGGTGAAACGAAGTTGTCGCCGGCACAACACTACTTTGTACCGCGCAAGGATCTAGACCAGGAAGCGCCGTCAAGTGACATATTCCTGCAATCAGAGATGACTCGGCATTAACGCTATCGAACGCTTAGCCTTTCGATTGCCGCTTCTCGGAAATTGTAATCATGAAGTGGTTAAGCACACGAAGCGCTAACCCAGGCGGGTCGCTATTTCATCCCGCGACGGAAGCGACGGCTGCGCCCCGGCCCGGGTAGCCGCCAGTGATCCGGCAACCACACCAGCTCGGAGCGCATCTCCAAAACTCTCTCCGCTCGCGAGCCAGGCCGCAAATGCTCCGCAGAATGCATCGCCAGCCCCTGTTGTGTCGACCGCTTCGATCTCTAATGCCGCAACTCGCCACAGTTCACCAGCCTGAAACCCGATCGCGCCCGCCGATCCAAGCGTTATTACCGCGCTCCCACGGCAGACGTCCGCCAGTGCAGAGACATCGGTCTCGAGTGTCGCCAGCTCGATGGGGCGTCGAAGGAATTGACCGGCTTCGATCTCATTGCAAATGAGAATATCGACATTTCCCGCCAGCTTCAGGAGATGGTCAGAGAAGGGAGCGGCGTTTAGGACGACCCTCGCACCGCTGTCGCTATCAACAGCCAGCGCGATGACGTCAGGTGGCGCTTCGTTTGGCATGAGGATCAGGTCGAAGGCAGGACCGGATACTGCCTCTTCCAGCTGCCCGACATCGACACGCTCGTTGGCTCCACCCACGGTGATGATCAGATTCTCGCCGGCCGGATCGACTGCAATTAGGGCGAGTCCTGACGACACACCTTCGAACACCCGCGAAGGGCTCAGGTCAATGCCTTCCCCTTCCATTTCCTGAAAGCGGGCTTGACCATATTCATCATCGCCAAAACCACCAACAAACGCGACGCTGGCTCCAGCTCTCGCTGCGGCAACCGCCTGGTTTGCTGCTTTGCCTCCAGGGTAGATGTTGAATCCATACGAAGCGACCGTCTCCCCGGGAAGCGGGAGACGGTTTGTCTGACAGACAAGGTCGGTGTTGGAACTGCCAATGACGAGAATGCGACCCTGACGACTACGACCAGTCATCGTCATCGAACTCCGTATGGTGATCAGAACGCCAGAACAGCAGTCTTGAGGCAAAGTGACGCAGGAACAGTCCACGCAATCGCAGCCAGGCCTGGCGCGCTCGTAAGAGATCGGTCTGATTCGGCTTGATCTGACCGTAGGTTTCCTGAACGTATAGATTCGTCAAATACCCAACCGGTTGCCGGCTACCCGATACCGTGCTCGAGATTTGTTCCGCATATTCGTTCGGCGTCATCGCCGCACGGGAAGGTATGCCGCCCCAGCTCGCTCCCCGAGAAAGTTTGGCGTACATCTGCGTCGAAGGTGACATTCCTCGTGTACCGCGCAGCCATAGATAGGCGATCACCAGTATGGCTAATAGCAGAGAGAGTAGCCCAACTCGAAGAGCGAGTCCCGCCCGAGACGTGTTGTTCGAATTGGAGTCGATTGCACCGGTTCCAGATGGCAGAAACGCGTTTTGCTCTTCGAAATCGATATTCGAATCGTTGAAACCATCTTCTAGACGTCCTTCGCCAGTGCCACCAGTACGCTCGTCACTCGGGGCGCTTCCACCACCGGCCGACGGCACCACATCACGATTGATTTCACTTCGAGCCGCCGTTGGCTCGAAGCCTATCCAGCCGTACTCTGGGAAGTAGACCTCTGGCCATGCATGAGCGTTCCGCTCGCGGTAGATAAATCCAGTATCGGATTCCTCATCGCTTGGAAAAAAACCGACTGACATGCGAGCCGGAATCCCGAGAGATCGGGCCATAACGATGAACGCCGAAGAGTAGTACTCACAATATCCTTCATGCGACGTAAACAGGACATAGTCGACGACATCTACATCTTCAGGCGGAAAATCAATACGTTCGTTGTAGGCGATCGTTTCACGCAGGTAGCTTTCGAGCGCTTTCGCTTTATCGTAGGTGTTGGCCTGACCACCTGCGATCTCCTGGGCGAGCGCTTTGGTGCGATCGGTGACAGTATCCGGGAGCGCCAGATAGCGATCGAGGATCTCCTGCGGAACCTCTCCATTTGCCCGGCGTAGCTCGTCGCCGGTCGCGCCGCTGACGAATGCTTCGACACTGTACGTCCCACCTTCGACAAGCTCATCCTGGGCGCGCACGGCTTCGACATCGTCGAGCACAGGGAATCGACCTCGGTAATTCAGCGCCTGGATCTTGTAGGTCGTCGGGTTGATTGTGTAGCTGACTTGAATGCCTTTGGCGATCAAGCCGGCCTGGAGGCCATCCAGCTGACGCGAGGGCAGTTTGCGATAGTCGGGTTCTGGTAACGGCGTCGGGGTTGGTGAAGCATCGGGCGTCGCCGTGCCAATATCCTGCGTTGCAACCGGCTCAGGATCGGGTGTGAGATCAACCGTCTGCAGTATCGAAACAAAGGGCCAGAGATCGGCCGGTATCGAATCTGGAGTGGCTGTCTGAACGTCGACGGAATCCTCAACATCACGCCAGGCCACCACAAGGTTAGTGCTGACATCTGAACTGACGAATGCTGCCGGGGAAAAGACGATACTGCCGCGAGCTCGTTCGATCTGCACGTCAAATGTTTGGCGCTCACGGTCGCGCGCGAAAGACGGATCAACAGGACGGCTCTCATCCGGACGAAGTTCGAACTGGGGCGGCACTATGACTGGTTGGCCCTCTTCGACCGGCGGAGTCAAGTCCGATTCCCAGCCGCGCCCGGTGTACAGGTTATAGGTGTGTGCTTGAAGATAGGGCGCACGATTCGGAGCAGTCACGATCACCACTGGATCATCACTGAGACTCAGGGGCCCGCCAAGCTGAAAGTCATCCTCGAAGGCGGCGAATCCGCCGACCCCGCCGCTGCCCGGACCGCGCAGACCGACGAACCAATCGTTCAACTGGTTTTCGATGCCGCGCCATGGGCCATCGACATCATGCCAGAGATTGTTCGCGGTACCGCTGCGCGCGTCCACCGGTATGACCCAGCCGAAGAAGATGACCGCTAGCGCAAGGTAGCTGGCGGCCCACATTCCACGCCACATTAACGTCGTTGGATACTCGATTCGCACCCGTCGCCAGTTGATCTCACGCTGTAACAGGGTAAAGCGCATGAGTAGCAACAGGGCGACGAAGAGGAAGAGAACGAGAAGGCCTGTTGGCACACGCAGACTGTATCCAAGGTTGAGAAGTAGCACGGTGCCGGGGAAAAACAGCGCTGCCCAGATCCAGCGCGCGCGAAAAATGAACCACATCGTCAGGTAGGCCATCGCAAAGGTGAGGATCGAAATGAACAGGACAAAGAGATAGAGGTCTTGAGCTTGATCGCCGTTAATGACCAGACGGATCCATTCTTCCCCGCGATCCCACAGCCATTGCAACTTGTCTCTCGTGCCACCGATCGAATCATCGATGTAGCGGGTCATCGCGAAGACGACAGAGAGCAAGCCCACGACAAAACCACCGAGATGCAGCACCGCCGAAGGTAGACGACGCCACTTGGAGACGACGAGCCCGGAGATAAGTCCGGCTGCCATGACTCCGGTCAGAATGCCCAAACCATCGGCCCAGTCGGCTCGCTGAATTGATACGACGGCGATGTAGACGATGAGGGCACTCAGTATTACCGTTGCCCAGCCTTCTCGTATCGCAATGCGCTGCATGAATGTTTCTCCTCGACCTACGCCGCTGGCGTACTATCAGGCGCCAAGAATGGCGGCATATGACGATTGTGATTGATCAATTGCCTGCTGGGCTAGATTGCTCCTGTACGCGCTCAGTCCTGTTTTACGAGCTGTAACTACAAACCAGGCTAACGCTGCTACAAATAATGTACCAAGCAACAGGACCATCGCCAGGATTCCCAATGCCTGTCCGGCGGACGGATCGGCGCCGGCTTCGATTCCCGTTAGTGAGTAAATGAATCCGACGGACAAAGCGTTCCATCCAGCGTGCATGGCCGTCCCGGCCACGAAGTAGGGCAGGAACCCGCGACCCGTCTCACGCATGCGGTACCAGCCCATGACGACTATCGTGGTTGCGGCCAGATGCATGATCACGACCGGCGCTCGAACGAGGATAAATGTATGCCACGAAGCGCCTGCTCCAAGCGTATAGCCGACGCCTTCAAAGAGCGCAAATCCCAGGCTGGAGGCTACAGCTGCCAGGAAGGCGTCGGTCCTCGTGACAACCTCTCGCCGAGATAAAACGAGTATCGCGCCCAGTGCTTTCACGAACTCTTCACTAAGCGGCGCGATGATCGCAACAACCGCAAAGAGTGCCAACGCTATCGTCGGGGATTCAACAATGTCAGGCAACTTGGTGGACGTGGCGCTGGTTCCGGAATCCTCGATGTACGCGCTGATTCGATCTCCCAGGTTGGGATCGAGTTCGAAGTCGGGATTGTCGATCAGAATACCTGCAAAGGCAGCGACCAGGATAAACACGAGCGAGAGACCTTGTATGACCATCAGCAAGAGCGGCGCGATGAAGACTCCCCAGGCGCCGGACAAGACGACTGTTCGCAGTGGGAGCTTGCGCTCTGGCATCCAGCTCACGGCAAGCCTCAGAAAAAACGCACCGACGGCGGCGAAACCGAGAATCGCGAGAAGCGGCGCAAAATACGAGCCCCGCTCGATAACGTCCGAACCGAAGCCTATGCCGACGACTATCGCGAAGACGGCGAAGCTCAACCACGCAGGCGGCAAGCTCGTGGAACCGTCATTGGGTTGGCGCCGCTGCCGCACAAGCGCCAGGAGCCAGGCTATCCCCACGACGACGGCAAACAGTGCGAAACCAGCAAGTGCGCCCCACTGATCGGCGGCGTCCGGACGGCTTGATGCCAATATGATCGCCAACGCATAGCCCACCGTGATGAGTAGACCGAAGGCGACGATAAATCCGGCTAGCACTCGCTGGACGGTCGTGTTCACCAGCGCCTCGCCGTGACCCCTGCCGAATGGGTCGACAATGCTTGACTAATATCGTCACCGTACTTGACCAGATACGTTGGGATATTGACCGAAGCAAGGTCGCTGACGACCATGAGACTCGACTCCTGGCCGCCGAACGTATTCGGTTCAATGACGACTGACACGGTCTGCACGTTGCGGGTCACGATATTGATTACCGCTTGCACCCATGACTCGTCGGTCGAGGGAGTGATCGTAATGACCGTGCTGTTGCGGGTGAATAGACCGCCCTCAGCGATAAGCAGCTCGGCAAGCGGCATGTCGCCGTTGGCTCTCGCGACGGCCAGCTGCTCGAGGATCTTCAGCATCTGGCGCCCACCACGGTCTGCCGGAATGACGGTCGTAGGAGATTCATTGACGATCAGCCCAACATTGCGATTCTGGTTCAGGAAATGACGTGCCAGAGATGCCGCAATCGTCACGCCATACTCTTCGGTCGAATCCAGCCAGAACGACAGCGGCACATCTGACGTTTGCATAGCCGGCATCGCCGAGCCGCCCAATGCGCCGGCCTGGACCGCGGCATCCAGATCGAGAACGATCCAGAGATCGGCCGTCGGATCAAGCTCGAATTCCTTAACCATCAACTGCCCGGTGCGAGCTGTCGCGCTCCAGGCGATGCGATTGAAGCGTCCCCGGGAAAGTAGTCGCGAACACCGGCGGCGTTCGGAGTCACAAAGGGCGTTCGCCGCTGGATCGCCGATCCACCGGGAAGCTCTCCGACCGGCAGCGCGAAAGCGCTCAAGTCAACCGTCGCCGGATAAATCAGAAGCTCCGTCGTTTCCGGAATAACCCGATAACGTGGAAATAGCCCAAACGGATCGCCGCTACGAAGCAGCATCGGTCCGATCCGAAATAGTCCGCGACGTGCTGCAACGGAGTCGACGCGCCAGCGATTCGAATCGTGACCGCCGAGATGCACGACTTTGGAAACTAGGTGCCCCGGCAGGCTCGACTGATCGAGGAGCTCCACCCAGAGTTTTCCGAGACGACTATCGTTGCGCACCCGAATGCGTTCCTGAAACGTCTGCCCTACCTGAGCCCGGTCGGAGCGGGCATCACGCTGACACGGTGACCCCACGCAGGCTAAGCAAGCTCCAGATATAGGCAACCGCCAGCAGGCCGATGAAGGTGAAGAAAACGTTGTCGAGAACGTCCCACTGATTGAGCTGCGCCAGGATCAGGATGACAAGCGCGATGATCGCAAGCTTGAGCCCGTTCACGAACCGCCTCCACGACCTCTCCAGCCACGACCGGGCGATCCAACGGAAGCCGCGTCACGGCCCGCATCCGGGTACCGGAATCGACGAGACGATGTCTCGAATGACGGCTCGGGAATCGATGTTTCGCATTCGTGCGGCAGGATTTATTATCACGCGATGGGCAAGCGTCGGTTCGGCAAGATCCTTGATGTCGTCGGGAATGATGTACTCCCGGCCCTGAATCGCCGCCCAGGCACGCGCACTATCGCGCAACGCCAGAGAGCCGCGCGGACTCGCTCCCAGATAGGTGTGGTCATGCTCCCGGGTTGCCTCAACGATATCGACGATGTAATCGCGCAAGCGATCGTCAACGTGAACTTGCTTGATCTCCTGTTGAGCGGCCAGCAGATCGCTCGTTTCAATGACTTTGACGACATCTTCGATTGGATGTCGCTCCCGCTGGGAATCCAGAATCGCGATTTCGTTTTGCCGCCCCGGATATCCGAGCGATAGCCGAACGAGGAAACGGTCGAGCTGCGCTTCAGGCAGCGGGAACGTGCCTTCGTATTCGATCGGGTTCTCGGTCGCAAGGACGACGAACGGTATCGGCAAGCGATGGGTGACACCATCGACCGTGACCTGGCTCTCCTCCATCGCCTCCAGCAAGCGCCGACTGGGTTTTCGGCGTGGCCCGGTTGATCTCGTCGGCCAGTACGATCTGGGCAAAAACCGGACCGGGCCGAAACTCGAAGTCGGCTTCTTTCATGATTGAAGATGCTGACGCCGGTGACGTCGCTGGGAAGCAGGTCCGGGGTGAACTGGATGCGCTTGAATGAGCTACCGAGGCTGCCGGCGATCGCCTTCGCCATCATCGTCTTGCCGACACCGGGGACATCCTCGACCAGGACGTGGCCCCGGCAAAGGAGGGCGATCAGGACCAGCCGCACCTCGCGGCTCTTGCCAATGATGACCTTGTCGACATTCCCAACCAGTGAATCCGCGATGTGCTGAACGGCGTCCATCTTCTCCCCTTCTCGGCGCGACACGTGCGCCGCGATTTTCATTGTCGTCCGCTACGGACTGTGCTGCAAACCCGAAACGAAACAGGAAATGTGAGACGTGATGCTGATATCTATAAGTACGCACAAAACAGCGGCACGGATGGGCTCGCGACCGCTGTTTCAATTGAGACGCACGCCACGCTTCACTGAAACCTGACTCACCGGGATTATAGCAATCCGAGCGAATTACTCGGGATGCACAGTTACACTCCGCCGCCTATAGAAATCCCGCGACTGTACGTGCATCCCGCAAACCATGTACGATCATGACACGCAGTCACAATAGCTGCGCGCCTTGGACAAGGAAGGAAGGTTCCAGCGGTGTCTGCCGACAAATCCACGAACGGTACTCGTCCTCGCCTGGTGCTCGTCGACGGTCATGGATTGGCATTTCGCGCCTTCTACGCCGTTCCACCATCTCTCTCAACCTCATCAGGAGAACTCACGAACGCGACATTTGGTTTCACTTCGATGCTGCTCGATGTGCTGCAACAGCACGAACCCGATTACGTTCTTGTCTCGTTTGATATCGGCACGACATTTCGACACGAACAATTTGAGGACTATAAGGCGCATCGCAAACCGATGCCCGAAGAACTGATCCATCAGGTCGAGCGGATGAAAGAGGTGCTCAACGCACTCAATATCCCAATCTACGTCGCCGAAGGCTTCGAAGCCGACGACGTCATCGGTACCCTCAGCCGTCAGGCCGCCGAACAAGACCTCGAAGCCTATATCGTCACCGGTGACAGCGACATGCTCCAACTCGTAGACGAGCACGTACTCGTCGTTCTTCCCGGAACACAACGATTCGGAGATTACCGGATCTTCGATCGAGAGGCGGTAAAGGAACGCTATGGCTTTGGCCCCGAGCGCGTGATCGACTACAAGGCACTCGTCGGTGACAAATCTGACAACATTCCGGGCGTTCCCGGCATCGGTGACAAGACGGCGAAACAACTCATTGAGCAGTTCGCCACATTCGAAGAGATGTTCGAACGGGTGGATGAGATCAAGCCGCCCAGAGCCCGCAACGCGATGGCTGCAAATCGCGAAATCGCCGACCAGAGCCGCGAACTCGTCACCATCGTGAGGGAAGTGCCGATCAACCTGGAACTGGAACGCTGCGCGATACACGACTACGACCGTACCGCTGCAGTTGGCATCTTCCAGGAGCTTGAGTTTCGGACGCTACTCGGCAAGCTGCCTGGCGATCAGGCCGACGTCACCGCCGTCGGTGACGAGGTCGCGATGCAGCTCTCCGACGGCGTGTCTGTCGTCACAACCGAAGAGCTCGAGCAACTCGCAGATTGCATCTCCAAGGCCCCAATGATCGCTGTCGACGTTGAAACCGACGGTCTCGATGTTCAACGTTGCCAATTGGTCGGTATCGCGGTAGCGACGGCCGACGACGCCGGCTACTACATCCCTCTCCGCCACCGCGAAAGCGAGCTTGCGGACCCGAGCGAGGTTGACCGCATCATCCGTCCAGTCATCGAGGCCCACTCGAACGCCATCGCCCACAATGCAAAATTCGATCTGGCCGTACTGCAGCGCAACGGATACGAGGGGCTCGCTTTCGCCGGAGACACGATGCTCGCCGCCTACGTCCTCGGCGAGAATTCGCTGGGCCTCAAGGAGCTTGCCTTCAACCGCCTCGGCCTTCAGATGACTCCGATCACTGATTTGATCGGCACCGGACGCAAACAGATCACGATGGACGAGGTGCCGGCTGATGAAGCGACACCGTATGCCTCTGCGGATGTCGAAGCCACGATGCGCCTCGAACCCCTACTCATGGAAGATGTCCGGGAACGTGATCAGGAAAAGCTGCTCAACACGATCGAAATTCCGCTGATTCCGGTCCTGGCGCGGATGGAGCGCACAGGTATCGCGCTCGATGCCGAGATGTTGGAGGAACTGTCAATCCAACTCGAAGCTCAGATTGGTGAGATTCGATCCGATATTTACGGCGCTGTCGGACACGAATTCAACATTAATTCGCCCAAGCAACTCGGCGAAATTCTTTTCGAAGAGATCGGGTTGCCAACAGGACGGCGCACGAAGACCGGATTCTCCGTGGCACAGCCTGTCCTTGAGGGACTCCGTGGCGCGCATGACGTCGTCGATCTCATTCTCGAGTATCGCCAGTTAACGAAGCTCAAATCCACCTATGTCGACGCGCTGCCGGCACAGGTAAACCCGGATACCGGTCGGATACATACCAATTACAATCAGACAATTGCAGCTACCGGCAGGCTGTCATCAACCGATCCAAACCTCCAGAACATACCGGTCCGGACCGATCTCGGCCGCCAGGTGCGCAGAGCATTCATCGCGGAAAACAGAGAAGGTATGCGATTGTTCGACGAGCAGAGCATTCTGTTCGGCGCGGATTACTCGCAAATGGAATTGCGCTTGATGGCTCATTACAGCCAGGATGAAGCGTTGGTCGATGCCTTCAAACACGGCCGCGACATCCACGCGGCGACGGCCGCCGAAGTATTCGGCGTACCGCTCGACGAAGTTACGCCGGATCAACGATCTACCGCCAAGGTCGTCAATTTCGGGATCATGTACGGCATGCAAGCATGGGGGCTGGCGCGTGACACCGGCATGAGCCAAACGGAAGC
The DNA here is from genome assembly GCA_963745675.1 of uncultured Chloroflexia bacterium. Classification (GTDB taxonomy): domain Bacteria; phylum Chloroflexota; class Chloroflexia; order Thermomicrobiales; family CFX8; genus JAUIIK01. The sequence continues at coordinate 589,304 of CAVUYM010000018.1, forward strand.
ACGCGACTTTATCGCCCGCTACAAGGAGCGCTTCTCCGGTGTCGACAAATTCATCGAGGAGACAGTTCAGGCCACCGAACGCGATGGATACGCTTCAACGCTCTACGGCCGCCGCCGTTATCTGCCGGACATTCTCACCAGCGGTCCGGCACGCCAGGCTGCCGAGAGAGCAGCCATCAACCTCCCAATCCAGGGCAGCGCCGCCGATATCATGAAGCTGGCGATGCTCGACATCGACAAGAAACTGCGTGAGCGCGGACTTCGTTCGTTGATGCTTCTGCAAGTCCATGACGAGCTCATATTCGAAGCGCCAGTTTCTGAACTCGACAAGTTGCGTGACCTCGTTGTCAGGTCGATGATGGACGTCGCAAGCATCTCAGTTCCTTTGGAGGTTGAACCGAAGGCCGGACCAAACTGGGAAGAAATGACTGCGATATAGAGCGCCAGGACCAATCGAGGATTGCCCGATTCGGTCCACGTCCCGTACAATTCGGAGTTGTGAAACGCTTGTTCGAGCTTTAGTCCAATGGGAGCGTCCCCGCGCCATGCCGATCTATGAATACGCTTGCGACAACTGCGGCCATCGTTTTGAAGCTCGCCAGAGTTTCGCCGACGATCCACTTACCACCTGTCCGGAGTGTCAAGGCCATATCCGGCGAGTGATCCACGCAAGCGGAATTATCTTCAAAGGTTCGGGTTGGTACGTCACCGATAGCCGGGATGCAAAATCGGCGGCTGTTCCCGCTGTCGATAGCAGTAGCTCGGACTCATCTTCGACCTCTGAATCGTCAAAGTCTGAGTCGTCCGCACCGGATTCAACGAAGACACCGTCGACGGCGTCGGAATCCAAGACCTCCGACTCCAAGGCCGCGGCTGACAGCTAGTCCCAGCAATCCGTTTACGCATCAGGATCAATTTCGCCGGGTCCCAGGAAGCTGGGCGCTTCGGCTTGCTTTGTTTGCGACTATGATTGACCGTCGAATCACATGATCGGAGATTGACGATGACACAGCAGATCTACAACACGATGACTCGCCAGAAAGAACCTTTTGAGACGATCGACCCTGGTCACGTGCGTATGTATGTCTGCGGCGTCACCGTTTACGACGACTCACATATCGGGCACGCACTGATGGCGATCACCTTTGACATGATTCGCCGCTACCTCGAATGGACTGGATACGAGGTCAATCACGCCCAGAACTTCACTGATGTTGATGACAAGATCATCAATCGCGCCGCCCAGTACGGTGTCGATCCGCTTGAATTCTCGAATCGCTACATCGAGGCATGGCATAAGGAATCAAAGGAACTCAACATCTTGCCAGCCACAATTTACCCGCGAGCCAGCGAGGAAATCACCGGCATGCTCGAGATGATTGGCGGACTGATCGAAGATGGCCATGCCTATCAGTCCGACAACGGCGACGTGAACTTCGATGTCTCATCGTTCAAAGAATATGGAAAACTGAGCCACCGAAACTTGGATGACCTACTGGCAGGAGCTCGGGTCGCTGTCGATCCCACCAAGCACCATCCGATGGACTTTGTCCTCTGGAAAGCAGCCAAGCCGGGTGAGCCGGCCTGGGACAGTCCCTGGGGACCCGGACGGCCGGGATGGCACATCGAGTGCTCAGTCATGGCAGCTCATCACCTCGGTGGGCAAATGGACATCCACGGCGGCGGCGCCGATTTGATTTTCCCCCATCATGAGAACGAAATCGCCCAGTCGGAGTCGTTCGATGAGTCACGCCCATTCTCGCGCTACTGGGTTCACAACGGCCTCCTGCAATTCAAGGGCGACAAGATGAGCAAGTCGATCGGGAACCTCGTAAGCCCGCGCGAGATCATCGATAACGGCGATGCCGGGCCATTCCGCCTGATGGTCCTTCAAACGCACTACCGTCATCCGCTTACGTTCACTGATGAGGGCCTTGAATCAGCCCGGCGTGGATACGACCGGCTGGTGAATGCCGTTCGCGACGCCGGCGATCTTGAAATAGTCGACGCTCCGGGCATCGCCGCAGAACTGACGTCAGCGGAACAGCGCTTCCGGGATGCGATGGATGACGACTTCAACGCGCCAATAGCCGTTTCTGTCCTCTTCGATCTGAGCCGCCTCGCCAACCAGTCCGAAGGCAGCGAAAAAGCGGCCGCGCAAGCGAAACTCATCGAGCTGGCTGGAGTGCTGGGTCTTTCACTTCTGGAATCGGCCTCCAGCGCGGGCGAAAGTGACGCTGGGCCATTCATTGAACTACTGCTCGAACTGCGACAGGAGCTGCGCGGCGCGAAGCAATATGCGCTTGCCGATGGCGTTCGAGATCGTTTGACGGAAATGGGCGTAACGGTCGAGGATTCGCCAGAAGGATCGACCTGGCGCTGGTCGAGCTAGCGATCTGATGGCAAACGAACGGCTCTACGGCCGTAATGCAGTCCTCGAGTCACTACGTGCGGGCCGCCGCCAGCACGTCGCCTTGCAGATCCTCGACTCCATCGGAAACGACGAGCGCATCGACGAGATTCTTGAGCACGCCAGGCAGCAGTCGATCGGAATCGACCGGTTGTCGCGAGACGAAATCGATCGACTGGCTCCACATGGCAATCAGGGCGTGTTGCTGGAGACGAGCTCGTATCCATACGCGGCGGACCAGGGCGACTCCGAGCCGGGACTTGACGCGATCGTTCTTGCCCTGGACGAGCTTGAAGATCCGCGCAATGCCGGATCATTGATGCGCACTGCCGAAGCGGCCGGTGTCACTGGCGTGCTCTTCCCGGAACGGCGCTCGGTCGAGGTCACGCCTGCGGTCGTTAATGCCTCATCCGGTGCGGCCGAACATCTCCAGATCTGGCGTGAAAAGAACCTCGCGCGGTGGCTTTCAAAGGCCAGCGAGCTAGGCTACTGGATCATCGGACTTGATGGCGGCGCAGATTCTGAGAACCTCTTCGACGCAGATCTGCCACTTCCGGCCGTGCTTGTAGTCGGTTCGGAAGGGCGCGGTTTGCGGCGCTTGACACGCGAGCGTTGCGACATGCTCGTTCGGATACCAATGTATGGTGAGATCGAATCACTGAACGCCGCCGCCGCCGGCTCCATTGCTCTTTACCACCTTCGGGAATACAGCGGATAGCCAGGCGAAATCAATGCTCGTCTGTAACTCCCGAACACACACATATCTCTGAAATCACTGCCGGTCGTAGATGAATCCGTCAGGTAAGTCGGCTGGCACTGATCGGGCAGGTATACTTGACACCGCCCGGGAAGGTGCGTCCGTACACCCCTTCCCAGCTTGAACGCAACCGTGCTGGGACTCATGGTTGCCAGGCAGAGGCATTGATCAAATGAAGTGATTGAGACGAGGGTTAGAGATGAAGATAGTTCTGACACAAGATGTACCGAAGGTCGGCGACCTCGGTACGATCCAGGACGTCAAAGATGGCTATGCCCGGAATTACCTGATTCCCCATGGCATGGCTCGAATTGCGACACCAGGCATGATTCGTCAGGTGGAGGAACGTCAGGAAGCTGAACTCCGGCGCATCGCTGCTCTAGAGGATGACATGAGAGAACTCGCCGAGCAGATTGATGGCATCCGACTGGAGATCCAGGCGCGCGTGGGCGAACAGGGGCGGCTCTTTGGTTCGGTTACATCGAGCGACATCGCCGATCGACTGGGCGAAATTGTCGGACAGGAAATCGACCGGCGCAAGGTCGATCTCGATGCGCCCATTCGTCAGGTGGGCGAGTTTACCGTCCCGATTCGTCTCGTTGGTCGTCTCGTACCGACTATTACGGTCGCCGTATTTGACCCGGCAGCGCCACTGATTGCGGTCGCTCCGCCCGAAGAGGACGAAGAGGACGAATCCGACGTCTATCAGGTCGAGGTTGAGGGCATCGAAGCCGAAATCGATCAGATAGCCGGCGCGGTCGACGAACTCGTTGCCAACCCGGAAGCGGACGCCATCAGCACTGAAGACGAGGACGACGAAGAAGATTCCGCCTAGTCTCTCATTGGAAAGCAGAATCGAGGAGTATGGCCCAGGCAACCAGAGCGGTCGATCATCAACCGCCCCACAATCTTGACGCTGAACAGTCAGTCCTGGGCGCGCTCCTTAGCGATCGTGACGCGATTATTCGCGTCGCGTCGTTTCTCCGTCCCAACGACTTCTATCGCCGTGCGCACAGCATCATCTACGAAGGGATCGTCTCGCTCTACAACCGACGCGAGCCGACCGACCTCGTCACACTCGTTGATGAACTCAGCCGACAGGGCCAAATCGAAGACGTTGGCAGCGAGGCCTATCTCGCTGAACTGATCGCAGCTACCCCAACGACGGTCCATGCCGAGTACTATGCACGAATCGTCACACGGACCGCAGTCCGGCGCCGGCTGATCGATGCCGGCAGCGAGATCGTGCGGATAGGTTTTGACGACGGTACCGAAGTCGAAGACGCACTCGACAGCGCCGAACGCATTCTCTTCGACGTATCACAGCGACGCGGAGAACGTGATTTTCGCTCGATGCGCGAGATCCTCGAAGACTACTTCGATCGCCTCGACACATTGCACCAGAACAAGGGCGATGTTGTCGGTGTGCCGACCGGATTCATCGACCTCGACAAGTTAACCGGCGGCCTTCAGAAGTCTGACCTGATTATCGTCGCCGCCAGACCGTCCGTTGGTAAGTCTGCCCTGGCATTAAGCCTCGGCTATCACGCCGCTGTTCAGCACAATCAAACCGTTGGGCTCTTTGTCCTCGAGATGTCTGGCGAGCAGATGGTCCAACGATTGCTATCGATGGAAACGGGCATCGACTCTCACCGCCTGCGGATGGGCTTCATCGACGATAGCGAGTGGAATAGCGTCGTGCGCGCATTCGGGCGCCTCTCAGAAGCCCCGATGTTCATCGACGATACCGCCAGCGTCACGATGATGGATGTGCGCTCCAAAGCACGCCGCCTGGCCGCCGAGCATGGACTCGACATCATCATCGTCGACTATCTGCAACTGATGACATCCGGCAGGCGCAGCGACAATCGCGTCCAGGAGATTTCGGAGATCTCACGCGGCTTGAAGCAGCTTGCGCGCGAACTCGATGTGCCGGTCGTCGCGCTAGCTCAGCTTTCTCGTGCCGTAGAGAGCCGCACGTCACACGTCCCCATGCTCTCCGACTTGCGTGAGAGTGGATCAATCGAGCAGGACGCTGACATCGTGATGTTCATCTATCGCGAAGAAATCTACGATCCGGATACCGAGCGCCGCGGCATCGCCGACATCATCGTCGCAAAACATCGCAACGGACCGGTCGGAACCGTTCACTTGCGCTTCTTTGACAAGACGGCTCGCTTCGCTGATCTCGAACTCTATCGAGACCCCGATCTATAGAGGGAAGGTAGACCCTTCATGCTTCCCATCGCGAACAATGACCAAGGCGGTATGTCGGCGCAGCTTCTTTTGCGTCTCGTGCGCGATGTCTGGAACCCGGTTGAACTGAAATTGATACTGGCAGTCGCAGCGTTGGGTGGCGATGCACGTCCGGTGGCGGAACGTGACTTACTTGATGATGCAGACATCCTGGCAGGGGTGCGGGCCGACGGGTCTTCGCGTTCCGCATCCGATCGAGCGCGGGAAGGGCTGAGCGCCGCAGTTGCGCGTGGCGTTCTCATTCCACTCGGCATCGAAGACGAACAGCGCTGGTATGTGTTGGCGAGCGAGGAGAATCGCAGAAAAGCCCACCAGAGAGCATTCACTATTCCTGATCTACCAGAGCCAATCCCGTTGCCAATTGAACGGCCCGGGCTTTACGCTTTGTATGAACAGAACATCGGGCTCCTCAGCCCTCTCATTGCCGACCGACTAGCCGACGCGCTCCTTAGATATCCAGAACAGTGGATCGCTGACGCAATCGGCGAAGCCGTTGCTTACAACCGCCGTAGCTGGCGCTATATCGAACGCATCCTCGAAAATTGGGGCACGGAAGGACGATCTGATGAAACCCATAGGCGAAATCATGAAACGGATCGAACTTCCGGAAAAACCCTCCGGGATAAGTACAGCGAGTTCCTCCGCCGCCAGTGATGTTTGCCCGATTTGCAAAGGCGCTGGCTTTGTCCGCATCGACGCCGCGGTCGGCAGCCCGAACTTTAGCCGTCTCATTCAGTGCACCTGCAAGCGCGAAGAACGCTGGGAGCGTTCGATGGCCCAGATTAATGACATGAGCAACATGTCGCTCATTCGCGACTGGACCTTTGAATCGTTCGATGCTTCCGTCCCGGGAGCGCGCGAGGCATTTCAGGTGACTCGAGCCTACGCAGATGACCCGTACCAATGGCTAATTCTCATCGGCGACTACGGTTGCGGCAAAACTCATCTGGCGGCCGCAGTTGCGAATCATGCGCTAACGCACCTCAATATGCGTCCCGTTTTCGCTGTTGTTCCAGATTTGCTGGACTATTTGCGCTCGACCTTTTCTCCGTCAGCCGAAATGCGCTACGAAACGCGCTTCGACACAATCCGGGGAGCAGATTTGCTCGTGCTGGACGATCTCGGGACAGAAAACACGACTCCCTGGGCAAAGGAAAAGCTCTTCCAGATCATTAACCACCGCTACATGGAACGCCTACCCACCATCGTAACGACCAATGTTGATCCCGATCGTATTGAGGGTCGCATTCGGTCGCGACTATTTGATGTTGGCCTGTCAACACCGGTTTTCTTCGATGCTGGAGATTATCGTGTCCGCGGCGCCGATCCACGTCTGACATCTTCACCACGACGCAAAGATCAACGGCGCTAGCCCGAAGGCACGTTTGCCAGCCAGATTCCGCCCCTTTGTACTATTCATAACTGGGGCAATTCCCCATATACTCGCCGGTAGCAGTTCGTGATCCGATGCGATTTTGTGCCAAACGTCCGCACTGGAGGAAAGATGAGCGTACAAGACGCTGTAATTGACGAAGCTCACACCGAGACGTTGGCGACCACCGCATCTCATGTTCCTACCGGAATATATGACTCCGAACTTCGTCAAATCGTCGAAGTCGCAACGTCCTACTTAGAGACCGGCCTGTTTGATGACGCCGACGACATACTTCAAGAAGTCTTGGAAGCAGGCACGGTATCACCCGAAATAGACGAACTCATTCGTCGTATCGAAGAGGCCAGGGGAGCAACTTCCGGCTCCGGAACAACGATGCTGGACGAGAACCACGATCTTCGTCCGGTCCGTCGCCAACCGCTCATCCATTTGACGGCCCCGTTACCGGGCTCGGATCGCCTACCTCGCGCAATACAGCGCCTGATAGCTGAAACGGAGCGCGATTTTAATGAAGGACGTCCCAACGCTGCCCTCGATCTATGCAGTCTTGTAACCGCTCATGCCCCAGACTTCATTCCCAACTATCTCCGAGCTGTTCAGATCCGAATCGCCCTCGGCGATATCGAGGGCGCGGAAAGCCTGATCGAAGCGATTGAACGATTGCATGAACTAGACGGCATCGAAGACGATCCTATGCTTCGAGGAATCTACGTTTCGCTCAACCCTGATGATTCGACGGCGCTCATTGAGCACGCCAAATACCTGCTGAGCCAGCAGATCCTCGGGCCGAATGATCCCTTCCTACCAGCGGCGATTGAAGCCTCGCAAGAATCGGATCCTGCAACTGCCCGCGAGTTGGCACGTGCCCTCGTCGAACGACGGCCGAATGACGATGATGCCGTCCGTACTTACATTCGTGCCGCTGTCGCTACCGCTGCTCCAGAGGAAATTCATCAAGCGCTGCAGGAACGGGTGCGACCGGACTCGACCTCCGTGGATCTCCTGTGGTGGCGCGCCGCATCGGGAATTGTCAGGCACGAAGCGGATTGGCCGCGATGGCTCGCTCGCGCAGTCGAACAGGTGCGAGTGAAAACCGACATTTATGGACTTGCACGAGTTGCGATCGAACGCTCTGAATCATTCGTCCCCGAACATGTTCGCTATCTCGGTGGTGCGGTCATCGCCCTCGCTGCTGGTCAGTGGGATGCGGCCCAGGCCGAGCTCGATGACTGGAAAATTGTTGCACCGGATACGTCGACGCACCTGGAATTGTTCGTCGCGGCCTGCGCGCAGGTGGAAACGATTGAGTATCTGGGACTTCAGGGCATCATACCGGCGCTTGACGATCTCATCGCAACGACAGTGGCCGTCAGTAACGACGGCATCGATACCGATTTTGATCTGTTCTCAATGCAGACATCGCGTCAAGACATCTTCGAGCGCTATCAGGTTGCCCTCAATATCCATGATGCCCTGTATCATGGCGCTGAAGTTATCCAGGCACTTGTTGCAAACAACACGGAGGATCTGAAATTACGTAAAGTGTATGCGGGAATTCTCATTGAGCAAGGCAAACTCAATGACGGCATACGCGAATTGCGCGCGATAGCGAAAGCTCACGAACAATCAGGCGATCTACCGGCGATGGCGGCTGCCATGCGCAATATTAGCGAGGCAGTCCCTAACAATCTCGAGATTAAGCAGATGCTGATAGATGTCTACTTGCGCCGTGGCATCCTCGATGAAGCGCTGCACGAATTAGAGTCAGTTGCCACACTAAAGCGCGACAACAATGACATCACGGGAGCGATAGCTGCCTATTCTCGAGCGGCGGAAATCGCCTGCGCTATGGGTAATTTCGCTCTAGGCAACCAGCTCTACGACCAAGGTGTAGCGACCGATCCGGATAACGTTCCTGTACGTCATGCCGCGGTTGCGTTCTATCTCCAAACCGGATCCGTCGATCGGGCAGCTGAACAACTGCGCGAAGTAGTGCGCATCGCACTCAAAGAGCACGATTCAGACGAAGCCGTCGCCGCACTGCATCAGATCATTGGCCTGGACCCGGCAGACTTCGGGTCGTACCATAAACTTGGTGAAGTGCTTACATCAATGGGCGAGTACAAACAGGCTGAGCGGGTATACCGCCGGCTCTCGGAAATTGCGCCAAATGATCCTGTCCTTCAAGCAAAACAATCGGCGCTGGCAGTCTTGGCCGCAACTGGATAGAGTCAGGTTGTGGCGCTTTATCGCGCTCGCACATACAATACAATTGGTATCTGGACACCCTGAATGTCACCGCAGACTGGTAATGCATGCCTGAAGTTCAATGGCTACTCTCCCGACTGGATGCGCGCGCAGCCCTCGATATTGCGATCGTATCGACAATAATTTTCATGCTGCTCGGTGTCGCGCAGGGGACCCGCTCAGCGCTGATAATCCGAGGGCTGATTATCGTGGCCTTCGCGATGTGGGTGCTTTCGCGCACGTTCGAGCTAACGGCGGTCGGATTCCTCCTGCGTACACTGCTGCCGGCCCTCATTCTCGCCATTCCGATCGTGTTTCAACCCGAGTTGCGTCGTGTTTTGGAACAAATTGGACACACCGGTGGATGGTTGCGAACTCCCTTTCCGTCGAGCGATGATGCCGATGCTCGAGCAACGGTCAACGAGATAGCCCGGGCCGCAGCTCAACTAAGCCGCACGAGTACCGGCGCGCTGATGGTCGTGGAACGTGAAACAGGGCTGCAGGATTACATAGAGCGCGGAGTGCCTCTGGATGCGAGAGTTTCCGCAAATTTGCTTGTTAGCATCTTCCAGACAAAGTCACCATTGCATGATGGCGCGGCTATCATTCGAGGGGGCCGCGTAATGGCGGCAACGGTTGTATTACCGCTCACAGAGAATCTTGGCCTCGACAACAGACTTGGAACGCGGCATCGGGCCGCAATCGGCATTACCGAAGAATCTGACGCTATCGCAGTGGTTGTATCCGAAGAGACCGGTCGCATATCGGTTGCGTACTCGTCCGGACGACTTATCGAGAATCTCGACCAGGAACGACTCCGACGCGCGCTGCGAACATTACTCCGCATCGAAGCTCGGCCGACCAAGAGCACCCGCAGCTCAGATCTGCTGCGACGTCGCAATCGGACATCACAACCTGAGACAACCCGCCGGGTCGAATCACAACGACGAAACACAGAAGTGAACAGTACAGTACTATGGGACACCGACTCCGACGCTTAGCTAGTGCCGCGACCTTCATCCGTCTCGTGGCCTCGGTTGTCCTTGCCCTCGTTATTTGGGGCTTCATTGTCTGGGAGACGAATCCGGAAATCACGCGCGAATACCAGAGTATCACCGTCACACCTGAAAATGTGCCGCCGAACATGCTCATCGTCGGTGGCATTCCATCTATCTCCGTCACCCTCAAAGGCCCCCAGGACGTTCTTCAACGGGTTGTACTGAACGACATCACGGCGAGCATCGACTTTAGTGATGCCAACGGGCCGGGAATCGATGAATATCCACTAGCCGTCGACACTCCATCTGGCATAAGGCAGGTCATTGTGGAGCCATCAGTTGTCGAAGTCGAGCTCGATCTGATCGTCGTCCGTACGTTCCCGATAGATCTGCAAGAGAACGAGACGCGTCCAGTAAGCGTAACCTCGATCGAGGCGGCTACGAAAATTGCGTCTGTTCAGGGACCGAAAGCGCACGTCGATCAAGTCCAATCTGTCGTTCTACCGGTAGACCTGCAAGGACATCGTGAATCATTTGTGGGTAACGTGGACCTGATCGCAATTGGGGCCAATGGCGAACCGGTTGAAGGTGTCGAAGTGTCGCCGTCAACGCGTCGAGCTGACAGTAACCTATGAATCAACCTCTCGGGATGTGCCTGTCATCGTAAAGTGTGCTTGCATTGTCGATGATCGCCTGAAAGAGACTGAACTAACGACGGCGGCGGCAATCCCTTCAACCGTTCGACTGTCCGGTCCTTCATCGACGCTTACAGGTATCCTTGGAATAGAGACGGTTCCCATCGATATTTCCAATCTCCGGGAATCTGGATGGATTCTTGATGTAGAACTCAATACGCTTGCGCTTCCGAGCACGGTAACTCTCTCGAATCAGACCGTAGATGTCTGGGTGCCGATTGACCCCGTCCGCCTCGATGCGCCTGATGTCAAAATCGAAACAATAGGCCTCGGAAACGGACTAAAAGCAGAGCTGTCGACGGAATCGGTGTTTGTCGTCATCTCGGGTGACGGCGCCGCGTTGAAAGATCCGGAGACACTCAGCGTCCTGGCCGTCGTCGACCTGACAGATCTAACCAGCGGTTCCTATACGCTTGATGTTGGCATCGTCGTGCCTGCGGGGGTTACCTACGAAAGTGTCACACCAGAAACGGTGAGAGTCGTCATCAGTACCGTTAGGACGACCGCGAGCCGGTTGCAAGATTCTGGTGACCTCCGGACTGAAGGTGTCAGATGAGGTCGGATCCGAGCTGTAAATCATGCGACAAGAGGATAGCCTCCGCGACTTCCCTCATCGTCTTGCGATTGTCCATACTCGTCTTTCGCATTCGGCGGAAAGCGTCTGACTCCGACAGACCATGTAAGTCCATCAGTATCCCTTTAGCGCGCTCGACAACTTTGCGCGTTTCTAGCGCGTCCTCTAGTTCCGCAACCCGTTCGCGTAACCAGCGCAGATCGCTGTAGCGTGCAAGCGCGACTTCGATAACGGCCTTCAGTTCGTCTTCACGCATCGGTTTAACAAGATAACCCGCGATCTTGGTCTCGCGGGCAATTCGTTCCACATTATTGATCGGGTCTGCCAAAAGTACGACGGGAGCCACTTCGCTGGCGATGATCGCCACCGCCGCTTCTAAACCAGTAGCTTGCTCCATGTCGGCGTTTATCATGGCGAGATCCGGCTGGAGCCTTCCGGTGAGGTCAAGCGCCTGCCGTCCGTTCGACGCTTCAGCTATGACATCATAACCCAGGCGCGCGAGCGCTTCCCGAAGCTGCTGGCGGTCACCAGAATCATCGTCTGCAATCAAAATGCGTGCCGCCGTTGGCGACATCTTTGTCACCGAATTGCTGTCAGTCATAGTCAAACTCCAGCGAGTACTTCGCGGGACTCACGCCACGAATCAAAATGCCGAACGCCGACACTCCACTGTGCCGGCGTTCCCAGTCTCACATCAAATTCTGGTCGGGGCGAGAGGATTTGAACCTCCGACCTCCGGTCCCCCAGACCGATGCGCTACCAGGCTGCGCCACGCCCCGTCGAATGGGCAGTATACCACCTCATTCGAACGAGTCGAACGCTCCCGATCATCGGCGTGGGATGGGGGACGCCTCATCAACTACTTGATTTCAGCCGTTGCGCCGGCATCCTCAAGCTTGGCCTTAGCGGCTTCGGCATCTTCCTTGTTCACGCCCTCGCGGACTGGTCCTGGAGCGCTGTCGACAACGTCCTTGGCTTCCTTCAGACCCAGACTCGTCAATTCGCGAACAGCCTTGATAACCTGAATCTTGTTGGCGCCAACCTCGGTGAGGATGACATCAAACTCAGTCTGTTCCTCTTCTTCTTCCACTACCGCGCCTGCGCCTGCCGCTGCGACAGCCATTGGAGCCGCCGCCGATACGCCGAACTTCTCCTCCAACGCTTTCACAAGCTCAGAGAGTTCGAGCACGGTCATCTGCTCGATCGTCTGAAGAAGGCCATCCATTTTTTCCTGATCCATAGCCATAGCTACAGTCCCCTTTCCAATCTACGCTGCTGCTTCTAATTGATCTCGGCGTGCCTGCAGGACGTACGCGAGCGAGCGCGCGGGTCCAGACATGACGTTCACAAGGCCATATAACGGAGCGGAAATCCCACCAACAACTCTGGCAATCAGTTCATCCCGACTCGGTAGATCAGCGATCGCTCCGATCTGTTCGGCTGTCAGGATCTCACCATCCATCACCCCTGCTTTGATCGACAGGATTCCTGATGATCTGGCAAAGTCTCGCAATACTTTAGCTGGCTGGGCTGGATCTTCCCAGGCAAATACGAGCGCAGTTGGACCGACGAGATTCTCATCCAGTCCACTGATGTCGCTTGCATGCGCCGCAATCTTCGTTAGCGTATTCTTCGCCACCTTCATGTCAGCATGCGACTCGCGCAGATTCGCCCTCAGCGTTTGAAGCTGTGGCACGGAGAGGCCCCGGTAGTCCGTAAGTATCGTCAGAACTGAGCGGCCGAGTGCGTCAGTAATTTCAGCAACGACGGCTTCTTTCTTCGGAGTTGGCAATTGATCCTTACCTCCTTCCTACGTTATTCAACATGAACGAAAACCGCCCCCGAGCTTGAGGGCACGGAGGCGGCGCAATTCATCTGCTGATGATATTCACCATCCTCCCGCCACCTCTACCGGATAATTAAGTGCTGCGCACACCGGTGGTCTTAAGCAGTCGGGACGGAACGTTCTTCGATTGTTAGCTGGTCATCGCCTCAGCGGCGGCCAGTGTTTCGGCGACATCGAGTTTGATGCCAGGAGCCATTGTACTCGTAATGTAGATTGATTGGCAAAATGGGCCACGTACAGCATCTGGACGGTCTCGCTGAATCGCACTCGTTAGTGTCAGCAAGTTCTCGAGAATCTGTTCGACCTCGAATGACTTCTTGCCGATTGAGTTGTGAATCAAGCCTGTGCGATCGTTACGATACTCGATGCGACCGCCCTTTACGCCACGAATTACGTCAGGCAGGTCATCAGCGTCCCGAACAACGGTCCCGGCACGCGGATTCGGCATGAGGCCGCGACGACCGAGAATACGACCGAGACCGCCGACCTTGCTCATTTGATCGGCCATAGCGATCGTGGCGTCAAATTCCAGCCATCCATCGTTAATCTGCGCGACGAGATCGTCACTTCCGACGTAGTCTGCACCAGCTTCCTCGGCGGCGCGCGCTGCGTCCCCTACCGCGAATACCAGCACACGCACTTCGCTACCAGTGCCGTGCGGCAAGCTCACCGTTGAGCGCACGGCTTGATCGGCCTGGCGAGGATCAATGTTCAGGCGATAGTGCACTTCAATGGTTTCATCGAAGTTCGCGTAAGCGACTTCTTTGAGCAGTTCGACGGCTTCTAGCGGCGGATACTCTCGTTCACGATCAACACGAGCGACGGCTGCTTCGTACTTTTTTCCATGCTTTGCCATGAATATCTAGCGTCCACTTCCTGTGGTTCAATCGGGGTCAACGACCCCTCCCACCGTAAGGCGAATCTAACCAGTAACAGCAATACCCATCGAGCGGGCAGTGCCTTCGACCTGTTTCATAGCACCCTCAATGTCGACCGCATTTAGATCAGGCATCTTGAGTTCGGCTATTTCTCGCACTTGATCACGGGTCACACGACCAGCCAGCTCAGAGCCAACCAGACTGGAACCCTTAGCGACTCCCGCAGCCTGGCGGATCAGGTCTGCGGCAGGCGGCGTCTTGGTGATGAAGCTAAATGATCGGTCTTCAAACACCGTGATCACGACCGGGATGATCTGTCCCATCTGGCTCTGGGTGCGCTCGTTGTACTCCTTGCAGAAGTCCATGATCGGCACACCATGTTGGCCCAGTGCCGGGCCGATCGGCGGCGCAGGCGTCGCCTTTCCAGCCGGTATCTGCAATTTGATGTACGCGCGTACTTTTCTGGCCATAGGTTTCGCGCTCCTCGCCATTTATGTTCGGCACAACACGCCAACGGCACACGTGCCGCCGACCACAACCTGCGGATTATACCGGGTTTATCAGGATTCGCGCTCGACTTGCAGGAAGTCAAGCTCGACCGGTACTTCGCGACCAAAGAACGAGACGAGTACTTTGACGGTCCCCTTCTCGCGATTGATCTCATCAACCGCACCACGGAAATCGCTAAATGGACCGTCAGTAATGCGAACTGCGTCACCAACGGTGAGCGACATCGTCACTCGTGGTTCATCTGACGTCATGCCAGCGATGATCGCTTCGACCTCACCACTTGGGAGCGGCATAGCCTCTGAACCATCTCCTACGAAGCTCGTAACGCCCGGGGTATGGCGCACAACCGACCAGGCTTCGTCATCCATGACCATCTTTAACGAGCACGTAACCCGGGAAGATCTTCTTCTGAACCGTCTTGCGTTGGCCAGACTTGATTTCGATTTCTTCCTGAGTCGGTACGATTATCTCAAAAATGCGATCTTCCGCATCCATTGATTCTATGCGGTGCATGAGGTTCTGACGAACCTTGTTCTCGTAGCCGGAGTAGGTGTGAACGACGTACCAATCGCCCTCGTCACCTTCCCGCGATTCGCCGGCCTCATCTCGGGCGCGATTTTTTAGGCGTTCGCGAATTGAGCGCGCCACGGTTGGATCTCCTTACAAGTCTTTAGAAGGTCGGGACGCTTTCCCAAACTCGAACAAAGATGGCATCGACTCCACCAAGCAATGCTCCGAGAAAGATACTCAACGCCACAACAAACATGGTCAAGTTGCGGGTCGTGTCGCTATCGGGCCAGGTCACCTTCCGGATTTCGGACGCTGTATCGCGGAAAAGCGATTGAATCCGCCCAAAAACTGTCTGATTTTGCTCGGCGGTGCGAGTTCGTCCCCGACGAGAGCCGGTGCGTGGTGATGCCATGTCGGGACTCCCATTCAATGGCCGGACCCGCGTACGATCCACGTGACCTGCCGGAATCTATAAGTGACACTGTACGGAAAGTTAGTGTGCAACTTTCACATACGCTTTGGAAGGTCATTGAACATTTCGGTAGCTTTCCCAAAATATTCTTGACTATCCATGGGCAGGGCTGGCAGGACTCGAACCCGCAACCTGCGGTTTTGGAGACCGCTGCTCTACCAGTTGAGCTACAACCCTCTGGTGCTGGACCGCTCGATTCAGCGATACACAACCAAGCCTCATCAATGAAGCTCATCTAATTATAGCTGACAACGCCGATCATTGGCGAAGGTACGGTCATCAATGATGACCGTACCTTCGAATCTGCAATATCTTTGGGCTATTCGATGATGGAAGTGACGACGCCTGCGCCAACAGTTCGTCCACCTTCGCGGATCGCAAAGCGCAAGCCTTCTTCAATCGCCACCGGCTGGATCAACTCCACCACCATCTCGACATTGTCTCCCGGCATCACCATCTCTAGATCCGCCGCAAAATCGATCGAACCCGTCACATCCGTCGTTCGAATGTAAAACTGCGGCCGATAGCCCCGGAAAAAGGGCGTGTGCCGACCACCTTCTTCCTTCGTCAGCACATACACTTCCGCATTCACCTTCGTGTGCGGCGTGATGCTCCCCGGTGCCGCCAGCACCTGACCACGCTCGATGTCCTCACGCTCAACACCGCGCAACAGACAACCGACATTGTCTCCCGCTTCTCCGGCATCCAGCGTCTTCTGGAACATCTCGACGCCCGTCACCACCGTCGTCACCGTCGGCTTGATCCCGACAATCTCGATCGTCTCACCCTGCTTGACTCGCCCGCGCTCTACACGCCCCGTCACCACCGTGCCACGACCCTTGATCCCAAACACATCCTCGATCGGCATCAGGAACGGCCGGTCAATCGCCCGCTCCGGCGTCGGAATGTAGTCGTCTACCGCCTGCATCAGCTCCAGGATGGGCGCGTACTCCGGCGACGTCACATCGACCGAATCGCTCTCCAGCGCGGCCAGTGCGCTGCCTCGAATGATCGGAATCTCGTCACCGGGAAACTCGTAGTCGCTCAGCAACTCGCGCACTTCCAGCTCGACCAGCTCCAGCAACTCTTCGTCATCCATCTGGTCCACTTTGTTCAGGAAAACGACCATCGCCGGCACCTCGACCTGGCGCGCCAGCAGGATGTGCTCGCGCGTCTGCGGCATCGGACCATCCGGTGCGCTCACAACCAGAATCGCGCCGTCCATCTGCGCCGCACCGGTAATCATGTTCTTGATGTAGTCGGCATGCCCGGGACAGTCGACGTGGGCGTAGTGGCGCGCATCGGTCTCGTACTCGACGTGGCTGATCGCAATCGTGATCCCGCGTTCGCGTTCTTCCGGGGCATTGTCGATCGAATCGAAACTGCGAAAGGCGGATTTGTCGCCGGCCAGTCCCAGTGTCTTGGTGATCGCCGCCGTCAAGGTCGTCTTCCCGTGGTCAACGTGCCCGATCGTCCCGATATTGACGTGCGGCTTCGTCCGCTCAAAACGCTGCTTCGCCATCTCTCGCTCTTCCCTATTGCGTTTCCGTCGATCCTCAGCCTGTATGCAGAACTGGCGCGCTCATTGGGTGCGCGGGACCGGACCGGCGCGTTTCCAAACAAGAACCCATCGGGCATTCGTGCCGGATGGGCTGGTGGGGGGAGACGGATTCGAACCGCCGAAGCTTGCGCACCTGGTTTACAGCCAGGCCCAATTGTCCACTCTGGCATCCCCCCGCAGCACCGTTATCGCGGGAAACACGGAACATTACCGTCCCAGCATCCCGGAGATGCCCAGTCGCAGATTATACCATCGACCTCAAGAATGCCAGAGAGAACGATGGGTTTGTGTCATCACTCTAGCCCATACGTTTCAATCGCGCAGCCATGTGCTCCCCAATCGTCATACATGGCAGATTCGTATTGGCGCGGGTGACCTCCGGCATGATCGATCCGTCGATAACACGCAGACCCTCGACCCCCAGCACCCGGCAGTCGGAGTCAACGACGGTACGAGCATCATCCGACGCACCCATCCGGCACGTACCAACGAGATGCCAGGTGTCACGGGCCGTTTCCCGCATCCAGGTGTCGATGGCATGGTCATCATGTTCAACGTCTTCGATCTTGAGGTTCGCCGTCCCGGTGACGCCTTTCGATAGCGTCACTTCTTCACTGATCGCTAGAAACGCACGATGCCGCGCAAGTTTGAAAAGCCGTTTGGCGCCGTCGCGCAAACGAATCAGATCTCGTTCATCGGAAAGCATGTTCTGATCGATTACCGGCATCGAGAACGGGTCGGTATCGGTTAGCCGCAGCTCGCCGCGTGAAAAGTTCTGCCAGGTGGCCACCGAAATAGCACCGATGTCGAGACCGGTATCGTCGTATCCATTGAGATTGCGGCTCACCATCATCATGTCGTTGTCAAGTGCGCCGCCCAGACCAGAGCTATAGCGGATATAGCAACCGAGCAAGCGATCTTCCCAATTGTCGGTCCGCGCTTCGGGTTTCAATACAAGATGCACGCCTACCGATGTGTGGTCGATCAGGTTCTGGCCTACTGGAAGATCGTTGATAGCTGGAATTCCGAACGAGACGAGTTGATCCGCCGGCCCTATGCCAGAACGCAAGAGAATGGCTGGGGAGAAGACCGATCCGGCCGACAGGATAATCTCCCGTGCATTGCGTTCGACCCATTCACCACCGATCCGGACCCGCACGCCGATTGCACGCACACCATCAAACAGCACACGATCTACTTGCGCGTCTCCAACTATCGTCAGATTGTCGCGCTCCCGCGCAGGTTCGAGATATGCATCGTTCGTCGAGACCCTGTTGTCGAGCGTTCGATTGTACGGGAGTACCGTCACGCCGGTAGCTTCCGGTGCATTGTGGTCGCTGCTCCATGGATAGCCGAGCTCGAGGCCCGCCTCAATAAACGTGAGATCGACCTTCCCGAGCTCCCAGAGCCTCGGTCGGCGAACGGTGATGGGTCCACCCTTCCCATGGAACGGTCCGCCGTAGTCGAGATCGTTTTCCAGTCGATTCATCGCTGGAAGGAGTTCTTCACCGGACCACCCGACGCAGCCCTGTTCTGCCCAGCGATCGTAATCGTCAAGTGGCGCGCGGTGGGCAACCTGCCAGTTGATGGCCGAGCTGCCACCCATCCCTCGACCTCGATCATAGAGCCGCGGGGCTTGCTCAGCGGTTCGACTTGCCATCAGCTGGGGCCATTGATAGTCCGGATATCTGTCTGGGTTGGTGATGCCGAGCGGGTTCGCACTGCGCATCGCAGCGGGTGCATCGCTGGATCGATAGTCCGGCCCCGCCTCCAGGAGCAAGACCGTTCGACCGGGATCTTCGCTGAGCCGGGCGGCCAGCACTGCTCCGGAGGAACCAGCGCCAACAACGATGTAGTCAAAGATTCGACCATTCTCCGCGTTCATCAGTCCCCCTTTGTCATCTATGGCTACAAACTCTTCCTTGGTTGTCATTCCAGCCGATCCAGCTGATTTCACTATCGCCTGGACGAGCATGAGGCTCGATTCATTGCGGTTGGAATGAGTCTCTTGACAACCTCATCATAGCCTCTTCGAACTATCTATAATGATGATGGGGCAAGTGATTGAAGATGCAACGAAGGGGACGCGAGATTTTTGTTGGACGCGACCAGGAGATCGCAACGCTCCGAAGGTCGATGATCGATTCGCTGGCGGGTCGAACGAGTTTGGCCCTCGTCAGCGGTGAAATTGGTATCGGTAAGTCAACACTCGTCCAACGAGTCGCGGAAGAAGCCGCGAGCCAGAATATTCGTATTGTTTCTGGCCAGTGCTATGACATGGAAACGTCTGCCCCTTATAGCCCCTGGACCGATCTCGCGAGACTGTATAGACCCGATTCAGGCGAACCACCATTACCGGCAGAAATCGAAAATCTGCTCGATGGGGCTGCTTTACCACCTCCCGCGGTCGCTGGTCACTTCGATCATTTCCTCGTCGATCTAGCGAGAGACCGTGGTCTCCTCCTCGTTCTAGAAGACCTGCAGTGGTCGGATCAATCCAGTCTGGAACTTCTCAGAATTCTTGCTCGACGATTGAGGGCCAGCCCGGTGGCCGTCGTCGCAACCTATCGTGACACCGATCTTCAACCGCGCACTCCGCTCTATAGCATGTTGCCGACGCTCGTCCGGGAAACTCGTGCAGCCCGGATCAGTCTCTTGCGCCTCGACACCCCCGATCTGGAACGGTTCGTTCAGGTTCGTTACAACCTTAGCGACGAAGATCTCGACAGGCTCGTTGGCTACATTTCAAGATACGCCGAAGGCAACCCATTCTTTTCGGAGGAACTGCTCCACGCGCTCGAATCCGAGCGGATCCTCGCTTCGCAGTCGACAGACGGTCCATGGGAGGTAAACGACCTCGATACGTTTCAAATGCCCCTCCTCTTGCGCCAAATCGTCGAAGGCAGACTCTCCCGTCTAACTGACGAAACACGCCGCGCCTTGCAAAACGCGGCGGTGATTGGAGATGAGATCTCGCTGCCGATCTGGCAAGGGCTGCAGAACATTGACATCGACACGTTATCCCACATAGTCGACGAGGCCATGACGAGTGGTGTCATTGAGGAGACGCCCGGTCGCCAGCGGCTTCGCTTTCGCCACGCGCTCGTGCGGGAAGCGCTCTATGACAGCCTCGTGCTGCTGCGCCGGCGGCGTAGTTCACAAGCAGATCGGCGACATGTTGGCATCTGACCCCAGTCCTGATCCCGACACAATCGCTCACCATTACTATTCAGCCGGCGATCCGCGCGCGGCAGACTGGCTGATACTGGCAGCTCGTCGATCTAACGAAGCGGCATCTTATCTGGCTGCGGCATCACGGTTTGAAGAAGCGATAGCGATCCGCCAACGGGATCCGGAACACATGGCGGACCAGCCATGGCTTCTTCTCGAAGTTTCCGAAGCCTATCGTTATGTCGATACACCGAGGGCGTTGAGCTATCTGGACATAGCGTTGGAACGGGGCCGCGAGTCCGGGGATGAGGCACTCGTCACCGCCGCAACCTGGCTTCGAGGCCGGGCCCGTGCATTGGCTGGAGAAAACGCGCTAAACGAGCTTGATGCTGCGCTTGAAATGTACGAGGCACTCCCCGCTTCTGATTTGCAACGCATTCGAGAGAGCAGCCTGGGTACCGTCATAAGCCGCGGAGCACTCGCGCCACTTCTCGCTCACTTTGGTCGCCATCCACAGGCGATCGAATCAGCCGAACGTTATTTCACCACGCTAAATGCAGGCGAAATCGAACGCAATCCGAATGAAGTCGGCGACGCCCACTTCGCGTTGGCGATTTCCTACGCCGCATTTGGGGACATAGACCGTTCCCGGGTGGCTTACGAGAACGCGAGACGCAGGCGAGAAGAGACTGGCCATCATCACGGTGTAGCGGCCGCGCACGACTGGGAATACGTGACGCTCGACAAGGCCTACTTTGGCGACAACGCGGCCCTCGGTCGAGCACGCATAGAGTTGGCGGACGAAGCCTGGCTTAAGTCCGATTTCGTGCATCTCCTCGAATCCGATGTGGTGCCGCACATCACCGAAGGCCATATCCTCCTTGGCGAATGGGAAGAGGCGAGAAGACGCGCGAATGCCTGCCTGTCAATATCCGTGCTGCGATCCGGCAGCACACTGATTCTGGCTGAATTGGACCGCCTTCAGGGCAACCATGAAAGCGCTCGGGCGCGTATCCGTGCTGCGATCTCCTACGGACCGGACATCGAACCAAGCGTATGGCTTGCGCACAACACAATGGAAATGATGCGCGTCGCTGCTGAACTTGCCCTGGACCGAGAGGATATAGAACGAGCTCGCGCATGGATTTCCGCCTACGGCCGTTGGGCCAAATGGACAGGACGATTGCCCAGCCTTGGAGTCTATCTCCTCCTTCAAATCGAGGAAGCGCGCGCCGACGGTAACCACGAGCGAGCGATGTCAAAAGCCCGCGAAGCGATAGCGTTCGCCAGTCAACCTCGCCAACCGCTGACAATCATGGCGGCACAGCGCCATCTCGGCGAGATAGAAACCGAGCTGGGCAATTTTGACAGCGCCGCCAACCATCTCGCGGCAGCGCTAGACATCGCGACCAGCGCCGAAGCACCGTTCGAACAGGCGCGCTGCTGGCTGGCGTTAGCCCAGTTGGAACACGCTCGCGGCAACACAGTGGATGCAGACGCGATCGCAGAGCAAGCGAGCACTGCCGCAGAGCGACTAGGTGCGAAACCACTCCTACTCAAGATCGGTCAGCTCGATGAAGTCAGATCCGCAGCGGTCACGACAGCGGAAGCCCCGGCCGGTCTAACACCACGCGAAATAGACGTCCTCGTGCTCGTCGCCCGTGGGATGACCGATGCGGAAGTAGGCAACGAGTTACACATCAGCCCGCGTACCGTCGGGCGCCATCTCTCATCGATCTATGGAAAGCTCGATGTGAGCTCTCGCACAGCGGCAACCGCCTTCGCTTACGCGCATGGTCTCGCCGACGTTTAGTGCAGCTAGAACATGAATGGGCGTAAGCCTATGACATCGGCTCCACTGCATACGCCCGCGTATCAGGCATGCGCTTTTGGCACCACAGGCAATCGTACGTGCGACGGATGGAGGGAGGTATGGAACACAGCATTTGTGGCGACGGTATGTCATCATCATCGCCAATTGGCGCATTGGTATTCGGATTTGGATAGGCCATTGGAAAGTGTGCGGAGGCGATCGTGAGTCGCAGCCGATGCCCTTTGCGCCAGACATTTGACGTGGCTGGGAATGTCAACTTGAACTCGTGCATCTGGTGAGGCGTCAATGGTTCTGGTGGGGTCATCAGCCCGCCGCGATGGCGGCGCGCAAACATGCCCAGCTCAGCTCTTCTGAATGACCGTCAGGATGAACGTCGCAGATAGTCGCATGCCAGTCTGTATCGGGACAGTCGGAACTTGCGAAGAGCATCGCTTCAGCTTGCCCGGTGACTTCGAAATCTGTGTGTCAAGTGGATCGCTGGTGTAGACCAGAACGTCGTCGCGGCGTAGACGCCAACGATTGTCCAAGGGATAATCGGGTGATGGGAATTTGTAGAGATCAGGAGTAGCAGGCGTTGGCAGTTTCAGGGTTGTACACATACGTGTCCGCCGGTTCGTCGTCACTGGGTGCCTCACGGTTGAGGTTACCGTCTCCGGCGAGCGTGTTTGCCGCGCCCTTGAATGGAGATAGAAATCCTGCCATTGCGTCCTGGCGATCGGCCACTCGTCTTCGTCCGCCATTCGTTGTCACCCATGACGAAGAGCCGAACTCGACGCTCACGATCGAACCCGTTGTCGACGTCCTTTAACCAGCGATCGAAAAAGCGCAGATGAAGCGCTTTCATGTCGACAACAGCCGAAGCGCCGAAAGTTTCGATCTCCAAAAGTGGACTGAGGATTGCCGGTCCCGGCATGATCCCATGGCCCTATCACGAGGAATTGGCGATCCTTTGCGGGAGACTCCTCCATCATGCCTCGCCAGTAGAAGAGTTGCCCCAGCTGATCGCCATTGAAATCATTGCCGTCGAACCAGCCGGTGATGTGAAGCACCGGTAGGTCGATGCCCTGAAAATACCCTCGAAGTGACAGCTGCTGCCAGTATTCATCGTAGGTGCTGTGTTCAAGCCATTTGCGCCAGACGGTGTTGAGACGCCGAGGGCCTGATCCTGGTCACGATATGCCAATACGAACGATTCGCGACCAGCCCGGCAGTTGACGTTGACTACCAACGGGCGTCTGCATCGTGCGGCCACCGACGGCGTTGCAGCCAGTAGATCCAGAACGGTGAGAAGATGCCGTGTCTATAAGGTAGCTCTTCCATCCAGTTTCCGGCCGCCGACGTACTGACGAGAGCGCTCAAATACGGTGGGCGTTCACGGGCAGCCATCCATTGAACAAGCCCGCCATAGGAGACACCCATCATCCCGACTTTTTCATCGCACCACTCCTGCTGGCCGATCCAGACGACAGTGTCGTGACCGTCCCGGGCCTGGTCGACAAACGGTTCCCAACTCCCGTCGGAATCTACCGCGACCACGCACGTCCTGCAGAACCATCGCGTAGCCGTGCTCAGTGAAATAGGCGGCCTGTTCGATACCGCGTCCGCGAGAATTATCGTACGGTGTGCGCTGCAGAATGACCGGCCAGGGACCGTCGCCATCACCTGGAAGATACACATCGGCCGAAAGCTCGACGCCATCTCGCATCGGCACTCGCTGATCGAGCATCAGGCGCGGACCCATTTTTTCTGACTGTACTTCGAACATACGTATATCTTCCTATTTTATTCCGCCCGCAAGTAGTCGGCCAGTCCGTCTCCCAGGAGGCTAAATCCTGCGCCGACGATCAGAATCGCGAATCCAGGTAACGTCGTGAGCTGCCATGAGCGGAGGAAGAAGTCGCGGCCCTCGGCGATCATCAGACCCCACTCTGGATAGGGTGGCTGGACACCGAGTCCCAGGAATGAGAGCGATGCAGCTACAAGGATGTTCAGCACCATATCGGCCATCCCGAATATCAGTGCCGCCGTGATGATGTTTGGCATCAGGTGGCGCACTGATGATCCTGAAGTCGCTGTTGCCCATCACCTTGGCGGCTTCGCTGTACTCGAGCTGTTTGGCGAGCAATATCTCGCCACGCACAATGCGCGCATAGGCGATCCAGCCCACGAGCCAGATGGCGATGAAGATGTTGTTGCGTCCCGGGCCAAGCATCGCAACGATAGCGATAATCAGCACCAGGAATGGGAAGGCGACGGCAATGTCCACAGAGCGCATGACGATGACATCAATCCAGCGACCGTAGTAGCCAGCAACCGATCCCAGGATTGTGCCCAGAACGAATGTCACCGACGTCGCCATGAAGGCGATGAAGAGGTCGATGCGACCACCAGCCAGGATTCTCGTCAAAATGTCACGGCCAAAGTTGTCCGTGCCGAGCGGATGCTCCCAGCTCGAAGTCGCGAACGTATCGGTCAGGTCAGGCTGCGTCGGATCGTACGGCGATACCATCGGACCGACAATAAAGGCAATGATGCAGATGACGAGAATCGATGCGCCCGCTACGAGTGAACGCGGCAGCCGTCGTCGCGATCGTTCGCGTTCTCTTGCCTGCTCAGTCAGCTTACTTGCAGGTCGGACTTCAGCGATCGAACTCACGATACTCCAATACTAACGGCTATTCGAGCCGTACTCGTGGGTCCAGCTGGGCGTAGAGTAGGTCGACGAAGAGATTCACCGAGATAACCAGCACTCCGTAGATCAGAGTGATCGCCTGAACGACCGGATAGTCCCGCCCAAAAATCGATCGAATGAGGAGCTGTCCTAAGCCTGGAATTGCAAATATCTGCTCGATGATCACCGATCCACCGATCAGGAAGCTCATGTAGACGCCGAGAATCGTGACCGTCGACAATGATGAATTTCTGAGTACGTGCCATTGGAGAATCGTGCGAGCCTGGAGCCCCTTTGCGCGCGCGGTTCGCACGTGATCCGAAGACAGTGTGTCAATCAGACTAGAACGGAGGTTCCGAACCAATACCGCTGACATAGCGATCGCTATGGTGAGTGCTGGCAAGAAGAGATGTTTGATGTGGTCCGCAAACGTAGCCCCATATCCTCCTGCAGGGAAGATATGGTATTTCACAGAGAAGATCAGCAAGAGATTGATGCCCACCCAGAACTGCGGCATCGCCAGCCCTACCAGCAAGAATCCACGCACAGCGTGGTCTGCAGGCCTGTCCCGACGATAGGCGCCTATCGTCGCCAGCGGAATCGTTATGAATAATGCCAGGATAGCCGCGTAGGTCGTCAGCAACAGAGTCACCGGTATGCGCTCAAGGACGATACCGCGCACTTCCTGACGGTAGACGAATGACTCCCCGAGATCACCCTGTGCCAGATTCGTGAGATACGTCACATATTGAAGCGGCAGCGGCTTGTCGAGGCCGAGATTTTCCCGCAATCGCTCGACATTTTCATCGGTCGCCTTGTTCCCAAGCATGATCACCGCTGGATCGCCGGGGACCAGATGCAACATCAGAAAGATGACGAGCGTTAGCCCGAACAAGATAGGAATCATATGTAGGAGTCGCCGGATGATGTATCGACTCACACCGTGTCCCCCAGACTGGCGATTTGGAGCGGACGAGCAGGCTAATCGGGACTAAAGGGAGCCGAACGCTATAGCGTTCGGCTCCCTTTATCGTTGGCTACTGATCGCGCCAAACTTCCCACAAGCGGTAGTTGCCCGTTGGAAGGATATGGAAGTTGTGAATATCCTTCTGCAGCGCGGTTCTGCCTGTCGGGTAGTAGAGCAGAATGACCGACGCGCCGTCATTGTGGATCTCCTGGATCCGTCGATACATATCAGCGCGAGTGGCAGGATCTTGCTCTGATTGCGCGTCCTCGATGAGCTGATCCAGTTCAGCGTCGGACCAACCCGTCCGCATCGAATCGATGCCTCCGAGCGGCGAGAAACCGAAGACGATCAGCTCATCAGGATCGATGATGTCAGTAGTGTAATAGCCCTTGTTTGCATCATATTGCAGCGCCCGAATCTCATCGGTGGCGCTGCCTGGCTCAGCCAGCCGGATATTCACAGTAACGTCAATCTCGGCCAGCTGGACCTGTACAAGTTGTGCCATCTGCTGGGCGACCACATCTCCCGAGCCGATGATGAGTTCGAATTCGAACCCATCTGGATGGCTGGATTCGGCCATCAATGATTTTGCTTTGTCGAGGTCAAACGGGTAGCCTGGCAGATCGTCCGCATGGTAAAGCATCGGCGGCAGCATTGTGTTCGCCGGCACGCCATAGCCGAAGAGCACGTTGTCGATGATCGACTCATTGTCGACCGCGTAGTTCAACGGCCTGGCGCACCTTCTGGTCATCGAAGGGCTCCTGCGTCGTGTTCATCTGGATAAAGTCGGCACGCGCTGCGCCCTCGGTCTGGACCTGATAGTTCGAATCACCCGACAGCGCTTCAAGCTGGCTGAATGGGACGTCTGTGGCAATATCGAGCTCGCTAGCCTGGAATTTGAGCATGCGGGTACTTGCATCTGTCAGCACCAGAAACTCGAGCTCATCGAGATAGGGCTTGCCCTCTTCCCAGAAGCTGTCGTACTTCTTGAGAACGGCTCGCGAATCTTTCTCCCAGAGTTCGAACTTGAATGGTCCCGAACCGACCGGCCCCTCGAAGAGATCTGCACCCTTTTCCTCGTGGAGAGCCTTGGGATAGATCGACGCAGAGTAAAGCGCGACGTCCGCTATGAACGGGACCCAGACTGTTGAGAGCTGGATGACGACGGTCGTGTCATCGGTCGCTTCGACACTCTCGATCGCAGTGAAGATCCACGACCATTGCGATTCTTCGTCGTTTGTCACTCGATCGATGCAGTACTTGACGTCTTCAGCCGTTACCGGCGATCCATCATGGAAGGTCGCATCGCGCAGATTGAAGGTATAGGTCAATCCGTCGTCGGAGACATCCCAGCTATCTGAGAGACCGGGCTCGACCGACAAGCCATCGGGTCCAACGCGCACAAGTTGATCGTAGATCAGCAACATCGTCCAGATCGACATGTTGTCAGTTGGAATGATTGGATCGAAACTGGTGATGTCTTGATCGGACAGGCTCATCACAATCTTGCCGCCATACTGCGGCTCATCCATGTCACCGCCCGAAGCGGTGGTCGCTGTCGGGTCTTCTCCCGAGGGCTCGGCTTCTGTCGCGTCACCGCCTGCGGCAGCAGTCGTTGCTGTTGGATCGGCACTCCCGGAATCATCGTCATCGTCGTCATCTCCGCCACAGGCGGCCAATAGACCCATCAGCGGGGCTGAAGCTGCAAGACCAAGACCTGCCACCATCATCTGGCGACGTGAAAACCGGACTCCCCATCGAGCCTCCGATAAGTCTTTCAGCATGAGGCTCCCCCTCTCGAGTGCTTCACAAGTTCGAAAATTCGCCGCTTCACACAAACCGATGCATGCAGTTAACATCCCATAGATCAGCGTCCTCTGGTCCCTCTTCCAGATTCAGCGATCCGGTCAGGTTAGGAGTGCTCCTTCCAGTTGTCAACCCTTCGCACGGTTTCGAGGCGGGAACGCGCCCGAATGCGTCAACACAATCACTCAACTGGCAAACGCAACTTCGAAGCATGGATTGTCGTGTGGTGAATCGAGTTCGTTGCTTTGTGCGGCTCCCATTGCCACTTGATCGGTCCGAACCGATTCATGCTGCGTGCAAACCAGGGGAAGTCACTGCTCGTGATCGACAACCGAATACAGTGACCGGGCAGAAAAACGTGCTGTGTTGGCCAGAGTTCGACATCGAACTTGTGGATCTCCCCCGGAGTCAACGGGCTTGGTTCTTCGAGCGAATCCCGATAGGACGCACGTAGACATCCCTGCGTCACCTTAAGCGAGCGCCCGTCGGGATGAACGTCAGTGATCTTGACGTGCCAATCGGTATCGTTACAGTCGCTTGACGCGAAGAGTTCCAGATGGGGCCAGCCTGAGATGACGACCTCCTCAGTCAACTCCGCGCTGGTGTAAACGACGACGTCATCTCGCGCCTCGACAGCATTCTGTTCGAGCGGCACATCTTCTATCGGGTACTTCGTCACATCAATCTGCGTCGGAGCCGGATCAGCCGGATCGTAGATGTAACTCCGTGTCGGCTGCTCCGACGACGGAGACGATTCGGCCAGCGCGCCGTCCTGGCCATCGAAGTGCAGATACAAATCTCGTATCGTGCCACTCACGGGCCATTGTTCTGCTGCTCGCCAAACGTTTCGACCAGGCTCGAAAACTTTGACTGGTGGCAGCTCATCGAGGATGCCGTTTCGCTCGCCTTTGAGCCAATGATCGCACCACTTGAGATGCAGTGCATCCATATCCAACGCGGCTTCGTCACCGAAGTCTTCTCCGGCGTAAGACGAATGTGTGAAACGGCTATTGAGATGACTCCAGGGGCCGACGATCAGCCGCTGTTGACCCTTTGCCGGTGAATGCGCCGCCATATGTTCATAATGGTGAAATGCGCCAGCGAGATCCTCAAGGTCATACCAGCCGGTTACGTGGAGGCATGGCACGTCGATTTCGTCATAACGATCATCGAAACGCATCGACTTCCAGAAGTCGTCGAGGGTGTCATGATCCATCATGTCGCGCCATGTCTCGCCCGCTGGATCGATGAATTCACCGATTGCTTCGAGCGGCAAGCGGCGCAAGATCTCGTCCCAATCGTTGATCGCTACGCCGTGAAACTCCGAAATTCGCCTGCGGACCATATAGACCCACCAACCGAAATACATCTGGAAGACGCCAGATGTGTATGGAATTTCCTGTTGCCAGCGGCCTGCAGCGGATGTCGAGATCATGCACTTCAGATGAGGCGGACGTTCGGCCGCCGCGGCCCATTGGGTCCAACCCATGTAGCTCAGACCGGTTGTCCCGACATTTCCGGAGCACCACTCTTGCGCGGCAACCCACTCGATCACATCGTGCGTGTCGGCGCCATCATTGACGAATGCGCTCCACTCGCCTTCGGATTTGCCGCGCCCGCGCACATCGTGCACGACGGCGACGTAACCATTCGACTGAAAGAGATCGCACTCATGGTCGAAGAAGTCTTTGTTGCTCTTGTCGTAGGGCGTTGACTGGATGATCGCCGGAGCTGGAAGCGCGGAATCGACGGGCAAGTAGACATCTGCGGCAAGCTCGACGCCATCCCGCATTGGTATGCCAACTTCGAATACAGTAATGGGGCTCGACGCTCCTGCCAGCGCCTTGGCTTCAAATTGTTCCCTCAACGTACCGCGACCAGACATATTTGTTCCCATCCCCTGCGGGCAAATTCGTGGTGGCAGTCTAGTCGTCGGGTGTCGGAACGTCCACAGTACGTCGCGACGATCGTGCTCACTCAGTTGCCGCGTGCGATGCAGGGAGGCAGGTATTATCGTCTCTGTAGGTCATGCACCCGATGATTGGTCATAGGTGGTAAATCACAAGGCCCCAAGGCGTTTGGGCTACGGCAAATGCCGATGTTTGGCGCAAACATGGCGTTCGCAGCACGAGGAAATCAACGCAGAGAAGACAAGATGACGAACCCGGAATATCAGATAGTCGCTGACGACGTGCTACTCGAAACAAAGCTTTTCGCGCCCAGGTGGCGTCAGGGGATGGTCAGGCGTCCAAGACTCGTTGAACGGTTAGATCAAGCGACCGGCGAGAATCTGATATTGCTATCGGCACCAGCCGGCTTTGGAAAGACGACGCTGCTAAGCGAGTGGCTCGCGGCTTCGGCGCAGGACGGCCCTCAAACAGCATGGATCTCTCTCGATCGTAGCGACAACGACCCGCCCCTGTTCTGGGCCTATTTCTTCGCCGGAATTCGGAAGATTCAGCCCGAGATCGGGGAACGCGGACTGGATCGCGTCCGGTCTTCGCAACCGCCGCCAATCGAGTCAGTTCTCACGACGTTCATCAACGACGTCAGCACGATTGATGACAACATCACGTTGATACTCGACGACTTTCACACCATCGATAATCGGGAGATTCAGCGCGCAATTGCGTTTCTCATCGATCATCTTCCACACCAAATGCGCATTGTCATCGCGAGCCGATCCGACCCCCCGTTCCCTCTAAATCGCTACCGGGGTCGCGGCAACGTCGTGGAACTCCGAGCTTCAGACCTGCGCTTCACCTTGACCGAAGCGACAGCGTTTCTCAATGAACTGATGGATCTGAAGCTCGCGCCGAAGGATCTGGCTGTGCTCGAATTCCGGACCGAAGGTTGGATCGCAGGATTGCAACTGGCGGCACTGTCGATGCGCGGGCGCGATGACGTATCCGATTTCATCAATGCCTTTGCTGGCGACGATCGCTACATCGTTGACTACCTGATAGAGGAAGTGCTGGATCGCCAGAGCGAAAGCCTACGAAGCTTCCTCTTGCAGACGGCGATTCTCGACACACTGAGCGGTCCGCTATGCGACGCTGTAACTAACCGCGACGATAGCGGGCGGGTACTGGAAGAACTCGAGCGCGCAAACTTATTCGTTGTCCCACTGGACGACCGGCGGCAATGGTATCGATACCATCATCTATTCGCAGACGTGCTGCGCGCCCAGGCGCAAGCATTGGAACCAGACCTCATCCCCGTCCTGAACCGTAGCGCCAGCATATGGTTCGAAGAGAACACCATGCCGGCAGAGGCGATTCGTCACGCACTCGCGGGTGAAGACTTCGGGCGGGCATCGGATCTGGTTGAGGTGGAATGGAGACGGATGGACCGCAGCCATCGTTCGGCTACCTGGCTGCGCTGGGCGAAGTCTCTGCCCGAAGAACAGATACGGGTCCGACCGGTGCTGGGTGTCGGCTTCGCCTGGGCGCTGCTGGAAGGTGGGGAACTGGAGGCCGGACGAGCTCTTCTGGAGATTGTCGAACAACAGCTGGCAGCAGCATCGAATGCGGAAGGTACAGCCAACCTGGCACCAACCGAACTCGTGGTGAGCGATCACGAGGAATTCCAATTTCTCACCGCATCGATCGCGACGGCTCGGGCCTACCACGCAAAGGCTATTGACGATCTGGAGAGCACAATCAATTTCGCGCGCCAGGCTCTCGAACAGCTGCCGGAAGACGAGCACGTTCGACGAGGCTCACCATCAGCGCTGCTCGCGCTCGCATCCTGGTCCAACGGGGATCTCGGCGTGGCCGAGCAGTCAATCGCGAAAGCAATCGCTGGCGCCCAGGTCACTGGCGACACAAGGTTCGTGATCAACGGCACATTCGTGCAAGCCGCAATACGAAAAGCCCAGGGGCGCCTGCATGCAGCTTTCGATGCATATCAGCGGGCGCTCCACCTCGCAGAGCTTCGCGGCGAGACGTGGCAGTACGCTACCGCCGATTTGCATACGGGATTGGCCGAACTCCATTGTGAATGGGGTGATCTGGATACTGCCGAGCAGCACCTGCGTCGCAGCAAGCAGTTGGCTGACCAGATGCAGTTGCCGCACTGGGATTACCGTTGGTCGGTCGCCCGGTCGCGTCTCGAAGAAGCACGTGGAGAACTCGAAACTGCCCTGGAACGGCTCGCCGATGCGGAACTGCAATACGTCCGCGGTCCCGTTCCCGATGTGATCCCAATTGCCGCGATAAAGGCTCGCCTCCATATCCGATTAGGCAGACTGAGCGAAGCGATGAACTGGGCGCTCGAGCGCGGAATTACTGTAGATAATGAAGCCAGCTACCTCTCCGAGTATGAGTCATTAATCCTCGCCAGAATACTCCTGGCCCGTTACGAACGCGACGGTGAAGAATCTTGTCTACGAGATGCACACGATCTTCTGGAGCGCCTGCTACAAGCGGCCGAAGCAGGGCAGAGAACTGGCAGCGTCATCTCGATCCTAACCTCGCAAGCGCTGGCATTCGAGGCGCAAGAGGAGTCGACGAAGGCTCTTGGCTCGCTAGAACGCGCACTTAGCCTTGCCGAGCCCGAGGGATACCTGCGCCTCTTCGTTAACGAAGGGGAGCCAATGCACGACATCCTCCGCCGGGCGGTCGCCTCCGGTGTCGGAGGAGCCTATGCATTGCGGCTACTGTCTGCGTTCGACGAAAGCGCAACATCGAGCACTCAATCGCCGGATGAACTGATCGAGCCGCTCACACCAAGGGAGCTAGAAGTCTTACGGCACGTCGCCGCAGGAATGACCAATCGCGACATCGCAGAGCAACTCTTCATCAGCGTTTCCACCGTCAAACGCCACATCGCGAACATCTACGGCAAGTTGAACGTCGGTCATCGCACCGAAGCAGTCGCCCGCGCTAACCAACTCAAACTACTCAACTAACGCTGGCCCGAGCAGCCCCAGCCTCTACCTGCCGACAGTAGCCATCTTTACCCTCCGATCTCCGCAGTCTGCGGAACTCCATCCACGATCTACATCCGGGATTACACCCCCGTCTACACCGTCTGACTGATCCAGCCGGCGGCCAATCTCCATACAGTGGCTTCAAGACGTTGACCGCTTGAAGAGCAGGGCCCTGAGATGGAAAAGACCTATCGAATTCAGATTCAAGGGCACCTCGCAGATCACTGGTCCGCCTGGTTCGACGGCCTGACCATCTCCCGCCAGGACGACGGAACGACATTCCTGACCGGTCCGGTCGTCGACCAGGCAGCGTTGCACGGCCTGCTTGCTGTGATCCGTGATCTTGGCTTGCCACTGCTTGCCGTACATCAAGCAACCGATGCGTCCACAGATAGCAAACGCGAGGACAAGAAAGGAGGCCCTCGACCATAGACACTCACTTGGCAGGAGCAACACAAGAGTAGATGTATCGCGTCCCTTCACCACCTGGTGGCCGACAGGGACGAGTCCCAACGAGCAAGAAACAACTTGAGGAGGATTCCAATGAGAGATCGAATCGCTGATCTACGACCCGACAGAATTGCAAGAATCGCTGGCTTGAACTATCTGATCATCATCTTCGCCGGTGTCTTCGCTGAATTCTTCGTACGCTCGCAACTCATCGTCTCTGGCGATCCGGCAGCGACCGCCAGCAACATCACCGGATCCGAGACGCTGTTTCGGTTCGGGATCGCGCTCGACCTGGTGATGATCGGAGCCGATCTGATCGTTGCCGTCGCTCTCTACGCGTTGCTCCGGCCGATCAACCGCCACCTTGCCTTGCTTACAGCGCTGTTCCGCGTGGTGATGGATTCCATACTTGGCCTAAATCTGCTCAACCTTCTGGCCGCTTTGATGCTGTTGGATGGCAGCGCAGGCGGGTCAGGGTTTGCGCCAGCAGATCTCCAGTCGGGCGCGATGGTGCTACTCGATGCGCACGCGCTGGGCTATAGCATCGCCCTCATCCCGTTCGGATTCGGGACGATGATCGTCAGCTATCTCCTGTACAAATCGAACTTCGTTCCTCGTATTGTCGCGCTCATGCTCGGGCTCGCTGCGGCCGTCTACCTGTCCGGTTCGTTCCTCCACATCCTCGCGCCCGAGGCTTACGAGACTTTCGAGGTGGCATACGCGGTGCCATTCGTCGCAGAACTGGCGCTCGCCCTTTGGCTCACCTTCAAAGGCGTCCGAATTCCGTCGGGAAGGGCGCAATTGTCGGCTGCAACGGCATGACGGGCGAAATAGAAGCTGAAACCTCATCAACAGCGACCGGTTGGCGATTCGATTTCGCCACCGGGAATAGAAAGAGAGAAACAATGGCTTTCCTGAGCCGCACATTCATCGTCTTGATACTCACCGCACTGGTCATCAGTGCCTGCCAGAAAGAAGAGGAAGACATCGGAGAATCTATGCCACCAACGGAAACACCCACTCAGCAGCAATCCGGGGCCGCGGAGCACATTGATCGCCCAGATGCTCCGCCCTACGCAGCACGCGGACCGTTTCGCGTCGGCTACCGGGCGCTGGCGACCGCGCCTGATACAGGCGAGTCGTTAGAGATTGGTAGCTGGTATCCGGCGCTCGTCCCTGACAGGCGCAAATGAAGAAATCGCATATGACGTCGTCTTTAAGGACACCACCTGGTCGCCCGCGACTCCACCAGTTGTCTATGGGCGAGCTTCTCTAGAAGCAGAGATCGACGCTACCGGTGGCCCCTATCCGCTTATCGTGCTGTCTCATAGCTTCAGCGGCAGTACGGCGGGCTACAGCGCACTCGCCGAGCACTATGCTTCGTACGGATTCATCGTCCTCGCTCCCGAACACACCGAACAATTCGATGAGACTTTCGCCGACCTGTGGAAAGCACTCATCGATCGTCCTGCCGACGTAACCCGAACGCTCGATTTCGCCGAAGAGCTGACCGCAAACGACGGTGCAATGGCTGGGCTGATCGACATGGACAACGTCGCAGTCGTCGGCCACTCATACGGTGGCTACACGGCACTCGCGATGGCTGGCGCTCAATTCGATCTTGACGCATTCAACGCACGTTGTGAACAACTCCCGGAGGACGATCCATCCGCCTTCCTGTGCGCTTCGCTGGTGCCTCATGAAGCGGACATGGCAACTCGTGCGGGACTCGACACGATGCCAGAAGGCCTGTGGCCGTCGTTCGGCGATAGCCGTGTCACAGCGATCGTCCCGATGGCGGGTGACTCCTACCTCTTCGACCAGGCAGGCCTCGCAAATATCACGATCCCGATGATGGCGATGGGCGGCACCGCGGACTTCGGCACTCCCTACGATTGGGGCGCTGCGCCAGCGTACGAACACGCTTCAAGCGAACAGAAGGCGCTCGTAGGACTGACCGGCGCAGAGCACATGATCTTTGCCACGCCCTGTGCGAACCAGCCCTGGATGAGCGAACACCCCGCCTACGGCTACTACTGCTTCGATCCTGTCTGGGACATACAACGTGCCCAGGACCTCATCCATCACCTCTCGACGGCGTTCCTTCTGGATACGCTCAAGAGCGACCCGGCAGCGCACGATGCACTCAGCCCGAATGCGGTCCAGTTCCCTGGAATCGAGTACACGACAACCACGAACTAAAGCGAATGCAGGCGAGAGCTATCGGAGTGGGGAAGCGGTCAGTTGCCGCGCCCCACTCCGATTACTTGGAATCAGTGCACATGGGGATATCAACGATTGCTGTGAGAGATGCGCATTCTGCGAAAAGGGCTATTGCTCGGAGCCGACGAAGGGATTCGAACCCATAACCTGCTGTTTACAAAACAGCTGCTCTGCCGTTGAGCTACGTCGGCAATTCGGGCCATATTATAGCATCGACCTTGCCTGCACCCGCCTCAAGCAAGGTCCCGCAACTTCGGATCGCGCCGATGATAGCGACACCAACCGTCGGACGATACACCGACGCAACGTCGCCTAAAGGCGGGCGATGATCGCGTCGGCCATGCCGGAGGTGCCTGCTGCCTTGGACGGGTCGCGGTCCTGGCGCAGGTCGTAGGTGACATCCTTGCCCTCGGCGATGACGGCGGCGACGGCATCTTCGACGCTCTTTGCCGCAGCCTGCTCGCCCAGATGGCGCAGCATCATGACGCCGGAGAGGATCATCGCCGTCGGGTTGGCTTCGTTCTTTCCGGCGTGGGACGGGGCGCTGCCGTGGATCGCCTCGAAGACGGCAGCTTCGGTTCCGATGTTCGCGCCCGGCGCAACGCCGAGCCCACCGATCATCCCGGAGGTCAGGTCGCTGACGACATCGCCGTAGAGGTTCGGCATCACCAGCACGTCGTAAGCCTCGGGACGCTGCATCAGCTGCATGCACATGTTATCGACGATGCGGTCGTTGAACTCGATATCGGGGTATTCCTTGGCGACTTCCTGCGCGACGTGCAGGAAGAGCCCGTCGCTGAACTTCATGATGTTGGCCTTGTGGACGGCGGTCACGAGCTTGCGGTCGTTCTGCCGGGCGTACTCGAAAGCGAAGCGGACGATACGTTCCGAATTTTCGGGCGTGATCGATTTGATCGAGATGGCGGCGGTATCTGATACCGGGCGCTCCGCATACTCATTGATCTTGGCGATGACATCGTGGGCTTCATCGGTGCCGGTGTCGAACTCGATGCCGGCGTAGAGATCTTCCATGTTCTCACGCACGATGACTAGATCGACGTGATCGAACACCGAGCGCACACCTTCGAAGGTCTTCGAAGGTCGCAGATTGGCGTAGAGATCGAGTTCCTGGCGCAATGCGACGTTGATACTGCGGAACCCCGAGCCGATCGGCGTCGTCAGCGGTCCCTTGATCGCCGTCTTGTTGGCGCGGATTGAGGTCAGCACTTCGTCGGGCAGCAGTTCGCCCTTTTCTTCGAAGGCCGTCAGCCCGGCTATCTGCACATCCCAGTCAAATTCAATGCCGGTTGCGTCCAGCACGCGGCGCATCGCGCCGGAAACCTCCGGACCGATGCCGTCTCCGGGAATCAATGTGATCTTGTAGGCCATGATTTTCACTTTCTGTAGCAGACCCCAACCGCCGGGCGATTCTAGGGAGCGCTTGGCCGCAATGTCAACTTACGGCACTGGACGTACAATCGAACAATGATGAGCAGCCGCAGCTTCGCAGACCGCTATCGTGCCCTCAACCGTACTTCAACGGGGACCGCGGAGCGTCCTGCGCCGGATTCTGAATGGCCACTGCCCGACGGCGGCAAGCTCGTTCAAGGGACGAGCGGCAGCGTCGGCATGTTCGACCGTCTCTATCGTGGTCCTGAGATCGAGCGCTCACGCGAGCTGATTTCACAGGCCGACGAACTGCCGGTGGACGCGCGGATTTACATCGATACCGAAACGACCGGACTCTCTGGCGGGACCGGCACCTACGCCTTCCTGATCGGGCTTGGCTGGTTCGAGCCAGCCGGATTTCGCGTCCGGCAGTACTTCATGCGACACCCCGGTGAGGAGATTGCGTTACTGGGATATGTCGCGGGACACCTCAACGAATTCGACGGGATGACCACCTTCAACGGCCGCACCTTCGATATGCCCTTGATCGAGACACGCTTTCGAATGCACCGGCTCGACTATGCTTCACCGGCCGACCACCTCGACCTGCTGCATCCTGCGCGCGCGATCTGGAAGCATCGTCTCGAAAGCTGCTCGCTCGGGTACGCTGGAGCAGCACATCCTCGGCGTCGTCCGCGAGTCGGACGCGCCGGGCTGGCTCATCCCGAGCATCTATTTCAACTATCTGCGCAACCGTGCCGTGCATGATCTCGGACCGGTGATCGAGCACAATCGCTTCGACATCGTCTCGCTGGCTCGTCTGACTGGAATCGTCGGCGCCCATCTCTCCGGCGTCGACGTCGAATCACATGCGGCCGACCGGATAGCGGCCAAGCTCCTGCGCTTGCGTCGCGGAGAACACCGTATGGCGACCGAGCTACTCGACCTGCAGTACCAGGCGGCAGTTCCGGCGCCGCTGCGCCTCGCAGCACTCCGAGAAGCCACCACTCATGTCAAACGAGCTGGCGATATCGAGAAAGGCGATTCCCGCGCTAAGCGCAACCCTCCTCGACCCGAGTCGAGATCTTCGACTATTCGCCGCCGAAGAACTTGCCAAGTATTACGAACATACCCGAAAAGACTATGAAACCGCGCTTGAAATTGCGCTGAAGGCGCGCGATAGCGCCCAACTCGCGCGCGACGCCAGAAGTCACGCAGCGTTCGCACACCGAATTAACCGCCTCGAAGGAAAAGTGAGCCGAATTTGAACTCGACACGGCATGTTGATGGTCCCATCGTTCTGATCATTCTCGACGGTTGGGGGCTTGCAGATCCGTCACCGGGTAACGCCGTCAGCCTGGCAAATACGCCGGTCTTTGACCGCATATGGTCCGACTCACCGCACACGCAACTCTCGGCCAGTGGCGTCGATGTGGGACTACGGCCCGGCCAATTTGGCAACTCGGAGGTAGGCCATCTCAATATCGGCGCCGGTTTCGTCGTCAATCAGGCCATCCGCCAGATCGACGTCGCAATCGAAGACGGCAGCTTCTACGAAAACGAGGAGCTCATCGCCGCCGCCCGTAATGCCCGCGAACGCAGACGCCCTCTACATCTCATCGGGCTCGTCTCCGACGGCGGGGTTCATTCGCACATCGACCACCTCCAGGCGCTGTTGGAACTGGCGAAGCGCGAAGGCGTTCAGGATGTTGCGATCCACGCCTTTCTGGACGGGCGCGATACCTCCCCGACGGGCGGCGCAGAGTACCTGCGGCAGGTGGAGAAACACGCCGCTGAAGTCGGACTTGGCCGGATCGCATCGATCTGCGGGCGTTACGACGCGATGGACCGCGATCATCGGTGGCCTCGTACGCGCCGCGCATTCGATCTACTGGTACACGGAACCGGCGAGCAGGTTGATAAGGCGGTATCCGGCGTCGTCGAGAAGTACACGACGGGCACGACTGACGAGTTCATGGATCCGCTCTTCGTTGGCAAGAGACCGACGACGATCGAGGACAGTGACAGCGTCATCTTCTTCAACTTTCGCGCTGACAGAGCCCGCCAGATCACCCAGGCGCTGGTTGGACCAGAAATAGAGGCGGAAGGTTTCAGCGATCGTCCCGAGAATCTCACGTTCGTTGGGTTGCTGCCTTACGCTGACTTCCTCCATATCGACTATGCCTTCGAGCCGGTCTCCGTCAAGCAACCGCTTGCCGGCATCGTGTCGGAGGCTGGCCTCTCCCAGTTTCATACTGCCGAGACCGAGAAATATGCCCACGTCACCTACTTCATCAACGGTGGCCGCGAGGAGCCATTCCCCGGCGAAGATCGGCGAATGGTCCAGTCTCCGAACGTCGCGACGTACGATCTTCAACCTGAAATGAGCGCCGAGGGCGTCGCAGACGGCGTTGTCGAGGCGGTGGAGAGCGGGAAGTACGATCTCATCATCGTCAACTTCGCCAATCCTGACATGGTCGGCCATACCGGCATCATCCCGGCCGCGGTAACCGCCTGCGAGACGGTAGACCTCCAACTCGGGCGGGTGCTCGCAGCTGTAGAAAGCGCTTCAGGCGCAGCCTTGATAATCGCCGACCACGGCAATGCAGAGCAGATGTACGTTGCGGGCACGACAAAACCAATGACCGCCCATACGACGAATCCGGTACCATGCGTGCTCGTTGGGCCCGAAATTGGAAGCGTCGCATTGCGCGATGGCGGCAAGCTCGCCGACGTTGCGCCCACGCTCCTCGCCCTGCTTGGCGTCAAAGCGGTACCCGAAATGACCGGAGCTTCGCTCATAATTGAAGAAACCAAATAGGGACGAGACTCGATCTCTTTCAGTGGCGCGTAAGCTAGCTCGGGCGCTCATGGTCTCACTGGCATCACCGATCGGCCCGCTTGATCGGCATCAATCGGGAAATCAAAGGAACGACAATTGCTGGCTATTTATCTCACCGGTGAGCGTGTTGCCCTGCGGGCGATGCAACTCGCCGACAAGGACCATGCCATGGCCTGGTTCGAGGGGGCATACCCGGTCAACTCGGACCGGGCTGAGAAGTACCTCCGCGAAGAGCTTGAAGGGTTGAGCAACCGCAAGGCGCTGCTTGTCATCATGCGGGTTGAAGATGACGAGGTTGTCGGCGGAGTCAGGGTGCGACTACATCAGCGACATGCGGAAGCATTCATTCAGATGGCGCCGACACTTGACGATGCGGACCTACTACGAGGCGAGACGATAAAGCTCCTCATCCCCTGGTTGCGCGATGAGGGCCAGAACATCACCGTGACCGTCGACCTTGCCACCGACCAGACAAAGTCCATCGCCGCCGCCGAACAATCGGGTATGGAACAGACCGCGCGATTCCGTGAGTGGTATGTCCGCCCCGGTGGACGCATTGATCGGCTCGTCTATCAGGCGATCCACCCGACATTTCAGGAGACGGAGGTCTCCAATGCATAATGCCGTCGTTGTCGGAGATCGGTTGTATCTACGCCCGCTGGAAGAGTCTGACGCCGAAGCGATGGCCGCTGGATATTCGCTGGAAACCGAAACGATGATGGAACGTCTCCGAATACCGCATAGCGCGTTGGCCATCGAAAGCTGGATTGCCAAGGCGTACAAAGAGCAGCCCCCTGAAGACATAGCGTTCGGAGCCTGTCTGATCGAAAACGACCGGCTCATTGGCGATGTAACGCTCTTCTCAATCGACTATGTCAATCGCACCGCGGAGACCGGCAGCTGGATCAATTTGACCGAGGATCGCGGGAGAGGCTACGGCACCGAAGCGAAGATGCTGTTGCTCGAATACGCCTTCGAGCGGCTGGGGTTACACACTCTGATGTCCTACGTCTGGGAGCCGAACACACGCTCGGCGGCAGCGCTGCTCAAACAGGGCTATCGCCCGGCAGGCCGACGCCGCTTCGACAATCCGAAGGATGGGGTTTACAAGGACGGCCTGCTCTTCGATGTCCTGCGCGAGGACTGGCTGGCTGCTAGGGAGGCGCTGAAGGCGCGTACATAGAGCGATGCCACCCTGCTATTTCCTGGCCTGGATGTGACAGCGATGAAACCCGGCTCTATATCCGAGCCACCCCAATATCGATAATTGCTACCGCGGTCATCGGACGGCGCGAAGGGGCGGGCTATTCGACAATCGATGAAAGTTCGTGCACTTCGAGCCCCTGGCGAACTATGAGCGCTTCTCCAACGCATCCCGAGCCGCCAACCAGTCCGGATACACGACATCGAACAACAGCGCATCCCGATAGACGCCGTCCCGCACGTCCTCCAGCCGGTAACGGCCGGCAGACCTGTAGCCTTGCTTCAGCAACGCCGCCGCCGAACGAGCGTTTGGTTCCCAGACGTAAGACATCAGGACGTGCAGATTGAGGCGTTCAAAGGCGTATTCGAGCAGCAGCATCTTCGCTTCGGTGCCATACCCCTGGTTGCGATCCTGCACCAGGTTGATCCAGCTGCCTGTTCCTGCGTTGCGGTGGACATAGTCGATCCAGAATATCTCCACGATACCGATGCAACGGTCATCTTCACGTAGGCAGACACCGAGCGAAATGTATCCAGGCGGTTGCTGCTTGTTGATGTTCTTGATGAAATTTGCGATCGCAATAGGGCTATGCGGAATCCGGAGACGATCCATCATCGTGTCCGCTTCGAGTGCATGGCCCGCAGCAATCACCTCGGCGTCATTCGCTTCCAGCGGTCGCAGATAGAGTCTCTCGCCAACGACAACGGCATTACGCATCGAGCGTCTCCCCTCGCTGCCAGCGCGGATGGATCGCCTGATAGACGAGCCGGTCGACGCGATGCCCGCCGTGGCTGTACCACTCACGGAATCGCGCGGTCTGCACCATTCCAGCATCTTCGGCGGCCGCGATAGTCCACGTCTGATCGGCGGCTATGTCCATCGAGACGGTTATGTATTCGCCTTCGTCGCGCAACCATGGAATCAGCAACTTCACAACTTCGCCCCGCAATTCGTCCGAATCTGCGAGCGCCGGGGCCATATGTATGGATACGGTCGAATGCCGGGGATGTAGGTCAATGCGCACGCCGCCGACGATCTCCTCGTCCTCAACACGCACAATGACAAGCAGCGCCTTGCTCTGCGTCATACCATCGAACTCTTCATTGAGGTATGTCTCAGCCCGCTCCGAGTTCACTGGAAATTCGCTATCGAACCAGGCCACAGCGTGGTCCTTGTCGGCGAGTTGGACTGCCCTCATCGCAATATGATCTCCGGTTAAGTAGGTTGCCAACATCGCTCGTTCCTTCCCCATCCGTAGCACGCGTAGTCATTCACCTCGGTCGTCCGGCGTCTCGTGCAATCGCTGCAGAAGTAGTGGACGCCGCCAACGGCCGAGCGTTGTCAGACGCCCTCGACGCGTGCTTTCAGCCCATTCGCAAATTTGTCAAAGGTCGGCTGGAGGTCCGGGATTGTCCGTCCGATGATAAAGAGTAGCGGTCCAGTGAACTCCTCGCGCATATGAAACTTCGTGCCGTCCCCTTGCGGCGTCAAGGTGAAGGTTCTGCGCCCCTTGAATAGCCCTAGCGGCATGCCACTTTCCCAGGTCATCTTCTTCCCGGCTTCGAACTCCACCACCTTGACCGGGAACGCTCGTCCGGGAGCTACCTCCGAGTAGACCTTTATCGTGCCTCCGGGGGCAATCGTGCCCTCGAATTTCTCAACTCCGGAATCCCAGGAAGTGTAGTTCGCGCCATCGACCAGCACCTTCCACACCTCCTCAGCTGTTGCGCTGATCTCAGCCTCGGACTCGTAAAATCTCATGCTTGTCCCCTTCACGATCCCCAGTCACCAGCGCTCCGCCACGGGATGGTGGTCATTCGCCGCGCCAGCCGGAATGTCAATATGTACTGCACAGTGATCGTACACCTGATTTTCGCAGCGGGATAGAAGAAAACGCAAGGCCCGCACGTGAGAAGCGTATTACGACGTTACAGTCGGCGCGCGCGGATCGCTTTCATACCTGACGAGGAGCAACACAGTCTGCCCATTTTGGTTCGTCGCGACGAATCGCAGGTTGTCCATGACATCCCGCGTGGCGACAAAGGTGTACTTGCCTGAGTCGGGGGCGAGATCCTCGGCGAGCGGAAGTATCGCAACCGACTCCGCCCCCTGCACTTCCCAGATCAGCGTCACCTCTGCGCCAATATCGACCGGGTCTGGATCAAGGCGAATAGTGATGATCTGTGGCCTGCCCGCGATCGGATCAGCGGAGTCATCGCGAAGCAGCAGGTATACCGCCAATCCTGCCAGCGCAATACCGAGCAGAACACAAACAACAGCTATCCACCGCCAGGCTGGCGCCGAGGTTCTACCCAACCTTTACCTGGAAGGCAGACGGCCCCGCATACTGCGCCGATGCACCCAGCTCTTCTTCAATTCGCAGCAGTTGGTTGTACTTCTCGACCCGGTCCATACGGGATGGGGCTCCGGTCTTGATCTGGCGCGCGCCGGTCGCCACAACCAGATCGGCGATGAACGAGTCAGCCGTCTCGCCAGAGCGGTGAGAGATCACCGTCGCAAAGCCGTTGCGCCGCGCCAGATCAATTGCATCCAGCGACTCGGTCAGCGTACCGATCTGATTGACCTTGATCAGAATCGCGTTACCTGCTCGCTCGTC
Organism: uncultured Chloroflexia bacterium; assembly: GCA_963745675.1. Taxonomy (GTDB): domain Bacteria; phylum Chloroflexota; class Chloroflexia; order Thermomicrobiales; family CFX8; genus JAUIIK01. The sequence continues at coordinate 632,518 of CAVUYM010000018.1, forward strand.
GATCCCTCGCTGCAAGCGCTCGACATTTGTCACCAGCAAATCGTCGCCGACGAGCTGGACGCGATCTCCCATGCGTTCGGTCATCGCCGTCCAGCCGGACCAGTCATCTTCAGCCAGGCCGTCTTCGATCGAGATGATCGGGAAGCGATCGACGGCCTGCTCGTACCAGTCGATCAGCTCATCGGTGCTGAACGACCGTCCTTCGCCCTTGAGTGTGTAGACGCCATCCTCATAGAACTCAGTCGATGCCGGGTCGAGTGCGATCTGGATCTGCTCGCCGAGATCGTATCCTGCCTTCGCTATCGCGACGCTGATAAGTTCGAGCGCCTCAATGTTCGACCCGAGACTTGGTGCGTAGCCGCCCTCGTCACCGACCGCCGTGCTGTAGCCGTTCTCGGCCAGCGTCGACTTGAGGGCGTGGAAGATCTCGGCCGACCAGCGCAGTCCCTCTCGAAAGGATGGAGCGGCGATCGGCATGACCATGAACTCCTGCATATCGACAGTCGAACCAAAGGCGTGCGCGCCGCCATTGAGGATGTTGCACATCGGCACCGGCAGCGTCGTCGCCGTCGGTCCACCAAGATAGCGATAGAGCGGCATCCCCGCTGCCGATGCCGCTGCACGCGCTGTCGCCAGCGAAACCCCGAGGACCGCGTTCGCGCCCAGCACTGACTTCGCCGGTGTGCCATCGAGGGAGATCATACGCTCGTCAATCGAGCGCTGATTGAAAGGGCTGCGACCGACCAGTTCAGGCGCGATCTTCTTGTCGATATTCTCGACCGCCTTGCGCACGCCCTTACCGCCGTAGCGTTCGTCGCCGTCGCGCAATTCGAGCGCCTCGTGCGCGCCTGTCGATGCGCCGGATGGCACAGCCGCCCTTCCGAAGCTGCCATCGTCGAGGATCACATCGACCTCAATGGTCGGGTTGCCGCGCGAGTCCAGGATCTCCCTGCCGCGAATTCCAGCTATGCGTGCGTCAAGAATTTTCATCGTCACTCCTCTGTTCAACGTCGTCCCATGATTATGTCTGAAGGTTACCCTGCTATACTCTCGCCAATAATAGAACGGCGTTGACGGAGACAGACCGATACCGTTCGTGACAGAGAATCCCGGCCTCGCGCTGAAAGCCGGAATGACGAGCCATCGGTATTCACTCCAGAGCCGTCCGGTGAACTTCAACCGCTGCAACTGTAGCCGGACACGGGTGCTTCCCGATATCGAAGCGATGACCAGCCATTTCGTGACGCTTCGTCCCGCTGGTCAATAGAGTGCGGCCGGCTATACCGGTCGAATCAGGGTGGTAACGCGCGGCGCCCCTCGTCCCTGAACGAGGGGCGTTTCTATTTGGCGATTTTGAGCTATTCAGGGAGGCAATGCTATGGGTGATGGACCAGTAACTGCCGCACAGCTGCGCGAGCAGGCATTAGCGACATTGGAGCAGGCGTCGACACAGGACGAACTGTCAGATTGGCATCGCGACGTCCTGGGCCGCCAGGGCTCGCTCAGTCAGGCGCTACGCAGCATCGGCCAGCTGCCGAAGGAAGAACGCCGTGACGCCGGGCAAGCGCTCAACCTGCTCCGCCAGGAGTTCGAGGAGGCCTTCACGACGCGCCAGGACCGGGTGCGTGCCGTCGGCCCTCGACGCCCGGCTGATTGAAGAGCGCATCGACGTCACTTTACCCGGCCGCAAACAGCAGACAGGCGGTCTCCATCCTCTCCAGCAGATTCAGCGGGAGGCGATGGATGTCTTCGCCCATCTCGGTTTTCAGATGGTCGAAGGTCCGGAGGTCGAGTTCGGGCATTACAGCTTCGACATGCTCAATATCCCGAAAGACCATCCGGCACGCGATGTCTGGGACACGATCTTCATCGAATCTGGCGAGAAAGAGATCACTCTTCGCCCGCATACCTCACCGATGCAGGTGCGGACGATGATGGCGCAGGACCCGCCGGTACGCGTCGTCGTGCCAGGCCGCTGCTACCGCTACGAAGCGCAAGACGCGACCCACGAATGGCATTTTCAACAGATAGAGGGGCTGGCCGTCGACCGTCACATCACGATGGCTGATCTGAAGGGCACCCTGGCAGAGTTCGCTCGCCAGATGTTTGGCGCGACGCGTCAGGTGCGCTTCCGGTGCGACTATTTCCCCTTCGTCGAGCCAGGCGTCGATATGTCAATCGATTGCCCCTTCTGCGACGGCGGCTGCCGCGTCTGCAGCGGCACTGGCTGGATCGAGATTCTAGGTGCCGGAATGGTCCATCCAAACGTGCTGGCCTGGTCCGGTTACGATCCGGAGATTTACAGCGGCTGGGCCTTCGGGATGGGCATCGACCGCCTGACGATGCTGCGCTACGGGATCAACGACATCCGCAGCTTCTACCAGAACGATCTGCGCTTCTTGCGTCAATTCCAGCGCGCACGATTGTAGGAGGGTCACGATGAAAGTTCCTGTCAAGTGGTTGAGAGAGTTCGTCGCCACGGATATTGGGGCCGCCGAGATTGCACGCCGGATGACGATGGCCGGACTCGAAGCGGAGAACATCGAGCGAATCGGCGAGGACTGGGACAACGTCTTCGTCGGCGAAGTCGTGCAGGTCGATCCCCATCCGGACGCTGACAGATTGGTGCTGCCTACCGTCCAGGCAGGCGAGCACAAGCTAAGAGTTGTGACCGGCGCTCCGAATATCGCCCAGGGTCAGAAGGTCGTCCTGGCCCTCACCGGTGCGCGGCTCATCGACGCCTATTCAGACGAGCTCAAGTACAAAACGCTGAAGCCGAGCACGATCCGAGGTATTCGCTCAGAAGGCATGGTCTGCTCGGAAAAGGAACTGGGTCTCTCCGACGAGCACGAGGGCATCCTGGTCCTGGACGACGACGCTCCGGTTGGCCTGCCTCTGGCGGACTATCTCGGCGACGAGGTCATCGAATTCGAGATCACGCCAAATCTCGTCCACGCCTTCTCCATCGTCGGAATCGCCCGCGAACTGGCCGCGATCCTCGGCGAATGCCGTCAACGAGCCGGCACTCGTGGATCTCACATCACTCGAACGCAGAGACGACAGAGTCGAGATCGCCGCCCCGGAACATTGCGGGCGCTTCACCTACACCCTCTTTGAGAATGTGACGATCGAGCCGTCGCCGAGCTGGCTCCAGCGCCGTCTCATCGCAGCCGGACTGCGGCCGATCAATAACTACGTCGATGTCTCGAATTATGTCATGTTGGAACTTGGCCACCCAACCCACCCCTTCGACGCCGACAAGCTCGCCAGCGACGAGATCATCGTGCGCCTGGCGGCACCGGGCGAGAAGATCACAACGATCGACCACGTCGAGCGTGAGCTGGATGCCGAAACGATGGTCATAGCCGACAAGACGCGAGCAGTCGCAGTCGCAGGCATCATGGGTGGTGTCGACACGGAAGTCAGCGAAGAGTCGACGCGGGTGCTGCTCGAGTCGGCCTGGTTCGAAGCGAACTCGGTTCGGCGAACGAGCCGCCATTTGCGACTGACATCCGACGCAGGCGCTCGCTTCGGACGCGACATCGATCCGAACGGAGCGTCTGTCGCCGCCGCGCGTTGCGCCCAACTCATCAGTCAGATCGATCCTGGCGCAAGGGCAGTAGCGTTCGCCGATCAGTTCCTGCGCCCTCGTGAAGCGGCGCTCGGTATCGATGAAATACTCCGAGATCGAACGACTTCTGGGTATGACCGTTCCGATCGAACGGGTCGTCGAGATCCTGGAACGGCTGGATCTGCAACCCGAGATCGAGGACGTCGATGGAACGACGGTCGTGAAGGCAAGTGCGCCCACATACCGCAACGACATCAATATCGCCGCTGACCTGGTTGAAGAGGTCATTCGCATACACGGCTACGAGCACATCCCGGAAACACTCATCACCGGCACTGCCGTGCCCGTCTCTCGCGCCCGCGATCGGCTCGTCGATCAGGTAGCGCAGAATGCACTCGTCGAAGCTGGCCTGTTCCAGATCCAGACCTACACGATGATCAACGACGATGATCTTCTGGCTCTCTCCCCGGACGGCGACGAACTGCCGGAGGTGCTCGGAGGCTATCCGCGACCAGAGGCTGCTTTCGTTCGCGCATCGAACCCTTTGCGTTCCGACTGGGTCCTGATGCGTCCGACGATGCTGCCGTCGATTCTCAAGATCGTCTCCGAAAATCTGAAGTACACCGATAGCGTGCGCCTCTTTGAGACGGGCCGCACCTACCAGCCGGAGGGACTCGATCAAGCTTCCGGACGAGCGCCGCGGCAGTCGTCATCGCCATGTCCGGCGACCGCGAAGCCTTCGGGCTAGAAACGAACGAGCCGGATGAAATCGACTTCCTGGATGTTAAAGGCGCTGTTGAATCGCTTCTTTCGCGGCTCGGCGGAGACGCGGCGACATTCGATGCCGTCGAGCATCCGACGCTTCATCCCGGTCGGGCAGCGGCGATCACTCTCGATGGCGTCCAGATCGGCGATCGTCGGTGAACTGCACCCGCGGGTGGCCGCACACTTCGGCATTGAACGACGTGTAGCCGTTGCGGAGATCGATCTGGAGGTCTTCGCGACCCAGTTTGATGCAGCCTGGAATGTCAAGCCCGTCGGCCGGCATCAGCCGATCCGGCAAGATTTCGCGATCGTCGTCGCCGAAGATACGCCTGCAAGTGCCGTCGAAACCGCACTTCAGAAGGGTGCTGGACCGCTCGCGACGGAGGTAACGCTTTTCGATATCTATCGCGGCGAAAACGTGGAAGACGGCACAAAGAGCCTGGCATATCGCGTGACATTCGCCGCTCCGGATCGACAACCGGCAGAGCATGAAATCGAACGGGCGCGGGACCGAATCGAGCGCGCCATCACCCGTGAGGTTGGCGGAACGCTGCGAACGTAGCAAACTAGAAGCGGAGCGGGGGCAACGCTTCAGGCGAGGGAGTAATCATCGACCGCTCAGCAGTAGCCGGCTCAACGCAGCCGGTAGACCGACCACGCGGCACCTACGATCGTCTACCGGACGATTGGGCGTCGTTGCGACATCTCGAAGATCGGCTCACCGGACTCGTCCGGCAGCACGGCTATCGACGGCTGGAGACGCCGGTCGTCGAGCACGCCGAACTGTTCGCCCGCAAACTCGGGGGCGAGCGGCTGGCCCAGACCTATCAGTTCAATTTTCGCGGACGCGATCTCGCGCTGCGGCCGGAACACACCGCCTCGGTCATGCGTGTATTATGTCGACACGATGCAGTCCGCGGCGCTACCGATACGACTCAGCTACGGTGGGCCAGTCTTTCGCTACGAGAGCCCGCAGGCCGGGCGTTCGCGCCAGTTCTTCGAATTCGGCTGCGAGCTCATCGGGGCTGATGGACTGCTGGCCGATGCCGAGACCATTCTCGTCGCCCTGGCCTGTGTCGAAGCGGCCGGCGTTGAACGGCCTCGCCTCGTTCTCGGTCATATCGGCGTCGTGCTCGGATTCCTCGATCAACTCGAACTGGATCACCGCACTCAGGACTGGCTTATCTGGAGCATGGAACGCATCCGCCGTGGAGACCACGGTGCGACGGAGATCCCGGCTCATCTCGTCGGCTCCGGAGATGATTTGGGTGACGGCGATCGGATTTGATGCGCTCGATCGTTCTGCCGTTGTCGCCCTTCTACGGCAATCGGGCGTCGAGTTCGAGTCGGGTTCGCGTACCGCTGAAGAGATCGTCGATGGGCTGTTCGATAAGGGCCGGCGAAGCACCGACCGAAGCGTTCTTGAAGCCGCAGTTGGCTTCGTCGAAGCCCTGATATCATCTGCCGGACCTCCTCAAACTTCGTTGCCGAAACTCCGAAGCCTGGTCGAAGCACAGGGACTCGATATGGCTCCGGTCGAAGAACTCTCGCAGATCACGGATATCCTGGCAGCTTCAGGCATCAACACCGATGACCTGCATATCGATCTCGGTCTCGGTCGTGGCTTGCGCTACTACACTGGCATGCTCTTCGAAATCTACTCCGGCGCCTCCAACGGGCTTCAGATCGCCGGCGGAGGCCGTTATGACGATCTCGCCCGGCAGCTAGGCGCTCGGAACCAGGTTCATTCGGCTGGATTCTCAATCGGCCTCGAGCGCTTACTCCTCGCAGGCTACGGGAGAGCTAGACGATCAGGAAGACCCGCTCATCCTTGTGCTGTCGGGACCAGACCCCGCTGCATCGGTTCTTCTAGCCGCTGAATTGCGCGATCTCGGCTGGACTGCCGTCATCGACACACGCGCCCGCAACCAGAATTCGGCCCGGCGTTGGGCCGCGCGCAATGGCTACGCAGCTACGGCATCAAGTGATAACGGACAGAGCGACCTACTTCCGCTGTCACGACAACCAGGAAATCGTCGCAACCGAGGCGCTTGGACCGGAACAGGTGATCTCCCGATGAGTATCGATGCGACACTGCGAATCGCTCTGGCGAGCAAAGGCTCTTACCAGGAAGAGACCACTCGCTTTCTCTCCGGCGCAGGGCTTAGTGTCTGGCGCCCGAACCCGCGCCAGTATGTCGGAAAGATTCCGGCTGTTCCGGGAGCCGAAGTGCTCTTTCAACGTCCGGAAGACATCGTCCACAAGGTCGCCGACGGAAGCGTTGACCTGGGCATCACCGGCTATGACCTCGTTGCGGAACACGGCTACGACGAACCCAACATACACGTCACGATTCTCGATCTGGGATTTCGGCGCTGCGAACTGTTGCTGGCCATCCCGGACTACTGGCTCGACATTCAGACAATCGACGATCTCGCCGAGCTTTCAATCGCCTTCAAACGCGACGGTCGTGATCTCCGCATCGCAACCAAGTTCCCCAACCTGACGACCGAGTTTCTCTACCGCCACGGCGTCAACTACTTCTCGCTCGTCGGCGCTACTGGAGCCATTGAAGCGGCGCCTGCGCTCGGCTATGCCGACGTCGTCGTCGATTTGAGCCAGACAGGGGTGACCCTTCGCGACAACCACCTGCGCGTCGTCGAAGGCGGCACGCTCCTCCAGGCCCAGGCATGCCTGATCGCAAGCCGCTCGACGGTTGGCCTCTCCGCGGAACGAATGAGCAGGGCGCGCACATTCATCGAATACTGCGAAGCCAAGGGAGCTGCGCGGCCATTCAGAGTCATAACCGCAAACGTCCCCGGACACGATGAAGACGAGGTCGCCCGGCACGTGATTTCAAACCTGGATCTGGCCGGTGAACGCGGTCCGACAATCGCTCCGGTTTACGCCAAGAGCGCGACAGACAAGCGCTGGTTCGCGGTGAGCGTCATCGTCTACGAGGGACATATGCTCGACGCTGTCGACCATCTTCGGCGAGTCGGCTCGACCGGCATTACCGTCAGCACTCCCGATTACATGTTCGCTGCCGAATCGCAGTCGTTTGCAAAGCTCAGAAACGCTGTATGCCAGGATGGTGGTTCATTCGATGCCAATTAAGCTCTTCCTCGATCCAGAAGCGGGAAGCGAATTCATCCTCGGCAACCGCAATATGGGGCAGGCAGAACTCTCGCCACGCATGCGTGAAGGCGTTAGGACCGTCTTCGGAGAAGACCTGACCGCTGAACAGGTCGTCGACCGCATCCTGGCGGACGTGCGCGCTCAGGGCGACGTCGCGCTTCGCCACTACACGGCCGCAATCGACCGCGTCCAGCTCGACGAAATTCGTGTCACCGAAGCTGAGTTTGCCGACGCTCGCGCATTGGTCCCGACCGAGACCCGAGAGGCACTGGAATTCAGCGCGGCACGCATCCGAGCCTTTCATGAGCACCAGCACATCGGCAGCTGGTTCGAGCCGCAAGACGAGGGCACGCTCGGCCAGATCGTGCGCCCGCTCGAGCGGGTCGGCGTCTACGCTCCGGGCGGTACGGCGCCCTACCCTTCGTCCTTGCTCATGACTGCTATCCCGGCCAGAGTGGCTGGTGTCGAGGAGATCGTCGTCTGCGCTCCCCCGGAACGCGACGGGCATGTTGCAGCGGTGACGCTGGTAGCGGCTGAGATCGCCGGGGCGGCAGCCGTCTACAAGCTGGGCGGAGCCCAGGCAATCGCTGCAATGGCGTATGGCACAGAGAGCGTCCCGAAGGTCGATAAGATCCTCGGTCCTGGGAACATCTTCGTCGTTCTGGCGAAGCGTCGAGTCTACGGCGAAGTCGACATCGATGCGCTACCCGGCCCAACCGAGACGGTACTGATCGCCGACAGTTCGGCCGATCCTGTATCTGGCGGCCGCGGATCTGCTGGCTCAGGCCGAACACGACCCGATGGCAAGCGCAATACTCCTGACGACCTCTGCCGATCTGGCCAGGGCCGTCGAAGCGCAGCTCGAGGAGCAACTCGAAACTCTGTCACGGGCGGATATCGCCAGCGAATCGCTCGATCGCAACGGCGCGATCGTCGTCGTACCCGATCTCAGCGCTGCATTCGATCTGGCCAACGACTACGCGCCCGAGCATCTCTGTCTACTCGTTTCAGATCCCTGGGCGCATATCGGCAAGGTCAAGCATGCGGGCGGCATCTTCCTCGGCGAGGATTCACCAGAGGTCATCGGCGACTATACCGCCGGCCCGAGCCACGTCATGCCGACAGGTCGTACCGCTCGCTTCTCATCGCCGGTCAACCTGCTCGATTTCGTCAAAGTCATCTCAGTTATCGGGCTTTCGGCCGAAACGTTGCGCGAGGTCGGCCCGCCAGCCATACGCATCGCAGAAGCTGAAGGGCTCACCGCCCACGCGGCAGCAGTACGGCGCAGACTCGAACGCTTGGCAGACAGCTAGTCTGCCATCGCCTGTGGATTGACGAGCATCACTGGCGTGCCCGAGTCGTGAATGACCCGTTCGGCGACGGAACCCATCAACACGCGCCGGAGTCCGGTGCGTCCATGAGTCGACATCACGACCAGATCGGCGTTGAAGGCAGTGGTTGCCTGCGAGATATGATCCGCGACCAAACCCTCGCCGACCTTCCAGGTGACATTGTTCCCTGCCTGCTCCAGCTCCGCTGCTTTCTTCGCGAGGTACGTTGTGGCGACTTCGCGCTCTGCGTCGATGTAGAGTTGCATTGCGGCATAGTCAACCTGGGCGTAGGTCGATCCGTACCACTTGTTCGTCTCCACGACGCGCAGGAGGTCTATGTCGAGCTCAGTGCCGCCCAACAGCGCTTGTGCCGATGACAATGCCTGTTCGGCGAACTCCGAGCCATCGAGAGCGACGACCAAACGCTTCAGCGCGCCAGTCGATGCATCGGCGGAATCTTCATCTGTTCTACGCACAACGATGACCGGACAACGCGCATCGTGAATGACTGAAGCTGCCACACTTCCGACGGTGATGCGCGAGACACCGGTACGGGCGTGACTGGCCATCACAATCACCGGATCGACCTGATCCTGCGCGATTGCGTTGATTTCTACCGACGGATTGCCGGTCGAGACGAGCGTATCAGTCGGGGCCTCGGAAATGCCGTCAGCTAGCCGGGTTAGATACTGATCGACTTCCATGTGATGATCGACCCAGGCTTCTACTGCCTCCTCGGCATGCAACCAGGCACCGATTTCGGACGGCGCTTCAATAACGGAAATCAATAGGATCATGCCCTCGGTTTGATGGGCGAGTGCGGCGGCAATGGGCAAGGACATCTCGGCCTTGGACGATTTATCCAGCGGCACCACAACGGTCGGTCGCATTGAATTGATCCTCTCGCGTTAACCCCGCATCGGCATATCTCGCCATAATGCGGCGGGCCGCCGCCTTTAGTGGCAACGGCCCGTCGGGGCAAAGGGGTACATACGGCCGAGAACCCCGGTCACGACCATCGGGGGCGGCCGTCCGGCGGTTCCCTCCACAATCTACGCTACGCCAATGGACGTTAATCTCGCATCATCTATTCGCCCAGTTGCGTTACAGAAGTGCAACATCATTCGTCGGCGACGGCGCGGGGGAGTGAGAAGATCACGCGAGTTCCGCCATCCTCCGGCAACTCGATCGTGACCGCCCCGCCTTGAGCCTCAACCAGTAGCCGCACCAGGTACAGACCCAATCCCATACCCGAGGTGCTCGAACCGGCCTGCCCACCGCGTTCAAAACGATCGAAGACGCGTGGCACCTCATGCTCCGGGATTCCGGGTCCGTAGTCGCGGACGCTCAATTCAACGAAGTCGCCAACCGCTCGCGCAGAGACCTCGATTGGAGTTCCGTCCGGAGTGTATTTCAGGGCGTTGTGGACAACATTCCTGAGCATCTCATCAACGCGCTCACTATCTGCCATCGCCACTATTTCAGGGCCAATGTTCACTCGATATTCACGACTCGGATCTAGCGACACTAGTTGGCGGACACAGCGACCGGCAACTCGTCGCAAGAGCACCGGCTCAGGCTCATAATTCACCCGCTCGGCTCGCACGTGGGTCAACCGCACCATGTTCTGGATTACTGCGGCCAGGCGGGCGCTCTCCCGATGAATATCAGCCAGAAGATCGTCGCGGATCTCGCGATCGAGGTGATCAGACTCTTTGAGAAGGAGTTGGGCGCCGCCATGGATAGTCGTGAGGGGTGTCCTCAACTCATGCGAAACGAGCGACAGAAAATCGTCCTTGAGTCTATCTGCATCACGAATTTCCGTGATGTCCTGGAACACACAGATGTAGGCATCGATAGCGCCTTCGATCCAGACTGGTGCGCTGTTCACCAGGAGATCATGTTTGACTCCAGCTCGGTTCGTAACAGTCAGTTCTTCACGTTCTACAACCTCACCGGTGCGAACACAGCGCACGAGCGGCGTATCTCCAACGCCCACCTTCTCGTCGAGCGCATTGTAAAACGTGCACATAGATTCAATCTCTCGAACGAGGATGGGAGGTTGATGATCGATGTCGAGGAGTCTCTGCGCCTGTCGATTGATGACGACAATTCTCTCCGGGTCCGTCTCGATCAACATCACCGCTGCAGGAAGCTGATCGAGAATTTGCCCGAGTCGCCGCTCGTCGATTTCCAGGCGGCGATAGAGGCGGGCGTTCTCGATCGCAACCGCCGCATGTCGGGCCAGTAACTCGATGAGCATTTCATCATCGACGGTAAATCCCGATGAAGACCTCTTTTCAGCCAGGTAAATGCTTCCGATGATTTCCCCGCCCCGCGCCAGGATCGGTACACCGAGAAAACTCTTCATCGCTGGATGATGTTTGGGAAATCCAACGAAATCCGGATGGGTCGTTAGATCCTGAACCCGCACAGGCTTCGGCTCTCGGAGCAACGTGCCGAGAAGACCAAGTCCACTCGGCCTGTGACCAATCTGTCCCTCGAGTGCTGGAGATATCCCGGCAGTGATAAATGTCTCGAGCCCACCCTTGGAGTTCGGTAACCCCAGCGCCGCATATTTTGCAGATGCAAATGTACGAGCAAGATCGGTAATCGTCTGCAAGACAGTATCGACATCCAATTCACCGCTGATCGCGATGATCGCACTGCTTAGAATCTCCATCTGACGCGACGTGTCGAGCAGTCGTTGCGGCACAGTCACGATCTTGCGTAAGCCGGTTGCCGCTGCATCGAGCGCTGCCTGAACCCTATGGACTTCGTCTGTGGACAAAAGTATCGCGTCGCTATCCGGGTCCTGACTCTGGCGATATGGGCCGGCAAGCAGCAATTCAACGGGATGTCCGAGCAAGCTCACACTCATAAAGTGTTGACCCGCGATCGACAGACAGACGACGTGCTCTTCAGCATCCCGAAGTCCGTCGAGAACGACATCTCGTTCCCAGGAAGACAGTTCTGATCTCGATCGAACCGGTAGACCCAGGCTGGCGCTCAGGGTAGAAGTGATCGTGCCAATGACGCTGCCGTACATCGTGACCACCTATTCCGGGGCTTGGAGGCGGTATCCCATCCCGGGATAGGTCTGGATAATCGACTCTTCTGGATGATCCGGTTCGAGTTTGGCGCGTAACCTACTGATCCAGGTTCTCAGGTAGTAGGTTTCGTCCCTGAATTCAGGCCCCCAGATGCGGGAAAGTAATTCGCTGTGACGCATGACGCGCCCGGCATTGCTGGCGAGCTGATAGAGCAGTTCCCATTCAGTACGGCTGAGTCGAACCTCTTCACCGTTGACCTCAACGATCCGGTTGTCCAGATCGATGACGAGCCCGTCGAACACCAGCCGAATCTCTTCTTGTACTTCCTCGTGCGCCGATCTTCGGAGTACGGCGGCAACGCGAGCCGACAATTCGTCGGGGTTGAATGGCTTCGTGATGTAATCGTCGGCGCCGGAATCGAGCCCGTGAATCAGATCCGTTGCTCCAGAGCGTGCCGTGAGCAGGATGATGGGTACGGGGGAAAACTCACGTATCTGACGCATCGTCTCGATACCGTCAATTTCAGGCATCATGACGTCGAGAATCACGATGTCAGGGCGCTCCGTTTCGCAGATCTCTATCGCTTCTGCGCCACCGGATGCGGTCATCACTGAATAGCCATCGGCCGTCAAGCGTGCGCGTACGAGTCTCAGAATTGGAGCGTCGTCATCGACCACAAGGACCAACTGGCGCTGCACGTTGCGACCCCACTACACTAATTTGAGATGCGTAGACGCCTGTACGCACTGAGAATACAGCGCGCTGGGAGTCCTCGCAATTTGCCATCATACACATTATCGTGATCTTTGCCCCAAATGTAGCCGCGTGCAAGTGGCGGACGACACATGAGGAACCAGATGAACGCTACCATTATCGAACGCATCCGGTACGCAATGATTATCTTGAACGCTGCCTCACATCTCGGGCTCATGACGTGAATGATCGCTTGCACCTTGAAGAACTGAGAGCCAGCCTCAGCAATCCGGATGTTTACCCTGGCCGACCGGAACGGGTCGCCGTCATCGAAACGCACGCGTCAATCGTTTTTCTGACCGACAATGATGTCTACAAACTCAAGAAACCGGTCGATTTCGGTTTTCTCGACTATTCGACGCTCGAGCAACGAAAACAGATGTGTGATCTCGAACTGTCGCTCAACCGCAGGCTCGCGCCGGCCATCTATCGCGACGTTGTGACGGTCGTGCGCCGCGACGGTGGACTTCGACTTGGCGGGGCCGGTGATATCGTCGATTATCTGGTCCACATGCGCCGTCTTCCGGAGGCCAGGTCTCTGTCTTCGTTGATCGAGGACGAGGCGGTTCGCACCGATGAGATCGGGGCTGTCGCGCAGCGCATCGCCGTGTTTCACGAAACCGCAGCCCATGGACCAGACGTTGAACGCTGGGGGAGTCTGCCGGCAATCCGCAAGAACATCGAAGAGAATTTCGAGCAGACGAAGGCCTTCGTTGGAAAGACCCTGCCCGCCCGCGCCTTCAACGAAATCTCTAGCTATGCGCGCGCCTTTCTCTCCGAAAACGAGGGGCTATTGCGCCAGCGAATAGTCGACGGAATGATCCGCGACGGTCATGGCGACCTGCGCGCGGAGCACATATATCTGCTCGAATCCGTTGTCATCGTTGACTGCATCGAGTTCAGCGATCGACTGCGCTGCGGCGATGTGGCAGGAGATGTTGGGTTCCTGGCGATGGATCTGGACGCGCTGAACCGACCGGATCTGAGCGATCGCCTCGTCGCCGAATATGTCGACGCGACCGGATTCGAAATCGAGTCAGTGCTCGACTTCTATCGCTGCTATCGAGCCTACGTGCGTGGCAAAGTTGTGTCATTTCGTGTCGATCTTGATGAGAGCGAAAACAGCCAGACAGAACAAGACTACAGGGAAGCGCGCCGCTTCTTCCATCTCGCCCAGCGCTACGCCGCAAGCGATCGAGCACCGCGCCTTATCCTGATGTCCGGCCTGTCCGGTAGCGGTAAGAGCACACTCGCACAGGAACTCTCCGAAACACTTCCGGCGGTCGTTTTCGACTCGGACTCCACCCGCAAACGGCTAGCCGGGCTCAAGGCATCGGTTCGGCGGGAAATCCCCTATGGAGAAGGGATCTACGGCCATTCAATGTCTGCCCGGGTCTATCAGGAATTGCTCAACGTTGCATCGCGGGAACTAGAGCGGGGACGAACGGTGATTCTCGACGCGACCTACCTGCGTGGCCTGGATCGAGAGAATGCTAGAGCGCTCGCAGCGGAAACTGGGGCCAAATTTCTTATCGCTCACTGTGAGTTACCTGAGGAGCTCACACGCGAGCGCTTGGCACAGCGCGCAACCGATGAGGGACGTGTTTCAGATGGGCGTTGGGAAATCTATCTTGCCCAACGGAACGAGGTGGTTCCATTCTCCGCCTCCGAGAGTAGTAGCGTCGTCAGAATCGACTCGCGGCAATCTACGGTGGACCAGGCGGCGACAGTTCTGGCGCGTTTAGAGTCCGTTGGCTAAACGCTCGGGCAACACGGCTATTTCTCAGTTGTTGAAATCCATGAGGCGCAACGCTGCGACAACGCGCTCTTCAACCGTCAAGTTCGCTCTATTCTCCACCGATCCGAGCGCCGAACGTGCTTCGCCTCCGGTGTATCCAAGACTTTCAAGAGCAGCTACAGCTTCGCGATCTCGGTCATCTGGCTGCCCGCCAAGCGACGGTGCGAAGTCATCCGGGAGCTTACGCTTCAGATCAAGAATGATGCGGCCGGCGGTGACTTTGCCGATGCCCGGCGCACGGGAGAGCGTCGTCGTATCTTCGTCCGCAATTGCCTGGTAAAGCGCAGCTGGATCGGAGAACGAAAGCAAATTCATTGCTACGCGCGGACCAACTCCATTGACGGTGATCAGGAGCTCGAATAATTGCAGTTCGGCGCCCGTCGAAAATCCATACAGCGTCAACGCGTCTTCACGCACGATCAAATGGGTCAAAAGTTCAATCTCTGAACCTGCTACCGGCAGCGCTGCAAGCGTGCTTCCGGGTGCCAATACGCGCACCATGAAACCGTGTAGGTTGACTATCGCGGCATCCTCTTCGACACGCTCGAGTTGCCCTCTTAGTCCGGCAATCATCGTATGCCCATCTCGCTCAAATCGAAGATCCGCTTCGCGTTTCCACCGAGCACGGCATCCACCTCAGATTCGGAAACAACTTCCCGCACACGCCGCAGCAAGCGTTGCTGCCCAAGGACCGGAAAATCACTGCCAAAGATCACGCGATCTTTGCCGACAATGTCGATCACCGTGCGGAAGATTGAGAAATCGTATAAGTAGGTCGTCGCCGCGCAATCGTAGACGGCGTTTGCGGCCAATCGCCGCACTTCCGGCATCAGCTCGTAGAACGGCAAGCCACCACCCCAGTGAGCGAATACGACTGGCTGAGCGGGAAAGGCTGCAAGCCATTTGACCAGCTTGCCCGGAGTTGCGTCACCTTTGCCAGGATACGCATGTCCAACCGGTTCGCTGCCGTGGAACATTATCGCCTTTCCCAGTGTGGCACAGACTTCCACGATCGCGGCAGTGTCCCTTGGATCGTCAATCGAGAACGCCTGAGCATCCGCATTCAACTCTCCGATTCCGACGGCTCCCGCGTCAAACGCTCTTGCCGCATCCTTTCCATCATCCCGATCCCCGGGCACAACAATTCCCAGGAATGAGAGGCGCTCCGGGTGGTCACGGCAGACCTCAGCCATCCATGCGTTGTGCTCCCGACACAAACCTGCGTCCGCCCAGGGAAATCCGGCGATCACGGCGCGCTCGATACCGGATCGATCCATACTCGCGAGGAGTTCAGTTTCGCTCGTCAGTTTCGCCTTTGGATTCTCGTAGAGCAGGCTAAACCATCCGTCGCGAACACAGTAATCCGTCCTGTTCTGGATAATCTCAGGAGGGAACGCGTGCGTGTGTCCGTCGATGACGCCAGGCACAACGCGGCTAGGCAAATACGAGCAGAATGACAATGACGAGCACGACAATGACAAGCGCCGCACCAACGAGGAGCGGTACCAGCAGTGCAGTGCCGGTTCGCTCTTCGATCTCCGGTTCTGCTGGAGCATCCAACACGCTGATAGGTGCCATCCAGGCAACGAGTATGGTGAGATTGTCGGTCGAGCCGTTCGCGAGTGCTCGCTCAATGAGGGCGCCAGGCGCTTCGTCCGGTGGTAATTCTTGAAGAACCTCGCGAATATCTTCTTCCTCGACGTAGTCGTGGACGCCATCTGTCGAAATCATCAGACGATCTTCAGGCAGCAACGTCAACTCGAAAACATCGACGTCGACGCGCTCCCGATGGCCCAGGGCTCGTGTGATGATGTTCCGATGTTGGCTCGTTCGAGCCTCTTCCGCCGTGAGCACACCCATGCGCACCTGCTCAGCGATCAGCGAATGATCCTGAGTGATCTGGGTCAGAGCCCCGGCCCGAAGCAGGTAGGCACGCGAATCACCGACATTGGCCAGGCTCAACTCAGAGCCGCGCAAGAGCCCCGCGACGAGCGTTGTCCCCATCATGTTGTCTTCGCCCTGAGAAACGCCGCCTTCGTAAATTTCTTCATTCGCGCGGCGATAGGCTTGTTTGAGGATTAATGCAGAATCTTCAGTATCCAGCGTTTGCAGTCGGTCGAGCAGTGCGTCAATCGCTATTCTGGAAGCGATATCGCCGCGGTCGTAACCGCCCATTCCGTCGGCAACGGCGAGCACAAAAGTGTCCTCGCCAGCGTCGCCTAATGGACCGAAATGTACGAGATCCTCGTTGCGATCCCGGACATTGCCCGCTTCGGTCTGGGCTCCTACGACCAGCCGACTCTCTTCCACCTCTTTGCCCACTCTTCTATGACATCCCGACTCGATGGCTCTCGCCGGAATTCCTGTTCACCCGTTCCTCGGGATATGATACGACACCTATCGACAAGGAAGACCGTCCCAATAGTCATTGTCCGGCACTTGTTACGATTCGAACGGTCATGGTGCATCCGCGTGGGCTATTCACGAGCCCTCAAACTAACGAAATTAATTGCCCGGAGGAGACTCTTGAAAAAATTCCCGATAGCGCTACTGATAGCCTTGCTCATCACCCCGCTTCTGGCATCTTGCATCAGCGGTGACGACGATGAGCCTGAAGCAACAGCCACCGCCACAGCGGTACCGATTGAAGGCCAGGACCCGGCAACGATTATCGAACGGGCCGTCACGCGCTGGGACGATACCGAAAGCGCGCATTTCGTGCTCGAAATCGACGGCGCGACCTACCTCGACAATGATCAAAAGATCAAATTGGCTGGCGCCGAGGGTGATCTGTTACGGCCACAATCCGTTAAGGCCCTCGCATCGGTGGCGATAAGTCTGGTGACGCTCGACGTGTCACTCATCTTCATCGGGGACGACGCCTATATGACGGACTTCCTGACCGGCGACTGGGGACCGGCTCCCGACGATTTCTCATACAATCCGTCCCTGCTGCTGAACAAGACCGAAGGTCTTGGCCCGGTATTGCAAGCACTAGAGAATCCAGAAGTCCTTGGCCGCGAGCAGGTTGGAGGCGTAGACACAGTCCACATGCGTGGATCGGTCGAACAAGAGCTAATCGATGACATGACCGCCGGTGCGATCACTGGTGACAAGATTGGCGTCGATCTGTGGTTCGATGCCGAAACGGTTGACGTCGTGAAGATTGATCTGGCAGAACCCGACGACGGCACGACCTGGATCATTTCGCTGTCCAAGCAAAACGAGCCAGTGACGATTGAAGCACCGGACGTCTAACGGCAACGCCTATCCGTCGTTAGAGGCGGGACGGCGCTATGCCCTGCTAATACCGGTGCTTGCAGTCGTCTTCGTTGCTGCACTCGACCTCACCGTCGTCGCTCCGATCCTGCCGCAGGTCATCAGCGATCTCGGCATCAACACGGTCGATGCCGACCGCTACTCCTGGATTGTGCTTTCCTATCTCGTTGCCTACACGGTTACCGTCCCGTTGACCGGCCGCGTCTCCGACTATCTCGGGCGCATGCCAGTCTTCCTGGTCGCAACTGCTCTTTTTGCAGCCGGATCGGTGATGACGGCCGTCTCCGGATCGCTTGGTGAAATGGTTGCCGGTCGAGTTCTCCAGGGATTGGGCGGCGGCGCGATGCTGCCCGTCTCAATGGCGCTCGTCGCGGACGTTACACCACGTCGTAGCCGCGCAGAAGCGCTCGGGTTGGTCGCAGCAGTTGATACCTTCGGCTGGGTACTGGGCCCGGTCTGGGGCGCAGGGATAAACGCGGCGCTCGGTTCCTGGCGGGCCGTATTCTGGCTCAATCTTCCTCTTTGCGCGCTCGTTGGAGCCTGGCTTTTATTCACCAGAAGTAAGCTTCCAAGCAGAGCCCGGACAGGCTTGCCCAATCTCATCAGTGCCGTGCTTGCAGCGACGGCTTTGACCTGTTTGAGTCTCGCCCTCTCTTCTGGTGGAGAAGCAGGACTCGGCGCGGATCAGGGCACGCGCGCGCTGGGAGGTTCACTGAATCCGCTTGCTGCCTACCGCTGGCCAATTCTAGTGGCCGGGCTAGTGGCGCTGATCGGCTTTATCGCGAGCGAGGTAAAGAGCAAGTCGCCACTCCTACCGCGTCACTTGATTCGCGCTCGCATTTTCCAATTCTCGGGCATCGCAAATATACTGGTCGGCGGAGCGCTTATTACGGCGATGGTCAACGCGCCTCTTGTCGTGGCACTGCTTGCCGACGAAGAAGACCAGCCGCTCCTAAGCGCACTTCTGCTCGGCAGCTTCACCTTGTTGATGACCATCGGTGCACTGGCAGGCGGAAGGCTGACGACGAGAAGCGGAGCGCGGCTTGTGTCAGCAATCGGCCTGATCGTCGCCGCGCTCGGGTTCGGGATCATGAGCTTCTGGCCGGACGATCTTCAGATGGTATTGATGTCTTCCACCATGGCACTCGCTGGCCTCGGGCTCGGGATCGTCATCGCCCCCATCGCCGAGTCGGCTATTTCGTCGGCGGGAATCGAAGATTATGGGGTCGCGTCGGGGCTCGTCCTCCTGGCCCGACTCGTCGGCATGACAATCGGTCTGGCCGCCGTCACCCGCTACGCGGTGGAGCGCCTTCAAATGCGAACCGACGCCTTACCCCCACTGCGTCCGATGCCGGGCGAATCGACGGCCGCCTACTTCACACGACAGCAAGATTATGTAGAGCAGAACGCAGTTCCACTTACCATCGACGTCATCCACGAAACCTTTTTTGTGGCTGGGCTGATGTGTTTAGCGACGCTTGTAGCCGTCTACTTCATGCGGCAAAGAATCAACTCGCGAACGTAACAACGCCGGTCCAATCAACGACGAATCGAGCCAGTCTTCCGTCCTCCGTATCTCGAGATAACACCGAAGGTGTATTCCACTTGTCAACGCGATCCTGCGCTTCTCATTATTCTGGAAAACATGAGAGTTGGATGCCACAAGCGCGAAGATAAAGGAGCAGACGAAATGAAAAGCTTGAGAACCCGAGCAAATATCCTCATCAACTGGCGCTTCACCGAGGGTAGTCGCGCACGGGCAGTCTGGATTGACGGACAGCCGAATGCCCAGGCCGAGCGAGCGCGGTTCGCACAATTTAGCAACGCTGGAAGCGTTCGCCGACTGATATAGCGACCATTGAAGCAGGTTCTGAAAGATGCCCCGAGCGTCTCGCGCATCGGGGCATCGGCCTATGTGTATGCACTCGCCAACTGCGGCCAGGGCGAGGCCGCCTCGAACGCAGCTGATGCGCGCAGGACGCCCAGATCGTCTCGATAGCGACCAACTATCTGCAATCCAACCGGCAAACCAGATGGCGTGAAGCCACATGGGATCGATGCGGCAGGTTGCCCTGTCAGATTGAAGGGGTAGGCGAAGCCGGTCCAACCCAGAGAAGTTGTCGGTTTTCCATTGATCGTTTCTGGCTTATGCGTTCCGGCGGTGAAAGGCGGGCAGGCCATTGAAGGCGTCAGGAGCAGATCATAGTCATTCATGAACTCACGCCAGACGTGGAAGTAGGCGTTCCAGTCTCTGTGCGCCCGCATGATGTCGTCGGCCGTGAAGCTCCGAGCCCGTTCGAGAAGCTCGACCCGCCCTGGATCTAGCCGATCCTTAACCGCATCGAAGTCGTCAACATGACGCGACAGTTGAGATATCGCAAAGACGAGCTCAATCACCGGCCAGGAATCTCCGGCGTCAGGGTGTGCCACTTCGACATTACAACCCAGCGCTTCGAATGTCCTGGCTGCTTGCGCGGTGACCGCCGCAACCTCTGGATCAACCTCGGCATAGCCAAGATCTGGCGACCATGCCACACGCCATCCAGAGATGTCGATGCTGGCGTCCAACTCAGCAACATAATCGATACCCGACGACCATGAACTGCGGTCTCGAGGATCCTCACCGGCAGCGATCGTCAGGAAGAGGGCGGCGTCGCGCACCGAACGAGTCATCGGTCCAATATGGGAGTGCACTGACATGCTCGAGGGCACACGCGGAATCAGTCCGGTCGTCGGTTTGAGACCATAGATTCCGCAGAACGACGACGGGATGCGTATCGAACCCGCTCCGTCGCTGCCGGATGCAATCGTCGCCAGACCAGCGGCAACGGCAGCGCCTGATCCGCCGCTCGAACCGCCAGCAGTCAGCTCGGTGTTCCAGGGGTTGAGCGCCGGACCATTGACGCGATTGCCTGAGTCGCCTTTCCAGCCAAACTCGGGCGTCGTCGTCTTGCCAAGCATTACCATCCCGGCTGCCTGAAGCCGCTCGACGTCGGGAGTGCCTTCCTCCGGTACATTCGACTCATAGAGGAGGGAACCGAAGGTCGATCGAATACCCTTCGTTGGTGTCAGATCCTTAATCGCGACCGGCACGCCGGCCAGGGGTCCAGCGGTTCCGTTGCCATATGCGTCCTCCGCTCGCCGAGCGTCCTCCATTGCGAGTTCAGGCGTCTTCGTCACATACGCGTTGAGTTCGCCATCGAATGCGTCGATGCGCTCCAGCGTTGCGTTTGTCACTTCAACCGGCGAGAGCCGCCTCTGACGATAGCTCTCGATCAATTCGCTGGCCGTTAGCGTCCAGACTGCGTCGTCATTCACCGGGATACCTCGATTCAGATCTTGGGAGTCGCATCCGCCCAGGGCGCGACTTCTTCGAAACGCGCTGCGGCACGCAGCACCGTCGCATCATCACGCCATTTGCCGGTGATCTGCAGTCCGGCCGGTAATCCATCGCTCGTAAATCCGCATGGCACCGACGCTGACGGCTGGCCGGTGAGATTGAAAGGATAGGTGAATGGCGTCCAGCCCAGATAGGACATCTCGACGTCGTTGATCGTCGCCGGATAGTCCGTGCCGGCCGCAAACGGCGCGAGCGGCACAGCCGGTGTCAGCAGCAGGTCATAGCTCTCGAAAAACGCGCGCATACCATCCCAGTAGACATCGCGGGCCGACATCGCCTGCTGGACATCTGCAGCAGTCCACTTCAGCGCTCGTTCGATTTGCCGTAGGCGTCCCTGGTCCAGGAGATGCCCGATCTGGTCAAGGCGGTTCGCAACGCCTCCGGCCTGTCCCATCGCGAATAGCACGTCGATGATCTGCCACGGGTCATCCAGTCCCGGGTGCGCCTCTTCAACGTGACAACCCAGCTCCTCGAATTTCCGGGCAGCGGCGCTCGTAAGTTCGGCGATTTCCGGTTCAACCTGTGCGTAACCAAGATCGAGCGACCAGGCGACGCGCAAACCAGCAATGCCACCTTCGATATCTTCAACGAAGCTGGGAGCATTCGAAAGCGAATAGCGGTCGGAAGCATCTGGGCCCAGACATCACATCCAGCATGAGCGCGGCATCCCGGACTGTGCGGGTCATCGGGCCGGTATGCGCCAACAGCGTCGGCGAGCTTCCCGGATAGGGCACGCGCCCGAACGAGGGTTTGTGACCGAAAATACCGGAAAACGCTGCCGGAATGCGGATCGATCCCGCACCATCACCACCCTGTGCAATTGGCCCCATACCGGCCGCCACCGCCGCAGCAGCACCGCCTGAAGAGCCTCCAGGCGTTCGGTCGAGGTTCCAGGGGTTGCGCGTCGTACCGGCGACCCTATTCGTCGTCTCGCCCTTCCAGCCGCCTTCGGGCGTGTTCGTCTTACCGAGCATGACAATTCCGGCATCGTTTAGCCGCTGCACGAAAACTGGATCAGCATCCGGCACCCAGTTGGGCTGCAGGAGCGATCCGCGGGTTGTGCGAATGCCCTTTGTCGGGACGAGATCCTTGATCGAAGCAGGAACGCCAGCTAGTGGAGGTGGATCACCAGACGTGTAGGCTTCCTCAGCCCTGCGCGCATCCTCGAGGGCTCGCTCGGGAGTGACGGTGACAAATGCATTGAGCTTCGGGTTGAGCGCTTCAATTCGATCCAGCGTCGCTTGTGCGACTTCCACAGGGGATAGTTCCCTGGCGCGATAGCGTTCGATCAGCTCCGTAGCAGAACTATAGAAGATGCGTTCATCACTCACGATTCCTCCTCAAATCTCCAAGGCCAGGCCATCTTCGGCAATCTCGAATCCTCGGGCTTCTAGTTCGCTGCGCTCCGGGCTATCCACACTGACGACCGGATTGGAGTGGTTGAGATGGGTAAAGATAATCCTCGTCCGGCCACGTTCGGCGACCCCCTGAAGGCGGTCCATCGTCTCGCGGATGGGCGGATGCGGTACGTCAGGACTCGTTGGCGCATCCCAGAAGCTACCATCGATGATCGCGATATCGACATCCTCAACGACGTTCTCCACATACCTGTCCCACTCGTCCCAAAAGTCGATATCCGGCAGATACAGCAGATCTGAAGTAGCACCCTCGATAACGAGCGCCGCTGTATCTGTCTGCCACTCGGAGCGGTGTGGCACCTCAATCGACAGCAGCTTTACGCCCTCGATTGGCTCGAACAATTCGTTCCAGCCGAGGGTATCTACGGAAATGTAACCGTCACGGATCATTGCGGACCACGGTTCGTTTTGTCGCAACAGTTCAGCAGTTCTTGGCGGTGCCAGTACGTTCACAGTAGGAGCGGCGAGTACTGATTTATCGAATTGCCACAGACCGTTGTAGTGGCCAGAGTGGGCATGCGTCACAATAATCGTCTCAGGAGGGCGGTAGCGTTCCGTTGCATGCCCAACACTCGACGGGCGTCGCGACCACAACATGTGCATCTGTTCTTCAAACGCCAGCGTCGCATCGACGATGAGCCAATCGTCTCCGGAGCGGATTCCCAAGCGACGCCGGTCGTTCTCCTCAAACTTGAGTCTTGCACGGGCATTGCGGCAGTTCGCGCACAGACAGCCTGCGTGCGGGACTCCTCCGTCTTGCGCTGAACCGAGGATAACGACTTCTGCCATTGTTTGATGACCACCTTGCCGAGGGTGTACGTACACTTTCGGTATACTTCGTCTATTCATGGTAGCCGCTTTCAATTCGAGGGAGAAGCACCCACCATGTCGAAGCGAGCAATCACAATAGCATTACTCTTGGTGGCAGTCCTGACGCCGGCGCTACGACCAGTGACGTCGAACGCTGCCGCGCCAGATGTCGTAGCCGATCAGTGGGTTGTCGTTGACGGGCCGACAGGCACAGTCATTGGAGCGAGCGACCCATCGAGACGACGACCAATGGCGAGCTTGACCAAAGTGATGACCGCCGTAGTCGCACTGGAGCGTGGCCATCTCGATCTACAGGTGACGATCACACAGGGCGACAAGGTACCGGAATCGTCTGCAGGAATATACGTCGGGACGACGACATCGTTACGCACTCTGCTTCACGGATTGCTGCTTGCCAGCGGCAATGACGCGGCTATGGCGATCGCACGCGCCGTCGGAGGGAGCGCCACATTCGAAAATGACGGCGCACGTGACCAATTCGTCGTCTGGATGAATGATAAAGCCAAAGAATTGGGCATGAACGACACCCATTTCATGAACCCGCATGGTCTCGACGAGACGGGACATTACAGCACACCTGAGGATCTAGCAACGCTCACGCGCTATGCACTTACCGTGCCAGACTTCCGAGAGATCTTCGGGACGCCAGAATACAACCAGGAGGGATACTCGTTCGTCCACGGAAATCAACTGATGTATTTGCTCGACAATGTCGTCGGCGGCAAGACCGGCTGGACCGACGGCTGCGGCCGCTGCCTGATCGAGGTCGTTTGGGTCGACAACCGCGAGGTGGTTATCGTGCTGATGGGTTCAGATCTCAACTGGTACAACGACGCCATTTCGCTGGTTGAGTTCAGCGAGTCAATGCCGCGCCCGGCAGACACTCCTGACCGGGCAGCTGAACATTTCAACGCTCTGTGGGATCGCACGGATAGTCTGGTCGCATCAGGAGTCGAAGCGCGCTCCTGGCTTTGGGGGAAACCGATCGACGACGTATCCACAGTAAGTTCCTTAGAATCAAGCACCGGGAAGCGCTTTGAACGGCTCTACGAGAAGGGCCTGATGGAAATCAATCATCCGTATTCAGAGATGGACAGTGGCTGGTACATCACCCCCGGCCGTCTCGCCGCCGACCTGATCGAGCAACATGCCACCCTCCCGGTTGCTGGCGATCTCAACGCCGCCGGCCCTCTATATGCCGATCTCGCGGACGAGAACTGGCACAGCCAGCAGCGCGGAGCCGCGATCACCCGCTGGATCTCTTCAGGTGGACAGAGCGTGTCGCGGCAAGCGATGGGCGCCTATGGGATCACTGCAGGGGAAACCTCGCCGGAAACGGGCCTCGCGACAGCCTCGATTTTTGATGAATACATCTGGCAGACCGGAGCGGTCGTCGAAGGGGATGAGATCGTCGAGGGGTTGCTCTTCGACCCGCCGGTCTATCGCAATTGGCTACCCGATCACCGAAGCCTTCTGGGTGACGGTTCCCGAAAATGACATCTACGTCGACGTGCTGGTCCAATGCTTCGAACGCCGCTGCTTAACCTATACGCCTTCCCATGAGGCTGACTGGCAGATCGAGATGAGCAACATCGGGCTTGCACTACCAACTCTGGCAATCAGATCCTGCTCCAGCCAGAATCGCCAGCATCGATCTCCCGCGAGACCGGCCGGCAACCATGACGCACTGATACTGCTTCAAAGATGGATATGATTTGTCGGACGTCGGGACGTGATTCATCGAGTCCGGTGTCGGCAGCTCGCATACGTTCGCGGGAACGAAGCGCGGGCGTGCTGAATCACGCCCCTTTCATGTTTATGTCATCCTATTTGTGAAACAGTAGAACTTAGCCCGTCTCTGCAGCGGTCGCCTGCGAGCGCTGCAGCAATCGGTCGGTGAGGTAGACGAGGGCTGGACCGGCCGGGGCTTCAAGCCGATAGTCGGCGTAGCCGTCCAGAGCCGTCTCGCCGATGTTCACAATCGCAAGTACCGCGCCCGATGCTTTGGCTATCGCCGGTACCCGCGCCGCAGGATTCACCAACAGAGTGGAACCGACAACGAGCATGACGCCGGATTCTTCGGCAATTGCAAAGGCCAGCTTAAGCTCTTCGACAGGCATCGGCTGCCCGAAAGCGATCGTGCCGTTTTTCACGATGCCGCCGCACTCCGGGCATGGTGGCGGCGTTGCACGATCTCCGTGATCATCCAGAAAAGCTCTGGTCATCCAGAGCGTCCCACACTCGGTGCAACGGATAGTCTGTAGATTTCCGTGGAGTTCAACGAGTCGATCTGGATGGGTGCCGGCGTCGCGGTGTAGGCCGTCTATGTTCTGGGTAATGGTCGCGCCCAACAAGCCCGCCCGTTCGAGACGAACCAGTGCATGGTGAGCATCATTCGGCTCGACCTTGCGCCCATTTCGAAATCGGTCCGGCAACTCGCGCCACCATGTCAGCCGGCGCTCTTCATCTTCCATAAATTCTTCATACGTTACAGGTTGAGCTGATCCGGTGGTCCAAAGGCCATTCTTGCCTCGATAGTCCGGAATTCCCGAATCCGTTGAGATCCCGGCGCCAGTGAAGGCTACAAGAGGCCGCTTGGTAGTGATCAGATCTGCAAGTTCGTCCAGCTGGCGCTGATGTTCGTTCTTCAGTTTCCCGTTAGTCACGCTGCACCCGTAGCTTCTCCAATGAACAAGGAACGCGATGTCTCTCACATTAAGCCTACGCCATCGCACAACCAGAGTTCATACATGGTGGGATAGACTAGCGGGCGATAGGGTGGCACTGGAAACAAATTGGGAGATCGGTAGATGGCGGAGCAGCAAATACCAACGACGGCAGAAACGCTAGGCTACACGATGGGCACTGCCCGTCAACTGCCCACCTGGAGCGACATCGTCTCCTATTACGAAAAGCTTGCAGCCGCCTCTGATCGAGTTGAACTCGAAATCCTTGGCGAAACGACACAGGGCCGACCCTACGTCGCGGTCCATATCTCCTCTCCACGCAACCTCGCAATGCGAAGTCAATTGAGAGAAACACTTGGCAGCCTCTGGGACACCCGCACAACGGCTAGCGAGGAGCTTGAAGAACTCGTGGAGGGCGGCAGGGTGACAGCTTTCCTCCTCTGCTCGCAACACTCTTCCGAAATCGGCGCCTGCCTGATGTCGCTCGAACTCGCACACGACCTCGCCAGTAAGGATGATCCTGAAACGCAGGAGATTCTCGACAATGTCGTCACCGTCATCATCCCCAGTCACAATCCGGACGGCCACGACATGGAAGTCAGCTGGTACAAGCGCTGGCTCGACTCGGAGTACGAAGGCCAGCGTATGCCCTGGCTCTACCACCAGTACGTCGGCCACGACAATAACCGCGACTGGTTCATGCTGACTCAAACCGAAACTAGACTTTATGTTGAGCTTACACAATCGCGAGCATCCACAAATGGTCTTCGACATGCACCAGATGTATCGCGACGGCGCCCGCTTCATGGCGCCGCCCTTCATCGATCCGCTCGATCCAAATCAGGACCCGATCATCCAGCAGGGCTTTGCCGACCTCGGAACGTACATCGCAGCTCGTATGACAGCTGAAGGTCTGGCCGGAGTCGCCACCAACATCATCTTCGACAACTATTCGCCCTCTCTGGCCTATGGCAACTACCACGGCAGCGTCGACCTCCTGTCCGAGGCCGCTAGCGTCAAGCTCGCCACACCTGTAGAAATCAAGAAGAAAGATTTCAGCACTGAGCGCGGATTCGAGCCCGCTAAGCGCACCTGGAATCACCCGATGCCCTGGAAAGGCGGCGAGTGGACGCTCGAACAGATCGTCGAATACGACCGTGTGGCGGCGCTGGCATTTCTGGAGCATGCGGCCCGTAATCGGCGCCAGTGGCTGCGCAACTATTCACAAGGTCAACAACCGCGTCGTCACGAATGACGAAGGTCCGCGAGCTTTCATTATCCCCGAACAGCAGCATGACGCCGTTACCACCTATCGAATTGCTGGAAACGCTACATCGCGGCGCAGTGGAAGTTGAACGGGCTACAGAAGAATTCCACGCCGACGGTGTCCGGTATCCTGCCGGAAGCTATCTCGTGCGCCTCGAATCAGCCCGCCGGGCGCTACGCAAAGACGTTGCTGGAGGTCCAGAACTATCCCGATCTACGCCAATATCCCGGCGGCCCACCGGCGCCGCCATATGACATCACCGGCCACACCCTGGGGTTGCAAATGGGGGTGCGCGTCATCGAAGTCAAGCAGCCAATCGACGCCAGAACTGAAATCGTCGTTCCCACACTCGCTCCCGGCACTATTAATGGACAGGGCCACAATGGCTACATGATCTCCTGCCAGACAAATGTCTCCTTTAGCGCGATGAACCGACTGCTGAAGGCGGGCTTCATCGTCCACCGGACGGCCGAGGCGATCGATGCATTCGAGATGCCTGCCGGCTCTTTTGTCGTGCTCAAGCGCGGAGACCCGCGCTTTCTACTTGAGGAGATTTCCGCCTCGACCGGTATCGACGTGGTTGGCATAGACGGTCATATCGATGTCCCAACGCTGTCACAGCGTATGCCGCGGGTCGGCATCTATTGTTCGTGGCAGGCAAATATCGACGAAGGCTGGGTGCGCTGGATCCTCGAACAATACGATTTCGATTTCAAGATCCTCCATGATGCCGACGTCAAGCAGGGCGATCTAAGCGACCAATTCGATGCGATAATCCTGCCTCAGCAAGCGCCAAAAGAGATCCACGAAGGAGTTCCCGAGAAGAACAAATACGACGAAAAGTACCCGCCGGAGTTCGTTGGCGGACTCGGTGAGGTCGGCGCTGAAGCGTTGCGCGATTTTGTTGAATTGGGTGGCACGTTGATCGCGCTCGATCAAGCTGGAGACTATGCCAAGGATCATCTCTACTTGCCCGTCCGGAACGTTGTCGAAGGGGTAAAGCGCGAGGAATTCTATTGCCCCGGCTCCTTGCTGCGCATCGTCGTCGATACTCGTAACCCGCTCGGATATGGACTCCGTCGCGACGAGGTCGCGACCTTCGTTCGCAGCCCGGTCTACGAGATGATCGGTCGCGATTCCGGGGTCGCGGCGGCGCGCTATGCCGCCAACAAGCCCAAATTGAGTGGCTGGATACTTGGAGAGAAGAAGCTGGAGGGTAAACCCGCCGTGATCGAGATTCCCGTACGACGCGGCAGGGTGATCCTGATCGCTTTTCGTGCCCAGTTCCGGGCCCAATCACGTGGCACTTATAAATTCCTATTCAACGCCATCGCCCGTTCTGCCCAAACACCGAGCCGGGTACGCCTTTAGTCACCGGATGGGCCATACCGAATCAGGCCAGAGGCACGAGCGTGCTCACCATAATTGGCTGGGTATCAGGCGTCGAATCATCCGATCCGGTAGCGAGGCTGTCATGACACCGACGATCACCAGACACCCACCAACAATGGCGAGCGCCGACAACCGTTCGCCCAGTAGCACGACGCTGCTGATCGCGCCGATGACCGGCACAAGATAGAGAAAAATACCGGCATTCGATGCTTTCCCACGTGAAAGCCCGATGTTGAAGAGGATGGGCGCGAAGACACTTGCTCCGGCAGCGAGCAATATCGCGGCCAGCCAGCCCTCGAAATCGAGCGAACCGACGGCCCCGGAGAAGCCTGAGATCCCAAATGGTGCGACGAATGGCAGGGCCGCGGTCGTCCCAAGCATCGCGACTGCCGGAGCCGGTAATCGCTCACCCAGGTACGGCTTGGCGACAACCGTATAGCTCGCATAGGCGACGGCAGCGCTTAGAATCAGCGCACACCCGAAGATATAACGCCCCGATAACGCGAACCCCGTAGCCCCCGCGAGCGCGACGAGTACGGTACCTGACAGCGCGATTGCGACGCCTACGACAGCCCGGGGCCCAATAGATTCGCGCAAGAAGAGAGAGGCCAAAACCGCGGTCAGTCCCGGCTGCAAGCCGAGCAGCAATGCGGCGACACCACCCTCGATAATGTTGATTCCGAACGCCAATGGCACGTTGAATGCAAGTACGCCGAACAGGCCAAGCGCCAGTGCGAGCGGAAAATCACGCCGGGCTGGCATGCGCGGCCGAAACAGGACCACGATAACGATCGACACAAGTCCGCCACCGAGGAAACGCCAGAGAAGGATGTGTTCGGGGCTGAAAGACGCATCCACGAGGAAACGCGTTGCCGTCGGAGTGAGACCCCACATGCTGACCGCCCCTAAGCAGAGCGAGCGGCACCGCCCAGTCGGAGTCAGTTGGCTTCAAGCAGCCTTCCGCGTCTCGAACCAGCCCTGCTCGGTCATGAATTCCGTCAGATATGGAATCTCGACCAGCCCGTCCTGTGTGTAGGCGAGATAGCCAAAATAGATTCCGATCACGGTGGGCACCAGAAACACGACCCAGAGCACAAGTCCCAGCAGCCCAAAGGTAGCGATCGTCGCACAGATATAGATGATTCCGGCAACCATATCGAACGCGAACGACGCGACAGCGAATCCGATCGCTTGTACTGCGTGGTCCTTGAGCAACGGTTTGCGCTTCGTATCGTCCAGGATCGCTACGACGATCGCAACAATGACGAACACATAGCCGATTCCAGCCAGGGCGCGATCGTTCGAATCGAGGGTGAACTGTTCCTGGGGCGGTGTCGGCGGCAGGTCTGCGGACATGACCGTTATTCTTCCCTGGGCTTTACGCTCGTGAACATAGCTAGCTCAACTTCGTCCGAGAGGGTGAATCCACCGCCTGGAAGCGGCGTGCCCTCGCCAAAACCGAAGTCCGTTCGTTTGATCGTTGTGCGAGCTGTAAATGCGCCGCGATAGATGTCGGCCGGCGTGAGCTGAAGTCCTTCGAAAACAGTATCGAAATTTACTTCCCGGGTAACACCATGGAAGGTCATGTTCCCGATCACCTGAAGGGTTCCATCGGCGTTCGGCAGCACACGTGTGCTTTCGAAGGTTGCCGTGGGATACTTCTCAATATCAAAGAAGCGTTCGCCACGGAGATGCTCGTCGCGTCCCGGACTATGACTATCGACGGTACTCATATCCACCTCGACGTGCACTGTTGATGCAGCGACATTTGACGGATCGAAACGAATCTCGCCCTTCACTCCTGAAAATGCGCCTTTGACCGTCGAAACTTTCATTTGTCGTACGGCAAATTCGAACGTCGAATGGACGCTGTCAATCGTCCACTCCGTGATATTTTCACTCGTCACGGTACTCATGTGTTTACTCTGCCTCTCGATATTGTTCGAGCGCCCGGTCGAAGTTGTAACTTGGAAAATCAAAGTCACAGCGGGCGTCGATAACATAGATGACGTCACTGGCAAAACCGCGTTCAAGCGCTTCACGCATCTGCTCCGGCCTATCGACGCGCATCCCATCGCCCCCGAAAGAACGTGAGAATGCGACGAAATCCGGTCCGTCCAGGCGCGTATTACTTACCCGGCCATAGGCGTGCCGCTGCATTCCGACGATCATGCCGTACTGTCGATCATTCAACACAATGATGACCGGATTGATTCCGTGTTCGACCGCAGTTGAAAAATCGGCGCTCGCCATCAGGAAGCATCCATCACCCGTTACACAGGCGACGTTCTTGTCAGGTGCGGCAAGCTTCGCCGCCATCGCGCCAGGCAGGCCAAAGCCCATCGCGCCCCAGAAACCCTCCGGCAGATAAGTCGTTCGATTGTGCGTCTCTACGAGCAGGCGCGTCCACTGGTTGTGCTCGCCGATATCACCGATCAGGACGAGATCATCATCGACGAATTCGCTCAAAGGCTCCAATGCCAATGCGTAATGGAGCGGATCGCGTTCGCCAAACTCGGCACGCACCCATCCCATCACCGCCTCGCGCAGTTCGGCCTTCCCGGCAGCCAGTCGATCTCGCAGGATATCTGAGCGCTCCCGCTGTTGATCGCCCGCCGCTTCAAGTAGTTGATTCAATGCAGCCTTGATGTCTGCAACCGAACCGAAAGCGGAGCGCTCATCCGGCAATTCATCTTCGTTTCCAAGCCAGACGCCACCAACCGGCGTACCGGCTACGTCAAAAATGCGATCGGCATGACCGGTTCCTCCACGCTCGCCGATGACGAGGATCAGATCGGCTTCTTCGACGATCTCGCGCTGCAACGGTGTCAGTTGGTAGAGCGAGTGCTGACCGGTCGAAAGTGGATGGATATCGGGAAGGCTGCCGGATGCATCGCCTCCCAGTATGACCGGTGCTTCGAGCAGCTCCGCCAATTCTGCGAGCTCACTGTGGGCGAACGTTGCTTTGACGCCCTTCCCGGCCCAGATCACAGGATTCTTACTCGCACGCACTCTGTCAACGATCTCGTCCAGATCGGATGTGGCCAGCCGAGTCGGATCAGCGGAAGCTGGCACATACGCGGGAATATCCGTCGCGTCGCCAGAGAGCACATTCTGCGGAATCTCAATGTGAACCGGTCCCGGCCGATCGGAAGTCGCTATCTGGAACGCTTTGGCGAAGACACCCGGAATATCTTCCGCTCGCTCGATCGCGACACTCCACTTCGTCACTTCGTCAAAAATGGGAAGCAGAAAGGTTTCACTGTCAACGCCATGAAACGATTCGAAGCTCGCGCCGCGTGGAACCGCGCCGCTTATGTGAATGAGTGGCGATGCAGACATATACGCCTGGGCAACACCGGTGAGCGAATTTGTCGCGCCCGGGCCAGCCGTCACAAGGCACACGCCGGGCTTCCCGGTCATGCGACCGTAAGCATCTGCCATACCACTTGCAGTTGTCTCATGCTTCACCGTGATGTGTTGAATCTCCGGTGCATCAAGTAGAGCGTCATATATCTCAATGACATGGGAACCCACCAGCCCAAATACATACTCGACACCCTCAGCCTTCAAGGCGGCCACAATCGCGTCGCCGGCCCGTTGCTTGATGTCTACATCAGCCGTTGCTGTCATTGCAGTTTCTCCAATCATTCACTGTTGCCGGACAAGGTACCATGCAATCGACCGTCAACGGTTCAGATTAGAGAAACGAGACCGCATGGAAACTGCTAGTCAGCGATTGATCGTCATCGGCGGCGACGCCGCAGGTATGAGTGCGGCCTCTCAGGTGCGACGGCGTCGACCTGGCTGGGAGATCATCGTCTTCGAGCGAGGAGATTTCACCTCGTATTCTGCCTGAGGGATGCCTTACTACATCGGCGGTCTTGTCGATGATGTTGACTCCCTCATCGCTCGCACGCCCGAACAGTTTCGGCAGCGTGGTATCCAGGTTCACACCCGCCATGATGTCGAAGCAATCGACGTCCAAAATCGCCAGGTCACTGTGCGGGATCTGGCGACCGGTGGCCTTCGCCTGGAGGCATTCGATCATCTGGTCATTGCAACCGGCGCGGCGCCTTTAAGCCCCGCTATCCCTGGTATCGACGTCCAGGGAGTTCATAGCGTGTCTTCGCTGCACGACATGCTGGACATAGAGCAGGATCTTGATCAGAACGACTGCCAGCGCGCCGTCATCGTGGGTGGAGGTTACATCGGACTGGAGATGGCAGAGGCGTTCCAGCTGCGAGGCATGGGCGTAACACTCATCCACAGCCGATCAACACTTATGCCAACGCTCGATGAGGATATGGGTTTACTGGTGAATGCGGCGCTCGCCGAGAACGGCGTCGACCTTGTATTGAATCAGCGTGCGAGCCAACTCGAGCACCAATGCGGGAGAGTTACCGGTGTCGTCGCGGGCGAGAAAACCTATCGGGCCGACATTGTGATTCTCGCCATCGGGACGAAACCGCGCGCCCAGCTTGCAGACGACGCGGGCATTCCAACCGGCAGGACGGGCGGGATCATTGTGAACGATCGCATGGAGACGCCTATCGAAGGAATTTGGGCCGCCGGCGACTGCACCGAGATGCAACACCTGGTCAGTGGTAAGAAGATTTGCCTCGCGCTCGGCACCATCGCCAACAAGCAGGGGCGAGTGTGCGGAATAAATCTTGGTGGCGGTGACGCTACGTTTCCGGGCGTCCTCGCGACGGCAATCACAAGGTTTCGTGACCTGGAAATTGCACGCACTGGTCTCAGCGAGACGGAACTGATTGGCGAGGGAATCGATTACGTTGCAGGTCGCATCGATAGTTCAACCAGATCTGGATACTTTCCGGGAAGTACGAAGATAACGGTCAAGATTACCGCCGAACGGAGCACGGGCAGAATCCTCGGTGGACAGATCGTAGGGGGCTCGGGAGCAGGAAAGCGCATCGACACCATCGCAACCGCAATCGCGGCTGGCCTGACCGTCCTGGATCTCGAATACCTTGACCTGAGCTACGCCCCGCCATTCTCGCCGGTCTGGGATCCTGTCCAGATCGCCGCGCGCATCGCCGGGCAACAAAGATAGCGCGGCTCTATTTGCTCGACTCCGGGTCGTCGTTGGACTCTTCAGACATGTCCGCAAAGAGATCGCTCCAGTACTCCAGAATACGCTCCGCATCATCGACCATGTCGGGCCGAGAATCCCGAATGCGATCGATCATATTGCTCACATCATCGGGCGTCGCACCTACGGCTCGCGCGAGCCGGCTTGCCTCGGTTGCGGTCGCGCGTGCTCGTTCCGAGAGATCACCTGGATCAACATCGAGTGATTCCAGCATACGGCTGAAGAGCCTGCGGGCATGATCGCGCTCATCTGTCTCCGCACGCCAGCGTTCTTCATCTGTCGTGTCCTCAGAAACGAGCAAGTCAGTTCCACGTGGTTGTGGCACAACAACTCGAAGTGTTGGCTCTTGTCTGCCGCGGCTTCCAGCGGGTAAGACGGCGAAACTTGAAGGTCCGAATTGATCTTCGGTCCAGGTGTGGCGTGAGATGAGCCCGACTGAGATTAGTGAGTCGATTGACAACTGGGCGTTGTAGGTGGAGACGCCACAAGCGCTGGCAACAGTCAACAAATCGGGCCATCGGCTATCGCCCTCAGAAGCGAGCGAAATGAGATAGCAATAGACAGCCCAGGCTGCCGGACCGATGCGGGGGATATATGCAAGCGCTGCCTTTTCGATATCAAAGGTGGGGCGCTGGCGCACGTCATGCAGACGATCGCCGGATCCACTCATCAAATGATGTCCTTTTCAACACACGTCAGGCGCAAGCGCTACAGGCACCCATGACCATTTAACCTTCTCCCAGGTACCAGCGTACCGGTCTATTAGGACTAATAGGAGATACCGCGGTACGATCTTTCCCAGACGACTGGCTACCGTATCCGGGACCTATTGCTAAATCGCATGGAATGGATTGGTCTAATTATGGCACTTGTGGATGGTAGTCGCTTCATCGGCGCCCAACCTGGTCAATCTTACCTGTTCACCGCGGCCGAGGGCCTGGTCCCTCAATCAGCGTTGGAGGCGACGGCCAGTTACTACCGGCACAAGACCGATCCAATAGCCGGGCGAATCCGGCACGGCGAAGTGGGCGGTGAATTACGCCGGCAGCTGGCCAGGCTCCATCATGGCCAGCCGGACGATATCGGCCTTCTCGGAAATGCCTCGCAGGGCATAAGTGCCATCTATGCGTTGATAAAATGGCAAGCTGGCGACAACGTCGTCCTGGTTACGAGCGAGCTGGAGTTTCCATCAGTCGGGTTACCGGCCATGAAGCTCGTTGCCGCAGGAGATATCGAAGTCCGCGTCGTCAATCACCGCAACTGGATCATCGAGCCGGAAAGTGTGTTGCAGGCCGTCGACGAGCGCACCCGGCTCGTCTTCGCTTCCCATGTCAGTTATCGCACAGGATTTCGGCTGGATATCGCTGCAATTGGCGCTGCATTGCGCGGTAGCGGCACGATTTTCGCTGTTGACGCCACTCAATCGCTTGGCGTCATCGAAGTACCAGCTACGGCGTGTGATTTCGTCGTTTCAACGTCGGGCAAGTGGATGCTCGGACCCTACGGTGTCGGTCCGTTGTACTGGAACCGAGATCGCCTGCCTGATGTAGAACCGGCTGACATCGGTTGGTACAGCGTCGTCGACGACCTGGCCCACCCTTACGAATTGAAACCGGGTGCCGGTCGTTTCGAGGTCGGCAGTTTGGACTGGCCTGCTATTTACGCGCTCAACGCCGGATTGGAAGTGATCGAGGAGGTTGGGATTGACGCTATTGAACATCACGTCGTCGCGCTGGCCGGTAGTTTGCTCGACCAGATCCGGGAATTCGATCTCGAAGTCATCACCCCGCCAGATCCTGAGCATAGAGCCGGCATAGTAAGCTGGCTGGATCGTGATCCGGTTGGAACAGCGGCGCGTCTGGCCGAACACGGGGTGTTCGTGACCGGCAGTTCCGGAAGAATCAGGGCGGCATTTCATCTCTACAACGACGAAACCGATGTCGAACGGCTTGTCGAAGCGATAGGCGCAATAATCTAGCTGTCCCATCCGCCCGAGCGCCCATCCCGTATACACTAGAGACGGTGCCAACGGACTGAGAGTGGAGAGGGTAGTGGGTGCGGGAGGCCAACGAACAGCGCAAACTGGGGCTTATGGTAGTCGCAGTCTTATTCGTTGCTGCCGGTCTCGTGGGCGTCTTCACGGGTGGTGGCGCGTTTCTCGCAATGCGTGCCGTGTCATCGGGAGATGATCCAGAACCGACGCAGATCGCCGGTGTGGATGCTTCCGCAACCGTTGCTACCGAAAGCACTCCAACGGCTACAAGTGCCTCTCTCGCAACTTCGACTCCAACAATCACCGTTGCTCCCGGAGAACCAACACCGACTCCTGAACCTGCTGTTCCATCGCCGACCGCGACGCTGCCAGTCGGCCAGCCAACCTCCACCGCAACTCCGGAGCCTGAGGCGAGCGGGCTCATTCTGGTTGCGGACACCGCTGAAGACATCGTGCGCGCATTTGCGGACGATGGCTCGCTGGCCTTCTCGATTGGGGAAGTCGGATCGAACGATGCCGCGTTCCATAGCGGATCGGGGATCGCGATTGCTCCCAATGAGGATATCTTCATCGCCGACACTTCGGGCGCGTCGCATCGTCCACACAAAACCCGACGGTTCGTTTGTCAACACATGGGGACAGCGCGGCTCTGGACCTGGTCAGTTTAGCCAGCCCTACGATCTCGCCGTTGACGAAAACGGTTATGTCTACGTCGTCGACCGCGGCAACAATCGCATCCAGAAGTTTGCTTCGAACGGCAATTTCGTGAAGGAGTGGGGCACCGGCGATGATACCGCCGATGACTTCGCGGCTCCCTCGTTCGACAATCCGACCTTCATCGTCGCAGATGAGGGCTATCTGTATGTATCCGATACCGGCAACGATCGCATCATGCAGTTCGATTATGAAGGGCAACTGCTATTGATCTGGGACGGCCTCGGCTCACCGGCCAGGTCCTTTGAACAATCCAGGTGGCATTGGCATCGACCCCGACAACAATTTCTACATCACGGACACGAACAACCATCGCATCATCAAAGTCACCCGAGATGGCAATTTCCTCTGGGTCAGTGGGAGTGAAGGCGATGGCGACGGTGAACTGCAATCTCCAACCAGCCTTGCGATCGACGGCGAAGCACTGCTCTATATCACCGACACCGGCAATGATCGCATCGCCAAATGGGACTTCGAAGGCAACCCAATGGAAGCGTGGTCTTCTCCATCGGGCAGCGTCTCGAGTTTTCTCGGACCGCACGACATCGCTTTGAGCTGGGATAAAAGCCAGATCTACGTCTCGGAGACATCTGTCGCGGCTCTTACCGTCGTGACGCTCGCAGGCGAAATGATGGATGAGATGTTCAGCAGCCTTGCGCTCGATGGCCGGCTCGCTAATCCGTTCTTCCTGACCGTTGGTCCCAACGGCAACATCTGGATCGCAGACAGCGGAAACAACAGAGTTCAGCAATTCGACCGATCCGGCCAATTCATCTCTAGCATCGGGGCCTATGGCACCGCAGTGACCCAATTTGATTACCCGCTTGGCCTAGCGTTCGGCAATGATGGCTCTCTCTTCATCGTGGATAGTCACAATCATCGCGTGCAGCAATTCACCGCCAATGGGCAGTTCGTCCGGTCCTGGGGTGAGGAAGGCGACGGTGACGGAGAATTTCTCAGACCTCAAGGTATTGCCGTTGCGCCTGACGGCACTGTGCTCGTCGCCGATACGGACAATCACCGCATTCAGCGCTTTACATCCGCTGGCGAATTTCTCGGGACATGGGGCACGACTGAAGCCAGGGCTGCCCAGGGCGATTTCCAACGCCCGGTAGGCATTCTGACTGTCGGTGATTCCGTTTTCGTTACCGACCAGGGCAACAATCGCGTCCAGATCCTTGATCTGGCGGGTAACTGGATTGGAGGTTGGGGAGAACAGGGCGAAGGCGATGGCCAGTTCCAGGCCCCGGCCGGCATCGCTCTCGACAATGACGGCAATATTCAAGTCGTCGACATTCTGAACCGTAGAGTACAGGTCTTCTCTCAGGATGGAACATTCCTGCGCAGCTGGAATGGCGCCAGCACAGCAGCCGGTCCATTCACGATGCCCGTCGCCGTCCTCGTCCTCGCACCGGAATAGGCCTATCCATTGGAGCAATTTCTCCGCTCCCTACCGCGCAGCGTCGCTCTGGTTCTCGGTGCATTCCTCACGATGCTCCTCGTCGGCGGGATCATTGGCATTTTGGTCGTGCTCGGGCTGAACACTCTCGGTGACGATGCAGCGACTTCGACACCGCAATCGACGTTTGAAAGCCGCCAGCCATCGTCGACTCGCGCGCCCACAGAGCCAATCGAATCTACGGCGGTGCCGAGCCGCGAAGCCACT
Source organism: uncultured Chloroflexia bacterium (assembly GCA_963745675.1). Taxonomy (GTDB): domain Bacteria; phylum Chloroflexota; class Chloroflexia; order Thermomicrobiales; family CFX8; genus JAUIIK01. The sequence continues at coordinate 670,690 of CAVUYM010000018.1, forward strand.
GTCACCGCTACATCTACGCCGGATGCGCCAGTTACTCCTTCGTTCACTCTTCAGCTCCCGACTGTGACAGCAACGCCAGCGGCAATCGCCACCGCGACCACAGAAGCTGGTCCGGAAATTCCGTCCGGAAGCGTGTACGTCGCCGACCTCGCAGCCCGCGTCGTCGTGGCACTCGATCCCGAGGGCAATGAACTGGCCAGTTGGGGGGCACCCGGCCCCGCGGCTGCCTTCGACGTACCAGCACGCATCGCCGCCGGACCCGATGGCTCGATCTATCTCTCGGTCTTCGAGGAGCATATGATCTACCGCATCAGCCGAGAGGGCGAGTTACTTCAGAGGTGGGGATCGTTCGGCGAGGGCGCAGGCGCGTTTCGCTGGCCCGAGGGGATCGCCGTCGACGCGCAGGGCGATGTCTACGTCGCTGACACTGGCAATAGCCGTATTCAGAAATTCAGCGCGACCGGAGAGTTTCTCGTCGAATGGGGACTGTACGGTGGCGACCCCGGCCGCTTTGACCGGCCAATCGCTATCGCCACCCGGCAGGATCAGATCTACGTAGCTGAAGCCGGTAACAACCGCGTGCAATGGTTCGACGCCTTCGGCACATTCAAGGGACAGTGGGATGGCAGTGAGAGCGGCGCACCACTCTCCAACCCGACCGGACTGACGGTCGACTCGGCGGGCAATGTATACGTCGCAGACACCGGCAACAACCGCATTCTGAAATTCACCCGGGATGGCAGCTTCATCCTCCAATGGGGAGAGGCAGGCGCAGCAAACGGGCAGTTCGCTGCCCCGGTTGGCCTGACGGCCGATAACGTAGACGGAATCTACGTCGCCGATAGTGGCAACAACCGCGTACAGAAGTTTGACTTCGACGGTAATCACCAGTTTTCAGCCGGCTCATACGGCCTCGAAGACGGTCAGTTCGTAGTCGCGAAGGACGTTACTAGCAGTCGTGACGGTTCAATCCTCGCAATCGACCAGACGCTGCCTCGTATTCAGCGATTGGCTACGAACGGCAGCTTTGGCGGAACGCTCTGGGCGGCAGGCTCAGAGCTCGGTGCGTTTGGTCGCCCCTGGGGCGTCGGAGTTGCGCCGGACGGCACCGTATATGTTAGTGACGCCCTGCATGACCGGGTGCAGGTGTTTAGTGAGTCTGGCGAACTTCTGGCCGTTTGGGGAGGTTTCGGGACTGAGCCGGGTCGTTTCGATACCCCTCTCGGCATCGCTGTCGATCCTGCCGGAGTTATTTACATCGTTGACAGCGAGAACCATCGTATCCAGAAACTGTCCCCAGATGGGCAGGTGCTTCAGATATGGGGCGGGAATGGGCCGAGTGACGACGGCAACGGTTCCGATCCTGGCCAGTTCCACGACCCACATGGTATCGCCCTCGACGCGAAAACCAACGTCTACATCGCCGATACCGCCAATAACCGCGTTCAGAAATTCGATAGCGACGGCAACCTGCTCGCGACCTGGGGGACTGAAGGTGACGGCACCGGCCAGTTCCGTCGCCCGGTCGCCATCGCGATCAATGACGCCGCAAACACCGTCTACGTCGCAGATCAAGGTAATCCGAGGATACAGATCTTCTCCCTAGACGGCGACTACCTGGGACAGTGGGCTAGCCGCGAGACAATCGCTGGCCTTGCAATTGATCCCCAGAACGGACTCTTCGTCTCTTACACCGACGACTCGTCGAACAATCTGCAACAACTCGACATCGATGACGACTTCCTCGTTATCCGTGGAGGCCAGGCATTCGGCACGCACCAATTCCTGGGACCGGCCGGGGTTGCGCTACGCCCTTGATCTAGAATGGGCCGGTTCATGTTCTCAGGCAGGGAAGGGATGGCCATGACGGTCGAAGGTATCTTCACGACAAGCGCGGCGAGCGAACCGATGATCGCCCATACCCAGATCGAGGCGATCGCTGGCAAGGGGCTGGCAGGCGACCGCTACACGCTCGAGACGGGCTTCTATAGCGATGGCCAGGACGGCCGGCAACTGACCCTGATCGAGGCCGAAGATCTCGAACAGCTCAATGCCAGCGGCGTCGAGCTGAGCCAGCAGGAGTCCCGGCGCAACATCGTCACCCGCGGCGTTGCGTTGCCACCCTTGATTGGGCAGCAATTCTCTGTTGGCGACGTCCTCTGCGAAGGCATCCGGATGTGCCCGCCCTGTAACCACCTCGAAGATCTGACCCGTCCCGGTCCACTGCGTGGCCTGGCGCGGTCGGGCGGCATTCGCGCCCACATACTGCGCGGCGGAACGATTCAGATTGGTGATGAGATACGCGTAGCCCCAAAGACGACGGAAGCATAGAAACAGGAGGCGACCATGCTCGCGAACCATGCCCGCAAACGACTGGAATCTGGTGAACCATCGATCGGAACCTGGCTCTCGATTCCCAGCCCGGAAGCTGCTGGGCTGGTCTCCCGGCTCGGGTTCGACTGGTTGACCGTCGACGCCGAACACAGCCCGGTCGACATCCTGACGCTGGCGAGAATGTTCAGCGCCATCAGCGCCTTCGGTACTGCTCCGATGGTCCGCATTCCCTGGAACACGCCCGAGAATTTCAAGCGCGCGCTCGACGCCGGCGCCTGGGGCATCGTCGTTCCGATGGTCAATAGCCGCGAAGAGGCGGAGCGAGCCGTCGAGGCGGCGCGCTACCACCCGCTCGGCAACCGCAGCGTCGGCGGCAGCGGCCACGCGATGAGCTTCCGCGCCGAGTCCAGCGACTACTTCGCCCGCGCCAACGACGAGATTCTGCTGGTGCTCCAGATCGAACATGCCGACGGTGTTGAACATTGCGAGGAGATTCTGAGCGTGCCTGGCGTCGATGCCTGTTTCATCGGGCCGAACGACCTGGCGGCATCAATGGGGCTGGGCCTGGGCACACCGCTTGAAAGCGACAACCCTGACGTCATCGCAGCGATCGACCATGTCCTGAAGACGGCCAAGAAGGTCGGCGTAGCTCCCGGCATCCACACATCGGGCGTCGAAGGCATCAACATGCGTATCGCGCAGGGCTTCCAGTATCTGGCGCTGGCGTCGGAATCACGCTACATGGTCGCCTCGCTGACCGAAGCCCTGAAAGGTGTCAACTGGACAGCCTCCGAGCGCGACACGCCCGGCGGCGCAGGCGGCGAGGTCGTGCGCTATTAGCCTGAGGGAGCGTTGCGAAATGCGAGCGGGTAATCGTTGAGCGCACCGTCGATACCGATTCGAATGCGAACGCCGTTGCTCCCCCGCTCGCCGGATGAGGGCCACCGGGCGGCGACCCCGCTCGAACTCGTTTCTGACCTGGTGATACCCAGCAAATCAGGTGTCATTCAGAAGCTGTAGACGGCAAGGGTTCCGCGGCAGCCGAATACTCCTCAATCTCTGGAATAAACTTGCCAATTGAGCGCGGCATCCACCAGTTCCAATCCTCCATTAATTTCATCGAAGCTGGAACCAGCACCAATCTCACAAGGGTCATATCGAGTAGCACCGCAACTGCCAGCGCGAACCCGATCTCCTTGATGACGAGGACATCGGTCAATGCAAATGAGCCAAAAACGACGATCATGATCAACCCGGCGGCAGTGATGACGCCAGCCGTGCGGTCGATTCCCCTCGCCACCGATTCTTCGTTCGAATAACCCTGGCGGTAATATTCCCGCACTCTGCTGAGTACGAAGACCTCATAGTCGGTGCTAAGGCCGAACAGCACGGAGAAGAGCAATACCGGCGTATAGCTCAGGACCGCACCAAGCGAATCGAATCCGAGGATTGAATCACCAACTCCAAATTGGAACACAATGACAAGTACCCCATAGCTCGCGCCGAGACCTATCAGGTTCAAGATGATGGCTTTGAGCGGCAGGATAAGTGAGTGAAAAAAGAGCATGAGGATCACGAACGTGACGATCAGGCTTAGCACGAGCAGGATAGGGAACTGGTCGTAGACGACACGATCAAAATCGTAGTGTTGAGCGGCTGAGCCTCCGACCAGAGCGCGCACTCCAGGTTTGCCACTGGACCATGTATGCGCTTTGTTGCGGAGATCCAGCATGAGATCGACAGTTTCCGGATCTGTCTCACCTTTGCGGGGATACACGATCAGGGTTGTCGTCGTATTTGAACCTTCGAGATTCGCGATTCGTTTCGCGACTCGTTCCCGATCTGGGTTTGCGCCTATTGTCACGGGAGAAAGTGAGCGCATCCATGTCTCAGAAGGATTGGGGATCAAGCTGGCGAGCGACTGAACTTCAACAACCCTCTCATCCATCGCGATTTCGCGATGCAGACTGAGGATGCCCGCCATGATGTCAGGCTGCCAGAGCGCGCCTTCGTCGGCGGTTTCAATGACAACGAAGATTGGCGCGGCGTAGCCAGGTCCAAATTGGCGCTCGACAAGCTCGAACGCAACACGAGATTCGGCCGATTTGGGCAGAACGTCGACTGTCACGCCGGTGCGCTCAAGCCAGAGCGCCGGGAGTGCCAGGAGTCCCAGGATGAGTAGCGCGGTTGCCAGACTGACCCATGGCTTCGACATCACGCGGCGCGACCACCGCTCCCAGAAATGCGAAGGACCTGAACGGTTAATTGGAACCAGCCGGCGAATATCGCCGCGCTCGATCCAGCTGCCGAGGATCGACAGAAGAGCTGGAAGTAGCGTCAGAGCGGCGATGACGGCAACTGCCGACACCACAGCGATCGATAGAGCAATCGATCGAATGACCATCACGGGAAAGAGTGTCAGAACGCCCATCGTAAGCATCAATGTCAGGCCAGAGAATGTGATCGAACGGCCAGCCGACTGCAGCGTTGCTTCAACGGCATCGGGAACAGGACGCGACGCGAGCTCTTCGCGGAATCGACTCACCAGAATCAGAGAGAAATCGATCGCCAGTCCAAGCCCGATCATCGTCGCAGTGTTGAGCGCGAAGATTGAGATGTCACCGAATTGCGCCAGCACATACAGTACAGCTAGCGAGTTTGCGACGCAGACAATACCCAGGATCAGCGGCACCCCGGCAGCGACCAGCGACCCGAACACAATCACCAGGAGTAAGAACACGATAGGAAAGGTAATGCGTTCTACGCGTACGAGGTCGGCGGCGCTTGCCTGCTCGACGTCATAGTTCACCGCGGCCTGACCGATCAGGTAGCTATCGACGTTCTCCGAGCGCACAAGCTCACGGAGATGCGGGGACTCCTCTTCGAGAAGATTTTCGTCGCCTTGAAGTGTGACCCACGCGTACGTCGTGTGGTTATCCGGACTGACCATTTGCGGCAGACCGGTATCATAAAAGGACTCGGTCTTTGTAACGATTTCTTCACCGTCAAGGTTCGTCAACGCCCCCTGGACGCTGTCACGAAAGATGCCATCGGTGACGTACAGCGTATCTGAGTGAAAGACAACCAGAGCTGCTTTGTCCGACGAAATGTCTAGATCCCGGGACAGCACCTTAGATGCCTCGTTGAACTCGGTTCCCGGGAGACTGAATCCGCCAACTTTCAAAACATGGTCTACCTGGCTCGCGCCAATCCCGCCGACGATGAGCAAGACGAGCCAGGCGGCGATCACGAGCCATCGGTGCTGATATGACCGTCGCGCTAACCAGGAGTAAAAGGCCGTCATGTCAGTTCCCGTCGCGGGCCATTTTGCGCGCGGTCTCCCGGGTCCGACTTAGCGCAGTACGGGTGATATTCTGTTCTACTTCCAGGGCATGCCCAAGATAACGCGTGTACGCGTCGCGGTCTAACTGCAAGAGTGCCATCGGCGAGGCGGCAACAACGTCAGCCATCCGTGGCTCGCCGGTGAGTAACGCAATCTCACCAAAATAGTCTCCTGCCGCCAGGCGCGCGACCGTTACCCCTTCACCATCTTCGCTTCCGATCCTCACCTCGGCCTCTCCGGACTCGACCAGGTACAGGCTGTCGCTGAGCTCATTCTGACGGACGATGATGTCACCCGCCGTGACCTCAACCCGCGTCATGAAGGTACCGAGAATGGCTGCTTCGGATACAGAGAGTCCTTGGAACAGATCGGTCTGTCTGAGGCTTTCGCCAGCCGCAAGTAATTGCTGGCGTTCGAGCATCGGGCGATCTTCCTGTCCTAACCGGGCATCGCTGAGTGCCGCCAATCCGCCGGTCGGCTCCAGACCGCTGCTGGTCGTCGAAGTTTCCCGCTTCAGCGCGAAGAGCGCGAGCAAGCCGCGCTTCCCGGGTTGCTCAAGCGCCACTTCAATGGCGTCCAGGCGGCTCAACATATGCTTGGATACGTCCGACGAGAGGGCGGCAAAGGGAAAAACCGTGCAGAATTGATAACGTGGAAAGAGAAACGAAGCTTTCGCCTCGTAAGGAATCGTGCCGTGAAGGACGACAAGCGGAGCGTGGAAGAATTCCAGGTTCTGCTGCGCCACGCCTTCTTCTAAATCGCCGAGGATCGCGTCGACTTCAATCCTGAGCGGCCCTGCCAGCGATCGAAAGAGCGCTACGCCCACTTCGATGGCGCTGCGTGCGCCAAGCTCGTTGAAGGTATGCAGCCGCTGATTCTTGACGAAGCGTCCCAACTCGCGAAATTTCATAATCGGGAGATCGGGCAGCACACGCAGACGGTTGAAAATTCCCCAGCCGTGTACTCGTTCCACCGGAAAAAGGGGACGTTCTCGGTCTCGCAGTGTGACGCCCGGGTCGGCGGCGGGTGGAGCTTCTACGGCCGCATAACAGAGGATCTCGCCCGTCTCGGCAGAAAGCGCGATAACGTGAAAGTCGTCATCGCTGATAGCACTTCTATCCTCGTGATCGAGCTGTTGCTGGTAGGCGCTTTCAAGATCAATGAAGTTAACCGCCATGTACTGGGCAAGGCGGTATGTAAGCAGCGCGACAATCTGAGCCTCGCTCAATAACGCCGTTGGAAGAACGACCGTGCCGACACCGTTGCGGTCTGGTAGGCGATAGATCACCCGCGGGTCATCTATTTCAAGAAGTTCGGGCAGGCGAATCTCAGCGGCCCGCTCAATGATGCTACGTACATACCGTTCAACATCAGATGGTTCAGACTGGGACTCACTGGCAAGGCTGTTCATTCAAACTCCATGGCAATGATCGAAACGAGACACCCGACTACTCAGCCGGCTCCAATACCTCTGACTCATCTTCTGAATCGACTTTCGACTCCCGGCGTCCAGATATCACGCCGGCGCCAATGACGACCGCAAGCAACACACCAGCAAATGCGACGATCTGCCACGTCTTTACCGCGGGCGGATGGAGATCGCCAAACGACCCGGATCCATTCTCACTAGCAGCAGCGCCCTGGCCTTCGACGCGTACAAGTGCTCGCATCCAGGGATGGGGCTGGCAGAAATATCCAAATTCGCCGGGTTGGTCGAAGACCACAACGGCTGACTCGCCAGCTTTTAGAAGCCCTGTATCGAATGACCCGTCATCCGCCGTCGCCGTGTGCGCTACATCTCCCGTATTGACGAAGCGAATCGCCTGACCGACCTCGACCGTCGCAAGCGCTGGAGAATAGCCCCATTCGTCGGGAGAGCTACCTTGAACGATCTCGACTGTAAGCGCAATCTCGGCGCCAGCCGGCACCGTCGCGGTGGGAGCGCGTTCGGCCGCGCCGGAAGCGTCGACAACCGGGGTGGGTACCGCCGGGCCAGCCACTGGTTCCGAGCCGGGCATAATGCGCAGCACCTGGCCCTGACCTTCATTCCCTTCGTTGCCGTAATTCGTGACGTACAACGCGCCATCTGGTCCAAATGCGAGGGCGGTTGGGAATACCAGATTCGTAACAACCGGGCTGGTGGATCCGTCGTCGTTGACTCTGCGCACTTCCCCGCCAAACGGAATGTACTGCAATTTCTCAGCCGAAAACTCGGCGGCATATTGCAGCACATACATCGTTCCGTCAGGCGCGAAAGCAACATCTATCGGCGTCGTCAGGTCGCTGACATAGCCTTCGGTGATTTCTCCATCCAATGTGACCCGGTCGATTCGCCCCGTACCCGGCACGTATGGAGCAGGGCCAAACTGCGAAACATATAAGGCGCCGTCCGGTCCGGCAACAGCGCCAACCGTGACAGGGCTGTTCTCCCACTTTGCAAGGATCCGCAAATTGCCGTCCAGTGAGGCTTCGAGAATGCGATTGTAGTTACCATCAGTGATGTAGAGCTTGCCGTCGAGCGGGACGAGATCAAACGGATTTCCCATCGGAACAGCGTCGCCGTTTGTTGGAGGTGGCGGATTGGCGTCATTGAACGCCCCAATATCTGCGACCGAGGTTAGTTCGCCCTCGGGGCTGACGCGAGATAACAGAGGCGACACAGTCATGTGACCCGCTGCCACCTCGTAGAGCGTGCCATCGAGGACAGCAACGCTGCCTGCCCCCAGCATTTCGATACCGCCATAGAGTCCAATATTCGGCAAATCGGTGACGAAGTCTTCGCGAGCGCCACCGGGCGGAACCATGGAAATTCGACCGCCACGGCCAATCGGACCTTCGCCTCCAAAGTTCGCTGGCAGCTGAACCATTACGTCACCGGGGGCTCCCGATTCTGCTACGTAGAGCGTGCCATCCTGGCTAAATGCCATCCCTTTTGGATTGATAAGTCCGCTGGCGTAGATCTCAACCGTGGTCTGTGATTGGGCGAAAACCGGCAGTACGCTGGTCATGTTGATACTGAGCAGTGCAACTACCGCCAGCAATTGAATCGTGCGTTTGAAATTCACGGTCAACGCGTGCACTTCTACTGCCCCTTTTAGCAAGTCAGGAATACCGGCTCACTTTGCGTCGCGCTCGTGCGCGATACAACTGCTTGCTCATGAGCCCTGTCACAGCTTGGAGCGTGTCAAGTATAGCCGTTGCCTTGTGAAGCGCGACAGCGATCATTGTGGGCATTGTCAGCGTTGGCAGCAAGTGCCCTGAGGATGGTCTTGACCTGAAAAGGAGACAATCCGGGATGTTTGCCCAGCACTTTTGCAATATAGCCAGCGACGTATGGGGCCGCAAAGCTATTACCCGTGGCGGCAATCCATTCGCCGCCGAGCCAGGGCACGCGCACATCAATGCCCGGAGCGCCAAACTCAGCTGGAGGATCAGGGTTGTAGTAGTAACGATCCTGCCTTTCACTGGCGTGCGCGGCAACGGAAAAAACCGACGCAAACACGGACGGAAAGCTTGGAACCGGCAAATTGTTTACCGCAGCCACTATCATGACACGCTGGAAGTAGGCCTGATCGATAATCTCATGTAGTCGGGTGTAGAACTCGGGCCGAGTCGTGCCGAGACTCATATTACAAATATCGGCCCCCTGGTCAATCGCCCAGCGCAATCCAGCCAGAAGAGCCCTCCCGCTACCGCCCAGATTCGTGCCAAGCACCTTTACACTAAGTAACTCGCAGTCAGGTGCAATAGACCGGACGATCCCGGCGCACGCGGTGCCGTGACCGTAGGCGTCACCCTGAGGTGTCTCATCAAATATGATCTCATCACCATCTTCGCGCAGTGTCACATAGCGCGTTACGCGTCCATCGATTGCCTCGTGTTCGGCATCAATTCCGCTGTCAATGACAGCAACCTTGACACCCTTGCCGGTGCTTCCACCCCAGGCCCAGTCAGGAGAAATCGCTTGTTCAGGGAGTAGCAGTTCGAGCCGCTGTAGCGTGTCCGGCGCGAACTGCCAGCTCCAGGCTGGCCGGATCGAACTCATCCACGCCCTCCGAGATGCTCGGTCCAGGCTTTTCGGTCGCGCAGATAACTTGCGAAACTTTCGAGTATCTGCCTGCACGCCCTGAGTTCCGATTCGCCCTGCCCGGCGATCTCGTGAACCAGATGGGCGAGCTCAAGGGTTTGCTTGAAACTACGGGTCTCTTCAACGCTACGGGCAAACGCTTCAGCTCGCTCACGAAGTACACCTTGCTGCTCTCTCGGAATCAGTCCTAACTCTTCGAACACCCTTCCGATGAGTGGCACCAGACTACGAAACGCATCCGACTGCTCGATAGCGACAGCCGCCTGATTCGCAAACTCCGCCAGCAGTTCAATGTCAGCGGGTGTGAACGATGAGCCATCTGCTCGATCTAAGAGTTCGAACACGCCGATAACTTCGCCTTCAACGATCAGCGGCACGCAGAGGATACTTTTGGGTGTGTAGCCTATGCTCTCTGCGATATGGGAGGCATGGCGCGGATCCTGCTCAACGTTGGAGATGACCATCGGTTGTCCCGTAACAGCAACAAGTCCGACAATACCCTGCCCTAGAGGAACCCGAAACTTCTTTGCTTGCTCTGCCATAGGCCCGATTGCGACTTCAAATATCAGTTCCGAAGCGTTCTTATCGAGCAGGAACAGCGACGCCGCCGTTGCACCGATAACGCGGGCGCCAGTGTTCACGATCATTTCCAACTGGCGCGTGTGTGATACCCGCGTTGCCATGACGTTAACTGCAGCGGCAAGACCAAACGCATTGCGCAGTTCATCCGCTAGCCGGGTATCTGCATGCCGCTGTTGAAGTTCATCCACTTGGGCAGATAGCGTCGCGATCACTGCATTTGCTTCGTCGAGTGTTCTAGCCTGAGTTTTCGATGCGTCCCCAGCCAAGTGATCCCCCATCCGTTCGGCGTTCCGTGGCAATTGTAGTGCGGGGATGTCAATCAAGGCTGACCACTGCGGCTGGTGAAGTACGCAGGCGACCGTGTCGTGACCGAAGTCTGGAAAATTGCAATGAAAGTGGTCATCGTCAGCACCGAAGAAACACCGGTAGCCGCCGATCGGCCGATGAATTGCCAAACGAGGACCGGCTCAAAGGCTGCGAGATGGCTCGGCTACGCGATCCTGTAACCTAGCGCTTCAAACGCAGCGCCAGAGCGCCAACCGCGAGCATCCCGGCGCCCGCCGCTACCCTTTTCCGGTTGACCATCGCCCACAGAGCGACGCGTCCAGGCAGGGTCTCGCCGATCGACAGCGGCGGGAAAATACCCATCTGCTGCATCACGCCCAGAGCATCGTAGTAAAAGTTGTCTACGAGAAACTTGCCGTCTTCGAGCTTGACGAGACCCATACCCTGGATGACGATAGGTTTCCCGGTCGGAGGAATACCCATGTACGGCCCCAAGTGAGTGGCGTCAATTCGCCAACGTTCTGCGACGAAGTCGTCTCGCGGAATCTTCTCTTCGACCGAAAAACGCAGGTCCGGAAACGCTGTGAACAAACCTTCGAGAAAGGTCGACACACCGGACTTGCCCCGGTAGGTCTCTTGCAGCGCCATATTGTGCCAGGTTATCTCGTCGCTATAGAACTCTAGAATCCCGGCTATGTCCTGCGTGTTCCAAAATTCGAGCACGTCGGTCACAGATTCGAGGTTGCGACGTTCTACGCTCGTCAATTCCGCCACATTCGTCCTCATTTCGCTATGTCCAGCACAGATAGTGACCGCTACGTGTATCGCACGGCAGTGGACGAGCGTCAACTCATTCAGTGCCTTACGATAGGTGAAGCGCTCGCTGATCTAGGGATTCAGTTATGCGACGCGGTCAGCCAGTGACATAGTCGTACCAGACCCGTGCCTCGCACCCACACGCTTATGCCACCGCATCTCGCGCTTCTTGACAGCACATTTGACGCAATCTATATTCGGCGTAGTCGGCGATCGATGACGCAAACGCGCGTGAACCCCGGACCTTGCGTACGGATCTCAATCCGATTCCGTGAAAGCGTGGAAGCAGATTATGACAGCGGCCGCACGACTAAGTTCAGATGACCGCTACGATGTAATTGTGATCGGGTCTGGCGCCGCCGGACTCACCTGTGCGCTACGACTGAGTAAAGCGGGCTTGCGTGTCCTGCTCGCGGAAAAGAACGAGTGGGTCGGCGGATACTCGCACGGTTTCGGGCAAGATGGTTACTACTGGGATCATGGCGGCCACATTTTTCTCGCTTACCGGCTGGGAGCTCAGGCGCGCGAGGTCTTCCAGCGCTTAAAAATTGACGAGGTCGTCGAGATGGTCCCGGATCAGCACGACTATCGTTGCATTTTCCCTGATGAATCGTTAGCCATACCAGCCGAGATAAGCGAAGCAGCCGACATCTTTGCTGAGCGCTTTCCCGAAGAACGAGAAGGGATCGGCCGCGTCCTGCTTACGATGGAATCGTTGATCACCGACGCAGATAGGTTCGTCCCATCGTTTCGGGTAGACAGCGGTCGCGGGAAACGCAGTCTGATGGATCCTCTATTCGAACAATTTCAACGACCAGCAATCTCGAAATTTGCCGGAAAAATGCTCGGATCGGATCGGATACCTGCGCCAAATCTGATGCGCTATCAGCCGAAAACCCTTCAAGATCTGCTGGATGAACATCTCGAGGATCCTTATCTTAAAGGGTATTTTTCCATGCTCTCGGCGGGCATTGGCATCGGTCCCAAGAGCATGTCAGCCATCATCGCAGGCGTATTTTTCGTACATGCATTGCGGACTCAATGGATGCCAAAGGGCGGCTTTGGGAAGTTAGCCGAAGCACTCGCGAACCTAACGCAGGAGCATGGCGGCACAATAAAGCTTGGATCTGAGGTGGAGCGCATCCTCGTCAACGACGACCATGTGACGGGTGTGGAGACGGTCGACGGCAAGCGTTATCAGGCCCGCGCCATCGTATCGGCCTGTGATGCCCGGCGCACGTTCCTTGATATGTTGCCGGCCAGCAGCGTGCCGGAAAAACTCCGGAAAAGCCTGCCAGATATGGCGCTCTCTCCTTCGATATTCCAGGTCCACCTGGGCGTCGATATGGACCTTGAACCCTATCGCAACGACATCAAGCGCCTCAATTTCTTTTACCCCTACCCGGATATCGAACGTTCGATGTCGAACTTTCCCCATGGAAACATCGAAGATGCCGCATTCTTTCTCTACGTTGCGACATTCCACCAGCCGGAAATGGCGCCGCCCGGTAAACACTCGCTCAAGCTGGAGGCATATACGACACTCAATTCGACAGGCATCGACTGGGAACGTGACAAACAGCGCCTGGGCGACGTGCTCATTAAGCGCTCGGAAGCGTTGATTCCCGGACTGGGCAACCATATCGTGACGCGAGCACACCGCACGCCGGAAGACTTACAACGAGATACGGGCAATGCCGAAGGTGCCTTCGCCGGCTGGGCATTCACGCCTGAGTTGCTATCACGCAATCGTCCACAGCAGAGGACTCCCGTTCCTGGCCTATTTCTGGCCGGCCATTGGACTACACCGTCGCCAGGCGTGCCGTGGGTAATGTTATCCGGCTACAACACAGCTGGAATGGTTATGAGACACCTGAGCCGTTAGCATTGAGACCGAATCTGCAGTCAAAACAACTGATTCTCAAGACTGATGGGAGAGCACCGGATGCCAACCAAGGATGACGCTCGCGAGGATCCAGGAGTCGAAACGTCGAGAAGAGTAGGCAGGGTCATCAACGACTACGCGGATTCCGCGCTTCCTATCGACAGCCCCCCTCGCGACATCAGCGACAACTTGGTGATCGTCGTCATAGCTGGAGTAATCGCACTCGCCTTAATGGCTGGCGCGTTGCTACTCATTCTTCCGGGCATTTTTGAAATGTAGATCGTCGGTCCGATTGCTGGTATTGGTCAGGGTATTGAGATCATGAACGATCGCTTTGCAAAATTTGGTCTACTCATGGTCCGGCTCCGTTGGGTCGTACTCATCGGCTGGATCGTTTTAATTGCGTTATCCGCGGCGCTACTTGCTCCCAAAGCCAGTTCGGTGGCAAAAGGAGGGGGATTTACCGTCGATGGTACGGATTCATACGAAGCTCGCAAGATACTCGAAGAAGAACTCGGCGCTTCCACGGTGGACACAGCATTCGTCGTGTTCAAATCGGATGAGCTCACCATTCAGGATCCTGCCTACCGTGAAGCTGTCCTGACCGCAACAACTCGCCTGGAGTCCGTCGAAGGTGTAACGTCTGTGCTCACCTTCTACAACACCTTGAACGATCAGTTTGTAGTCCCAGACGGTCATACGACGTTTGCATTGGTGCGAATAACGGGTAATGAAGATGAGCTAATCGATACGATCCCGGAGCTGCGCGACCAGCTAGAGGGATTGGAAATCGAACACTACATTACCGGCCTTCCGGCGATCAATTACGACACGTTCTCAGTCAGCGAAGATGATCTTAGCCGTTCGGAGATGTATACTATCCCGATCGTCATCATACTCCTCCTGATTGTCTTCAGAACCGTCATTGCGGCTGCCCTGCCGCTGGTCCTGGGGCAGCAAGTGTTCTACTCGCATTCGGACTAATCTATTTCGTTGGTTCCAGTTTCGATATTTCGATCTTCGCATTGAATGTTGCCTCAATGATCGGTCTCGGGCTTGGTATCGACTTCTCGCTCATTGTGGTCAGCCGCTTCCGCGACGAACGCCGTCGGGGCCTCGATCCGCATACGGCAGTCGCGGTTACCATGGCCACTGCCGGGCGATCGATCACTTTCTCGGCGATCACGGTCGTGCTATCGATGTTGGCTCTCACACTCGTTCTGAATGATCTTATGATTGTTCGGTCGATCAGCTTGGGAGTCATGTTCGTTGCAATGACTGCCCTCATTCTCGGAATGACGTTGTTGCCGGCGATGCTCGCCATCCTTGGGCACCGCATTGAATGGCTGAGAGTTATTCCGCGTCGAAAACGTCGTGTTGATGCTGAATCCGGCTTTTGGTACCGCTTTAGCCACGCCATCATGCGCCGGCCATGGCCGTATCTTGGTGTCGGAATACTTATCCTTGCGGTGCTGGCATGGCCGGCCACGAACGTCAAATTGACAGGAGCTCAGACCACTTCTCTTCCCTCAGATGTCGAATCGGTGATAGGGGCCGATCTCCTGCAGGAAGGCTTTGGAGATCACCGGTTAACGCCCATCCAGGTCGTCGTCAATTCGCCCGATGAGAATGGCGTTTGGACGCCCGAATTTTTGACCGCGCTCGATGAGTTTACGACGACGCTCAAAAACGATCCGCGCGTAAAGAGCGTCGATTCGCTCGCGAGTTACCTGGCCTTCTATCCTCGCGACGGCAGATTCGAGCACCTGAGCCCTAGCGATCTTGACGCAGCGCCCGCGTTTACGCCGGACGGTCAGGTCATCTTAGCGGGCATCGAAGTCGACAACCTTATCAATGTCGTGCTGCCCGACAATCCGCTTGAACCCCCCACCGCGCCAACATTTATGGGGCTTGCCCGGTTTAACATCGGGGCTGGAGAATCGCTGGATCTCGTCCCGTCTCAATCGATTAATGTCCTCGTGCCGGAGTCCGGGATGCTCGCCGTCGCTGGCCGCACGCCCCTTGGGCTGATCCGGGCCGCAAATCGGGCGGACCCTACAAGCGCCGAAGTGATAGCGCCCGGCACCATCATCCAACTCGCACCGCACGATCAACTCATTCTCCAGCCACTCGCCGACCTGACCATCGTGGCCAACCAACCGACCAGCCTGCTTACCGCGACTCTGTTTGTGGTGCGCAGTGGACAAGACCCAACCGATGAATGGTTTGCTGGACTCCCACCCGAGGATGCGTTTGCGGGAGCCCCCAGAACGTTGATCGGCGGTGGTGTAGGATTACCAATCCCGGCGGAAAACATGGCGATCAAGGTTGACCGCGCCACGACAGCTGTCGACGGCTACTTCCAACGACACATCCATCCTGGCCCTGAACTTATCGCGGTAGAGGCCGGTGCGCTCACTATCTTCTCCACACCGGAAATGACCATGACCGGCGTGGATGGTAGGGTGATCGAATCGGACTATGACACTCCGGTTGAGCTACAAGCGGGCGGACGGGCAGTCGTCCTCGGATATAGCGTGCATCGTGCACGTAACCTCGGGACGGAGCCGGCGGTCATCCTGTCAATGCGCGTTACGGACGCGACGCTGCCTCCATTTATCCCTACCAATATTCAGGAAGAGGTTGCTCAACGCACTAATTTGGAGCTCAGCAACGACGCGACAGTGATCACGATCATCGCGAACGATGGTCAATACGATGATTCACATCAACATCTCGTGTACGACATCCGCGATGAGATAGTCCCGAATCTTAAGGCGCTGGCTTCGTACGAGGTATTTGTTGGAGGAGACGCGGCCGGATATCTCGACTTTCAAAACTCAATCTACGGGCGCTTTCTATTCATCATTTCAGTCGTGGCGCTTATCAACTTCCTGATTCTGCTCATGTTCTTTCAATCTATCGTCTTGCCAATCAAGGCAATTCTGCTCAATCTGGGGTCAATCGCCGCAACGATTGGCCTCCTCGTTGTCATTTTTCAATATGGGAAGCTATCGAATGTTTTCGGGTTTGAGTCCGAGAATAGTTTGAACGTTGTAACGCCAATCATCCTATATGTGATCCTCTTCGCGTTGTCCACCGATTATGAAGTTTTCATGCTTTCTCGTGTCAAAGAGGTGTATCACGAAATTGGCGATAACGAGGAGGCTGTCGCAACAGGACTTCAACAGTCCGCCGGAATCATCACAGCTGCTGGCCTCATTCTCATCGGCACCTTCGGCTCGTTCGCTACTGCGCAAGTCATTCAGGTGAAGCAAATAGGCCTTGGTCTCGCCATCGGTGTATTGATCGACTCCACGATTGTTCGTATCTTCCTGGTTCCTGCAACCATGCGTCTGATGGGAAATATCAACTGGTGGATGCCAAGCTGGCTCCAGCGCATTGTTCCTGAAATATCTGAGGGGCCCAGCGCCGACTTTATGCCCGCGGGCGCTGTAGTTGCGAGTGGAGGGGCTGCGGCGATGTCCGGCCCTATCGCATACACTCCTGTTCGTTCGGTACCGTCCACACATCTTGGTACGGACCAAAGAAGCTCGATTGAAGCATCTAAACCTGCGCCGCCCGTTTTAACGCAATTGCGACCGACCACCGATGTTCTGGGCGTCGACCGCATCCCGCTGTCGTCCACGCGACCATTCACGATCGGTCGCGATGAGCAAAACGTGCTGCAACTCTTCGACGTCCGAATCTCTCGGTTCCACGCCCGCATAGAAATGCAGGATGGTCACTTCTCAGTGGTCGACCTCAACAGTTCAAACGGCATTTACGTAAATGGCGCGAGGATTGCCCCTGCCCCTGCCCGAGTCATCCTACGACACGGCGATCTCATTGAAGTCGGTAACATGGGCCTCGTGACATTTGCGTTCGAGCAATTGCAGGCAGGAGTCGATCCATCGCCCTATCCCAACGAGCAACCATGATTGATCGCGGGATGGAACCAATCTGACCTGCGCTGCCTCAGCCGTTTCGGCGCTGGGTACGGTGCGACAATTAGCGAGGAATAGACGTTGATTACACTTAAAGACGGCGGGCTAGCCACCGACCATTGGAAGTCCTACTACACACCTGGCGAGATCGATGAAATCGTTGAACACGCAACCACAACGATGATCATTTCTGGTCAGCATCCGATCCACATTCGCGTTTACGCCCATCCGGCGCAGGCTCCTACCGTAGTGATGGCGCACGGGATGCTCGGTTATGGAATTATCCAGGCGCGCATTCAACTACCGTTCTTCCGCGCAGGTTTTAATGTTGTGCAGTTTGATCTTCCGGGCATGGGACAGAGTGGTGGACCACGCGGTGGCTGCACGATCGCGGATGTATTTGACGCTTGGCAGAATGCCCTTGATTTCACAGTGAATCGCTTCGGCAGCCCCGTGTTCGCGATGGGAGTGGCCGAGGATGGGGTGACGTGCTATTACGTCACCGCAAATCGACCCGATATCCAGGCGATTTCGATCCACACACTTTTTCAGTACGGAGATCCGGGAGGGGTGCATTGGCAAGGCCCACCCTGGCTCGTCAAATTGAAGTCAATGGGGCTTGGTGTCTTGACACGGTTACGACCAACATACTCTGTCCCAGGGCACAAAGGGATTCCGTTTGAGGCGGTTTTTGCTGGTGAAGGAGATGACGCCTACATAGACCTACTCCAGCAGGATCCACTTGGGATGCAGCGCTCTGAGTTTCGCATGGCCCACTCGCTCATCAAACGGCAATGGGCACCGGTTTCATACGAAGATTGTCGAACACCGGTCCAAATCATCGCTTCCGATGAGAACGAGATCTGGCCCTACGAGATGGTTACTAAGAATTTTGCCCGCCTGGGCGGCCCAAAGGAACTCATTACCTTACAGGGCGCCCCGCAGTGGGAGTCAAATCGAGCTTTTCACGAAGAGTATTGCAGTCATGCCATCAAGTGGTTCCGCGCCAATGGGGCAGTGACGGCCGCTCGGTTTGACGAAGGCGTCGTCCAAACGCCAGATCGCAATCGGATTCAGGGTCGCTTAGCGAATGATTATGATTCTCCAGTACGACGACGCAAACAAGAATACTGAGTCTGACCCTTCGAGAATTAGGCAACGGTATAATCTTCAGTTGGAGCCAGCACATCGATGTGCCCTGATAAGTAGTCTTGTGATCGCGTCAGTTTCAATGGAGGATGTATGTTCGACCTTCAGGGTGAAGAAGGTGTGATCGGTCGAACTTTTGACGGTTACCGAGTAATACGATTTATCGCCCGCGGTGGCATGGGTGTCGTGTATGAGGGCGTACAGGAATCCCTCAACCGTCGCGTCGCGATCAAGTTTCTCTATCCTCATCTGAGCTCTGACGACAGTTTCGTGGCACGCTTCGACCGCGAGGCACGAACGGCAGCCGCACTAAATCATCCCAATATTGTTCGCATACTCGACTTTGGCCAACAAGACAATATTCACTATATGGTCCACGACTTCGTGGACGGCGAGAGTCTCCGGGACTACCTATCGCGACTCCATAAGGAAGGGCTTTCACTACGCATGGATCGCGCCATGCGCATTCTTGAGCAGATCGGCGCCGCTCTCGATTACGCTCATGCACAAGGTTTTGTTCATCGGGACGTCAAGCCCGGTAATATCCTGCTCTCGAGCGATGGGCACGCGATGCTCTCGGACTTCGGAGTCGTCAAGTCCAGTGATCTCACCCAGATGACCGTCGCCGGCGCAGTCATCGGCACACCGGAGTATGTGGCTCCGGAACAGACTATAGATGCGTCGACGATTGGTCCGGCAGCTGACCAGTACTCACTTGGCATCGTGGCCTATGAAATGCTCACTGGCCGTGTACCGTTCAAGGCAAACACACCGACCGCGCTGATGAACATGCATATCAACGAACCACCGCCAGCGCCGACTACCATTGCACTTGGCATCCCACCTGACACCGAGGTGGCGCTGATGCGAGCACTCGCCAAAGATCCTGCTGATCGACACGAATCTGCTGGGCTGTTTGTCGCACGCCTGTCCGCCAGTGTCGCACAGGCTTCGACCTTTGCAGGGGTCGCTGATGAACCTTGGAGTGTCGCGCCAGCCGGTGGATTGCCTCCGCCGGTTCCCCCAACGGGCCCGACCGTCGCAACCGACGCTGGAAACGAAGGCAGGGCTCGAGCGATCGCAAGGTATTGATTGGCTTGGCGATTGCTGCAGTGCTGGGATGTGTGTTGATTGCTGGAGCTGGCGCTGTATATTTGTTCACGCGCAACGACGATTCCGACCCGGGTATTGCGATCGTCGCGTCAGCCACCGCAACGGTGACGCAAGAAGCCGCGGGATCTTCGACTGAATCTGTGCCGGAAGCAACTGCAACCACCGTGTTGTGGTTGCCGTCCACCGCTACCGAGACATCGGCGACTGAACCCACCGCAAATTCGCCGGTATCCGAGCGCATCACCGACTGAAGTTGAAGCATCACCAACCGCGACTTACGAAGACGGCTGCAAGTCCGACGATTCCGGAAGGGATGAAAGAAGTCATCCTGTTTACCTCGCATCGTGGCGACGTACACGACTCACAAGTGTTCGTGATGAACCCTGACGGCAGTGACGAACAGCAGCTCACCACTGCGCGGGGCCATTCATGGGGCCCGCGAATCGCACCTGATGGCGAGACATTCCTCTTTTCTTCGGTCGCTCCCGGCGAGCACACCGTACACATCTGCAAGCGGCGGAGCCGAGCTCGGTTCCGGCAACCACGACGTTTATGTTTCCAACGGCGATGGCTCCGGAATCACCAACATTACCGTCAATTTCCTGTCGTGGGATAACGCCTGGTCATGGTCTCCGGATGGCTCATTGATTACGTTCATGTCCGACCGCGATGGCAACTGGGAACTGTATACGATGACGCCCAGTGGCAGTAACATCAGGCGTCTGACGAATACGACATTCAACGAGGGTTGGCCTTCATGGACACCTGATGGTCAACAAATTGTCTTTTCCTCGGACAGAACTGGCCAGTCCGAGATTTACATTATGAGGTGGGATGGATCAGACGTGCGCCAACTCACCGACCGGCCAGATACGTACGATACCTATCCATTCATTTCGCCAGATGGGACGAAAATCGCCTTCTCCTCACAGGTAACAGAGGTCAATGAGGGGGAGATCTACGTGATGGATCTTGACGGGCAGAATCTCACCCGGTTGACGAGCACCGCCGCCTTGAACTACGATCCATCTTGGTCACCCGATGGGAGCAAAATCGTCTTTGTTTCGGACCGCGATGGCAATGACAATATCTATGTCATGAATGCCGATGGCTCGAACCAGACTCGGATAACGGACGATCCCGGCGAAGATACGACACCCAGTTGGGGCTACATTCGGGTTCCCTAGCGTTGGTACGATATACGGGTTACGTCAATCAATATCCGACACCAGGATAGTTCGGTCGAGGAGCGAGATATCATGGTAGAGCGACAACTCGCTGATCTGTTGATTCAATCAGGGCTAGAACGCAACGTCGACATAGAAACGATTGTGAGCGAGTTGGCGGCGCTCACCCTTCCGACATTTGTTAACGCCGAAGTGTTTCGAACATCGCTGGTGGATATGCTGGAAACACGCCTGCGCCAGCAGACCGACGAGCGCATCCGCCGCTTACGTCAGCAGCTCGAGGTCTCAAGCAATTCCGTGGGACGGATTCAGCCACAACTTCAGCCAGATGCTGAGGAACCGATCACGATGAATGAGCCCGAGCCGGTTCGTGATGAGCAAATGGTATCGATTGGCGAGCCAATAACGGCTGTCGAACCACCGGACATGCCGGAAGACGCGACAATGGTTTGGAAATCAAGGGATCCCGAGTAACGGGACGTTAATCCTTCGACTTCATCAGCCGAATCGTGCACCCGAATTACTTTATACGTCGAAACCGGATTGACTCGACCTTTTACGTATATTGCGCCTAGCTCTTCAACATCCACGAATTGGGCAATTCGCTCATATGTTTCGCCGCTGATCAGAATTTCACCTGAGCGCGCTTCTGACTCAAGTCTCGCAGCAACGTTGACGACGTCACCGATGGCTGTGTAGCTCATGTGCTGCGGCGTCCCAATGTTCCCCACGATAGCTTCACCTGCATGGATCCCTATGCCGAATCCAACATGGACGCCCGTTTCTTTACGCAAATCATTGAGTCGCTGAGACATCGCTACCGCAGCACGCACAGCCGCAAGTTCCCGATTCGGGAGATCGTCAACAGGCGCGCCAAAAATCGCCATCACGCCGTCACCGAGAAATTTGTCCAGCGTCCCAAGCTCCTCAAAGATCTCGTTCGTCGCCATCTCCAGGTAATGATTCAGAACGCGGACCACTTCTTCAGGCGTGTTTCTTTCGGAAAATCCTGTGAAACCGCGTACATCCGCAAACAAGATCGCGACATCATGACGGGTACCGCCGAGTTCCATCGCAGCCGGGTTGCTGAGCAATCGCTCCACAACCGAAGGGGCTAGATATCGCGAGAACAAGTCATGCTGACGCTTGCGTTCCTCAGCCTCGGAACGCCGGGCCTCTTCAATAAGCACGTGGTCGGTACGATCGTTGAGGACAATCACGAAGCCACTTGCCTGTTCGTCATTGTCTCGGATGCGACCAATTCGGGCGGCGAGGATTACCCGCTCGCGCGAGCCGAGAGATCCTTCCCATTCGTTCGCCAACAAGATGGTCTGGTTACCGGACTCAACCTGTCCAACCAGTACGCGCAACCAGCTGGCAATTCGATTGGGGACGAGTGTGAACAACGAAGCACCAATCGCCTTCTCCTGTGAAATCTCAAGGATCTCGGCGGCCGATGGATTCCATTCTGTAACGATGCCATCGCTATCGATCGCGATAAGTGCGCTGCTAAGAGATCGAATCAACGCGTCTTTCTGGCGCCTGGAAAACTCGAGCTCCTGCGTATGACGTACCAGCTCATCATGCAGACGTGCGTTCTGAATTGCTGCGGCGGCTTGACTGCCAAATGAAACGAGCAGATCCATATCTGATTGGGCAAACGCAACCTCACCGGCAGAAGAGTCCACGTACAGCACACCCATACTTGCATCATGGATGATCAACGGCACACACAGTATCGAGCGGAGCGACATCGCCATGATGCTGTCGGACGAGCTGAACCGGGGATCATTCAAAGGGTTATCCAGAAGAACGGGGCGCTGTTCATTAAGAGCCTGTTCCGCGGCGCTATGGCTTGGTTCAAAAATGCTGGATCCACCCCAGATATCGTGGGCTACGCGCGTGACCAACGAACCATCCGGCTCGCAGAGCATGATCGCTACCCGTTCACCGCCACTCAGCGTCAACAGCCGTTTCAAGACAGAGTCGAGCGTCACGTCAAGTTCAGGGGACTTTGCGAGTTCGTAACCCAGCCGGCTTAGAAGTGCGATACGATCAAGTTGAGCCGACTCGCCGAGCGCTTCGCTTTCGATCGCGATCGTAGCTACGGTGACGTTGTCCGTTCCGCCACGTCGCTTTGCTTCCTCTATCAGGATTTGCGCCGCGTCCGCTTCGTACCGGCTGAGAATCACGGCGACGCTGGCATCGTCAACGTCGCGCGAGAGACCGTCCGAGCAAAGCATGACGATGTCACCCAGCTTCAGAGATTCTTCGGTCACGTCCACCAGAATCTCATCCTGAATACCCAGGCAACGCGTAATAACGTTTCGGCGCGGATGATCTTCTGCTTCCTCGAGCGTCAGCTCACCAGCCCGAACCGCTCTCATCACCCAGGTATGGTCCTCGGTCAACTGACGAAGGTCACCGTCCCGCAGCAAGTAAGCACGCGATCGCCCGGCATGCGCAACGATGAGTTGCTGCTCGATGACGGCCACTGCCAGAACCGTGGCGCCGAATAATGAAGCTGCGGGAGTATCTGGCTCGTTTTGCGCAAACAGTAATCCGTTGGTGCGCTCGATCGCTGCACGCAACCTGCTAGCCGGATCAGGAATCGCCGAATCCCAATAGGCGTCGGAAACGGCCCTGGCGGCCAGTCGGCTTGCTCGCAACGCCTGGTCGCCACCCCCGAGGCCGTCGGCGATTACCCAGAGGGAACCTTTCTGGATACGTTCTAATGGTCCTGATGGCTCCCTGAAAACCAGGCAGTCCGCATTGACCGCCCGAACCAGGCCCGGGTCAGTTGCCGAGGTTGATCGAACGGTCGCGGTCCTCTGCATATCGCGTAGTCATCTCTAACTTGCTACTAGAACCGTCACTGTCGAGAGGTCGCACGCTATCCGTGCGCTCTGGACTGGCTCCGTTTGGAACTCGAAGATGGTTCACGCTGCGAGCGCCGAAATTCACTATTTAGGCGGTACAGTGCGCGTAGACGCTTGACCATTACTCGGGCGCGTTCACCTACAGGGCGCAACATCGTTGGCACATCGCATATAACCTGCCGCTTGATCGGGCGCCCAGCAAGAATTTCGATTACCGCAGGCAATGTCATCACACCGAACAAGTTGGCTGTGTAGACGATCTGTGGAAAGCCTTCTCGTTCGCCTCGTATTTGACGCCCCAATTCTCCGATGATCTCGATCGGAAGCGCCGCTATAGGAACGACGCGTCTCAAGAATTGAAACGGCTGAATTGTATGAACCTCGTCGGCACCGACCTTGCCATGCAGAATTCGCACTGACGCCCGGCGATAGTCGTAGATGTGCAGGAGCTGCAATCCGGCGACATCGTAGCCGGAGATAACCGGTTTGCCGTATCGATGCGCATGTTCATGAAGCAAGTATTTCATCACAAGTGGTTTCTGCGTCGTCACATCGACACCGTCGACAATGAGATCCACCTGTTGGACAAGTCGATCGACATTTTCCTCCGTGATGCCGTTATGTTCCACCGTGATCGAAGCGTATGGATTGATGTCGAGAACTCGTTCGCGGAGCGCCTCAGCCTTGTTCCGGCCGATATCCTGGAGTCGCATATTTTGCCGGTTAAGATTGTGCAGGTCGTACGTATCAGGTTCAACAAGCACCAACTGCTCGGCGCCAAAGCGCACCAGAGGCTCAACCGCCGCACCGCCCACCGATCCACAACCGGCAATAAGGATCACCGACGTGCGCAAGCGCTGCTGGTCTTCGTCCGCAATCACCCCGGCGTTGCGCGTGGTGAACTGACTGTAGAAGACATCATGCGGCGGAAGTGAAATCTCTTCGCCCGTCGACAAGCGATGTTGAACGAGTTCACTTTCGCCATTTCCAGCAGCAACCACGCAACGTTCCTTCCAAGCACTCCGGCACCTTCCCAATCGGTCGGCGTCCGAATCTCTTTCGTTCGTATTATGACCTATCTGGCCGAAGGACCTACCGGTACCCCCGCGCGAAGTTCTTCGACGCGCGTTTTGACGTCCATGCGCTTGATCTTGAGTGTATGGGTAATAGGAAATTCGTCATCAGGCCAGATTGTCACCCCGCGAATCCGCTGATGTGGCGCTAAATCGGCGTTCGCAGCACGCAAGATCTCGTCAAGATTGGCGCTCTCATCTGACAGTTTCACAACAGCGTGTACTTCGGGATCATGGTCAGGTCCCATCCCGAGCACGACCGCCTCAGCGACTGCCGGGTCGCGCACCAACAAGGGTTCGATGTCCTCGGGGTGCACCTTCATACCGTTGGATAAGACGATCATGTTTTTCAGGCGTCCCTTCAAATGGACACGCCCACTTTTGTCGATGGTGCCTAGATCCCCCGTCCGATACCAATCGCCTTCGAAACTCTCAGCGGTAGCCTCGGGATTCTGCCAGTATCCCAACGTGATATTGGGGCCGCGAACAAGGATCTCACCGGCTTCGCTGATCTTCAGCTCGACGCCCGGCAGCGGTCTTCCGATTGACTCAGGATCCCGATCGTTCGGTGTATTTGCGGTCACCAACGGCGAGCCTTCGGTCATGCCGTAACCCTGCACGACTTTTACGCCGAGCTGTTCCCACCAACGAGATAAAGCCGGATCCAGATATGCGCCTCCGACAAGGAAACACTCAAATGCTCCGCCGAAACGCTCGTGGATAGCGCCAAATATCTTCCGGCGCGCAGCAAGTGGCAGGTAACGGGCTATCCGGTGGGATAGGCTAAACTGCCGCTCGCGCCCCTGGCGGGACAATTCCCGCTCAATGCCGGACCGGAAGAGCTGCAGGACCTGGGGAACGCAAAGCATATGAGTAACGCGTTCTTCGGACATCGCCTTGAATATGACATCTGGACGCAGGCTACGAATATAGGTGATCGATGATCCACCAGAGAGCGGAGTCATCAGGCCAATAGTTTGCTCGAACATGTGACTCAAGGGCAGGAGCGACAGCAGCCGGATATCCGGGGTCGTCTCTAGCGCATTGCGAGCCATGTCAACGTTGCTGACGATATTGCGATTGGTCAGCATCACCCCTTTCGGCGCGCCGGTCGTGCCTGACGTGAAGACGAGTTCCGCCACGTCATCGGGGTGAACAGGAGAATCCTCCAGGGGAAATGGTGCCGCAGATTTCGTGATCGCAACGAGATCATCAATTAAGGTATACGAATTCGGCGGCGCGCTGAGCGCCTTCAACTGCTCAGTACCCAGAAAGTAATGTACCGGTTGCGTCTGTTCCGCAACGCGTAGTACGAGATCTTCTCGACTGCGTAGGTCAATGGGGATACCAACCGCGCCGACAATCTGGGCACCAAAGTAGGCTGCGACCCATTCCGGACAGTTCGCGCCCCAGAAAATGACTCGATCCCCCTTTGCAATGCCTTGCCCCACCAGATATCCGGCGACACGACTGGAAATGTCGGCGAGTTGGGCATAGCTCCAGCTCTCTGAACCAGCGGCCTTGACTGCTGGCAGTGATCCATAGCGCTTGGCCGACTGCACGAGGATTTCACAAATGGTTTCCAAGATAGCCTCCGGAATCTCGACGATAACCGTCAAAGCGCCCATGTCGCGGGACTTGGAATCATATACTTTCGACAAAGATGCCCATGTGAATGGTCGGGAAAACGTGAGTTTCAGGGATCAATATGACGACCCCCAGCATGAATCACCAGGGGTCGCACACATTCCAGTCTCAATTCGACCTCAGTCTTACGACGATCTCCAGCAACCTGGACACAGTCGCACAACGGCGCTCAAAGCGTGACGTTACTTGACCGGGAACACCGCCACGTTTAGGTCGTCGTGGTGGTGGTAGTGGTTGTCGTTGTCAACCAGGTCGTCAAGCCCGTCCAGGTCGTGTCAGTTGCGGTGTAACCGGTAACTTCATCGGTCGTGCCAGTGGTGCCGGTCGTCGTCGCCGTCTCCAGGATATAAGTCAGCAGCGTTTGCTGCGTCGGCGTCAAGGTTGCATGCAGTTCCTTGAGCTGGTCGACGAGTGTCGTCGCATCTTGAGTCGTCGTCGTCGTCATCCGGTGACCCCATTCCGTATACATAAGTTGATTCACACGCCACGAAACTAGCACATTCGTCGCGTAGCTGTCAATCACTGGCTTGGTGCTACGTCTCCACCTTTTCTCGAATCCATGGCAAAGCGGCAGAGAGGCGTGGTAATGCCGCTTCTGCGGCAGTCCGACCAACCTCGATGAACGGCTTACCCTCTCCGAAAGCTCGCAAACCCCAGCCCTCAGTATCCGGGAAAGTCGGCTCGATGGTTATGGTTCCTAGTGATGAAGACTCAGTGACAATGCTTCCCTGCATGATGTCAATCGCTCGAGTTATCGTTTGGATCACACCTTCGGGTGAGCCAGACGGCGCATGCGATTCCGCTTCAAGTGTCGGTACACGAAAGCGTCGGGCGAGCTTGACGGCGATCACGATGTCGGCTCCCATGTTTGCAACCGCGTCGCTGGGCAGTGGATTAATGACGCCGCCGTCGACGAGCATCAGATTGCCTATAGGGACGGCTGGATATGCTCCAGGGATCGCCATACTGGCGAGAATAGCCGGCCACAATAGCCCCCGATTGAAAACCACCTCACGGCCCGTATTTAGATCCGCGGTAATAATGGCGAGTGGGATCCTCAAATCTTCGATGCGCCTGTCGCGCGCGATCCTTTGCAATCCATCCCGCAACCCGGAATTTGAAAGCATCGAGTGGCGTGGGACCGTTATCTTGAATGCCCGGCGTCCCATCCAATCGATGATTCGTTCACATGTCGCAGTCGGAAACCCGACTGCGTAGGCCGATGCAATCGCTGCCCCGATGCTCGTACCCGCGATGAAATCAACCGGGATGTTCCAGCTTTCGATTGCGCTAAGCACGCCGATATGTGCATACCCTCTGATCGAGCCAGCCCCGAGGGCAAGCCCAACTTTCTGATTAGTTATGTCACGCGCTGCCCAGCCCAACGCTCTGCCCGCCGGTCGATCAATCGGCAGCACTCCTAACTTCAGATCCTCGCGTTCAGAGGCTAGCGGCTCTGCCACCGAAATAACGCCACTAGAATTCGGACCGATCCTTCGGGACGACTCCGACCAGCCGCGTAAGGCATGGGACGCAGCACCCTGTTTCGCTCGATCAAATCGTCCAATTTCTCCGATCAGCGTAACCCTGTTCGCCTCAAGAGGGAGCGTCGACTGCGGGTCGCGTACTTCGACAAGCACATGCTCATACCGCTCGCAAAGCGCTTGCACTGTTTGCAATATTCGCTCCGGTGCGAACTCCCTGACCTGGTTCGCAATCATCAATTCTGCGCCTTCATGGAGATCGGAAGCATTCCGCTCGGCGGACACCGGACGCGAGGCCCATACATCCGTCAGGATGCGAGCCGCCGCCAACGCTTGAAGATCGGGATCAAGTGGATCGCTACTGAGTACGACAAAGAGCGTCGACCGTCTACTGTGCCAGGCGACGCTGCAAGCCAGTGCCCAGCCCATGATCCCTGGAGCTCCCTCGTTTATCAGGATAGTCACGCGACCCCTGCGATGTTGGACCGCTCGCCGATTGGTCTGTGCTAGTCGCGTCGCCAGAATAGTCCCTAAGTTACGATAAAGCTGGGGAAATTTGGCGAAGAACTGGTCAACTTCCAGGACTCCCAGTACCAGCACCTCGACCTCATCGGATGCCCGGACGGTCGCAGACACCGATTCACCGGTGAGAAGTGACATTTCGCCAATCGTGTCCCCGCGCCCAACGGTCGATATCTGGTGCTCTACGCCGGCTAAATCAACGATTGAAACGGTCACATGTCCGGACACGATGATATACATCTCGCTCGGCGCATCGCCCTCTGCCAAAATGATGCTGCCAGCTGGAAAGCGACGTTTCTCGAGGCTGCTATCGAGCTGCTCGAGCTCCTCGGTGGTTAGTCCGTCGAGAAACGAACCATTTGGCGTCTGCACCACTTGACTCCTACTCGAATGCCGATGACCGGCATTGGAATCCGCGTTTCGATCGTTCAGTTGCTCGCCGCAATCTACTTCATCATAATCATATGACAGTATCTATGCCGTCGGCGCGACCCGCTAGCGGCAGCTCTCTCCTGGCGAACGCCCCTATCATCCCTAAAAGATCGCGCAGCCCAGCACCACAGCGCCATCGCAGTCAACGGGGCCGCCAACGCCGACGAACCGGCAGCTAACCTGCAACAACTCGACATCGATGGCGACTTCCTCGTCATCCGTGGAGGGCCGGGATTTCGGTTCTCACGATTTCCTGGGACCGGCCGGGGTTGCGTTGCGCCCTTGATCTAGAATGGGCCGGTTCATGTTCTCAGGCAGGGAAGGGATGGCCATGACGGTCGAAGGCATCTTCACGACAAGCGCGGCGAGCGAACCGATGATCGCCCACGATCCAGATCGAGGCGATCGCAGGCAAGGGGCTGGCAGGCGACCGCTACACGCTCGAGACGGGCTTCTATAGCGATGGCCAGGACGGCCGGCAACTGACCCTGATCGAGGCCGAAGATCTCGAACAGCTCAATGCCAGCGGCGTCGAGCTGAGCCAGCAGGAGTCCCGGCGCAACATCGTCACCCGCGGCGTTGCGTTGCCACCCTTGATTGGGCAGCAATTCTCTGTTGGCAACGTCCTCTGCGAAGGCATCCGGATGTGCCCGCCCTGCAACCACCTCGAAGATCTGACCCGTCCCGGTCCACTGCGTGGCCTGGCGCGGTCGGGCGGCATTCGCGCGCACATACTGCGCGGCGGAACGATTCAGATTGGTGATGAGATACGCGTCGCCCCGAAGACGACGGAAGCATAGAAACAGGAGGCGACCATGCTCGCGAACCATGCCCGCAAACGACTGGAATCTGGTGAACCATCGATCGGAACCTGGCTCTCGATTCCCAGCCCGGAAGCTGCTGGTCTAGTCTCCCGGCTCGGGTTCGACTGGTTGACCGTCGACGCCGAACACAGCCCGGTCGACATCCTGACGCTGGCGAGAATGTTCAGCGCCATCAGCGCCTTCGGTACTGCTCCGATGGTCCGCATTCCCTGGAACACGCCCGAGAACTTCAAGCGCGCGCTCGACGCCGGCGCCTGGGGCATCGTCGTTCCGATGGTCAATAGCCGCGAAGAGGCGGAGCGGGCCGTCGAGGCGGCGCGCTACCACCCGCTCGGCAACCGCAGCGTCGGCGGCAGCGGCCACGCGATGAGTTTCCGCGCCGAGTCCAGCGACTACTTCGCCCGCGCCAACGACGAGATTCTGCTCGTGCTCCAGATCGAACATGCCGACGGCGTTGAACATTGCGAGGAGATTCTGAGCGTGCCTGGCGTCGATGCCTGTTTCATCGGGCCGAACGACCTGGCGGCATCGATGGGGCTGGGACTGGGCACACCGCTTGAAAGCGACAACCCTGACGTCATCGAAGCGATCGACCATGTCCTGAAAACGGCCAAGAAGGTCGGCGTAGCTCCCGGCATCCACACATCAGGCGTCGAAGGCATCAACATGCGTATCGCGCAGGGCTTCCAGTATCTGGCGCTGGCGTCGGAATCACGCTACATGGTCGCCTCGCTGACCGAAGCCCTCAAAGGTGTCAACTGGACAGCCTCCGAACGCGACACGCCCGGCGGCGCAGGCGGCGAGGTCGTGCGCTATTAGCCTGAGGGAGCGTTGCGAAATGCGAGCGGGTAATCGTTGAGCGCACCGTCAACACCGATTCGACTGCGTACGCCGTTGCTCCCCCGCTCGCCGGATGAGGGTCACCGGGCGGCGACACCGCTCGAACTCTTCTTCGATCTCGTCTTCGTCGTCGCCATCGCACAGGCGTCGAGCAGCTTTCACCATGCCATTGCCGACAACCACATCCTGGACGGGGTTACGAGCTTCCTCTTCGTCTTCTTCGCGATCTGGTGGGCCTGGATCAATTTCACCTGGTTTGCGTCGGCCTATGACACCGACGATGTCGCCTATCGCCTGATCGTCTTCGTCCAGCTGACCGGCGCGCTGATTCTGGCGGCCGGAGTCACCAGCGCCTTCGACGACAACACCTGGGGTATCCCCATCGTCGGGTATGTGGTGATGCGCCTGGCGGGCGTCATCCAGTGGATACGCGTCGCCCTTGCCGATCCCGAGCGCAAACCGGCCGCGCTGCGCTACGCGCTGGGCATCACCATCGCCCAGGTTGGCTGGTGCCTGATGTACTTCGCGCCGGAACGTCTCTTCTATCCAGGCTTCATCCTGCTGGTGCTCATCGAACTTGCCATCCCCATCTGGGCGGAACGGGCTGCACCGACGACCTGGCATGCCGGACACATCGCTGAACGCTACGGTCTCTTCACAATCATCGTTCTCGGCGAGTCGGTGCTGGCGGCGACCCTCGCCATCGAAAGCACCACGATTGCGACGAATTTCGACTGGGAACTGGCTGGCATCATCGTCGGGGCGCTGCTCATCGTCTTTTCGATGTGGTGGCTCTACTTCACTCGCAACTCGGAAACGCTGCTCAATACGATGTGGCGCGCTTTCGGTTGGGGTTACGGGCACTACTTCCTCTTCAGCGCCGCTGCCGCCGTCGGCGCTGGCATCGCGATTTCCGTTGATCAAGCGACGGATCACGCCAAGATCGGCCTGCTCGGAGCCAGCCTCGCTGTCACCATCCCGGTCGCGATCTTCATCGTCGGCGTCTGGGTGCTGCACTTCCGCTTCTGGGAGACGAACCGCTTCGAACAAGTGCTAGCGCCTCTGTTTGCTCTGGCGATCCTCTTCACATCCTGGACGAATCTGGCAGTCTTATTAACTGGCATACTCATCGCCGCCCTCGTCGCCATCGAGGTCCTGATCCACACACGTAGCGGCGAAGCGTTCGAGACTGCATTCGGAAGCGACGCATAAATCTCAGTTGACCCGGGTGATTATTCGCTCCATAGAGACGGGACCAGCCCAGTATGGCCGGCGGCAGTGAACGCGTTGTCTATGCCAATCTGGCGGCGAACTTCGGGATAACGATCGCCAAGCTCGCAGTCGGTCTGACGACGCGCAGTACGGCAATGCTTGCCGAAGCGGCGCACTCCTTCGCCGACATGATCAACCAGATCTTCCTGCTGGTCAGCATCCATCTCAGCGACAATCCAGCCGACGAGAGCCACCCTTATGGCTATGGCAAAGAGCGCTTCTTCTGGGCCTTCCTGGCGGCTATCTTCATCTTCGTGGCCGGGTCCTTCTTCTCGCTCTACCAGGGTATCGACCGGCTGCTCAACCCGCACGTTCACGAAGGCGCATTCTGGCCGAGCTACCTCGTCCTGACGGTCGCGTTCGTCTTTGACGGTTCTGTATTGGTCATCGCGATACGCGAGGTGCAGCATCGCGCCAGGGAACAGGGCGTCAAGTTCCTCGATGTGCTGCGCACCAGCTCCGACGTGACCCTCAAGACATCGATGTACGAAGACTTCGCCGCAACCGTTGGCGTCGTCATCGCTGTCATCGGTCTGGCGCTGGTCCAGATCACCGGCAGCGTTAGCTACGACGCCATCGCCTCGATCTCGATTGGCGTCGTCCTCATGGCGGTCGCGATCATGCTCGGGCGAGAGACAAGAGCGCTCCTTCTCGGCGCATCCGCCGAGCCCCGCGTCGATGCCGCGATCCGCGCAGAATTGGAGCGCCACCCGGAGATTGAAGGCATCATCGAGCTACTCACAATGCAACTGGGCTACAACAGCGTCCTGGTAACCGGGCGCGTCAACGTGAAAGATGATCTCAGCGCCAGCGAGGTCGAGGCGATGCTGACACGCCTCGACGATAGCATCAAGAAAGCTGTGCCGTCGGTACGCAATATCTATCTGGAGCCGCGAGCTGGCGGCTCCGAGTCGAATTAGTTTAGGGGAGTATCACTTGCGCATAGGAATTCAGATACAGCCGCAACACGCCGACTATCCGGATCTGCGGGAAGCGGCGAAACGACTCGACGGGATGGGCGTCGACGTGATCTACGTCTGGGACCACTTCTACCCCCTCTGGGGCGATCAGAGCGAGCAAGCACTTCGAGTGCTGGACAACGCTTGCGTCGCTGGCCGAAGTCACCGAACAGGCTCAGATCGGCGCGCTCGTCAGCGCCAACAGCTACCGCAATCCCACATCTCTTTGCCGATATGGCCCGCACCGTCGACCACATCTCGGGCGGGCGGCTAATCCTCGGCATCGGCGCTGGCTGGGCGAAGATCGACTACGACGAGTATGGCTACGAGTTCGGGACAGCCGGGAGCCGCCTGCGCGATCTGCGCCGCGATCTGCCGATCATCCGGGAGCGGCTCGGGAAACTCAACCCTCCGCCACTGGGCGCCATGCCGATCCTGATCGGTGGCGGTGGCGAACGGGTGACGCTACGCATCGTCGCCGAACATGCCGACATCTGGCACGGCTTCGGCGATCCCGAGACGATCATCCGCAAATCGGGCATCCTCGACGACTGGTGTGCAGAGGTTGGACGCGATCCGGCCGAGATCGAACGCTCGGTCGGCATCTCCGACCCGCAGGATTTCGAAGCTGGCGACGCCTACGCCGCAGCAGGCGTCAAGCAACTCACCTTCGGCGTCAGCGGCCCCGACTACGACCTCTCCAACGTCCAGCCCTGGCTCGACTGGAGAGACCGCCTAAATAGCGACTAGACGGAATGCCACTTAGTCGATTCCCGGGAGATATTCGAACTCCCTGGTACAGGCGATGCTGGTCATCGTCCAGATCAACCTATGCGAACGTTTGAAGGCGAGGGCACTTGTTCCACCAAACTGAACATAGGTCGCCGTTTCCGCCCCGAAATGAAGCAAAAAGCATCATTCCGAGCTTGTCGAGAAATCCAACTTGCCTCTCAATTGAAAGTCAGATACTGGGATAGCGAGTTGTCGCCTTTTCACGACCGACGGAATATGTCAGCGGATCGAAACGAGTCGATTATCCAGGCTCAGGACGATTGAGATCCCACGCACTCAGAGGGTGCCCACTTTGAATGACGCCCGATGGACGTCTCATCAAGTACGTAACAGCACTTTCCCCGGAGTTTGGCGGATCTATAGAAGTCGAAGTTTTTCCCAATGAAATGGCAAGAGCTGTTCTTGCCCAGCTGAATTCCGTTTCGCAACGTGCACTGTATAGAGAAATCGCTGCCAGAGTATTATCGAGGAAAAGGAATAGGCCCCAACGAGCCTGGGCGGAACGCGGCGTTACGTCAGAGGGAGCGAGATCGCAAACCAGATCCGGAGATCCGGTGAAGGATGCGGCTCGCATCTGCGGGATGAGATCACCCTCAATCCCTACCGGGAGACCGTTTGGAGTCCGCAACCGCCAACTCCGAAGAGCGAGGCGGAGACGAATGTACCAGCGGGAAGTCATCCGGTTGAAGCACGCTACCGGAGTAGTTTGCTTCGAAACGCCGGTCCGATACAACTCATCGGGACCGTACATACATAGTAACCGTACATTGCCTGGATGTCAAGCATTTCCTGGAGGAATCTGAAAAATTAGCTCGTTGCTTCCATAACGAGCCAACCGGCGATCCAGCAACTGACGCTCTGGCGTCGACTGGACGAGTGACCGCGCGCGCTCATAGCTCCGGACTGCCCGAGATCGGTCGCCACTCCTGGCAGCCAGTTCGCCGACGGTGGCATGAAAGAGCGCGTAGTCATCGAGAACATGCCGTAGCAGGATCTCATCAAGAAGTTCGAGCCCTGCCGATGGCCCATAGACCATCGAATAGGCCACCGCGCGGTTGAGTGCTACAACCGACGAGCTATCGATTTCGACGAGCGCGTCGTAATGACTGAGAATCGAATGCCAATCCGTCTCAGCGTAGCTCGGAGCGATGCAATGCAAGGAAGCGATCCCAGCCTGAAGATGATACGAGGTTAATTTCTCGCCACGCGCCGAATCGTTAAGCAATTCAAGCCCAGCGTCGATGAGCGTCTGGTCCCATTGGCTCGCGCTCCTGATGCTCCAACGTCACGATAGCCCCGCTTTGATCGACCCGCCCTGAAATGCGCGCGGATTGCAGCAACATCAGAGCCAGCAGCGCGTCGACATCGGGGCGGTCAATCGCGTCCCATTCCGCAACCAGGCGGGTTAGCCTGATCGCTTCCTCGCAGACTTCGCGTGAAACATGGCGTTCGCCGAAGGTCAGCGCGTAGCCTTCATTGAATAGCAGATAGAGCGCGGCCAGCAGCGCAGCGATGCGCTCGTCCGAGTTCCAGGCATCGGCAACATCGTCATTGTCTGAAGCCGCAAGCGCCAAACGCCCCCGTCGCAAACGTTGATAGATCGTCGCATCGCTGGTCACAAATGCGCCGGCGATTTCAGGCACGCTGAAGCCGGCAACAAGATTCAGAATAAGCGCCACTTGACCGACCGGTGCAACCGCCGGATGACAACAGAAGAGCATCATTGCGAGCACGTCGTCGTCAGGATTTGCTGCGATGCGTTCAAACGAATCGTCCCAGATCTGCTTGCGTCCTTCGCGGCGAAGAACGTCGAGCGCGTGGTTGAAGGCGACACGGCGCAGCCACGCTTCCGGGTAGTTTGGCGCTCCCCGGTACGGCCAGGAACGGAGCGCCTTGATAAGCGCTTCCTGGAAAGCATCCTCCGCCAGTTCAAGATGCTGCGGGCCAAGCTTCTGAACCAGCGAAGCGACCACCCGCCCGGCAGAATGCCGGAACAGGTGGTCGACGATCGAGGCGACGTTTTGACTCACGAATGGTCGACGATTGTGCGCAATTCGACTGCGCCGCCAAACTGGAGCACTGGACACTCGCTGGCAATTGCGAGGGCTTCCTGCTCGTCCTGTGCCGAGATATGGTAATAACCGCCGATCGCTTCCTTCGTCTCGGCAAATGGGCCGTCAATGATTATCTCGCCGCCGCGGGAACGAAGTACATTGCCCCCGGCGGCCAGTTCGTTTGCGCCGAGATTCTGGCCGGAGGCGCGTAGCTTCTGCGACCAGTCGATGTACTTCTGAATGCGCTGCTGCGCCTGCTCGGCTGAGAGCTCGCTCGCATTGTCATCCCCGCCTCGAATCAGCAACATGAACTCGGCCATTGCGCGATCCTTTCCAATCGATTCGCGTTGTTCCTCTATTGTGGACGAATAAGCGAGGCGATTTTCGACACCGGCGACAAGATGGGCACCACAACGTATGATCCTGGCTGAGATTGGCATGTCATTGGCAGCGGGGTGCGATGAGGAGAGTCGATAGCTGGGTTCGACCGGAAGGGTTGAACGCCGCTCTATTCGCAATCGCGACGACATTGATGCTCCAGTCAACACGCGCATTCGTCAGCTACCTCGTCTTCGTCGTCGATCAGAGTCATCGTACGGCCATCGCAACCGTAGCCATCGTTGTCTTCGCTTTTCCCGTCGTGACCTGGCTGCTGGCACGCGCAGTCGGGACTTCCCGCTTGCTGGCTGCTGCGGTGCTACTCCTTGCGGTCTCGCGCTTCGGACTGCAAGTGCTCGAGCAACCATCCGTCAGGCTTGTCACCAGTGGCCTGACGGTAATCACATGGGGACTAATGACCGTCTTGATGGTCGCTGCACACCGCCGCTCCGTTGCCGTAGGTCTCATCCTCGGCTTCGGTCTGGACCTTGCGCTCCGCACCGCGCGCGGATCTCTGGACATTCTCTGGATGCCCGGACTAGCGCAGACCGCTGCAGTTGATCGTTCTCGTCGCGCTCCTCGTCTTGCTCTGGTGGGGTACGCGCGCAGCATTGCCAGAGATGGCAGCCAGCTGGCGCTCCGCGGGCGCGCTAATCATCATCGGTCCGGCAATCGCATTGTTCCACCTCGTCACTGGCAATATTGCCTTCGTTTCGACACACACGGGGCTATCCGCCAGCGGGTCAAGTGGGCTGCTTGCGAGTGCCATGATACTTGGCGTCCTGATTGCGGTTCTGCGTCTGCTCGCGATCAGCATGGGGGCAGGTGGTGGAACACTGGTCGGGCGCTTCATCCTCTTCGACACGGTCATCGGTGCTGTGGCATTGAGTTTTGCCTGGAACGGCGCGGAGTTGGCCCTGCTGGGCGCCTTCATCTCAACGCTAACGGTGACGGAGCTTGTGCTTTTCGCCCTCGCCGCGAGTGAGCACCGGCGATGGTGGAAACCTGATGCCAGTCTCGCTTCTGACGGCGGCCGGACTACTGTTGCAATTTGTCGTGCTCTTCCTCTACTACACATCGACCGGTTCCGGGACGATGCTGGCCGTTGCCTGGGTTGGCCTCATCGCCGGAACAGTCGTCTCCGCTATCAGCCTTACCGGTTCATTACAATCTGCGCCGCTGAACGCCAGAGCCTATGTCGCGCCAGCTGTCATCATCGCGCTATTGTTGGCGGGATCCTTCACCTGGTCCATGTCGAACCGGGAAAATCTTGTGGCGCGGGCCGAGGCCGGTGATTCGATCGTCGTCATCACCTACAACACACAAACAGGGTTCTCGCGCGACAACTACTGGGATCTGGAGGCGACGGCCAGCGTGATTGAAGCGTCTGGCGCGGATATCGTCTTCCTCCAGGAAGTTAGCCGCGGATGGCTCGTCACATCCGGCAACGATCAGCTGGCCTGGCTCAGTCGCAGGCTCGACATGCCCTACGCCTGGGGACCAGCCTCCTCCGACGATCTCTGGGGCAACGCCGTCCTGAGCCGCTTCCCAATAACGGCTGAAACCCTGGTCAGATACGACTCAACCGAAAATCTCAAACGCTCCGCTCTCATCGTTGAGCTGGACATCGGAAGAGATCGAACGCTTACTGCTATTTCAACCCACCTCGACAATCCCGAGGAAACCAGCCAGGCGCGCTCGGAGCAGGTAGAGCAGCTGATTGGACTGTTGACACTCGAATATCCAACGATTCTCGCCGGGGATTTCAATATGTCGCCGGATGATCCGCTCATTCAGGAGATTGTCAACGCCGGACTCGTTGACGCCGGCGAAGCAGGAGGAGCGAACGAGGGCACGTCTCAAGATGACCGTCGAATCGACTACGTATTCGTGCGACCTGATCTGATCGGTCGTGGATGCAGCAGTCATAGATAGCGCTGCCTCGGACCACCGCCCGGTCCGCGTCACTCTTGAATTGCCGTAGAGGCGGGAGGTTCAGTCGTCTCTGGCCGATGTGAAT
This sequence comes from uncultured Chloroflexia bacterium, assembly GCA_963745675.1. Lineage (GTDB taxonomy): Bacteria > Chloroflexota > Chloroflexia > Thermomicrobiales > CFX8 > JAUIIK01. The sequence goes on from CAVUYM010000018.1 coordinate 708,594, forward strand.
GACTGTACGGTGCGCTCGATGCCTTCGACGAACGACACTTCAGGACGCCAGTCCAGCACCTTCGCTGCTTTTTCTACATCCAAATAGATGCGATAGATCTCTCCAGCCCGGGCAGGTGCGTAGATCGCTTCATCGCCATAGTCGGCAGCGCTGGAGAGTGCGGCAAAGACCTGATTAACCGTTGTCGGCTGGCCCGTTCCGATGTTCAGCGCTTCGCCGGAACCGCGCTCCAGAGCCTGAATGTTCGCCCGCACGATGTCACCGACGTAGACGAAATCGCGCGCCTGCGTTCCGTCTCCAAATATCGTGCAGGAGCGGCCCTGCAGCATGCGTTCGGTGAAGATCGCAACGACGCCAGCCTCGCCGTGAGGATCCTGGCGCGGACCATAGACGTTGCCATAGCGCAGCGTGGTGAAGTCAAGACCATACAGGCGATGGTAGAGATTCAAATAGAGTTCAGCGGCGTACTTCGACATCCCGTAGGGAGATTCCGGCACTACCGGATGCTCTTCATCGCAGGGCACTGTGACAGGCTCACCGTACATCGCGCCACCACTTGAAACGTTGACGACCTTTCGAACTCCGGTGCGTCTGGCAGCCTCGAAAACTGACAGTGATCCGAGCACATTTCGCCGGGCATCGTCGACGGGGTGGTCAACCGACACCGGGACCGCAATCTGAGCTGCATGATGGTTGATGATGTCGGGCCGGTAGTCGTCAACAAGCTGCTGGAATTCGTCAGAGAGTATGTCGCATTCCTGAAAAGGCGCGCTTTGATTGAGATTGTCGGTCTTTCCGGTCGAGAGATCGTCGACCGCCAGGACTTCATGGCCAGCCAGGACGAAGGCATCCACGACGTGCGATCCAATGAAACCAGCGCCACCGGTAACGAGTATCTTCATATAACGATGTGTGCCAATCTAGCTGAGACCCACGGCGCGACCCAGTTCCACCGGCGCGCTCGATCCAAGAGCCTGTACCACCGCGGCAACGACGAGCCCGAGCATGAGGATAACCACCGCCGCATAGACAACCCGACGCACCCGGTGAGCCCGTCCATGCCCGGTAGTAGTTTGATACATCGGGCAGGCGGCATGACGGTCTCCCAGACAATAGGAAACCTGATAGCCGAGGTCCACTTCCCTGGCTTCCGCAACAATACAGCGCCGTCCGGAAGAACGACACTCAAGAAACTGACAGGCTGATTCCCTCAATGCATATGGCCGCAACGGTCGACTGACGATTGGTTGCAGGCGGATGATCGTGCGTTCCTGAACTGCCGACTGGTCGTGCTTGGGCGCGGAGGATAACACCACAGGTCCACGCCGCGTTGAAGGCTTTCGATAAATACGATCTGAAGGCCGCCCAAGCAACGCCTCATGGTGAAGTTGGATCGGCTTCGAGCAGCCGGTGATCGCCAGATGAAATGTTAGCTGTTGCTCCATTAGCTGTCCGTTTCACGCCTAACAGGCTGTACGTACGCATGTACGTACGCTTGCATGGTACAGTAGCTTTGACTTTCTGTCGAGGTCGGTTGAGGGCTCTTAACCCGTATTCGATTCGAACCCGTTCATTGAACAGCTTCACGAGAGGCCGATTTCATTGATACATTCCTCGCCGCCGATGACGATCAATGAGAATCCAGTCTCAACTCCTAGTCAATCACGGTATAATCAATGTATGAATAGCCTGAATGACCGCTTCAATCGACCACTTCGAGACCTGCGTATCTCCGTCACCGACCGCTGCAATTTCCGCTGTGTCTATTGCATGCCAAAGGAAATTTTCGGAGCGAACTACCCTTTCCTCGCGAGAGATGAGGTGCTGAGCTTCGAAGAAATCGAACGCGTTACTCGCGTCTTCGCTCGCGGAGGGGTCACCAAGCTCCGCATAACCGGTGGCGAACCGCTGGTGCGACGAAACATCGAAGAGCTGGTCGAGCGCCTCGCATCGATCCCTGGTATCGATGATATTGCGATGACGACGAACGGATCGATGCTGACACCGACGAAAGCCAGGGCGTTGAAAGACGCCGGGCTGGATCGCATTACGGTTAGCCTGGATTCTCTCGACAACGACATCTTCAAGTCGATGAACGATGTCAATTTTCCCGTTGAGCGCGTCCTGGCCGCGATCGACAACGCAATTGAGGTCGGTCTGGAGCCAGTCAAAGTCGACACCGTCGTCAAGCGCGGGCTCAACGATCACACCATCATCCAGCTTGCCAGCCACTTCCGACACAGCGGGGTCATTCCTCGCTTTATCGAATATATGGACGTTGGTTCGACCAATGGCTGGCGCATGGAGGATGTTGTTCCCGCACGCGAAATCATTGATGCTATCTCCGGGGAATGGGCAGTCGCGCCCGCTGAACCGAACTACTACGGCGAAGTCGCCGATCGCTACCGCTACCTTGATGGCGGTGGCGAATTTGGCTTGATCTCCTCCGTCACCCAGCCATTCTGCGGAACATGCACCCGCGCCCGGCTCTCGGCTGACGGCCAGCTCTACACCTGTCTCTTCGGCACGCATGGCCATGATTTCCGAGCGCTGCTGCGCTCCGGCGCCTCGGATGAAGAACTCTTCAATCTGCTATCAAGCGTCTGGTTGAACCGTGCTGATCGCTATTCGGAACTCCGTTCCGAGAACACGATCTATCTGCGTAAAGTGGAAATGTCGCGCATCGGCGGCTGAATCGCATTCGCCAGCAACACGAAAACGGGGCCGCTTTCGCAGCCCCGTTTGTTTGCGTTATTTGCTGGCCGCTCTATTCGACGAGGAACAGTTCATACCGCGGAACGCTGCCAGAATTATATATCTGACGACGACGATCGCTCGTGCCACGAACATCCAACGTTCCAACAACGACCATACCCTTGATCGCTTCCCCATACGGATTCCCGTGAATCGTGACAGCGGAACATGGGGCGTTGAATATCCCTCCGATGTAGAACTCGCCATTGCCCTGGCTATCGAATTCGCTGCAATTGGCGATCCAGACAACCATCGAATCGGGCCCACCAGCATAAGGCGATGTCGCCGGCGCGCTTAGACTAACCTCGCCATTCTTCGGGATCGAAGTAGGTCGAACCAGTCGTACCGGAGAAGTAGAGCATGACATTCGAGCCCTCGATGCGAGAGTTCGTATTCTGCAGGCTGATGCTCGTGCCGTGGAAATAGTAGGTCCCGGGTTGCAACGTTGCCGTGCCTTTGATCGTCTGATCGCCCAGGCCGTCATAGTATCCAGGACTCAATGTGCAGCTGTTCTTGCAATCTGGAAAGGAGGTGATTTTGGTGAGCGCAGCCGCGTTGGGCGGCACTGCGCTAGCAAACGGATTCGTTATTGCAGGGCGGTTGTCTGCGAAAGCCTTTCGGAGCAGACCCAGTTACCATTCGGATTTACCGATCCCACGGCGTCAATCTTGCCATCTACTTTGAACGCATTTGCGCCACCACTACGGACACGTTCCCATTCGACATCGCACTTCCGCCAATAACCTTGATGGTCATATTGCCGTTTACATACATGCCCGGCGGATCTAGTGCGATGAGTGCATAGTCACCATCATCGTATTCAGCTATCTCGAGCGACTGCGTGTGCACCAACACCCCAGTTACCGGAATAGATGGCTCCAATAAAGAAGCGCTTGACGGGAGATGTCACATTGACTTCAACTCGCCCATTGTGGTTATCACCTGTAACGTTTACCTGAACCGTCCCTGCGCCATCGCCGCTGGTTTTCACGCCATTGAGCCCCGCGTACGTAACAGAAGCGGATGAAACTTTCGAGTAACTTTCACCGTGGAAGAGGGCCACGCCACCAGCGAGTGCAGCAGCGTCAGCCGCACTCTGCGCTTGTCTGCGCTGCGACATCAGATAACCGACATCCAACGCGAGCGCCATTGCTCCAAAAAGGACAATCGAGAAAAGCGCAAACAGCACAAGGACCTGGCCTTTTTCCTTGTTATCGCGTTTTAGCCAGCTCACGTATTTCATCGGTTGGTCCTGCAATTCCTGCGAGCGTAAGTGCGTCTCACCCCTGTATAGCTTCATTACTTATTGTCTCCCCTTATGTCGTCCGTCTTTAGATCGAAAGGGTGTGATGCCTGATATACATAGGTCTGTTGTTGCAGGCGAAATTGGCTATGAAAAGTACTAAGGGGTGCTAGATACCAACCGGACTATTTACTTCACGAAGGCGCTTACGCTAAAACCCGGTACTTCAAGTGGCACACAGATTCGCCAGCCCAGAGATCTCTGGGCTGGCGAATCTAGTGGCCGGACGGTTGGCCAGAGCTGGATGACATTGCATTCGGCGGCAAACGAGGACAAATGATTGAGCAACCATGTCGATCGCCGCTCGTTCAATCTATGAAGAACCCCGCGCTTGCTCGTGAGAATCCAGCGGCCACGCTTGAGTCCCCACCATTGGTGGCAACCGGAAGGCAAGAGCGGGGTTCGCCCCTATTGTAAGGACCATTGCCCTGATTACCATACCTTTGGCACAAATCGTGCCGTGACTCGAGTCTTATAACTCTCGTAGCCTTGATAGGTAGCATTGAGCATGGCTTCTTCTCGACCAGATTTCGCACGCAAGAACAATGCGACAATGACCAGCATCAGCAACGACGGGATGCTCATCCAGACTATTGTCCAACCAGTCAAGGCTACGAGTATAGCCAGATACATTGGGTGGCGGACGCGCCCATACCACCCTCGTTCAACGAGTGTCGCGTTCTTCAGAGGTGATGGTGATACACGCAAGCTGTCGCCCAGATCGACACGAGCCTGGTTAGCGATCAAGAATCCAAACACTATCAACAACGAGCCTGCCGCAATATTCAGAATGCGGTGCCACGGAGGTGACACGCTCAACTTTAGGTACGCACCGATGGGGCCAGCGACGAACGCCAGGCTGAGCAGCACAAACTGGGCCATGAGCCAACCAAAGTCATTTCCAAGTCGCTCGCCTGCCGAGCGCTTTCGATGTGCTGCCACAGCGTTCGGTCCTTCATGTGACGCAGAAGGTCAGACGGAACGATGCTACCACTCTCGAGGGAGACTAAATTCCCTGATGCCCCTAGCAGATGGTCGAACTCGATCATAAAGACGCGCATCGGCGCGCGCAACGAGTTCGGTTGCACGCGTGTCGCCATTGACACTTTGAGAAAAGCCACAGCGCAGGCCGACATTCAGAATGACGCCGTCCCCGATATCACACGCCACCGGCGCTTCGATACGCTCGATTATTTCCTCCAATGGCGTCCACAGGGAACCTTTCAAAATGGCCGCAAATTCATCGCCACCGTAGCGGGCGACGATATCCTGCGGGCGGAGCCGCTGGACGACTGCATCCGCGACCGCTTTTAGCGCACTATCCCCGGAAAGGTGACCGAAGTTGTCGTTTATTGCCTTAAGGCCGATGACGTCGACGATGAGCAAATGGATCGCGTCGGTGCCATCTCGTTCGGATACGATCTGGTCGAGTTGCTCGTAAAACGCGCGATGATTGAGAACACCAGTTAGACCATCAGTCATTGCTGCCCGTTTAGCAATGTCGTGCAGCTGTGCAACGCGCACGGTTGATGCGACCGGAGCTGCAATAGCGTGCAGCAGGTCAATGTGCCGGCCAGCCACCTCACCGGGCGTGACCAAAACGAGCTCGATCAGTCCAATCAGTCTATCTTCCACATGCATCGGAAACATGACCGTCTTGTCACTGAGTTCGGTCGAAGGCGTTCTACCAAGAATCACTGCGTCAGGAGGATGTATCTGTGTGCCCTGCACGCTGACCCTGGATTGCTCCAGGGCAACGGGAGGTGGAAGGTCCGAATCGCCAGCGGATAGAACGAAGTTCTGAGTTTCATCGTCAAAAAGCCAGATAACGATGTCGGCAAGGTCAAGCTCATCCCGAACGATCTTGTGAACACGATCGAGGAAAGAGTCAATCTCGGTCAGCGATCCGATCTCGCTGGCCACGCGCTGCATCACCTGCAGCCCGGCAACATCTGAGATATTCATCGGCAAAAGCGTTGATGGTTTGCGTGTCGATTGCGGGGTAGCAGTGACCAGCTGACGAACGTCCGTGTCTGAGTCGAGTAGCGCGAGGATGGCTTCGACAACATCAGGGTGAAATTGACTTCCGCTTCCATTCGCCAATTCCTGCGTGGCCTGTTCAACACTGAGCGAAGAGCGATAGACGCGATTGCTGGTCATCGTTTCAAGCGCGTCAGCGACACTTAGGATGGCAGCACTGAGCGGGATATCGGCGCCGCGCAACCCATCCGGATAGCCTCGACCATCAAACCACTCGTGATGATGCCGGACCATTGGTATGAGTCCGGCAAGCAGCGGGCTCCTGCTAACGATGTTTGCACCCAACTCGGCGTGGCTCATCATGATCAGGCGCTCTTCAGAATTGAGCGGTCCCGCTTTGGCGAGTACACGATCGGGAACTCCAATTTTGCCAATATCGTGCAGTAGGCCCGCCAGTTCGATCTGCTCGGCCTCTTCTTCGGTGAACCCAAGTTTCAACGCAAGGCGTTGCGCGAGTTCGGATACCCGCAACGAGTGCATATGCGTAAACGGGTCGCGTGCGTCAACCGCTGCCGAGAGTGATTCTATAGCCGCCCGATATTGACTGTCCTCCCGTTCATCATTGAGCAAGCGATAGATGGCATTTGCAATGTGATTCGCAGTCAGCTCCACGATTCGCAAATCGCGCTCACTGTATCGTGCTGGTAGTTCGTGGCCAACCATGACAACGCCAAAGATCTTCGTGCCACTTACCAACGGCGCAATCATCAGCGAACGCCAGGTTGCGTCGTCACGACCGTAGGCGTCTTCGTCTTCCAGCACGTTGTCTACCAGCAGCGGCTCGCCGGTCCTGAAAACCCGCCCGGCCTTGCTGCCTTCCACCGGAACAATAAAACCGAGATTGGAGAAGCTGTCCGATCTCTTGTAGGCAACAACTTCCAATGCATCTCGATCATTCGTACTGACAAGCAAGGCAAAGAGAGTGTTTTCAATGACGGTACCCAACTCCACCTGAAGCATGCTACCGATTGACGGGACATCAGGGGCGACGGATATCTGCTGCTCGAGGCGGTGAATGAAGCTCAAATCATTGAGATGATCCTCGAAGTGATGTGTACTTTCGACGCGAGCGCATTCACCGGCGCTTGTAAACGCGACGAACTCGATCAAATCGAGCTCCTCCGGTGTAAGGTCTATCCGCTTCTGAAATGAAGCGATGAGTCGGCCGCGGAGCGCCCGCGGATGAGCCAACGAGAGAACAGCGCAACAACCACCGGCAGCGATCTCAACCCGTGGCAAACTGCCAGCCACAACGTCGTCGACCATCTCCCGTGGGCGACGATCGCTCGACCTCACCAGATTGGACGTATCAAGCGTGCAGCTTCCAATCCGCTCACTGAGGAACGCTTCAGCGATACGCCAGATATCCGCCTTAGAATCGGCCAGACTCAGCAAACGCGATAGGCGGAGTAAATCGCCAGAGCCCACACTCGTCGTTGCGGTAAGCTCGGTCGCCTCGGAGAGCAGCTGAATCTTGCCGCCGGTCATTCTGTTCGATGCAAGGTTGACCATCCAGTGGTCCGCACCATCTTCATCCAAAACATTATTCTCAGTCTCGCTCACCTCATTATCGTTCTCAGACTGCGCAGCAGCTGGACCCGAAGGTACCGATCAGGGTAGGCAATCCAGACCATACTCGCCAGATTCATACCGGCGTCCAGGCTCGACTGGTCGCTTGAGGGAAGCCAGTTTCCGACGTAAGATGCCCGATGCGTTGGGATTGGGAGGCAAGATGCGGGCTTCGGACCGACTGAAAGAAGGGCCCCGAAGTCGTTCACATTCGAAACCCATCATTGACGCGATTACAGCCAATCAAGAAGGAGCGGAAAATGACCTGGACGAACAAAGGCGTGACACATCGATCGACCATCATGGGGACGCGCGGGATGGTCGCTTCCGCTCATCCGCTATCATCCCTGGCCGGGGTGCAGATGCTCCAGCAGGGCGGTTCGGCGGTCGATGCGATCGTCGCGATGTGCGCTGCGCTCAACGTCGTTGAGCCATACATGTCCGGCCTCGGCGGCGGCGGGGCCATGATCATCCACCCCGCCGGTGGCGAGACCCAGACCCTCTTCTACGGCGGCGCTTTTCCAGCGAACGCAAATGTTGATACGCTCGACTATGGACACCGTCGATATCGGAGCGCGGGCCAGCACTCTACCGGCTGCGGCGATGGGCTGGTTTGCAGCACACGAAAAATTCGGCGTTCTCAAACGCGAAACATTGCTTGCGCCAGCAATAGGATATGCCCGCGCTGGAGTGGGATTGACCGTCAAGAACAGCGAATTCTATGACGCGGGAAGCCATCGCCTGAACGATGGCGGACGCGCGATATTCTTCCCAAATGGGTCGCGCTCGCCGGCCGGAACAGTGATCCGTCAGTCGAACCTGGCTGATACATACGCTGCTATCGCGGAACATGGCATCGGCGTCATCTACGATGGCCCGGTTGGCGCGGAACTCGTGCGGGCAATTCAGGCAGCCGATGGGCTCATCACGCAGGCCGACCTGGCAAGCACATCCGTTGAGTGGGGCAAGCCTTCCATCAGTTCGTATCGTGGCTACCAGGTTCGCACCACTCCCTGGCCGCTTACAGCCTATGAGATGCAAATGAATCTCAATATCATGGAAGGCTATGATCTCGGCGCAAGCGGCCACAACACAGCAGAGACCCTGCACACTATCGTTGAGTCGATGAAGCTCTCGATGACCGAACGTTCGAAGTACGCCGGCAGCACCACACCGCCACCCGACGGATTGCTTTCAAAGGCATACGCTGATGAGCGCCGAAGCTTGATCGATCCGTCTACCGCTAAGCCGATCGCCAATGAGCGCGGAACGCGCCTGTTCCCACCTGACACGATTCAGCCGGGCAGCCCGCAGGACTACATCCGTGAGTGCACGACCCATCTCAGCGCTATCGATTCTGAGGGCAATGCCGTTGCGATTACCCAGAGTCTCGGCGCAGCCTTCGGATCTGGCTTCGTTGCCGGCTCAACCGGCATCGCGATGAATAATTATCTCTACTTCTTCGACCTCGAACCGGACAGCCCGAACGTCATCGGTCCCGATACAACATGGGCGCTGCCACTGATGCCAACGATGATATTCGATGACGAAAAGCTCTTTCTGATCATCGGAACACCGGGAGCATTTGGAATACCGCATACGACCACCCAGATGATCTCGAATGTGATCGATCACGGTTTCGGCGTCCAGGCCGCTATCGAAGCTGCCACGCTTGCGCCTCTTCTCCGGCAACCGCCTGGTGCTTGAAAACCGTGTCTCGGGCGATGTTGTCTCCGATCTGCGCTCTCGCGGCCACGAAGTTGAGATGATCGACGCTTTCTCCGCCGCGGTCGGCGGCGGCCAGGGCATCCTGATCGATCCCGACACTGGCGTCTATTCCGGTGGTGGCGATCCACGCCGCGACGGGACTGCTTTGGGCTATTGATACTGGCCCGACCTGGTTCGTAATGCCGCGACGGTGACAACATGGGGCTCGGAAACTATTTTGGCAGCGGCTTCGCCCCTCTAGAGGCGATCGCCGTCGCGGTGCGTGACGTATGAACGAACTAAATATAGATCTGCCGGCGTTCAAAAAACCGGCGAAGGGCCGTGCAGAAGTATCTTGGTACTTCGGCAAGGCATTAAGTACCGCCACGGGTACGGTACTGGTACTCTACCCTCAATGTGAATCCGACCTTTAAAGTGGCATGCAACGGTTCGGGAAGTATTGTTCCGGACATCAGACGCTCAGCGTGATTGTTTCAATCGCTCCATCGCTGAGAGGAGAAAAGGCATGCGTAGAACAACGATTTCCAGATTGATGACGACAGCCATCGCATTCGTTGCAGTCCTTGCTGTCGTGACGTCGGCGTCCGCCGGGCGGGCCTGGTGCCGAGCTGATCCAGTGTTGATCGTTAACGGCGACGTCATTGACATCCAGGTGTCTTCACAGCTGGAGATGTACAGTTCCGCGACCGGGCCAATCGAGATGGTCGTCAGAGTTGAGCGGGGCACCCGAGCAAATGTGGTCCTGCAGGACTTCGGCTTCGGACGCGGCTACGACGTCGAAGTCGAATACGTTCGAAACATGAAGCGGGGTGTACTCGCTGAAGTTCATTTGCGGGCTCCAGCTGACGACAGTTCCCTACCGGTGACTGTCCACGGTGCACGGGTAACCACAAAGCTCGGAGGAGTTCTCTTCGGCGGCAATTCGCTCGTCTGGCTAGATGATGGTTCGGGCACTGCCAATCAGTGGATCGTTCTCGAAGTGAAGTAATAGCCGCAGTTATGTCTACTCGCAACGGCACAAGATAGACAGATGACTAGATCTGGATTGTGGATAAGAACATACATCACCGGGCTCGGAGTGCTTACTTTGAGCCTGGTGATCTATTTTCTGACTCTCTTCTATTTGCCCAGCAGTTCCGAGTGGGCGATGGCGGCGCTGCTTGTGGCTTTCACTGCTGCGGCATATCGTTTTCCGATTCACTTTGACGTCAAATCCAGCACCATCCTCGATTCAAGCATCATTTTCGCGAGTGCCCTGCTCTTTCAACCCGGTCTGGCCATGCTCATCATTGTCATTGGAGCGCTGATCGGGCACATCTCCCGAAGCTTTGAACCTGAGGAGATGATCTTCAACCTGTCCCAGGCCGCACTTCAAGCGGCTTTCGCAAGCCTCGTTCTCCTCGCTGTCGGATGGAACTTCGGTTCGATGGACTTCGACGGTGGACGCACGTTGGCTGTCTTGCTTATCGTCGCGTCCACAATCTATCTGACCAACACCGTGCTTGTAGCTCTAGTCATCGCCCTCCATACCGGTATGAATCCATTTCGGGTCTGGCTCCAGTCGACGACCCGCAACGACGGTATCGAACAGGTCGGTCAATTTACCCTCGGAGCGCTTGCGGCTATCGTCGCTAGCGCTCAACCGTGGGCGCTACCGTTGCTTCTCGTCCCCGGCATCATCATCGGATTGTCACTTCGGCGACAGAACGAATTACGCGAACGCACTATCAATGCCGTGCAACGCCTTGCGGATCTCGTCGATCTTCGTGACCCCTACACTGCAAGCCATTCGCGACGTGTTGCAGGCATCGCGCGCGAAATCGCCACGGCACTGGGGCTCGACCCTGACGATATTCGCATCATCGAACGAGCTGGTCAGGTGCATGACATCGGGAAGATCGTGATCGATCTCGGGCTTCTTTCCAAGCCCGACAAGCTGACCAATGAAGAATGGAAGGTTTTCCAGCAGCACCCTGTATCGGGCGTACAGATGCTGGAGCTTTTTCCAGACTTTGCGGACGGCGTCGCGCTCGTACGGTCACATCACGAGCGCGTGGATGGGAATGGCTATCCGGACGGGATCGCGGGGGATGAGATACCGCTCGGTGCGCGAATACTTGCCGTAGCAGATGCTTTTGATGCGATGGCGAGCCCGCGCCCCTATCGGGGAGCATTGCCTCCCGAGGTCGTGCTGTCAGAACTCACGAGCGGTAGGGGAACGCATTGGGATGCCAGGGTTGTCGACGCGCTGTTGCAGCTCATAGATATTGGCCGCGTTGTCATCGGGGATGCCAATCAACGGCCGTATATTGTCGATGCGATCGGATATGAAGAGAACCTGGAGTTCGAGGCGGCGTAGAGTGCATGAAGTCGGGCCAAAATTCAAAATCCCACTGCGATTGCAGCGGGATTTTTCTACGCCCATTGGCGATTGAGGAGTAGACAGGGGAAAAGGGGTGTCGGTGCTTCACGGGGGTTCCCAGTGTTCCTGGTCGCCGCTCCAGCCCTCCCCCAGAGCAGTGCTCTGAGATCCTCAGGCGAGTCGTCGCCACCAACAACACTCGTCATGACCCAACCGTGGTTGACCTGAGAGATGTCATAGGCTCGCACCTAGACATGTCTCCCTAGAAAGGAGGTGATCCAGCCGCAGCTTCCGCTACGGCTACCTTGTTACGACTTCGTCCCAGTCACCAGCCCCACCCTCGGCAGCTGCTTCCGCCTAAGCGGTTAGCCCACCGACTTCAGGTGTTGCCGGCTTCCATGACGTGACGGGCGGTGTGTACAAGCCCCGGGAACGTATTCACCGCAGTATGCTGACCTGCGGTTACTAGCAACTCCACCTTCATGGGGGCGAGTTTCAGCCCCCAATCCGGACTGAGACCGGCTTTCTGGGATTGGCTCCGTCTTACGACTTGGCTGCCCTCTGTACCGGCCATTGTAGCGTGTGTGTCGCCCAGGACATAAGGGTCATGCTGACTTGACGTCATCCCCGCCTTCCTCCGCATTGCGGCAGTCTGGCTAGACATCCACATAACTAGCCACAGGGGTTGCGCTCGTTGCGGGACTTAACCCAACATCTCACGACACGAGCTGACGACAGCCATGCAACACCTGTCTCCGGGCTCTCCGAAGAGCACCCCCGGCTTTCACCAAGGTTCCCGGGATGTCAAGTCCTGGTAAGGTTCTGCGCGTTGCGTCGAATTAAACCACACGCTCCGCTGCTTGTGCGGGGCCCCGTCAATTCCTTTGAGTTTTAGCCTTGCGGCCGTACTCCCCAGGCGGGATACTTACTGCGTTAGCTCCGGCACGGCCGGGGTCAACTCCCGCCACACCTAGTATCCATCGTTTACTGCGTGGACTACCGGGGTATCTAATCCCGTTCGCTCCCCACGCCTTCGTGCCTCAGCGTCAGGTCAAGTCCAGTCGGCCGCCTTCGCCTCTGGTGTTCCTCCCGATCTCTACGCATTTCACCACTACACCGGGAATTCCACCGACCTCGCCTTGCCTCCAGTTAGCCCGTTTCGCGCGACCCTCCCCGGTTAAGCCGGGGGCTTTCACACACGACGTAACCAACCGCCTGCGCACCCTTTACGCCCAGTAACTCCGGACAACGCTTGGCCCCTACGTATTACCGCGGCTGCTGGCACGTAGTTAGCCGGGCCTTCTTCCCGAGGTACCGTCATTCGTTTCGTCCCTCGGAAAAGGGGTTTACACACCGAAATGCTTCATCCCCCACGCGGCGTTGCTCCCTCAGGCTTGCGCCCATTGGGGAAAATTCCTTGCTGCTGCCTCCCGTAGGAGTCGGGGCCGTGTCTCAGTCCCCGTGTGGCTGATCATCCTCTCAGACCAGCGACCGATCGTCGCCCTGGTAGGCCGTTACCCCACCAGCTAGCTAATCGGGCGCAGCCCCCTCCTGATCCACTCCATAATGTTTTCTTCATGAAGGTCCCCCCTCATGAAGCTATCGGGTGTTAGCCGCAGTTTCCCGCGGTTGTCCCCGTGATCAGGGCAGGTCGGCCACGCGTTCCTCACCCGTCCGCCACGGTCCTCATTCCACCATGCCCCGAAGGACACGGTATTGGAACGATCCCGTTCGACTTGCATGCATTAGGCACGCCGCCAGCGTTTATCCTGAGCCAGGATCAAACTCTCCATCTGTGTCTCTCATCTCTCACTACCCCGAAAGAGCAGTGAGATTATTGACGTTGCTTGTGCGTCACATCATCCCGAAAGATGACACAACTCACCCACACTCCAGTTTCCATCCTGTCTACTCCTCAATTGTCAATGTGCAACGCTTCCGGAAATCAAAAAACCCGCTCAGAAAAGCGGGCCCCTCGAATTCAGCAGTTCTTACAACAGATCTGTCGAACCCTCGGTGATCCCTTCCGCGATACCAACAGTCGATACGGTACAGACCGATCGAAAGCTAGCCTAGCTTGAGTAGTGTACATTCAGGGCGGCAGAGTGTCAAGCCGTCAAAGACGGCGAACACACCGAAACGACGACGTTAATCTCGCACTGCCCTACCGTTTATGGTACCGTCCACTACTTGAACGTGGGCGATCTATCGGGGTGTTCGTCCATATGTCCAAGGGGTAGGGGATCGGCCAGTGCTACATTTCGGCAGCGAGTCTAATCTCGACCTTGCCCAGATGATTTTTGATCTGGGCGGAGTACAATTCGGCTCCTTCGATCTTCCAGGCACAGCCGGAATTTCGCCTATTTATGTCAATCCTCGCGTCTTAATCAGCGAACCTCGCATGCTCCGACGCATCGGAAGGCTGATCAACTCAGCCATCGCTTCGGATCGCACACGGGTACGCCCCCACCTGGCGTCTTTCGCCGCTGTCGCTGGCGTTCCGATGGGTGGGCTCCACATCGCAACCGCTTACGCTCTCGAATCCGACACGCCGCTCGTCTTTCTCCATCAGCAGGATGGCGAAGACAATGGTAAGGATCGCATCGAAGGCAGCATCACGCCCGGTCAAACCGTCCTGGTAATGGATGACTTGATGACCGGTGGCCGCTCCATCCTTAGTGCAGCTTCTCGACTGGAAAACGCCGGAATGCGCGTGCGCGACGCCATCGTCCTGATCGATAGAGAACAGGGCGCGGTCGAGCGGTTGAAAGACCACGGCTACAACGTGCGGCCGATTCTTGGCCTGCACACGATGCTGAACTACTACCACTCCAGCGGATTGATCGACGAAGCCACATTTGACCGTTGCGCCGCTTATCTGGACAGATATCGCAAACCGCGCGATACCGACTTGCTCAGTAACGGCGCCTAAGCCTCACTTCAACCCCAATTCATCCAGAGCTCTTGCGGCGCCGTCAAGCGTCGTTTGGTTCATGCCAGCATAGTTAGGCGAAAAGACGACACCGCGGCCACCCGCCCGATAGGTTGCGAGCACACTTCGATAGGCGATGTCCGGCGTACAGATAGCCTGATCCGCGCGCGACCGTGGTGCGTCGATGCCCAATCCCATGTAGACATCGACCGCCCCGGCCACGGCATCCACCGTCGCCTTGCACTGCCCGTAGACGTAGGTGTCCGGGTCGAAGCCCGTCTGAACAATCTCATCCCAGGGTGCCTCGTCCAGGCCGAGGAACTGATACATGATTGGTGTCATCTCCTGCGGTGAGATGTCGCGGAAGATCGACTGGTGCCACTGGCTCATTTCGTTGTGATAAACGCCGCCCGACTGGTGCTGGTAGGTAATCGGCTTGACCCAGTCCGACCAGGTCGCCAGCTCCTGCCACGGCCACTGCGCCTTCCTCAACGGGTTAAGGTGATTGCGGTTCCAGACGTTGAGACCGAATTCAACTGAAGAATCGACCCACTTTGTGATTCCGTAGAGTTCGCGATCCATATCCTTGTTGCGCTCGACCCAGAAGCGCTCCCACTGCATGATCTCGGGATGCTGATAGAGCAGGCGCAGGAACTCTACGAAGGCGCCATCGGGCATCGCGCCCCGGTTTCGAGCCGACTGGAAGTATTCGTAGGCGTGTTGCAAGCCCCTCCGGGCATCCTCGACATTGATTCCCTGTCCGGCAGCGATTTTGCGGCAATGTTCACAGAAGCAATTGGGCACCCGTCCATAGATCAGATTATCGAGCGGGCTGCGGCGTTCGTTGCACCACATAATCCCATCGATGTCGTAGTTGCGAGCGTAATCCTCGATGATCGAATGCCACCAGGCACGGTAATCCGGGTTATTGATGCACGGCTCCGAGCCGATCCTGCCAAAGACATCGACCTCCAGCAGCTGCGGCATATTCGGGATTCCAACGTTGTTGACTGAGCCGTGGCCGGCGTAGTTGAAGAGCGGCTCCATCACCTCCGGCATGACCTTCATGCCGCGTTCGTGCGCCGCAGGAATCAGCAGATCCAGAATGTCTTTGCCTTCAAACTCCGGATCAGTCGCCCGGAACCCGTCAATAATCGTGTTGTGATAGAACTCCGGCCGATGTTGAATATACGAACCGCCCTTCAACGGGCTTGGCTCCTGCTTGCCATGGTCCGGCCAGCCCTCCAGTTCCCAGGAGATTCTTCGGCCAACCTTCAAGCCGAGCCATGAGATCGTACCGACGAGCAGGACGTTGATGCCGAATCGGTCGTGCAGGGTATCCAGCAGCGGTTCGACACCTTCATCGATGAAACTGATCGGACTAACCTGAATGCCAACAAATTTTCTATCGTTATCCACCACTGCCCTAACGCTCCTATCTCCCAAGTATTCTTCTACTCAATTGGATTCTTCGATTCAGACCAGCCAACGCTCCGGCACCTGATGCCGTCGATAGAAATCAGCCATCTCGATCACTGTTCCCGCGACGTGCGCTTCCTCACAGGCGACCGTCAGCGCCATCGTCTTCATATGATCGACGCCCGACGGATGGGGCATGTCACGCCTGCATTGATCTGTCGGCAGACATCGGCAAGTAATCCACGGGTGTCATCTACGAAGGATTCCACCTCCGGCAGCTCGAGCAGTCTCGGCTCGTGATCGCCCGGGTAGGCGACGTGGAGCTGCGAAAACTGTTCCTGTTGCAGCAACGCGCCAAGATCGCAGTCGGTGCGCCAGTGAAACTCGTTCGCCTGTGAACGCGCCGACCAGGTCCCAAAATAGTTCACCAGTAGCGTGCGATCACTGGCCGGCGATTTCATTTCGAGCATCGCTGCTACCGTCGCATCATCTCGATACATCGACCACGGTGGGTTGTGACAGCGACACCAGACCCGTTCGACTTCGGCGTCATAGGTGAAGCGAAAGAGATCGAGATGATGGATCGATTGCTCGTAGAGCATCGGCTGGTGCATCGACAGCGGATACTTGTTGATTCCCGGCCGCCGCCCATCCCGATAGCGCCAGTAAATGAACCTCGCAAAGCTTGGCAGTCCGATCTCGTCCCGGATGAGTTCCTTGGCCCGTATCGTCGTCGGCAGGTAGCGGAAATTGAGCCCGACCATCAGCCGCTGTCCGGATTCCTCGGCCAGCCTGAGGATCTCAAGCGTTTCCGCGAATTCCATCGTCAGCGGCTTCTCAGCCAGAAGATCGCAACCAGCCGCGAAAATCTCGCGCGCCTCTTCCAGATGGCCCATCGGCGGCGTCGCAAGGATGACCAGATCAGGCTTCGTCGCCGCCAGCGCCTCGGTCATCCCGGCAAAACAGCGGTCAGGCGGCTCGTCGTAGCGTTCCTGAACCCAGTTCAGCCCGTCAGGCTTTGGATCGACATAGCCAACCGGCTCCGTCGCCGCCTCTTCCTGAACCAGGCGCACCCAGTGCCGTCCCCGCGTTCCAACCCCAACGATCAGCGTGCGTATCTTGTCGCTCATGCGGGTAGCGCCTCTCCCACGAAATAACGGTCCTCGGCCCACCGAGCCGGGTTATCCTCGATGTACTCCCGAATGCGCTCAAGCGATCGGTCGGAGCGGATGATGTGTTCGTAGTAGTTGCGTTGCCACTCAAAATCGCCAAGTCCACTTCGGCGAATTGATCGAGTTGCCAGGGCTTTGAATGTCCGAACAACTTCACCAAGCGCGACTGATGCGTATCCATCACTGCGGTGACGCCGCCTTGTAGGGGCGTGATTCATCACGCCAGCTTCGCCCACATTCTTGCGAGCCGGAAACGAGTCTCGTTCTGCCGGAACATCTTGAGATCTGGGATTGATGACCATAATCCCATGAATATGGTTCGGCATTACGACGAATGCATCCAGATCAAGCCAATTGAACCTATTTGGCAAATCGTGCCATGCTGCTTCAGTGATGCGGCCCGATTGGGTAAGCACATTCTCCGAGCGGTGGATCTTTGCGAGCACAGGACGACGGTGTTGAACGCAGATCGTAACGAAATAGGCACCAGGAGAGGAATAATCATATTCGCGCACACGTATCGATTTGCGGGGCGGCGCATGCTCGATTTTATGTCGATCTTCTGGCTCTGATGTCAATTGATCGATCCCTTCGGACAGGCGTGATGAATCACGCCCCTACCGAGCTTCGATGGTTCCCGCAACTGGATGCACATCTCATCCAGTCGCCTCCGCTCGATACTTCTCAACCACCTGTTCCATCCGCTCGACGGCGGCTTCAATCCGCTCCTTCGGCACCAACAGCGACATGCGCATGTAGTCCTCGCCACCGTTACCGAAGATCGTGCCGGGAGAGATCAGGACACCGGTGTCGACCAGCAATCGGTAGACGAACTGTTCGGCGGTCATGCCGGTCGAGGAGACGTTGACCCAGACATAGAAAGCGCCTGCTGGGTGGACGAAACTGAGGCCCATGTCGGCAAGAGCCGCCAGCAGATCGTGTCGCCGGTCGTCGTAGATCGCGAGGTGCTCCGCGATGCAGTCCTGGGGTCCCTCGACGGCGGCCAATGCCGCCGCCTGTGAAACAGCCGGCGCGCAGATCGATAGCGCATGTTTGACCTCGATGATCGAACGCATGAAGTCGGCCGGGCCGGCGAGATAGCCAACACGCCAACCGGTCATCGCATAGGCTTTTGAGAAGCCGTCGATGAGCAGCGTGCGATCTTTCATATCTGGCTCGTGGAGCACGCTGTGGTGTTCCGCGCCGTCATAGATGAAGGGGTGATAGATCTCGTCGGTGATGACGATCAGATCGCGCTCTTTCGCGAGATTGGCGACCGCCGTGATGTCAGCTTTAGACGCGATGCCGCCCGTGGGATTATCCGGCGACGCGATGACGAGGATCTTCGAGCGCTCGGTCAGACGCTTTTCAATCTCGTCAGCATCGAGCCGGTATTCGTCGCCGGGATAGACCGTCGGATACTCAATGACGTTTCCGAGCGACAGCTCGGTGCCCCAGTCGTAGGTGGTGAAGCGATACTCCGGGACCAGCACCTCGTCTCCGGCGTCGACAAGCGAGACGAGCGCCATGTAGATCGCCTCTTCAGCGCCGGTTGTGATGATGATCTCCGACGCAGGATCGTAGTCGACGCGCTGGGCGTGCTTGATGCGGCCCGCAACGGCTGCTCGCAACTTCGGATCGCCTGGCGGCGAGGTGTAGTGAGTTGCGCCAGCGTCGAGGGCGGCCTTGGCGGCATCGATGATGTGCTGTGGCGTCGGCAGATCCGGATCACCCGGACCCATCGCGATGACATCATCCATCTCCTGGGCGATCTCGCCCATCTTCGTCCGGACCGTCACCTCCGGCTCTTTGACCTTCGCAGTCAGCCCGCGCCTGACCCGGGACATCTTCACCTGATCCATGTATGAACCCCTACCAATACGGATATCGCCAGTTGATCACTTTCATCGCTTCGAGCGCGTGCTGTCCCCAGTTCCCCTGAAAGCTGAGCCGCAGTTCGAACAGCAGATCGTTGAGATGTTCCATATCCTCCCACTGGATTGCCGGAAGGACATCGACGTAGATGTCGGCCAGATCCACCGCCAGCGCGGCTTCAATAGCCTCTGTGTCCTTTTGCGGATTGAAGACAGTTCGGTACGGATCTTCATCTCCAGTCAGCCTGTTAATCGTCTCGAATGCCTTTCTCCATACTTCGTGCCCAGGACTCTCAACCTCAAAATCGTCATCTGAAATCCTGACAACTGGGAGCGACCGTCCAGCGGCAAACAGATCAGCAAGAGGAGCCGCAATTTCGATGTAGAGCGACTGGCTGCTCGCCATGCTCTCAACCGAATCGATGACTTTGCAATAGCGACGCGCCGCATCCTCGAACCTCCGCCAGAGAGACTCGACATCGGGTTCGAGCATCGCGCTACCAGTCGAACCAATCAGACATCTCGCCGTTCGTGACCAACTGGTCGCCGCCGACGAAGACGTGCACGATGTTGCCGAGGGCAGTTATGTCCGCGAGCGGATCGCCATCGACGACGATCAGATCGGCGTACTTGCCAGCTTCGACCGTGCCCATGTCTGCATCGTGACCGCGCAGCTCAGCGCCGTTGATCGTCAACATCTGGATGACATCCAGCGGCGTTTGGACGACGCCATATTCGAGCAGCGTCTCCATCTCGGGAACGATGACGTCGTGCTCGACGCAGGGGCTTCCGGCGTCCGTTCCGAAGGCGAACTTGACGCCGACTTCGCGCATTTCGATCAGCGGATCAGTACGCGGAGCCGCCGCCCAGCGTCGCTTGCGCTCCTCGACGACATGATCGGGCATGCCACGTTCCGGGCCGCGATTGGTCTGGAGGATGAAGGGGGAATTGGTCGGCACGACGAAGATTCCGCGTTCGGCGATCATCTCCATCACTTCACGCTCGCAGGGCCCGCCGTGTTCGATCGAATCGAAGCCAGCTTCGACGACGTTGCGAATCGCTTGTGGGATCGTCGCGTGGGTTGTGATCTTCATGCCCAGCGTGTGGGCCTCATCGACGGCCGCTTTGAGCTCGTCTAGTGTAAATTGCGGCGTATGCTCGCTGGCCATGATCTTGATGATGTCGGCGCCACGTTTGTACTGCTCGCGCACAGCCTTACGCATCCCGTCAGCGCCATCGACTTCATAGCCGCACCACCAGGTGTGTCCGCCAGTGATCATCAGCGCCTGGCCAGCAATCTCCAGACGTGGTCCTTTGACCAGCCCGCGCTCGAGCGCTTCCTTGGCATCGAAACCGCTGTTGTTCATTCCCAGATCGCGAATCGAGGTCAGTCCGACCTTGACCGACTTGCGGAGATTGGCGTAGGCCTTGATCGCGTTGAAGCCATCGCCGTCGCGCAGTGCCTGGTCCTTGAGAATTCCCTGCGGTCCGCCATCCCAACCCATCCCGCTCCAGCCAAGATGGACATGGTTGTTTGAGAGCCCTGGCAGCAGCGTCTTTCCACTGATATCGATTCGCTGTGCGCCGTCCGCATCGGCATCGCCGACCGCCACGATGCGCTCGCCATCTATGAGCACGTCCTGAACGGCGGCTTCGCCAGTTCGAACGTCGATAACGTTCCCCCCTGAAAGCAGTTTCTTGACCATCTTCCCCCACCCGGAATCCGATAAACGTATGGAACCAATCCGCTGGCCAACGTAGAGACGTGCCGCTGGCGCGTCTCGGTTTCTACACAACAGTACCTACGCATAACATTGAGCGCGCGAAGAGGAGACGCGCCAACGGCACGTCTCTACATCTTCACACCGTTTGCTACGTTCGCTTGAACTTCGACACCCGCTGGCCCTCGAGCACTTCGCCAACGTAGAGAGAGCCCTCGGAATCGAGCGCTACCGAGTGCGGCGCGAAGAAGTTGCCCGGCTCGGTATTCCGTTCTCCGCCGACACGAGCGATCAAGTGATCGTCCTGGTCGAGAATTGCTACCCGGCCCTGCAGCTCAGGGACGTATCGGATACCCTCGCCATCAACAATGATGTCGCCAGGCTGTCGCAAGCCGGTGATCTTGCCGAGATAGTCGCCTGCAAGGTCGAAGCGTTGAATACGCCAGTTCTCCCGGTCACAGACGTAGACGTTCGGCTGTCCATCGCGCTCGATGACCCGCGCGGCATGCGGCAAGTGGAACTGACCGGGACCAATACCCGGTTCGCCCCAGGATCGAATATGCTCGCCACTAGAATTGAACTGGTGAACGCGTGCATTGCCATAGCCATCGGCAGCATAGATATCGCCATTTGGCGCGACACCGGCATCGGTTGGCAGGTTGAAGTATCCCTTCGCGCCGGCTGCTTTGTCAGGCGTGCCGACTGCCCAGACGACGTTTCCGTCCAGGTCGCAGCGGCTCACCAGATGCCGGTTACGATCCGTAACGATGAAGTATTCGCCGTCGTCATCGCTGGCGATGGTGACCCCGTGTATGTCCTGCCAGTGATCGTTCTTCTCCCAGGTCCCAAGGTAGTTTCCGTCGCGGTCAAAGATTAGCGGCGACGCTTCGATGCGGTGGAAGACGAAGACTCGATCCTGGCTGTCCACGACGATTTCAACGACTTGCCCAACGCTCTGACCATCAGGATACGTTGGCCAGTTCTCCACGTATTCGTACTGTCTGATTCCTGCACCCGAACTCATTTTTCAGCCCTTCCATACGGACCATCTGGTACGGCTCAAGTGGCGTTAGTCTAGCACCGCAGTTGCCCTGTTCGCGCCGTCAATTGCCCACATGATAGGCTCGCCGCTAGGGAGATTCGAGAGCTCGCAGTCAAGTGAGGAGTTAACAAGCATGGCGAGTGCGCGCTTCGAGCACGTCACACGCAGATTCGACGACACACTCGCGCTCGACGAATTCACCCTCGACGTTCGCGAAGGTGAATTTCTCGTCCTCGTCGGACCGTCCGGTTGTGGGAAGACGACGGCATTGCGCTGTCTCTCGGGCCTCGACGAGCCGGATTCAGGAGCCGTATACATCGGCGAGCGCGACGTCACCTATGTTGAGCCGGCTGATCGCGATGTCGCCATGGTCTTCCAGAACTACGCGCTCTACCCCTATCTCTCCGTCTTCGAGAACATCGCTTTTCCATTAAAGATGCGCAAGGTATCGAAAAGCGAACGGCGAAAACGCGTTGAAACCGTCGCGGAAATGCTCGATATCCTGCCTCTCCTTGGCCGGAAACCGAGGGAACTTTCAGGCGGTCAACGTCAGCGCGTGGCGCTCGGACGCGCCATCGTCCGAGACCCGGCAGTCTTCCTGATGGATGAACCTCTATCGAACCTCGATGCTCAATTGCGCGGACAGACGAGGACGGAATTGATCCGGCTCCAGCGGGAACTCGGCACGACAACCATTTACGTGACACATGACCAGACGGAAGCGATGACGATGGGTCACCGCCTGGCTGTCCTTCACAACGGTCGGCTGCAGCAGCTGGCGACGCCGATGGAAATCTATTCACGGCCCGCGAACAGCTTCGTGGCTGGATTCATCGGTAGTCCACCAATGAACCAGATGGAGGCAAGCATAGACCGCGAGGGGAAGCGACTTCGGACCGATCACGGCTGGCTCTCATTGCCACCAGAACTGGCTCTTGCTGCCGGTGACCGAGACAAAGTGGTTCTCGGCGTGCGGCCCGAACATCTCGAACCCATCGGGAGTTCTACCCTGGCACGGGACGAAGATATCGACGGGCTGATACTACGTGTCGACGTGATCGAAGCGCTCGGAAGCGACACATTCGTGACATCATCGACCGGCCTTCGTGCGAGACTTCCCCAGACTTACAACTTTGAAGCAGGTGGAGCCATCACAGTAACTTGCCGGCCCGGTCACCTGCACGCATTTGATTCTGAGTCCGGGATACGCCTCGGATAGCAGCTTACCCCCCTAGTGGGTAACGCTGATCGGTACCTCTTACGTCTTTTGCACTAATACATCGCCACGTACGATAGAAGTGCCGGAGTGCGCGTACGGTGACCTCCTGCCTGTGAGCGCCGATTTGAACGAGACAGAACCGGGAAAACATTCCGTGCAACACGCCTTGATCATCTCCAGAGACGCCAGGCAACAAAGGGCTCTTCGCCGAGCGATCGAGTTGGAAGGGGGCAGCGCGCACGTAGCTGAGAATCTGAATGATGCAGTCGACATACTCGAGCGTCAGCGAATCCGGCTCATATTTCTACAGGAGCCGCTAAGTGACATCGACGCGACGACGTGTATAAGCCGTATCCGGAATGCCTGCCATCCCGATCCCGCCAGAGTAATTGGATTACCTGAAGATCTCCTGGCATCGAAACGCGACTTGTCTGCCATTGGTTTCGATGATGTCCTGCGGCTCCCGATCGAACTATCGGACATCACAATTTTGCTCTCGAGCGTCGAGCGCTCAATGCCACCGGTGGAAGAGCAGGAAGATCGCAATTCGAAGCTAGACGCGACGATCTTGCGCCAGCTCTCGCTGGACCTGTCGTGGAGTACGACCATCGAGCAACAGGCGAAACACGGCCTGGAGGCGGCATGCAAGCTCTTTGGTACCGAGCGCGGCGCGATCTGGGTGCGAGACGAGAGCGATCGCACGTTGACGTGCGTCGCCCAGAGGGGTCTATCCGATGGATACTCCACATTTGCTGGCGCCGCCTTCAACTATTTGAGTCAGGAGGATTGGGTCAGACTTTCCAGACGCTCAGCGTTTGCAAGTGATCCGGCGACGGGAGTCGGAGTCACACTCGACTTGGCGCGCGATGAGAATCTCAAGAACTGCCTCACCGCCGCGCTCTTTACGCCATCATCGGTCATCGGTGCATTGGTGTTGTTCGACATTCCGGGCGGTAGCGCCGGCTCAGATGACGAATTCACCCAGCTGATCGACACAATCGCTGCAGTAACGGCGATGGCACTCGATCAAACGCGCCTCCGCAATGACCTCAGCAACTCTGAAGAAACCTACCGCCAGCTCGTCGAAGAAATGCCAAATGGCGTCTTTATTCATGATACCCACGGTAATTTTCTTATGTCGAATTCAGCGATCGAGTCGATCTGCGGCTTCAGCGAAGACGACCTCGCGCTGATGAATCTCTACGACCTCGTCAAAGGCGGACCTGACGGACCTGATGGCTGCGCACTGGCGGACATCCTTGCTGAGATAACCAGCCAACCGGCCACCAGCCCCGAATTCGCTGAGATGTTTGGTCCGATCACGCTCAACCTTGTCGCTGGTGACGGACGCCATATCGAGGCGGAACTCTACTTCCGTGCGCTACGCTTGCGTGGTCGCGAGGACGAAAACTGGATTCAGGCGGTGGCGCGCGACGTCACCAACGAAGCGCGAGCGTTCAGAGAGCTTGAAGCGCTGCGCGGCGTTGCAGAAAGCCTCACCGGCATAGATGATGATTATCAGGCGCTTCGCGAGGTGCTGGTTCAGATCAAGCGCAGTATCGGCTATCTTCATGCTTCAATCTGGATGCTAAGCCCGGACGGGCGCGAGTTGATCTGCAAAGCGCAGTCAGGCATCGAATATTCTGAGCTACTGAGCGATCCGGATGACGGGTTTATTGGTGAAGTACTGCGATCCCTGGCTTCGCGACACGACACTGATATCGAGCATTTACCGGAGAATGCTCGCGTTCATAAGCTCGTCACCGAAGTGGCTATCATCCCTATCCACTCTGACACTCGCGTCCAGGGCGTCCTCCAGATCCAAACCGGAGTTGACCGCCAGATGAACCCGGTCGATATCGACTTTCTCGAGTCCGTGAGCACGCAAATTGCAGGGCGCATCGGAAGACTGGAACTCATCCAGCAGATTGCAATGCTCGAATCTATCGACCCGACGACCGGGCTGGACAACCGGCGTAAATTCCACATGCGCCTCGAAGATGCTTTCAAACGATCTCAGAGCAAGCCCTTATCTCTGCTACATCTCGGAATCGATGGCTTCAAGTCCTTCAATGATACGTACGGGCATCTCGTAGGAGATGACCTGCTGCTTCAAGTGGCCATCACAATACAGAGCTATGTACCACCACACTTCCCTCTGGCTCGCTATGGTGGTGACGAATTCTGCGCAATCCTGCCTGGGATCGGCCGCGATGAGGTCTCTGGAATAGCCGAAAAAATTCGTATCGGCGTCGCGACGCAGTTGTTCAAGGCAAACGATCAACTGGAACAAATGACCGTAAGTATCGGCGCGGCGACGCTACCGGACGACGTTGGCAACATCACTCGACTCGTCTCAGCTGCTTACGATGCGACATCGATGGCCAAGCAGGCCGGACGCAATCAGGTCTATCAATCGAATTCCGCGTTCGGCGAGCTATCGATGCAGCGCGACCAGCTTGTAAAGTCGTTGCATCGCTCGCCACAGAACACACTGTCGCTTCTCGTCCGCGCTATGGATGAGCGCATACCGGAGCGGAACGGCCACGCTTCTCGAGTAGCGCGACTGGCCATGTCAATCGGCGATCAACTTGGAGTGGATGGCGAAGAGCTCGACCATCTTGGTGTAGCGGCCTATATGCATGACATCGGTATGTTTCTGATTCCTGACGAGCTGTTGCGCAAGCCAATCGATCTCTCAAAGTCCGAGCGCGAACGCCTGGCGATTATTCCAGCGGTTGCTCATCGGTTGCTCTCGAACGTGGCGCTCCCTACGGAGGTCTCACTCGCAGTCGTGCATCAGTACGAACACTGGGACGGTAGTGGCCATCCCGGTCGGCTGGCCGGGACTTCTATTCCCCTCGCCGCACGAATCATTGCAGTCGCCGATGGCATAGATGCGATGACATCACCGCGTGCTCATCGTGAGCCGATGGCAATTCCTGATGTCCTCGACAGCTTGCGCAATGAATCAGGAACACGCTTCGACCCGGATGTTGTTGCTGCCGCTGAGCTGATCTATGACGAATCTGCGCCCGAGGCCAGAGACGTCAAGACCGCCTTCCTACGCGATTCGCTTGAACTCCTTGGTGTGTAGACAGTCCCGCTATCGGCTTCGGAGAGCCAACGGAATTGTCCTCTGAACTGCAGAGCTCGTGAACTCCAGGGTAGCGACCTCTGTCGCCGCAATGGTTCGCGGCCAGCGTGGATAGACTAATCCGTTGCCAGTTAGCAGACACCGAAACTTCTTTCAATGGCGGGCCTACTTCGCATATCGATTGAAATCAGCCACGCCATCTTGCCCCGCAACCGATGCGAATTTCGGATCAGCAGCTTGCCCGAAGGGATTGGCTAGCTAGCCCCCTCCAGCACCTCGATCGCCTGCGTCAGCGCGTCGTGTATCCGGTTGCGTTGGCGAATCAGGCTCGTCCACAGGAAGCGGAATTCATCGCCAGCCGGATCCAACGTCGCCAGTTCCCGCATCGGTGCAAGACCCGGAAGAATCGGCAGCTGCAGCGCAGGATCAAATTCGTACGGTCCATCGACCGTGAAGAGCGCCGAATTGACGATTCGCGTGACGGCAAGCAGGGCTTTGTTGTGGCTTTCGATATCAGTCGGATCGATGCCGGCAACCTGCTCCGCCACGCTTCGATAGCGCTCAGCGGCGCTGATCAGTTCAGCAAGGTCGAGGTGCTTGCCGGCTGTCTCTTGCAATGCGCTGAGCTGATCGATGAAATCCTGCGCGGACGGGACGAAGTTGTATGGATGCACTTCCGGGCAGCACATGCGTGACACGATCGTTACGTAGATTCGGCAGTCGTCTGCCAGTATTTCCGGATCGGCTTTGTCCAGCGTGTCCTCCGGCGAGTGCCACCAATAGGCTCCGCCACAACCGCCAACAGCTTTGCGATCCGGGTGATCGACCGGCAGCATCCGGAATGCGCCCAGACTCGGCAGCCCGACTCCAAGGAATGACTGATCGCCGGCTTTGAGTGGACGCCGGATATTTGGTTCTTGACCGGAAAGCTCCTGGACAACCGAACCGGTAATGTGCTCGATTTCGCCCATGTTGTAGCGGCAATCCCATATTTCAGTCTCACGCACCCCTGGAGAGTCAATATTGAGATAGCCGAGACAGTGCTGTCGAAGCTCCATGAAATGAGTGTCAACGTACCAGGTCGAGCCAGAATAACGTCCGGTTGAGTGACCCGGCCACCAGCAGAAGCGCACGCCATAGCGCAACCCGTCGCGATTGGCTTGCAGCGTCCGCGCCATTTCCATCAATGCTGCGTCGCCAGTCGCGTTGTCGGTCACGCCCTCAAACCACGAATCAATGTGTGCGCCGACGAGCAGAAATCGTTCGCCTGCGTCCGCCGCGCCCGGCTGCACATTGGCCACCGTCAACGGCACGTTGCGCCATTGCGTGTCGACATTCGACTCCATACGAACGACAACGTCGCCGCTGGCACAGAGTTGCGCCAGTTCCTCGCCGTCGGCATTGTTGAGACCGAGAGCTGGGATACCAGGCATGTTCTTCGCGGTCTTCGGCGTTGGCGTGCCCCAGACACTCGTGGCGATCATCTCGTGCACAACAGGCTCGTCCGAGGGCCAGATATGGATGTGTCCGAGCGCACCGCGCTCTTCCGCGCGCCGTATACCGTCCGGGCCACCATCCATCGTCAGGACAATCTTGCCGCTAACATCGAGCCCGGTGTAGTCGCCTTCAACGGCGCGATGGCTGAAGATCATTGCTCCCTGTTCCGGGCGTTCGAATGGCACGTGTATTAGCTGGGCGCGCGTCCCATCCTCTGGAGTCTGGGCGCCAAATGACCGGGTGCGCACGTGAAAACGCTTGGCAACGCCACCATCTGCATCGAGCAATTCAAGCGTGCCAGGACCGGGTAGCGATATCAGGGACTCGAACGAAAGTATTTCGCATTCGACGCCAAACGCATCCATTTGGCTTTTGATATAGCGAGCAGCTTCCCATTCGTCTTCGGTCCCAGAATCTCGAAAAAGTTCGCTGAAGTGCTGGAGATGTCCAGCCAGCACCCCGGAAGAAACATCACCCCGCACTTGTTCATCAAACGTACCCATCGTCACCATGCCTGCACACTCCAAACCGGCGTGTCGCCGTCTACTCGAATGCCATCACTTGTTGCCATCTGAAGCAGTTCGTGAGGTGGTCATTTACCAGCCCAGCTGCCTGCATGAACGCATAGCAGATCGTGGGGCCAACAAAGTTGAACCCACGGCGCTTCAAATCTTTACTCATCGCTGCGGAAATCTCAGTCGATGCCGGTACGCCCGACATTTCTGTCCAGGAATTATGAATGGGAACCCCGTCTACGAACGACCAGATATAGTCGGAGAATAGTTGCCCGGTTGCTTCTACATCCAGATACGCGCGTGCATTGCGAACGACGGAACGGATCTTCGCCTGGTTGCGGACGATACGTTCATCCTGGCGAAGTGCTTCGATTTTCGCATCGTCGTAGGCAGCAATCGTGGCCGGATCGAATCCGTCGAAGAGTTCGCGATAGCCTTCGCGCTTCCTTAAGATCGTGATCCAGCTCAGACCGGCTTGCGCACCCTCAAGGCAGAGAAACTCAAAGAGTAGGTTGCCGTCACGAATCGGAACACCCCACTCAGTATCGTGATAATGCTGGTACAGCTCATCGTCACCTGCCCAGGAGCAGCGCTGAATTTCTACAGTCATCTTGGGCTTAGCTTGTCGATAACGAAGCGACGGCAGCGCGCACCGGGAGCAGTTCGCCGACGAGTCGAGCCAGCAACGATTGCGCCAGGATGACCGGTACGCCAGTGACGTCAGCTACCGTACTGCGCATCGCCTCGTCCATCCCGACACATGTCATCCAAACAAGTTCGCATTGTTCCGCTCGGAGATATTCCCCCGCTTCGCGTGCCAATCGCAAGCGATCGGGGCCTGCATAAGGCGAAGCGGATGTCACGGCAGCATTGATACCGCGTTCGGTGTAACGCTCCCGCTCCCGATCGACCTGACCAGCATCAGGTTTGATGATGCCGAGTTTGCGGCCCGCGGCTAACGCGCCAACGGTTGCTGGGAAGAGCTGGCCGGGGTTGACGATCAGACGTTCCGATTCCAACCGCGACCAGTCCGCACCGCATAGAATGATGATCAATTCCGCGTCGTCTCTGACAACGGCCATATCTACCAGTTCCTGCATTTTCGGCAAGATCAGTTCGTGCGAGAGCAACACCGACGAGTCATCCCGAAGACGGGTTACGATACCGACATCTTCCGGACGGGCTGCGTATGCCTCGATCTCCTTCTTGCTCAAACCATCGAGTGCACCATACTCGACGATGCGTAGATCGTCGGGAAGGATCCGGCGCATGGCCGGAACGACGTCAGTACGAGGGGTTTGCCCGATTGTAATTGTGGCTATCGTTGTGGGTGCATTCATTGGAGTGCCTTCCTTCGATGTCGTCCAATTCTCAACCATGGTCGATCATAGACGAAATTGCGTCCGACCGCCTTTCAGACTAAAGGCGGGAGAATCACACAATCCCGATGTCATGCCGCATCACAGTAGCAACTCGATGTACGGAACGATATGCTTTAGGCTGAAAGGGGATTGTGAAAAATGACACGAAACGGTCTCTGGAAGTTCTTCTCGATCGCGGCGATTTTGGCGTTACTCGTCGTCGCATGTGGCGGCGGCAATGATGACGTCGATCCCACCTCAACTTCTCCATCCGCAGGCGGCGCACCGACCGCAACGCGGGAAGCGAGCGGTGGTGGTGGCGGAGGTGGTGAAGGTGGTGAAGACCCGCTGATCGCTATGGGAGAACAGCTCTATACCGAACAGGGATGCAGTGGCTGCCATTCGACCGACGGTTCGGCTGGGGTTGGTCCAACCTGGCAAGGGCTTTACGGTGAAGAAGTGACCTTTACCGATGGTACGACGGCAACAGCAGATGAAGCATATATCGAGGAATCGATCCACACGCCGGGTGCAAAGGTCGTCGAAGGCTTTCAACCAATCATGCCCAACTTTGACAATCTTACCGCCGACCAGATCAGCGCACTTGTCGCCTACATCAAGTCACTGGCCTGATTGAAATAAGATCGGTAACAGTACAGTGAAAACGGGAGCCGTTAGCGGCTCCCGTTTTCGGTTGTTCAGTATCCAGACAACCCGGCGCCTTGGAATCCGCTGATTACGGTGGCGGGCCTCACGGATGCACATCTGGCCCGAACCACTGGCAGAATTACCACTCCCGCTACTCTTAAGGATATCGGCAGCCCGTCGCTCGCGTGGTGTCGTGCGTCAATTTGGCTTGCTTCCCGTTCCTTCCCAACAAAAATGAGAGTCTCCTATCCGAAGTAGGATCACCTTTTATTGCCGCAGGTTCAGTTCCGCGGCGCACGTGGCCCCCGATGACAAATTACTGCTGGCTGATATTACGTGTAATATCGGATATCCACAGGCTTTTGTGGAATGGGTGGATCACAAGGCGACGAGAATCTTCTAAAGCTCACCGGCTGGGTATGATCAGATCGCCTTCACTTTCTTGAGAGGACTTCAACGATGATAGCCGCGCTCATCACATTCGAGGTCGAACCGCATCTCAGTCTCGCCGAAGCAACGGCCAAGTTTGAATCGACCGCTCCCCACTATCGAAACCTCACCCACCTCGTATCGAAGGCGTACATCCGCAGCGAAGATGGGGGAACCGTCGGTGGTTTCTATGTCTGGGATTCGCGTGAAGCCGCGGAAGCGATGTATGCGGGGGATTGGGAAGTGCGAGTGACGGCGGTCTACGGCGTACCCCCAGTTCTCCGGTATTTCGACGTTCCAGTGCTAATCCAGAACAATGGCCCGTCAACCTAGCTTTTATCAATACGAAAGAGACCGCCCGATCGGTTGACGATCGGGCGGTCTCCATTTGGTTCAGTTTCTGATGCGGGCTTACTCGATGAGCCGCATCGGCTCAAAGGTAGCAGCATCGGTGCCGAAGAGGCTCCAGTTGCTTCCGCCGAGACTGACTGCCCATGCGAAGATGCTTCCAATTTGCTGGAATCCCGAGCTGCCCTGGAGCTGGACTGACCGCCTTGGGCGCTACCCTGGGAAGCCGGATAGCGATTGTAGATCAAGCCTTCCCAGCGTCCACCGACAGGATCCAGCTTCACCGAAGGGAAGCTCGTACCATCGGAGAAGAACAACACACCGTTGGAGTATGCGGTGAAGTTGGTGCCGGTCCCGCCGATGTCGATGTTCTTCGCGCGGAAGGTCACGTTGCCGCTCACACCGTCCTCTTGCATGAACATCCAGCCGCTGCCGTCGTAGCAAATGACGCCAGGATTGAACTTCTTCTTTGGCAACATCGTGCCGTCAACCCACCAGGGCCCATTGCGTTCGAGGTTTGGATCTGAACCCAGGTTGTAGGTGCAGGGGAAGTCGGACTTCGCATAGTCCACTGGCCAGTCGGTCCAGACACCCTGCTGGATATCTATACCAGGGTTGTTGCCGGTCATACTGACATTCGGTTCGCATGAAGTCCAGTGATCGAGCGGATAAACCGGCGCGCCCACTTTGTATTTGACGCCGCCAGTGACGGTGTTGTCACTGCCCGAAATTGTGAGCCCGGAGTCGACAACCGCGCTTCCATCAATGGTGATGTTGCTGCCATACAAGTATAGAGCCATTTGTCCAGCAGTGCGTGTCCTTATGGACGAACACGGCCGTGCCGGCGTTGATCTCATGCGATGCGACCGAGCGGGCGGATACCGTGACGGATGAAAGCCCGAGAACCGGCATGAAGAAGAGAGATACTTCGTCGGTAATCTGAACCTCGATCTGATTTTCGTTACCGTTATAGGGTGAACTCACCGTCACTCCGGAGGCGTAGCCGTTGTCAGCCGCAATATCGCTGGCGACACTGCTTGCCGCTCCCAAATCATCCGGAAGCTGACTGGCCCCTGCCAGTGCGGCGAGGTCGGCGGCGCTCTGTATTCCGCGCCGCTCATTGAACAGATGGGCTGCATCAACGCCAAGGCCCATCATACCGATGAGAACGGGCAGGAAAAGGGCGAATAGCACCATCGTCTGCCCTCTATGGGCCCGTGCTTCACGAATTCGATTCATGAGAGTTTGTTTCGTCACTTTATACCTCATCACTGCTATTCGACCATGAGTTCGCTCGTGCCAGAAAGATGGATCGATGTCGTCGATCCGAAGACCATCGCGACAATTGGTGTGAAGTCATACCCGACTGTCACGGCGAGGCGGTCACCAATATCTCGATCACTAAAGCTTTTTGAGCCATTGTTGACCTCGACGGAAACCTCGCCAGCCGTAATCGTGAGAGGATCGCCGGCGGCAATGGCTTTGGCTTTGACCTCTCCCACTCCTCCAGTGTCTGCCAGGACTCCAACACGCGCGGCTTCTTGAGCCGAGTGATTGACGGCGTTGTAGGCGTAAATCAGGCGTCCTCCCTCGATCAATCCAAACATGAGCGTGAGCACCAACGGAGTGATGAGCGCAAACTCTACGATGCTCTGGCCGCGAGACTTGCTTTGCGGTGTGTGTCTAAACATCAGTCCCAACCAACTCTTGATGTTGACGAATGAGTGATTTCCAATACTCCGCCTCCCCAGAATTGCGAAACGATCGGTAGAGTGCTCGTGAAGCCGTAGCTCGCCGTTATGGTGTTGGTCTCACCGACCGTGGTTGAACGCGCAACGTCTACCGATGTGAGCTCGACTGATCCAGCCGAGGCCTCGGCGGCTGCGATGATGTCTGCATTGGACTTGGATGGATCCATCGCGACTCGCGCGCCATCTCGTGCCGCGTTAGTGACGGCGACTGACGCGTAGTATGCCCGTCCGAACTCAACGATAGCGAAGGACATCGTCGCCAGGATCAATCCGATGATGGCGAACTCGACCAGGGCCTGCCCGCTATGCGCACGCTGGGTTGAATGCTTTTCGACATCTGCCTGTATGACGCATTCGATTTCGCACCTTCATTGGGCCAGACCTGCTTTCTGAATCTTTGAGACTTCGGTCTGACGAAGACCATGACAAAAGGCCTATGACGATGAGTCCATGGTAACGGCAGTGCCCAAAGAGGCAGTAGGGAACTAAAGTCACAGAAAAGGGCCGGGAGACGAGTACTGGTACTTTACGCCGACCGCAAGCAGGCCACATCCGATGACCGTTGTGGCACGTCAGAAAGGTTGATTTTTGCGGCGAAAATATCCCTCAAAGGGCTACCGGTACCGAGTGGCTATTCGCACGAAGATCGAAGCCGCCACTGTTTTCCCCGGACACAAGGCAAATGTCACAAGAGGATGATCGGGTCAGTACAGAATGCTATTTGCCCGGATGCCGGGCCCACGACGTTCCCGCAAGGATAATCCGGCAACGTCAGGACGAATTTACCAGCCGGAAGCAATTGGAAAGCCCGAGAAGACCTATTCGCAATAAGAGCCCATTCTATCTCACGAAGATGGGGGATCTAGCGTCGAACCACGACAGAAACGTCACCAGCTCGGAGTTTTCACACCTATCGAGAAGATCCGGATGCCCGATTTTCCCTGCAACGAACCAGGCGGCGGGACGGCCGCGCAAGTACAAATATCTACCAGCGGCCTTGACAAACCATTGGAGTGCAGGCGGCGCAAATTCGGCCTGTTGAGGTGGACGTTACCAGCCACGGTCAATTCGAATGTATCATTATTCCATTCGGCAACCACGGACAGTTTACTCAAATTTGAAACGCCAGCTTGACGTGGTGTTTCGGTGAGATCCCACGTTAGCGCGATGCATTGCACGTCGTAATTGGCTTGGACTGTTACCAAAAGCGGAAAGCACGCGACTTGTCCAAGGCCGCGTGCTTTCCATCGTTATGGGCAACACATGTATCCGTCACGCCGAATCGGTGCACTTCGAAAACCATACCGGCGCCAACCCGAGTGCGGCGTTGGGCTTCGCCGTCACCCTTCCCCTCCGGCTAAATATGGGCTTCAGTCTCGTTCACTCGACAGAGGCTGGGCCCCAACGGTAAACGCACATATCCAGAATAGGAGTTGACACATGCAGCGATCGACTGATCTCCAACAGCGACAACTGTACGTTCCCTTGCCGTACATGACGCATTGAAGGGGAGCCGAGCGATCCCGGTGTAGTAATTCGCACATAGTGTCTGGGGAGCACTCTCCGGCAGCAATACTGTCATTTCGCCGGCGGTGCACTCACGGAGCATACGAATTTTTCCGGAGTACGGACTGACACAGAGTTTTGTCGGGGGACCGACATAATCGTTGGCGACGCTGTAAGCATGGAATATCGCCGTCGTCGGGTTGGGCGCATCCGAGTGCGCGGCAAGATACACGTCGCCTATGTATCCCATATCCATCTGCGTATTAGTTTCGACAAGCGCACCATCGATGAAGTAATCGACAGTTCCGTCCGGACGTTTGCCAACTGTTAAGGTGTGGAGACCTGTCGATCTCATCACGCCGGTATCGACGCTACCGTCGACATCTGTATCGACATTCCACCAGTAGATACCGTAATTGACATCGCCGTCCCATGCTCCGAACTGCGTCCAGGCCGCATGCGGAGAGCCTTCCTTCTCAATCCAGATCTGGACTCCGCCCCCGCCAGATCCAGGATCGTAGAACGTGAACGACACCGAATGCCCCGGAGCGTTCCGGAACGCAACAGGGGTGTTGTAGTGTGCAGCACCCCAACAATTCTCCGCGCCACAGCTCGACGTGACCTCTAGCTCACCGCCGCCTCCAAGACTGCTCGCGCCATATGGCTGGTCCCAGGTAACCCCCTCCCAGACGATTGGCGCGACAGCCCCCGCTAAACCAAACGAACTCAATCCAAGTACCACGGCGATCACCAGCGTTACCCGTAGTCTCAACTGCATATGAAATCCAATACCTTTCATCCGGAAGAACTGGAGCGTGATGTGTCCCTAAGAGTTCTCTGATCAAACCCTTTATTCACGCACTAAAGCTTCTTGCCCTAAGTCATTGACACTATCTTACTATGGTTCCTCCTATGCACATGAAACTACCCATCTAAGTGCACTGATTGCGATACGCTCTTTCCCATTTCGAGAACGAGTGCTTCTACGTGCCGATAATTTCTCAGCTACCGGTGGTGGCCGTTCCCAACGACAAAGCTCACGCAATCCCCCTGGTTCGTGAACGTAGGATTGTTGAAATCCTGCCAACCGCCGTTCTTGCACTCATCCTTGCTCGTCGGCGGTCCAATGAGGGGCTCTAACTAATAGAAGGCTGTGTCACCTTTGGACCCGAACGCCAGAGTATTGGCTTATGCCATGAAAATTGGCCGGTCCACCCTGCGCCGGTGTTGAACCAAAGTGAGCCCCATTCATCGAAATCTTTGTTTCAATCTTGAATACCCTTACCTGTTCAGCAGCCAGGTACGCAAGGACGTATGGTTCCAATCGAATGCCTCAAGATGCACCAATAGAGCAACGAGTCAAAAGTGGCCAACCGGACCGTTGCGGCTCAACTCAAAGGAGATCGCAGTCAGTCGCCCAAACAGTTCGCATGGAAGTCCGCGTCATCGGTCATGATTTAGCTTCCAACGTGATTAATTGGTCGCACCAAATTGCCTGAACCACTTTCCGTTAGTACATGATATTCCCATGTGCCCCAGATTGCCCAATCCGGATTGCCTTGATAGCGCGGGTCCGATTCGTGAACGATCAAATAGTTGTAATGACCATTGTCATCATAACCATGGCAGTTAATGTGGTTCTGGATCCATCCCGCATCCATGAATGGGTCGTTGCCAAAGTCGGCGCGGTAATTGATCACATAATCGCAGACAGTAAGGGTGGCCGGATCGAGATCGTCGACTGATCCAATTCCACCTGATGTGTACACCCGCCCGTCACCAAGATCCCAGTAATAATCACCGTTAGCGTCGTACGCATATACAGATGTGTAGTGGCCGTTTACGAACTTCCCTGCGTCGGGGTAGCCATTGTTGTCTTGATCATATCGATGACCGGAATGGCCGGGAACAGTTGTGCCCGCGACCGCGACCGAAGGAATTGCCAGAATCGCAATCCCAAAAACTACACCGATTGACCTCCAGAACGCCCTCATGACGCTCTCCTTTCTCTTCTAATGCCACGCCCTATTGCGTGCCTATCTCTCCCGCTGTTGAGCACACTGGTCGGATACGGTGTGCCCGCTCCCGACCAGCGTGACCGAGTTGTTGCTATACGCGGCTGTCATATCCGGTGTTGACATAGCGGATGCATTGCCCCTGATTCCGGAATCCGTAGTCCTGCCAACCACCGTGCTTGCAGTCTTCCTTCGTCTCGGGATAGAGCAGCGGACCATTGCAATCGCCACCTGGCGCCTCACCGGTTAGCCAGGGTGAGAAGTCGACACCATCGCTGGCCGAGTCCCCTTCACCGTCGGTGTTCTCGGACGCGTTCTCAGGACCCGATACATCACCCCACCAATTGCAGGTGGCGTCAACCTCAGGCGCCGTAGTGAAGATGCCCGTGTCGTTTCCAGTGATGTTGTTCTCGTGGGCCTCGACGAGACTTGTATCTGAACCGTCGTAGCCGACAGCGACTCCGGTTGTGTTGTCATGAAGGTCGTTGTTCTCGATTAGTGCCGACGATCCTGCCCCAAAGAATGTTGTCACCAGGATACCGGCCGACGTTGAGCCATCGCTGTTGGCGACGCCTCGATTGCCGCTGATGTCATTGCCGATCAGGGCGACCTGTGCACCGCCACCTACCTCGACGCCGTAGTCCAACCAGTCGCCTGAGCCTTTACCCACGTAGGTGTTTCCGTTGGCTGTCGAACCATTTACCCCAGGGTAGTAAAACTGGATGCCGATGCGACCAATCTCATCGAACGTAGAATCAGATACGGAGACGGGATCTGTTCCGAAGACAGCAATTCCGGTTCCGTTATAGGTCGGAAACTTGATGCTCGTAAATTGAACCCGCTCAACCGACCCCGAGCCCAAATGTCGAATCGCTTGCCAGATCTTGTGTCCGCTGCCGTCCAGGGTGACGTCAGCGATGTTAAACTCGATACCAGAATTCACGAGAATCCAGCCACGGCTGTCGCCGCTCGAACCAGTATCGCTGTCTGTCATGATGATCGTGCTACCCATGCCTGCACCGGCGATCGTGAGGTTCTTGTCGATCACGATCTGGCCGGCTTCGACGTAGGAGCCAGCGGCAACACTGACAATGTCACCTGGATTCGCATGGCCGACGCCATCCTGAACGGTGCAGAACGGGTCGCCTGCGGTCCCATCCCCTGGACTGGTGCAGTCGTCATCGACATAGACCGTCGTACCAGGAGCATGACCAGCCATAACGAGTGCCCCGCCTGAGAGCGAAGTTAAACTGCTCAGGAGCGCAATCACAATGGCCAGTGCCCGAAACCGCCTGAAGAATGTCTTATTCACTATTGTCCCCCTGAATAACGGAAGCTATGAGTTGGCAGTCAAATTCACCCCTGGAAGTGGAGCGATACTTTCGGGAGACGCTGCCTGCCGACGCAGGCAGCGCTCTCGCTTCTTGAACATCAAACTTGGTTCAACTCAGCCGCCATTGTGATTGACGAAACTGACACATTCGCCCTGGTTCTTGAAGGACGGAGCGTTGAATTTCTGCCAGCCGCCCTTCTTGCAATCGTCCTTCGTCTCAGGCGTCAACGCTGGATCAAAGTTGTATGTAGTTGACGTGCCGTCGATCGTAACGATGACGTTGTCGAGATAGCCATCAAGGCCAACATCACCCACGGCTGTGTCTCCAACATTCAAGGCAAATGCTCGAACGTTCGAGCCAGGGCTCAAAATATCCATATCTGCAGGCACAGCAGGACACGGATATGGTGATGCCGAAGCGCCACCTCGTGTCGCCACCGGGTATGCAAGAGTCGGATCGAATGTAACTGTCGTGAAACCGCCAGTCGAGCCAACGATTGGAACTATGTCTGTAGCGGCAGTCATAGAATTTGAGGTCGTCTGACACGCCAAAGTTTGCGTAGACGTTCAGATAGAACTGATTAGCGTCACTGGCGTCGCCGCCACTCCCAATCTGGAAGTCGTAACTGAATGAATCGACATCCGCAATGGCTTCATTCAGGAAGAGTTCGCCAATGAACTTGTCGGCAGCATTCGCGCCAATCGGTAGGACGTTTAGACTGCCCACACCGATGCTTGCTTCATTTTCGTTGAATTCAAACGGCGTAGATGTGCTCGCATCGCGGTTGAACATCCAGCCTGGCTGGTTTTCACCTGGCGCGGTATCGCCGGTCACCAGAACCGTCGTATCCGCAGCTGACGCGGAAATCGCAAGAAGTATTAGGGCACTAATGGCGACCAAGCTCGCCAGGGGTCTCAATCGTTTCATGTATCGTCTTCACCATCCTGATTGTGTGTTACTCACATGCGTCGCGGACACCCGCAGGTGGAGCACCACATCTACGTTTCGTGATCAATCATCATCCTACGCCCACTGAAACACCCTCCCTTGTCTCATTGCCACAATTGCGCTAACGACGTGATCAATTTTTGATCTAGCCAAATGGTACTACGGCCTGTCGTCTGTGTAAAGAAATGCAGGTGATGTATTTCCGCGCATCGTACTGAGTAGCGTTCTACGAATTATTATGCTTGATAGGAAGCTAACGATCATTTAGCCACAGACGAAAACCCGCTAAACCCCCAAAATGCTGGGTCATAAACGGCCACACCCCGAACGTGATATTTCGGGGTGTGGCTTTATTTCGAATGTCGTCAGGGATCTTGTATCCGATGAACGATGCCGCGTTCTGCCTCACAGCGGCCTCAGAGGGGCCCGAAGTCAGCGGCACATCGTGGCGTGGGGGCCGGATTCGAGAACCCAACCCCCACTTTTCACAGTCGACGCGAGCCCCGTTCGATCCGGGGAAGATCCCGCACGAAGTGAACACTGCATCAGCGCTCGCTAAATGTACGTCTCCAGCTCGTACAGCGTGCAGGAACCGCCCGGTCTCGGAATTCTCATCTTGCCGGTGTATCTGCTCACGCAGGTCTGGAGCGACTTGTCGCCGAGCGCCTCGATCGTCCTCTCGTAGGGCCGACAGGATCCCGTATCCGAGACGCGGGTGCTGCCCGTGTAGTAGCTCGAGCAAAGGATCAACGCCCCGTCGAACGGCAACTTGTGCAATGTCTCAGAGGAGGAGCAGTCGTCATCGGTCAGTCGTATCGCCCCGGTGAACGAGTTGATGCAAAGCCGACCCTGGGGCACGGGCTCGACGTAGGTATTGTCGGTGCTGTAGGCGGTGAAGACACCACTAACCGGACTCGATATCGTCGACTGCGTCCCGAGGTAGACATCGCCAATGTAGCCCAATTCCAGGAAGGTGTCGGTATAGACGAGATCGCCATCGATGAAGTAGTCGACCGTGTTGTCCGCCCGCTTGGCAATCGTCAGCGTGCGAAGCCCCGCTACCCGCTCAACATCGAGCTCGACCGTCTGCAAATCGAACGTGGGGTCAAATCTCAGCAAAAGGATGTAGTAGTGCGTGTCGCCGTTGCGAGCGCCGAACTGCGTCCAGGAAGACGGAGAGGTCTCCTTCGTTGCCCAGATCTGCATGCCGTGGGTTCCAGGCCCATCGTCGATAAATGACACCGTCACGGAATGGCCCGGGGCATTTCGCAACGAATCGGGCGTGTTGTAGTGCGCGACGCCCCAGCAATTCGGTCCGGCGCCTGAATTATCACAGGCACCTGGCCCAGTCGTTGTCGCCTCGAGGTTGCCATCCACGTTTACGCTGATACTTCCTCTATAGTCGTCCCAGGTGACGCCTTCCCACTCAACGGTGACGGCCAACGCGGTCGTAACACCCAGTCCCAGTAAAAGTGCGGCGCTGACAAGGAAAATTCGGAAACTTCTCATATGTATCTGGTACTCCTCTTGATGATGTTCGACATCCAAGTCGAACCCTGCAATCGCATTGCGAATGCCGCTTCCCGTCAAATTCCCCTATCCTGCTACAGAATGACATTCTCGCAAGCACTGCCATACTGGGCAGCGCACTAGTCATACATCACATTCAGTATCCGACAGACGCCTTGCCGGTTGAAAGCCGGACCCGGCATAGACGAAGAGACGGTGCCCCAGGTGAAGCCCCCTGGGGCGCCGGCTTGCCTCGACGGAAAGTAGCCTCTAGTCGGCTGCGGCTCCACGCTGGGATCCAACCGACGACGACCGGGCCGAAATCAGCGGCACATTGTGGCGCTGGAGCAGTCCGGTGAAGGAAGCAACATCGCCATCGACGATTGAACTGAGACGTTGCCGACAGGTGACGGTGTCTTCAGCCAGATTGCCGTAGACCTCGTGGGCCTGCTGCGTCGGTGCGTGATCGGATTCATCGATCATGCCCGCCAACGCGCCGAGCTTCTCACGGACACCGCTTGCGCCCATCTTCGGGCTGCCGGTATCAACCAGCATGAGATCGTTTTCGAGGCCAGAGAGCTTGCTCTTCAGCCCTTCAGCAGCATTCTTGATCTCGTCATTGCCAGCCGCACGGCTGACCCACTGGTCAACTTGATCGCGAACACTCCGGAGACCATTGATCGTCTCGTTGACTTCGCTCAAACGATCCCTGATCTGCGACTTCAGCTCGAACTGCGCCTTTAGATCGTCGCTCTTCAACCGTAATTCGCGGATCGATCAGCAGTTCAAACGACTGTGTTTGCTCGACGCCATTGGCGGTGAGCTTGACTTGATACTGACCCGGCGGGACCTTCGGCGTCGCGTTCATCATCATCATGTTGACCATGCGATTCGACGACGTATCGCCGCTCACTTCCGTCGGCTGCTGCGTGCGCAGATCCCAGATCAGGCGATTCGCGCCAGCTCGCACCGGCAGCTTGTCGCCATTCTCGGCAGTCGATGAATACGTCCGCAGCTCATTGCCATCCGCATCCAGAAGGCTGATCTGAATTTCCTCATCGGTCTCTTCCGGCAACCACCAGTGGACTTGCACACCTTCCGGCGGGTTTTCGCCAGCGTTGACGAACTGTTCGACGTAGTTGCCGTACATATCGCGCGTGAGCTGGGTGGTGACGGTGACCGGGCCGACCATCTTGTAGCCGTAGCGATTTGGATCTTCGGTGCGCATGAAGCCCTGATTGATCCGCCAGCGAATCGTATCTTTCGGCCGATAAAGGGTGAGCTGGTCCCCGCCGGCTGCTTCCATCTGACGCAACGGCGTGACATCGTCCAGCACCCAGAAGGAGCGCCCGTTGGTCGCGACAACCAGATCATCGCCCTTGACTACCAGATCGTAGATCGGGGTCACCGGCATGCTGCCCGGCAAGGCCCTGGGTCGCCGCTGGTTGCAGTGACTCCCAGTTGGCTCCGTCATCGTGCGAGACATAGATGCCGGTCTCGGTGCCGCAATAGAGCAAGCCAGCCTTGACCGGATCTTCGCGGATTGTGCGGGTGATGTCGTCGGAACGGATGCCGTTATTGATCTCGGTCCAGCTCTGCCCGTAATCTTCGGTCTTCAATAGATAGGGGCGATTGTCGTCAAGCTGGTAGCGGTTGGCGGCGACGTAGGCTTTGCCTTCGGTGATGTGGCGACAGCTCGATGATCGAGATGCGCGACCACTCTGGCAACATGTCGGCCGGAGGCGTGATGTTCTCCCAGTTCTGGCCGCCATCCTTCGAAACATGGATCAGCCCATCGTCGGAACCGGCCCAGAGCACACCCGCCTGATGCGGCGATTCCTGGAAGGCGAAGATCGTGCAGTAGATCTCAGCGCCGCTGTTGTCGCTGGTGATCGGACCACCCGACGACTGCTGCTTGTCGGGGTCGTTGCGCGTCAGGTCCGGGCTGATGTCGGTCCAGCTTGCGCCCTCGTCGGTCGAGACATGCACGACATTCGAGCAGGCATAGAGCTTGTCGGGATCGTGGGGCGAGAGCTCGAGCGGGAAAGTCCATTGGAAGCGGTACTTGTGCTTCTCGGTGCCCGCGCCGAAGCCATGCACTTCCGGCCATACGGTGACGTTGCGCGATTGCCGCGTCTGGGGGTTCCAGGCGCGCAGACGACCGTGACCAAGACCGGTGCCGATACCGCCACCGAAGACGGTGTGCGGCTCGGTCGGCTTGATCGCGATGTAACCGGATTCGCCACCGCCGGGCTCGACGTAGTCTTTCCAGGAAATCGCGCCCTCGAAGCTGACGCTCGGAAGACGCATCGCCCAGTTGTCTTGCTGCGAACCGTAGACGTTGTAGGGGTCCTGGGTATCGGTCGTGACGTGATAGAACTGCGCCGTTGGCTGGTTGAGGATCGTCGACCAGGTCTTGCCACCGTTGTAGCTGACACAGGCCCCGCCATCGTTGCCCTCGATGATCCGGTTGGAATCATTCGGATCAATCCAGAGGCCATGGTTGTCACCATGCGGTGTCGGGATCGCCTCGTAGGTCGCGCCGCCGTCGCTCGACTTCCAACATGCGAGACAGAGCACCCAGACGGTGTCGGCGTCGCTTGGATCGGCAAAGACGTGCATGTAGTACCAGGCGCGCCGACGCAGCTCAGGGTTGTCGCTGACCCGCTTCCAGGTCGCGCCGCCATCGTCTGAGCGGCACATCGCGCCATCTTCTGCTTCAACGAGCGCCCAGATGCGGTCGGTGTTGGCTGGCGAGATTGCGACGCCGATCTTGCCGATCGTGCCGTCGAAGCCCAGGCGATCGGTGATATCTTCCCAGGTGTCGCCACCGTCCGATCGACTTCCAGAGGCCGCTATCCTCACCGCCGCTGCTGGCGGCCCATGGATAGCGCTGCGCCTGCCAAACGGCTGCGTAGACGATATTCGGGCTGTTGGGATCCTGCGAGAGGTCTACCGCGCCAGCGCGTGGGCTCTTGTAAAGCGTCTTCGTCCATGTTGCGCCGCCATCGGTCGTCTTGTAGACGCCGCGCTCTTCGTTCTCGCCCCAGGCGTGTCCCAGCGCCGCGACGAGCACCGTGTTTGGATCGTCAGGATGGACGACAATCTGGCCAATATGGCGCGTCGCGGCGAGCCCGAGATGCTGCCAGGTCTTGCCGCCATCGAGCGACTTGTAGACGCCGTCGCCATGCGAGACGTTGGAGCGAATGGTCGACTCGCCAGTGCCGACGTAGAGGATATTGGGGTTGCTCGGAGCCATCGCGATCGCGCCGATCGCCGACGTGTTGAAGTAGCCATCGGTGATGTTGAACCAGTGATCGCCACCGTCGTCGGTCTTGAAGACACCGCCGCCGCAGGAGCCCATATAGAAGACGGCCTGGTTGTCCGGATCGCCGACGACGCAGGTGACGCGCCCACCACGATGCGGCCCTATGTTGCGCCACTTGAGCGATTCGTACCTTTGTTGTTCTGCCACCATAAACTTGATCCTCCCTTTTCAGTGTTGTCACGGGCGTCACACTGAAAGATTATGTCGTTTTCGCGCGCCCGTTTCCCCGCCATTGTCGAACGATTCGCACTCGGGTGTCAACCAATTCTGCAGTACTCCCGCGGCGT
The DNA here is from genome assembly GCA_963745675.1 of uncultured Chloroflexia bacterium. Lineage (GTDB taxonomy): Bacteria > Chloroflexota > Chloroflexia > Thermomicrobiales > CFX8 > JAUIIK01. Next base: position 752,302 of record CAVUYM010000018.1, read on the forward strand.
ATCATTGATCCAAGGAGTGCCCGTCCTCAATCGAACCGGAGAAACTTCATGGCCTCAATCAAACAGCCGGCAACAGTTCAGGATCTCTTGAACCTTGTTGAGACGGATTACAGATACGATCTTATTCGGGGAGAACTGGTCGAAATGGCGCCAGCAGGTGGAGCACACGGAGAAATTGCCGCCGGAATCATTGGTAGATTGTGGGTCCACACAACGGCCAACGACCTTGGCAGGGTATACACATCAGAGACGGGCTTCGTGTTTTCCCACCATCCAGACACTGTTCTTGCGCCCGACGCTGCCTTCATTCGAAGTGATCGTGTTCCAGACCGCAAATCAGGCTTCTATGAGATTGCACCGGATCTCGTTGTGGAAGTGCTGTCGCCGGGAGACAGCGCACGCTACGTCGCGGACAAAGTGATGGAGTATCTCGACGCAGGCGTCAGGGTCATATGGATCGTGGACCCTCCGAGACGCGCCGTCACGGTCTACCGCCAAGATCGAAGCGCTCGGATTCTGACATCCGCGGACGAACTCGACGGCGGAGATGTCCTTCCAGGACTCTCTATATCAGTTGCCGCGATATTCGAATAATATCCACGATTTCCATTTGCTCAATGCGATGGGATAGTGATCGACTTCCGCAGGCACCCATTTAAATAACATGGTCTTTATATAACAACTGTGTTACTCTACCCCCATGAGTGAGCTTTTTGCCGTACTCGCGGATGACACCCGGCGAGAAATACTCGAACTGCTGGCCGTAGATGATCGCTCGGTCAACGAGCTGGTTGAGGCATTCGATGTCAGTCAACCTGCCATTTCGCGGCATCTGCGCGTGCTGCGCAATGCGAGCCTGGTGCGCGTCCGGCAGGACGGTCAGCGTCGGATCTACAGCGTCGACGGGCACCGGCTGGCCGAAATTGACGCATGGCTCGCTCCCTACCGGCGCTTCTGGGCCGATCAACTGGACGCGCTGGAAGAGTTCCTGGAAGGAGATGAGTGATTCATGGTCGAGCAACTTTCACACGATGGTGTCCTAAATCAAACAGAGGATGGATATGAGTTGCGCTTCGAACGCCAACTGCGGCATTCAGTCGATAAGGTCTGGACCGCGCTGACCGAGCCCAACCAGATTCGGTGCTGGCTCGCTACGGCGGAGATACTGGAGTTGCAGGCTGGAGGCGCGATCGAGCTGCGCTGGCAGAACACGGACCTGGAAGGCAACCATGCCGTCGCGCGGGGACATGTCACGCAAATTAATCCGCCCACTACGCTGGAATATGACACTGACATTCACGGATTGATCCGCTGGGAGTTGGAGCCACGCGATCAAGGCTGTCTGCTACGCCTGACGGTCACTCACGATCTACAGGCGGCTTTTGTCGTCCTGGTTCTGGCGGGCTGGCATGTGCACATCGACTTCCTTGAAGACGCACTGGAAGGTGTGATGGTCGACTGGCCGAATTGGCCATTCGACCGGTGGGAAATCCACCACACGCGTTATGCAGAGCGTGAAGATATCGCGGAACTGTCCAACGCGATTGACAATCGGCGAACAAGCGGTTAGCGTTCTGCAACTTCACAATATCTCTGCCCGCTCCGCGAGAGGACGAACTGCGATGGATCTCCGCTACACCCCAGAAGACGAAGCATTCCGGCAACAAGTCCGGGACTGGCTGGTAGACAACGTGCCGAAGCAGAAGATTCGGACGATGGAGGAACGCCAGGAGTGGCATCGCAAGCTGTACGATGCCGGCTACGTCGGGATGGGCTGGCCAAAAGAGTATGGCGGGCGCGAGGCGCGACCGATGGAACAAGCCATCGTGGCCGAGGAACTGGCCCGGATCAACGCTCCAGCCGGCGTCAATGGACTCGGCATCGGCATCGTGGGTCCCACTCTCATCCACCACGGGACCAACGACCAGAAGACGCGCTTTCTCAAGAACATCCTGAGCGGCGAAGAACTCTGGTGCCAGCTCTATTCCGAGCCGAACTCGGGTTCCGATCTTGCGAGCCTGCAATGCCGCGCACAGATCGACGGCGATACCTTCATCGTTAACGGTCAAAAGATCTGGACCAGCGGAGGCCATCATTCCGACTGGGGCTTGATGTTGTCGCGCACCGATCCGAGGGCGCAAAAGCATGACGGCATCTCCTGCATGCTCGTCGATCTGCGCAGCGAAGGTGTCGAGGCGCGGCCGCTCAAGCAGATCAACGGCGACACCGGCTTCAGCGAAATCTTCTTCAATGATGTCGTCGTCCCGGCCGACAACCTCATCGGCGAGCTCAATACCGGCTGGCGCATCGCCCAGACGACGCTCTCGTATGAACGCGGCGGCAGTCTGATGGCGGCCGTTAGTCAGAACCAACGCGTCTTTTCGCGCCTGATCGAGGTCGCAAACGAGCTGGAGAAGGACGGCAAGCGCGCCATCGACGACCCCAACATCCGCCGTCGCATTGGCGAGATTTATCGCGAGATCGAAGTCCTCCGTTATGCGGCGCTACGAATCTTGAGCCGGCTGGAGAAGGGGTTGCGACCGGGCCCCGAGTCGTCGGTCGCCAAGCTGCATCGCTCCGAACTCAACAAGCGGGTCCAAAATCTGATCAATGAGATCCTCGGTCCCTACGGCATGATCGCGTCGAATGCTCCCGATGAGCTCGCCCTTGAGGACGATGTCTATTACGGAGAAGCAGGCTCCTGGGCGCACTCTTTGGCTGGTTCGTACGGTGGCACGATCGCAGCCGGGACCTCTGAGGTCCAAAAGAATATTCTGGGAGAACGTGTACTCGGCATGCCGAAGGAGATTCGCGCCGACCGAATCGCGTTGGCTGAAGCAACCAGGCAATCGTCATAGCGATTCACAGGGAGATTTGCTGGATGGATGTTTGGGCTGAACTCGCTAACCCAACGGATTCGCGCGATGCACAGCCTGTGGCTCATTGGTGTCCGCGACTTGACCCTCGATCAGGTCAATCACTTCGAACGGCCCGGCGTCTTGCCGATAGCGTTCTCGCTACTCCACTTCGTGCGTAGCGAAGATAACGCCACCAGCAACTACATCCTCAAGAGCCCGACGCTCTGGGACGATGAAGGCTGGGCGGCGAAGATTGGCCCAACGGTCGAAGACGTCGGCAGGGGTACTCCGATGGCGATCGCGGAACAACTCCGATTCAGTGATGTAGACGCCTGGCGCGAGTATCAGTCAGCCGTCTTCAACCGTACGGAAGCCGCACTATCCGAATTGCCGTCGAGTCGCTATGACGAACTTCCCTTTGGGCCGCAACTACCGGACCGAATGGACGGCGCGTTCATTTCTTACGTAGTTGCGCCTGGCCAGCCACCGACGCTTCTTGACGCCATCGAATGCTTCATTTACCAGCACGGCATCCGCCACCTGGGTGAACTCGAGCACGCCCGCGCCCTGGTCGGGCTCCGCGGGACGAGCTGACTCCCGGCGAATCAGCCATCGAAATTGTTCTGCCTCTGCCTATTGTTCGCGCTCTGCCGCCAGTTGAGCACGGCGAATCTTGCCGGCTTCGTTACGTGGGAAATCACTCAGGAATTCGTACGTCTTCGGCGCCTTGTAGTTGACCAATCGCTCGCGCACGTGTGCATTCAGTTCGTGCTGATCCGGCGGGTCGTGGGCATCACGCGGCTGAATGATCGCATGCACGCGGCGGCCCCATTCATCGTCAGGAATCCCCACAACCACGACGTCAGCGACGGCTGGATGTTCACCCAGGGCCGCTTCCACTTCCGCAGGATAGACGTTCGCCCCACCGGTCACGATCATGTCGGTTCGACGGTCCGCGATATAGAGGTAGCCGTCCTCGTCCACTGAGCCGAGATCGCCAATAGAGTAGAAGCCATCGGGCGTCGACCTTAGCGGAGGAGCGCCAACATAATCGAACGTCGGCCCCGTTTCCGTCCACATGTAGATTTCGCCCACTTCGCCGGCGGCAACTCACACTGCTCCTCATCAAGAATGCGGAGCTTCGTGTTTGCAGATGGACGTCCAACGCTGCCCTCATGTTCCAGCCACTCATCGCCCCGGATGATCGTCGCACCGACGCCCTCTGACGACCCGTAGACCTCCCAAACTTTCTCAGCGCCGATGTGATCGATCCACCAGCGTTTGAGCCATGCCGGGCAGACGGCAGCTGAACTGTGAAAGGCTTCAATGCTGGAGAGATCGTGCTTCTCGATGCCGGGCATACGCGCGATACGCTGCATGATGATCGGCGGCAGATAGGCGTAGCTGACGCGATGTCGCTCAATCAGCTCAACTGCCTGCTCCGGCGTGAAACGCTGCATGATGACGAGCGTGTGGTCTTTCATCAGACCGCTATTCCCGATGAGCGCCGGAGAGTTGTGATAGAGCGGCGCAGCCATCAACTGGACCTGGCGCTCTTCCATTCCCAGTGTGCGCCGCCACACCGAAGGATCCCACGTGTGGTCCTTGATAATCTTCGAGCGACCAGTCGACCCCCCAGATGCAATAGCTTTACCCGGATGCGGGTAGATATTAGGCAGTCGTCTCGTCCGAATAATCATTTGCCCGTCCGAGATCGTCCGGTCTGAGCAGCGGATAAGCGACATCATCCCAATCTGCGTAAACAACGGCTGGTTTTGCCAGATCGAGGATCTCATCACGCTCACGCACCGGCAGTTCAGCCCGCAACGGCATGCGCAAGCGCGCCGAGCTTCCAGGCGGCATAGGTCACGAAATAGTGCCAGTGCGAATTCCGGGTTGCGGCCACGACCAAAGATTTGTCGTCAACGCCAAACTCGGACTGGAACATCCTGGCGATCCGAGTAGACGCTTTGTCGAACTCTTCCCAGCTCACCTCGACTTCGTCGCCCTGCTCGGGCACATAGATCAACGCGATGTCGGCGGGGTGCTCATCTACCAGTTCGTAGAACCGGCTAAGAACCGAACTTCTATTGTCACTCACCGTGGGCACCATCCGTCGGGTTCAATCTGGAAAACTTCGGACGTATGTCAATTGGTCGAAATGCTGTGACGAAGTGTGGCGCCTTAACTGCGTGCTGGCCGGCATATCGCTGTTTGCGCGTTGCGACAGGGCCCGCTACAGGTTCGCTAGTTGATGCTCTCGAAGCACTCCGACTGTTCGTCAATTCTCCACCACCTCGGTCTTCATCGAGCCAGCGACTATCTCGGCCAGATCGAGCACCTTGAAGGTGTCATCCGCACCGACACCGCGGATACCGTCTTCAAACATCGTCATGCAGAATGGGCAGGCGGCGCAGAGCAACTCGGCGCCGGTGTCAATCGCCTCCTGGACGCGCACCCGATTGATCCGCTCGCCGCGATTCTCTTCCATGAACATACGGCCGCCGCCACCTCCGCAGCAGAAGGACCTGTTGCGGTTACGCCCCATCTCAACGAGTTCTGCTCCCGGCATAGCCGAGACTGCGTCCCTGGGGGCGTCGTAGACGCCGTTGTAGCGTCCGAGGTAGCAGGGGTCATGGTAGGTGACTTTGCCGCGCGCCATGGCCGACTCCGGATCGAGCGCGACGCGGCCAGAGGCGATCAGGTCATTGATGAGCTGGCTGTGATGGATCACCTCGAACTCCCCGCCGATCTGTGGGAACTCGTTGGCGATTGCGTTGAAACAGTGCGGGCAGGCAGTGACGATCTTCTTGAACGAGTATGCGTTGAGCGTCTCGACCGTCTGCTCGGCCATCATCTGCGCCAGGTATTCGTTGCCGATGCGTTTCGCGGGATCGCCGGTGCAGGTCTCTTCTTTGCCAAGAATGGCGAAGTTGACCCCGGCCGCCTGGAGAATCCTGCAAAACGCCAGCGTCGTGCGCTGATTGCGTTCGTCAAAGGAACCGAGACAGCCGACAAAGAAGAGATACTCGACCTCGTCGGTCTCTTCGAGTTCGCCAATGACTCGGAGCGGTTGATCGAGCCGCTTGGTCCAGTCATCTCGCTGGCTCTGCGGCAGTGGATACGGGCTTCCGAAACGTTCCAGATTGTTGAAGGTCGACGTGATCTCCGTCGGAAATTCGCCACGTTCGAGCACGAGATGCTGTCGCATCCCGACGATGATCGGCACATGGTCGATATAGACCGGGCAATGCTCGATACACGCGCCACAGGTCGTGCAATCCCAGATCTCATCGAGCGTGACGACCTCGCCGATCAGTTCGCGATCCGCGCCTTTGCCCCAGCGATGGCGCGCCGTCTTGACCTCGCCGCCAAGCTCGCCCGACCAGATGCCTCCCTGGTCCGCCTGATAGCTCGCAAGCTCCAGAATCAGATCACGGGGTTTGAGCGCCTTGCCAGTATTGAAGGTTGGACAGTACTCCAGACAACGCCCGCAGTGCATGCAGGCGTCGACATTCATCAGGTGAGCCCAGGTAAAGTCGTCCAGCTTGCCGTAGCCAAGCACCTCTGCTTCCTCGATATTCGGGATGCGTGCCAGCTCGCCCTTCGCATTGAAGCGGCGAAAGAAGACGTTGGCCAGACTCGTGAAGGGATGGATCATCTTGCTGTAGGCCCAGTAGGCCAGCAACACATAGGTCGTCGCGAAATGACTGATCCAGTTCATCGTGTGCAGCGTCTCGAGGGTGCCGGTCGACAGCGAACTGAGTGGCAGCGCCATCGGGTAGCTGACCCACGACCACGGCCCCCAGGGATCGCCCTCAACAGCCAACCGCAACGCTTGCACGGTGAAGCCCTGAACGGCCAGCAGAAGCAGGAAGACGAGCACGAGTTGATCGTCAGGGCCGGTTTCCTGATAGCGCGGTTTCATGATGTAGCGCCGAGCGAAGGCCATCATGACCCCGGCGATCAACATCGCGCCGCCAAGGTTCACAACCAGTTTGTAGGCTAGATAGAAGTTTCCCTGGTAGAAACTCCAACCGAATATCGGAACGGTGACATCTTCCTCGATCAGGACGATGATCGTTCCAATCAACAGAATGATGAATCCGCCAAAGATATTGGCGTGCATGACCCCGGCGTAAATCTTGTTTTTGCGGACGATGCGCCCATGAAGGACGCTCTTGAGCAGCGTGTCGCGAACGCGCTCCGCCCAGGAACCAAGTCGTGTTTCGTCGGGCTGGCCACGCAGCCACATCCGAGCGCGTCGGGCAATGCCGAATGCAAGAAACGCGACGGGAATCGCGAGCAAGAAATAGAGCACCAAAACTTGAGCAGAGCCGGCATTCCAGAGTATTTCGCGGGTTTCAGTCATTCTGCGTCGCCACCTTCAATCGCGGAGGCGGCCGACAGTGCCAGCAGTCCAACCACGAACGCCGCCACCGTCGCAACGAGCATGATGAGCAGCAACGCTCCACCAAGCGCAACGACCCAGCCCGTTCCATCAGGATCGTTGAAGAGTCCGATGACTCCGGCCCCCAGCGCGGCCGCAGGCGGGAGAAAGAGCAATGCCAGGATCACGATTCCGACAGGTTGCTTTACATTGGCGAGCCTGGCGCGAGCGGCTGCGTAGCGGCCCGGCTGGGAAAGGCCGACGTAGACACCGAGTCCCAGCGCCCCAAGAGAGATAGCCGTCGCGCCAAAAACGCGCGTCCAGTGCATGCTCGGCATTTCGGCGATGGTGATGAGGGCGACGCCCAACACGAGCGCGATAGCGGATATGAGCTGATAGTTTTGGCGAATCGTCGTCATAGGTTAACGGCCCTCACCCCTGCCACATTCCAACGACCCTGAACCGGACGGCAAAGTATGGATTGGAGATTACGTGTGAAATAGCCGCCAGTGCGCTGTACCCACACGACGCCCACGCACTGTTTTGCCTACAACCTACCCACTATGAACTGCGGACTTCTTTAGCTTTCTTCCCGCAGCCGCGCCGTCAGTGCCGGAACGATCTGAAGCGCATCCCCCACGACGCCGAAGTCGGCGACATCAAATATCGGCGCATCTTCGTCCGTATTCACCGCGATGATGTTCGCGCTACCTTGCATGCCCACAAGGTGCTGGATTGCGCCAGAAATCCCGCAGGCGACATACAACGTCGGCTTCACGACCTTGCCAGTTTGTCCGACCTGCTGAGCGTAGGGCACCCAGCCAGCATCGACAATAGCGCGGCTTGCTCCGGGCGCGCCGCCAAGCTGGGAAGCCAACTCTTCGATGATGACGTAATTGTCCGCCGAACCTAGCCCGCGGCCACCGCTGACTATGATCTCGGCTTCTTCGAGATTCGGTCCCTCTGAGACCTCTTCGATCGTCTCCAATAGTTTGACCCGGCACTTTGCATCGTCAATGACGGCGGCAACCTCCCGAACCTCGGCGGTGCCACCGACTGCTTCGACTGCAAAGGCCTTCGGCCGGATCTGGACGAGGTGAGGGCCATCATTGTCGAGCGTCACCGTGCCGATAGTCTCTGACCCATACGGCGTTGTGACGACGATCTCGTTTCCGTCATAGCTGACGTCCGTGGCGTTCGAAACCGCGCTCATACCGAGGCGGCCCACGAGGCGGGCCTGAATGTCGCGCGCTGAAAACATACTCGGAAAGAGGAGCAGATCCGGAGCTTCAGCTTCCAGCATCGCTCTCAAGGTATCCACCTGGGGGTCGACGACAAAACCACCATAGCGTTCGTCACTACCTGCATGGACGACTGCTGCGCCGTGATCCCCGAGCGAATCGACCGTACCGGCGGCATCAGGGTGTAGCACCACAGCCTCGGCCACGCCTATCGAGCGTGCAAGGGTCAACAGTTCCAATGATTGTTTGTGAGGTTGGCCATCGACATCGACCTCTACCCAAACCCACACTCGGCGTTCAGCCATCGACTCTCCTTCTGGTTGTGTCTAGCTCGATACTTCCTGGTAGCGCTATTCCTGGTTGGTTAGATGATCTCGATGCGCTTGAGATAGGCGACGATCTGCTCGACACTGTCCCCACCATCGTCGTGAATCTTGATGCCCTCTTTTTCAACGGACTGGGTCGCCACATGCTTCACGCGCTCCTGCGCCCCGGCCTCGCCAACTGATCCGGCATCGATCCCAAGGTCCGCGATCGATTTCGTATCGACTGGCTTGCGTTTGGCCTGCATGAGTCCCCTGAAGGTCGGGTAGCGCGGCTCGGCGATACTGGCGGTAACGCTCAGCAAAGCAGGCATGGTCGCCTGGATCGTCTGAACTCCGCTGTCGACGGCGCGTTTGACGGTAATCGTGTCCCCGTCAATGGTGACTTCACGGGCAAAGGTAAGCTGCGGCAGATCAAGCAACTCGGCCAGCGCGCCGGGAACCATACCGCTGTAGGCGTCGGTGCTCTCCGTTGCGCAGATGACCAGATCAGCGTCGAGCGTCTCGATCGCCGCCGCAAGCGTACGGGCGGTTCCGAGAGCGTCGGAGCCGGCTAGAGCATCGTCGATGATATGGACTGCATTGTGCGCACCCATTGCAAGTGCCCGTCGCAGAGCATCGTCGGCCGCCTCGGGACCCATCGTCAGGACTGTCACTTCGCCGCCGTGGCTCTCCGCAAGCTGTAGCCCGATCTCAACGCCATATTCATCCGCCGTATCGAGGACCGATTCGGCCGGATTACGAACCAGCCGTCTGGCGTCTGGATCGACGACCATTGGTAGATCAGGATTCGGGACGTGCTTCACGCAAACAACAATATTCATTCGTTAACCTTACGCTGGCTTCGATCGCCAAACATTTCGGGATCGGACCGCAAATCATCATAGGAGAGCCGACCGGTGAATTCAACCTGACGACCTCCAATGCCACCTGACTCTAAACCACGGTGCGTCCAAGTGCCGCAATCTAATCGTATGATAGTAGTAAGGGAAGTTTGGATTCGGGCGATTCAGTTGAGTTGTTTTCTAGCATCTTCTGTCAGACTTAAGTGTCCGAATTCCATCGATACAAAGACAGATAAAACCAATAGGGGAGTCATAAGAGATGGCAGCGACAGCCGTCAGTTACCGCAGTGAATGGTCTCGCGGGCTGACCGTGAGCGGCGCTCGGGTGAGCGAGGTCGAGTTCCGCCCCAATCACTACTGTCCGACGCACTGGCACAAGACGACCAAGCCTCGGCATCGTACTGAAAGGTCAGATACGCAAAGAGTTCGCAAATGCGACGCTGGAGATTCCGACGAACGCCGCCTTCACGTTGCCCGCCGGCATTATCCATACCGACCATTTTGGTCCTGGCAGCCGGGCGGTCGTCATCGAAATCGAACCGGAGCATCCGCTCAGCGTCCAGCGACTGGAAGTATGCGGTGAGATCTTCGAACGCTGGATGAAAGTCGAAGATGAGCAACTGCGCTGGCTAGGTCAACGCCTTGCCGGGGAATTGGGCCATCCAGACAACGCCGCATCGCTTGCTGTGGATGGTCTCGTCGGCGAAATTCTCTCAGTCGTCACCCGCAGTGCGACAGAGTCACGCACCATCGACATTCCCGATTGGTTGATGGAAGCGCGCGAAATCGCGGGCAACGTGGTCAACCGTAGAGTGTCGGTTGCAGAAATCGCAGACGAGGTGGGCGTCCACCCTGCCTATCTCGCCAGGCGCTTTCGGGCCGAATTTGGGGTCACTCCCGGGAACTTTGCCCGCAACGCGCGACTGGACTGGGCGGCAACCCATCTGATTGAAACAGAGATTCCCATCGCGGAGCTTGCGATCCAGGCCGGCTTCTCAGATCAAAGTCATTTCACGCGCGCATTCCGGCGCTACGTCGACAAGACGCCCGCGCAATACCGCGAAATCTATCGCCACAATAATGAGTACATGCGATGAATGGACCTGCTGGACTCCCGGTCACGGTGGGCGCTGGACGATCCTGGCACATGGATACCGGCGATTTCTCCGTCAGCGAGCTTATGTTTGACGCCGACTTCAGCCTGGCTCCGCACCACCACGAACCGGCGTGTATCTCGATCCTGGCAAACGGCACGATGGAAAAGGGCTTTGGGCGGCGAACGTACGCTCTTCCGTCTTCGAGCATGATTACAATACCGCCCGGTGAGACGCACACGGATCAGTTTGGCAGTCAGGGCTCACGGGTCGTCGTCGTGCAGGTTGATAGCGGCATGGCAAAGCGCCATCCTGTAATGGAGTCGAGCCTCAAACTGCTCAATGATGTCTTCGAACGGCACGGACCCCAGTTCGACGGCTTCGCGCGACGCTTGTCCACCGAACTTCGGTCCCCGGACGACCTCTCCGGCCTTGCGGTAAGCGGGCTGGTATTCGAGCTCATATCGGCTATCGGTCGCGATGACCGGCGTGCACCTTCGCGTCGCGCGCAGCCGCCGTGGCTGTCGAAGGTCATCGAATATCTCCATGCGCACAATGATCGTATGGTGCTCATCGAAGATGTCGCGTCAGAAGTCGAACTCCATCCGGGCTACCTGGCTCGCACGTTTCGAGATCATGTTGGGATGCCGCTCGGATCGTATGCCCGAGAGATTCGACTTGAACGTGCGGCCGCGGAGCTATCGTTGACCGACGACAGAATTCTCGATATCGCGATCTCAGCCGGATTCACCGACCAGAGCCACCTGACGCGGCTCTTCCGACGCCGCTTCGGCGTGACCCCAGCTCAGTATCGAGCCGCGGTCAGGTAAAAGACCGGGGCCAGCGTTCGCGCTTCCAGGCCATTTCCCAGAAACCGAACTCATAGCGACTACTCATCACAAAGGCTCGCTTCGCGGCAGCGCGCTGGATGGAGCTGGCATCATCGCCGAGTTCGTTGAAGCGCCGAATAGCCCAATGCACCAGCTCACCATACTCATCGAAGCGTATTCCTCGATCCAGGCAGCGTAACGATCATCGGCGGGCGTGCCCTTGCGCTTCAGCGTCTGCCCGATATCGTAATAGCCCCAGTGGCAAGGCAGGGTGGCGGCAAAACTAACGAGCAAATCGCCTTGTTGCGCATTGGCGAGCAGGTGGTTGCAATAAGCTTCGCAACTGGGCGCCGGTTCGACCTCATCCAGGACTGGGGATCTCCACCGAAACGCGCATACAGCGCCTGCAAGGCATCGATTTCGACGTCAATCGTAGAGAGACCAGTCGGCTCAGTTGCGCCATAGAGTCGAGGTCGGGTGCAGAGGACGCGGCGACGGCAAGAACGCGCACGAACCGCAGCAGAAACTGGTAGTCCTGCTCCAGGTAGTAGCGGAAAATTTCTTCGGGGAGGTTGCCGTTGCCGATGCCATTTACCGTCGGGTGATCGAGAGTGCGTCGGTGAAGCTCGGCGGTTTCCTCCGGAACAAGCCGAAATCGGTGTAGCGTCTCCGCCCCCAAACTATCCTCCTCGACCCCCTGCAAGAGTTCGAGACGATCTCCGCCGAGTCAGCGTATCGTCGAATTCGTAGCGCGGAATATCTCGCCAGTTGACGTCGACTGCGACCATGCGGCGCTCGATCTCGCGCTCTCAAGTAGCGACCCAATCGCTTGCCTGCGGATATCTCCAGTGATTTGCAGTTAAGGGTGACGTCGTAGGTTGATGTTGATGATGTCATGACTTTCCGATTCCTGTTCAAGCACACGTACCGCCCGAGGGCAGTCGTCTACGGATCTTCCGATTTCAACAGTTCGCGCCCGAAGGCGACGCCGTGAGCTCCCGCTGGAGCACCTGCGGCAGTCTCTCAACCATTACTCCGCCGATCGCGATGACCGGTATCTCGACGAAGCCGTAATCTCCGCCAGCCATCGAGCCCGGCCCTCCTCACCCTCTCTTGCTCGCCGTCTGGTAGATGTGCCCAGCGATCAGATAGGAAGCGCCTTGCGCGGCAGCCCGTTTCGTCCACATCGTGCACCGAACATCCGATGAGAAGCCGATCGCCCAGCAAACAACGAGCGTCCTCGACCTCGAAAAGGCGTTCCCCAAGCTCAACGCCATCAGCCATCGCCAGCAGAGCGACGTCGATGCGGTCATTCACAATGAATTTCGTCCCCGGATATGCGACAAGCTCACGCCGCAATGAGCGCGCCGTTCGCAGCGCATCGCCACCGAATAAATGCGGCATGCGCAGATGTATGACCCGCATCCCCCCGCCGCCGCGCGGGTCGCAATACTACAAAGTCGACGGCTCCACGACCCAAGCGGGCCGATGAG
>CAVUYM010000019.1:0-19025 GCA_963745675.1 uncultured Chloroflexia bacterium
GGCAGCATGCGAATCTACAGGTCTGATGGCGCTTCCGGCCATTACTTCAATCAATCAAGATTCCCGAGGCTGGATGATGAGGCGCTGGAGGCAACCGGATTGCCCGGCCAGGGTCCGCGCCGGCCCAGGTGCCGTGGGAGATCGCCGTCGATGCAGACGGCCCCGTATACGTCACCGCCATCGGCAATTATCGCGACTGCAAGCTGGGTTTAGCAAGTTGAATGAGGAGGCCGTCGAAGGTAACCGCTCTAAAACATCGTCATATTTCTAGCCAACGCCGGCTCAATCTAAGTAAGGGAACGCAACAATGAAGTTCGCGAAGTCCAGATCCCTTTCAACAAGGCTCTACTGGCAGTTTGTAGCGACGTCGCTCGTCCTATCAATCGTCGTCTTTTCAGTTTACGTCGCACTGGCCGCACCTCCCGGCAATGACGCCTTTCAACGCACCTGGCAGCGCACCGACAAGCCGGTCCTGGATGGCGCTACAGCCCGCACCTGGATGTGGGGTCCTGAAGCCAACACGAAGGTCCTCCAGGAACCATACGCCGAAGCGCCCGACGGCATGCGCGATGTTCAGTACTTCGACAAGGCACGCATGGAGATCACCAGCCCACAGGCTGACTCCGCCAGCATCTGGTACGTCACCAACGGCCTGCTCGTCGTCGAGCTCATCAGCGGGAACATGCAGACTGGTAACGCGACATTCGAGCAACGTGAACCGGCAGCGGTCAACGTCGCCGGCGACGCCGATGACCCGACCGGGCCCACTTACCAGACCTTTACCTCGTTGCTCGGCGCCAACGCGCTTGCTCCGAACTCGATGATTAGCCAGCGCGTCGATCGTGACGGCGCCGTCTCTGTCGATTCGGCACTAGCTAGCAAGGCTGTGACGGTTGCCGTCGTAGACGAGGTGACCAATCATGCCATCGCGACGCCCTTCTGGACCTTCATGAACTCCGGTGGCGTGGTTGACGAGAATGGACAGTTCGTCAGCAGTCAATTATTCGAGAATCCCTACTTCGCAACTGGGAGACCAGTCACTGAGGCCTACTGGGCCAATGTTCAGGTGGCTGGGACCTACCGTGATGTGCTGATGCAATGTTTCGAGCGGCGCTGCCTGACCTACACGCCGGGCAATCCCGAGGGCTTCGTCGTTGAGGCCGGCAACGTCGGCCAGCACTACTACAGCTGGCGATATGACGAAGATCCGGGCGGCACACCGACTGCGTCACCGTCTCCGTCCCCAGAGTCATCGCCGACGTCATCACCTTCCCCTTCTCCGTCACCGTCTCCCTCACCTTCCCCGTCACCTTCTCCGTCCCCTTCACCCGAGCCTGCAGTCGTGGACTACGACTATGTCGGCATCTGGGATACCCATGTGAATGGTGTGGCGGCGTTCAATGGGCCGGTGGGCGTGGCGATTGATTCAGAGAGCGGCGATATCTTTGTCGCAGAGAGCGGAGAGCATGATATCCAGCGCTTCAATTCCGAAGGCCAGCTATTGGGCGGCTGGGGAACGCTGGGCGCGGCCAACGGCGAACTGGACCGGCCAGAAGGCTTGGCCGTCGAACCAGATCGCGTCTACGTGGCCGAATTCAACAATAGCCGCGTCCAGTTGTTCGATCAGAAAGGCAATTATCTTGACACGATAGCGGACGCCACCACGGCTGGTCTGAGCAACCCGGCGGATCTTGTCATTAACTCGTCTGCCGGCTGGCTCTACATCGTCGATCAAGGCAATAATCGCATTCAGCGTGTCACGCTTGATGGCGGCGATCTACTGCCGTTCGGTTCATTCGGAACAGCCGACGGTCAATTCTCAATTCCCAATGGTATTGGGATTGATGGTGACGGCAACGTCTATGTGGCGGACACCGGGAACCATCGCATCCAGAAATTCTCGCCGGCGGGCGAGTGGATCACTTCCTTCGGCACGCCAGGCAAGGATGCCGGTCAATTCACCTACCCGCGTGACGTCGTTGTAGGCTCCAACGGCAATATCTATGTAGTCGAGAGTGGCGACCAGAATGGTGGCGCGAGCATCAAGGTCTGGCAGCCGTCGAACGACGCACAAACAGCGTACAGCTTTGTGTCTGAGTGGGGTTCGACTGGCACAGAGCCCGGCCAGTTTGATTACCCGGCCCGGATCGCAATGGACGCGGACGGCTATTTCTATGTCACCGAACTACTCAACAATCGTGTCCAGAAGTTCAATGATGTCGGAAGCGTCGTTGATGTCTGGACCGACGCCACCCGCGGAGCGTTCGGAAAGCCGGTAGAGATTGAGACCGGCGACGATGGCTATCTGTACATCGCCGATGAGATACTCGGCCAAATCAAGGTATTCACGACCGCGGGCGAATATGTTCGCCAGTGGAGCGAGCAGCTTCTGGACCCGGTCGACGTGGCTGTGCATGGCGGTTTTGCTTATGTTGTCAGCCAGGGGCAGAACAAGATCCTTCAATACTCCACTGATGGCGAGTTCATCAAGAGCTGGGGTGAGCCTGGAAATGCCGAAGGACAGTTCGACAAGCCGGAAGGTGTGGCCGTCGATAACGATGGCTATATCTATGTCGTCGACAACGGGAACTATCGCATCCAGAAGTTCACGTCGGAGGGTGTATTCGTGAAAGCCTGGGGCAGCTATGGCACCGGTCCCGGTCAGTTTGAAAACTCAAAGGGCATCGCAATCTATGGCAATTCGCTCTACGTAGTTGACTTCTTCCCGGGTCGGGTTCAGAAGTTCGACCTGGAGGGCAAGCATCTGCTGGACATCAGCAGCCAGGGCGTTGAGCCGGGCCAGCTCGACGGCCCATACGCGGTGACGGTCGACAGCGCTGGCTACGTCTATGTTGCCGATCGCGATAACCACCGCGTCGAGAAATTCTCCGCCAGCGGCGAGTTTCTGGCTCTGATATCCCCAGATACGACGATCACTGAGGACACGATGATGCCAGCCTTCTCCGCGCCAATCGGGTTAGCCGTGGCGGATGACGGCACACTCTACGTCGTCTCCGGTCTCCTCGACGGGATCATGGTCTTTCAGCCGGATGCCGTGAACTAAACAGTACGCCCTCAATTCGAACATTCCTGGAAGCGCCCCGACTAACGGGGCGCTTCCTCGCTCCTGGCACGCGATACGCGCATCCAGAAGGCTGTCCACCAGACAGCCGCTACTATCGAGAAACTACGACACTGCGTCTAATGCCTGCACGATACTCGCCAGATCGGCGTCGTCATAACCTGTGGATGTTGATGGATGATCCGTAGCACTCTACAGGAAAGGACGGCCGCAAATGGAAACGATGACGAGAGATTTCAATCGCAAACGCATCACCTTGATCGACGCAACCGAACTCGACGACGAGCAATTCAACGCTCTCATCACCGACCTCGACCCGCGTCTATCGCTCATCCCGATCCTCTTCGGCTTGACCATCTTTCTCGTACTTGCAACATTCATTTAGATCTGTTTGCAATTGACGGGCCGTCATTCTCCCAACAACAGACCGGGCAGATCCTTTAGCGACCACGTTCGCCAGGTGCATAGTATCAACAGCTCGAACATTGTTGGTTCGACATGTAAATCATGCTAAATCCAGCACGTTGATCAGGGTCGCGACTAGACCATGACTTGCGTTTTTAGCTTCCACATCGTCAGAGCTATAGCATGGTCGTAGACTAGAGCACTTCACTGTAGCGTCGCCGAGGGTCGGATTCACAACATGACCTCACTCCTGATTGCACTTGCTCTCTGGCTGATAGCGATTCCGATCTTGGCTCTTGTGCGCCGCATGTATCAAAGAAGGCGTCTGCCCCGTCGCATGGGAATTTTCGGACTGTCCT
The DNA here is from genome assembly GCA_963745675.1 of uncultured Chloroflexia bacterium. GTDB lineage: Bacteria > Chloroflexota > Chloroflexia > Thermomicrobiales > CFX8 > JAUIIK01. The sequence continues at coordinate 3,847 of CAVUYM010000019.1, forward strand.
TGGCAATACTGCTCGCGGTATTCATGCTGTTACTGTTTGGCACCAGATTTGGTTTTCTGATTTCAATTCCCTTGTCGCTACTGGTTTTCTGCGTCTGGATGTGGAATACACATCGATTGTGGGAAGATCACCAGGCTGGTCGCGCCCAGCTCGCACGACTGTTTAAGGCTAGCCCAGGAATACAAGAGGGCTTTCAGCGGAGCAGATTGCTTGGCCCCATGATGCAAATGGATCGCAAGATTGAAGATTGGTGGGCCAGGGGCGATTACCGAGACTCCAGCCAGAGATCGAAGCGCGAGTAGGTTGGAGAGATCCTGTCAATCGCGCCAGACGCCGAGGCGGCGGGCTTCGGCTTCGACGCCTTTGGAGATGTGCGCGCCAAGCCCATCAACGATGCGGTTCATGTAGGAGAAGAAGGCGATCGTCAGGGCGATGTCGCCGATCTCAGCGTCGGTGAAGCCTGCTTCTCTCAGCTTGTCGACGTCCGCCTGACCGACCGTCGAAGGCTCCAATGTGAGCAACTCGCTGTAAGCCAGCATCGCCCGGTCGGCATCGTCGAGGTTGAGATCGCGCCAATGACCGCGCGCCAACCCATCCGCAACATCATCACTGCCACCCTCGCGGCGCACCCACCGCGCATGAGCGACCAGTCAGAAGACGCAGTGGTTCAGGCCCGAGACAAGTGTCGCGATCATCTCCCGGCGTAGGCGGCTGAGCGTGAAGTCGCCGAAACGCACCGCATCCGAGAAGATCATCTGCCGCAGGATGACTGGTCCGTTCTGAGTGACGACGTCGTAGGGTGGCGTCATTTCACCCGACTCGATTCCGAGGTGCGCGTAGGCTGCCAGGAGATCGCCCTCGGCTTCTTCGACAGGGATCACGGGTATCCAAGGCACGGCGCGTTACCTCTCTTTATCCGCTGGTCAACGGTTCCTGGCTCAGACTCAATAGCTCCGACATTGTCATCCTGAGCGTAGTTCTTACGGAGTCGAAGGATCTAGTTGCCTGCAAGCCACACGTCAACAGGACTAAATCCCACCTCAGGATGATGCCCGTTCTGGTGTCTTGTCCGTCGATCGTCCAGGATGAAATATGTCGGCCAACACCGGGCTCTCGAACTCACTAGCTAAGATGTCCATGTAGACGATGTCGCGGAACTGGCCGCCCTCCAGAAACGCCTCGCGGCGGCGACCGATCTCGCGGAATCCGATTTTTCGTAGACTCTCAGACCAGCATGGTTGTAGTCGACGGTGGTGAGAAAGACACTGTGCAGGCCGAGCGCGGTGAAGGCGTAGTCGAGCACCAGCTGCGCCGTCTCGGTACCGTAGCCACGGCCACGGAAATTAGCTTCGGCGATGGTGATGTTGAATTCGGCCGTGCGGTTGCGAAAGTCGACGCCCATCAGCCCGCTCAGACCAATCGGTTGGAGTGTCTCGCGCTCGTAGATGGTAAAAGGTATGCGTTTAGCCCCGGTTCGCACCCGCTCAAACCAGCGCCGCATGATCTCGGCGGTCATCGGTAGCGGCGTCTGGATGTGAGTCCTGATGACTTCGAAATCGTTCTCCCAGCGTTCGTAGAACGGCAGAAGATCCTCGCGAATCGGTCCCAGCGCCACCCGCTCGCCGGTGATATTGATGATTGGCCCGTTCGTACTGGCATCCATATGGCGAGTATAGTCGCATGCCACATTCAATGACATATCCGCTAAAAGAGCTGCCCAACGAGCTATTGAACAGGCGCGTAGACCAGGACCGCGCGCTGCTTAGCGTCAGTCAGATAGACGCGACCCTCAGCGTCAACAGCAATGTCAATAACTTGCGACTCACGAGCATCGCCGGCGCTCCAGCGCGAAATCAGTTCGCCGCTTGCGTCGAAGATAATGACTTCGTTCGTGAAGGGGTCGAGCAGATAGATCTGCCCATCCGGGCCGATGTCGAAGACTATCGGGGTAGCGGAGCCGTCACCTTCTGATGGCACGAAGGCTATGCTCTCTGCTGGATCGTCCCCCCATCGGGAGACGAATGAGCCGCTGCCCTCATCGGAAACGCCTTCCCAGAGGAGGTAGATACCGTCCGGCCCTACCGCAATATCGCGCACATTCTCGACCGGGCTATCGTCGGTGGCCGGCCAGCGTTCAAGGTGCTCGCCATCGACGCTAAAGCTATGTGCAATTCCGTCCGCCAGAACGAGATAGAGCCGTCCATCTGGACCTATTGCGCCGGCAAGCGGGCTGAACCGAGTGAACTGCTCGACGAGTTCTTCAGTCTCAAACTGCTCGATTTCGCCGGTCGCCAGATCGACCCGTCGCAGCCCGAGCGGGCTCAACTCGTTGGTGTCGATATACCAGAGGTCGTTGTCATTCCCGGCGAAGATCCGACTGTAGAACATGAACGCGGGGTGGAAGTAGAGGATGTCGATCTCGTAGCGCTCGGGTTCCGCATTGTCGACCCCGAAGATCGAGATCTCGCGCGCCGGAACATCGAGCACGGCCGGCTCTCCGCTGGGAAGGATGGCGATACCGGAAGGGATCGAGAGATGGGCCGGATCGTCGGCCAATTCGCGGATCACCTCTCCATCTAGCCCAAGGAACAGGACGCGCTGTCCAATCGGGTCGGCGAGCACGATGGGGTCTGAGCCGCTCATCAGCATCCCTGCAGCGGTGCGAATCTGCGAGGCGGCATGGCCAGCGACTTCCCAACGATCGAGTTCCTGCCCCTCCTCGGTCATGATGTAGACGACCGTCACCGAGCCATCACGGGAGTCGTTGCTCGCCTCCTCGATGAGAACAAGATTGCCGTCATCAGTGACCGCCAGGCCGTCGAAGTTGCCTTCGATCTCGAACTCAACCGGTTCTTCCCAAACTCCGGCGTCGTAGGCCGCCGGGTCGATGCTGACAATCCGGGCCGGTTGGACGACATTGCCATTGGAGCTGGCACGCAGTAGCAAACTGTGCAGCATGCCATCCGCGTCGAAGGCGAGAGCCATTGGCATCCAAACCGGACTGCTCTGCCAAATCTCGAGCGGATTGAGTTCGCTGTCGAAGACGTAGATTCCATAGGGATAGCCATCGACTGCTTGACCTGTACGGAAGGATCCGACCGCCGCATAGAGCCGGCCGTCAGGACCGCTCGACAGGTCGAAAAGGGACAGTGATGATTCGCCGAATGTGTACTGTGCCAATAGATCGCCTCCGGCGCTGTAGCGGGCGATGCCGCTCGCATCCGCAATCCCGACATAGAAGGAGTCGTCGATAACAGCGACCTGCTCCGGCGAACCGGCTATCCACTCGCCCCCCAAGGGCCGCGTCACCATCGTCGGCCAGCTCTCCAGGAGATCGAATGATGGCCCATAGATTTGAATCTCCCGTCGCCCACCGTCGGCGACGACCACGCGGCCATCATCGAGAAACGTCACATCCATCGGCGCTTGCGGGATCTGCGGCTGGCCGATCTGCTCGGCGAGCTCGTACGGGACGCCTTGAGCGGGAATCGCTGTCGGGGCAGCTTCGGCAGTGGGGGTGGCATCGACGCGCGTGACCGGCAGCTGGGTTGGCGTCGGCAGTGTCGTCGAGGTGGGTCGGATCTGGCTGGCTGGCGTCGGTGATGCGCTAGAAGCGCTCTCCGTAGTTGGAGTCGCGCTTGGCGCCGTGGTTGGGGCCACGGTCGAGGTTGCCGGCTGGGTCTGAGTCATTGCCGGTTCGGCTGTGGCAGTCGAGTCAGAATCATCCCCCGAGAGACAGGCTGCCAGCAGCGGCAACAGTATCAGCAATGGGATAAGCCTGTAGAGATGATTCATCACGACGCCCTTCCAATCGATCATCAACCGTCATGTCTTTCAAAGCCATAACGATGACCTGGGCCTTGGGGTTTCGAAACTCACCTGCGCCCAAATGAGGTCCATTCTGGACAAGGACAGCAGTATAATCAGGCATGTCTAGCATGCATCCAAACGTTCGTCTGGCTGAAGTCGTTGCGACGCTCTCACTGGGCACCGATCTGGGGCTCGGTCAGCCTATGGAGCACATCATCCGGCAGACGCTGATTGCGCTCCGGATGAGTGAGCTGCTGGGCTTCGATGAGTCTGAACGAGTGGTCGTCTATTACTCCGGTTTGCTTGCCTGGGTAGGCTGTCACACCGACGCGTATGAGCAAGCCAAGTGGTTCGGTGACGATATCGCCCTGAAAGCCGACGGTTTCCATGTCGCCGACCCTGGTCCACGTTTTCTCCTGAATCATCTGGGAGCCGGGAGATCGATGTTTGACCGGGTTCGTCTTGGGGCGGAATTCGTTGGAGCGATCAGACACGGTGACATCATCGATTTGACAAGTCACTGGATGGCGGCCGACCAGTTGACTCAACGTCTCGGCCTCGGGCCTGATGTGCGCCAGAGTCTCAAGGAAAGCTTCGAGCGTTGGGATGGCAAGGGCGCATTCGGGGCGAAGGGCGAGGAGATACGTCTCGCATCACGACTGGTCTATCTCGCTGATGTGCTCGCCGTTTTTCATCAGATCGGCGGCGTTGACGCGGCGATAGCGGTTGCGAACGAGCGCAAGGGCACGCACTTCGACCCGGCGCTGGTCAATTTATTCTGCCAACATGCGCCGGAACTGCTCGATGACCTCAACACGTCCGGTAACTGGGATACGATCATTGCCGCCGAGCCAATGCTGCGCAGGATTGTGCCGGATGACAGGTTCGACAACATCCTCGAAGCGATCGGCGACTTCACCGACCTCAAATCGCCCTTCACGATTGGCCATTCTCGGGCGGTGGCGAGCCTGGCGGCGGAGGCTGCGCGCATCTACGGGCTACCGGACACCGACGTCATGACAATCCGCCGGGCAGGACTAGTCCACGACATCGGGCGCCTTGGCGTGTCAAATGCAATCTGGGATAAGCGCGGAAGCCTCACACAGAGCGAGATGGAGCGAGTGCGTTTACATCCGTATCTGAGCGAGCGCATGCTCGCCTTCTCGCCGGCCCTTGCGCCGCTCGGGGCAATCGCGGTTCAGCACCATGAGCGCCTCGACGGCTCGGGCTACCCACGCGGAATTTCCGGCAACGCGATCAGCCCAGCCGGGCGCATCCTTGCCGCCGCCGACGCCTATCACGCCATGCTCGAGATGCGACCACACCGGCCAGCACGGTCATCCGAAGCGGCGGCCTCCGAGCTACGCCGCGATGTGACAGCCGGGCGGCTGGATGCTGCCGCGGTCGATGCCGTACTACGGGCGTCGGGACACCGTGTGACACTACGCCGTGACTTGCCGTCGGGCCTGACATCGAGAGAAGTTGAGGTGCTCAGGTTATTGGCGCGTGGGCTCTCGAACAAGGAAATTGCCGAGCAACTGGTGATCTCGCATAAGACCGCCGGCAATCACATCGGGCACATCTATTCGAAGATCGGCGTCTCCAACCGCGCTAGAGCAAGCTTGTTCGCGGTGCAGCACGGACTGATGGCCGACGCATATTCACCCCACCAAGCGCAACCATAGCAATCGCCTGGCGATCGAAAAATGAGGCGAACGCCTCATGCCATGATGCCCTGCCCCCATTAATGTTGTGACATTGACCTACTACACAAACGGAGGAAGGTAGTCATGACTTCGACCAGCACATCTGAACGCCACACGATGGCATCTCACGAAGCGGGAAAGCAGATTCACGCCAACGGCATCGACATCCACTATGTCGAAGCTGGCGAGGGGGAGCCATTAGTTCTCCTTCATGGCGGCATGGTCTCGACCAACCCCATCTGGGCGGGCGTGCCCGTAGCCTACGTCTCGCAGATGGCAACATTCGCGGAGCACTTCAGGGTCATTGCGCCGGACACGCGCGGCGCGGGCAGGACTGCGAACCCTGGTGGCGACCCGATCTCGTCCGCACAGCTCGCCGACGACGTCGCAGCTTTGATTGACGCGCTCGACCTGGGTCAGCCTGCGATCTGCGGCTTCAGCGATGGAGGTCTTACCGCGACGCTCGTCGGCCTCCGGCATCCCGATGCGGTTAGCGCCATCGTGAACGATGCTGGCTTCGACCTGTTCAACCCCAAATCCCACTCCTTCCAGATCATGCGGCAGATGCTGGGCGGAAACCCAAATGCGACGCAAGCGGACCCGGACGCGATGGAGCAGTTCTTCTCCTCATCGGACCAGATGCGAGGTATGTTTGAGTTGATGAAAGCGGATCACGATGGAGGGCAGGGAACAGGCTACTGGAAGACCTACATCACGGAAGCTTTCGGGCGAGCCGCGCAATCTCCCGGCTACACCTTCGAAGATCTGCGCTCGATCACCGCTCCAACGCTCATCTTAACCGGCGACAGAGACATGTTCTGTTCCGTCGAGGATGCCACCGCAGCCTACCGGATGTTGCAGCATGGGGAACTGGCGATCATCCCAGGACTCGAACACATCATTACGCCAGCGAAGGTGCAGACTACGATCGACTTCATCAAGCGTCATGCGGATTCCCCGTCGCATGCCAGCTCACCCGAAGAGTGATCCGGCGCAATCCGAATCCTCTCTGATTTTCGAGACAAGCCGTCCTCTCTCTGAGAGGGCGGCTATTTCGTTCATTCATCAGGCTATCCCACCCTCTGGACGTCATTTCTCCTCGACTCTTCTACACTTGTGTCAGGAAGAAACGGGAGGCAATTCGATGGCGGCGAACGAACAGATCTGGGACTACATCATCGTCGGCGGAGGGGCGGCTGGCTGCGTTCTGGCGGAACGCTTGAGTGAGGAGGCCAATACAACGGTGCTGCTCGTCGAAGCCGGTCCAGACTATGGGGTGCGTCGAGACGCCTGGCCGTCGGAGCTTCTCGATCCTTCCTATCTCTGGGAGGATTCACACCCCTGGGGATATCACAACGCCCCCGGCCCAACTGGGTATCAGGTGCATTTGCCACGCGGGAGAGTGCTCGGTGGTTCATCGACGATCAATGCCTGCGTCTGGCTGCGCGGCTCTGCAGCCGACTACGATCAGTGGGCGGCCTGGGGCAACTCTGGCTGGAGTTTCGATGACCTGTTGCCGTCCTTCAAACGGGCGGAATCCGATCCACTGGCAGCGGGTAACGAACTCCACGGTCACGATGGACCTGTTCCGATTGACCGCATCGCGGACATGCACGTGACGTCAATCGAACGCATGATGTTCCAGACAGCCGACGAGCTTGAGTTCGATCACATCGCCGACTTGAACGGCGACCGGTCCCAGCGTCCGGGCATCGGGCCAGTTCCCAGGAATGTCGCTGACGGGGTTCGGATGAGCGGCGTATTCACCTACCTCGAACCGGCTCGCTATCGCCCCAACTTCACCCTCATGACTGATACCTTGACTGACCGCGTGCTGTTCGACGGGAAACGGGCGACCGGCATCCGGACTGCCGATGGTCGCGAGTTGAAAGGCCGCGAAGTCATCCTCTCGGGCGGGGCCTATGGTTCTCCGGCGATCCTGTTGCGCTCCGGCGTCGGGCCGGGGGCGCATCTGCAGGAGATGAGCATCGCCGTCCAGCATGAGCTGCCCGGCGTCGGCGAACACCTGATGGATCATCCCGCGGCACGCGGCGTTAACCGCTTCTATCTAATAGAAGAAAGCGACGCGCCACAGGATCAGGGTGAGATCGTCTTTGCCCGGCCAGTCATCTTCGCCCGCTCGAATCAGATCGATACCGAGATCGACCTGCATCTCTACCCAATTCAGATCTTCAGCGAAGATCTCGGCCGCTGGGTCTACCGGCTGACGCCAAGCCTCCAGTGGTCGCGTTCGACCGGACGGGTCCGGCTCACCGCGCCCGATCCAAACGCAACGCTCGACATCGACCACAAGTACCTGAGCGACCCAACCGACCTCGAAGCGCTCTGCGACGGCGTCGAACTGTCTGCTCGGATAACCGCGACGCCACCGCTCTCGACACATTTGACGCCAGACTCGAATCACCGCTTCGACTGGCAGAGCCGCGACGAGCTGCGCGAATTTGTCAAAGCTCGCGCCGTCACGTCGTATCACCCATCCTCCACCTGCCGCATGGGTCCGGCTTCTGACCCGACAGCCGTCGTCGACCACCTCGGCCTCGTTCACGGCCTGTCCGGACTGCGCGTTGTCGACGCCTCGATCTTCCCCTGGGGACCACGCTGCAACCTGCACTTCCCGACGATTGCGGCAGCGGAACATATCGCGGAGATGGTGCGGCAACACACCTGATTCTGCTGGAACTGCAATTGCAGGATCTTTACATGGAGAGAAGGCTCAACACATTATGGATATAACGAAGCGAAACGCTCAGCAACACACTCCCAGCCTTTTAGTCGTTGACGACCGGGCCCCGTGCGAATGACTCGTGTGCAGTGTCGGCGGCGATCCCAACAGCTTTGCGTTAGCTCGGAGAAGTGGGTGGTCGGTGGGCTGGACCGCGTCATTAGCCTCGATGGGACTCCCTATTACGATCTCGACTGAATCGCCCCTAGCCTGATCAGGGACATCTAGCGTGAGGGATCCAGTCGGAGACTTCAGAACAACAGTGCGCACACCCGACTAGTCTCTCAGGTTATTGCACTTCGGGTCTTTCGTTTGTACTGCATCTCAGCGGGGTCGGCGCGTTCACGGCTAGACGAGCCAGGATCGGTCACCGGATCAGGCAGGTCGTTCTTACACCAACTATCTTCCAGAACAATGTTCCTGCTACACTGGCTCGATTTCGTGAGAATTATCTTGTGCAGAAGAGGATGGGGTATGCGATTCGCACTGCTACCGAAGCTGGTCATCGGGCTGGTTGTGGGTTTAGGTATTGGCTTCGGACTGGTCGCTGCGGCCTTGGTACTGGGCGTCGCTGGCCCCAGGGAAGTGAGCGCGACCCATAGTGGGAGTCTGAGTGTCCATGCCTGCGTCAGCCGCTACACCGGCCAGGCGCGCATTATGCGACCGGGGGAAGCGCCAAACTGCACCGGTGCGGAGTTTCTTGTGGAACTGGGCAGTGGCGAGGCGATCGTTGATCTGGATGCGCGGTTGACGGCTCTCGAGGCGCAGGTGCCGGATTGTCTGACGGAGGAAGCGGGCGATGCTGTCTTCAGCGGCTGTGATGTCGAAGTACGCAATGGGTTGGGCGACACTGGCACGACGAACGGCAAGGGCAATCTGATCGTCGGTTACAACGAGAACCCGAACGCTTTCAACCGTGATGGTTCGCATAATATCGTCGTTGGCCGCAATCACGGGTACAGCAGCTTCGGTGGTTTGGTAGTTGGGATCAACAACCAGATCACCGGCGCCTACGCCAGTGTCAGCGGTGGATCCAGCAACGTCGCAGTGGATCAATGCCAGATCACGGATCCAGCAACGTCGCGAGCGCATTGCAGGCTAGCGTCAGTGGTGGCTTCAACAATGCAGCCAGTGAAACCAACGCCAGCGTGAGTGGCGGCATCAACAACACAGCCAACGGACCCAGTGCCAGCGTGAGCGGGGGAATTGCCAACATAGCCAGCGGTGACTATTCCACCGTCAGCGGCGGGAATATCAACACGGCGAGTGGAGCCGCCTCCAGCGTCAGTAGCGGGTTCGGTAACCTAGCGAGTGGCCTAATCTCCAACGTTAGTGGCGGAGACCTCAACAACGCGAAGGGCAAGTTTTCCAGCGTCAGCGGCGGATACGTCAACGAAGCCAGTGGCGACCTGTCCAGCGTGAGTGGCGGCATGCAAAACACAGCCAGCGGTGACCGCGCAAGCGTTAGCGGCGGAAGCCTAAACATTGCTAGTGGTATTCAGTCCAGTGTAAGCGGAGGTCAAGGCAATACTGCCAGTAGTGAAGACTCTAGTGTCAGCGGCGGAAGCCTAAACACTGCTAGTGGTATTCAGTCCAGTGTAAGCGGAGGTCAAGGCAATACTGCCAGTCGTGAAGAAGCCAGTGTCAGCGGTGGACAGAACAATGTCGCTGATGGCCAGTGGTCGTCGGTGAGCGGTGGACTCAATCATACGATCAGTGTTGAAGGCTTCCCCAACACCGACCATGACTGGATTGCAGGAACGCTCGTCATGGACTTCTAACGGCGAGGATCCCGGTGTCCCACTTAGCTTCAGAGAGCATGAACGCGAATGATGAGACCCCCGGGATGGGACAATCCGGGGGTCTTATGTCGTCGCGGGGAGGGGCAGGGTCCGCATAGCGCTGGCTGTCACAACAGGCTCCCCCAACCTCAACAACATGGTACCGGGGAATCACTATGCCAGGATGCTCAGGGCATATTACAAGAAGTGACCAAAAGAGAGGTGCCGGATGAGTATCGGGCTGCTGCCGAAGGTGATTGTGGGGACTCGTAGATCGGATCAGATGCCGTCCCGCCGGCCACGCACATTGCCATTAGGGTGTAACGGAGTGTCGAGGAGACTCAGCCGGCGGGCTAGACAGTCTCTGTCTGTATCACCACGTTTACACGCGAAGCACGGTTCATTTTTCCGGGTCAAATTGCAAACCGCAATTTCCACGAGTTTCCGATCGAGCTGGGCGGCGATGATAATACCGCCGCCAGTGGCGGAGCACAGCGCGGAGTTGATACGGCGGGAGCACTGACACCATCTGCCTCCACGCGGGAACTGCGGTACTGATGGGCATCATCGACACCGGCAAATTGACCGATTCGTAGGGATGGGGATTGCCCCCAACCGTGTACGCATGCGATCCCAGTCAGGCTAGACATTCTGTACGCTGGAGTAGGTGCAAAGGCATGACAAATCACAATCACGTCCTTGTATTGTAGTAATCAATGTCAAAATTGCTGACATTATCATGGGTGGCATGTGAGACGCGAAGAAATGGCCCGCAGGCCTCAAATGGCTCGAATGGGCATCGGCGCGGAGGCGAGGATCATGGAGTTCACATTTCCCGAGGGCTTTCTATGGGGGACGGCGACGGCGGCGCATCAGGTCGAGGGTGGGAACGTCTACAACGATGTCTGGCTGATGGAGCACGTGCCGGGGACTGACTTCGCCGAGCCTTCCGGCGACGCCATCGACCACTATCACCGCTATCGTGAGGACATTGCGCTGCTGGCCGGCCTCGGCTTCAACATGTACCGCTTCTCGCTCGAATGGTCGCGCATCGAACCCGAGCCTGGCATCTTCTCGATGGCCGCGCTCGACCACTACCGGCGCATGCTTGAGTGCTGCCATGAGAACGGTCTGACCGCGATGGTCACGTACCACCACTTCAGCTCTCCACGCTGGTTAATTGCTGGCGGTGGATGGGAAGGAGCGGAAACACCTGAACATTTCGCACGCTTTTGCGCCCGTGCAACCGAGCACCTGGGTGATTTGATTGACTACGCCTGCACCCTCAACGAACCGAACATCGGGCCACTCATCTTCAAGGGACAGCCCGGCGCACCCGTCCCTCAGGAGCAGCCGTGGTGGAGCGCGGCTGCACAGTCATTGGGGGTACTGCCGGAACGCTTCGTGCCCTTCCAGTTCGCGACGTCGGAACGTGCCCGTGAAACGATGCTTGCCGCCCATCATCAAGCAGTCGCGGCAATCAAAGCCGCCTCCGTGAGCATTCCGGTCGGCCTCACCCTCGCTGTGCAGGATATCCAGGCGGAGCCGGGCGGAGAAGAACACGCCGTGCGATTGCGTCACGAACTCAATGATGTCTACCTGAACGAAATAGGTGGTGACGATTTCCTGGGCGTGCAAGTCTACACTCGCAAACGGGTCGGTCCGAATGGAGTGCTGCCCCCTGCCGAGGACGCTGAACGCACCCAGATCGGCTATGAATTCTGGCCGGAAGCGCTCGAAGCGACCATCCGAATCGCCGCCGAGGCGACTGGCATCCCGATCATCGTCACTGAAAACGGCATCGCCACTGCGGACGACGAGCGCCGGCTTGAATACGTCGACCGCGCGCTGCGAGGTGTCGCGGCCTGCCTCCAGGATGGCATCGACGTGCGCGGCTACACCTACTGGTCAGCCTTTGACAATTTCGAGTGGTACCTGGGCTATGGCCCGACCTTCGGCCTGATCGCCGTCGATCGCCGGACCCAGACCCGCACGGTCAAGCCGAGCGCCCGCTGGCTGGGCGCGATAGCCCGGACGAATCGAGCAAGTATGTAGTTTGTAGTGAGCAGCCGGAGGAGAAGGGTGAGGACTTCCCCTCTTAATCACTTCCCAGCCGCAGCATCGTCGGGATGAAGATTGCGGCCGCGACGACGTGCATGAGCACGAGAAGCGCAACGCCTGTGCCGCTCGAATCGTCCTGGCTGAGGAGCCCGAGCGGCAGGATAAAGGAGACAAGCAGGCCGGTCAGCCCGACGATCATCCAGGTCCGTGCAGGGTTCTTCGCGAACCGGAGAATGATGACGAACGTGATCGTTGCGACAATGCCAAAGGCGATTGACGCCTTCACAACCGGCGCTGCTGACGCGAGTGGGTCGAATCCCCCGGGGACATCGAAGACACTTGTAGCGATTAGCCACACGATCAGATTTGCGACCATCGACGCTACGATCGAGGCGATTCCCGCTATCAAAATCGATGCCCATGGCATGGGTGCGCGTTGTTGTTCAATAGTTGATTCCATGGGCATGCCTGTCCCTCCATTCCTGGATTGACCGTCGAGCGCTGGACTACCTCAGTCTCGCGCTCACTTCCCGATAGCCTGCGGGATGGCCTGCTGCCGGGGTTCCTGCGGCGCCGGCGCTTTCTCTCCGCTTCCAACGACGTTACGGATGAGTAATCCGGTCACTGCTGCAGCGGCCAGCACGGCGATACTGATATTGAAGGTGCTCTGCATCGCATGGACGAAGGCCCGCGAGACGGCTTCCATGACCGCCGGGATCTGGTCCGCTTGCGCGGCCAGGTATCGCCGATGGAACGAGTTCGGTGCGGCCTTCGCCAGCCAGTTCGGAGATGCGCGCCTTGAGCGCGGGATCGATCGCAACCCCTGCCAGCTCGTTGCTCGTGTAGGAGCCTGCCCAGCTCTGAAGCGCCGAGCCTAGAATCGCGATGCCGAGAATCTGGCCGAGGTTACGGGTCGTGTTCAGAATGCCGGAAGCGCTCCCTGAGATACGTGGCGGGACTTCCTTCATCGTCGCGTTCGTCATTGGCGGGAAGGTCATGCCCATGCCGAGACCGGTCACGACCAGCGCCGGGAAGAGATCCCAGATGCTTCGTTTCGAGGCGTCAGGCGGGTTGACAGAAAGAAGACGCCGGTTGCAGCGATCGACAGTCCGGCAACGAGCAGCCAGCGAGATCCGATCTTGTCGCTCAGGCGTCCGGCGATGGGCGCTACGAGCATGATCGTGAAGGCCATCGGGACGAGCGCCAACCCGGCCCGGATCGGCGTGTAGCCGAGGATCGCCCTGGAGGAAGATCGTGATCGGGAAGAAGATGCCGAACATCCCGAATGCCATCACTCCAGTGATCACGTTGCCGGCCCAGAAGTTGCGCAGTTTGAAAAGCTCGACCTTCATCATCGGATCCTGCTGACGCAGTTCCCACCAGACGAAGGCTGCCATCAGGACTATCCCGATCGCCAGCAGACCCAGGATCTCGGGACTCGTCCAGCCGTAGCGGTTGCCTTCGATCAGCGCGAAGACGATCGAGAAGATGCCAGCTCCCGATAGCAGGATGCCGCCCCAATCGAGCTTTGTCGTCGCTTGTGGATCGCGTGATTCCGGGAACGATGTAGATGGCGGCGATGATCCCGACGATGCCGACCGGGACGTTGATCAGGAAGACCCATTCCCAGGCGTAGTTCGTGACGATGAGGCCGCCGATGATCGGACCGAAGACTGCGCCAAGCGCCGTGATCGCGCCCCAGATACCCATCGCCGCGCCGCGCCGTTCAGGCGGGAAGACGACGGTGATGAGCGAGAGCGTTTGCGGCATCATGAATGCGCCGCCGACGCCCTGCAGGGTGCGGAAGACGATCAGCGTGTTTGCGCCGCCGATACCGGTGACGTCGCCGACCCAACCGGATGCGGCGCTCAGTGCCGACGCGGCAGCGAAGATCGCCCATGCCGAGGATAAAGAGCCGTTTGCGGCCGAAGACATCGCCAAGCCGGCCAAAGGTCAACAGCAGAACGGCGAAGGCTAGCAGGTAACTATCGAGAATCCACTGGATCTCCGAAAGGTCGGCGTTGAGCCCCTCGCGGATCTTGACCTGTGCCACGTTCACGATCGTGGTATCGAGCAACAACATGAAGATTGCGCCAGCCAGGACGGCCAACACGAGCCAGGGATTGCGTTCCTGGCTCGTGTTGGCGGCTACTGCTGGCGCGGCACTATTCGGGTTACCGGACATAGATCACGCTCTCTCTCCATTGAGATTGAGGAGGTTACGACGCTGCGCCTCCTGTTTGCAATCGTCCGCATTCGCCGCATCCTGTTCGAAGACGTCGGCAAATGCTTCCAGTGTGCGGACGACGATCGGTTGCTCCTCCGGGGAGAAGCGATCGAAGACCATCGCAACTCTAGAACGCTGAAGGTTCCAGAAATAGTCCGCTAGTTCGATGGCTTTTGGTGTGAGCTCGACGAGCACTTCACGCCGGTCATCGGGGTTAATCGTACGTTCGGCCAGCCCTGCTTCAACCAGACCATCGATCTGCTCCGAAGCGGTCGGCGCTGAGACGCCGATCCAGTTGGCGATATCGCCGACTTTAGCCGGCCCCTGGCGATAGAGCTGCATCGCGATCCTCATCTGGGCCGGCGAGCCGGGGCCGTTCCAACCCCTTGCACCGCGACCATGTCGACCGCCTTTGCGCCCGCGTCCGCGCGCCCAGGGTGGACCGCCACGCATGCCCTGGGTCCGGGTGGTCCGCCGATATGCCGGAGCATGCTTCGTTTGAAGCGTGGCAACAGTTCCATCGCGCGTTCGATGAGTTCGTCTTCTGTCGTTCTGGTATCCATTGTGTTTCCTTTCAGGATTGATACCAGATTAGTTCGACTGCCGAATGATAAGGTATCCGAATTATAATGTCAAGGTTTCCGAAGTAAATTCGTAATTCGAATGATCCATCGATCCCGTAAGGACTGATTGGCGCCTTCCATTTTTGGCATCCCGAGCGGAGGCTCCGCGCAGAGAGGGATCTACGTACGATAGCTTGGTGATACAGGGTCGATGATCTGGAGGGCATGTGATCATTGATGGTGCGTGGCGGCGGTACATCACAATCTCCGAGCTAGATCCCTCGCTGC
>CAVUYM010000020.1:0-243705 GCA_963745675.1 uncultured Chloroflexia bacterium
CGATGACCTCATCGGTTGGTCCGTCGGCGAGGTTGCCTTTCTCTACGGACTGGCCTCGATCTCGTTTGGGATGGCCGAGATGTTCGGGGCCGGCTTCGACATCTTCCCGGAGACAATCCGCCGCGGTGAGTTCGACCGGGTGCTGTTACGGCCGCAGAGCGCATTCATCCAGGTGCTCTCGGGCGATTTTCAGCTGCGGCGCCTGGGACGCATTCTCCAGGGCGCCGTCGCCCTCGGGCTGGCCTTCGCCTGGACATCGGCAGACTGGACGCCAGCGAAGCTCGCCTATCTGCCGGTCGTCATCCTTTGCGGCATGGTGCTCTACATCGGCTTCTTCGTCCTCGGCGCGACGATCTGTTTCTGGACGGTCGAGAGCATCGAGGTCATCAACATCATCACCTACGGCGGGACCGAGTTCGCCAGCTATCCGCTGCCGATCTACCACCTGCTGATGCGGCGCTTCTTCACCTTCGTCATCCCCCTCGCCTTCGTCTCCTATTTTCCTTCGCTCTACCTGCTCGACCGCCCAGAAGTGTCGGACTGGCCGCTCTGGTTGTTGATCGTGTCGCCGCTGGCGGCTGCCGCATTTCTCTCGGTCGTCGCGCGCTTCGCCTGGGGATTTGGGGTACGGCACTACCGGAGCACGGGGAGTTGAATTGAAGGATCCGAACACCGACACTCCGAGAGAGGCTGAATGGCGATGATCACCGTCGAAAACCTGCAAAAGACCTTCTGGGTCAATCAGCGGCGCTCGGGGCTCGGCGGGGCTGTGCGGGGGCTGGTCAGCCGGTCTGGTCATGAGGTTTCGGCCGTCGATGGGATCTCGTTCGAGGTCGAGGCCGGCGAGATGGTCGGCTACATTGGTCCAAACGGGGCAGGGAAGAGCACGACGATCAAGGTGTTGACCGGCATTCTCGTGCCGTCCGGCGGAAGTGTGTCGGTCGCCGGGCTGGTGCCCTGGGAACGGCGGCGGGAGCTAGCTGGAAAGATCGGTGTCGTCTTTGGCCAGCGCACTCAGCTCTGGTGGGATCTGCCGTTGATCGAGTCGCTGACGTTGCTCCAGCACGTTTACGGCGTACCTTCGGAACGCTTCAACGAAAATCTGGCCTATTTTCGAGAGATCCTCGAACTCGATGCGTTCCTCGATACGCCGGTCCGCCAGCTCAGTCTCGGCCAGCGCATGCGTGGTGATCTCGTTGCCGCGCTGCTTCACGAACCGCCGATTATCTATCTCGATGAACCAACGATCGGACTCGACGTCGTAGCTCGGGCGCGAATCCGCGAAGTGCTGCGGGATATCAACCGGGAGCGTGGAGTGACGGTCTTGTTGACGACGCACGACATGGACGACATATCCCAGCTATGCAAACGTATGATGATCATCGATCATGGCAAGCTGCTCTACGATGGCAGCGTAGAAGCCATCCGCGATCGCTACGGCGTCGAACGGACGCTCGTCGTCGACCTCGATGGTTCGGAAGACATTGGCGGCCCGCTCAATCTACCGGGGATGACCGACATCCAGCACGATGGACCGCGCCACTGGCTGCGCTTCCGTCGCGACGAGACGACCGCAGCTGTCGCTATTTCCACTGTCACAGCCCGCTACCGCATCCGCGACCTGACGTTGGAAGAGCCGGACATCGAAGGGATTGTCCGAGGAATCTACGAGGGAAAAGAGGAGGTGTAGTGCGTAGGAAGAATGTATCGTCGTTTCATTCGTCTCGTGTGCTGAATAGCCTTCGGAGAATTGGCCTCCAAGCTCTCCTGCAAACTACCACCCGCTCTGGATAGGCCTCAGAAAAATCGCATGTTGAAGGATCGGTGGATCTGGCCAGGTAGATAAGAGGTGGTGTGCTACTCCAAGAGTGAAGATCTCAGGAGCTCGACTTCATCGCCAGTAAGTCCATGGTGCAGAAAATAGCCTTCGATCGACTCGTGCTCGTTGCGGAGGGTGTCGAGCATGGACTGGATCGCGTCGGGGGCGATCGCGTCACCGGGATGGGGTTCGGTGATTCGTTCTCGTGGCAGTTCTCCGCGTTCTATTCGATAGTTGATCCAGCGGGTCATCTCGGAAGCAGTTAGAGCATAGTCATCGACGATCAATTCGTCATCAACTCCCAGCAGCGCGAGCAGTAGAGCGATGAAGACACCGGTTCGATCCTTCCCCGCGGAGCAGTGGATGACGATTGGGTGCGAAGACTCATCTCCAATGGTGCGGGCGACACTGACCACCGCGGGGCCACTGCGGGCGGCAATCGGCAGATAGGCTAGCTCGATGGGCAGGGGCGGGATGTCTTTCAGGATCTCGGCGCTGCCCAGCGGTATGTGGCGCCGGTCAATGCCCGATTCGACGAGCGGGCCGAGCGTACCGGCGCGTTCGAGATCATCGGCCCAACGGAGATCTACCTCTGTTCTCAGACCAATGGCGGTCCGCAATCTGTCGACGCCTATCGCGTCCAGCCTGTGTAGCTCTCCCGAGCGATAGAGCGTACCCCAGCGGGTGCTGCGGCCGTCTTTCGTTGGATATCCACCTATGTCGCGAAAGTTGAAGACATTTGGGATGTCGATGAAGCGCTGCACACCCTCTCCCTTCTGCTGCGCTCAGGTCAACAGGACTTCGTGAAGTTGGTCGATCTCCCGCTCCTTCAGTCCATGCTTACCGACGAACTCCTCGATCGAGCCGTGGCGAGCGCGTAATTCGTCGAGCATGGTGGCGATTGCCAGCGGTTCGACGGCGAGTGTCAGGTCCAGGCGCACTTTGTAGTCGTCGGAGAGATCGGGCAGTGTCAAAAGGTGTTCGCGAATCTGAGCGATGGCGCTATTGCTGAGCCCGTAGTCATCAATGATCGTCTGGTCATCAACGCCGAGCGTGGCTAGCAGTAGAGCCGCGAGAACACCGGTGCGGTCCTTGCCGATTGTGCAGTGAAAGACTGCTGGATAGGTCTCCTCGACCGTCAGGAATCGCAATGCTTGAGTGAACTGACCGCCGAAGCGTTCAGCAAGAGTGACATAAAACTCTCCGGAGATGGGCCGCTCCAAGCGCATCAACAGATCCTGCATGTAGTCGTCCCAGATCGACAGGTGGTGACGATCGACGCCATTGGCGGCAAGCGGACCGGGATCTCGCCCGACGCCACCTTGCATATCGATGACCGTTCGCAATCCCAGATCGTCCCGCAACCATCTGGCTTCGTCCGGCGATAGCCCCTGCAGCGAGTCGGCGCGAAAGAGCCTTCGCCATCGTATCTGCCGACCGTCGGCGGTTTCATATCCGCCCAGATCTCGGAAGTTGTGGACGGCGGCGAATGGAATGTGGCGATCCATGGGACTCCTTTCGGGAAGGCTATAGGTGACAGGTTTCAGGATGTAGCAGAACTATCCACCAGGCTCGTGCCCGCGCTTGAGGGATCATTCTCCCAGCACCTCATTGAAGAACTGGTCGACACGTGCGTTGAACTGGTGGGTGATATCGAGATCGTCCGGGAGGCCATTGAAGCCGTGGACGCCGCCTGGAAAGATTGCCAGTTCAGCCTCGTTGCCGGCTGCCGTCCAGCGCGATGCCATGAAGAGCGAGTCGTCGAGGATGGGGTCGAGCGTGCCGACACTGAAGAGTGCCGGTGGCATGCCGCTGAGGTCGGCGAAGAGTGGCGAGACATCCGGATCGCGCCGCTTCTCGGCTGGCACGAAGCGATCGATGAACCATTCGACGATCGGCGTCGAGAGAATGAGATTGAATTCTCCCCAATTGGCGCAACTCGGCGTCATCGACAGATCATATGCGCCGTAGACGAGGTTCGCGCCCTGAAACGGAGTGAGCCCATGCCTATCCCTCAACCGTAGCAGCGTGACTGCCGAAAGATGCGCGCCCGCCGATTCACCGCCGATAAGTAAACGATCGGTTCCGAATTCCGATGCGGCATTCTCGACGAGCCAGAGCGCGGCAGCTTCGCAGTCGTCTGGTCCAGCGGGATAGGGGTGTTCTGGCGCAAGCCGGTATTCGACGCTGACGACGGCAACCTGGTTAGCGTCTGCTTCGCGCAGCCGTGCCGCGTCGCTCTGATCGGCTCCACCGAGCACCCAGCCGCCTCCGTGGATGTGGAGATAGACGCCACGGATTGTCTCGGGCATGAAAACGCGCAGGTTGAGATCCCCACCTGGACCGCTAATCACACGGTTACTGCTCGTTCGGAATACTCCAGAGGACCGAAGATGCCTTCGCCAGAATGCCGGGCGTCCCGGATTTCCTGTGGTGTGAAGTTGACGAATGGAGGAGCTTTGGCAAGCTCACTTTCCAAGCGTTGATTCGCCTCGCGCGTCTTCTCGCTGATCGCTTCGGGGCGGAAGAGGGCTGGGTCAATCTTCATGTTCATGCTCCATTCAGCGCATTGTGCCGCAACGCCGTGCCCGGTCGTTTACCGGTCTGCACGCCGTCGAGGACGGCCGGGACACCGTTGACGAGGACGTGGTGGATACCTCGGGCGTAGGTTTCGGGGTAGTCGTAATAGCTCGGTGTGTCGATGATTGTATCGGGGTTGAAGATGGTGATGTCGGCCCAGGCACCGGGGCGTATGATGCCACGGTCGTAGATGCCCATCGCGGCACAGGGCAACGAGGTCATCTTGCGGATGGCGTCCTCCCAGCGCAACCAGCCCTTCTGGCGCACATAGCGGCCGAGGATCATCGGAAAGACGCCATACTGGGTTGGATTCGGCACGCCGGGACGTTTCTGCCACATCGCTTTGGTCTGCGCGCCGTCGCCGCCAAAAGATACCCAGGGGTGCTGGACCATCAGCTTCAAGTCCTCTTCGGCCCAACTGGTGTGCATCACCTTGGCGGTGTCCCAATCGGTCTCGATCGCCTGGAAGAGGATGTCGAAGGGATCGCGGCCCATCTCGCGTGCCAGATCTCCGGCCCGTCGGCCTTCGAAGTTGCGTTCGGCACAGACGACGAATTCGAGCTGGTCGGGCCATGAGTTGCCAACCAGCGGTCCTTCGGAATAGGCCTCGCCCGGTTTTGCGTCGGGAGAGATATACCAGCGAGAGGACGCTCCGTCGCGTAGTTCCTGCTTCAGTCTCTCGCGGCTATCGGAGTCGCGCATTTCGGCCTTGAAGGCTTCGTAGCCGTCAGCTGTCGCAGATTCCGGCAGCATGTCTCTCGCCAGGGCGGTGAAGGTCAGAGATTCGCGATAGCCGAAGGGCATCAGGTCGGCGGTGACCTGGAGGCCGCGCTCACGTCCTTCATCGATCAGCGCCAGCAAGCCTTCAGCGGGGACACCGCGTTGCCGTCCGGCGACGCCGATGTGGGAGATGATTGAGGGGATGTTGGCCTGCTCGCTGATGTAAAGCGCTTCTTCAGTCGATGCGATCACTTCCATGTCGTAGTTGCGCATGTGGTTGGAGTAGACGCCACCATATTCGGCGGCGATCTTGCAGAGCTCGATCAGCTCTTCGACATCGAAATCCATCTCCTTGTGGCTGCCGGATTCGGTCGAAACGCCGAAGGAGCCCTCCTGCATGGCCTGGTGGGTCAGTTCTTTCATCGTCGCGAATTCGTCGTCGCTGGGACGGCGGCTGTAGTCGCCATAGGTAGCCAGGCGCAGCGCGACCTGGCCGGTGAAGGTCAGGTAGTGGGTGCTTGGTCCGGCGGCATCGATCGCGTTCAGGTATCCGTCGAGTGTGCGCCAGTTGAAGTCGACGCCGTGATCGGCCAGCAGCTGGCGGCCTTCTTCAAGGCCACAGACGGTGAAGCGCTCGTGAATCTCTGGCGTCCACCACTCGCGAAAGAAGGCCTCGCCGATGGGCGCAGCCGAGTAACCGCAGTTCCCGGCAACATCCAGCGTGACACCCTGGAGCAGTTTGTTCTCGTTTGTGGGATCGGCCAGAATCAGATAATCGGAATGTGCGTGAGCGTCAACGAAGCCGGGAGCGACGACCAAACCACTGGCATCGATCTCCTGCTCCGCCTGGGTTCCATTCAACTTCCCCAGTGCGACGACCTTGCCGTCCTTGATGCCAACATCGGTCTGGAACCAGGGATTTCCGGTTCCGTCGATGACCATGCCGTCGCGGATTATCAGGTCAAGATTCATGTGTTTCCTCCGATTCCCCAAGCGTTTCAACGTCGTTGGAACTCGCCTCAGCTGGAGGCGGCCATATTTCTTCAATAACGCCCCAGAGTACAACAGAGACCGGGACCGCGAGAAGAATGCCGATAATTCCCGCTGCTTCAGCACCCGCTAACAGGGCGATGAGCACCACGACTGGCGGCAACTCAACACCGCGCCCGAGAAAGTACGGGGAGACAATATGCGCTTCGATCTGCGCCAGAACGACGTAGAGGGCGAGCGCTGCGACGGCATGGCCGGGACCAAGCGTCAGGGCAAGCGGAACGGCTAGCAGAATCGTCACGACGCCGCCAACGTAGGGGATGATCTCGAGCACAGCGGCGATCACTCCGAGTGAGATCGCGAACGGTACGCCGAGTAACCAGAGCCCTACCCCCATGCTCACGCCGAAGCTGATCGCGACCAGCGCCTGACCGCGCGCCCAACCACCGATACGCATGCGCGCCGAGGCATCAATTGAGGCGACGCGGTCATGGTGGGCGGCTGGCAGGAAGCGGGTCACGGCACGCGGCACCATGTCCGGCCGGACGGCAAGATAGTAGGCAACGACGAGCGTCACAAAGAACAGCACCAAAGCGCGTCCGGTCGCCAGTGATACCGCAGTCAGGCGCACGGCTATCGTATTCAGGTTATTCGAGAGGCTGCCGGAAATGCTGGTGAAATTCAGATGAAAGTCGCTATTTGGCGCGACACGGTTGGCGAATTCTTCGAGCTTTGTCGCGTACTTTGGAATCTCCTCCTGCGCCGTCGAGACCTCCGCACTTACGAGTGGAATAAGCAGCAGCACGATGCCGGCAAGGACGAGGACACTGAGAAGGTAGATGATCAGAACGCCAGCCTGTCTTGGCAGACCACGCCGCTCGAACCAGCTTGCCGGCTGGTCGATTGCGGCGGAGATGAGAATCGCCGAGAAGACGACGATCATGACATTTATCAGATGCAGGGCAATCCAGAGGCCGACGACAAACGCAAAGATCATCAGAATGGTCCGGCGGGAAATGGTGACCGTCAGGGCTTCCGGGAACCGGCGTGGCTCAGTCGGATTTTCGCTCATTCGGTTGTTACGAGGGAGGTATTATCCGGTCGGCTTGCGCCCACGGATGCGCCTGCGCGTGCGGTGAAGTGGGGCGTCGACGGGTATGACACTGATCGTGCCGTCCACTTCGAGCACAACAAGCCGCGCCATCCTGATTTCGTCGATCCCATGTTCCCGCAACGCCATGAGCACTTCATCCGTTGTAATCCCTTCCCGTCGCATGTGTTCCTCGATGAGTTGACCGTTAAAGACGAGCATGGTCGGCGTGCCACTCAGCTCGTGTCCAAACCATGCATTGCGGATTCCAAGTTGACCGACGATCCAGTTGATCCCAACCAGCGTTGCGGCGGCAAGCAATCCACCCGTGACACTGGTGTTCGATCCGACCATGGCGTTCTGAACGGCGTTAGCAATGACCAGAATCACGATGAGATCGAATAAGCGCATCTGGCCAAGCTCGCGTTTTCCAGCCAGTCGCAGCAGGATGAGCAGGCCGCCATATACCATTGTCGTTCGCAAGACAATTGTTGCGAGTTCGCTCACATCAGTATTGATCATCGCGGCATCATCTTAGACGCATTCGGTGGAACCCGTGGGGACAGATTGATCCTGCCGAAAGATACCGAAAAGTATCAGGGCAATCGCTGCTGTGTTTGCGGCAAGCAGTTCACCGTTGAAGCGTACAAGTAGCTGGATCACTCCCAGGAGCACCACCAGGGCGAAAACGAATGGCCAGAATGCCAGCGGTGCGTTGAGCGCGGATAAAATCAACGCTCCACCACCGGCAACCAGGAGCCAAAAGACAATTGTATGCGGCTCGTCGATCTGCGCTACAACGATGACGAGTATGCCGGAGAGACCAGCGACTAGAAACCCCAGGGTCAGCCAATTTCCATCGTATATCCTGATCGACGGTTTGAGGCGAGATTCGAGCGCTCCGAAGAGGATCACTCCGACGCAGAAAGCGATGATGTGACCGACGTCGGTATATGTCTGACCAGTCACCCCCAAAGCAACGAGGACGAGGCCTCCACCAACTCCGACAACGAGTCGCCAGCCGCGCCATCTGACCGGCCAACCGGCAATGGCCCCGAGTGCGCACCAGCACGACGCTGAGGCCCCAACGTCATAAGTGACTATCGCGGATATCGGACGAATGTTGAATACGAAAGACACTAGAGCGACTAGCAAGATACCGAGAAACGTTGTTGCGAGTGTGCCGACGAACCAGACGGCGATTGTCCAGCGGAGTCCATAGCGATACTCGTATAGTCCGACGAAGAGCCCAATCAATGCGATAGAGGAGATCGCGGCGGCAGGATGATCGACGAAGTAGATCCCGGCTACAAGCCCCTGGAACTTGCCGTCCCGGAGTGACTCAAAGCCGAAACCGTATGCTTCAAATTGAGCCGAGGTTGGTGGGTGGTCGAGCGTGCCGGTCCACAGTGCTACTGCGAACACGAGACCGATCGACAGCAATGTCCATGGTATCCGTAGTAGTACTCTGACGCCTGGCCCGGATGGAAACGAACTAAGCCGCGAAGTGCGTTTGCTTGCGTGTTCCTGATTCACGACTTCTTCGCAAGTTCGCGCAGAATAGTGATCTGCTCCTCCAACAGTGCAATCTGTTGCGCCTGGACGCTCAGCAGTTCTTCCCATTGTCGCTGCCGGAGTTCGTCGACCTTCAGGTGCAGTTGCTCGATCTCGAGTTCTGCTTTGAGGTTGATCTCGTAGTCATTCTCGGCCCGCAACCTGTCCCGAGATTCCACCCGATTTTGGCTCATCATGATCACCGGCGCTTGCAGGCCGGCCAGGAGCGAAAGGATCAGATTGAGCAGAATGAATGGGAACGGGTCGAAAGATCCAGCGAACAAGCGCAAGGCGTTGATGGTGATCCACAACGCGATGAGTCCGAGAAAGGTGAGAATGAATGTCCAGCTACCGGCAAATCGCGCCAGGTCGTCAGCAGCACGCTGACCAACCGTCAGGCGTTCCTCCTCCAGTTCGTTGATATCGCGCGCAACGATGGGTTTACTGCGGATACGCTCGACCACCTTGCGCTCGTCGTCGCGAAGATTTCTGATCAGCCGCTCGTATCGTCTCTCGACGTTGTTTGGATGGCGAAGCTCGGGTGTTTCTCGATCCATGGTCTACTCGATTTCTAATGATCCGGAGTTTTTCCGCGTAACTTGTAGTGTAGTGTGACTGGATGCGGCAATTTCGCCGAAGGGGTTTACCACTGCACCTGAAAGACGCTTGAGCATGGATCGGTTTCGCAAGTATCTGAACGCCGTATGGGGCATTGTCAGCCCGCGTTCCGCCATGCTCATGTACGCCGTTGTGCTGATCTTGCTGGCCGTCTTTGTCTGGCGAAGTGGGGGTGAGATTCCCCGCACGGTCAGGGTCATTCGCACGGCAGACATCGCCTGGCTCGCTGGGGCCGTCACTGTTGATTTCTTGATATTGGCTGGATACATCGTGACGATCGGGCTCATCCTGATCCGGATTGGGACGTTTCCCGGTTGGTTCGCGGTGAGCAGAGCGCACTTCCAGCGTGTCGTTGCGGGAACGCTCTCGCCAGTGAGCGCTCCCGCCTCGACCTTCGCCTTTACCCGGTTTGTTGGAGTTCGTGGCGTCTCAACGGACGACGCATTGTTGACGCTCGCGCTTAACGAAGTCGTCGGCGACGGCGCATTTGTGGCGCTCCTGATTCCGGTGCTGGTCATTCTGGAAATCCAACATGCCGTCTCCCGACTTCTTCTGATTGGCGCAAGCGTTCTGTTTGTTGGTTTCCTGCTCCTCGTCGCCGCCCTTTACCTGTTGCTCCGCGAGGCTGGAGCGCCCCAGTGGTTGGTGC
The DNA here is from genome assembly GCA_963745675.1 of uncultured Chloroflexia bacterium. Lineage (GTDB taxonomy): Bacteria > Chloroflexota > Chloroflexia > Thermomicrobiales > CFX8 > JAUIIK01. The sequence goes on from CAVUYM010000020.1 coordinate 10,021, forward strand.
ATCGCCTGCCTGGTCGTGCATCGTCTTTTGCCGAGCAGGTTCGCCAGCATCGCGTGCGTCCACGTGATCTTCTCTTCCCGTTTTTCGCCGCGCAGGCCGCCGAATTGTTTGGCGTGGCGATGCTCTACACTTGTCTGCGAGCCATTGGCCAAGATCCATCAATGTCGACGGCACTGACGGCATATGCGGTCGGCACAATATTCGTCATTGTTTCGCCTTTCTTTTCCGGTCTAGGCCTCGTCGAAGTAGGTATGGTCCTCGCTCTGCGACAGTTCGGCATTGACAGTGGCTCAGCGCTTGCCGCGACACTCCTGTTTCGCGCTCTCGAAGTCTGGATGCCCCTGGCAATTGGCCTATCACTCCAGGTGGGAGTGCATCGCGGCGTGCGGCGCGCGGGGACACTGATCCCTGCGTTGCTCACGCTCCTGACCGGAATCACAACGGTTCTCTCAGTGTGGGCGCCGGCTTTTTCGGAACGCTTCAATCAGATAGAGCAATACGCGTTCGTCAGTGTCCCGGCGCTGTCTCGGAGCTTTGCATTGGTCAGCGGATTCGTGCTGATCTTCCTTTCCTACAACCTACTGCGCCATCGTCGCGTTGCATGGATCGCCGCTGTGCTTCTTCTGGCCGCATTGATTCCTGCCCATCTGCTCAAACATCATGATGAATCTGTCGCGCTTCTCGCGGCGCTGACACTGGGCTTGCTGTTGATTACCCGCAATAGATACCGGGTGCGGAGTGACATCCCGTTGATGCGCCAGGGCGTGGTCGGGTTCGTTGCGGCGCTCGCGTTCGCATTGCTCTACGGTAGCGCTGGATTCTTCTTGATTGATACGCGCGCCTTTAACAACGACTTCAGCCCGAGTGAAGCCGCCGTCCGAACATTGCGAACGTTTTTCAGCCTTGGAGACTCCGGGCTCTCCCCCCAAACGCACTATGGCGCCTGGTTCCTGGACTCGATTCAGATCATTGGCATCCTGTCGCTCGTCTTTGCCATCTATAGCTTGATGCGTCCGGTCGTCTGGCGTCGCACCGTCTATCCGCAGGAGCGGGTGCGAGCCATAGAGATTATCGAAAGGTATGGGGATTCCACGCTGGATTTCTTCAAATATTGGGACGACAAGCTCTTCTACTTTGGAGGGGGTGGTACAAGCGTCGTCTCGTTCGGTCTAAGCCGCAATGTCGCAGTTTGCCTCGGTGATCCGGTGGCTGCCTCAGACGATGAGTTTCGCGCGCTCCTGACGGAGTTCCTGGAGTATTGCGATACCAATGGGTGGCGTGTTGCATTTCATCAGACACCGGCGCTGCGCCTTGGCGATTACCAAGATGCTGGTCTGAAGGCGGTGAAGATTGGCGAGGATGCGATAGTCGACCTCAAATCGTTCACATTGAGCGGCCGCCATATGAAGTCGCTGCGATCAAACCGCAATCGTCTGGAGCGCGAGGGGTATCGCGTTGCCTACTATCCCGCGCCTCAGACGGATGAACGTATCGAACAATTGCGTGCCATTTCGAACGACTGGCTTCATATCGAAGGAAGGCGAGAACGAAAGTTCACTCTGGGAGCGTACCGGGACGACTACATACGGGCGTGTCCGGTCTTCGTCGTGGAGGATGACAATGGCGATGCCGTGGCTTTTGCGAACATCATCCCGGATGGAGCCGCTGGCGAGACGACGATCGACCTGATGCGGAGGCGTACTGAGCCACCAGGCGTCATGGATCTTCTCTTCGTGTGCGCATTCGAGCATCTTCGTGACGCAGGCTTCCAACGATTTTCTCTTGGCATGGCGCCCTTTGCCCGCGTTGGTGACGATCCGGATGCGCCGATTCCTGAGCGCATCATGGGGCAACTCTATGAACATCTCAATCGGGTGTTCTCATATAAAGGGCTGCACGCTTATAAGGATAAGTTCCGGCCCGAGTGGGAATCTCGATATCTGATCTATCAGTCGGATGCCGATCTGCCCTTCGTCGCTTATGCCATTATGAGGCTGTCAGAGTGATAGATCGTGACCCGCAGATGGTCTACAGTCGATTTGATCCAATGCGTAGAAAGGATATTCATCATGGCCAACGAGCACCTATCTCATGGGCGACGTTGGGGGCGATGGGTAGCGCTAGCTATCGGAGTGATGTTCGCCATCGGTTTGCTTCTGGCGTTTGCGATCGTCGAGACTTCCTGGTTTACGGGTTGGTATGGAGCAACGATTCTCCCGTAGAACAGGTTACTTCCAGCGACGGCACATTAAGGGACCGGTTTGTGACACGCTGCTTCAGGCGAGCAGCAGTAGAGTGAGTGTGCCGGCGGTGGAATGGGAGCGGACATTGACTGGGGAACAGCCGGAAGCTCAGATTGAGAACCAACGTCGATCTCACCTTGCCAACGAGCGCACGTTCCTTGCATGGCTACGGACTGGTCTGACAATCATTGCGCTGGGAATAGCGAGCGCACAGTTTCTTGAACGGAAGTCACCATCCAGCCCCGCCTTCATCTTCCTTTTATCGGCGTTACTCGCTGGTACTGGAATGGGCATGATAGGCGCAGGGTGGCATCGTTACCGCCAGGTTCGCGGCGCGATTGACTCGGACGAACCACACGTCCATGCGGGCACGGCTGTTGCCGGTATAGCCTTCGCCGCTATCATGGCGGGACTCATTTCCATCATCATCCTGGTGCTGATCGAATTTTGAGTAGATTCACCAATGGCGATCTCGAGCGCATAATTGCCATTGTGTCCAACTGCCTGTGAGCCATTGCGAATCCGCCGTGGCGCGATTGTTATTCTGTTAATGCCTTTATATGACTAAGGCACGACCACATGGAACGGTAAGAAGATGAAAATCCAACTCGGCAAGCATGTTGTGTGTAGTGACGGCACGGAGGTCGGCAAGATCGATCGGTTGGTCATTGATCCCCATCGTGGAACGCTGATCGATATCGTCATCCACGAGGGCATATTGTTGACGCATGACCGCCTTCTCGAACCAGAATTGATCGATCATATCGATGCTGATGGCACAGCTCATTTGATGTTGACTGGCGATGAAGTTGAAGCGTTGCCGGAATTCATCGAAGAAGAGTACATCGTGCCAGATGATCTGGAAGCGTTCATGGGCTCTTACGATTCGCTCGGACTCATGTGGCCCGCGTTCCATGAGGCGGAGCAGTATGGCAGCTACGCTAATGAGCAGGATACATTCGAGGTACCTCCCACTCTCGCCCCGATTGTCGAAGTCCACACGAACACACCGGCTGAATCGATTGAGGTACACCGCGGCGTCCGAGTCATGAGCGCCGATGGGAAGAAGCTCGGAACGATGACGATGGTCGTTGTTAACGGGAATGATGATGTAGAGAGCATCATCATGCTGACCCGGCACCTGGGTCGCCACCGCGAGGTAGAGATACCGCAGGATTTGATCAAGTCGATGACGTTCGATCAGATCATCCTGACGGCGCCGGCTGAGGAGTTCGAACAGGGCAAAGTGCCGCGTGCGTAGTTCGCCAGCCATCGCTACCAATCTACAGCGCGGGGGCCGGGCGCGTACGTGACGCCCGGGCAGCCGCGGTTTCGAGTAGACATCGTGCCGGACCAGAGGATGCCTGGAAAGCGATCAGCGTGTTGAGGGGGCCGTCGTGAATAAGGATTACGCGTCGTATAGCTACTGGCTCGAAACGTCTGGCGATGATCTGACGCCGCGACCCGCGCTGGATGGGACGGTTGACGTCGATGTAGCCATCCTCGGTGCCGGCTACACCGGGCTCTGGACAGCCTACTACTTGCTCGAACGCGATCCATCGTTGTCGATTGCGATTCTCGAAAAGGAAATCGCAGGGTTCGGGGCCTCGGGACGGAATGGCGGCGGGCTGGGCAATCGCTTCCCGGTTGGACTGGGCCGGATGGCCCAACTGTTTGGCAGGCAGGGGGCGGTCGATCTGCAGAGCGCGTTGAATACGGTTGTCGATGAGATTTCGGGGGTAGCTGAGCGCGAGGGTATCGCGATGGACTTCGTGCGTGGCGGCTACCTGCGCCTCGCCCGAAGTCCCTATCAGGTGGATGTCCTCAAACGGGAGCAACGGACGCTCGAAGCATTCGGGTTTGGTGATGACTCAACTGTGCTCGATGCTGATCAGGTGGCCGAGCGGGTGGCGGTCGCCGGCGCCCTGGGCGGGCACTTCAACCAGAACAGCGCAAAGATCCACCCGGCTAAACTCGCCCGTGGCCTGGCTCGCGCCGTCGAGCGCCGCGGAGCGACGATCTACGAGCAAACCGAGGTTTCCGACTTCACCACCGGCGCATACCCTGCGTTGCACACTGCTCGCGGTCATGCCCGTGCCAAGACGATCGTGTTGGCCGGAGAGTCCTACCTCTCGCGCTTCCCACAGTTGCGCCGAAGAGTGCTGCCGGTCTACTCGCTCATCACGCTCACCGAGCCGCTCGCTCCCGGCGACTGGCAGGAGATCGGCTGGGAAGCGCGCGAAGGGCTCTCGTCGGCGACCAATATGGTGAAGTATCTGACCCACACCTCCGATGGCCGCATCCTCTTTGGCGGGCGCGGCGCGCCCTACCATTTCGGTTCGAGCATCAAGGATGAGTATGACCGCCACGAGCCGACCCACCGTATGCTGCAGGCCGACGTGCGCGCCTGGTTCCCGATGCTCAAGGACGTGCGCTTCACCCACACCTGGGGTGGCCCGCTAGGCTGGCCGCGAGATTACGTGCCGACCGTTTCCTACGAGCCACGAGATGGACTGGCAGCCGCCTATGGCTACACCGGCACCGGCGTCGGCCCCTCGAATCTTCTTGGCCGTATCCTCGCTGACCTGATCACGCGCACCGACAGCGAGATCAGCCGGCTGCCATTCGTCAACCGCCGCGGGCGAGACTGGGAGCCCGAGCCGTTCCGGTTCCTCGGCGTGCGCTATGCACAGAGGGGTTTCGAGAAACTCGATTCCAAGGCAGAAGCAACCGGTGTTGCCCCGAACGGCAAGTCGCTGGTTGAACGCCTGACGCGGCATTAGTTGGATGTGGCCCTCACCCCCGACCCCTCTCCCAATTCTGGGAGAGGGGAGAAAGCAAAAAGCGCATTGCAATCGTTCTTCGCATTCTCCCCTCTCCAGAATTGGGAGAGGGGTCGGGGGTGAGGGCTCTACTCCGGTCCAGCGACCGCAATCGTCAATCGGTCCATATCCAGATGCTTGCGAGCGGCCTCGGTGATCTGGTCCGGGGTCACGGCGCGGATGATATCGCGGTAGCGCTGGAGGTAGTCGTGGCCGAGGCTGTGGAAGACGATGTCGGCGGCTGTTGAGGCCTGGCTGCCGCTCGTTTCGAGCCCCAGCGGCATCGAGCCGAGGATACTGCCAGTTGCGTCGGCGAATTCGCGCTCGGTCGGGCCGCCTTCGTTGAAGCCTTCAACTTCGGCAATGATGCTCTCGATGGCCCGGTCAACGTTCTCCGGCGCGACGCCGGCGTTGGCGACCCAGAGCCCAACCTCCTTGCCCGCCTGGAGTTGCGAATAGGCATAGTAGGCCATGCCCTGCCGCTCTCGCACGCTCTCTCCCAGTCGCCCGTACAACCCGAAGCGTCCGATGATGAGGTTCGCAATGCTCAGTGCGTAGTAGTCGGGATGGCCGCGATTGATCGCCGGAAGGCCCATCGCCAGATCAGACTGGGTTTTGCCTTCTAGAGTCGCATCTTCGCGGCGCCGTTCAGTTGGCAGGTTGACCTGCGGTACATTGACCAGCGGTGGATTCCCTTGCCAGTCTCCGAAGTGACGGTTGATCAGCCTGACGGCCTCATCGTGGTCGATACCTCCGGCCACGGCGACGATTGCATCCCCTGGCAGGAAAGCGCGTTCGTGGAACTCCAGCAGCGATGCGCGCTCGATGGCGCTGACGGATTCGACGGTGCCGGAGGCGCGCGTGTGGAATGGGTGACCCGCTGGATAAATCAGCTCGCGCAAGGTGCGGCCGGCGACGGCACGGGTGCTGTCTTCGGCTTGCCGCAAACCAGAGAGCATCTGGGCACGGACAATCTCTAACTGGTCATCCGGGAAATCCGGGCTGCGGAACGCCCCGGCCAGATAGCCGAGGATCGTGTCTGCGTCTGCGGCAAGCGACTTCGTCGATCCATCGATCGTCAGCCGGCTGCAGCCGAAGCCAAGCGTTGCGCCGAGGCTGTCGAGTTCATCTGCGATCGTCTCCAGGCTTTTCCCGGCGCTGCCACGGCTGAGCATCGAGGTTGTGAATTGGCCCAGACCGGGCGCGTCGCCATCGAGGGTCGAGCCGGCCATTAGTCGCAACTGAAAGACCGCCACATCACTCGCCGTCTCCGATGCGCCTTCGAGGGAGACCACGCGCATACCATTGGCGATGCGCGTTTCGCGGACGATCGGCATCGCCTCTGAAATGCTCGGGAGCTCTTGTTCGTTCGTCATCGAGGATCCTCTGCTATTCATGAGTTGCTCTGGCTTGGAACCAGCCAGCCGATTGTCCGCCGGTGTGGCGCGAGATATGTTTGCGCGACGCGTTGGACGTCGGCGGCGGTGATCGCTTCGATTTCGTCGATGAATGTGTCGGCGTTGCGATCCGGCGCAACCATGGCAAGCGATCCGAGCCAGTATGCCTGGCTGGTAACGCTCTCCTGGCCGTATGCCCACTGCGCCTGCAACTGTCGCATCGCTCGATTCATTTCGCGCTCATCTACCGGCTCTTCGCGCAGCCGTGCCAGTTCTTCGTCGATTAGTCTCTCGAATTCATCCTGGTCGGTGTCGGGGTTGAGCGTCGCGCTGAACGAGAAGAGGTAGGGATCGATCGAGAGAGAGAAGGAGCTGCCTGCGCCGGCCGCCAATCCACTCGAGACGAGGCGACGGTAGAAACGCGAGGAACGACCGATTGTGCCGCCCGCGCCACTGAATGAGAAGGGCTTGCCGCCGGAGATGATCGCATCGAGGACGGTCAGAGCTGCGATGTCTTCGTGGCTGGCAGGCGGCGCAAGGTAGGTCATCATCATGACCCGATTCGGCGCGGGCCGGTTGACGGTGATCCTGCGTTCTCCCTGCTGCTCCGGCTCGACCGTGCGGACAGGCGGAATGTGTGGCGAAGGTGGGATGTTCCCGAAATGTTGCTCGATTTGTGCAATTGCAGCATCAGGGTCGATGCTGCCGACCAGCACCGCAACGGCGTTGTTGGGGCGATAGTAGGTCTGATAGTGGTTGAAGAGGTCGTCGCGGGTGATTTTTTCGAGGTCCGAAAGATGTCCGATGACGCCCTGGCCGTACGGGTGAGCGCGGAAGGCGGCGGCATTGACCTCTTCTCGCAAAAAGAATGTGGGCTGATTCTCGTTGCCCTGGCGTTCAGAGATGATGACGGTGCGTTCGCTTGCGACTTCTTCGGGGTCAAAGCGAGTATTGAGCATACGGTCGGATTCGATCTGGAGCGCCAGCTCGATCCTGTCTATCGGCAGCGTCTCGAAGTAGGTCGTGTAGTCGATCCAGGTGAAGCCGTTGAGCGAGCCGCCTGCGGCTGATACCTGACGGAAAATCTCGCCGGCAGGCAACGCTGCGGTGCCTTTGAAGAGCATATGCTCGGCCCAGTGAGAGATGCCTGTTATGCCCGGCACTTCGTTGCGGCCACCGACGCGATACCAGACCCAGAATGATCCGATTGGCGCGCCCTGTTTCTGGCGTACCAGCACGGTCAAACCGTTGTCGAGGATCTTCTTGTGCAGCGGTGCGGTGCTCGGTGCAAGATCTAGATTCATATTGTTTCCCTGGCAATTCGCGTTCAAAACTGAATAAGAGTGTGCCACGAAAGGCGTGGATTCGTTCCCATCTCCTATCGCTGTACGTAGCGGTGCGGTTTAGAGTTGATCAAGAGTATGGGGAACGAATGGGACCTGATGATGGGATTTGGGCGAGCGATTCTAATCGCGGCTCTTCTGGCGGCGGTTCTTGCAGGCTGTGGTGGGCGGGCCGATATACCGGCGACGACGTTTTCGGGTGGGCAAAGCGAGTTTAGCGCGCGACAGACCAGGATCGCCGCACAGGGCGCCACCAGTATCGCGGCCGATCCGACGATTACTCAGACGCCGACGCGCGTTGCGAGCCCAACAAGGACGCCACTTCCCACGGCCACGCTGAGAATTGCGACGCGCAGTCCAGTGGCGACATCCGACAGCACGCGCGAGTCGGTCGTTGGTGCACCGCCGACGAAGACGCCGGAGCCAACCCAGCCCGAGATGGTGATCGCGGAGATTACCGGCTGTGGTCCCGACCCGATTACTATTCAGGTCACGAGCGACAATCTGGCCGGCAATGTCGATGAGTGGCAACAGATTGGCAGTTCTTCCCGTGCCATCTCTGAAGGCTGGGACAAGTTCTTCGCGATAATCGATGATTTCTTCGTCTTCAACCAGGTCGTCAATAACACGAAGGTTTTCGACGGTGCGGCGGCTTTCAAGGCGGTCGCTGAGGAACAACTCCCGGCGTTGCAGGCGATCGAGGAGCTTAGTCCCTTTTACGCGCTCTCTCAGACGGTGATTGCAACGACCATGGATCAGATTGCCGTTGGCGATCTGCTCACTCGGGCTGGCACGGAGAACGACCAGACTTACTGGGACCAGGCTCTGGAAATCTCATCAAGCTTCAATCGGCAAGCTCAGAATTTTGCGACGGAGTTCGACCTGGCCTGTGGCTTTTGGGAAGGGCAGCAATAGCGCAGATTGGGAAAAAGTCTGAGGTCCATTCGTGTCATTTCGAGCAGAGCGAGAAATCTCAGACGAACGCAGGCTCGGCGCAGCGCTGATACGAATTCGTTCAGATTGATTCCCATTCTCCGTAGCTGCGACGCGATAGCGTCGCCTGTGCACGCAACGAGCTTCCGGGAGCATTTCGAGACATAGGCAGCGGATGACGTATGAGCGAGGGCTGCGCTCAGATCAGGGCTGTTGTGCGGTAGAGAAGACCCGGCTCCAGTTGGAGCCGGGTCTTGGGTTCCTATTCTTGGGCGCTGCCGAACTCAGCTCGGGAATGCGCAGTTGAAGGTGATGGTGCCGGTTGTGTTTACCGTCACTCCCCCATTGGCGGTCTGCATCGCTGCCGTGTCCGCCTGGGTGATGCCGAGCACGCCGCTGTCGATATTGTCGAGCTGGAAGAAGCTGTTTGCCGTATTTCCAACCGCGTTGATGCAGACGGTTCCGGGACCTTCATGGTTGGCGAGGAAGCTCGCCGCTAATCCGTCGTCGCCATTGCCGGCGGTCAACGTGTTGGTCTGTACGTCTATAGAGTAGTCCCCGGTGTCGTCGAATGTGACGACCAGAGCCGGACGCGCCCAAACCAGTGCGGTTTGTTCCGGTGCCGCCGTTACCACCGGTGATGTTCGAGCCTGTGATAACAGCGTTGTCGTTCTCAACAATCACGCCCTCGCCGCCGTTTCCGCCGACATAACCGCTGCCGCCATCGCCACCAGTGATCGTGGCGTTGGTTGCAGTGAGAGTGTTACACGGGTTGCATCCTGCCACATGAATCCCGTGGCCGCCGTCGGCGCTCGAATCATTCAAGTCCTTGCCGCCGTTGCCGGCTGCTGCCGCGGAGTCGGATATCGTCACGACACTTCCTTCGGTAAAGATGCCGTCTCCACCTTCTTTGGGATTGGTCGGAGAATCGCCGCCGTCACCGCCAAAGACCTGGGAAGTGCTTCGAACGGTTAGATCCGAGCCAAATGTATAGATGCCTTCGCCGCCGTAACCACCGTTAAAGCCGCCGCTACCCAGTACGTTGTCGCCGCCGCGAGCGCCGGTGACCGTCGAGCTATCGACAGTTACCATGGATTCTTCGGCGTAGATGCCGTAGCCCCCATCTCCACCGTGGGTCTCGGAATCTGCTCCCGCTCCACCTTGAATATCAGAACCTTGATCGACCATCAGTTCGACCGCGAGCGCCGTAATACCGTCTCCACCATCCCCGGAGTAATAACCGCTACCGCTGACTCCGCCGACGACGGTGGAGTTCGTCACTGTCGTCGCCGTGGACAAGATAGACGTGCCTTGAAGTGTTGCGCTCGTGGGCACCAGTGAGAACTCAGGACCGAATGAGATGATCCCGGGGCCACCGTAGCCGCCCTCTTCATCACCGGCAACGCCCCCGGCAGCGCCATAGATATTCGAATTCGTGACCGTGAGATTCCCGCCGCCATAGAAACCGCCCGGTAGAGCCTGGAGCTCCGAGTGTCTGATCCCTGCCGGACTTTCGGTGATTGCCGAAGGGAAGAGCGGGAAACCGTTGGCGATGCCTGCGCCGCCATCTCCTGCGACATCTAGAGCGGCCCCACCAGCGCCGCCGTAGATGTTCGAGCCCGTGACATTCACGTCAATATTTGACTGCGGCAATCCCGGACCCTGGAGCGTGGGATCGACAATACAACAGCAACACCCGAACGAACCTCCGGTTAGGAATATGCCCGAGCCACCGAAGCCGCCATACGTTGCTTGCGAAGCTCCTCCGACACCGCCGGTGATGGTCGACGCGTTGACGTCGATGAGCAGTGAATCGGGTGTTTCACCCTGGAGTGAGGTTGATCCCGCGCTTGAACTGGCGACGAAGAACTGGTTGGTTGCGATTCCGTCTCCGCCCCAACCGGCCTCACCATCCGAATCTGCGCCGTTACCGCCTTCGACGGTCGAAGTGTCAACGCTCAAGATTGTCAATTCCAGGGGGTCTCCCTGCAGCGAAGCTCCCGTGATGTGGACGACGTCTGCGCCAATGAATATGCCAGCACCACCGTCGCCGGCGAAGATGTCACCCTCCCCACCGTCACCGCCCCGGATCGTCGAACTCTCCGAGATGGAAATGACGATAAACCCGGTGTCGATCCCATCCCCTCCAAATCCTCCAAAGTCGCCGCCATCACCACCATCACCGCCCTCAACCAGCGAAGCTCCTGATACGTGTATGAATGAAGGCTCCGTCGGTGGTGAAGGTGGTGGACCTTGAAGCTCGCGGCTAGCGTGAGAGGTTACGCGCGATCTAGAAATGACGATGGAGTTTGTGCCGATACCGTGACCGCCATACCCGGCTTCGAAGTCGCCGTTGGAGCCATCGCCGCCGATGACATTTGATGCATCGTCTACAGTGAGTTGAGCATTGATGTTGATAAAAATACCGTATCCGCCGTCGCCGATTAATGGCGTTTCAGACTGTAGCGAAGATGAATTCTGGATAGCGTTGCTACCGCCTCCATCACCGCCGTAAACGTCCGAGCCGGTAACAGTGACGGAGCTGACGGACACAAAGATACCGTCGCCGCCGTTGCCGTCGTAGGAGTTGCTTGCGCCTTGCAGCGTACTGCCATTCTGGATCGCACTTGCATCAGGATCGCCGTTTCCGCCTCTAATCGTCGAATCGATCACAGTGAGTGAACCTTCTTCGACGGACACTCCCGTATGTCCATCAACATTCGTGCCGCCGAACACCTGGACTCGGTCGAGTGTGGTGTTTTTGGAACTGAAGACTTCTACTGCACCATTAAAATCACTGACAATCGTCAGCCCAACTGCGGTTGAGTTGTCTGCCATGTAGAGCGCGACACCTGGCGTCCGCAACTGTGGGATGTCTTCGCTTGGATTCACGTCCGGCACGACGATAAACGGAGGTAACTCGCTGGGGCGGATGCCCTGCAGCGTCGAGCCCTCTATCGCATCCTGGAGGATTGCCGATAGATCGACCTCCTGGCCGACGAGGTATTGGCCTGATTCGAGATGGAGATTAGTAGTGTATGAGTCTGGAGACTCGAATAGGAAGATGAAGTCGTCAGGGTTGTCCGGATCGTTGCCGTCGTCATTGAGGACGCTGATGTCATTGAGCGGTGTCTGCCGCCGTCCGTCACCTGGGTCAAGCGCATTGCTGTCGACGAACCAGACCGCCGGCGTCAGGACCTGGATCGTCACACTGACAACGGCACTCAGTCCGTTACTGTCTTCTACGGTATAGGCGAAGCTATCATCGCCGGTGAAAGCGCCGGGGTTGGGAGCAGGCGGGATGTAGGTGAAGGAGCCATCCGGATTGAGATTGACCTCACCCTGGGTGCCCGTCAAATCAAGGATGGTGACCATCAAGCCGGGGCCGGTGTCGTTCGCCAGCACGCCGTCGGAAGCCGGGACGTCGATATCGACGTTGCCGAGTGTCTGGTATACGTCGTCGTTGGCATCAATAGGGAAGACAACCAGCATTTCGCCGTAGCCACAAGTGCCGGTTGGGTAGGGCCGAGCGAGACGCAAGCGTCCAGTCCAGTTGGAATAGCAGATATTGACCTGGGTATTGCTGGGCAGATCAATGCGGGTGCTGGTCGGCGGTGAGCATTCGCCGTTGTTCTGAGGCGCGTATAGAGCACCGGTATAGGCCGAGGCGCAGAGCGTGACAGGATAGTCGTCGGGCAGGGTGAGGAGCTGGCTATTCGGAGGGCAGGTGCCGGAGAGCGACCCGCTGTAGGCGCCTGTATAGGGGTTGATGCACAGATAATTCAGTTCGTAGGTCGCTCCTTGCGCTTCGGCTTCGCGCGTCGATGTCTGGAACGCAGCAAGGGTTGCGAGCGTCGATAACGACGCCACGACTATGCCGAGTATAAGCAACTTACGGAGCATGGCTATTCCCCTGATTCCCTTTTCCCGGTTCATATTGAAGCAAGTATAGCCCGGTGAGCGAAATACCTGGCGAGGCGAGAAAAAGCTAGAGCGATCCCTCTTCAGTGCGATGACGAGGCAAGAAGAAGACGAAGGGAACTGCCAGCGCCGAGGCAATAGAAACGCCGAAGAAGGCCTTCTCGAGGCCGATCTGATCGGCGATCGCTCCGAAAGCGAAGGCGGTCAGCGAGAGCGAGACGAAGCTTAGCGCCAGCATGCCTCCGGCCATCGCGCCGCGCGCTTCCGGCATCAGGTCCTGTGAGACGGCCATCATCTGCGGCCGTACAGCCGTCAAAGCGGCGCTGGCCGGAATCAACACCAGGAAGGGCAGCCAGCTGCCGTTCTCAACCAGCAGATAGGTCGCAAGTAGCGGCGATGCTGCGGCCAGAGAAATGGCCATCGTGTTCCGCGATCCGATGTGATCGGAGAGAAACCCGCCGCCGAGCATTCCGACAACCCCGGAGGAGAAGAGAATCGTCAGCGCCAGACCGGCGTACCACTCGCTATAGCCTTTATCGACCAGGAACTTGACGAGGAAGTAGTGATAGGGGCCGGTTGCGATGGCGTTCAGCATCGTGATCGCAACCAGTGCTCCCAGCCAGCCACGGCGAGCACGCAACAGGGGCCGCAGGCTCACCGCTGGAGCCGCGTGCCGGTTGGCATCGCTCTCCGACGTGTCGAGGGTGAAATAGAGGATGACCGACGCCGCCACCCCGAAGACCATCACGACGGCAGAGCCTTCGAGCGTCAGCCAGGTTATCGCGGCGGTGATCAGGAGCGGCGCCATCGCACGGGCGATCTCCGCGCCAGACATGAAGATCGACATCGCTCTGCCCGAACGCGTCCCGCCATACTCGCCCATCAACGCGACGGCAGGGGCGTGGAAGATACCGGATGAGATTCCGGAGATGAAGAGCAGGACGAGCACCATCCAGACGCTGTTCGCCAGCCCCAGCGACGAGATCGAGATAGCGGTAACGGCCGGGCCGAGAACGACGAAGAGCTTGCGGCTGGTGCGATCGACCAAAACGCCGATGAAGGGCTGGAAGATTCCCGGCAGCTGCTGGGCCGGGAACATCAGGCTTATGACCGTTAGCGAGACTGCCAGCTTGGCCTGGATTTCCGGCAGCAACGGTCCGAGAAAGCCGCCGTAGAGATCGTGTGCGGCATGGGCGGCGGCGAGGGTGAAGATGGCGCGGCGTTTTTCCCTCACCCCCTGCCCCTCTCCCACTGCTGCGCGGGGAGAGGGGAGGAAGACAAAGACCGGGCACGATCGCTTTCTGGATCGGCACCCCCTCTCCCCCGCTGTAGCGCAGCGAAAGCGTGTGGGAGAGGGGGCCGGGGGGTGAGGGAATTCAACACAAGCTATCCACTACAACCACACTAATCCCTAATCCCTGCCCACAGGCATCGGCAGCGCTTCGCCGCGCCGCGGTAAGAGTGCAATAAAGGGGATGGCGAAGAAGCCGAAGACTGGAACGTACCAGAGCGTCGTGTCGATGCCCGCCCGGTCACTGAGGGCGCCGAAGGCCATGGTGATCAGACTCATCGTGACGAAGCCGAAAGCAAGCATCAGACCCGACATCTGGGCACGAGATTCCGGCAGAATCTCCTGCGCCAGTGCCAGCATGATCGGCCGGCTGGCCATCGAGAAGATACCGGCAATGACCAGGACAACGAGACCCAGACCCGAAATACCCTCAAACATCAGGTAGAGATAGACGATCGCCGGCGAGATGCCGAGCGTTCCGTAGAGCACATTGCGGCGTCCCAGGCGATCGGAGAGCGGGCCCCAGAGCAGGCCGCCGAAGCCACCGGCAGCGAAGTACAGCGAGAGCGATAACCCCGCAAACCACTCACTGCGGCCTTCGACGATGAGGTACTTGAAAAGGAAGAAAGCAAAGGGAGCATTGAAAGCCGAGACCATCAAACTGAATCCGAAAAGGCCGGTTAACCAGCGAGCGCGAGCGCGCAGTAGTGGCCGGATAGCGATGTTGAGCTGGCGTCGATCTGCGGCATCGCTATCGCTCTTGGTCGTGTCGACGGTGAAATAGAGGATCACCGATGCCGCGATCCCGAATACTGCCACGACAAACGAGCCTTCGAGCGTGAACCAGGCAACGGCGGCCGTGATGATCAGCGGCCCGATGGAGCGCGCGGCTTCGCCACCGAACATGAAATAGGACATCGCCCGGCCCGTCTTCGAGCCGCCATATTCGCCGACGAGCGCGATCGACGGCGCGTGGAACGCTGCCGATGCCAGACCTGAGCAAACAAGCAGCAGCAGGATCAGCCCGACGTTCGGCGCGAGTCCGATCGTTGAGACGCCCAATGCTGCGACCGCCGGCGCGCCGACGACGAACCAACGCTTCGATGATCTGTCCGCCCAGGCGCCGACGAAGGGCTGGATGACGCTCGGCATCTGCTGGGCAGGCACCATCAGGCTGGCAATGAAGAGGGAGATGCCCAGTTTTTCCTGTACTGCGGGAATAAGCGGGCCGAGAAACGACGAATAGAGATCGTGGGCGAAGTGCGCGCCGCTGACGGTCAGGGTTCCGCGCCGGTCGAAATTGTCGACTTCAACTTCGATCTCGGAGACAGTATCCGTTGTCAGCGGTTCCTGGCGAACGGTCGATGTGACGCTATTTGCCACGTTCATCCTCTATCTACGACGCGGATGGGACCGCGTGATTGAGTGATCCTAGTACACCGGTGTAGGCATGGCCTCGCCACGCTTGGGCAAGAAAGGCACGGCAAGGAGTGCGAAAAGCGACAGGATCGGGATGTACCAATATGCGTTCTGGATGCCGATGCTGTCTGCAAACGCTCCGAAAGCCAGTGCGATGATACTCATCGTTCCAAACCTGAAGGCTAGCGTTACGCCGGCCATCGTGCCACGCGCCTCGGGCATGATCTCCTGGGCCAGCGCCAGCTCGACTGGCCCGGATGCCATCGAGATGATCCCGGCCAAAGCCAGCAGGCTGATGACCCAGACCGAGCCGTTTTCGAGGAAGAGGTACAGGTAGAGGACCGGCACTAGCAGCGTCGTACTGACGGCCATGACGATGCGCCGGCCAAGGTAATCCGACATGATCCCGCCAGCGAAACCGCCGAAGATCCCGGCGAAAGATATCGTCGCCAGTGAGATCGATGCGTACCATTCGCCTCTTCCGACATCGAGCAGATAGGCGACGAGAAAGATCGTGAAGGGCGCTCGGCCCATTGAACGCAGCAGGCCAAAGCCCATCAAGCCGCCGACATACCGCGCCCGTGCTCGTAACAGCGGTCGAAATGGCACGACATCTTTGTCTTTTTCGGCCTGATCGCTGGCAGTTGTATCGACGACGAAATAGAGCGCAATAGATGCTGCTATCCCGAGGAACATCGCGATCCAGAGATTGTGAAAGCCCACCAGCCAGATGACGCCGGTCACGGCCAGCGGGCCGATAGCCCGGGCCAGTGAACCGCCGGCCTGGAACATCGCCATTGCGCGCCCCATCCGCCCACCACCGTAGTCGCCGATGAGCGCGACAGCGGGAGTGTGAAACGCGGCCGAGGCCAGCCCGGCACTGAAGAGCAGGGCCAGGACGACGAAGACATTTGGCGCCAGGCCGATTGACGAGACCGAAATGCCGGCGACGGCTGGCGCGAGGACGACGAACCAGCGTTTCGAGGTGCGGTCGGCCAGAATTCCGATGAAGGGCTGGAGCAGACTCGGCATCGATTGGGCTGGAACCATCAAGCTCGCCACGAAGAGCGAGATGCCGAGATTTTCCTGGACGAAGGGAATCAGCGGGTCGCGGAATGAAGAGTAGACGTCATGCGAGAGGTGCGCTCCGGCGACCGTGTAGGTGCCCCGCGCATCGTAGGTGTCTTCGGGTTCATCGAGCGTTTCGGTCGAACTGCCGGTTGCCGTATCCGTCGCGGGTGGGTGCAACTCGTCGGTTGCCTGGTCGTGTTGTTCCTCGTCACGCGTTTTGATGGAAGCCACTGGCGCCGGTTCCTAACTCAAACGCGCCCGACAGATGTTTGGCCGGGCGCGTCGATCGTTTAGTGCGAGTTAACGATAGCATGGGGTCGCAAACTGCCGCGCTAGTTACTCATCGCGGAGGTCGGAGTCATGCCCGGGAATCATCCGGTGCTCAGGCCCCCCGGCTCAGCGACCATCACGATTTTCTCAATGAAGCTCCTGCCGTGAGGGATCTTCACGGATGCCGTGGCCCGACTATACTTCACGGCATCGCGTGTTCGTTCAAGGTGGCGGGAAATGGTGTTCAGGGGTATGTCTATCTTCCGACGACTCTTTGTGCTCGGGCTGGTGGTCGCTATCATCTCAATGCTGGCTGCTCTCGTAGCCCTGCAGGCATCGACCGAAGATGCTGAGGCACAGGTCGCAGCCTATCCGATGGACACCCTCTGCCTCAATAGGTACACCGGCTCCTACAAAGGATCCCTTTACGGCGCATGCCCGCCAAACCATCTGCTCGTCAAGCTTCCCGACGCCTACCCGCTGACGCTCTGCGGCTCGGCCTGGAATGGGTCCGTTCGCACCACGCAGCCCGGTGGAACGTGTCTTCCGGGTGCCTCCGTGGTCATTGAACTCCCTAGCCTTGAGCCGGTCACCCTCTGCTACAACCGCTATACGGCCGGACTGAGGCTGCCTTATCCCTATCCCGGCGGTGCTTGTACCCCAACAGAATTGTTGGTGAGTTTGCCACTGGGCTTGATCACAAATCCTGATACGTATCAGACGCTAGGGAACGTTGACATCGATGTGCCGGTCGATGCCGGGGTGCTTGCCAACGATAGCGGCGACGGCATCAACGTCAGCGCCTTTGACGCAGTGAGTGCCAATGGCGGTACGGTCGTGATGAATCCGGATGGCTCATTCACCTACACGCCTCCCGCTCCGAGCCCGAACGCCTTCATCGGCGTCGACAGCTTCAGCTACACCGCGATGGAAGCGATTGGTGGAACGACCGAAGATGTTCAAGTGACGATCGAGGTACGTAGCCCGGTCGTGTGGTTCGTGGATGCTGATGCGGGTGATCCCGGCGATGGCCGGAGAATGACGCCCCTCAACAACATCAATGTGCTCAACAACGATGGTAGCGACCCGGATAACCCGGGCGACTTCATCTTCCTGTACGAATCCTCGTCCATTTATGACGCCGCGTTTTTTCTTGAGGAGGGACAGAGTCTCATTGGCCAAGAGGTCGATCTGCTTGGAGTTCTTGCAGCCTGCGATAGAGGGGACGACACTGCTCGGCTTCAATGCGAACACGCTGCCGCCGCACATCGTCTTGCCAGAGACCGATCCGACCTCGGACATAGTGGAGGTCGGCAACGAGGTCGTCCCACTTGAGATGGACAGCGACTCCACCGCCGCTGGGATGACGGTGTTCAGTGTGTTTGCAGAGGCGGTGCGGATCGAAACCGCAGATAACGTGACGCTGGACCGTGTATTTGCCTTCGGTGGGATCAATGGAGGCGTCGGCCAGCCGGGTGTCATCGTCGAGACTGGTTCGCTGACCGTGCTCAACTCCGAAGTCACGGGCGGCGCTGGCGCTAACGGTGTTGCTGATGGCGCTGATGGTGGCGCTGGCGGCCATGGGATCAAGCTCATGGATGCCAGTCTCCAGGTCGACGGTTCTACCGTCACCGGCGGTAACGGTGGCGCTGGCTCCGACGGCTCCGACAGCGCTATTGCTGGCGGCGACGGTAGCAATGGTGGTGGTGGCGGGAATGGTGGCGATGCGATCGACCTCACGAACACCACGCTCCAGATCAGCAACTCTACGGTCACTGGAGGTGCTGGTGGCGACGGAGGCAATGGCGGCGACGGCGGGAACGGCGACGAGGGGCCGGGCGGTGCTGGTGGCGACGGTGGCGCCGGAGGGAATGGCGGCGATGCTCCGGGCGGTCAAGGTGGTGACGCGGGCAACGGCGGGAATGGTGGCAACGGTGGCGCCGGCAACCCCGGCGGTGCTGGTGGTGCTGGTGGCGCTGGAGGTACGGGAGGGGCTGGCGACCAGGGCAACGGGAACGACGGCGTCGGCGGCGTCGGCGGCGCAGGTGGCGTCGGCAGCATTGGCGGTAACGGTGGTGCCGGTGGCGCCGGTGGTAGCGGCGTTATCGGTGGCGATGGCGGTGCCGGTGGCGCTGGCGGTAACGGCGGCGCAGGTGGCGCTGGCGGTGCTGGTGGCGCCGGCGGTGACGGGGGCAGCGGTAGTGCCGGTATAGATGGCAATGGCGGTGCCGGTGGCGCTGGGGGTAACGGTGGCGCAGGTGGCGCTGGCGGAGCAGGTGGCGCCGGGGGTGCTGGTACTACGGGCGGAGCAGGTGGCGCCGGGGGCGATGCCGGCGTACTCGGAGATGGTGGCGCAGGCGGAGATGGTGGATCTGGTGGTGACGGCGGCTCCGGCGGGGTTGGCGGTAGCGGTGGAGCTGGCGGTGCCGGCTCTCCTTCCGGGTCAGCCGGTGTCGCTGGCAGTTGAAGGTGACGGGTGAAACGCGCCCGACAGATGTTTGGCCGAACGCGTCGATCGTTAAGTCATAGTGAACTATCTTGTCGCAGATCGCGAAGCGCGGCGAGGCAGGCGCGTGTGCGTAGGGAGCCCGCGAGATGAAGTAGACTGCCTGAGAATCACTACGGTAGACGAAGGGTTTGGGATGTATGCGACGCATTGTTCGTACCCTGATGTTGGCGTGTCTTTTGGCAGGGCTAGTCCCGCTCTTGCTGGTAGGGAGTGCTGTCGCTAATGACGCGCTTGTGGCGACCTGCGATGACGCTAGCTTTGACGCGGCGCTTGCAACGGCGCAGACGAACGGCGGCGGGACGATTACCTTTGCGTGTAGCGGCACGATAATCTTCAACGCTCAGCAAACAATCACAAGCGGCAACACGGTGGTGATAGACGGCTCCGGCCAGGATGTGACCTTCGACGGAAGTGTGAGTAGTCGGATCTTCGCAGTCCAGGCTGGCGCCCGGCTGGAACTGAACGACCTGACGCTGCAGAATGCAAACGTGCCCGCCTCGTTCGGCGGGGCGATCGACAATGTCGGCGGCGCACTGAAAGTCACGAACAGCAGCTTCGTTGATAACACCGCCTCGTTCGGCGGGGCAATTTACAACAGCACAGGCGGCAATGTCGAAGTCAGCGGCAGTAGCTTTACCGCCAACGCCGGGGTCAACTTTGCCGGAGCGCTGTACAACGCCAGTGGCACAGTCGAAATCGCTAACAGTAGCTTCACTGACAATACCGCGCAGGCCGAAGGTGGCGCGATCTCTAGTGTAGGCGGCACGGTGAACGTCATCGGGAGTACGTTCTCCAATAACAGCGCGAATGGAGCAGGCGGCGCGCTTCGCGTCACTGATTCGTCCGTGACGATCAATGCGAGTACGTTTATCGGCAATAATGGGACCGTCGGCGGTGTAATCTACAATGACACCAGCAGCTTATTGGAGATCACCACCAGTACTTTCAGCGGCAATAGCAGCTCTGCTCAGGGTGGCGCGATATTCAACATCGGCACATTGAACGTCGCTGCGAGCACGCTGAACGATAATAGCAGCGGTAGTGCGGGCGGCGCGATCGCCAACAACGTCGGCGCGGCTTCGGTGACGATCACCACCAGCACCTTTGCGGATAACAGCGCCGACTCGTCTGGCGGCGCGGTATACAACGTCGGCATGCTGGCGATTGCGGCCAGTACTGATTAACGGCAACACTTCGGAGGGCAACGGCGGTGGGGTCACTGGCGATGGAACTGTCACGGTTGCGGCTTCGATTGTCGCCGGCAACAGCGCGCCAACCGGCCCAAATTGCCATGTCCCGACAGTGACAGATCTTACGTCGTTGGGCTCGAACCTCAGCGATGACGACTCCTGCCCCTTTACCGCGAACGGCGATGTTCAGAACAGCACCAGCGTCAACCTCGGTTCTCTCGCCGATAATGGAGGCGAGACGGAGACGATGCTTCCTGCCCCCGATTCCGATGCGATCGACAGCGCCAACTGCGCGCTCTCAACGCCACTGGATCAGCGGGGCTTCATCCGCCCCCAGGGCGCGGGCTGCGATAATGGCGCGGTTGAGGTGCTCATCGCTGAGACCCTGCCGCTTTGTGTCAGCCTCTACACCGGCGCTGTCTCCAGCCCCTGGAGCGGTCAATGCTCGCCCTATCAGCAGGAAATCGACCCCGTCACCGGCACGTTCTGTATCAATCCCTACACAGGCCAGATCCACTATGCTGGAGCAGGGCAATGCGCGCCGTTCTTCCAGACGCATCTGATGCCTGACGACGGCGCGTTGTTGACCTGCGTTAGCCGCTATACCGGCGGCAACCGCGGCGTGGACGATCACAGCCAGTGCACGCCGTACGAATTGCTGAACGTGATCTCGGCTACACCGTAGATGAGAGCAAAGGTTTGATTGTGCCGGCGATAGTATGACCTATCCCGGCACATTGTCCTCTACCTTGAGCGGCAGGCTGAGCTTGAGCGACGACGGCGCGAAGCACTCGCTGTCGGTGCAGGCCTGGTAGCTGACGGTTACTTCGAGCGTCACATCGCCGCTGTTCTGGTTGATGAAGAGCGGTAGCTCCCCCACTATTTCGCCTTCAAAAGCCATGAACTGTTCGTCGAGGCCCTGAACCGTGTAGGGCTGCGGCGCCGGCAACGCCAGCTCGCCGAGATTGAGCCCGTCGATCGTCGCGACGCTGACTTCGGTAGCGTAGAAGCCCTCGGGGATCGGCTTACCGTAAATGTGCAGCCCGTCGCCGATCTGAATGCCGAGGTGCAGGCGTAGCTGCTGCCAGGGCCGGTAGGTGGCGTTGTTGAGCCAGGCGGTGACGCCGATTTCGTCGTTGTTGGACCGGTCGCTGACTGCCGCCTCACCGATCTCAGCGCCGAAGGCACTTTCGAGGAGGTCTGCAGCCTGGGGCCGGACGCGATAGCTCTGCTCGAAGCGCTTGTCGACGATGATGCCCTCCTCGTTGAGGACGAAGCTGCCGGGATAGGGAATACCGATTTGGTTTTCGCGCGCCGTCAGACCGTACACGGCCGCCTGTTCGGCGAGATGCTCGTTAAAGAGGCCGAGCTGTTTAATGACAACGCTTCCCTCATCGGAGAGCAGCGGATATCCGATATCGTGCTTTGCAGAGAAGTCGTGCAGAAGGTCGACGGAGTCGTAGCTGATGGCGTAGAGGGCGACACCCTCACGCTCGAACGTCGTCGAGACGGCTCTGCAGCTCAACGAGCTGCGTGCGGCAGAATGGTCACCAGCCGGCGCTACGGTGGAAGACAATCAGTCCCTTGCGACCGTCCCGGTGATCGTGCAGGTTGACCGGATTTCCGTTCTGGTCCGGCAACGTGATGTCTGGAAAGCGTTCGCCCACTTGCGGGCCGATCTGGTCAAAGTCGAGCACTGGCAACGGTGGTCTGGCGTCGGTCGTCATTGGTCCTCGTTTCGTCGGTTTGATTCTCAATTCCCACTACCTGACTCTAACAGCTCGCTGGAAGCAGATATTCCGGCCCGGGCCGGTGCCGGGAATGAGCCGAGCCCTGCGCTGGGAGTGGCGACCGGGCTCGAGAGTCTCGGAAAGGAGACGGCGCTAGCTCAAGTCGAAATCCAGGATCCAGTTGTTGAGCGTTCCACTATCGCCATATGAATCGTCGAGGACGACCAGTAGCCAGGTGCCGCTCGGATCTTCGCTATCAACCGCAGCCAGGGCTCCCGGCGCCGGTTGGAAACTGTTGAACCCGAGCCTGTTGGCGCAGTTCAATCCACCCACCGCTTCATCGTCGAAGATCACTGCCAGGTGGATGTCGTCGTCGCAGATCTGCTCGAAGACCTTGACCACCGTCCCCGATGGACTTTGCAGGTAGATATGCAGATCACCAAGGTACGTGTGGCTGATATCCAGCGTCAGATCCAGATCGTCTATCTGCGTTCCAACCGGTGGATTGACGACTATCTGTGACACCGTAACACCCGCGGTTCCACCTGTTCCTGTCCCTGGAATCAGCACGATGCAGTCGCTGCAACTCGCTTCTGGCAGGACGCCCTGATTCGTCGTGATCTCCAGTCGCCAGTCCCAGAGCAGACCGGCGGCGTCGACTGTATCGTCGGTGATCTGCAATTCCCAGGTTCCGCTGGCTGTCTCGGTATTGAAGTCGTACAGATCGCCCTCCGGGTAGAAGCTTCCGCTCATCTGGGCCGCACAGGGTATCGCCGTTATCGACGATCCCGCACTGTCATCAAGAGTCACCGCGAGGTCACCCTCGTCAAGGCAGGGGATGTCGGTGAAGAGTTGGACGATGGTGCCGTTCGGGCTCTCCAGGAAGACGTCGAGATCCGATATGTAGGCATGAGAGAAGTCGACGAAGACATTGACGTCGATGATCTGGCCGCCCCCCGGGTCATTGACCGCCAGGAATGAGGTCACGCTGCCTGACGTGTCGGTCACCTCGGGGAGCGGTCGCGGGCAGTCACCGTCGTTGACGCAGTCGAAGCTAGAGGCGGCCTGCTCCACAAGCAGAGCCAGCTCGCTGGCCACACAAACGCCGGTCGGTGAGTAGCGCACGCTACCGGTGTACGAGGATGCACAGAGCGTTACTTGTGTTGCCCCGCCAAGCGTCAACGGCAACGCCCCTCCCACGCATGTGCCGCTCGGGCTGTAGCGCAGCTGGCCGGTATAGCTGTTCTGACAGAAGATGACTTCCCCGGCAGTCAGGTCGATCGTCTGCGACCTCGGCGGGCAACCGCCGGGCGAGTAGGTGACCGCGCCAGTGTACGAAGAAGCGCACAGCGCGTCGATCGCTATCGGTGCTGGTTGGGCCACTGCTCGCTGGACACTGAGTCCCGAAAACAAGCTCAGTGCCAGGATCGCGGCAGCAAGCAGGAAACGACCTCTTCTGTGAACGGACATTGCGATGGTCAAGGGTTCTCCAGTTCGAATCGACTGTCAGTAGCCGCATATGGTCCAGATAGTATAGGTGAATTCAGAGTCAGGAAAAGGGCTCAAAATGCTGTCTGGAAAACGGTCGCCCAAGTTCGTCCCAATCGGATCGAAGGCAACCGTCGGCATCGCCGGTCGAATGGTGGTCATGTATTCCCTGTGTCGTTTTGTAGCGCCCAGGCTAAATGACTCCATATCCCAGAACAGCAATTCCCGACGCCGTACTCCATAAGGGAGACCGCAACTGTGCAAGAACGACCGAGCCTTCGTGCTAGTGCTCGAATATGAGGATGACGGCGTCCTGATTGTCAATCAGTTCGAGCGTAGCGTCGTCGAGCCGGTATCCCCGCACCCGGTTGAACTGATCGAAATGCGCGTCCTCCTGTTCTCGGAGACCACGAGACTGCGGGCAACCAACTGCTGTTCGGGACGCGCCAGGAGTCGAGATACTGCCGGGCGAAGAGAGATATAGGAGGCCTAATCATTGCAGCCGCCGCTTCCTCCTGCGTGTCATCCGATGAAGGCGAGCGTGATCTCGGAGTCAGGTATGGGAATCACGCAATTGAGCGTTGCGAGCCGCCATGAGATGTTTTCGATGTTGTCATCTGCAGCGGCCAGCGGGAAGCGCATGATCTCATCGCCGGCCGTATCGAGCAGGTCGAGCGACGCAGCCGAGATCTGATATCGCTACGCCGCATTGATCGCGGACAGGTAATCCGCGCCTATCGCGCACTGTATCCGCGGATCGGGGCAAGGGCGCGCTGAACCGGGTGCCGACCTCGTAATGATCTCGCCGTCGGAGGAGGCGTGCGGCCGTACTGCCGATTGCACTGAGCCATATTGCTCCCCCCACGCCATTTCCGACATTATTGATCGCTTCCCGGCAGCATCAATGTTTCTGCACCTTAGACACCTTCCAAGTTGTGGTCAAAGACGTACGTTTGTGACTCTGGCGGGATCCTTCGGCAACACGTGCCGAGAAGATATGGAAGGCTTGTATCTCAGCTCCAGGCGAAGATCAGTCAGGTCGTGCGTGATAACGCCACTTTCAACTCTCCGTCAGTATGGTGTAGCTCTTACGACGGAGAGACCGGTACACAACAAGAAGCGAGGGCTGATTCGCTCAGCCCTCGCTATTGCCCCCGTCAGGAATCATCAGTCCAATTGTCAGGTGGTGGGTTGCGCTCCGCCTGCCGGGACCTCGTGCTGGCGTGGCAGCTCGGTTTCGGGCAGGCATCCCTTGCGCCACTCAATGAAGAATATCGCTGCGAAGATGACTGCAAGCACAAGGATCCCGACCCCCACGACGAGTACGCCCTGTCCTACGTTACCCCAGCCGTAGGCGGATAGGAGATTGCCGCGCAAGGTGCTCCCGGTCAGCATCGTGTTACGCAATCCTGTGACATTATCCAGTTCGGTCTCGGCATCCTGGAGCGCCTGCTCGTCGCCTGAATCTTTGGCTGCTTGCACATCGGCGCGCAATTGCCGTTGGACACTACCGAGCGTGGCGTACGTGGCCCCAGGATAACCCGATTCTTCGGCGGCCTCGGTCATGTGAAGCTTAATGTACTCCGAGTACACCTTCGCTCCATCGCCGGTCGATAGTTGGTCACCGGCGTAATCGGTCATCCCGTCGATGGCACGCTCACGATCGGATAAATTGTCTGCCGCTGGAAAGCTAATTTGCTGTGCTTCAAGCTCATCCCCGACATTACTCTGGATGAAGGAGCCCATCCACAGCGCAGCTATGCCTAATAGCAGCGCTCCTATAGCCAAAATGCCCCACATGAATAGTGCACGTGCCCACATTGCAGGCGAAAGCGGTCGACTCAGATTGCTCATACATGGCTCTTTCCCGTGATGTCCGACGGACCGATTCTCCCGAATGGGGAACCCGGCCAGCGGACCTAGCTCGTCGCCCATCCCGCGGCAACCGATGGGTTCGATGCTTATCTACCATGATACACCCGGAGCGGGTTCGCTATTGCATCTGGCAAACACACGTCAGCCGCGCCGAGAGATTCCGGTCGAGCAGCCTGGTGGCGGCTTGAGGCACCAGCAGGCTGCCCCACTCACTGGGCCACGCCATGCACCGGCGAGCCGCTTCAGAGGCAGTCCTATGGTGTAGATGGGATGGTGTACGGTGCTCCAACATTAACTCTGACTGGCCACTCATCGGTCGGTGCTGGCGTTGTAGCTGACGCAGATCGGCAGGTTACCGTCGCCCGATATCGTGCGGGTGCAACGCAGCGGTGGGCAGGCTCACCTGAGACGTACCGGACCTGGATGAGGCAGAAGCGCAGACTCGTTAGCGGGGTTGTCACCGGCGCAGGCCCGCAGTTGTGCGTCACACCTCCACCGCCGATCCGGACGGTATCGAGCGCCATTTTTCTCCTCAATATTCGATCAAGAGTGCCTCGTGGATTGTCCGGGTCTCTGCCTCATTATCTCGGGGGCAGAGATAAAAGAAGAGAGGCCACCTTACAGGCAGCCTCTCGAAGGATGTGTGGCATGTGGGCTAGAGCACCGGGTTCGTCACCGCGCCTTCTGCGGCCGATGAGACGAGGGCGGCGTATTTGGCCATGACGCCGGTCGTGTAACGCGGGGCCGGCGGCGACCAGTTGGCGAAGCGCTTGCCGATCTCTTCCTCGGATAGATCGACCGTGAGTGAGCGGGTTGCGACATCGATCGTGATCGTGTCGCCGTCCTGGAGGATGGCGATCGGACCGCCGACGGCAGCTTCGGGAGCGACGTGCCCGATCATGAAGCCGCGGGTTGCGCCGCTGAAACGGCCATCGGTCATCAGCGCGACCGTCTCGCCGAGTCCCTCGCCGACAATTGCCGCTGTGACGCCGAGCATCTCCCGCATACCGGGACCGCCCTTGGGACCCTCGTAGCGGATGACCATGACGTCGTTGGGCTGGATTTCGCCGTTGAGGACCGCCTGCATGGCATCCTCTTCACGCTCGAAGATGCGGGCCGGACCCGTGTGGCTACTGCGGTCGGCGCCAGAGACCTTGATGACTCCGCCTTCGGGGGCGAGATTTCCTTTTAATACGAGCAGTCCACCAGTCTGGCTCTTGGCTGTCTCGCGGGTCAGGATGACCTGCTGGCCGGGCGTCTCCTGCACGTTGGCTGTCTCTTCGGCCAGCGTCTTGCCGGTTGGCGTGAGCTGGTTGCCATCGATCATCCCGCCTTCGATCAAGCGCTTGGTGATCAGCTCGATGCCGCCGGCGTTGTAGACATCGACAGCGGTGTACTTGCCGCTCGGCTTCAGGTCGGCGATGATCGCCGTCTGGTCGCTGACCTCGTTGAAATCGTCGATGCTGAGAGGGATGTCCGCTTCGCGGGCGATTGCCAGCAGATGCAGGATGATGTTGGTCGAACCACCGGTCGCGGCGGCGCTGACGAAGCTGTTCATGATCGACTGGCGGGTGACGATGTCTCTCGGCCGGAGTCCAGCCTTGAGCTGATCCATGATGAGCTGGCCGGCTTCGCGTCCAATGATCTCTTTCTTCGGGTCGACGGCAGGTGTGGCGGCCATGCCGCTCGGCGAGAGGCCGAGCACTTCCAGCGCCGTCGCCATCGTGTTGGCGGTGAACTGGCCGCCACAAGCGCCCTCGCCAGGACAGGCGACGCGCTCGATCTCCATCAGATCCTCGGTGCTCATCTTGCCAGCTGCGTGGGCGCCAACGGCTTCGAAGACTTCCTGGATCGTGACATCTTCGCCGTGAAAATGACCGGGCATGATCGAGCCGCCATAGACGAGAAAGCCGGGGATGTTGAGCCGCAGTAACGCCATCGCCGCGGCCGGCATCGTCTTGTCGCAAGCGGCCAGGACGATCATGCCGTCGAACATGTGGCCGCGGGCGACGAGCTCGATTGAGTCGGCGACGACCTCGCGGCTGACCAGCGAGGTCTTCATGCCCTCGGTGCCCATCGTGATGCCATCGCTGATCGCGACGGTGTTGACTTCCATCGGAACGCCGCCGGCTTCGCGGATGCCGCGCATGACCTGAACGGCCAGCCGCCGCAGGCCGAAGTTACAGGGCATCGTGCCGATCCAGGAGTGGGCGACGCCGATGACCGGCTTGTTGAAATCTTCGTCTTCAAGTCCGATAGCGCGCAGATAGGAGCGCGCTGGCGCACGGTCGGGACCATCCAGAATGGTCTTGCTGCGATGCCGTACGTCGAATTCGGTTTCCTGCTCAGTTCTCGTCCTGGAATCCGCCATATTGGTACTACTTCCTGATATCGACCGCATCGACGGTCAGAGTTCGCGTCCAGTCCCCTATATTGACCGTTCTTGCTCGATAGGGCAAGTATGATTTAGTCGAAAGTGCAAAAACTCTATTTGTCTTCATCGTGAGGGGCTCGGCATGGCAGATACGGTCGCGAAATACAGAGCGGACGCGACGTTGGCGAAATTATTGAAAGAGGCTGAAAAGGCGGGCATAGCGCTGCATATCGAAACAGACAACGATGCCTACGAGGTTCGCGTGCGACGAGAAGGCTCGGCTTTACGCCGAGTCGAAGACTACGATCCGGAACGCGCGCGGCAGGGACTCGATGAAAGTTTCGGTGCTTTTGCGGATATTGATGCAGATGCTTTCATTGCGGAAATGAAGGCAAACCGCGAATGAGCCTTCTGACCGCGGAAACAGGCATGTAGACGAATGTTTCTGCTGGATACCGATGTCGTTATTTATCATCTTAATGGTGTTCCAGTCGCGCGACAGTTCATAGCTGGTTTGATGAACGACGCCGTGCATATTTCTACGATTACCTATATGGAAGTTGTGGAGGGAATTCCGCTCAACACTGACCCGGTGGTTTCAGGGCGACGATGGCTACGGTTGCTAGGCGGGATCATTCTGCTCCCCTTTGACGAGGCCGAAGCGAATCGGTCAGCGCAGATACGCCGGTCACTGAGGGCTCAAAATCGAAGCGTTCGCGCTCGACAACTCGATATCATGATCGCCGCGACTGCGCTCGAACACGGTCTGACCCTGGCGACGAATAACGAAGCGGACTATCGCGACATCCCCGGCTTGCTAATCGAGACTCCCTGACCCCCTCTCATCTAATCTGTAAGAAATACGCGTTCCGGTTGTCTTACTACCAAGCGGGCCGGAATACCGGCCTGAGCCGGAAAGGGCGTACACTTGATGAGTACAGGCATTTCAGCGTGCTAGCGAGCCGGGGTTCACCAATGGCGATGGCGACGAGCGAGCGTGATCTAACGCGTTTTGAAGACGCGCAACTGGTTGGTCTTGCTCAGAATGGCCATCAGGAGGCGTTCGCCGAACTTTACGACCGCTACTTCGACAGGATCTTCGACTTCCTCTCGCGCATGATGCGCAACCGCGCCGAGGCGGAGGATGTCGCGCAGGATACCTTCATCCGGGCGATCCGTTCGATCGACCGCTTGGAGAGTGGCAACAAGTTCAAGAGCTGGCTCTTCACCATTGCTCGCAACACCGCCCTCAATCGCATTGAGCGCGAAAAACGCACTCGCCCACTCATCTTTGCGGACGACGATGGCGAAGATGTCGAACTCGACCTGATAGATGCAGATCGCTTTGGGACGCCGGACGAGGCGGCCCAGGTGGAAGCGACGGCCGCCCTCGTCTGGGAAGCGGCGGCCGGGCTGAGTCCGAAGCAGTACTCACTGCTGGACATGCATCTGCGGCAAGGACTCGACAGCGCCGAAATAGCCGACGTCTTGGGCGTTACCGCCAACAACGGCTACGTCATGCTGAACCGGCTGCGTACTGCGGTCGAAGAATCAATCGGAGCCTATATCATGATGAGGGAGGGGCGCAGGCATTGTCCGGAGCTCGATGCAGCGCTAACTGATGCGGGCATAGCGAGTATCTCGCCTGGCGCTCGAAGGTTAGTCCGCAGGCATGTAGGTTCCTGTGAGGCCTGCCAGAAGACACAATCTGAGATGGTTTCGCCAACGGCGATCCTGGGCGCATTCGTGCCGATCCAGGCGGCCCCGGACATCAAGGCGGCAATCCTCTCCAACGTCATGCGTGAATGGCCCGGTTCGGCGGTCCCGGGCGACGGCGGCGCATCTGCTTCGCAGGTAACAACGCGGATACCGACCCAGGCAACGGCTGGTGTAGTGAAGGAGACTGCATGGTATCTGTCTCGGGCATTCCTCATCGGCTCGACGCTCGCGGTTGCCGGCGTGATATTGCTTCTGCTGGCGCTGATCAATCCGTTTGGCTCTTCACAGCCTGCGGTCGCTGGACCGGCCGGGGCAACGATCGCCTTCCAGAGGGAAACCGGTGAACCAATCGCCGGAGTCGGGCTGATCGTCGAATACACACGGCCTGAGGCGAACGCGCCTGAACTGATTCCAGTGACGACGGATGCCGATGGCCGTATCGACTTATCGGAAAATGGGGCCGGCACCTACGTGTTACGTATTGACTCACTGCCAGACGAGTATGTCGCAGCCGACGTGAGCCAGGTCTCGGCCTTCACCGTCGATGAGAGCGAACAACTCGACATAACCGGAGTATTCCGAATCATCAGCAACTGAATTCAACGCGGATTTCCCTTGATCATCCCGGGATCTCTAGCTATCGACTTTTCGGTGCAAGATAAGCCACACTCTGTGAATAGACGTCAGAACAGTCTTCGGTTTACCGCGCTGAAGGCTGCAAAATGTTAGCAACCGCGGTGGGGTCCTGGTCGCAAGACCAAAATCCCTGCGGAGTTCGTCCATGAATCTGTGATGTTCGAGATCTACGGGCGGTTGTCGAATGAATTGCGTGGTAAAACCGAGACGTTCTTCGAGTCCGGCCATTAACTGGTTGGCAGCGGACTCACGGGGAGACTGCACGAAGCTATCCGGAAGCAGAATATATAG
This sequence comes from uncultured Chloroflexia bacterium, assembly GCA_963745675.1. Lineage (GTDB taxonomy): Bacteria > Chloroflexota > Chloroflexia > Thermomicrobiales > CFX8 > JAUIIK01. The sequence continues at coordinate 40,543 of CAVUYM010000020.1, forward strand.
TGGCGACGACACGAAACATTGATGCAACAACTCGAAGTGGCTCTAGTGGACCGCCCGTCATCCGCGTTAGTGGACTCCTGAAGCGTTACGGGGATTTCACCGCCGTTAATCACGTCGATCTGGAGGTCACCAACGACGAGATCTTCGGCATTCTCGGTCCGAATGGCGCTGGCAAGACGACGACGCTGGAAATGATCGAGGGGCTGCGAGAACCCGACGGTGGGACGATTGAGGTAAACGGTATCGATGCGATCCGCGAACCTAAACGGGTGAAACACCTGATCGGCGTCCAGCTCCAGACGACGTCACTCTTTGATCACCTGACGGTGCGCGAGCTGATTGCACTCTTCGCGGCGCTCTATGACGCTGACACCAGCCAGGGGCGTATCAACGAGCTACTTGGACTTGTCTCATTGGAAGAGAAAGCTGATTCGCGCGCCAACCAGCTCTCGGGCGGTCAACAACAGCGGCTCTCGATCGCTCTTGCGCTGGTGAACGATCCCGAGATCGTCTTTCTCGATGAGCCAACGACCGGGCTCGATCCACAGGCCCGCCGCAATCTTTGGGATGTCATCAGCGGACTCCGAGTCGGCTGGCAAGACGATTGTGCTGACGACCCATTATATGGAAGAAGCCGAGGTGCTTTGTGATCGTGTCGCCATCATGGACGCCGGGCGCATCATCGCCTGCGACACTCCTCTAAACCTCATCCAGTCGCTCGACCAGGACGCCACGATCCGCGCGCGGGTCGAGCGGGAACTCGACCTTGATTCGATTCGCAGACTGCCCGGCGCGCTCGATGCCGAAATCCTCGAGGGGCAGCTGGCCATCCGAACAACAGACGTCCAGGCGACTTTGACCGGGTTACTCAGTCGGGCCAGCGAACTCGATCTTCGGCTCGACAACCTGATGACGACGAACGCTAATCTTGAGGATGTCTTCCTCGAACTGACTGGACGGAGCCTGCGCGAATGAAGCCGCTTCTTTATATGATCATGGCCAACTATCGGATGACACTACGCAATCGAATGGCCCTGTTCTGGAATCTCGCATTCCCGATGATCTTCATCGTGCTCTTCGGCTTCCTCTTCTCGACTGATTTCTCGGTCGATATCGGAATCGCCGGCGCTGATACGAACGCTACGAGTCAGGAGATCGCCGGGCAACTGGAGACGATCTCGGCATTCAACGTCAAAACGGGTAGCCGCGACGGCGAGCTCAAGTCGCTAAAGGACGGAAATCGCTCGGTTGTCATCGTTTTCGAGGAAGGCGAGCAGGCAGGACAGGTCGCGGCTCAGCTCTACTACGATGAAAGCAACCCGCAACAGAGCCAGATTGCGCTGGGTGCCGTCCAGCAGTTTCTCGATCAGATCAACTTGGATACTCTTCAGGGTGTGCGCCCGGTCGCTGTCACGACTCAGGCGGTGTCGACGAACGATCTGCGCTATATCGACTTTCTGGTGCCCGGCATCCTGGCGATGTCGATCATGAATTCGGGTCTGATCGGGCTCGCTTCGGCCTTCGTGACCTACCGTGAAAAGGGCATCTTGCGGCGGATAAAGGCGACACCCTTCCCGTTGTCGCAGTTCATCATCGCCCGTATTGTCAGCCAGCTGACTATCGCCTTGACCCAGGCTGTGGTGTTGATCGCGCTCGCCAAGCTGCTATTCGATCTCCGTATCGATGGCAATCTCATCAACGTGTTTGTCATGGTCATCATCGGTGCGACGGCGTTTCTGTCTCTGGGCTTTGTCATTTCATCGTTCGCGAAGAACCAGGAAGCTGCCGATGCGTTGGCCAATGCCTTCTCTTTTCCGATGCTCTTCCTGGCCGGCGTCTTCTTCCCGGTCGACAGTGCGCCTGGCTGGCTTCAGCCGATAACCCGTGCCATGCCGCTGCGCTATCTGGCTGATGCGCTACGCGATCTGATGGTGCGTGGCTCGACCCTGCCGGACCAGTGGTTCAACATTCTGATCATGGTGATCACCGCAACCGTCGGGCTGCTGCTCTCGCTGCGACTATTCAAGTGGGAGGCGTCGACGGCATAGCGAAAGGAGGAGTGATGTCCCTGCTCTCTTGGAACTTCGTGTGAGAGGAGGCGAGAAACATGTGGTGGCACGATCTACTGTGGGGCTTCTGGAACGGATTGACAGCCTGGATTGTGTTCATTGCTCATCTCTTCGGGGGCTGGGAGCGCTTTCCATTCTATGACCCAGCCCGGAGCGGCGGCTGGTACGATTTCGGATTTCTCGTGGGCGCTGGTTCGCCACTGCTAGGGACTTTTGGCGGAAAAAATCGCGGCCGGTCAGTTCGTCGTGGTACGACGAGAGAAGAGTAGCCGCAAGAAGTTCTCAACTGGCCTTGCAGATTGCTGCCCAGGACACAGTCTCATCTTCCGTATGCCAGGTCAACGCGAGCTGATGGTCTATAGATGACGAGGAGGAGACGTGGTAGTTAGAGCAACCGTTCTCTGCGAAAACTCGGTCTATGGGAATATGGGGGCTGTCGCCGAACATGGTTGGTCGGTCTGGATTGAGACGGAACAAGGATCCTATCTCTTCGACACCGGGCAGGGTACGGCGTTCTTGAACAATGCCCGGCTCTTCGGCTTGCCGCTCGAAGAGGCAAAAGCGATTCTGATTAGCCACCATCACCGCGATCATACCGGTGGGTTGCTGGCGGCGCTCGATACAATCCGAATTGGCTCCGGCGAAAAATCGATCCCAGTATATGCTCATCCCGATCTCTTCAAAGACAGCTTTGCTGAGCGGAAGGGGACGCTGGATTTCATCGGTGTTCCACACTCCCGCAGCGCGCTCGAAAGTGCCGGTGCGGATTTCCGGCTGGAGACCGAGATGGCAGCACATCACGCCGAGGATGAGCATGTCTGGTGAGATTCCCCGTATTACAGATTACGAAATTGGCGACTTAAGCATGCGCCATCGCGATGAGACTGGAGAGATCGTCCTCGATCCTGTCCGGGACGATCAGACGGTAGTGATCGACACTCCTGAAGGGCTCTTCGTGATCCTCGGTTGCTCCCATGCCGGGATTGATCAATATTCTCACCTACATCACGGAGCAGACAGGCAAGAGCCGCTTCCACACGATCATGGGTGGTACCCATCTCGGGCCGGTCAGCGACGAGCAAGTCGACCAGACCATCGCTGCCCTGCACGACTTCGATATCGGACGGTTGGGAGTCTCCCACTGCACCGGTCCCAAAGTCGCCGCCCGGCTGGCCCACGAGTTCGGTGAGCGGTTCTTCTTCTGCAGCGTCGGCACCGTCGTCGAGGTGTAGGCCGGGATCTGCCTACGTTGCTTCGTGGCCCACGAGACCATTCTGAACGGCGATGGCGACGGCTTCTGTGCGGCTGCTGACGTCGAGCTTGTTGAGGATATTGCTGACGTGAAAGTCGACCGTCGAGCGGCTGATGAAGAGCTCTTCAGCGATGATGCGGTTGCTCTTGCCCTTGATCAGCAGCGATAGCACTTCGCGTTCTCTGATGCTCAAGTCATTGCCTGGGGGCGTCGGTTTCATCGCCTGTCTGATCAGAACCTGGGTCGCTTCGACTGCGAGCGTCGGCCGTCCGACATTTGCTTCGCGGATGGCGGTGGCAAGCTCGACTGCGCCGACATTCTTGAGGAGATAGCTCAGGGCGCCTGCCTGCAGCGCTTTCTGCACCAGGTCCTCTTCCGGGAAACTCGTGAGGGCGATGATCTTCACCTCTGGCTGACATGCGGTAATGGCGCTGATCGCCGTTGGTCCATCCCCATTTGGCATGACCAGATCCATCAGGACAACGTCCGGGTTGAGTTCGGCGCACAGACGCACTGCTTCGTTCCCGTCCGCCGCTTCGCCGACGAGTTCTAGATCGGGTGCGACATGCAGAAATGCGCTGAGCCCGCTACGCACCATCGCATGGTCATCAACGATCATGACCCGGATGCGCCTTCCGATTGCTTGAGGTGCGCTCATGAGTCTGTGCCATCCTCCCTTGCGCCAGCTGACGGTGATCCGTGTGCCATCGCCTGCATTGCTGTCGAGACGAAAAAGCGCCCCGACCTCTTGCGCGCGCTCGCACATGATGCTGAGTCCAAGATGCCCCGGAATGCTCGTCGATGTATCGAACCCATGGCCGTTATCGTGAATCTTGAGGACGATCTGCCCGTCAGACTGGTGATCGAGGGTGATAGTTACTTTAGTGGCGCCTGCGTGTTTGGCGATGTTATTCAGGGCCTCCTGGGTGATGCGGTAGAGGGCGATCTGCACATCTGATGGCAGGCGCGTTGGACTGGGTCCATCGAATCGGGTGGTCACATCCGCGCCGGTCGTCCCGGCTGCGGCATCAGCGAGCTGCCGCAACAGATCGGTCAGCGACAGTTCGCTGAGCACACCGGGTCGCAATTCCACCAGCAGCATGCGCATCTCGGCCAATGCGCCGCGCGTGAGCCTGCGCAGTTGAGCCAGGCGACGCTGTGCTTCGTCGAGATCCGATTCCCATATCTCAGGTAAGACTTCGGCAATCAGCGTGGCCGAGAAGAGCGTTTGGGTGACGGCATCATGCAGCTCGCGTGCCAACCACTGGCGCTGTTCAACCGCCGCCGCCTGCTCTGCCTGTTCGCGCAACCGGGCGTTCTCGATCGCCAGCGCTGTCTGGTCCGCGAACGCCTCTGCCAGCGAAATCTCATCTTCGCTGAAATCCCGCGCGTCGCGGTAGTACAGCGAGAGTACCCCGTAGCGTTCGCCCTTGATCGCAAGCGGGACGGCCAGGAGTGCTCCGTAGTTCGCGGCGAAAATACGCAAGAGGGCACCGGGGTCGTTGGGTTGAGACTGCTCGGAGTATTCGAGGATAAGAGGCAGATGGTGAACGGCAATGTATTTTGAGTGTTCGTGGGTGCCTAGATCTTCATTTCTTCCGGATGCGCTTGGAAGAGCCGAGCGAATATCCGGCACCGCGACCGGTCGAAGTTCCCGGTAGGCCAGACCGTTTGACGACTGGCTCACCGGCAGACGGACTTGCATCAAGTCTGGATGGAGCCCGCGAGATGCTTTGCTGATCAGGGCTTCCCCAAATTCTTCGTCTTCAATGGCAACGAAGATCGATGATGCATCGCAGCCGAGTAGCTTGCAGGACTGCTCAACGACGTAGTCGAGGATCTCGTCAAGTTCACGCTGGGAATTGACTGTTGCGAGCAGATCGCGCAAGCCTTCGGCTACTTCCCGGCGGCGTTGGATTTCTCGCGTTCGTTCTCCAACGCGCTGCTCAAGATCCTGGTAGGCCCTGACATTCTCAGTGACATCTCGCACGACACCAAGGATTGCTGGCTGGCCGCCATAGAGGAAACTCTGGCCGATGACTTCGACATCGAAGATACTGCCGTCCTTGCGGATGTCCTGGGCAGTACAGCGATACTCTTGACCGGCTTCGTACCGTGCGAAAGTAGTCCACGAAAAGGTGGTGGCTGTTGGGATGGATGAACGTGGAAGGGTGCATGCCGTCCATGCTGTCGTAGCCGTGCATCCGACAGAAGGCCGGATTCGCCGCGATAACGAGTTCGGTGTCGAGATCGGTAATCACCAGGCCGTCACTGCTGGCCTCGAAGATGGCTTGATACTGTTGCTGGCTCTCGCTAAGAGCTGAGCCAACCGCCACCGAAGAATCAACCCCAACTGAATCATCTGGTCGGGATATCGTCGCCATCTGTGTTGGAATTTCAGGTTCGGGCGTTGCCGAGGTCTTCGACATCGTGGTCTTTTCTGTGATGCCGCAACCGTGCTCACTCAAGCAGGAGCGAAGCAGATCTAACGCTATTTGCGGGCCGCATGTCAAGTCTTTTACCTCCCAAACTCACCAGGTCCGCAACTCTCCGAACTAAGGGTGGTCGATCCCCAGAATGACCGATTTGCTATTGGCGGCTGGAGCGCATACTGACTACACACCGCGCGACGAAGCGCGGGCTATTACCGGCAATGTTGGCCGGACCAAGGACAGACGGATAGGAGTCCAAGATGAGCATGATGGTAGCGACCCAGACTGAACGTCTCGATCAGCTGGCGACGCAAGCACTCCAGGCAAGGTTGCTTGGGGAGATTATTCAACCGGGTGACGAGGAGTATGAGGTGGCGCGCCGCGTACATGCCCTGAACCATGACCGACGCCCCGCTCTCATCGTCCGTGCAGTCGATGCAGGCGACGTCATCCGGGCGGTCGAGTTCGCCCGCGCCCGCGAGCTTCCTCTGGCGGTGCGTAGTGGCGGTCACAGCGTTTCAGGACACAGCACGGTCGACGGCGGAGTGGTCGTTGACCTGTCCGGTATGAAGAGCTTGAGCATCGATCCGGTGCAGCGCACCGCCTGGGTCCAGCCGGGCGCGACGAGCCAGGATCTCTTTCAGGCTGCCGAGCCGTACGGCCTCGGTCTATCAACGGGCGACACCGCTTCGGTTGGTCTCGGAGGGCTGACGCTTGGCGGCGGCATTGGCTGGATGGTGCGCTCGCAAGGGCTCACCCTCGATAACTTGCTTTCGGTCGAGCTTGTCACCGCCGATGGTCGTATCATCGTCGCGAGTGAAGAGCAGCACCCCGAGCTGTTCTGGGGTCTGCGCGGTGGTGGTGGCAATTTCGGCATCGCGACAGCTTTCGAGTTTCGCCTGCATCCGGTCGGAACGATCCTGGGCGGCGCGCTCCTGTTGCCTGCAACTCCTGAGGTCTTGCGCGGCTACGCGGAATATGCACCGACGGCGCCGGATGAACTGACGACGAACAGTTTCCTGATGCATGTCCCGCCCTTCCCTCCGTTTCCTCCGGAAATCCACGGAAAGCTCGTATTACTGGTCGGTGTTTGCTACGTCGGCGATCATGAAGAGGGCCAGAAAGCAATCGATCCGCTGCGAGCGATCGCGACGCCGGTGGCGGACATGATCGGCCCGATGCCGTATTCGGGGCTGTTTGCGCTCACTGAGATGGGCTCCCATCCGCACCCCGCAACTATTCGCTCGGGCTATATGACGGAACTGAGCGACGAAGCCATCGGACTGCTGCTCGAACATTACGAGCAGAACCCGGCCCCGATGGCGATGGTGAACCTGCGAGGTCTTGGTGGCGCGATGGGTCGCATCCCGAGCGATGCAACCGCTTTTGCCCATCGCGACAAGTCAATCTTCATGGCGATCATCAATATCGGTATGGAGGAAGCTGATGTCGCCTGGACCGTCGGTCTGTGGGAGAAGCTGCAGCCCTTTACCTCCGGCGTCTACGTCAACTTCCTTGACGATGAGGGTGAAGAACGCACGCGAGAAGCCTATATGCCGGCGACCTATGAGCGGCTGGCACAGATCAAGCGGCGCTACGATCCGACAAACGTCTTCAAACTGAATCAGAATATTCGACCCGCGCTCGAATATTCGCCTTCGATCTAGCCCGGTTCCAATCAACGCCCCTCGTTCGCGAGTGAACGAGGGGCGTTGTCCATGTGATGCAATCCCTGGTGCTTATCCCGTCGATGTGACGTCGCTACCCTCTCAACTGCTTCACCACCGGCGCAAAGCCTTCGACATCGTCCGGAGTGACGGTGAAATGGGTGATGTTGAAGGTGTCGCGCAGTCCCTGGATCTGTTCGACCAGTTCGGCCTCGCTTCCAACGAGGAAGTAGGGAGACGCCTCTACTGCTGCGACGGACATTTCATTTGACTTCGCAATACTCTCGATTTCAGCTTGCTTATCAGCCTCTGAGGTGACGACTTTCACGGCGAAGACCAGCAGCGCAAGCTCAATCTGGTCGAAACGATCACCCGCACCAGCACGGATCCAGTCGATCTTCTTTTCCATCTCAGCCCGGATGGTATCGACGCTGTCGAGCGCCCCTTCCGGGCCAAAGCGGACGTGAACGCCGATGATGTCGGCTTCGCGCCCAGCGATACCGAGAATCCTCTGTCCGCCGCCGCCGATGTAGATTGGCGGGTGCGGATCCTGGACCGTGCTGGGATAGCCGGTATGGTCTTTCACCGAGTAGTAATCGCCCTCAAAGCTGAAAGCTTCACCGCTCCAGGCGCCCTTGAAGACCTTGAGCGCTTCTTCCATGCGGCTAATCCGAACGCCGGGACGGTCATACTGGATGCCAGTCTGCTCGTAGTCGCGTTCCAGCCAGCCCGCTCCCAGACCGAAGTCGACCCGACCGCCGGTGATCTGATCCATCGTCGCGATCTCTTTCGCCAGCAAGACCGGGTTGCGAAAGTCATTGTCGTAGACGGTTGCAAGCACGCGCAGCGACGGAGCGACGACGGCAGCGGCGGTCAGCCCAGGTGTTGGCGAATACGTCGGATTGAAGTGATCGACCATCGCGGCGGTCGTGTAACCCAATTGTTCGATCTGCCGGACGCGGTCGAGGAAGGCCGCGCCGGATTCCGCGCCGCGCATCATTGCTGCGAAGCTAAACGATCGCTGTTCGGTCATAGATTTCTCTTTCCTTCGTAAGTGGCCAATAGAGTGGCCGGTGGCTGTCGGTCTCCCTCTGAACGGTAGGCGAGGATTGCGAGACGGGCAAGGGCAGCATGCTACGCTGGCCAATGATCGGATAGAAAACAGGTAGAAAGAGGAAACGACGTATGTCATCGATGATGGCCGATAGCAAGAAAGCAGAACTGCGTACCCGGATCAAGGCGGCGATCAATCGAGAGCGAGATCACATCGTCGAAGTGGCCGAGACGATCAGGACCAATCCCGAATACCAGTTCGAGGAGTTCATGGCGTCACAATTGATCGCCGATAGCCTGCGCGAGGTCGGATTCGATGTCGAGAAGCCATACGCCGGACTCGAGACGGCCTTTCGGGCGACGCTGCGCAGCGGCCGGCCTGGCCCGACCGTCGCAGTCCTGGCTGAATATGACGCCTTGCGGGGCATCGGTCACGGTTGTGGACATAATCTCATCGGCGCGTCCGGACTCGCATCGGCGATTGGCATGGCGGAGGTTATGAAGGAAGCTGGCGGTACCTTCGTTATTCTGGGCACACCCGCAGAAGAGGGCGGCGCGGGCAAAGTGATCGAGATGGAAGACGGCGCCTTTGACGATATCGACGCCTGCCTGATGATCCATCATCACGGCAATACCGCCGGCGCGCCGACGCAGTGGCCGGATGGCACCTGCCTGGCGGTGACCGGTTACGACATCGAGTATTTCGGCAAGCCTGCGCACTCAGCAAACGATCCTTACAACGGCGTCAACGCGCTCAATGCCGTCATCCATCTCTTCACCGGCATCGACGCCCTGCGCCAGCATGTCACGATGGACACCCGCATTCACGGCATCATCACCGACGGCGGTCAGGCTGCCAACGTCGTGCCGAAGTACGCCAGCGCCAAGATCTCAGTGCGTGCCGCCAGCCGCAGCTACGTCGCCGAGCTGTGCAGAAGCTGGAGAACATCGCCCGGGGTGCGGCGCTGATGACCGGCTGCGAGGTGAAGCTCACGCAGAGGCAACGAACTCTACGATATGCGACCCAGCTATGTGATCGGCGAGGTCTATCAGAAGAATATGGAAGATGTCGGGCTCAACCTTTCGATTCCGCGCGAAGGTCGCGGCATGCACTCGACGGATTTCGGCAACATCTCCTACAAGGTACCGTCGGTCACGGGCGGCTTCGCAATCAGCCATGATCCAATTCCCGGTCACTCTCAGGAAGTCGTCGATGCTTCCGGCTCGGAGTATGGCTACGACCAGTTCCTCAAGGTCTCCACGGCGATGACGCTAACCGCGCTCGATATTCTCACGACGCCGAACCTCTCGATGCAGGCCTGGGATGAGCTGGGGCATTGGGAAGCGTTACACGAACGAAAGTCAGGTTGAGCGCTATGGCGAATATCGACTGCAGCTTATGTGACCGTGTGAGGCTAGATAGCTGTTAGCGCAATTCTAGATGACGATCGAAGGACGGAACCTGCTTAGGTGGTGGGATCGTGGTCAAGCTCAAACCTGATTGATGGAGGCCGATGCGTGAAGTCCTTGCACTGATCTCGACCGCTTCAGGCTGATCGATGAACACATCACAAATCGTCATATCGAAGGCGATTCGCGATGTCGACCTCAGTGCCTGGGCTGCTGGCGATGGTGCCCGAATACTGAAATTAGCCAGCGGAGACGGGCTGTACACTCGCCGATTCGAGGCTATCACGACCCCGATTATCGCTTGCGTCATTCGGTCGCTCTAACGACTGGCTGGGGCGACTCTGTACCACTGCGACTTTTCCATTGAGACTCACCTGGCAACGATCAGTACTTCTGCGCCTCTCGCAGAGTACGTCTGAACGGCTATGCTTTTATTGCAACAGTTATCAGTAAGTTGAATAACGCCATTCAGCCAATTTGTTGCCGAAGATCGTCTTCCCGCCTCTCAGCGAACCAGAAATCACGGTAATTGGCTATGGAAACCATCAATATTCTTCATGTCGAAGAATCCGAGCGCGAACGAATCCTTTCGACCGCCCAACGCATAGCTCACCTTGGCAGTTGGGAACGAAACTACCAGTTGAACACGCTCTGGTGGTCGGAGGAATTATATTCCATTTTTGGCCATTCCCTGGAATATCGTCCGTCAGCAGAAGGCTCATATGTTGATATTGCCCATCCTGACGACAGGGATAGGGTCGCCGTAGCGCTTGATTCGGCGTTCGTCGGTGGCGAGATCGTCGAATTAGAGCACCGGATCATTCGTCCCGACGGTGTGGTGCGATGGATTGATTGCCGGATGGAATCGGAACGCGATGATCGCGGCCAGCCGTATCGGATGTTTGGCACGGTTGTCGATATCACCGAGCGCAAGAAATCCGAAGAAGCGCTCAGATTCCAGGCTCGCATGCTCGATACTGTCGAGCAGGCGGTCGTGGTTACGGATGTCGAGGGTCGGGTCATTTACTGGAACCATTTCGCGGAGGGGCTCTACGGCTGGCAAGCGGAGGAGGCGCAAGGGACTCTTGTTCTGGACATCATCATGGCCGGAGCGTCGGATGTTCAGGGCTTAGCGATACTTGCCCAGCTTGAGCGCGGTGAGGGTTGGACGGGCGAGATTTTCGTTCACCGGCGCGATGGCACGCCTCTCTGGGCTCACACCAGTATTTCGCTCAATTTCGATCCCAACGGGGGCTTGATCGGATATGTTGGTCTTTCGTTCGACGTTACAAGCCGCAGATCCGCGCAAGCGGCATTGCGGGAGAGCGAGACGAACTATCGAACGCTGCTGGACCAGGCTGCGACGTGCATCATTGTCACCACCTCGGATCGTACGGTCCTCACCGCCAATAAGTATGCCTGCGAAATGCTCGGCTACGATGTCGAAGAGTTCATCGGTCAGGATATCGTTCATTTCTATCATCCGGACGAGATTGGCGAAAACTCTCGACGAATAGATGATCTTATCAGTGGCCAGATTGTAATCCAGGAGCGGCTCTTACTACGGAGTGATGGCAGCTACATCCCAACGGAGATCAGCACCAAAAAATTCGATGACGGTAGAGTGCAGCTGGTCATTCGCGACATCACCGAACGCAAACAGTCGGAAGAAGCATTGCGCCGCTCCGAGCGCGAGTATCGCAATCTCTTTGAGAGTGCGAACGACTCGATCGTCATCTTCGATGTCGAGACGGAAGAGATCATCGATGTCAATCGCCAGGCGACCGGCGACTGTATGGCACCTTTGACGAATCGCGAGCAGGGACGAGTCTGCGCGAGTTGCTCGGGGACGTTCCGATGGATCAATTGCAGCAGAGCATCCGCAGCACCGGTGGCGGGGTGCAAGGCGTCGAAGCCGAACTCAAGGTGCCGGATGGTGAGCGGATCAATCTCCGGATCAACGCCTCGCTGGTCGAGTTCCGCAGCCGCCAGGCCGTGCTCAGCATTCACCGTGATATCACCAAACAGAAGGACCTGGAGCGCCAGCTCGCTCATCAGGCGTTGCACGATCGTTTGACAGGTCTTGCGAATCGGACTCTCTTCGAGATTCACACGAAGCAAGCTCTGGCAAGTGCTCAAGAAGATCTCTCAGATATTGCGATTCTGATGCTTGATTTGGACCGTTTCAGGCCCGTCAATGAAAGTCTCGGGCATGACGTCGGAGACCGGTTATTGAATAGTGTCGCTGAGAGACTCAGGGAAGTCGTACGCCAAGGGGATATCGTTGCTCGCGTTGGCGGTGACGAATTCACCATCCTGCTGGAAAACATCGCCAATATGAGCGAGGTGACGGTGGTTGCCGAGCGCATCCTCCAAGTCCTCGGGGTTCCCTACGTTCTCGATGAGCACGAAGTTGTAGTTTCCGCAAGTATCGGAATCGTCATCAGCACGGCAGGATTTGGGACGCCTGAGGAATTGATTCGCACCGCGGACATAGCAATGTATCGGGCGAAAGACGGCGGACGAGGACGCTATGTCGTCTTTGATCCAAGTATGAACGAGATGAAGCTCGCGCGACTCATGCTGGAGACGGATCTGCGACACGGGATTGCTCGAGACGAGTTGCGTGTTGTCTTCCAACCAATTGTGGAGCTTGCATCTGAGCAGATCGTCGGGATGGAAGCCCTGGTGCGTTGGTTACATCCGACCCGTGGACTGATCTTCCCGATCGAGTTTATTTCACTGGCGGAAGAGGCGGGACTCATTCGTCTCGTCGATCAGTTCGTCTTGCGGGCGTCATGCCGCCAATTGGCACAATGGCACGAGCAGTATCCAGATCAACAAGGAATCGTTATCAATGTGAATCTCTCGGCGCAGGGTTTTCAGCATCCGGACCTGGTGGAGGATGTTGCGCGGGCCCTGGCGGAGTATGCAATCAATCCTTCAGATGTACAACTGGAGATAACCGAGAGCGTGATCATGGCCGACGCCGCTACTACCCATGCCCGACTACGCGAGCTCAAGAATCTGGGCGTGCGCCTGGCAATCGATGATTTTGGGACCGGTTATTCGAGCCTCAGCTATTTGAAGCGGTTTCCGGTGGATACGCTGAAAATCGACAAATCGTTCGTCGACGGGTTAGGCATTGACGCTGAAGAGACGGCCATCGTTGAGGCTGTGATCTCCCTCAGTCAGGCGCTAGGGTTAGCTGTTATCGCCGAAGGTATCGAGAATGAAGGCGTCACCACCCAGCTGCAATCTCTCGGTTGCCTGTATGGTCAGGGCTACCACTATTCCAAGCCTTTCGTGGCTGAAGCATTCGAGGATCTCTGGGCAAGTGATCTACGAATCAGTTCTGGGTGGCAGCCACGCAGGACAAGCTAACACCCGATCCGAGCATATTGATGGTGGGGCCACCGCTTCACCATCGTGTGATAGCCATCGTGTCCACCAGCCGCAGCTACGTCGGCGAACTCTGTCAGAAGCTGGCAAACATCGCCAGACGTGCGGAACTGATGGCCGGCAGCGAGTTGAAGCTCACGCTGGGTAACGAAGACCTCTACGTTATGCGCCCCAGCTATGTGATCGGCGAGATCTATTACAAGAATATGGAAGAAGTCGGGCTGAATCTATCGATCCCCATGAAGGTCGTGGGATGCACTCAACCTACTTCGGGAACATCTCCTACAAGGTGCCCTCGGTTACCGGCGGCTTCGCGATCAGCCACGATCCAATTCCCGGCCACTCTCAGGAAGTCGTCGATGCTTCCGGCTCGGAGTATGGCTACGACCAGTTCCTCAAAGTAGCGACGGCGATGACCCTGACCGCACTCGATATTCTCACGACGCCGAACCTTTCGATGCAGGCCTGGGATGAGCTTGGTCACTGGTCCGAGCGGCATGAGGGACGGGCGAGCTGAAAACGCTGGGAGGTCGTCGAGGAACTATCCGCTGGCACCGTGATATCGCACGCCTGTAGCGCAGATGGGTCTGAATGGCGTTGATCATTAGTGCCACGATGCCTTAGATAAATATTGGCTAGGAGGCTAGAATCGTTAGTACAGTGTAATCAATTATCTTGTTGCACTGTTCGCCGCTGTAGGACTGGCTAGTCCGGATCTACACGGCACTCGAATGAGGACATTGGGCATGGTGTAAGCACCGGACAGAATCACTCTTTCGGTAGGTTGACAATCAGAGCTTGAAGATTTTGGGACTGGCCGGTTCTTCGATCTCCTGCCGGAAGGCGTCATTGTTGTCGATAATAGAGGTAAGATCATCCTGTCCAAGCCGGCTGCGACCGAAATCTTTGGCTACACCGTCGGCGAACTGCAGCGAGTGCTGGTCGATGGGCTACTACCGGAACCGCATCTGGTGGCCCGTGAACCCCAGCGAGTTCGATTTCACGGAATTCCGAAGACGCGCTCAGTGGGTGTCAATCCCGGATTTCCTGGCGCCAACCAGGATGGAGACGAGCTCCCGGTTGAGATCAGCTTGAGCCGTCACAGGATCGGGCGTAAAGCGAGTGAACTGGCGCTTTAGAGGTCCGTGAGAAAACTCAAAGTACGTAGGGCCGAACATGAGTCTGCCAACTGAGGGCAGGAGAGCTTTGTGTACTCCGTTTCGATCTATTTGCACGCCCTGCTGCGGCGCATCTACAACTGGCAGGCGGCCAGATTCGGGCGGAAGGCGATGTTGAACTCAGTGTAGCGTTTACTTTCACGCTATTGGGACGGCATGATCCGAGGCTGGAGGGTCCATAGGTGCCAAGAGGCGAGGCAGGAATCGTGCTTGTCGAAGACAATGCGTGGGAAGCGAAACAGACGATGGTGGCGCTGAAATACCGCCGCATCGCCAATGAAGAAGTCCTGGCAAGAGATAGTGAAGATGTGCTCAAACGTCTTCCGCACGAGAATTGTATGAAGCAACTAGCTTCCCTGATTCTGCTCGGTCGGCAGCTTCCGAATATTGAGGGCCTCGAAGCCCTCGACGGTATTTGGTCCGACGAACGCACCAGCAAGCTCCCCACTGCGATCCCTTTGTCGTCCAGCGTCGAGCGTGACTTGCTTAACCTGCATCAGCACCATGCCAACAGCTGTATTGTCAAACTGGTCGACTTCGTAGAACCCAATAAGGCTGCTCATCAACTCGGGCACTACTCGTCTTTCATCAACACCTTGCCGCGAGTGGAAGAGTGGTGACCGCCGATGGAAACGTTGCGCATTCTCCACGTTGAAGATTCCGAAGGTGATTTCGAGCTTATCCGGCGCAAGATCGAATCTGCTGGTTACCAGGTGGATGCCCGCCGAGTCGACACTGGTCGAGATATGGCGGAGGCCCTTGTCGAACGAAGGTGGGACCTCATTCTTGCCAGTGACTCGATGCCGGGAATCGATGGCTTTGATGCACTGAATATCCTTCACGAGCATGACGAGGACATTCCGCTGATCGTTCTTTCCGGGGCGATCGGCGAGGAGGCGACGGTCGAATTGATGCGCGCCGGGGCGGCAGACTACGTTCTGAAGGACAATCTGACGCGCCTGGTTCCCGCCGTCACTCGCGAAATCGCCGATGCTGGCCAGCGTCGGGCGCTGCGGTTGGCCGAGCAACGGTTGCGGGAACGCGAGCGCATGCTAACGACGGCGCTACGCGTCGCCCATCTCGGCAGTTGGGAGCAAAACTACCGGGACGACACGCTCTGGTGGTCCGCGGAATTCTATGCCATTCTCGGCCAGCCTCTCGCCTACGAACCCTCGACCGACGGTTCCTACGCTGATGTTGCGGCCCCTGAAGACCGCGAACAAGTTCAGCAAGCTCTCGAAGCCGTATTCCAGCGGGGAGAGTCGTCGGCACTTGAGCATCGCATTGTTTGTGCCGACGGGACGGTGCGATGGGTCTATGCCCGGCTGGAGCCGGAGCTTGATGAGGAGGGCCAGCTCTATCGTCTTGTTGGGACCGTGCTCGACATCACTCCGCGGAAAGAAGCCGAGGCCGCCCTTCGGTTTCAGGCATACCTGCTCGATACGGTTGAGCAGGCAGTTATCGCAACAGACCTCGAGGGCCAGATAGTCTACTGGAACTCATTTTCTGAAGAACTTTACGGCTGGAAATCGGACGAAGTTGTTGGGCGATTGATCCACGAGGTGACACCCACGGAGATTTCGGCCGTCGAAGCGATCGAGATCTGGAATCAGCTCCGTAGCGGTCGAAGCTGGTCCGGCGAGTTCCTCGTGCGGCATCGCGATGGGCACGAGTTCTGGGCGCACGTAAGCGATTCTCTTGTCCGCAGAGAGGACGGTACCCAGGTTGGCGTCATCGGCATCTCATACGATGTGACCGACCAGCGACAGGCACAGGAAGCGCTCCGGGAAAGTGAAGCCAACTACCGAACATTGATGGAGCAAGCCGCCGACGGCATCGTTGTCCTCGATTCTGACTTTCGGATCCTCGATGTAAACGGCCGGGTTTGCGAGATGTTTGGCTACGAGGCAGACGAACTCATCGGGCAGCTGCCCTTCGATTTCTTACATCCCGATGAACTGCGGGAACGCTTGCCAGCCGTGTTAGATCCGCAGAGTATGGAGAAGCTCGATCGCGGTCAGACAGTGGTGAACGAACGGCGCTTACGCCACAAAGACGCGTCGTACATTCCAACGGAAGCAAGTACCAGGAAGCTGGAAGACGGACGTGTAATATCCATAATCCGTGACATAACGGAGCGTAAGACCGCTGAGGATGCGCTACGACGATCAGAGCGAGACTTCCGGAACATCTTCGAGCAGGCGAACGATTCGATATTCGTGTTCACTCGCCTGACCAGAGAAATCCTCGACGTCAATCAACGCGCTTGCGAGCTCTACGGCTACGAGCAGGGTGACTTCATTGGCCGGTCGATGACGGTACTTGCGCCACAACTGACCGAGCAGGAGTTTGATGCCGATCTTAGCTATTCACTCTCGACGAGGCGCGAATTTGAAATCACGCGATACCGTCTGGATGGCAGCCCCGTCCGGGTACTTGTCAGTGACTCTGCAATTGATTTCCGGGGTCAGGCAGCGGTTATGAGTATCCAGCATGACGTCACCTCCCGGCGTGAGCTGGAGGGCCAGTTGCGGCACCGGACGTTCTACGACTTGCTGACCGAGCTGCCGAACCGGGCACTGTTCCAGGAGCGGGTGGGGCATGCCCTGGTCCGGGCGCGTCAGAACGGTGCCGAGATTGCTGTGCTTATGCTCGACCTGGATCGGTTCAGAATCATCAATGAGAGCCTCGGTCATGATCTTGGCGACCGCTTGCTCGTGGCCGTTTCCGGCCGGCTGCGAGCCGTTGTCAGGGCCGAGGACACGGTCGCACGCATCGGTGGTGATGAATTTGCATTTCTGCTCGACAACATAGACGATCACCGCGATGCCATATTCGTCGCCGACCAGATCGGCAATCTCTTTCGACAACCGTTCGAGCTGGCTGACAGTGAGATCCACGTGACCGCAAGTATCGGGATTGTCTTTAGCGCGGACGGTCGACTTGGCGTCGGGCAGCTACTGCGCAACGTCGATGTCGCGACCTACCGGGCCAAGTCCGATGGTCGCGCTCAATACGAGGTTTTTGACCCGTCGATGGATGGTTCTGTTGCCGGGCGCCTCAGGCTCGAATCCGATTTACGAGGCGCCATAGAGCGCGATGAGCTGGAAGTGTACTTCCAACCCATTGTCGATCTGTCGTCCGAAGCAGTTATCGGTATGGAAGCACTGGCGCGCTGGGATCACCCGCTACAGGGACGAGTCCCGCCGGCGGCGTTCGTCCCACTCGCCGAAGAATCGGGGTTGATTCGTGCGCTCGGACAACGGGTCTTGACCCGGGCCTGCCAGCAATGGCGCGACTGGCACGAACGTTATACCCCGGACAGGCCGCTTGTTCTCAACGTGAACCTTTCCGCAAACGAATTCCAGCATCCCGAGATCGTTCGGGACATCGCCAATGTGCTGGAATCGACTGGTCTCGATCCTGATCTGCTCCAACTGGAAATAACCGAGACGGTTATCATGGCTGATGTCACGGCGACCAACCTGACGCTGCGCCAGCTCAAGGACCTTGGTGTGCGACTTGCTGTCGACGATTTCGGGACAGGCTATTCCAGCCTCGCCTACCTGAAGCGCTTTCCGGTCGATGCGCTCAAGATTGACAAGTCGTTCATCGCCGGACTCGGCAAGGATCCGGAAGACACAGCGATTGTCCGGTCGATCATCTCGCTCACCAGCACACTCGGTCTCGATGTAACGGCGGAGGGTGTTGAGACCCTGGAAGCCGTCGAACGTCTGCGGGAGATGGCTTGTGGCACTGTGCAGGGATATTTTTTCTGCGAGCCGCTGCCAGTAGAGTCGATTGAAGGGCTTTGGGCGAACGAATTGCGCCTTGATTCAGACTGGCGTCCCCTGGTGGCCGATTGATTGCTCGCCTACCGAAGCCGTCCAGAGTGAGACGCATGCTTCCCAGGTGATCGGCCAGAGCCCGTCAAGGCTTCAACAAGGGATCGCGTCAGTGTCAGTTAGCCGAACTACGTGACTTCCTGCTATCTCGCTTTTCCCTGCAACCTCCTCCCGCAAACCGCGGTTGCCCGCCGGTAGTATGCACGCTATCGTTAAAGGTAATGAACCACGCGGACTGCAAGGCGCTGGCGCAATCGAATTTCCCGGACATCACTGGCCAGCGATGATCGCAGCCGAAAGGAGAATGTTTCGATGCCAAAGCAATACACCCGGCTAACGACGCCACTGATCCGTGAGAACGGCGAACTGCGTCCCGCGAGCTGGGACGAAGCGCTCGATCGCGCCGCCCAGGGCCTGCGCTCGGCGGTCGACGCCCACGGCCCGAGCACGTTTGGCCTCTTCTCGTGCTCGAAGGCGACCAACGAGGTCAACTATCTGACCCAGAAGTTCACCCGGCAGGTGATCGGTAGTAACAATATCGACTCCTGTAACCGCACCTGACACGCGCCCTAGTGTCGTCGGTCTGACGACAGTATTTGGTGCAGGTGGCGGCACAAGCTCATATAAGGAAGCAGAGGAGACCGATCTGATCATCCTCTGGGGCTCGAATGCGCGCGAGACGCATCCGATCTACTTCCTCCACGTCCTCAAAGGCATTCACAACGGCGCGAAGCTCTACGTCGTCGATCCGCGCCGCACCAGCTCTGCCCAGTGGGCTGATGGCTGGCTCGGGCTCGATGTCGGTTCGGATGTCGCGCTGGCCAACGCCGTTGGTCGCGAGATCATCGCAGCCGGGTTGGAGAACCGTGAGTTCATCGAGCGATCGACGCTCAACTTCGAGGAGTACAAAGCCGGCGTTGAGAGCTATACGCTCGAATACGCCGAGGAGACGACCGGCGTACCAGCTGAAGCTATCCGCGAACTGGCCCACGCATACGCCCGTGCAGATCGCGCTCAACTCTGCTGGACACTCGGAATTACCGAGCATCACAATGCCGTCGACAACGTCCTGGCGCTGATCAATCTGGCGCTGTTGACCGGCCACGTCGGCCGCTGGGGCTCCGGGCTCGTGCCGCTACGTGGACAGAACAATGTCCAGGGCGGCGGCGACATGGGCGCATTGCCGAACAAGCTGCCGGGTGGCGTCGACGTTGAAAGTGACGAAGATCGGGCACGTTTCGAGGCCGTTTACGGCTCGAAGCTGCCGACAGCGGCTGGCTGGCATCTCAGCGAGATGTTTGAGCAGATGGAAACGGGCAAACTGACGGCGCTCTACGTCGTTGGCGAGAACCCAGCGCAGTCCGAGGCGGATATGGAGCACGCGCTGCACTTGCTCGGTAGCCTCGAAATCCTGATCGTCCAGGATATCTTCCTGACCAAGACGGCTGAGATGGCTGACATAGTCTTCCCAGCCTCTGCTTCCTGGTGCGAGTCCGAGGGAACGGTAACCAGCTCCGAGCGGAGGGTGCAGCTCGTCCGCAAAGCAGTCGATCCGCCGGGCGAGGCGCGCGACGACATCGCGATCATCTCCGAACTGGCGAAGCGCATGGGCTTCAATTGGGAAGATCCGAGCGCCGAGGAGATCTGGGACGAGCTTGCGCGGCCTCTCCGACTGGCATGGCGGTATGAGCTACGAGCGGCTCGTACGCGAAAACGGACTGCACTGGCCCTGCCCGACGATTGATGGTCCTGACAGCCCCTTCCTGCATGGCCGTCTCTGGGAAGATCCTCCAGTAGGGGATCTTGCGCCATTCAATTCTGTCGAACATCAGCCGCCCTTTGAGTCTCTCAGTGATGAGTATCCGATGCGCCTGACGACCGGGCGACGGCTCGAATCGTTCAACACCGGCGTTCAGTCGGGCGGTTATTCATCGCCGCTACGCCGCGATGAGACGATCGACATTCATCCCGAAGATGGCCGGACGCTCGGCATCGCCGACGGCGAGCTTGTGCGGGTCGTCTCGCGGCGGGGTGAGGTCGAGGTTGCGGCCCGTTACGACGAGATTCTGCGTCCCGGGCTGGCCTTCATGACCTTCCATTTCCCGGACGATGTCGCGACGAACCTATTGACCATCAATGCAGTAGATCCGAAGTCCGGCACCGCCGAATTCAAGGCGTGCGCCGTCCGCATTGAGAAGTTGCCCGCAGTAGCGCGGCAGGATATGGCGGCAGCTGCTGCCGGTGGAGGAAGCTAAGTGGATCTTCGGCTGATTCAGAACGCGACGCCGAGCGAGGCGGAACGGCAAGCACTCGATGACCTGCTGGGCCTGCCCGAATCGTCCTGGAGAGGCAGCGCGCAACGCCGTCAGGGTTTGGACTCCCACACTTCACACGGAGGCCATGCGCTTCGCAGCAACCGCCACCAACTGCTGCCTGCATTGCACGCGGTGCGTGATGCGACCGGCTATATCTCTCCTGGTGGTCTGAACTACGTCTGCCAGCGGCTCGATGTCCCGCCAGCCGACGCATTTGGGGTGGCCAGCTTCTACGCGCTCTTCGCTCTCGATGAGCAACCGCCAGTCGTCGCCCACGTCTGTGATGACATCGCCTGCCGTTTGAATGGTGGCTTGAAGCTCTGCCAACAGCTCGAAGATCGCCTAGGCCCAGAGGGCACCCCAGAAGGTTCCGGCGATGGCGAGATGACCTGGCACCGCAGTCCCTGTCTCGGGCTCTGCGAACGCGCTCCAGCCGTATTGATCCAGCGCGCCGGGACCGACTTACGCGATCAGGCGCTTGCGCCAGCCGACCTCGACAGTGTCTTGCAATCGATGGCTGGTGAAAACGTCGGCGAGCCGAGATTTGCAGGCGATGGCGAAGGCTCGAAGTGGGCGCCGCAGACGCTCGAACCGGATAGCGACATCTATTTGCTGCGGCGTGTTGGCCGGGTCGATCCGGAGAATATCGATTCCTACCGGGCCAGCGGCGGCTACGAAGCCTTGCGACGCGCCTTCGATATCGGGCCGGACGAAGTCATCCGCGAGGTCAACGATTCGAAGATCGTCGGTCGTGGCGGCGCGGCGTTCCCGATGGGACGCAAAATCGCAGACGTTGCCCGGGCAGCGGCGCGACCCCACTACCTGATCTGCAACGCCGACGAATCGGAGCCGGGCACCTTCAAAGATCGCGTACTCATGGAAGGCGACCCCTTCGCGTTGATCGAGTCGATGACGATCGCCGGTTACGCCGCCGGTTGCGAGATGGGCTACATCTACGTGCGCGGCGAGTACCCGCTCGCGACCGCCCGGATGCAACATGCGATCGACATTGCCCGTCGGCGCGGCTTTCTCGGCGATGATGTGATGGGCGAAGGCTACAGCTTCGACATCGAGATCCGCCGAGGTGCTGGGGCCTACATTTGTGGCGAGGAGACGTCGCTCTTCAACTCGCTCGAAGGCTTTCGCGGCGAGCCACGGGCCAAACCGCCCTACCCGACACAGGTCGGCCTCTTCGGCAAGCCGACGATGGTCAACAACGTCGAGACGCTGATGAACCTGCCGCGGATCGTTCTTGAAGGCGGTCCGGCCTATGCCCGCATCGGCACCGAGAACTCGACCGGCACCAAGCTCTTCTGTCTCTCCGGCAGTATTCAGCGACCGGGCATCTACGAATACCCCTTCGGCGTGACGTTACGCGAAGTGCTCGACGCCGCCGGTGGCGTGCCCGAGGGACGTGAACTGCGGGCGGTGCTTCTTGGTGGAGCAGCCAGCAGTTTCGTGACGCCGGACGAGCTCGACATGGAATTGACCTTCGAGGGCACTCGGGCGGCTGGAGCCGCGCTCGGCTCTGCCGTCATCATGCCCTTTGATGATTCGGTTGATATGACTGATATCGTTCTACGGATCGCCGCCTTCTTCCGCGACGAATCCTGCGGCCAGTGCGTGCCCTGTCGGGTCGGCACGGTGCGCCAGCAAGAGGCGTTGCAGCGGCTGGTAGAGGGCAAGACGATCGGGTCGGTCGAAGACGAGATACGCTTGATTGACGAGGTCGCCCAGGTGATGAAGGACGCGTCGATCTGCGGTCTCGGCCATACCGCGCCAATTGCCGTCCAATCCGCGATACAGAAGCTCCATCTTTTCAATGGTAGAAGTGCGACAACATGACAGTAGGATCGACGGTTCACAAACTCACGCTCCACACGAACCGCACCGTCTCGCTGACGGTCGACGGCCAGGAGGTCAGCGTGCCCGAGGGCGCGACGATCATGGAGGCCTGCGACAAGGTCGGGATCGAGACGCCGACGCTCTGCTATGGCGAGACGCTGAAACCGGTCAACGCCTGCCGCGTCTGCGTCGTCGAGGTCGAGAACTCGCGCACGCTCGTGCCTGCCTGCGCCGCCAAGGCCGAGCAAGGCATGGTCGTTCGGACCGGCACGGACCGCGTGCGCCATAGCCGCAAACTGGTCATGGAGCTGCTGGCCTCGTCGGTCGATCTCTCCTACGCTGAAGAGCGGGTACGCGGCTACGTCGATGAGTACGACGCGCAACCGGACCGCTTCGGCCCACCGGCGCCGCAGAACGGCCACAGCCGGGACGATGCTCACACCGGCCACCATCACCCAACCGAAGTCGGCTATGCGGCAACGGTTCAGCAGCCACCGAAGATCGACAACGATCTCTATGTTCGCGATTACAGTAAGTGCATCCTCTGTTACAAGTGCGTCCAGGGCTGCGGCACCGATCACCAGAATACATTTGCCATCGGCGTCGCCGGACGCGGCTTCGATGCCCGGATAGCGACCGAGTTCACCGCGCCGCTGCCGGACTCTGCCTGCGTCTACTGCGGCAACTGCATCGCCGTCTGCCCGACCGGCGCGTTGATGTTCAAGAGCGAGTGGGACATGCGCCAGGCTGGCACCTGGGACGAGAGCGAGCAGACCCAGACGAGCACGATCTGCCCCTATTGCGGGGTCGGTTGCACGCTCGATCTGCATGTCCAGGACAACCGCATCGTCAAGGTGACCTCGCCGATGGACCACGACGTCACGGTTGGCAACCTCTGCGTCAAGGGCCGCTTCGGCTGGCAGTTCGTCCAGAACTTCGATGACAACACCAACGGGAGCGAGGAGGCCGGTGCGCCCTCCTGAGCAGCGCTCGGTCCAGGTCGAAGGCGGCATCATCCGGGTCAGCGGCGACGACTGGCAGGAGGCTGACGACCGCCTTGCTGCCGAAGAGCCGCTCGAGATGCGCCTGGCTTTCTGGGAGCATGGGGAGAGGGTCGAGAAGCCCATCGCCGTCACGATGCGCACCCCCGGTGACGACTTCGAGTTGGCCGTCGGCTTCCTCTTCGGCGAGGGCATCCTAAAGAAGCGTGAAGACTTCGTCGAGGTCGCCTACTGCCTCGATCTGAATGAGCAACAGAATTTCAATATCGTCTCGGTCTCGCTGATGCCCGAGGTCCAATTCGACATGTCCCGGCTCGACCGCCACTTCTACACGACCTCCAGCTGTGGGGTCTGTGGCAAGGCGGCCCTGGAAGCGCTGGAGATTACCGGCTGCGACGTCATCCTCCCCGGCTTCACCGTCGATGCCGACGTCATCAAATCGCTCCCCGCGACCCTCCGCGATGCCCAGTCCGTCTTCGAGCAAACCGGCGGGCTGCACGCCGCCGGGCTCTTCGACCGCGACGGCAACCTCCTCAGTCTCCGCGAAGACGTCGGCCGCCACAACGCCCTCGACAAAGTCATCGGCGAGCAGGTCACGGGCGGCAATACCGTTCTGGAAGACCGCATCGTATTGTTGAGTGGCCGCGCCAGCTTCGAACTCCTCCAGAAATCCCTCGTCGCCCGCATCCCCGTCGTCTGCGCCGTCGGCGCCCCCTCCAGCCTCGCCGTCGAGCTCGCCCACACCTTCGGCATCACCCTCATCGGCTTCACCCGCCCCGACGGCTTCAACATCTACACCCATCCGAGCGGGTGGCACGACCAGTGCCGGCACAGGCCGAGGTTGCGGCCACGCCACACCAAAGTGACTGATCGGTCCGTATCGCGGCGGTCAGTAATACGTTTCCGGGTACTTGGTCAATCGAACATCCATTGGAAGGAGGGACGAAATCGAACGTAAAATCGCTTGGATTGCCGGAGCAGGGTTCTCTGGCACGTCCTTACCTTCGTGAACGATGGCGTTTCGGATCTTGATCGCTTCAAGCGTGAGATCAATGTCGCCGGTGCTGAGCCGAAGATGAATTGCGACAGAGGCAAACTTAGAAGGAAGACTGAGTGTTCGGAGTTGTTGCAACGACACCGCAAGTGCTTTCGACTTATGAGAACGCTGCCGAATATAGAAGTTCAGCGCAAGCTCAAGGGTCGTAGTCGCCAGAACGAAAGCATAGTTCCCAGCGTATGTTTCAGATTCAGCCCTTGCCTCAACAAAGAGCGAGGTTACCAGCCTTAGCTCCTCACTCGCGGTAACATCGTTCGTCCGGGATGCGAAAAGTTTGCCGATGTCATCCCAGTCGGAGCGACTAATGTATGTGGACCAATCAGTTTCCGCGAAGGCAATGTCGTAGTCTGATCCTTGAGATCTGAATTCCCTCATACGCTCGCTAAATTCATCGGGAGTTGGGTCAAATCCGACCGTCGACAGGCCACCGTCGACACTACGCTTCAAATCGATATTCATGAGCTGCATCTGTCCCAGAGCGAGTGGCGGCGGGAGCCCACCGGTAGAAATCTGCTGGGAATAGCCAGTACTGGCCGAACTCAAGAACCTTAGTATCCCGATTAACTAGATACGCCCTCGTGAGCGATGTTGACGGCCGTCTTGACAATAGTGCGGTAGCGTCGCCCGCGATCTGAATCTTCGTAGGAGAGTTGATGTGGTTCTCTTAGAAGAGCGAGGTCTTCTTCCGAGAGATTTCCAAACTGGATCTCACCAAACACAATGGAGACGTCGATGTCGTGAGGATCTAGTCCCTGTCCATCCGATGGCTCGAACCAGATTAGAGTCTGTGAACTCTCATCGTGCACTGACACGGTAATGGCATCGGCCTGACCGCGCGGGAGCCAATTTACGAGGACTATCCCAGCATCTGTATCGCTTTCAATTCTCTGCCGAAACCGAAAGAGCGCCGATGGCATTGGTACTCCTTTTCGACACTATGATTACCACAGCACACGACTGGAATAGCTCTACGTTCTCGCCATCCCCCTTGACCATCTTCGCTACATCCGTTCCGAACAAAACGAACTTCGGCTTTCGACTCCCATTGGCAGTGGCCAAAGCAGGTACCGCCAAGAGGTTCCCAGTGCGATTATGTCGCTGAAGACGCACGTAGCTAAGCTCATGATCATTATGATAATCATAGATCAGAGGGCTCAGCGTTCTGCCGCAGCCACTCCTCGATCTCTTCCAGCGACGGCCTGCCCTCGGCGACGTGGACGGCGAAGTCTTCGAAGGCTTCGTCGGGGACGTAGAGAGTGTGGCCGTTGATCTCCAAAACAACTCGGCCGCGACCGTCGCGGTGCGTTTGTTGCCGTCGACGAAGGGGTGGTTGAGGATGATCGACTTCGAAGAGCGCGGCGGCTTTGCTGAAAAGATCTGGATAGAACTCCTCATCACCGAAGCCGGCACGTGGGCGGTTTAGCGCTGATTCCAGGAGATCCATGCTGCGCACGCCATGGCTCCCACCGGTCTCTTCGATGACGCGGCGATGGATCAACAGGACCTCGTCAGTGGTCGGGTACTCAACGCTGGGCAAGGGATTCCAGCATCGCTCGTCTACGTTCGATGATCGCTTCGATGCGTTCGGCGCGGTCCTGCGCGACCTTGCCGGCGTCGTCAGATCTGTTTAGGAGCCAGAGGACCAACGCGTCGTCGCCTTGCGAATCGTCAAGGTCGATCGCGTCTCCTTCGGACAGGCTCAAGCGTGAAGCGACATCATCGGGGATTTCGATTGATAGCGAGCCGTTGGTGCGGGTGATTCGGGTGCGGTGCATTGGTTGGGGCCGTTCACTTGTTGAGATAGTCACGTTTGAATGAAGTCTACAGGTTGGATGGAATCGAGCGGTTGACTGTTCGACGACGACGCTCTCAGTGCGCTCGAAAGCACCAACATTGGCATCCCGAGGCGAGGCTTTGGGAGCAGAGGGATCTACGTGCGGGCATTGATGTTGCGGGATCGAGACGAGGCTCAGTGTCGGCAGTTCCGACTTATGCCGTCACTTCACGATAAGTCGGCTAGATCCTTCACTGCGCGGAGCCTTCGTTCAGGATGACATTAATGTGGGCGGGTTCTGTCTCAGTTGGACGGAGTCGACTGGGTCGATGCTCGGATCCGATCACTCGTCATCGAGGCCGGTTGAGTAGTCGCGCTCCAGCTTGCTTCGCGGGTGAAATAGCCGCGCTGGAGGTCACGGGCGATGAGGGTGGGATCGCGGTCGGCGGGTGGGCCGTAGCCACCGCCACCGGGGGTGCGGACCTGGACCCAGTCGCCGGGTTTGAGGCGGTAGCCTTCGCCTTTGGAGGTGTGAGGCGGGCGGGTGATTGCGCCGGATTGGTTGACTTCGATCTCGTTCATCGCGCCGGGAAGGCCGCCGTCGAGACCGTGGGGGCCGGTGCGGCCATGCTCCATCAGGAACGATGCCGTGCCCTCGCCGCGCAGCAGGCGGGTGCGGTAGCTGACGCCGAAGCCGCCACGGTGTTTGCCCGCGCCAGCCGAGCCCTCGCGCAGGGCGTACTCCTCGAAGAGGATCGGGTAGTGCTGCTCCAGGACCTCGATCGGCTGGGTCTTCGAGATGCCGACCGTCGAGCAGCCGTTGGTCAGCCCATCGGTCTCCCACCAGCCGCCGTAGCCGCCACCGCTGAAGAAGTACATGACGTAGGGCCGTTCGTGCTTCGGGTCGTATCCGCCGAGGGCATAGTTGCCGCTCGTGCCAGCCGGGGCGGCGAACATGCGATCCGGGATCGCCTGGCCCATCGCGCCGAAGACCGACTCCATGATCCGTTGCGCGACCTCGGCGGCACAGGCTGCCACCGGTCGCGGGTACTCGGCGTAGAGGAAGGTGCCGTGTGGCGGCGCGATGTGCAGCGGCTCGAAGCAGCCGGCGTTGATCGGGACGTCAGGGAAGATGTGCTTCAGCGCGACATAAACAGAAGATTGGGTCGTCGCCCAGACCGAGTTGACCGGGCCGAGGGAGGGCGGGCTGCTCTCGCTGAAATCGAAGTGGATGTCGCCGCCATCGACGGTCATCTTCAGCTTGATCTCCAGCAGTTCATCGACGACGCCGTCGCTGTCCATGTAGCTGGAGAATTCGTAGACGCCGTCGGGCACGGTCTCGATATGAGCACGCATCTGTCGCGCCGAGCGTTCCTTCAGTTCGTCGATAGCTTCGAGGACGGTGTCGGAGCCGTAGCGGTCGAGCAGCGTCGTCAGTCGTCGCGCCCCGACGCTCAGCGCGCCGACCTGGGCCTTGATGTCGCCGATGCGCTCCTCGGGGACGCGGATGTTGTGGAGGACGATGTCGAGAATATCCTGGTCAAGCACGCCGCGCCGGTAGAGTTTCACCGGCGGCAGGCGCAAACCCTCCTGCTGGATTTCGGTGGCGGTGCTGGTGAAGCCGCCGGGGACGATACCGCCGGTATCGGGCCAGTGGCCGGTGTTCGAGAGATAGCACCAGAGTTCGTCCTTGTAATAGAAGGGACGGACCATCTTGACGTCCATCAGGTGGGTGCCGCCGAGGTAGGGGTCGTTGACCAGAATGACGTCGCCCGGTTCGAGGTCCTGTCTCCGCTCGATGACGCCCTGGGTGGTGAACTGCATGACGCCGATGAAGATCGGCAGGCCCAGTTCGCCCTGGGCGATCATCTCGCCGGTGACAGGCGCGTAGATGCCGTTCGAGCGGTCGAAGGATTCGGAGATGACCGGAGAGAAGGAGGTCTTTTCGTGGACGAGGTCCATCTCGGAGCAGACCTGCGACAGGCCGTTCTGGATGACTGCCAGCGTCACCGGATCGAGTGCCATCAGCCGGCCTCCTCGTCAACGGGCCAGCGGCCTTCGACCACGACCGCTTCGCTGGGACCGGGCCAGGTCGGCACCGTGGTGATGATCAGCTCAAGCTCTTCTTCGCCATCGTTGCGAAACTGGAAATGAGTTCCGAGCGGGACGGTCAGGCAGAGATCCGGCTCAAGTTCGACGATCTGCTCCTGCTCGCCCTGCTTCCTCCACATGCGCCCGTAGCCTGCAAGCACGTACCAGAGCTCTTCGACGGTGCGATGGCGGACGGGAATTGAGATCTTCCCGGGCGGCAAGGTGAAATGGGCCATTCCGGCTTCCCTGAGCTCCAGCAGCATGCGCAGCTCAGACTGATCGGGGGCGAGGCCGTCCGGATCCAGCGGCAGTTGTTTCGTCTCAAATTCCGCCACGCTTCAACTCCCCGCTGGTTCGATCTGGATGACCAGATTGCCGGATCGATCGACGCGCGCCGATGCGCCGGGCTCGATGATGATCGTCGTGTCAAGCTGCTCAATGATAGCCGGTCCGGCGACGGTCCAACCGATGGGCAGATCGTCGCGAATATAGACGGGCGTTGGCCACCAGCTTCCGTCGAAGTAGACATCGCGCTGGTTGGACGTTGGCTGGGATGCGCCCTCCGGGTTCCCGATGAACGCACTCAGGTCCGTTTCCGGTCGACGGCCAATGACGGTCGTTCTGACGGCGGAGAGCATGAGCCGCATCTCAGAGAGTTCGATGTCGAAGCGCTCCAGATAGGCGGCGGTGAAGGTCTCCAGGACAGCATGCTTCTCGAACGCTGGGCCGTCGATTGGAATGCGGAGAATATGCGACTGACCGCGATAGAGCAGGTCGGCCTCGTGGATGACGTCGATCCCTTCGACGGCGACGCCTTCGGATTCGATCAGCTGCCGTCCCGCTCTCGATCTGAGCCCTGCAGAATGCCCTCGATCCTGACCGGATCGACCGCTTCGAGCGGCTGGCCGATCGACTGCACGTAGTCGTGGCGCACGTTCGCCAGGACGCAGCCGAGCGCCGAGGTGATGCCGGGGAAGCGCGGGATCGAGGATCTGCGGGATTCCGAGCTCTCGCGCCAGGGCGACTGCGTGGAGTGGTCCGGCCCCGCCAAAGGGGAAGAGGGCGAAATCGCGAGGATCGTGGCCTTTCTCGATTGAGACCATCCGGATCGCTCCCGCAAGCTGGTTATTCGTGACAGCGATGATCGCTGCGGCGGCTTCGACCGCGTCCAGTCCCAGCGGCTCGCCGATCTTCTCAACGATCGCAGATCGTACGGTCTCGAGCGAGGCCGGATTGAGATCGCCCGCCAGCGAAGCCGGGTTGATTCTGCCGAGCAGGAGGTTCGCATCGGTGACGGTCGGCTCGGTGCCTCCGCGTCCGTAGCAGATCGGGCCGGGCATGGCTCCGGCGCTGTCCGGACCGATCTGGAGGATGCCGGCTTGATTGATCCTGGCGATACTGCCGCCGCCTGCCCCTATCGTCTGGATATCGATCATCGGTACCCGCACCGGGAGGCCATAGCCCAATTCGCGTTCAGTCGTGAGAACCGGTTGGCCATCGCGAATGAGGGCGACATCGAAACTGGTGCCGCCCATATCGCAGGTGATGATGTTCGGGAATCCGGCGTCGCTCGCTGTCCGTGCAGCGGCGGTCGCACCGGCTGCCGGGCCGGACATGACGGTGTGGATGGCGTGGTCCGCAACGAGGTTGGCGGCCATCATCCCGCCGTTGCCCTGCATCACCAGCAAATCGTGAGACAGTCCGTCATCGCGCAGGCGGCTGTTGAGACGCCCGATGTAGCTGGAAACGATCGGCTGGATGTAGGCGTTGAGCGCTGCTGTGACGCCGCGTTCAAACTCCCGAAACTCCGGCAGGATGTCTGAGCCAGCCGCCAGATAGGGCGTCGGCCAGTGCTCGCGCGCGATCTCAAGCGCTCTCTGTTCGTGGGCTGGGTTGGCGTAGGAGTGCATGAAGTGGATCACCAGCGCTTCGAGATCCTGGTTTGCCAACCATTCGACAGCCTTGCGCACGTCCTCTTCATCGAGCGGCGTGAGCACCTCGCCCTCGGCGCTGATGCGTTCGGAGACTTCGAGCCTCAGATCGCGAGGAATGAGCGCCTCGTAGTAGCCGGTCATGCCGTAGGCGTTGGGGCGGGTGCGCCGTCCCAGTTCGATGACGTCGCGAAAACCGCGCGTTGTGATCATCCCGACCCGAGCGCCTTTGCGTTCGAGGATGGCATTCGTTCCTGCGGTGGTTCCATGAGTGATCGAGGCGATCTCGGGCGATCGGAACGCCGAGCTGATTGATGCCATTCAGCACTCCCTGAGCCTGATCATCCGGTGTTGTCGCGACTTTGGCGATCCGAAACTCGCCGGATTCCGGGTCGGTCAGCAGCAGGTCGGTGAACGTTCCGCCAACATCGACTCCAAGGTTGTAGCGTGCCATCTCTCCCCGGATCATTCTCCACGTCTCAGTATTGCTGCCCTATTGTCGCAGGAGTGAGCGAGTCGTGAGAAGGGTAGTGAGATCGGACTGTAGGTCTACGGCGTCGCTGTTACAGACGGCGTTGCGGTAGTGGTCGCGGTCGCGTCCGGAAGATTGTTGTCAACGGTGACGTTGAGGCGGCGTACCTGGACGCCGTTGACGAAGACGAGGAATACATAGCTCTTGACGCCTTCGTCTCGGGCTGGCGCCCAGAGGTTGACCGGCAGGCTCAGCCAGCCCTGTTCAAACGAAGCTACTGGATAGTGATGGCGGTTGATGTGGCGATCATAGAGCAACGCGTCTACCTCGACGACATCATCTACACGCACATTTGAGAGTTGCAAGCTGAGCCACAATTGTGTTTGCTCGCTCGGATTCCCTATCCAACTGGTGATCGCGTCGCCGGTCGGATTTCCGGTCTTCGGGTCGAGTTCCCTGGTCAACCGAATTTCAAGCAAGCTGATGCCGGACGAGACTGGAGTTGCCGTTGGCCCAACCGTTGGAGGGATTGGGGTTGCCGTCGGGCGCTCGAATGGGATCACGGTGAAGGGCAGCGTCAGGACCTCCGTGCCGTTCAGGAGAATCGTGACGTGATAATCGCCTTCGGGGAAGCTGGTGTCTGGCAGGAAGGTAAAGGTCATCTGGCGATCGAGCAACGTCGGCTCCGGCGGCAATACGATCTGGCCGCCATCGGGGGTGCGCTGCTCGATCAGGGTGTCACCCCGATAGAGGAAGGCGTTGAAGATCATGCCCTTCGGATCGACGTTCTGCGAGACCCGCACGATGGCGACGATCTGTGGCGCGAAGATGTCGAAGAGCTGCCCGGCTTCTACCGGCTGTCCTTCACGCGTGCCGAGCGCAACCGTCGCCTCGGCGATGACATCCGCCAACTCTCCTGTTCCAACTCTGAAGGTGTAGGAATCGACGAGGCGGTTGTTGATCCGAAGCTCGACGGAGTGTGGTTGCGCCGGATCGAGATCGGCCGTCGTCTGAAGGCCTAGCGATACCCAGCGGGCGGGGCCGGACGATTCCTCGACCATGACCTCACTCTGGCCGATGATCTCATCGCCTTCAATCCAGAATGCCCGAAAGCGCACCGGGGGGCGCAGGCCGGTGACGAGCACTGAAAGGAACATCAATCGTGAATCGGACGGAATGACCGTCAACTCGTCAAGCGGTACACCATCGGCGTCGACATTGGTCGCCAGTGTGACGCGTTCGATGAGATATGGCGTTTCTCGGGCTTCGGCGGTCAACGCTGCGGCGAAGGGCAGGTGGGTTGGTCCGGGACCGGCCGGCACAGCGGCACGGGTGGCAGTTGGCAGGCTAGAAGCCTCACCATTCGCTGCGCATGAAGCGATCAGGCTGGCGACGAGCAGGAGCAGTAACCCGGCGCTAGCCCGAGCCAGGCGGGCGTTGGTATGACCCAAATGCTTCCTCGTACTCGTCAGCGACCTCCCGTGCGGTCTTGTGGACATAAATGCGAGTCGTCGCCGGTGAAGCATGCCCCAGGATCGTCTGCACCGTCGACTCCCTCACCCGGCGTCGGACCAGCTCGGTCGCCAGGCCGTGGCGGAACGAGTGCGGCGTGACGGCCGATTCAACCCCGGCAGCGTCACAAAGTTCGGTGACGATGTGCTCGACGGTGCGCGGCGAGATGTGTTTGCCCGGCTTGCCCGGCGTATCGCGACCGGAGAAGGCCGGGTAAGAACCGATGCCGCGACCCTGATCACCCCTCATAGTCCAATAAGCCACCAGCGCCTCGGCCGTTTCGGTGTCGAAGAGAATAGTCCGGCTCTTTCCGCCCTTTGCGCGATAGATCGAGGCGTCGCCATTCCTCATATCGATGTCGCGGCGGGAGAGGCCGCAGAGCTCCGAGACCCGCACTCCGGTCCTGTAAAGAAAGAGGATCATCGCCTTGACCTTGACCCGGCGCAGTTCTTTGGCCGGCGTTTCTGCGCGCTTGCCTCTCCGGACGAAGTCGATGATCTTCTCAAGATCGTCCTGGTAGACATCGGGCGGCGGCGGGGTGAACCGCGGCATCAGCGCCTGGACTCTGGTCGTCAGCTTGTCGGTCGAGAGATTTGGATGGTAGTCGAAGGCGGCCAGATAGCCGTACCACTTGCGCACGGCGGCGAGTTGGGTCTGGAGCGTCCGCATCCGCGAGATGTCCTCGGGCGTGCGTAGATCGGCTGGCATCTCGTGAGCGACCCAGTTGGTGACGTGCTCGATCTCCAGTCCAGTGACCGGCTCTTCGCCCGGGTCGAGCCCGTAGTCTTTCTCTACATGTCGCAGGAACTTCTTGATGGCGTGGTCGTAGGTCTTGCGCGAGCGTGGCGAGAGGTGCAGATCTTCGTCGATGAATTTGCGGTGCGCGTCGCTGATGGTCGAATCCACGGAACCTCGGTTCATTGTGTACGTACACTCAGGGTGAGTATAGGCCTCACGTGGATACCGGGCAAGTGGGAAAGTACTTAGAGAGCGGCGGCTCCGACCTTAGCTAACCTGCTCTTGTAGGAACGGCATCACGATTGGCAGCACGAGGTCCGGGTTCTGGGCTGACATGTGGTCGCAATCGGGGATCTGGACGAAGGTGGCGTTCATCGTGTCGGCGGCCCACTCCGCGCCGTCCAGGAACTGTAGATCGAGTTCGCCGCAATAGACCAGTGCCGGAAGGATCGAGGTGCTCAAATGGCCGTCAGTGAAGCCCTCCTCATCTCGGATGGCCTCCGTTGCGGCAGCGAGGGCAAGCGGGTCGTTCTGGTCGAGCTGAGCGCGTTCGTCGGATGTTGATGCGCCAAATTCGCCTTCGAAAAGTCCTGTGAATCCGTCGACACCGTCAGATTGCAATTTCTCTATCCTCCGGTTCAACGGTTCCGGATCGCGTTCGTAGGGGTGCATGCCACCGATAACGAGGGACTGGATACGTTCTGCATGCTCCATCGCCAGCGCGTAGCAAGTTGCGCCACCCATCGAATAGCCCCAATGGTGAGCAGCGTCGATACCTTCAGCGTCCATAACTGCAAGCACGTCGGCGACGCGATGAGCCAGAGTGTATTCAGCTGGATCATGAGGCTTGTCGCTTGCACCGTGACCGCGGGCGTCGATCAGGACGAGCCGGAAATCCGTCGCAAGTTGATCGACATAACCTTGTATTTTCCAGCGGTTGCCGGAACGGGAGAATCCGTGATGCAGGATCAGATCAGGTCCGTCTCCAACAACCTGATAGGCGATCTGGATCTCCCCGTTGCTCGCAAATTTGTGTGTATCCAGGGTCATCGACCTGTCTCTCGTGTGTTTGCAACCTCCAGGTACGGAGGCAATCTCACTGTTATCGACTACTCTTCAGTTTCGGAAAACTCCGCGTTTGCCCCGTTGATAATCTCATCCGTCGTCGCCAGATCGACGAACCAGCCGCCGAGAATGCTGTTGTGGTGCGCGATGATCTGCTCGGCGCTCAGCACCTCGCCATCCCAGGTCGAGTGGGCATCGCTCACCAGGATCACATCATAGGCCAGTTGCCAGGCACTGCGGCAAGTAGTGTCAATGCAATACTCGGTCTGCAAGCCAGCGATGATCAGATCAGTAATGTCGAGTTCTTCCAATGTGCGTTGCAGTCCAGTATCGAGAAAACTGTCCGGAGTGGTCTTGATGATCAGCGCTTCACCACCTAACGGTTCGAGTGAAGGATGCACTTCGAAACCCGGAGAACCTACTTCGTCAATGCTGCCTTCGCCGCCGTCATTCAGGACGAAGATCACCGGCAACGCTTCCTCACGCGCCCAGGCGAGGAGTTGCCCGGCCCGCTCGAGAAGTTCGGCGCCACGGTGGATCTGCGGTTCTTCATCGTTGAAGTTGCCAACCTGCAGATCGACGAGTAATAATGCCGCCAAAGTGTCCAGGTTGTCCCATCCGTCTTCACGTAGTTCGTCCATCGTTCACGTCACTTTCACCGGATAACGTTTGCTAGCGCCTGCGCGGTGCAGATGTCCCCGTGCCAATCTGGATCTTCCTCCAGAGTAAATAGGAATAGACCGAGGTTGCGAGCGCCACACCGACCAGGCTCAGTATCATAGCGATAAGGACGAAGCGCGTGGACGCGAATAGCCCGAGCATTGCCGTCAGGATTCCGACAATGAAGAACAGTCGGCCGCCGGCTGCATGAGTTCTGCGCCAGACTTCGTCGTTGGAGAGCGTCCAGGGAGTGCGAATCCCGGCGATCCTGTTTGGCCGGAGCCGCCCGAGCTGGCTGCCGATCAACGCAATTTCCAGCCCCGCTCCAACCAGGATGACTCGCATCACCGGGACTCCCCAGCCAAGACCGTTCGCGATGATCGCGACGTGGATTGCCGCCAAGAGAGAGATAACCGCGTTGGTGATCAGCCGATATGCTGAGCCGAAGGTCGCGTCGCCTGTGTGCCCGGAATCGAGCCGCGGTGCTAGGAGCAAGACGCCCCACAGCACTAGCGTCATCGCGGGCAGAAGTAGTACGGCGGAAGTACGACCCATCGAACCATCGGCATTGCCAGACAGGTTCCAGTGGGTCTCGATGCGATCAGGGAGCGCGGGCCATGCGGCAAACCCAAAGAGTGTCATGGCCAGAAGCAATAGTGGGGCTATCCAGCGGCTACGCACGAACGATTCCTTGTCGACACGGCACATAGCGAATTCGGGCAGCACTTCCTGGTCTCAAAGATCCTGTTGCGAGGCTCCAACCCTATCCGTAAAAGACCGCTATTCGACGGCTTGAACGACGAGGTTGGTGAAGACGAACTCCGCTGGAGCATCACCCTCGGTCCCGTAATTGTTGACCAGGACACCGACGGCGCCGCCGGGCGGACCTGCATGACGGACGCTGTCGATGAGCACGCCGTTGATCAGGAACCAGAACTCCTCGCCGCGGACGACGATCGCTAGCGTCGTCCATTCGCTGGGTGGCGCGACAGTGACGCTGCCATCAGGAATCAGCGGTTCGAATGTGTAGTTCCCCTGTGGATCGAACGTTTCATAGAGCGCTTCGACATCACCGTTGCCATCGACACAAAGCGCGTAGTCATACAGCTGTTCGAGTTGGTCGACACGTGTCTGGACACAGCCCTGCGATGCCGGATTACCGGAGATCATTCGCATCTCAACGCTGACGGCGATGTCAGTGAAGGGCTCATGGTCTGTTGAGTAGGCGCTGATGTAGGAGCCGTCGCCTTGATTGACCAGCACATGATAAAAACCGTCGTCGCCAAATGTAAGCATGCCGGATTCCAGATCTTCAATGACCCAGGTGCTGA
Source organism: uncultured Chloroflexia bacterium (assembly GCA_963745675.1). Lineage (GTDB taxonomy): Bacteria > Chloroflexota > Chloroflexia > Thermomicrobiales > CFX8 > JAUIIK01. The sequence goes on from CAVUYM010000020.1 coordinate 76,643, forward strand.
AGTCAGTCTCTAGCAGGACTTCGCCAATCAGCGGGCTCCAACGTATCCGAGTCATGTCGAGCGTCGAACGGGCGGCGGATATGGCTTCCGGCATCGGATCGTACTGCGTGCCGCCCGCGAACGATGAATTGGTAGGAGAGCGGTCCAGCCGTAAGGCCGAGGACAGCGAAATTGCGGTCGTCGCCCCCGCCCTCGCCGTCGTCAAGTGTTGCGATGACGGCCCGATGCGCGTCGCCAAGCGGGTCGATCTGGATCTCTTCGGCACCAACGACTTCGTCGCCTAGAACGATCTCTTCGATGAAGCTGTTCATCTCGGCCTGGGCCGCCTCTGGCGAACCGAGCAGCACGACGCGCAGCGAGAAAGGCATCTGGCTGGCTGGCCTGGTCGACGATCTGGTCCGCCGGAAGTTCGAATTCGCGCATCGCGGCGGACTGGAATCCCCACTCGATCAGCTGTTGCTGGCGGGCTGCTTCATCGTCGAAATCGGAGGCGACCAGCGCGATATCGGCCGGATCCTTCGTCGACGATCACCATGCCTGGCGGGACATCGTCAACCGTCGGAAGAACCGCCAGCAGATCGTCCGGGATCTCGATGCCACCGGTGGAGCCATTATCTGGTGTGGAGTGGCGGTGGCGGTCGGCGCGACGATTGGTGGCCGGGTTGCGGTCGGAGCAACTGGCTGGGTTGGTCGAGGCGTCGGAGACGGTTCGACTTGTCGGACTCGGTTCGACGGTCGGTGCGGGTGTCGCGGTTGGCAACGTCGCGATCGTGGCGGTTGGCGCGAGTGTTGTTGTCGATTCCGCTACGCCAGCATCACTCTTCGGCGTGGCAGTGACGACGACCGGTGTCTGCGGTTGGACCATCGTCGTCTGCCACTTATGCAACTGGCTAATATCCCCGTGGCGATAGCGCCGAGCAGCATCAATCGAAAGAGTGTCTGAACGCGTGCCATCGCCTGTCTTTCTGGCAAATCGATCCCGACCCGGAGAATATCATAGCGTCGGATAACTTCGTCGAAATGGCGGTCGTGTTAATCTAAGGCTGGTGTCCAGCGATCTTAAACAGAACAAAAATGTGAGGTTTTTCATGGCATGGTATCCCGATCCGAAGTCCGTCCCCGAATCGCTCGACACCGAGGATCTGCATCTCGAGATGCTCGCTCCGAAACACGTTGACATCGACCACGACGCGTTCATGTCGAGCCGAGAGCGTTTGCTTGCCTGGAGCGGCGGGCGCTGGCCGCACGAGGGCTTCACCCGCGACGAGAATATGAAAGACATGATCATGCATCGGGACGAGTTTTTGGCGCGGGAAGCGTTCGCATACACCGTGCTGAACTCCGCTCAGGAGCGCTGCGAGGGCTGCATCTACATCAACCCTGTGATGCGCAGCAATGTGGACGGAATTCGGCAAGACGCAGCGTTGCCGGAGTCCACCGCCCAGGTCAGCTGGTGGGTCCGCGATGACGCGTTGGAGCGCGACCTTGATCGCCAACTCATCGAAGGGCTGGTCAGCTGGTTTCCTCCAGATGGCAGTTCGATACTGTCACATTCCGTACTCGCACCGACAACGCCCATGACATCGCCCTCCTCGAGTCGACGGCCTCAGCTGCATCGCGACCTTGATCGCCAAAGACGGACCGGGTGATTCTTACCTGTACAAACTTGACTAACATGGTTAGTTATCCCTGACGGGCCATACTGTTTCGGCACAACTTCCGGCATTTCCCGAGTGGCGATGCGCTCGTTCGTTTTGCTCTCGATTTCACGCTGTTTCCGACATCGGTACAGAGATCGATCTCGCCAGATCGACCTTGTCCACGATGTCTGCGCCGTGTGGTGCCATACGAACTCTGGCACGTCGTGATCCGGTTTTCCCGACATTGGGCAGGGATAGCGCCGTATCGAAAAGATGAAGTGTTGAGGTCTAGAGCACAGCCGTCGCTAGTCGGTCAGCTGCTATTCGGGACGAATCCAAAGCGAGACATGGGACGGTTGCATCGTCCTGATGACGATCGACTGTAGGTTGCGTTCGATGTCATCGAGATCGACTTCGTCCCGCAATTCAACCACGAACGCCGCGACCGTTTGCGTGGCGTCGTAGCGGGCGCGGTTGAAACGACGGTCGACCATCCGTTGAATACGTGTTCGCAGCGGTTGGAAGAGCGTCGCTACGATCAACGTTGAGACGGCGATCTGGAGATCACCACTGCGAAACAATGGATCGAGTAGTGCCTGCGAGAGGATGACGATCAGAGCATATGAAGCGACGAGGCCGACGGTTAGAGCGCCATAGACCAGTGTTCGGTTGATAACCCGGTCGATATCGAACAGATGGTAGCGCAGGATCGCAATCGCCATCGCAACGGGTACAAGGGCGACCGATAGGGAATGCAACAGTCCGGTTAGCGCGATGGCGCTGTTTCCGGTCGCTCTTACGAGCGTGTCGAGAAAAAAGGTGGCGACAGCACCAGACATTGCCAGGACAACCCACTTGTATTGTTGGCGCTCGACTCCATGCGATTTGACGAACCTTCGGAGGAGTAGCGCAGCCGCTAGTAGAGAGCAGACGCCGATAGTCATGATCCCAAAGAAGGGATCGACAAGGGGTTGATCCAGAGCGTAGGGATTGGGAGTAAGGTCGTAGAGTCTTGGAAACCAGGCGGCGCAGTGGTGCCGGTCATCAGCCCCTGCGGCAACGATTAGCGCACCGACAAAGGCCGTCACCAGCAATGATCCAGGCTGTTTAGACCTCAGACGTCCGCTCGGAAACAAGAGGATGAGCAGCGTCGGTGTAGCGACCTAGGCGAAGGTTGCGAAACCAGAGGCCCGTCCACAACGCGTATGCACCGCCCGGCGCGTTCTGGATGCGTCACAAGTCCGTAAACGCCCCAGAGAGTCAAGAGCCCCGAGATCTGACCGATTGCTCCAATCGCAAGCAGAAGCCAGCCGATGACGTTGCGCGGACGCCGTGTTGCCAGCAGGACTCCGACGAGGTGGCAACCACCGCCCCGATCCAGGTCTGAGGCTCGAAGATTGCCCAGACCTCGGGAGCGTTTCGGTTTAGGAATGCCAGGATAATTGTGGGTATAGCTATCGCAATCGTCGTCGTGATAACGATCACGGTCAACCATCGACGTTTCAAAGCGACCCTTCACCAACTCCACAGCCGAACAGTCGTTGAAATAGTAGCTTGGCGAGCGTCACGAGATGGTTACGAGGGTTGAGAGGTATAGCACTGCTGTCCGACGTCTACCGCTAGCACTGTGGTCTGCCGAGGACGGTGCGGGGGATTTCCCTCACCCCCCAACCCCCTCTCCCACACGCTTCCGCTCCGCTTCAGCGGGGGAGAGGGGGCGCCGAGCCGCCGGAGACGGTATCCACTCTTCGCTTACTCTCCTCCTCTCCCCGCGCAGCGCAGCGCAGCAGTGGGAGAGGGGCCGGGGGTGAGGGAAATCCCCTCTACAACGCCTCCTCATTCACCGTCAGCTGAAATACATCCGGCCGGTTGTAGTGGCCGGTGGCATCGAGCGTCGTCAACTCCTCGGCGATCTTGCGTGTGTCAAGATCGGCGTAGAGGATTGTCTCTTCGCCGTGGACCGGGCCTGCCAGGGCCATGCCGTCGGGGCCATAGATCGCGGAGCCGCCGTCGATGAGCAGGCGGCTTTCTTCGATGCCCTCGAGGTCGAGATCATGAAGACCAGCGAGGTGCGGCGGGCATGTCGTCAACGCGGATGAATGATCCAGCGGCCAGCACGAAGCAGCGACCCTCAAAGGCGTAGTGGCGGCTCATGACTTGATGCATTTCTGAGACTTCCGGCCAGACGGCGACGTGAATCTGCTCACCTTTCATGTGCATCGCCTGGCGCGCCAGCGGCATGCCGTGTTCCCAGCAGACCAGTCCACCCAGCCGGCCGTGGGGTGTATCAAGCACCGTCAAGGTCGAGCCGTCGCCCTGGCCCCAGACCATGCGCTCTTGATAGGTCGGCACAAGCTTGCGGTGCAGACCGAGCAGACTGCCGTCGGGGCCGAAGTAGAGGATCGAGTTGTAGAGCGTGCCGCGATTGTAGTGGTCGATACGTTCGTTGACACCGATAGCCAGATAGACGCCATGCTCCCGACAGGCCGCGCCGAGCGCATCGGTCGTAGGGCTGCCGACGACGACGCTGTTCTGGACAAGTTCGGCGTGCAGTTCCTTGGTCGTCGGCGAGCCCCATGCGGCGGCATTCGGCCCGCGGTCGAACCAGATCGGGGTAGCCGGGCAGCCACGTCTCGCCGAAGGCGATGATCTCAGCTCCACCTGCCGCCGCTTCGGCGATCAGTTGCACCGCTTTTGCAGTGCTGGCGTCGCGGTCGAGGTAGACCGGCGAGGCTTGGACAACGGCGGCACGAACGACGGGATAGGGATCGCCTGGCATCGGAATCTCTCATTTCATTCACGCATTTGCGTCACGCTCTCCGCCTGCGATTCTAGTCTGGAGCGTAGCGTGTTAGTGTTGCCCCATGGCTGGACTACGCAAAATTGACAATGTGATGTATCGGGTGAACAATCTCGAGGAAGCGGCGAACTTCTACGAGGGCGTGCTCGGTCTGAAGCGTCTCTGGACCGATCTAGAGGCAGGTCAGATTGGCTATGTCTTTCCGGACGGTGATTCCGAGATCGTCATCCACGATGACCCGGATATTCCGAATCCAGATTTCAGCTTCCTCGTCGATGACGTCGTCGCCTTTTGCACCGACTTCAAACGTCAAGGACATGCCGTCGTCAAGGAACCCTTCGAGGTAAGGTGCGGTTGGTTTGCCGTTCTGGAAGACCCCGATGGGAACCTGATTTCGATCGTTGATCTCACGCGGTTTGCCAACGCTGATTGACCATGGGCATCGGCGCGTTTGCCACAGGCACGTGATACTCTATTGGAAATATGCGCTGGCGGCTTCGATCTGTGTGTGAGCTACGCTTTTGATCGAAAGGCGCCAGATAGCTCACTTTCGCTGAATCCCGCTACCGGTTGGTGTTCAGTAGCCCAGCGAAACAGCACCGCCCGAAAGACCGTCGTGATGGTCGAGACGAATGCCGCAACGAGAACCAGGACCAGGCCTCCGAGCCCGATACCTACAACCATGAGCAGCGACTGAATCCGACGCGATCGCCAGGGCGATTCCGATCAACGGCAGCGATTGAGAGTGGTGCGGTGACGAGCAGCGCGAAGAGCCCGACGCCGGATTCACCAATCACCTGCTCTCCCCACGTCCGCCGTATCAACCCGCTGCTTTCCCGGATCGCGTCGATCGGGCCGATCTGCCTGGTTGCCAGTACCGGCACGACGAAGAAGGTCGCCAGTCCCCAGGCGATGTTGCCCAGCATGGAAATAAGTGATCCGGCGATACCGGCTCGCTCGCGAAGTGCGCGCAGAAGTATTCCGATGGTCAGTGAGATCAGCGTCCATTGCAGAATGACGCCGAGCCGGGCATTCGCCAGGGCAACGCCTTCTTTGACCGATACTTGATGACCCTCGCTGATCTTCATCACCGAGGCGGTCAGTCCAGTGTTGAAATAGATCGTGATGAAGGTTGCGAAGAAGCCGACAAGAACTGCAACAGCAAGCGTGGCGGGATTGTAGTCACTGCTGTTCCGAGGGATCCAGTCATCGGAGAAGAGCGCAAAAGCCCCGCCGACAACGAAGCCGGTCGCGACGGCGGCCAGGATGAAACCGAACAAGGTGAAGAGCAACAGCGTCGGATTGTTGCGGAGCACCGTCCAGCTTGCGCGGCCGAGTTCCCAGCTTCGACGAAATGATCTGAACATGACGGTCCATCTCCAGTACTAGATTTAGACGGATTGTTGTCGTCATCCTATCATGCTCTGTGCCATCTGCTGCCCCAGCGACGAAGTCAGTACTTCAGTGCTAGAGCGCCTCGCTTCCGGAGTATTATGGGGGCAATTGGATACCGGGTAAATGGGGCTTTCCGCTCACCGTTTCAGTGGCTGTGTCTGTGGTTTAGATGAGGGTTGGAGTTCTCAACATGACTAGCACCGCAATAACAAATGCCGGTATGTTCGGCAGCTGGCTCGGAAGCGATGCTCCGCTGATCGAGCGTGCCGAGGGAGTCCGGCTCTGGGACGTAAACGGCAAGGAATACATCGACGCGACATCGGGCGCGATCGCCGTCATCAGTGTCGGCCATGGCCGTCAGGAGGTCGTCGATGCGATGGCCGAGCAGGGGCGCAAGTTTAGCTACGTCCAGGGCGGCCGTTTTCGCCATGAGGTTGCCGATGAGCTAGCCCAGGAGCTAGCGCGCTTCACTCCCGGTGATCTTAACCGGATGATGTTCGTCTCTGGCGGCTCCGAAGCAAACGAGACGGCCATCAAGCTCGCCCGCGCCTATCAGTTGTTGCGCGGCAACCCGGAGCGCTTTATGGTCCTCTCGCGTGAGCGCAGCTATCACGGCAACACGCTCGGCGCGCTGTCGGTCAGTGGTTTCGATCAGCGCCGCGATCCATATGAGCCGCTGCTGCTGAAGATGCCGAAGGTGGCCGAGGTCAACTACTATCGCGATGATTCGGGCATGAGCTACGAGGAGTATGGACTGGCCTGCGCCAATGATCTGGAACGGGCGATCCATGAGGCGGGTCGCGCACGGTGTCGGCCTTCATTGCCGAACCGGTCGTCGGCGCGGCAGGTGCAGCAACGACCCCTCCGCCAGGCTATTTCGAGCGCATTCGTGAGATCTGCGATGCCTACGACATCCTCTTCATCGCCGACGAGGTCATCACCGGACTGGGCCGGACCGGCCGGAACTTTGGCATTGACCATTGGGGCGTCGTGCCCGACATCATCGTGACCGCCAAAGGCCTTGCCGGTGGCTATGCGCCGCTCGCCGCGATCATGATCTCGGAACGTGTCGAGCAGGTCTTCCGCGACGCCGGGCAGCCCTTCATGCACGGCTACACCTACATGTCGCATCCAGTCTCCTGCGCCGCAGGGCTGGCTGTTCTGCGAATCATCGAACGAGAAGGTTTGATCCAGAACGCCGCCGATCAGGGCACGCGCCTCTTCGAACAACTTGAGCACCTCAAAGCCGAGCACCCGCTCATCGGCGACATCCGTGGCAAGGGTTTGCTGGCTGGCGTCGAGCTCGTCCGCGACCGCGATACGAAGGAACCACTCGATCCGGCGCTCGGCGTCTCTATGCGCCTGGTCAAAGCCGCGCTCGACCACGGCATCACCGTCTACCCCTGCCAGACCGGTCCCGGCAACAGCGATCAGTTCCTCGTTAGCCCGCCGATGATTTCGACAGCGGACGACATCGAGGAGATCGTCAACCGGCTCAGCCTGGCGCTGGATGACGTCGAGGAATCGTTGCGTAACGCGAAAACAGTTGACTGAGTGTGACGGAGAGATTTGTTATCGATTGGTCGCTCGAACCGGCAAGTGGGACATACTCGGCAAGTTTGTTCAGGAGAACGAGCCTGGTAGTGAATTCGATCTCCGAGGCGCAGCTATTCAGCTGGTCGCCGGCTGGTCCATTTCAAATGACATACGCCGGGAAGAAGTTGCTGCTTGATGAGCAGCGGATCTCGGACAGTGTGGCTTGGATTTAAACGGGTACTGGATTGCTCAAAGTGACTCAGCGTCGAACGGCATTACCGGTACGACAGTTCGGGTTGCTCCCGATCGCGGAGACAATGGCGTTGAGTATTGATAGTAATTGGTTTGCTACCGCGCCGAAAGGCTTTGATATTAACCTCGGTGATGGTGAGCATTCCGGCTACTTCAGGATTGGAAAACCACGCCGTCATAGCGCTATAGTCAGTAGCAATACCGAACGCTTGCTTACTGGTGGCCCTACGTAGAGACGGACGACGTAGCATCTCAACTTCTTGAGGTTCCCGAAGACGCGTTCCTTGCTGGCGTACGTCGATTTCTCATTGAACTGTCCACGGAAATGTTCACACGATACCCCAAGTTGCGGGAGTGGCAGTCTTTCGAGCCGTTTCTAGAGTACGAAGGACACAGATAGTAGTTGCTGTAGCTGATAAGTGGGAGAGCGGGGTGCCGTGGAGCAGCTGAGTTACATGAGGCTCTACGAAGACGATGCAGGCGAATCGCATTTCGAGGATATTGAAGTGGCGCTGGAATCGGTCGATTTCGCGCCGCCAGCGCCGCCGGTGAACATAGCCGATCTATTCACCGCGTCGGGGTGCAAGCTCTTGACGGCGCCTGCCGGTTGGGGCGGCGATGTCCCACATCCCAGCCCGCTCAGACAGCTCTTCGCGGTTCTCGCCGGCGCGATGGAGGTAACCGCCAGCGATGGCGAGACGCGATCTATTTCGAACCGGCGATCTCTTACTATTGGAAGACACGAGCGGTCGCGGGCATACGACGACGATCCCGGAAGATCTGCGCCTGCTTTCGGTCGCGCTGGAGGATTAGCCCGAATTCGTCGTTTCGGGACTTTTCGTCTTCTTGATGACGTTAGGGATTGTGCGCTCAGTCTATTGCTGGATGGATGTCGCTGCCTCTATTGCCATCGCCTGAGGAGATTGCCTTGACCGATACGTCAGCTTCACAAACCCCGCTCAAGATTGTCAGTTTCAATATTCTGCCTTTCGCTTTCGCCGGGGTTGCTCGCTGGGCCGAGCGCGCGTGGTCATGAGATCTCGTTGCTGGTTACCACTCCCGGGCCAGCCAGCCGCCGCAACAGAGCCTATCTGGAAACAATCTCCAGTTTGCCTCCGCGTCAGGAAGTAGTCGTCAGCACCCGCATGAAGCAACTTGCGCCATATATCGCGTCGCTGGAGCCTGACCTGATCCTGAGCTTCACCTTCCCCTATCTGATCCCGCCCGAACTATGCGAGATCCCGAAGTACGGCGCGGTCAATCTCCATCCGACGCCGCTTCCGAAATACCGTGGCCCGAATCCACTGCGCCTCTTCTACGACGGCGAGTCCGAATATGGCGCGACGCTACACTGGATCGCGCCTGAGTTCGATACCGGCAATATTCTCAGCCAGCATGTTGGGACGGCGGCTGAGGATACGCCATTCCAGCAGCTGTTCGGCCAGTTGGGTCAAGTCGTGGCGGCCGTGCTCGACGAAGGCATTCCGAAAGCGGTCGCGGGAGATCCCGGCCAGCCGCAGGCGCATGACGAAGCGACCTATGGAGCGAGATTCAACGCCGACGATCTCGTGCTCGATCCCTCTAAACCAATCTGGTTGCTGCGACGCCAGATGGCGACGCTGCAGGCAGGAAGCCAGCAGGCACACATCCAGATTGACGACCAGTTCTTCCCTATTCTCGGCCTCCAGCAGAGTGGCGAAGCGGATGGTCACGCTCCCGGCGAGATCATTTCCGTTAGCGACTCGATAGCCACGGTGCAAGCTGGAGACGGTGTCGCGCTGCTGGAACTGGGTGAGGGCGTTGCCGACTGGCCGGAGTTGCAGGAGAGCCCGCTATAAACGCAACTACGTAGAAACGACCAGATCCGGAGTGGAGTCCCTGGTGAAACTGCTCCGGATCTGGCTCTGCGATGTGGTTAGCAAGATAGAGTGAACGCTTGATTATGGTCCCGCGCTAATTGTCACTGTCAGAGACGCGGTATAGGTGCCTGCCCTGGCCATCGCCGGGACAGTCAGGCGCACATTCAGCGTCTGGCTGTAGCCGCCCTGACCGTAACCGCTATTGGCTTGCAACACCTTGCGGGCTGCATCGAGCGACCCGGTCGCGTTGGCCGCGGGGACTTTCGGGCCATTCGAGCCATCAATCGCCTGCCCCGACGCGTACTGCGGCGTGTTAGCCGTCAAGATCTCGAATGCCGAGGCATTGATGTCCGAGCCGCCATAGAGACCCGAGTAGACAAAGTTGCCTGACTGAACCGTGACGTTCCAGCCCTCTCCGGTTCCGCTGGAGTCATCGACCATCAATGTCAGGTTGTGGTCGTTCGTCTGCTGCGTGTGCGAGTAGGTCAGACCGGACATGGTCGCGTCGATGATGCTCGCTGTCACGGCCACCACCCGACAACTCCTGAGCAACTGTGTCCATCGCGAATGCCTGGAGACCGAAGAGCAGATTCCCTACGATCAGCACCGCTGCCAGGATGGCGATGCGGCGTCCTCGGGTGCTGCGTGCCGCAAACATGGTTACTGTCCCAGATCATCACTGTGCGCTCCTGCAACTGCGGGAACATCGCCTCGAACAAGGCTACTGGTCCGCAAAAGATTGCGAACACCTGCCGACGAGCGTTGCGGACCATCGCGTTTCATTTGTGGTTTCGGCTGATGGGGCTTGGCGTATGGGTCAAGTTTGGGAGCAGTCTCGACCGCCGGCTTCTCCGCGATCCGGGCCTTGGGCTCGGGTCCGACGGATGTGGGCGCAGGTAGCCATACGGGCGCCGAAACGGGCTCTGACGGTGTGATGACTGGCAATGGACTGGCCGCCGGCTGCGCACCACCACCGTCATTTTTGCGACGCATCAGTGCGAAGCCAAGGATCGCTCCACCTGCACCGAGGACCAGGGCGGCGGCGATTCCGGCGACGATCATCCAGGTGGCGAGGCCATTCTGCGACGTCGATTCGGTTCCGGCTGCGGCCGGGGCGTCTGCCGGCGCTGCGTCGGCGGCAGGCGCTGCGTTTGCCGGTATCGGGGTCGCCGGCGCTTCGGGGACGGTAATCAGGGCGGATTCGAGTTGCTGGCTAATGTTCAAGTCGGCGTTGCCGAGCTCGACCGAGACCCGGTAGTCGCCAGGTGCGAGTGCCGATCCGACCGGCACTTCAAGGTGGGTTAATGTGCCGGCGTAGACCGTGCCCATCGTGACCGGCTGGTTCAAGACTTCAGCGCCGCCGGAGTCGGTGACAGTGAACTGGCCTTCCAGCTTCATATGAACGTTGCCGGTGTTCTCGACTTCGGCCAGCAGGACGGATTTACCGCCGACGAACTTGTGCGTGACGTCGCCGAATGCGAGGCCGGGGATCAATTCCCCCGGCAATGTGACCGCGACGGCGATCGCCTGCCGGTTGACCTGCTTGAATCCGACGCCCTCGCCGGTCCCGCCGGTCGGGTTGGCATTCTGGATCACCAGGGCGCTCAGATACTCGCCCGCCGCGGCATCGTCCGGAATCTCCAGTTGGATGCTGCGAATGGTCGACGTTTGCCCGTCCAGCTCGAAGGCTTCAGAGGGAAAGTCGATCCACCGGGTCGCGCCGCTGGTCGGTTCGTCGAAGAGTCTGACGCCGAAGCCGCCGTTGATCAGCGAGTAGACGTCGGCGGCGTAAATTTGCACGAGGATCGGGTTGTTGCCGTGGTTGGCGAGCTCGACTTCGAGGTCGACCACCTCGCCCGGCTCGGCTGTCCAGCGTGAAATAGCTGTCGGTGGTGCCGACCGGCTTGATGCTGAGACTGACCGGTTCTTCGGCTGTCTCCTGGGCCGCCGACCGGCGTGGACACCAGCATCACCAGTGCCAGTATCCCGATCATATAGAGGTGAAGCGCGTCTCATTCGTTGCCACATCGCAGTTGGTCCTATCGTCCGGTTAGCGGTCGTCTTGCGGAGGGAAAAAGGGGGCGCAGCACCCTACCAGGAGGTGCTGCGCGCTAGGAAGCTAGGCTTAGGCGCCTGGTCCGGCACCGTTGGTGACGACGAGCGTGCTGGTGTAGGTACCGGCGCGTGAATATCCTGGTACGGTCAGGGTCACGCCGAGGTTCTGGGTGTATGTTCCCTGCCCGTAGCCGATGCCCGCAAAGATGACCTTCCGGGCCGCGTCCAGGGACCCGGTGACGGCGAGTCCGACTTCCGGTCCATTCCCCGCGGTCACGTTAATTGCTTGGCCAGCCGTCATGACTGGTATAGCGTTCGAGTCGAGCACGAAGTTCGAAGCCGCGATGTCATTCGTCGTGCCAACATCGCCATCTAACTCGAAGTCGCCAGCCTGGACGGTGACGTTCCAGCCGTCACCGGTACCGGTGCTGTCGTCGACGGTGAGGACCATCGTGTCTAGGATGTTCTGGTCGGCGTGCGAATAATCGACAGCGTCAAGGTCCAGGTCAGCGATGATGGCGGTCCGGATGCCGGCGTTGATCTCGCCGGTCACGGTGTCGTCAGCCAGGGCCGGGACCGCTGCGCCGACGGCGAGCATTGCCGCGAGGCTCATGCCGATGGCGGCTTTCTTGAGTCGGTTCTTGTAACTAAACATGTTGAATCTCCTGTCCCATACACCGGATATTATCCGGAGGGCGTTATAAACGCGCTGCTCCACTATGCGACCAAGCTGATCGCTGGAGCAGTAGTCAGGGAGTGCCTAATACCACTCCTTTCCACCTATGCGTTTATGTGATCAGGAGAGTTACTCGCGAGTTCATCGCGAGGTCCGGTCACAGCACGCAAAGAGGGCGCGCGCTGTGCCAGAGGCCGGTTACGCCACTTGCTCCTCCGGTGACAAGGCGTCCAAATCACGCCACCGGGATCAACACATCCCCTAATCTATCAATTTCCTTTGACCGCTGTGCATGAATGCTGTTACCGACGATCAAGTACGATATCTAGCCGGTTGCTGGAGGCTGTAGACAGAGCCAGACGTCCTTCGACACCTGATCCATCTGTCTGTGAAAGCGCATGTCACGAGTTCGGCGAGTTGTCCGACTCGGCTGATATTGCGAGTCCGACTCGGCGCTGTTCAATCCGTGGGAGAAGTATGATATCGGGCACATTGAAATCGAAGAACTCCCGCGTCCGTCTCGAACGTCGCCGGGCCCGTTCCCGCCGGCCGGCCATGAAGCCGCTCCTCGCTGTATTCGACTACCGTGCGCTCCCGAATGACGAAGCCGGTCTCTCGATCTACCCAGAAGTCGGCTTCATAGTGGTTGATATAGCTGTCCGGTGGAGTTGGGTCGACCGCCGCCGGCCCCTGGCTCGCAATCCTGGCCTCGAACGCCTCCATGAGTAATTGGAGCATGAGTTCGCTCCCGGCATGGACTCGCGTGTGTCACGAATTCGCCGATCGTTTCCGATTCCCGCTTCACGTCCGAGCATTGACCACCTGATCTGCCCGTAACGGGGCTACGAGCGACATGTCGCCTAGCTCGCGGTAGGCGTTGACTGTCCAATCTTCGTCGACATCGCCGACGTCGGACTGCGTCCAGCCTCCCGTTGATCGTGTCCAGACCTGGTTGGCGATGATCAGGCTGATCGTCTCCGGTCCGCCATCTGTTGAGAGCGCCGTTCTGATCGCTGGAGGATCGCGACGGGCGTCGGTCAGCGAGCGTGGTGGTGCTGTCGCCGCCGGGCATATCTCGGTAGTGGGTCTGGATCGTCTGACGGATGCGAAATGACCTGATCTCCGGCGCTGCTGTAATGCTCCGGATTTCCATAGTACGTCCAATTCGTCGATCGTTGAGACGGCATCAGGAGCTACCAGTTTCGGATTATCGATACGGTAGGATGGCCGTTGGAAGTAATGCTACATTGCATCTCGCAGGTATTCAGGAGGATTCAATGTCTGATTACTACGATCTCGGTCCACATACGCGAATGGTGACGACAGCGTCCGCCGACGCGCAGCTCTGGTTCGACCGTGGTTTGAACTGGACCTATGCGTTCAACCACGAGGAAGCAATTCGATGCTTCGAACGGGCGTTGGAGCACGACCCGAATTGCGCGATGGCCCACTGGGGCATCGCTTATGCCATCGGGCCAAACTACAACAAGCCCTGGGAAGCGTTTGACGAGGCAGATCTGAAGGCTTCGCTGGCGCGCGCCCATGAGGAATCGGCCCGTGCCGCCGACCTGGCCGTCGACGGCGACGCCAGCCGAGCGCGCCCTGACCACTGCGCTGCTGGCCCGCTATCCCGCGACCGCAACCGCTGGAAGACTGCTCGCCGTGGAACGATGCCTATGCCGACGCAATGCGCGAGGTCTACAGGCAGCACAGCGACGATCTCGATATCGCGGCGCTCTTTGCCGAGGCGTTGATGAACCGCACCCCCTGGCAGCTCTGGAATCTCGACACCGGTGAAGCGATGGAAGGTGCGGATACGCTGGAGGCGCAGGCGGTGCTCGAACGGGCGCTGGCGACGATCCGCGGCGCGAACCCATCCGGCTGTGCTGCACATGTATATTCATCTGATGGAGATGTCGCCGTTCCCGGAGAAGGCACTACGCGCCTGCGACTGGCTGCGCGGGCTGGTCCCGGATGCCGGGCATCTGGAGCATATGCCGACCCATATCGACGTGCTCTGCGGCCAGTATCACGATGTCGTGACCTACAACACCGACGCCATCGTGGCCGACCGCAAGTACCTCGAACGCGAGGGCGCGCTCAACTTCTACTCGACCTATCGTGCCCACGATTACCATTTCAAGCTCTACGGCGCGATGTTTCTCGGCAACTATGAGGAAGCGATCGGCGCGGCGAACGAACTGATCGCGACGATTCCGGCAGAGCTGCTGCGGATCGAATCCCCGCCGATGGCGGACTGGCTCGAAGCGTTCGTGCCGATGCACATGCACGTCTACATCCGCTTCGGCAAGTGGCAGGAGATTCTCGACACGCCTCTGCCGGAGGATCAGGAACTCTTCTGCGTCACGACGGCTCTGATCCACTACGCCAAGGGCGTCGCGCTGGCGGCGACCGGCACGGGTAGCCGAAGCCGAGCGCCAGAAAGTGGAGTTCGAGGCGGCCGTAAGCCGGGTGCCCGAGAGCCGCTATCTCTTCAACAACCAGGCATTGGATATTCTGGCGATCGCCGCCGAAATGCTCTATGGCGAGCTGGAGTACCGCAAGGGCGAACTTTGACGCGGCCTTCGATCACCTCCGCAAGTCAATCGAGCTTGACGACGGCTTGCCCTACGACGAGCCCTGGGGCTGGATGCAGCCGACCCGCCACGCCTACGGCGCGTTGTTGCTGGAGCAGGGGCATATCGAGGAAGCCGAAGCTGTCTATCGCGCCGATCTCGGGCTCGACGACACGCTGGGCCGGGCATTCCAGCACCCTGAAAACGTCTGGAGTCTCCACGGCTATCACGAGTGCCTGATGCGGCTTGGCAAGCACGACATGGCGGCGATGATCAAGCAGCGACTCGACCTGGCCGTTGCCCGCGCCGACGTTCCGATTCACGCATCCTGCTTCTGCCGCTTGAACCATGCGGCTTGACGCTGCGAAAAAGCGTTGTCTGGCTGCGTCGGCATCGCGCGGTCTCGAAGCTTCCGGCACGCTAGCGGATCGTCAGCGGCGAGTGGGAATTGGCGGCGGACGATGGAAGTAGCAGCTGGCGAGGTCCTGGAAAGACGACATCGTCGGCAGCCGTCAGCGCTTCGAGCGTCCACCAGCGATACGAAGAGATGCCCTCGACTTCGTATCCGGCCAGATTGTCGAAAACCGGCTCGGTGTGTTCGACCCATACCGGAAAGTAGCGTTCGTGGGATAGCGCCGTCCCAATCTCCCCAGCGAATTGCAGGACTTGCTCGCGGACCCATACACAGGGGCCGACTTCGTCCTTGCGGATACCGGTCTCTTCCCAAAGTTCGCGCACGGCGGCTTGCTCGAAGGTTTCTCCCGGCTCCAGCCCGCCGCCGGGAACATGCCAGTATGACCGGATCTTCAGCTCGGGATCCATCGGGAAATCGTCAGTCCTGAAGAGCAGAATGCAATCATCCGGGTTGATTATCAGTAGACGGGATGATTGGCGGATTTTCACCTAATGCTCTCCTGCCGTCATTCGATCGTCGCTGCCGCACGAATGCGATCGGTTGATAGGACTCGGTTGAAGCAACAGTCGTGTTGTTCGAAATCTGACACGTGATCTCTATGAAACGTCATCTACCGAATCCGGAGTGGTTCATCCGGAAGGTCACCCCGCAATATGGCTTCCAGGAGATTCGGGAGATCTCTCGGAAACACAGTTTCGGTCGTCTGGCGCAGGTCTTCGGGAGTCCACCAGCGATGCGCCGTCATGACTGTCGCTTCCATGTCGATCATGTTGTCGAAGCTGATTTCGTTGTTCTTCACCCAGACGGGGAAGAATCGCTCCTGGGCGAGTGCACGTCCAATACTGGGGAATTCCAGCACCTGTTCGCGCATCCAGACGCACGGTCCGATCTCGACGCCTCGAATGCTCGTCTCCTCCCACAACTCACGCCGCGCAGCTTCCTCGTAGGTCTCGCCGTGCTCAACAGCGCCACCGGGAACGTACCAGTAGCTAGCGATGCGAAGTTCAGGATCGAGCGGAAAGTCATCGGCTTTGAAGAGCAGGATCCGATCGTTCGGATCGATGATTAGCAGTCGTGCGGCGGGACGAGTTTTCACGTCACATCACTACTCTCATTCTCATGGTGGTCGCCATTCTTATGCGCGTCAGGTTGAGCGCTCAATTCGACGCTAGTAAGAGCAACATATAGACGATATGGGATGGAGCGACTCGCGTCCAGCTCGAACGCTCTATCTGAGGCGGCTGACAAGTAGTGATGCTCGATGGAGCAGCAGTGCTACGATCTTCGGCAAGCGAATGGGAATGAGTGGAGAAACGCAATGAACGTACTTGTTTCTGTCGATATCGAAGGCATTACCGGGGTTGTCCATGCCGACATGATGGGGCCCGATCAGCGCGAGTATGACCGTGGCCGTAAACTGATGACGAACGACGCCAACGCCGCGATTGAAGGATTGACCCAGGCCGGCGCCGACTACATCCTCGTGATCGACGGTCACGGCCCGATGCGCAACCTGTTCTTTGAGGACATGCACCCTGCCGCGCATCTGATGACCGGCAGCGCCAATGTTCGCGAACATTGCCAGCTTGAAGGCGCGGATTCACGCGATTTCGACGCCGCGGTATTCGTCGGCTATCACGCGATGGCGAAGACCTACAAGGCGATCCACCCGCACACGATCGCTGGCGCGGCGGTCCACGAACTGCGGATCAATGGCCGCCCACATGGTGAGACCGGGATCAATGCGGCCGTACTCGGCTCGATGGGCATGCCCGTTGTCATGGTAACCGGCGACACGACGACCTGCGCCGAAGCGCGCGACTTTCTTGGCGACAGCATCGAGACGGTGGCGGTCAAGGATGCGGTTGGCCGCAACTCGGCTATCTGCCGCCCCCCGCCGCGACACTACCCGAAATCACTGCAGCAGCGAAGAAAGCACTGGAGAACCGGGGGAACGTTCCGCCCTACCAGCCCGACAGCCCACTGCAATTTGAGATCGACTTTCTCAATATGTTGCAGTGCGAGCGGGCTTCCCAGGTTGCCGGAGTAGAACGCATCTCGCCCATCACCATCCGGGTCGACGGGGATGATCCATGGGAGCAGTACCGGATTCTCTGGGCGGCTCTGCGTATGGCGCTGCATGAACCGGCTTCGTTCCTGCGCTAGCTCCGGCAGATAGGGAACATGGTGTGGTCAAAAGAGCGCGAGTCTTCTCGTCGCAGGGGGAGATCGTCGTCTCGGTTTCGATACTCGGCGGGTAGCTGAGGCCGCTACTGTCTGGCTAAACTCTGTAGTCGTGCCACTACGAGAATCGTTTCCGGCTGCCGAAGGCAACGATCTATTGACGCAGTCCGGGAACGATAGAGTGAGGACGGGTTGATATCCGACTGTAGCGTTCTTGACGTTCCTCGGCCGATGATATACTCATAGACAATAGTGGGGAGTAGCCTGCGCGACAGGTGTTATGCCTGTAGCGTTCGGTCAATCGTCAGAACAGAGGTGGATTCCATCTCTCGGTTGGCCGGTACTTCAACAGCGATGTGAGGCGAGACCACTACGACACGTTTGGTGCCGTAGCGGCTCGCTTTTTTGTTGTCTGAGTGCCGCCAATTTGATGAGGATGGACCGTTCTATGGATGTTAGCCTCTGGTTTTGGGCGTTGTTTCTGCTCTTTATTAGCGGGATGCTTGCGCTCGATCTTGGCGTTTTCAACCGTACCCCGCACGCCGTCACTGTTCGCGAGGCGGCGATCTGGAGCGCCGTCTGGGTCTCGCTCTCGTTGCTCTTTAACCTCGGAATTTACCTCTATGGCGGGAGCGAGCCGGCGCTGCAGTTCCTGACCGGCTATCTGGTCGAGAAGTCGCTGGCGGTCGATAACGTTTTCGTCTTCGTCCTGATCTTCACCGCGTTCGCAGTGCCGCCGATTTTCCAGCATCGGGTGCTCTTCTGGGGCATCATCGGGGCGCTGATGCTGCGCGCCGGGCTCATATTCAGTGGCAGCTATCTGGTCAAAAACTTCCACTGGGTGCTCTATGTCTTCGGCGCGTTCCTGCTCATTACCGGGGTGAAACTCTATCGCGAGCGCAATGAGCATGACGCAGATATGAGCGACACGCTCGGGGTTCGGATTCTGCGCCGGGTGATGCCGGTCACCGACGAGTTTCGGGGTCACCGTTTCCTGCTGCGGGATGGCGGGAAGTTGATCGCAACACCGCTGTTTGTTGTGATGACGGTGGTGGTGGTGACCGACATCGTCTTCGCCGTCGATTCGATCCCCGCTATTTTCGCAATCACCCAGGATCCCTTCATCGTCTTGACATCGAACGTCTTTGCCGTCTTGGGTCTACGGTCGATGTACTTCCTACTGGCCGACGTGATCCGGCGCTTTCACTATTTGCGTCACGGCTTGAGCGTGATCCTGGTGTTCATCGGCGTCAAGATGCTGCTCATCGACATCTACAAGATTCCGATCTTCGTTTCACTGGGCGTAATCGTGGCGATCTTCGCCGTTGCAATTCTGATGTCAGTGCGGGAAACACCCGCCCGGCCAGAGGACGACGAGACGGCGTCACCATCTTCAACCGCCATACAGCCTGTCAGAGCCAACGATGCGTCAAGAACATGAGGGACGAGCAAGCGACTATTTGATGAGTATTCGACGCAAGCACTCGCCGCGTAAGATATGAGCGGGAGGCGTTGATGGATTTTTTCGACATCTTCGATGTCTTCGGCGACATGACAGGTTGCTGCCTCGTAAGCGCGGCGGTGCTATTACTGTTGCTCGCCTGTGCCGCTTGCGTTGTCGGGTCGATGCTCATCGGCGCGTTCTAGGGTTGGTCAAATAGCGCTTCGAGCCGGGCCAGGACGTGGCGGTTGTGCTGAGAAGGCGAAGAATATCGTTGCTACGAGTGCAGCTATACCGAGCAGGCCAAACCCGATCCGGTAATCGCCCAGGTTGTCGACAATCAAGCCCCATCGAAACTGGTCCGGTGACCTCGCCCCACATCATGAACAGGAAGGTGAAGCCCATGATCTTGCCGAACGCTTGCCGACCAAAATAGTCTGCCCGCAGCGGCATCATCTGGGCGCCGCGAAAACCGTGCGACCAGCCCTGGATCATAACCGCTGCGATGACGGCTCCAAGCCCCGGCGCCAGAGCGAGCAAGAACATTGCCACTGCGTGACCGCTGGTGGCTCCGGTCGCAAGCCAGCGCTTGCTGAAGCGATCTCCCAGAAATCCGCCGCTGAGTTGCCCGGCCATCATTGCGGCGGTCATAAGCGCAACGACGCTCGACGCCGTCGCCAGGCCAAGATTGAGCTCGCCGGAGAGGTAGGGGATGAGATGCACCGAGACGGTCGTGACGATCATCACCGATAGACTGTGTCCGGCGATCAGGAACCAGAAGACCCTTGTGCGCATAGCCTGGCGGACGGTGTAGCTCGTGGCTCTGCCCGCCAGCGGTATGTCGGCACTCGTCAACCGTTGGCCGCCATCAGGTTCATGGCCATATTCTTCCGGCGAGCGACGCATTAGCTGGGCTAGCGGAATACCGACCACGAGGATGATGATGCCGGAAGCGAAAGCCGTTGCGCGCCAGCCATTCGACGTGAGCGACCAGGCGACAAGCGGCAGGAGCAACCCACCTATCGCGCCGCCGGTCTGCATGATTCCCAGAGCGGAGCCGCGCCGTCGCTCGAACCAGTTGACGATCGTCGCGGTGATGGACATAAAGCCACCAAAGCTGGCGCCTATCGCCATCAGGAGGAGAGCCAGATAGAACTGCAGCGGCGTGTTGACCCGGCTAAAGAAGATGAAGCCGAGTCCGAACATGGCCATCCCCACGCTCATGATCGCGCGTGGGCCGACGCGGTCAAGCAACCAGCCCTGGACGGGACCGAGCAGTCCGCTCTCGGCGCGTTGCATTGAATATGCGAGGGAGAATGTGGTCGTGCTCCAGCCAAAACTCTCTTTGAGGACGACGACATAAGCGCCGTAAGCGTTGGAGAAGAGAGCGCTGGTGAGCGCCTGGATCCCTATGCCGGCTGAGACGATCCACCAGCCGAAGAAGACTCCACGCGCGCGTTGTTGCCGCGCGTTGAACCGAGACCATTGCTCACCCGTTCCAACCGAAGCGCGGCCCCAGGCCCGCAAGAATCCGCCATCGCTGAACCGCTGGAATACGGCCGTTGGTCCGCACTCACAAGTGAACCGGGAAATGTCGTAGGCGGTCATGTCATGCCCGTCGTGGGCCCCGGCTGGACCTGGCAGCATCGGGATGGTCACCTCGCGCCGGATATGACCGGTGCAGCGTGTACTCATCATGTCTCCAGGACAACATCAAACTGGGAGGTTCCGCTGATCTAATCCTCGTCAGCCGCTGCCGCTATTGGGTTTCCAAGCGTTACGTACCCGACGACTGCATTTGGATCACGCGGTCGAGTGGCAGGACGACTATCCAGCGGGAGGCTACAGATCGATTGGCACGACAGAACCGATAGGTATGGCCTCAAACGGCACTCTCAAGGTCAGTCGCTATTCTTCTGGGCATGAGAATAGTACTAACTTCCCGAGAAAAGGCAGGACCCCAACCTTTGACCGTCGCAGGACCATCCGGCCATGCTTATGGAAGCCGTAGCGGAGACAAGAGTGAAAGAGGTGATAGTCGATGCCCACAGTAGATTTCAGCGGAATGCTCGTTTCGAGAGTCCTGGCGATACTTCGTAGCCGCTATTGCACCGGCGAGTTGTACGTCGTCTCCACCTATCGCAAGGTCAAATTTCAGCTCGATACTGGTAAAGTGACGGCGATTCAGTCCAACCGCCCGGCTGACCGGCTGGGAATGCAGATGATGAAGGCGGGCGACATCGGCGTGATTGATCTCCATGGTGCGCTGGTCGAACAGCATCAACAGCGCCTTCAATCCATCGCCAGCGATTCCCAGACCTCGCGATTGGGCGAGATCCTGGTTGACCAGAACGTGCTCAATCCTCGGGAGTTGGACGAGGCGCTCGGCCGCTACGTCAAGTCGATGGCTGAAGCGCTCGATAAAGATTTCGTCATCGAGATCCAGTTCAACGATGCCAGAGGCCAGCGTAATGAAGTTGGAGCTCAGGATTGGAACATGATCTCGGTGGACTAATCCTCCGATTGCGACGAGTACTGCTCCGCCATCCGCTCGAGTTCTCTCCGCACACCGTCGGGGCGTAACCAGCCGAAACCGGCATCGCGCAGATCCTCGATCAGTCCATCGAATTCGGCTTCGTCCCAGACCGGCACACCGCTCTTCGTTAGCGCCAGCCGAATTTCTTCCTCTGTCGGATCGCGGTCGACCGGCAGCTCACCGGCGTAGGGCTGATGTCGCTGGAGGAAGGCGTTGAGAAACGGTTTCGCCCCCTCGTCCCAGTCCGCCGCCTCCGGAATCTCGATATCCCAGTCGAGGTACCAGACTCGGATGAGGTTGTTGTAAAAACCGGCTGTGAACCAGCGACCGTTGTTCGATAATTGACCTTCGTACGCCCACGACTCAGATGCCGCAAATGAAATCCGGTGCAGAAATGAACCGGAGGATGCGTCGCGGATGACGATCCCAGACCCTCCCCCGTCGTCGTGAACGACAATGCGCTCATCTCTACTTAGTCGCACGAATCCCAGGCCGTATTCAGTCCGACCGGGAAGAGTTTGAACGCACTCCCCAGCTACTGTGTTCCAAAATCGCAAGGAGTTATCCTCTGCCACCGAAACGAGCAGCGAACCGTCGGCGTTCGTGTCCATATCGCGGACGCTCTGACTGTGACCTGAAAGCGTTCGGCGCAACCGTCCGGTTGGTACATCCCAGTGGTTCACGTTTCCGGATGGCGCAGGAGCGAACACGTCCGAGAGCCACGGCGTTGCTGCAAGCGCCAGAATAGGATAATCATTTCCGCCAAGTCGATGCAGGCATCGTCCAGTTGCGGTTTCCCAGACAGCGAGTTCGCTCAACCCCAGGGCGTCACTGCTTTCGGTGATGATGAAGCGATTGTCTGGACTGAAGAGTGCGTAGTCCGACTCTGACTTGTTTCCTTCCAAACGGGCGATAGTATCACCGCTTCCGATGTCGGACACAAGCATCGGCCAGTTCTCGCGATAGTCCCAGTTCTGAAAGAGTGCGACGCGCTGATTTGGGCTCAGTGCAGCGGGAAACCATCCGTAGCCAGGAGCCGGGATTTCACGCGTCGCGTTGCCAGTTCGGACATCCCAAAAGCGAAATGCACCCTGGTCGAAGCTCACTATCGTCTCGCCATCAGAATCGATGGAGGCGATGCGCGACTCGCCGAGTAGATCTTCTCCGAAACTGATCTCAGCAGCTTGCCAGACCCCTCGTAACGCCGCGCGTCTGCCGTGCCGCCCGAGTCGCAGAGTCCAGTCCATCGTCTCCGGCGCTCGTGTCAGGGACGGGGATATTCGAAGTCGCTTCAGGCGGCCCAGTGCTGCAGGGAAATCGGCGGCAACGCTAGCCTTCTGGAGCGTCTCGAGAATTTCACTCGCGTGGTCGGCAAAGACGCTCAATTCCTGGCGGGACCAACTTCTGCTCGACCGATATTGCGCTTTGAATCCTGGCAATCGACACTGCCATATTCGAAGCCGGCCATCTTCATTCCCAGCCGCGATGCGGGTTCCTGAAGGATCGAAGCTGAGGGCAGTAATATGGCGTTCGTCGCTCCATGGATAGAGCCGCAAGGTGCGGCCGATCATGGAGTCGATTAGCGCGACGCCGTCTGGACGGTGATGAACGCCGGCAATGAGCGCCCCGTCCGGGCTGAATCGGTTCGGAGATGCCAGAGTGGAGCTGAATGATCGTATGGCCTGGCCAGACGAGACCTCCCAAAGTTGTCCGTCGCCAGTGATCAGGAACTTGCCAGAGGGATCGAAGTCGACCTCCCACAATGGCCTCTTTGCCTGGATCGTCTGTCGAACCTCACCGGTTGCAGCATCCCGGATCTGTACTTCTGCCTCCAGATCGCTTGTGACGAACCAGCGCGCATCTGGACTCAATGCGGATGCCCGGATATGCGGGTTTGTTACGCGAGATTCCCATTGCAAGTGCCAGGTCGCCGCGCTCCAGCAGCGGATTAAGCCGTCCGATGCGGCCGTGAGCAAACGGGAACTTTCGTCGATAAGATGGCAGGCCACGACCTCATCATCATTGACTTGGAATGTTGTTGGTTCGCCAATATCATCCAGATTCCAGAATGCGATATGTCCGCTATTCAACCCGGCCATCAGCTGCGGAGCGTCGTTAAGTTCGACGAAGGAAACGCAGATCGGATAGTTGCTGTGGCCACTCGCCGTTTGTACGATCGCCTTGTCCGCCGGGGAAAGGAGAGATGTGTGGAGAATTTGAATACATGTTCCGGAGTGAGTGTCCCAAAGACGGATAGTTGAGTCGCCGCTCGCTGTCGCGAGTAACCGGCCGTCGTCGCTCCAGGCAATGTCCCAAATGGAGCCGGTATGTACAGCGAAACTTTCCAGAATTTCCCTGAATTTTCGTCGGGTCGGGTTGTTCGGTCGAGATCTTACCTTGCGCGCGGTGAGGGCTCTCCAGTACGAAGATCCACGTGAAGTCGTGCAAGATCAGATCGTTAGCGGTCGGTTCGGCGTTGGCCAAGTCAAGGATGGCTTGGACTTCGTCGTCGTCAGGGTGGAGAGCGTGCGCCTCCGCCAGCATCTCGCGGGCACGCTCGACCTCGCCGCGTTCGAGCAGTGCCTGGCCGAGGAGGAAGAGGGAGAGCCAGTCGTGGTCGCGGTTGGTTGCGACTTCTTCCAGGCGGGCGGTCATGCGCTCGTCGGAGATCTGGCCGGTTCGCCACTGGTGCAGGCTCCGGTTGAAGATTGTCTCAAGGTGCTGTGGGTCACGTTCGAGCGCTCGTTCCCAGAATGCCTCCGCCGACGCAATGTCGCCGGACTCGAAGGCGTCGAGGGCACGGTTGTTCCAGACGTCGGCAGGGATGAGCGTCGAGGGATCGATCGGGATGGGTTGTTCTGGCAAGGGCGAAACCTGTGTCTAGTGCTGCTCAGCCTGTAACGCTTGAATTTCGCTCTCAGTAAACCATGCGATCATCGCGCGATACAAACTCTCGACCATGTCCGGGTCCGCCCCGGAATCCGCCGCGTGGGCGCGAACTTTCCCGATAACGGCTTCGACACGGTCGGGGCGGTGGGCGTCGTCGGGACCCGATTTGAAACGGACAACTTCATGGACGCAGGCTGCGCGCTGACCGATCAACTTCACAATTTCTGCGTCGATCTGGTCGATGGCCACTCGAATCTCCTCGAGGCTGTCGAACGTTCCCGGCTGTCTGCCCGTCACGACGCGATTCCAAAGAGCGACATGGCGTTGCCTCCCAACATCTTCAGCTTGTCTTCCTCCGGTATGTCCATCGCCTGAATAACCGTGGCACAGTCATCGAGCGAGCCGATCTGGTGAGGATGGTCGCTGGCAACGAGGATACGCTCGGGGCCAACCAAGTCGTAGAGCAGCGGCGTGCCGCGCTTGCCGTAAGGCACGGTGTCGTAATAGAAGCGCCGCAGGTAGTGGTCGAGCGGGTGATCGAGGCGCCCCATCAGCTCGGGATAAATCTGCATGCCACGTTCGACACGCTCGGCCAGCATCGGCAACGCTCCGGAGAGTTGGCTCATGATGAAGGTCAGATGCGGGAAGCGGTCGAGCGTCCCGGTCAGGATCAGGCGCGTTGAAGCGACGGTCATCTCGATCGGGAAACCGAGCACGGCCACCAGCCGCAGGTCGTCTGTCAGGTTGTCGAGCGACGGCGGCGCGATAGGGTGGACGAGCAGCGCCGCCCCGAGGTCGTCTGCCGCTTCATAGATCGGGTAGAAGCGTTCGTCGTCGAGCGGCAAACCGTTCAGGTTGCTGAAGAGCATCGCGCCAACGAGTCCGAGGTCGTTGACGGCTCGTTCGAGTTCCCTGGCTGCCGCATCGGGGGCTTGCGTCGGCAGGGTGGCGAAGGCCCGGAAACGGTCAGGATAGTCACGGCAGACGTCAGCCAGAGCATCATTCGTTACCCGGGCTAGCTCGATTCCCCGATCTGGTTCTTCTCCATGGACCCCGGGCACAGTCAATGAGAGCGCCTGCATGTCGACTCCGGCGCGGTCCATGTCGGCGATGCGTTTGGCGGGATTGAAGTGCGCCTCATCGAGGACGCTGTAGTCCCCCGCGTAGTGAATCCGACGCTCACCATTCGCTGCCGTGCTGAGGGACGCCGCCTTCGAATCGCGTTCGATCTCCCGTAGAAGCGCTTCGGGATAGTAATGATTATGGACGTCGACGATTTTCATCTTGCGCTCCCGACGCTAGCTGGGACAGTTCCGGGCGACAGTGTAGCCGTCAGTCGTGAGATTCGGAAGCCCTTCGATGAACAGCATGGTTCGGCCCCGTCGCGAACGAGGATTCGAGAAGAGCAAATAGCAGTCTGATCCACCCAGATCCCACGAGGATCTGGGTGGATAACAAGGAGTCGTCGGAAAAGCCGCAACCAATTACGAGCACCAGTTCATCGAAGCGAACTCAGAACTCGGTCAAGCCACTCGGAAGAACGTAGATCTCGACGCGCGCAGGTGTTGCGGACGTCGTTACGCCGATCGTCACCTCAGTGCCGCTGTTCGCCAATGCAAAATCGAGGAAAGTGTATCCACCGCCGACGATATTGCCTGCTTCATCGTAGAGGATGGCGGTAGCGTAGAGACTTTCATAATCTTGCGGGAACGGATTGTTGACGATGCCGGTCACTTCTGGAAAGTAGTCGTCGTCGACATAAGTGGCATTTTCAACGCTAAACCAATCCACCAGATCGCTCGGTTCGAGCGTTCCCGGGCGAACGAGGATAGACATCGACGTGGCGGTTGTTCCGTCGGGCAGGAAGATGAAGTCGTCCGCAAATCCAATCGTCGCTCCTGGCGGTAACACTTCCAGCGAGGAGTAATCCGATTCGAGCACGCGCCCGTCTGCATCCTGGAACCAGACCTGTATTTCTGAATTTCGAATAAGATCTGCCGTGTTGGGATTTTGAATGAGCGCTCCCCAGCCGACATCTGTACCGTCCGGCGCCTGACCAAAGCCAAACTGCGTGATGATCGGGTCAGTCTCGGGATTTGGGGTGATTGTGTCAGACAAGTAGCTGAGATTGGCGAACAGTTCTACGCTGGCAACGTCACCGCTCGTATCGACCGACACATCAACCCCGGTCTTGGCCGCAGGGACAGTCGAGGATAGGTAGGTATATCCACCGCCATTGATATTCCCATCGGCGTCATAGGTGATCGCTGAAACACGCAGATCGGTAACTATGTCGGGCAACGGATTATTGACTAAACCGGTTGCTCGGGGAAAATACTCATCCGCAAAGTACGAAGCGGTATCGACGGCGAAGCTTTCGGAGACCTCAACCGTCGTGGTCGAGCCCGCTTCAAGCTGGACCTCCATGCGTGCTACCGCTACGCCATCTTCGACATACGTCGAGCCACCAAAGCCTGTGCGCTCACCGGGGGAGATCAACGGAACAGAGTTATCCTCCGTTTCAACGACTACCCCGGCATCGTTGAAGAAGATTATCCGATAGTTAATGTCTGCGAGAGCCAGTTCTTGATTGGCATTTTCGACGATGATCCCCCATCCGACCACGTCACCGGGCTGAGCCTGCCCATAGCCAGACTGGATCAGCGTGATCTCGCCTGCGGTTGGTGTTTGTGCTGTAGCCGTCTTTGTTGGTAATGCCGGAATCGTTGGTGGTGGGGCGATTGTCGGCGTCCGTGTAGGTTGCGGTGTCGAGGACGGTTCGATCGTAGCTATGGACTGTGTAGTGGCGGTCGCAGAAGGCAGGGTGGTCGATGTGGCTGTGCTTGCTGCCGGTGGTCGTGTTGCCGTTATGATGATCGGAGTTTGCGTCGCTTTTTCATTATCCAAACCCGGCAAGCACGCGCTCAGTAAGAACGCTGGAACGATCAGGCAGAGCAGAATACGCCGCATCATATAGCCCCTGTCACTCTTGGATGTGCCCACTGAAACGGTCGCTTGTCTGCTATCGCAGATCAGAATATCCGTTGCCGATTCTGGACGATCGCAGGTGCATTGTCCAGACTATGTAGCAATGTTACTGGTCGCTTGCGCGGCATAGATTTGTGTCATCCCGTGCCGACGTGAGCGAGCGCAACTGAACCCTGGCGACTCTGCCGCTCTTCCCGCTTTGGTGTATCAAGTACCCCAACCGTTGCGTTATGCTGTGGCTGTCGCAAAGGAGCTCACAATGGATATTGGCCGGGCATTCACCTTCGTTTTTGACGACGAGGAATGGATCAAGAAGATTCTGGTTGGCGGACTGCTCTCGCTTATACCGTTGGTGGGGAGCTTTATCGTCTATGGCTACATGCTCGAGATAGTGAGCCGCGTTTATTCCGATGCGGAGGAGCCTCTGCCTCAGTGGGATGATATGGGAGGCTATCTGGCGCGCGGCTTCTTTCTCTGGATTGGCGTGCTTATCTGGTTTCTGCCGGTAACGCTTCTGATAGGTTGTGTCGCGGTTGTGCTCATTGTGGCTGGTGGATCGACCGGTCAAGACGCGGCCGTAGCAATCAGCACCATTGCCGCGATCGGGCTTATCGGTGTCATGCTGTTTGTTATCCTGATCTGGTCCGTCATCGTCATGCCGATCATACTGGGGCGCTATGCCGTCAAACGGAGCTTTGGCGCGATGTTCCAATTCGGAGAGATAATGGGCGACATCCGGCAGATCGGCGCGATGCCGATTCTGATACTGCTCGTGATCTACTTCATTGCCGGATTTATCGGGCAACTCGGATTCATCGCCTGCTTCGTCGGCATCATTTTCACCAGCTTTTATGCCAACGTCGTAACAGCCCATGGCGCGGGTCAGGTCTATCGACGGACCTTAGCATCGGATGTCGCCCCGCCAGAGGCGTCGTTGAGCTTCTAAGCAAGATCACGTTTCTCTGTTTGAAGGGCTAAGCGGTGGATATCGACCGTGCCTTTAGCTTCGTCTTCGCGGATGAAGAGTGGGTCAAGAAGATCCTCATTGGCGGGATGATATCGCTGATTCCGATAGTCGGCAGCAGCATCTTCACGAGTGTCCACGCCTATCTCGTGATTGCTCATAGCACGGACCAGGTCTACCGGCGAGCGCGCAGAGTCGACAATCCCGCCTCGTTGCCGCATTCTCTGGCCCTCTGAGAACGTGCTGCCATAAGTGGAGCGAGGGCCGCTCCGGAACTCCGGAGCGGCCCTCGATGATCAGTCTTTCCGAGCTAGTTGCCGAGGATTGTGACGGTAACTTCGCAGTCCTGGATGAGGTTTCCACAGTAGACGATGAAACGATCGACGGGAACCCTCTCGGTAAGTGGCAGCGACATGACGTCAGGGACGTCCGTGTAGATCGTGCCCAGCTTAGCCCACGTCTTGCTGCCCTCCATCAACGTCAGCGTGAGGCTATCGTCAGACGAGGTCACGATCACCTGGGAAGCATTAATCAGCTCTGGTAGCGTCACGTCCACAGAGACCGGATCGAACACTGGATCAAGGTAGTAGGTATCGTTGAAACTCTTCGTGATCACAGGGAGATCAGAAGTGAGCCCGCTTCCTTCCAGCGATACGGTCCAGTCGCCACTCTGCTGGGCTTGAACCTGGCCCGAGACCGGCAGAGGATTGCCCTCGTCGTTCTTGACTTCGACATTGCCGGCAACAGGCACTGGGCTGTTTTCGTCGTTGATCACGACGACATCGGAAGCTACACCTGCCTCTGCGAGGTCAACTTCACGCTCGCTCTGGGCACACGTACCCGTCGTGATAATTCGGATTTGGCCCGTGTACGAATTGACACATGCGTGGACGGCGTTGTCACCCTCGTGATGTGCCGAGGTTGTTCCCATAACCGCGGCAGCCGAAAGTACTACAACCGCCGCGAGCAATGCCAATACCGTGCCAGTGACCTTCGATCGGCGCGCCAGCTTCGTTGCGCTCAACATCAGCGAATTCCTTTCGTATTCGGACGCGGCCCCATTGCCCGCCCGGATCTGATGCTCTGTTCGGATGTTATGGCTCGCGGCGTGTGGAGTCGTGCGTAATATCACCTGACTTCCCATGGCGGCGACTTCAGGCAGTACGGGTAATTCTGCTTGGTCGTGTTCTGACCTTGGGGACGGGCGCTCAAAGTCTCAGACGAATTGGCCCACTACATGTATACGGATCTGAAACGACAACCCGGCGACGGTATGCGAAGCCCAGTCCCGTTTGCGCTATCCTTTCCACGCGCTGAAAGGGCGGACGATGGATATCGGGCGGGCATTCAGCTTCGTTATCGACGATGACGAGTGGGTCAAGAAGATAGCCATCGGTGGGGTGATATCGCTCATTCCGATAGTCGGCAGCTTCGTCATATCTGGCTACTCTATCGAGGTCGCCCGTAGAGCTTTCACTGCGTCCGGCGTCGATGAATTACCGGACTGGGATGATTTCGGCGGCTACTTGACGCGCGGATTCCTCTATTCAATGGGTGTCTTCATCTGGTATCTGCCGGTGTTCCTTTTGATCAGTTGCGCTATCCTCGCGGCGGTCCTGCTCGGAGTCGCTACTGGT
The DNA here is from genome assembly GCA_963745675.1 of uncultured Chloroflexia bacterium. Lineage (GTDB taxonomy): Bacteria > Chloroflexota > Chloroflexia > Thermomicrobiales > CFX8 > JAUIIK01. The sequence goes on from CAVUYM010000020.1 coordinate 106,486, forward strand.
GATGGAGCTGTTATCGGTGTCTCGGTCGTTCTCGTGGTTTTGGCGTTGACTCCGATAATTTTGCTGTTGTCGCTGGCCGGAGCAGTCATCTTCCCTGTCTTGCTCGGGCGATTCGCCTGTCACCAGCGCTTTAGCTCGTTGTTCGAGTTCGGCGAGATCATCGCGGACCTGCGACGGATTGGCGTCGTGCCTATGCTGCTCTTGATCGGAACGACGATGGCGGCAAGCTATCTTGGTCAGCTTGGCTTCATCCTCTGTTTCGTCGGCGTCGTCTTCACAGGCTTCTACGCCAACATCGTCGCTGCCAACGCAGCCGGCCAGACGTACCGTCTCGCGCAGGGACTCGAGCCGGTGACAGCGCCAGTACAAGGGCTTGGTTCGCAACCGGTCGGAAGTTAGGAGTGATCGATGTACCGGGCTGATCTTGCCCTCCTCAATGCCAACGTCTACAGCCTGGATGAGAAGATTCCTCGGGCAGAAGCTGTCTTCGCGCGCGACGGCAGGATCGTTCATGTTGGTTCGAATGAAGAAGTGCGGGATGTTGCGAAGGACGCTCCTGTGTTGGATGCCGGCGGTAAGACCGTCGTGCCGGGCTTCATCGATGGTCACTCCCATTTAGAAATGACCTGCCTGGCACTGACACGGTGTGTTTCTTGCACCGTGCCTCCCTATGACAGCCTGGCTGCCATCGCGGGGGAGCTAAGTGCCGTAGCTGAACGAACGCCACCAGGTGATTGGGTCATTGGACGCTCGAGTTTTGGGCTTCAGTTGCGTGTACCGGAGGGCCGCCTCTTCACGCGCCATGATCTGGATACCGTCAGCCGGGAACATCCGATCGTCGTCTTTTCCAGCCTCCACGTAGGCATGTTGAACACGTTGGCGCTGCAGGAGCTCGGACTCTGGGACCGGGCTGCAGATCCCCCGATGGGCATCGTCATGCATCGCGAGGAAGATGGCTCGCCGACTGGCGTTGTCACTGAGATGTGGGATCTGTTGCCCGCCTTCGGAGTCGAGGACACCAAGACAGCTCTGCGCGAACAGGCAACGAAGTTGTTCGTTGCCAATGGCGTCACGACGATCCACAACCTGCCCTATTCGGCAAACGATCTCGTGGCCGTTCAGGATCTCCAGGCATCCGGCGAACTGCCGTTGCGGCTGCGTTACTTTGTCCATGCCGGACGCCACATGGAGCTTGATGAACTCTTTGCGCTGGGGATGAAGCCCGGCTTCGGAGATGAGATGCTGACTTATGGCGGGGTCAAAGCCTTCATCGATGGCTGCTGCCACGACGGCTACGGCAACCGTCTCTGGGACGTCAAGTGGACGCGCGCCGAATTGTTCGACTTCGTTTCAAAGGTGCATGACGCCGGCCAACAGCTCTGGATGCACATCAACAGCCAGCTCTCGATAGATCTCGGGCTGGATGCCTACGAACATGCGCTCAATGAGAACCCGCGCCATCACCGCCACCGGCTAGAGCACAGTGCCGATTTCGTCGTCGACCAACCGCAGATCGGGCGCCTCAAGCGGCTCGGTGTTGGAGTAGTGACGACGCCGCAGTTCATCTACAGCCAGGGTGACACGATGGGGAATCGCTATCCGCGGCCCTTTGGCCTTCGGAGCCTGATCGACGCTGGTCTCGAGGTCATTGGTTCGAGCGACGCGACCGGCACGGTGCCGGATGGCATCGCGCCGCTCTTCAACATCGCCTGCGCCGTCACCCGTCGCACCCAGCGGGGCAATATCTATCATCCTGAGGAGGCGGTTAGCGTGGAAGATGCCTTTCGCATGTTCACCATCTGGCCCGCTCGCTGGACCTATGAAGATCACTTCAAAGGGACGATCACGCCTGGCAAACTGGCCGATTTTGCGATCCTCTCCGCCGACCCATTCACGATCGAGCCGGAAGCCCTGTTTGACGTGCAGGTTGACGCCACGATCCTCGGTGGTGAGGTCGTCCACTCGCGTTGACGTCAGATCATCGTCATCGGCACGCCTCGACTTGTTGGTGGCTTGAACGACTAATGGTCTGTCACCGTCTGCCGCTCAATCTGGCGGGTCCAGGCGAGGATCTGGTGGAGGCGATTGTCGACATCAGGGCAGCCGAAGAAGGCGACGACAACGTCCGACGCGGGTGAGACGTAGAGCCCCTGTCCACCGTAGCCACCCTTGTGGAAAGCTCCGTCGGACCAGACATGGTCCCATTGCCAGGCGTTGTGGTGTGGCTTGTCGTCAGCGAATACCCTTGACATCATCGGGCCATCACCAGCCTCGAAACATCTCTGGCCGTCCATCCGCGAGGATGTCCTCGATATAGGAATCAGAGACGATCTGTCGGTCAGTAACCGTCCGCCAACTCGGTGTGAAGAGCAGACCGAAACGGGCCAGGTCGCGCAACGTCGAGCTGATGCCGCCGTCGGCTGCCGGTGCGCCAGCTTTCGACACCGCCAGAAGCGCGTCGGACTCCGCACCGATATGCTGCCAGATGCGATCAGTGATGAGCTCGTTCAACGCCAGTCCGGTCAGTCGCTCCGCCAGCCATGCCAACACGAACGTATCGACTGAGGTGTACTCGAAGCGCTCTCCGGGCGGGATGCGCCGTTTGAGCGTCGGGACGTAGGCGTAGGTCGACGTGGGCGACTCCGGTGTTGGTTGCCGCCAGCCGATGCCGACCTCGAAGTGATAGTAGGGATTGGACGGATCGGTGTACGCGCCTTCGGACATCTCCAGGCAGTTGATCCCGGAGGCCATGTCGAGAATGTCTTGGATTGCAACACCCTCCCAGCCCGAGTCTCGTAGCTCCGGCAGATAAGTCTCTACACTTTTCTCTACATCGAGAGTTCCTTCTTCGTATAGCTGCCTGATGATCAGCGCCACGAATGCTTTGGTGACGGACATGAGCGAGTGTTTTTCGTAGGGTCGCATGCCGGGATAGGCCTCGTAGACGATTTGTCCCCGGTGCAATATGACGACGCCGTTGAGTTGGCCCTCTGGCCGGTAGACATACTCATCGAGCGTCATCGTGCCTACCCTCGATTCCACCATCATTTCGGCGACATCGGAGCGAGGAGCTGACTCCAGGTTACGGATAGGGCCATCACGGTGGATATAGGCATGGCGGAAGAATTCCGGCATGTGTAGGAAGACATAACGCAAAATATCGCCGCCGTTCCACCAGTTGAGCAGCGTCATCTCATCGTGGTGGTGCAGTGTTTCGTCGATTGAGTAGCGGTGCGGAGAATCGGACATCGTCGCTCTTTTCCTCTATCCCGGCTCGTTACGTCGGATGCACACTAACCGCGGTGCGTTTCATCTCGTAGCAGTTTCGGCCTCTCCATGTGAGGGCTTTCGCAAATCGTTGACATCGCCGGGAGCGGCAACGAATTGACGAAGCGCAAATGCGCAACCAAGCCCCACATGATAGTCCGCAATCTGAAAAGCCATTCGAACACCGCCAACGACTATGCTTTCGCGGCCACTATACTGGATGCAGTTTTGCGGGATGTATCTATGAGAGAGGATATCCTTTGGCACATTTCTTTCCGAGAGAGCTTCGAATTCTGATTGCTATGGCGGCCGCTGCGTTGCTCGGCGCAGTGATGGTCGGATTCACGACCCAGGGGGCAGGCGCCGTTCCCGATGTTCCATATATCGTGCCGTGCGTGAATTTATATACCGGTCAGATCTCACATGTTAATGGTAAGTGTCCAGTTGGTACCTCTTACCTCGATCTGTCTACTGGCGACAAGACGCTTTGCATCAACAATTACACAGGCAGGGTTAGCTATCGACCCGCGAATGGTTGCAGCGGCGGCGAATTCGCATATTATGCCGATAGTAATACCGAGATCTGGGGCTGCGTCAATCCCTGGACAGGCGCGGTCTCCTGGATGCCAACGCAGGTCAGTCCTTGCTACGGACACGCGATGCTCTTCGACGTTGGATACAACGCTTGCTACATCACTTCCGCGCCCGTCGCGGCAGATAAATTAGCCTTGGCCCCAACCTGCTAGCGCAGCGCCTGCACCCGATACGCTCGTGCGAATCTGGTTTTAGGCGCTGATACTGTTGAGGAGACGGCTCGTTCTATGCGAGCCGTCTTCTATTTGTTTGGCGGTTCGTAGGTGCGGTAGCTGCACACGTCTTTGAAACCCATCTTGAGATAGAGTGGATGGCCCATCTCAGTAGCCGTCAAGACAATTGTGTGACAACCCCGACGCTGCGCTTCTGCGATGGCGGCCCAGGTCATCGCCCGGCCATAGCCTCTGCGCCGAAATGCCTCGATCGTCTGGACGCCGGTGATCTCAGCCGTCTCGCCATAGCAGGTCAGACGTGATGTGGCGACGGGCTGTGAATCGACATAACCAACGAAGAGTCCGACGCTCGCATCGGTCGCAGCTGCGAGGTTCGGCACCCAGTGACGATTGCCGGGGGCGACCGACATATACGCTTCGTACGTTGCGGTGGCGCTCACCGCTTCGATCTTCAACGGGGCCGACGGCGGCGTGGGCGGTATGTTTGTCAGGACCATCGCGATCTCTTCCTCGACGCAGGCCCAACCTTCCGCCGCCAGGTACTCTTCGACGATCGAACCCGTTTCCGATTCCACTGCGACTTCGAACTCTTGTGCGCCAAAGAATTCGCGCGCTATGCTGAGATACTCGTCCACCTGAATGGGACCGAACACGGCGACGAAGCCCGATGCGACGGACTCTTCGCTCTCGGAAACGAAGATGGCGTGCTGGTGGATTACGCCGTTTTTCGTCGATCAGGCCGCGATACTTACTGAGCGGTGATTCCTCGATAAACGGCGTTCGGACGAGTGAGCGGAAGTCGGTCATCAATCCTCGTTTCTCGTATGACTCTGGCCCGTGCGGAAGTCGTTCGCAACATTAGCGGATGGCGTGCCGTCTGCACATATGTACCCTGGAAGTGGCATCGTTTCTGCTGCGGACGGCTGCCGGGATGCTGTCTCTTGAATTCAATTTGGAGTGGGACGCTACGATGGATGTCTCTCGATATGATGCTCGTAACTACCGGACCGTTTCGGTCCGCGACGGCTATGGCGAGTGGGCCGCCACCTATGAAGACCCGGTTCTCGATCTGCTCGATCTCCGGCTGCTTGAACGTTTGGAGTCGGTTCCGTGGGAGCGCCAGCGGCGTGCCGCCGATCTTGCCTGCGGCACCGGGCGTATCGGGGTCTGGTTGCGGCAACGCGGACTGATTGAGATCGATGGCATCGACCTCACACCAGAGATGCTTGATCGGGCGCGGGAGAAGGGCGCATACGCCTCGTTGTCGTTGTCGGACATCGGGGCTACGTCGTTCCCATCCGACGCCTATGACTTGACCACCGCCGTCCTTGTCGACGAGCATCTCGCGGATCTTGCCCCGATGTATCGTGAAGCAGCCAGGATCACGCGGCCGGGCGGCTACTTCGTGCTCGTTGGCTACCACCCGTTCTTTCTCATCAATGGTATTCCGACCCACTTCGATTCTGCCTCCGGCGAGCCACTCGCGATCGAATGTTACGTGCATCTCTTCAGCGATCATGTGCGGTGCCGCGCAGGCGGCGGGCTGGCAACTGCGCGAGATGGAGGAGGGACTTATCGACGATACATGGTTGGAGCACAAACCTAAATGGCGACGGTTTCTTCACCAGCCGGTCAGCTTCGCGCTCGTCTGGCGTTTGCAGTCGGATAGCTGATGCCGGTCATCTTTACTTGTTCACGTCCCAATCGCCGCGCAAAAAGGCGAGCGTAATCCTCTCCAGAGATTCGGTGTCAAGCGCAATCAATTCGCGTGCGATGCATGGCCGGTGTTGGGCGCGATCCAGAGGTAGCTGTCTGGAATTGATCGATACATTTCAACTGCGATGTCACGTCGAACAACGAATCGCGGTCGCCATGAATGATCAACGTGCGTGCCCGGATCGTGGAGAGCAGCGGCCCGGTGAAGTTCATATCTTCGTAGCTGTCTTTGAAATCGTGGAACTGCCGATGGAGCATCTGCACCTGTTCGTCTCCCCAGAAATGAGTTCGCGCATCCGCTGGTTGACGTCGTCCCGCACTCGTGCGGGCTTCAAATCACGCATGATTGCCCGCGCCCGGTCGGGAAAATAGCTGGTCGTCGCCATCAGGATCAGCGCCTCCGGCCGTTCGGCTGCTGGGTTGCGAGATGAATGAGCGTCATCCCACCGGTACTCTGCCGCCTGCCATGAAGCGATCGATATTGAGATGATCGAGCAAGGCTGCGACATCGCGAGCCGATTGTCGGTGGGTGAACTCGTCTGATGGATTGTGTCGACCGGCCATGTCCACGGAGATCGGGATGTATGACCTGAAAGTGGTCGGAGAAGAAGGGCAGATAACGAGATTCACAGCTGGGTCGTTCCCGTGAATCCATGGAGCAGCAGCAGCGGCTCGCCGCTCGCCATGGACTCTCGTAGTACATCTCGCATGCCGTTGATTTCGGCGAAATGCCCTTCCGGCGGAGCGTCGAGTTGCTTGGAGTAGCCTGTGTTCACGGTTCGGGTCCATGCGATGCTCCTGGTATCAAACGCTTGCCTACGACCGCCTACGAAATGAGCGTAGATTTTCTGCCGGTCACTTCACGATTCAGCAGGCGTACATCTCGATCTTGCTACCGGAACCGACCGGCGATGCCATATTGTAACGATGTTGTAACGCCGGGCCGGGCAGTCCTTAACGACACCTTGATGAACCTCACATTACGATGACCATGGAATCAATCGATGTGCGGCCAATCGAGCCGGCATAGCCGAGAGAGGGGAAAGGCCATGTCGCCACATGGATTCACCGGTCGATGGGCTGCCCACGGCGCTCGCCACCCGTGGCGGACGTACATCTTCTGGCTCGCCGTCATCGCCGTAGTTGTAGTGGCGGCACTCACCGTCGGCGGAAGCTACATTCAAGATGAGAAGCTACGGACCGACTTCGAGTCGACAAGAGCTGACGACCTGATCGACCAGCGCATTCACAATGGCGTCGAACCTCCTCTCGAAGAGTGGGTGATCGTCGAGTCTTCGGAGTTTTCAGTAGATGATCCTCAGTTCCAGTCAACCGTGACGGAACTCGAGGGCGAGATACAGGGACTCGATACGATCGTGGCAGGCACAGCATCGTATTTCAATACGGGCAATGAGGCCCTCGTGTCCGCAGATCGACACAAGACGATGATGATTGTTTCGTTTCAGGGCGACCCGGAAGACGCAATCGACAAAGCCGGCCCATTTCTCGATTTCATAGCTGAGCGACGGGATGCGCAGCCGGGATTCACCGTTCTAACGATCGGAAATGCCAGCATAACGGAGCTGTTCAATCAGCTCGCTGAGGACACGCTCGTGCGGGGTGAGCTGATCGGCGTCTCCATCGCCCTGATTGTTCTCGTGCTCGTCTTTGGCTCGCTGGTGGCGGCGGGATTGCCGATCTTGATGGCGGTCATTTCGATTCTGATTTCGCTGATGCTCAGTCTTGTTATCGCCAACCTGACCGACATCAGCTTCTTCATCGCCAATATGATCACGATGATCGGCCTCGCCGTTGGCATCGACTACGTGCTATTTATCGTCTCCCGTTTTCGTGAGGAGCGAGAACGCGGTCAAGAGATGGTCGACGCGATTGTGCGAACAGGGGAGACGTCGGGCAAGGCGATTCTCTTTTCCGGTCTCACCGTGGTGGTTGCGCTTGTCAGTCTCCTGATCGTTCCGCACAGCACCTTTTTCAGCCTGGGCCTCGGGGCGATTATCGTCGTCATCGTGTCGCTAGCGATTATCATGACGTTGTTGCCCGCTACGCTGCGATTGCTCGGTGACCGGGTCAATATGGGCCGGCTACCGGTCATCGGCTATGGCAGGCGGCGAAGCAATCGACAGGAAGGCTTCTGGGCGAAGACGGCCAGGACCGTCATGCGCCGTCCGGTGGTGAGCGCGGGACTCGCATGTCTGATCCTCATCGCGCTGGGCTCGGCCACACTGTCATTGAAGCTCGGCGCGACCGGCATCAATTCCGTTCCTGAGGACACTGACGTCTTCATCGCGTTCAGCATCCTCGAGAGCGACTTCCTCGGTGAGGATGTCCAGCCGGCGGTGATCGTTGTAGACGCCGCAGACATCAATGCTCCACAAGTTCAGGAGGCTGTAAACGGCCTGATCGCGCGGATTGGCGAAGATGACTTCTTTGGGCCGGCGACGATTACCGATGTCTCTGCATCGAACGATCTGATCGTGATCGAAGCGCCATTGACCGCCGACGCACAGAGCAATGCAGCATTCGACGCGATCAAGCGCCTCCGCAACGACTACATCCCGCCGCTCTTCGACTCGATCCCGGCTGATGCGCAGGTGACCGGGCAGACAGCGAGCACGATTGATTTTTCCGAGATGGTCGGCGGATTCCTTCCAATCGTCTTCGCGTTCGTTCTGGCGATTACCTTCGTGCTGCTGCTGATCGCCTTCCGCTCGATCGTCATCCCGATCAAGGCGATCATCATGAATCTGCTCTCGGTCTTCGCCGCTTACGGCCTGCTGACGCTCGTCTTCCAGCATGGGATCGGTGCCAACCTGTTCGGCTTCAAGCAGGTCGATCGTATCGAGAGCTGGATTCCGCTGTTTCTGTTCGCGGTGCTCTTTGGTCTCTCGATGGACTATCACATCTTCCTGCTGAGCCGGATCAAGGAACACTATGATCTGACCCATCGCAACCGGGATTCGGTTGCGGAAGGGCTGCGGTCTACGGCGAGCATCATCACCGGAGCAGCCTTGATCATGGTCGGCGTCTTCGGCGGCTTTTCGCTCGGTGACCTCGCGCCCTTCCAGCAGATGGGCTTTGGGTTGGCCGTCGCTGTGGTCCTCGACGCGACCCTGATCCGGTCGGTGCTCGTGCCCTCGTCGATGGCATTGCTGGGCGACTGGAACTGGTATATGCCGAGCTGGCTGGGCTGGCTACCGCATATCAGTATCGAGGGCGCACCGGCTGAACCGAATCTTGAGGGTAGCGTTGCAGACTGAATGACGCCGGCGACTTTATCGGATCTGCGTTCTAGCATATTGCGTTGGCGTAACCTTGAATCCATACTAGCCAGTGGTAGTGCGTGGCGCGCATGACGGCGAGCGCTCGATGTCCATGCCCTTCTTCGAGGGAACCACGGTGCGTTGGTATCGCAGGTCTCATATGGTGGTGCTCAAGTTCCAGACTGAGGTTAATCTGCTAATTCGATAGAGAACCCGGCGCGCAAGGAGGCACTCGTGTCAGATGGGTATGACGTGATTATCGTCGGGGGTGGACCGGCCGGCTGTGTGCTTGCCGCTCGGTTGAGCGAGGATCCGGAGCGGCGCGTGCTGCTCATCGAAGCCGGTCCCGACTACGGATCGAATATCGACGAGTGGCCGGAGGAGCTTCACGACCCCTACATACTCCCGACGGATTCCCACAGCTGGGGCTTCACGAACGCCGTGAACGAGGTCGGGCACCAGGTCATACTGCCACGAACGAGAATCGTTGGTGGTTCGGCAACGGTCAATGGGGCTGTCTGGAATCGTTGCTCGGCGATTGACTACGATCACTGGGAAGAGCTCGGAAACCCAGGTTGGGGTTTTGACGACCTACTACCCTATTTCAAGAAGGCTGAGAACGACCCGATTGGCAATCCGGAGCTCCACGGCGAGGATGGCCCGGTGCCGATCTACCGCGCCCCGGACGAAGAGCGCACTCCGATCTACGAGGCACTGATTGCTGTCTGCGACGAACACGACATCCCCTATATCGAAGACTTCAACGGTGCGCGGGTGCAGATTCCATCGATCTCCAGAGCGACCGAGAAATATCGCTTCTCCAACCGGGCATCGAGTGCGGATGAACCCGGCCCTGACCTATCTTGCGATGGCGCGAGGAAGAGAGAATTTCGAGATCCTCCCGAATGCTCTGGTCGACAAGGTGCTCTTCGACGGTCACCGGGCTGTTGGCGTGCGCACTGCCAGTGGCGAAGAATACCGCGCTGACGAGGTCGTCCTGGCGGCGGGATCATATGCGTCCCCTGCGATCTTGATGCGCTCTGGTGTCGGGCCGGTAGAGCACCTCCAGGAACTCGGCATCGGCGTCGTGCAGCCCACTCCCGGGCGTCGGCGAGAATTTATTAGATCACCCGAACGGAATCGATTTCGCCGAGTATCCGGTCAAGCCCGAATACGTGACCGAAATGCGTCTGCAGTTCCCATTTCTCATCAAGAGCCGCAGCAGTCAGGTTGAAGAGGAAATCGACCTGCATCACTACAGCTGGGTGAATTTCAATGAAGACCTTGAGTGCTGGATCTTTGGCATCAACGTTAGTTTGCAATACGCCCGTTCGGCGGGGCGAGTCCGTCTGACGTCCTCCGACCCCGAAGCGCAGCTCGACATCGATCACCGCTACTTCTCGGACGAAGCCGACCTGGAAGCTATCTGCGACGGCGTTGAGTTCACGGTGCGGCTCGTGCACACCGCGCCGCTGGCGACGATGCTCGAACTGGACCGGCCACGCTTCGACGCGCCTCCGCGTGATCGGGAGGCGTTGCGTACGTGGGTACTTTCCGGGCACCACGGCACCACCTATCATCCTTCGACGACCTGCAAGATGGGTCCCTCGAGCGATCCGATGGCGGTCGTGGATCATGCCGGTCGCGTCTATGGGATTGAAGGCTTGCGGGTTGCGGATGCCTCGATCATGCCTTTCGGACCGCGCGGCAACCTCCACTTTCCGATCGTCGCAATGGCTGAGAAGATCGCTGACATGATGCAGGAGCCTGACCGGCTTACCTCTCATGTGGGGGCTGGTCTCGACAGCTAGGCCGTTCGACTCTGCTCTTGCTCAGGTCTGTGTCGTTCATGGAGCCGCGGTTCAACACGGGGTTGGCGCAAGTTGCCCCGTAGGACTCTGATGGCAAGACCTGGACGCAGCAGAGAGGGTGGTGCGGCAGAGAGGTTGCCGACTTGCGTGAACGCCAGACTGAGTTCGGGATCGTGATGTGCCGCAGTCTGAAGTCGCGCCAGGTACCAGTTGATGAAGCGCGCTGGAAACTTACGGGCGGCGGGATGGTTGGATAACCGCTGATCGTTCCCGACGGTGATTGTCCAGGCGATATCGATGATCTTGCTAGCTTGACGGAAGAAGCGCGCGGCGAGGTTGTCGAAACCATCCGCCAGACAGGCGCGCAATGCGCGGGTTTCGAGAGCTGCGACCGACATGCCTTGACCGTAGATCGGGGTGAAGCTGCAGAGTGCATCGCCGATCACCAGGAAGCCTGCAGGAAAGCGGTCCAACTTTTCGTAGCGCCGCCGCTGGTTGGCTTGGAAGCGGTACGCGACTGGGGCACTGAGCGGCTCGGCATTGCGGGCGACCTCGTATATCTCTGGTGCAGGTAGGGTGCGAGCGTAATCAAGGAAGCCCTGGTCGTCAGTCGGAGGATGGTCGCCGAAGTAACCCGCCAAAGTGACGAGCCAGCGCTGGCCCTCCTGGGCGATCGCTGCCCCGGCGCGTGGCACTGCAGGGGATGGGGCCACGTTGACGATCAGGTTACCTCCGAGATCGTCCGGGCCGCGCCGAAAGAAGCGGCTGCTGTAGCCCATCGCGACTTCGACCAGTTCGACCTCCGGGGCGCTATAGCCGAGGGCTTCGAGCCATGTCCCTGTCCGGGAGCCCCGCCCGCTGGCGTCGACGACCAGGGCAGCGGGGAACGTCTCGCTGCTTTGCGTACTGCCACACCGCGCCTCGATTCCGCTAACACGGGCGCCGCCTTCGCCGGCAGTCAAGCCGCACACGTCATAGCCCGTGAGGATCTCGACGTTAGGCAGTCTGATAACCCTGCGGCGCACCTCGTGTTCCAGGCATGGGCGGCTGACGAACAGTGCGTTGGTAACCAACGCAGGGCGCTTGAGATACCCGCCACCTGTGAAGAAGCGCCCGCTGCCAAGTGGCGCGCCCTGGGCGTTCAACTCGGCGGTGATGCCCGGGAAAAATTCTTCGAGCACCAGCCGGCCACTGTTGAGCAGGGCATGGGCGTGGCGTGCCTGCGGGACGCCCTTTCTGAATTCCGGACCATCGGGCAGCTCATCCCGCTCAAAGAGGGTTACCCGTGTAAAGGTGTCCGCCAGGACGCGCGCAGTCAGAAGCCCGGCCATGCTAGCTCCGATGACGATTGCGTTGTTGTTGGTCGGCTGTGCTTGTGTGTTCATCGTATCCCCCGATACTTGCTCTGATCTAGCGGCCTCATTCGCTCGTGTCGCGGCGAGAGTCACAACAGGAGTGAAACCGGGGGCACCGCACTGGAAGCGATGATCGAACGGAAGCCAGCCGAAACGCCAGCCGAAAAGCTGCCGAATTTCTGTCGAATCACAGCCGGTAGATCTTTGGTAGGAGCTAACTCGGAACTGTCGCGGTGCTCGAGCCACCAAAGGTGGGCGGTGACGCGTTCGAGGCCGCGTGCGAGCTGGTAGCGATAGGTGTTAAACGGCACGCCAAGCAGTTCCGCGGCGCGCTCCTGTGTCGGAGCCGGCTCGATATAGGTGTGCCAGAGCGCGCGATGGAATTTGATATCGCGTGGGTGTCCGTCGAGCGTTGCCGATCGCCTCGCGCAGCAGCGCCCGCACTGGTCAGTCGGCGAAGCGCCGTTACTGGATCCGGTGCGGACGGAACCTGCTCGTAGCAGTGGATTTGTCGCGAGCCGGTCGTCGCGCGCGAAGTCGCGCAACGCCTGGCGCACGGCAGTGGCGAATTCTGCCTCGGAGAGGGGCGGTGGCGTTGCCTGGATATCATCGGTGACGTTTGTGAAGGGCATCGGTGTGCCCCCCGTCGTCAGCCATACCAGGGCTGGTTCGATGCGCCAGTCGTGGGCGAAGACGCCGTATGGGCGTCCGTCGACGGCAAAGCCTGCCGCGTGGGCACGGGGGAAGTTGACCGCATTAAAGTGTGGCGTCCAGAATTCCGGGTCCGACATAGCAATGAAGTTCCAGGCCAGATTGCTGGTCGTGACGCAGCGGGTGATCACGTCAACCGCCATCAGGTTCGTTGCGGCCGTAATCTCCTGATAGCGCTCTCGATGCATCCAGAAACGCAGATAGATCACTTCCTGCCTGTCTGCCAGCGGGCCGAAGCGCTCAATGAAGCGTAACGCCGCGGCGGCGGCGGGGTCGGCAGCGACATCTTCCGCTGTCGCGTGATGGAGCGCCAGTTGGGCCATGAAGCCAAACGCGTCGAGGTCGCGATCGCGAAAGACATGGAACGACTCGGGCTGACGCCGTAACCAGTGTGCGGCGATCCTCGCGGACTCTGGCCCTTCGTGTTGGTGCACGATCTCGAGAATCGCTTCGGTTTCCTCTGGGCCGGGCTCTTCGGCGAAGACCTTGTCGGCCTCGTTCCAGTCAAAATAAGAGGTCATATTTGGCTGGTTTCGAATGACGTAGAGCGCTTCCAGCTGCAGGCGCTGCCGGTCGAATTCGTCAGTCTGGCCGATCCGGCGCCAGAGGTGGGTCCAGATTCGGCCCACAAGCGAATTGTGAGCGTGCGGATTCCGCCAGCGAAAGTCGGCGAGTAACACCTCACGGGCGAGGTCGTGTGGGAAGATTCCGTAGGGGCTGTGCTCAACGAAGGCTTGCCGGCGCAACCATTCGAAGCACGCGTGGGGATCGTCAATGCCGCCAATGCCAGCTAGCAGATCTTCTGTTGTAAGACGGGCGATCACGCAGGCATCGAGGGCGCGTTGATGGCTGGGCGATGGTATTTCGCGCACCAGACGCTCCAGAAGTGCCCGCACCAGATCAGGTTCGCTGCCCGGATCAAGCGCGGCGATCTCACCGCCCCGTTGTAAGGTGTCGGCCACGAGCGCCAGCGCCAGCGGATGGCCTCCGGTGAAGCGCAGTGCGGCCGCATGCTGCGTGTCTGGAATGTCACGCGCTGTCAGGTAGGTTGCGCTTTCCTCCGGAGAGAAGTTGCCCAGGGTGACGATGCGCGTGAGCTCGCCCCAATCGGTGTCGGTGCGCCAGGCAGGGGAGGGGGCGTTCCGGCCGACGATCACTGCCAGTCCCTGCGGCGATAGTTGAGGCAGGAACACCTCGCGCAACCAGGTATCTAGCGGTTCGATGAGTTCGTAGGTGTCAATCAGGAGCACGCAAGTGGGTGGCAATCTATGGAAACTGTGTGGTTGAGCCGGTGTAGCCTGAATACCGCTTTGATCCAGGGCGCCAAGAAAGGCGTTTGGCGCCGGTTCCAGGAGCCGCCCGTCTAGCCGGGCGACCGGGCGGTCAGCTGCTCGCGCAATGCGTGCGAACTCCCGGAGCAGCGTCGTCTTGCCGACGCCGCCGGGGCCGTGGATGTGTAGGACCGCAAAGGGCGATTCAGGCTGAAGCAGGATCTCGCGGAACGACGTGAGAATGTCACTACGTCCGACAAAGCGTCCCCGCCGGGCGGCCTCCAGCCGGTCGGCCATACGGGCCGGCCGCTCAGATGCGGACTTCCCCTTCGACACGTTGCCTACCTGCTGCCTTCAGATACTGGACGTCCAAATCATCGTGCCCGGCAGGCGCCGGTGACCCACTTGCGAGTTCCCCGGCGCCTGCCGAAGTTGTGCTAGTCCTCCACGGCTGCTTTCGTTCCGATCGATACCCTCGACGTGCTGAGGCGCGGGACGCCGGCGGCTTCGAGCTTGGCAGAGAATGCCGCAACCTCGTCATCGACGAACTGCTGGACCCGGTAGCGGGCCGAGGTCACATCTTCGGCAAGGTTGCCGTAGACCTCCTGGGCCTGGGCTGTCGGGGCATGGTCGGACTCGTCGATAGCCGACGAGAGGACGCCCAGCTTCTCGCGCAGCCCATTCTCGCCGCCTCGGGTCGAGGCGATCTTCGGCACCCGCAGCTGGTCGCAATGCGTCTCGATCTTGGCCGAGAGCGCCTCGGCGGATTCCTTGATCGATGCGTCGTCGGTGCGCTTGGCCCAGTCCTTGACCTGGGCGTCGATCGTCTCCAGCACGTTGAGCGTCTCGTGGGCTTCCGAGATCTTGTCGCGGATGGCCGCCTTCAGCTCGTACTGTGCCTTGAGATCGTCCTCGGTGATCGGCAGGCGCGGGTCGGGCAGGATCGAGAAGGTCTGCGTCTGGACGTCGTCGCCGACCTTGAGCTCGACCGAGTAGTCGCCGGAGAGAACCTTCGGCGCGGTGCCGTCGAACATCCGTCGCTGACGCTGTGGCAGGCTCTTGTCCGCTTCCCGGCCGATCGGACCCTCTTCGCGCATGTTCCAGACGAAGCGGTTTGCGCCGGCCTTGACCCGCAGCTTGCCGCCGTCTTCATTGTCCATCGAGAAGGTCTTGACCGTCTTGCCGTCGCTGTTCTTGATCGTCAGCGTCGCCTGGCCTCGGGAACCTCATCGACATAGAAGTGGATCATGACGCCGTCCGGCGGGTTCTCCCGGCGGTGAGCAGATCCTGCTCCCAGTCGCCGTACTCGTCGCGGACGGCCCGGACGGAGATTGTCGTCGGTCCGGCGCGGCGATAGCTGACGAGATCCGGGCTGAAGGTCCACGCCGAAGCCGTGTCGACGCGGTAACGGTAGGTGTCGCGCGGCTTGAAGAGCTTTGTGCCGGTGACTTGCTCATCCTGGAGCTGGTGCAGCGGGGTCACGTCATCGAGGATCCAGAAGGAGCGGCCATGGCCGGCGATGACCAGATCGGTCTCCTTCGAGACGATGTCATGAACCGGGAAGATTGGCATGTTGGTGTTGAGCGACTGCCAGTTGCCGCCGTCATCCAGCGAGACGAAGACGCCTGTCTCGGTGGCTGCGTAGAGGATGCCGGGCTTGTTGACGTCCTCACGGACGGCACGGCAGATGACGTCGTCGCCCAGCCCACTGGTGATGAGCTGCCAGCTCTGGCCGTAGTCGTCGCTCTTCAACAGATAGGGCGACGGGTCGTCCTGCTGGTAGCGGTTGGCGGCGACGTAGACCGTCCCGGCCTTGTGCGGCGAGACATCGATCGTGCTGATGCGGGCCGGTAGTTCCGGCGGATTTGGCAGCAGATCGTCTGGAGGCGTGATGCTCTCCCAGTTCGCGCCGCCATCTTTCGTGACGTACATCAGACCGTCGTCGGAGCCGGAGTAAATGACACCCTCTTCGTGGGGTGATTCCTTCAGCGCGAAGATCGTGCCGTAGGCCTCGGCGCCGACATTCTCGGAGGAGATCGGGCCGCCGGAGTGCTCCTGGTGGGCAGGGTCGTCGCGGGTCAGGTCGGGGCTGATGACCTCCCAGCTGCCGCCCTCGTCATAGGAGACGTGGACGTAGTTCGAGGTCGCGTAGAGCTTGTCCGGGTTGTGCGGTGAGATCTCGACCGGGAAGGTCCACTGGAAACGATACTTGTGGATCTTCGTTGGCGAGGTGAAGCCGTAGAACTCCGGCCAGACGGTGATATTGCGCGTCTGATCGGTCTCCGGATACCAGGCGCGGAAGCGCCCGTGGCCCAGGCCGCTGCCGACGGAACCGCCGAAGACGGTGTATGGCTCGGTGGGTTTGACCGCGATGTGGCCCGACTCGCCGCCGCCGGGAACGATGTAATCGCGCGGCGTGATCGCGCCCCAGAAGCTGATGCTCGGGACCCGCATGGCCGAGTTGTCCTGCTGCGAGCCGTAGACGTTGTAGGGCACCTGGTTGTCGGCGGTGACATGATAGAACTGCGCCGTCGGCTGGTTCATGATCGACGACCAGGTCGCCGCGCCGTTGAAGCTGACGATCGCGCCGCCGTCGTTGCCCTCGATAATCCGGTCGGGGTTCTTCGGGTCGACCCAGATGTCGTGGTTGTCGCCGTGCGGCACCGGGCATCGACGTGAATGACTCCACCGGCGTCGATCGACTTCAGGAATTGCTGCTCCAGTCACCCAGACGGTGTTCTCATTGCCCGGGTCGGCGTAGATGTGGGTGTAGTACCAGTTGCGGGTGTGCAGCGAGGGGTCGCCGTTGACGAAGGTCCAGTTCGCGCCGCCATCGTCGGAGCGGTAGAGGCCGTTCTCATCGGCTTCGATCAGAGCATAGACCTTGTTCGGGTTAGCCGGTGAGACCGAGATGCCGATCTTGCCGATGTTCTCACCGGTCGGGAGACCCGGGTTGCGGGTGATGTCGGTCCAGCTATCGCCGCCGTCGGTCGTCTTCCAGATGCCGCTGTCGGGGCCGCCGGACTCCATCGACCAGGGCAGACGCTGCGCCTGCCAGATGGCGGCGTAGAGAATGCGCGGGTTGGTCGCGTCCATCGACAGATCGATCGCGCCGGCGCCCTCATTCTTGTAGAGCACCTTCTCCCAGCTCGCGCCGCCATCCTTCGAGCGGAAGACGCCACGCTGGTCATTCTTGCCCCAGGCATGGCCGAGGGCCGAGACGTAGACCAGATCCGGGTTGTTCGGGTGAATCTTGATCCGGCTGATGTGCCGGGTGTCGGAGAGGCCGACGTTGGTCCAGGTCTTCCCGGCGTCGGTCGACTTGTAGACGCCGTCGCCGTGCGAGACATTCGAGCGAATCGACGACTCGCCGGTCCCGACGTAGATCACGTTCGGGTCGGAGTCGGCCACCGCAATCGCGCCGACCGCCGCCGTCGTGAACTGGCCGTCCGAGATGTTGTACCAGTGGTCCCCGGCGTCGTCGGTCTTCCAGACCCCACCGGCCACGGCTCCAAAATAAAACGTCTTCGCATCAACCGGGTCTCCGGCCACTGCTGCGACTCTGCCGCCACGATGCGGCCCGATATTGCGCCACTTCAGCGCGCCATACGCTTCTTCAGCCATCGTTGTATATCCCTTTCTGGGTAGGACGAAACAGGCTGGGGCATCGTAGTACAGATTCGTGCGCAACTATGGCGGACGGAGGGCAGGTACCAAGGCATGTATCCGGTACATCCGCCAGACCTCTCAATGGCAAGCGTGTACTCATTAGGCTATTTTGATGAGGGTAGCTGAGTGACGAGTTTGACGGTGGTGTCCGAATCTAAGGATGTGCGTATAAGCTTCTATTAGGCACGGACACCTCTACCGATCGCGTGGCCTGAGAGAGTCAGATACGGACTCGAAAGTATCGAAGCATGAGCAAGGCAAATTGTGCCTGATTGGGTATTGGAAGTTAGCGGAGTATTCGCTGCGCTGGTGGCCGTTGTCTTTGGCGTCGCGAAACTGGTTCCGTGGAACTCCCTGTTCTCTTGGAGGCTGGATAGGCGCGCCCAGCGGTCGGACTTCGTTGCCCAACGAATTGAGCCCGTCGAGCAGTTCAGCCAGGTGATTTTCGAGTTCCATGATCGCCTTGCCGGGATCATTGGAATGTGGGGACCTGATGCACAATACGATAACCGCACGTATGAGAGGGCGATAAAACTCTGCGACACATATCGCCGCCAATTGACACAGAATGCTGTCGCGGCACGCGAAGCGGCTCGCCGAATCGACTCGGAACTCGATCAGCTTGTCCAAGACTTAGAGTCTGCATCGGTGAATATCGTAATCAGCCTTGACAACAGTCTGACCAAAGAGTCAGCTCGCAATTTTTCCGTTGTACCTACCCAAATGGGATTCTTTATTGAGCGGAACGACAAGACACTTGCTCTCCAGCAGAAGTTGGTTGATCGGATTCGAGAGCTACTGAGTTAGAGATGGATCCAAGTAGCGAAGTCCGGCAATCACAGCAACCCCGCCCACTTCGAAGAACTCAGCATGATCTAGCTTTTTCCGTCATTGTGTCAGGCAATCCTTGAATCTTTCTAAAGGAAATCATGATATGGCAACTCGCCATTGACTAGCCCTGCAGTGTATTTCTTAGCGGATCAAGACCCTGGTGTTAGGCGATCGAGGCTACGGGTACAGATTCGTTTGCCGTTGACTCCGCAGCCCGTCCGGACCGGTGCAAGAGGCCGGTGAGCAGGAAGTAGAGCATTGCGTGCGAGGTGTGGAGGCGGTTTTCGGCCTGGTCGAAGACGACGGATTGCGGGCCGTCGATGACCTCGGTTGCGACCTCGCCACCTCGGTGCGCCGGCAGGCAGTGCATGACGATCGCGTCCGGGGCGACGTGGTCCGGTACGAGACTACTCCCAGCGCTTGCTCACAGGATTCCAAACACGCTCGTCGTCAACATCCCCGGCTAGAATGGGGTCGAGTAGGGTCGCGACGGCGCGATATCCCGCTGCCGAATCGGGGTTCAGGCCGACTTCGCTGGCGATGGTCGCGAAGGAATCGCCCCAGTCAGTAGGCGCAGTTGGAGTCTTGCGCGGCAGGGGATGTGTCGCGCGGTTGGCGAAGGTCTGCGTCAGCGCGAGTCTCAGCCTGCCCGCGGACAGTGGCAGTGCATCCTGCACCAGTACGAGATCGATGAGATCTTTGGCGCGGCTGCTACGCCGTTGGTCTCCGTAGGTGCGTGTATAGGCGTGGAGTTTCTCTGCCATATGCTGTTCAAGCGGGATGGCCGGGACCGTAACAGGTGCGATATCAGCGAACCCTAGGAGTTCCGGGCTCTGGAGCAGCTCTGCCGGTTCAAGAAACGGATCGCTGAACGACACGTCCACCGCAATAGTCTCGAAGCGGCGACCGGCTAGATGCGATGTCAGCCGGTATCTGGCCGCGATGCCCTCGAGGGCGTTGTCTCGACCGCTTGTGTTATCCAGCGTGAAACTGAAAGCGTCGTCGAGAGCAAGCGACTGAGCCGCGAGAAAATCACGTGTCGCATCCACATCGCTATCTTGTCGGCTGAGATCCATGTCTCGGGTTGTTCTGTATCCCGCGCCCAGTCGATAGTCGAGGGCGAGCGCGCATTTCAGCCTCCACCGATTGGGAGCCACCTGCACGAGTCTGACAAGCAGGCGATCGAACGCCACCAGCTTGCGCAGGCGTGGCAGCGGATTGCCGGTGCGTGTCGATTCGCTTTTCAAGCGCTGCTCAAGCGCGGTGCGAAACGCGTTCCCTGATGCGTATCTCACGTTCCAACTCCGAAAGTATGCGGTTGATCAACGCGCGGACTCTGTCGGGACGGCCGCTGGCCGCCTCTCGCAGTAGTCCGGCGGTTGTGAGCCCGCGTTCCATTGCGTCCTGAACCGCGCGCTCGATGTGCTCGTGAGGCGTTCCGTTTTCTGCCGCATCGAGGATTGATCTCGTTGGAGTTGTCATACGCATTCCATCCCAGAACATTTTCTCCGACGCATCTATCGGCGAGGACGTCGTATGGATGACCGTCCCTGGTGGGGTTGTGAGATAGCGCTTCGAGCGGGGGATCGTTAGATGGATTGCATTAGGGATGATGTCGCTGAGCTCGAAGAGTTCGAGGGCGGTTTCGTGGGAGACAACAGCGACCTCGCGGCCGACAGCGAGCCAGGCTGCCATGACCTCTTCGCGTGGCGACGATGGATAATCGCGAAAGCGGTAGAGCCCACGCTGGATCCGGATGAAGCGGCCGGTGGAGGCGTGGTAGGACAGGAGATCCCGGCCGAAGCCTGCCTCGCGGGCTTGCTCGGACGTGAAGTAGCCTTGCTGGCCGGCGGCAATGTCGAACAGGTCGGCGTGATCTGGCTTGGTGGTCATCATGTCATGCATATGTTGAATTATACTCAACAAAACCATGACACGAAAGGATACGCGACTCCGTCGTGTGAGTGCGGACCGCGGGACATCAGACCACACGCAGGGCAAGATGGCCGACCGTCCCAGAAGTTCAATTAGCCGCATCTGTACGCGTTGCTACACCTTCGCCGCTACGGTAACCGTCTCGCTCACCGTAGACTCCACCGGCGCCTCGTGGCCATGGACGAGGCCATTGAGTAGGGCGTGCGAGGTGTGCCCTTATTTCCGCCATGTTGGGTCTCTGGCTACCTAGAAATAGGAATCTCCCAGGCTGCATCCTTGATGTGGCCATCGGTTCGACTGACGCGCACGATGAGTGAGGTGGCCTCATCCGAGAGAGGACCTTCATCGCCAGCAACGCGTACGGCAAGAATCGCCTCCACCGGACCGTTCATTACATCCCAGCCTATGTCGGCCGCTCGCGTGTTGTAGCAGCCGGTGGTTGGCTCTACCCATTGCGCCGATAGATCGCCGTATTGATTTCCGAGATTGTCGGTTACAGATATGCTGCCGCCCGACCAATTGATGACCAGCGCATCGTTCGTGACGTTGCCAAAGAGCAGGCCAAAACCGAAGATCCCCTCACACCCGGGGCTGAATGTTGGATCGAACAACATCAGCCGTATGTCATCCTCTCTATAGGATTCACCGGGACTCAGAATCGTCCCGGGAGGTGTGTTGGGAAGCGATGTGGCGGTCGGCGGAGCGGTTGCGGTTGGCGCATTCCGCGTTGCAAGCGCAATCTCCGACGCAGCAGTTGCCGTCCATTCGCTGAAGATCTGGTGAATCGTCGCTTGGGATTCAAGAGACTTGAACTGAGCGGTGGAAGTGAGTCGTCTGTTTTCGATTTCCGCGATTGCTGTAGCAGTGCGTGATTCGGCTGTTGAGAGTCGTTCGCTCTTGGTCGCGACTTCGGTCGGACTCCGACGAACCGCATCTGCGGAGGACTGCTCAACGGTTGCTTCTTGAATCGTGGCTAGCGCCCGCTCAGTCGGCCTGAACTGAAAATCTTCAGTTGAGACGCTCCAACCATCCCCCTGTCGGACGGCGCTTAGTTCGGTTTCATGCTCAAGCCACGGACCACCCTGCTCTTGCTGAATCTCTAGTGTGATTCGAAGCTCGGCAGATGTCTCACGTTCCGCAACCACCTCGATCGACACGTTTCGAAAGGCGATATCCTGGTCCGCAGCCCAGGTCTCAATACTGGCTTCCGCTGCCTCTGAGACATCGCTATCGCTGGCACCGTTGTCACCGATGCCACCACACGATATCAGCACGAGAAAGAAGAAGCTCAGGCCGAAGAGCTGTAACCTGCTACATCTCATGGTCCCTCGATTCGCGATTGCCGGATAGATTCAGATCATGATCGATTTCGTGGATTTTGAAAGGATACTCTCCTTCGCCGCCAACCACTAGGCACTCACCTACAAGTACCATGCCGTCCCTGATTCTATCTGGCAGCGTAATCAGTTCATATTTGGCAGGGGATTGGAGATTGATACGACGCATCGACGTTCTATCCTGTGGTGGGATTGTGTAATGAATTTGTCGAATTATACTCAACAAATTCATGGTGTGATGGGAATTCTCAACCCGCCACCGCACAATTGGCGGGCAACGAAATTCGAAGCGAGACCACTTTCAAGACGGTCAGATTCCGGCGGGCCGATGCGAGATATTAGACCTTTGCTGACACCGTCGCCGTCTTGCTCACCGCAGACTCCGCCGTCGCCTCGTGGCCATGGACAAGGCCGTTTAGCAGGGCATAGAGCAGTGCGTGCGAGGTGTGGAGGCGGTTTTCGGCCTGGTCGAAGACGACGGATTGCGGGCCGTCGATGACCTCGGTTGCGACCTCGTCGCCACGGTGCGCGGGCAGGCAGTGCATGAAGATCGCGTCCGGGGCGGCGTGGCTCATCATCTCCTGGGTCACGCGGTAGGGCGTGAGGGCCGAAACCTGTAGCGACCACATCGCTTCGGGATCACCCATCGAAATCCAGGCGTCGGTGTAGACAGCGTCTGCGCCCTTGACGGCTTCCAGTGGATCGGAAGTCATCGTGACCTTGCCGCCATTCTCGGCTGCGATGGACTTGGCGTTGGCGATGATGTCGGCATCGAGCTGGTAGCCGTCCGGGCTGGCGATCGTGATATCGACGCCGGAGAGCGCGCAGGCTTCGAGGAGGCTATGGGCGACGTTGTTGCTGTTGCCGACGTAGGCCAGTTTCTTGCCGGAGAGCGTGCCCCAGTGCTGGCGCAGGGTCATGATATCGGCCAGGCTCTGGCAGGGATGGTGGCCATCGGTCAGCGCGTTGATGACCGGAATCGAGGAGGCTTCGGCGACGAGCTTCACATCGTCGTCGGCGAAGGTGCGAATGACGAAGGCCTCGGCGTAGCGGCTGACGACCTTGGCGGTGTCCTCCAACGTCTCGCCACGGCCAACCTGCAGCTCGTTCGAGCCGACGGTCAGCGGAATGCCGCCGAGCCGTGCAACAGCAGTTTCAAAAGAGAGCCGGGTGCGGGTCGAGTGTTTGGCGAAGTAGAGGACGACCGTCTTACCGGTCAAGAATCCATGATGCTTGAGCGGTTGCTGCTTCAGTTCGTCCGACAGGTCCAGCAGCAATTTGAAATCAGCGGCACTCAGATCAGCAGTTCGTAGCAGGTCTTTCATCTAACTCATTCTCTCCTGTAAATAGCAAGCCAAAAACACACCATCGCGGCCTGGCGCAGAACCCGGTGACCGGGACTACGTCAGGCGTAACGCCTGGAGCGTCGCTCGCTGTTAGGAAGAGAATGGGCTTGTGCTGGAACTGCTGGGCTACTGAACTGAATAGTCACGGTCTACTCCAAGAACGAAAGAAGCGAATACACATCGGTCGGCTGCTTCATGAGCTAGCCGCGCCTGAGTCGCCTCAATTTCCTGGAGCAACGAACCATATTCCTCGTGACCTCACACCTTAAATGCAAGTAGATTGCACAAACCGTAATGTACTACGCCCTTGAACAGGAGTCAACAGCAACTTGCTGCTTACTCACGACGCCAGGGATGATTAGCGGTGGGTTTGCCGTCGACGACCAGTTTCGGACGGGTAGGAGACTGGGAGACGGATGGCGCGGCCGGAGCGGAGGAAGGTGGAGGCACGGATGGTGCCAGGAGCAGCGGCTGTCGACGCGCCTGTCGCTGCCGGGTCCGGGTCCGCGCCTGGCAGCGCAGTTCTTGCCAGAGCGTCGGCCAATCAGCGTTCCAGCGACCATTGCGTTCTAGACAACGTAGGGCGAGCAACGCGTTGACGTCTCGCATGCCGATGCATCCCGGCGCCTTTCAAGCGCGCTTCGACGAGGAATTTGTTGGCGCTCTCGACACACGCGCTGCCAACGGGATAGCCGGCGGCCCGAAGCGCTGCATAGCGAATCTGGTCGCGGCGACGGGCGAAATAGCGGTGACAGGCTCCAGCGAGCTGGAGCGTTTCCGGGGAGAGGTCGCAACGTTCACGGAGTGCGGCCAGTCGAGCCAGCACCTCGGCTTCCTGACCGTTTAGCAGCGCGTCGACCTGCGCCTCGAGCGAAGCCGCCGCGTGTGGACTCTCGGCTTACGCACCGGGCGTGGGCAACCTGTGCCGAGATGCTCGACGGCATGCGGAAGATCCAGAATCCGCACGCCTGGGGACACTGCAGATCAAGCACCTCCTGAATCCAGACGGCACCATCGTGACCGCCACGACGTGTCGGAGGAGAGTGTCTCCCGCCGGTGCGTCTCCAGCGTCGCAATCTGGCCAAAGCTGGCCGCATCAATTAGCCGGGAACAGTAGGACAGCGCCTGGGTACGCAGGAACCGTTGCCTCTCCGCATCCGGTATCTGCTCCACGTCCCGATCACCGACGTCTTGACCTCGGCCCACTCGCGGCCAACCAGGGGCACCATCGCCCCATCGAGGCTGATTTGCTGGACGGGTGCTCCGGGAGGAGGATCAGGCAGGTCGCGCAGAATCCGGGCCAGCTCCTGCTCCTCGCAGGCCAACTGGGCAGTCCCGGCCGCTTCAGTCAAGCGCGGTACGGTCTCTGCACTGATCGTCACGCCGGTGAAATAGGCGATGAGCGCCGGCACCTGACCAAACGGCAACGCGGCGCGCAGCCGGACGATGCCTTCGACCAAGCGCGGTGTCAACTGTTGGCCAGGGAGCATTCTGAGAGTCTCATCCAGGGGGGAAAAGCGCGTCCCCACACACAGGACAGGTCACGTAAGCACGCTCCAGGGCGAGTGCTTCCCCGCCCCGCGCCACGACCTTGCGGCTGCGCGTCCCGCGCCGGGTTAAGCTATGGCCGCACTCCGGACAGATTGTTGCCGTCGGACACGCGTTAGCCGTGGTGGACAAGACGCTGGCCCGGACGGCGTCGAGATGCTGATCGAGGATCGTTTCCAGGTCGGTCAACGTCGCCTCAGGATGGGCCTTCTGCCAGGCGCTCAGTTCCGCCAACAGTTCACGTTCGACCGTCGATTCCGCCATGAGCACCACCTCGTTCCTCGCCACACCCAATCCGCAGACCGTCAGCCTACTCGATGATCGCCACTTCCGCGCAAACTGCTGCTTCTCATTCGATCTAGCGATCATGAAGGCTCTCGACTTTCAGTCAGCATATGCAGATGCTGCTGGTCTTCTCTACCAGGAGTGGTGGCGAGATCAGCAAGCGTCCAGTCGCGTTGCGTAGAGCCTGAAGTCACGCTCGTTGTAGACGACCAACCGGATCTCGTTGTAGCTTTTGAGTGCTCCGAGATGGTGGACCGGACAGTCGAGATCGAGATGTATCGCCCCGTCGACACCGTCTCCTCCATGCAGAGAGCTATTGGCCGCGTTGACGATGACTTCGATCATCTGTTTCGCGCTTCTAACCTCTCCGGGCACTGGCAGTCTGGCGAAGAAGAGCCAGAACCGTGAGGGCGATGACAGCTGCGAGCAATACGAAGCCGAGCAGCGGCTGATCGTCCCAGCGGTGTGCGGCGATGGCGAGGACGATGATGGCGATGGCGATGCCAAACGCGACTTCCCAGGAATCGCCGATGATGAATTCGATCCAGAAGCGCACGAAGTTGCCGATGAGTGTCATCTAAATCTCCCTGTCAGGTAGAGTCTCAGCCTCAGTCAGCGAGCGCAGCTGAACCGATGGCTTGTTCGTGGGCGCTGGCCAGATAGCGCACGATCGCGAATGATGAGAGCGCGTAAACGCCAAGCAGCCAGAGTAGCGCCAGATCCTCGCCCAGCCACTTGATGCCAATGCCTTCGCCAACCCAGAAGGTTCCGAAGGTCGTGAGCAGCAGTCCAACGGCAAACTTGAGAGTGTTTTCCGGTACACGGGATAGTGGATGATGTAAGGCGATTCCGATGCCGCCGACGATGACGGCCGCGCCGGCAGCGGCTCCAGCTGCTACCCCCATCTGACCGCTGGATGCGCCGATCGTCATGACGATGAAGACGACTTCAAGACCTTCCAGCAACATGCCTTTGAATGAGACAGTGAATGCGAACCAGTCGAGCGAAGCACGGCGAATGAGTGGCGCTTCAAGCGCTTCCTCCGTCTCTTCCCGGAAGATGAGGTCTTCGTCGTGCAGCGCTTTGAATCCTGTCGATCGGAGGATCGCCTTGCGGAGCCATTGGAGGCCGAAGACCAGCAACAGCGAGCCGACGGCGACCTGTAGGACACTGATATCTACCCAGCGCGTGAGAGCAGTGCCGAGCAGTGCCGTGATCGCTGCTAGCACTACGCACGCTGCGCCAACGCCGATGAGCGTCGAGCGCCAGCCACGCGTGATGCCAATTGCCAGAACAATCGTGATGACTTCGACGACTTCGACGGCAGACGCTAGGAAAACGGCGACGATAGTTGCAAGCCAGTCCATTCCTTGTACCTCTCAACGTAGGCATCGACGGTGACAGACCTGGCGGTCAGCCTCTTCGTTCGCGCCGATGCTCCGAATCCTGTTCGCCGGGCGATATTTCAAGATGTCTCGGTCCTGCTTGCCGGTCGGCGTCGGTCGAATCATCATCTGAGCCTGCACTCTCGTCGGATTCGCGATCGAGCGACCGAGGCGAGTCGTGCCAGGCGAGCTGAGGCGGTAGCTCCAGCGAAGGACCAGCTTGAGCTTCGGCTTCGTAGACCCGCTCGATGAAATCGTCCAGCAGGCGCTCGCATTCAGTGATAACCGACGCGCACGCATCCCGATTCGGCGCGCCGAACCAATCGCGTTTTGATACTCGCTCGAACCAGGTCTGGATCTTCTCCAGATCGGCTTCGATTTCTTCGGCTTCGCTGGCGGTCAGGTTGTCGCGGAAGATCTCGAATTCGATCTCTCGTTTGAACTTTGTTTCGCACTCTTCGATGATCTCGGCGAATTCATGCTCTCTCAGCGCCGTCCATTCGGATTCAAGCTGGGCGCGCTGCCCGGCCGTCAAGTTGTCAAGCGCGAATCGGTAGACGGTGCCGCCATCGCTGCGAATCCGCTGCTCGATATCGTCCAGTGTTTCGACGAGATCACCCAACTCCGGCACGATCGAAACCGCCTGCTGCAAAGGCAGAGCTCCCAGCCGGCGCAGCTCGCGCCAGACGGCAACACGTGTCCGGGAAGGGGTGCTCGGTAATCGGTAGATGATCAATTGCCAGCGCATAGGGTGTGCGAAACTCCGTTGCATGTAACGCTCGATGTGAGTAACAACTGTTACATCTTGTTCTGGAACATCGTAGCGTACAATCGACGGTTATCCAATGGAGAGTCGTGTAGTCGCGAGCAGCGAATTTCGATTCAGGTTTGCGGATACTATGAAAGGGTGGGGTACTAGCGTCCAATTCGCCTGCGGGAAATCGAGCTGAACGCTATTAGTCGGCCACTAATCGGGAGTACGTCGCGAGGTCATCTGCGGTGAATAGGACCAATCGAATTTCATCGAAAGCTGCGGCGTATTGGTGGGCGAATCTTGATACGGTCGAGAACGCGATTGTCGCAGCTTCTTCAATTGGGAAACGGTACGCGCCAGTACTGATTGAAGGGAAGGCAATTGTATGCAGATTCTCGGATTGCGCAAGCGCCAGACTGTTCATGTAACAGCGGCTGAGGATGTCCCGCTCGCCGCCTTCGCCACCGTTCCAGACAGGACCGACAGTGTGGATGACTCGGCGTGCCGGGAGGTTGCCAGCCGTCGTGACGACAGCTTCTCCTGGTGAGAGACTCCCCCGGGTGGCGCGGATCTTTCGGCACTCTTCGAGGATCGCGGGACCACCAGCGCGGTGGATCGCGCCGTCGACACCACCGCCACCAAGCAGCGAACTGTTGGCGGCATTGACGATGACATCAACCCGCTGTTTTGTGATGTCACCCTGAACGAGTGAGATCAACGTGCTTCCAACACGTTGATTCATTTCAAGCCACCGACTGCCATAGCCAGAACACGATCGATAAATTCATTCGCGGCGCCGAGGTAGTCGGATTCGTGGCGTACCGCATCCCAACTAAGCTCGACGTCTACCCGCTCGCGGACGATATCGACAAGGTGCAGGTTTTCGGTCGAGAGTGGTTTGGACGGCGGATTGGACAATGATCTTGGCTTCGGCGCGGCCAAGGTGCGGTGCGAGCGCCAGGTTGAGGGCTTCGGCGAGCATCAGGCCGTTGGAGGCTGCGAGATTGGCACGCATCTGTCGGCGTTGACGACGAGGTTTTCGGAGAGGAAGAGGGCGTTGTTGAGGGCGCTGGCGGTGAGCTCGAACATGCGGGGAAGGGTTAGCCACTCGATCTGCCAGGTGCCCGCGCCACGTTCGTGTTCCTGGATCATGGCTTGATGCATCGTCGCGACGAGATTCGCGTTGGCGCGGGCGGCAGCGATGATCGCTTCGCTGACGACCGGGTTGCTTTTCTGGGGCATCGTGCTGGAGCCGCCTCGCGCTGGGTCGTCGCTCTCACGTACTTCGCCGACCTCGGTCTGCGCCAATAGGATGATGTCCTGAGCCATCTTCGCCAGGCTGCCGCTGACCATCGAGAGCCAGCCGGCTAGCTCTGCCAGGTTGTCTCGTTGCGTATGCCAGGGTGCCACAGGCACTTCGAGTTGCAGTTCATCAGCCAGCGATTCCATCGTTTCGATGCCGCGATCGTCGAGCGAAGCAAGCGTCCCGACTGCACCGCCAAACTGGACCACGAGAAGGCGCGGTTTCATCTCCTCCAGCCGCTCACGGTGGCGAACTAGCGGCGCGAGCCAGTTCGCGACTTTCAGGCCGAAGGTGATCGGAAGCGCCTGTTGAGACTTGGTGCGACCGGCCATGATCGTGTCGCGGTGACGGTCTGCCATGAGGGCGAGGTTGGCGATGATCTGTCGCAATTCGTCTTCCATGTGAAGGAGAGCTGCGCGGATCTGGAGCACCAGCGCCGTGTCCATGATGTCCTGAGTCGTCGCGCCCCAATGGACAAAGGAAGCCGCTTCGCCTCCGACGGCCGCGCGTAACTGGTCGACCATCCCAATCGTCGGAATGCCGGATTGCTCCATGCTCCGCTGGATTGGCCCGAGGTCGATATCAAGCCTGTCGACGGCGTTTGCTATCTGGACAGCGGTTCCGGCCGGGATGATGCCGAGCCGTTCCTGCACTCGCGCCAGTGCAATCTCAACTCCCAACATCGTGGCCACAAAGTGGCCGTCTGAGAAGATCCTGGCGATCTCGGGATCGCTGTAGACCGCGCCGAGTATGCGCGAGCCGCCGGTCATGGATCGAGGAAGACCGTCTCGTCTGTGCCCTGGAGTTTCAGATCGAGGACGTAGACAGGCGGATCACCGGTCGGCTGGCGCTTAAGGAGCATGGTGTGGCGGCGTTCGGGCTCGACCATCATTAGTATCTGATCGCCCTCGTTCGCTTCCTCCTCGTCCGAGAAATAGAAGCGCGTGTAGGCGTGGGTCAGCATGCCGCGAGCGAAGATGCGAACACTGATATGCGGTGCCTGCAGCCGCCGGCTGTCGAATGGGACGCGACCGGGCTTGATCGTGCGAAAACTGAACTGGCCATCCGAGACGGTATCGGAGCGTCCAAAGCCGCGAAAATTCGGATCGGCATTCTCGCGGTGCGGGTCGTCTGGATGGTCGTAGAAGCCATTGGCATCCGCTTGCCAGATCTCCACCAGCGCGTCCGGAACAGCTTCATTCTCGCCGTCCAACACACGTCCACGAATGACGATCCGTTCGCCTTTGACGGCATCGCTGACGAGATTATTCTCGTCGCCATCTTCGACCATGCCGAAGTGGAAGAAGGGACCGACGGTTTGGCTAGGCGTCTGCGGGTATCTCGATTTACTCATCGTCATCCATATCAGGGTCTTCGAAGGGGGTCATTCTGCTCCCGTTCAGGACAATGTCGAAGCGATAGCCGAGGGCCCATTCGGGCTCGGTGACATCGTGGGCATAGCTGGCGACGAGCCGTCGACGGCCTTGCTCGTCGGGCACGCCCTGGAGGATCGGGTCGAGGGGCAATAGCGGGTCGCCGGGGAAATACATCTGGGTCACCAGCCGAGAGATGAAAGCCCGGCCAAAGACTGAGAAGTGGATATGGGAGGGTCTCCAGGCGTTCGCGTGATTTTTCCAGGGGTAGGCGCCCGGCCGGATCGAGACGAAGCGGTACTCGCCAAGGCGGTTTGTCAGGACGCGACCGGCGCCGGTGAAGTTTGGATCCAGCGGCGCGTCGTGCTGGTCGACCAGATGGCGGTAGCGACCGGCGGCGTTGGCCTGCCACACCTCAAGCAACGCATTCGGAACCGGCTTCCCGCGTTCGTCCAGCACCCGACCGGTGATGATGATGCGCTCTCCGATTGGCGGGCCGTTGAGGACGGCGTTGCGGGTCAGGTCGTGGTCGAGCGGCTGGATCTCGTCGTGGCCATAGACCGGGCCGGTCATCTCCGAAAGCGTCTGCGGCAGTGGGAGGAGTGGCTTCTGCGGCGAGCGCAGCAAGGTCGATTCGTAGGGGGGATGCAGGTAGGGCGGGTGGATTGTCCAGTCTAATGAAGAAAGTCGTTTGGAGAGTGCGCTCATCTATTCGTTGTCCTTCGCCGTCGCGAGTCGCTGTTGATGACATTGAGTTGAATGAAGAGTGCCTGTGGTCCCACGGGCGATTCACTTCGATTGTGTGGCACGGTCGTTGCTAGATCCTTCACTTCGCAGAGCCTCCGTTCAGGATGACAATGGTGTTGCTGACTGAGTTCCTCGGCCGATCTTGGTTATACACCGTCGAGATCCACACCTATCTCAGCATACACCTGCTTCGCGATCGAGAAGGCGCTGTTGGCGGCTGGGACGCCGGCATAGACAGCTACCTGGTGGAAGACCTCCGCGATCTGGGCTGGCGTCACTCCGGTGTTGGCGGTTGCGCGGAGATGCAGTGCGAGTTCGTGCTCGCGGCCGAGTGCGGCGAGAAGCGCGATCGTCAGCATGTGGCGCGTTTGCCTGTCGAGGCCATCGCGAGTCCAGACCGAGCCCCATGCGCTTTCGGTGATGTAGCGCTGGAAGTCCGCGTCGAATGCAGTCTGGTTTGCCAGCGAACGCTCGACATGCTCGTCACCCAGCACCTCGCGGCGGATCTTCATGCCTTGTTCATAGCGATCGTCGGTCATTGGCTATGCCTGTCAGCTCGTCTTTCCAGCGTAGCGGGAGCCGGATAATTCATGAAATCGTAGGTGTGGAGCTTGTCTCCACACGGTATCGATCCGCGCACTACTCGGATGGAGATGAACTCCGTCCCTACGATGTTGTTCAGTTTCCGTTCCGTTTACCCGAACGTTTCATCAAATGGTAGCCCAACGTAGTTCTCGGCCATCGATGTCTGGGCGGCCACTGATTGCGAAAGATAGTCCAGTTCCGCGACCTGGAGGCGCTGGCTGAAGGGATCATCGTCGAAGCGGTGCATCAGTGTCGTGTACCACCAGGAGAAGCGGATGGCGGCCCAGACTCGTTGCAGGCAAGTATCTGAATAGCGATCGAGCAGGTCATGAGCGGTTGTCGTTGTAGCGTGCGGCGAGGGCGGTGGCCAGATAGTAGGCGTCGGAGACGGCGAGATTGAGACCCTTCGCACCCGTCGGCGGAACGATGTGGGCCGCGTCACCGGCCATGAACAGGTTTCCGAACCGCATCGGCTCGGCGACGAAGCTACGGAGCGGAGCGATGCTCATTTCTAGTCTCGGACCGGTTGTCACGTTTTCTGCCGCTTCCGGGGGCAAGCGCCGGCGCAACTCGTCCCAGAAGGCGTCATCGCTCCAGTTCTCAACGTCGTCGTCAAGCTCGCACTGGATGTAATAGCGGCTGCGGGTGTGCGAGCGCATGCTGCATAAGAGCGAAACCGCGCTGGTGGTTGGCGTAGATCAGCTCGTCATTCACCGGCGGGACGTCGGAGAGGATTCCGAGCCAGCCGAAGGGGTAGGTGCGCTCGAAGGTGCGATAGCGGTCTGCTGGAACACTTTGCATTGCGACACCGTGTGAGCCATCGCATCCGGCGACGTAGTCACAGAGGAGTTCTCTGCGCTCTCCGGCTTCTTCATAGATGATTCGCGGGCTTTCGGTATCAAAGTCTTCAACGGTGAGTGCTGGCGCGCTGAATCGGATGTCGCCGCCTGCCGTAAGACGGGCTTCGATCAGATCGTGGGTGACCTCGGTCTGGCCGTAGACCATAACGGCTTTGCCGGTTCGCGCTTGCATATCGAGCCGCATCATGCGGCCATCGAAGGCGAGATTGACGCCCTCGTGAACCAATCCTTCGCGATCCATGCGCTCGCCGACGCCTGAATTCTCGCAGCAGGTCGACCGTACCCTGTTCGAGCACTCCAGCGCGGATGCGGGCTTCGACGTAGTCGCGTGTCTGGCGTTCGAGGATGACGCTTTCGATGCCTTGCAAACCCAAGAGATGGGACAGCACGAGCCCCGCTGGACCGCAACCGATGATGCCAACCTGAGTACGCGTTTGAATGATTAACGCTCCTGCTTGAAGGGCAACAGTACTGACGATGAGCCTAGCATGACGTAGGCCGGCAGTGACATGTGGAGCGAGAGCTGTTGACGCGGTTTACGAAAACGAGAACCGCCAGCAGTGGAGCTACTGGCGGTCTCTGGGAGGGGGAGGGTGTAGATGAGCGTGCTGAAAAGGAGGGGATTTTTCAATACGCCCTGAATTGTTGATTTCCGATCCGAACCCGCCCGGCTGCACGCTTCTTCCGTTGCACGTCCGATGTTGATGGCCGCCGGACTCTTTCTGTTCGGATCGTGGTCATAGAATATGCGACAGATTCAACCTGCACATCGGGAGACTTACGTATTTGCAGAATTACGCGATCTGGTGAGAGCCTGGCCCGATCTCAGTAGCTGTACTCATGAACGACCACTCCGAAGGGGTTGATTAACCGGGCAGTGTCACCGCTATTGTTCCAGACAGCCGAGCAGCGACCCCAGTAGAGATCTGTCTCGCTGTCCGTCCCGTCGCAGATGTGTACCCGGACGCTGGCATCGAACCACAAGACAAACGAAGGCGGGAAATCGTAGCCGTTGCCGACCGCATCTTCGATTCGCCAGCCAGCCATCGAAATCGGTTCGTCATCGAAATTGCGAATTTCGACCCATTCGCCCTCGTCTTCGCCATAGTCGATCGGATCAGCCAGGATGTTCGTGACCCGCAGGTCACCATCCTCGCGGAAGGGCTGGCGATCCAGAGGCAATTCGAGGATCTCGTAGCGCCAGGTGTAGTAGTGCTGGCCGATGTTGCCCGCTTCAACCTCGAAGCCAGCCGGGTTGCCGGGCGTGTAGGTCAGGCAGCGGCGCTGGAAACACTGGGTCAAGACATCGCGTGGCTGGCCCCCAACGCGCACATTGGCCCAATAGGCTTCAGAAATTGGGAATCCTGTTGCGAAGAACGGATCGGGAAATAATTGCGCGGTTATCAGTCCGTCGGCCGAGTAAACAGGCCCGCTGGAGTTCATAAATTGCCAGAATGGCTCAGCCACGCGGTGGTTGGTTTCCACGACGTAGTACGTCGCGAAGACGTTCTGAGCCGCCAGGGACGGATCTTCGGTCAGCGTGCCATCGCGGCTGATGCGAGTGATGAGCGGGTCTTCCGGGAATCCGAGGGGTGGAGATCCCGCGCGCTGAAACGAGGCGTATGTGGGGCCAGTAGGATCATCACTGTCTCCCGCGACATTGATCTGTGCCGGCGAATATGACTCGAAGGTATTGTCCCCAAGCTGCATCTGGCCGGTGATGAGCTCCGTCGCCAGGAGACCGTTGGTGACGTACCAGATCGAATTGGGATCATCGCCGGGGTAGGTGATCTCCATGCGTGTCTTGTCATAATATTGCACGGTTCGGAAAAGCCCTGGTGCGTCTGCATAGGGTTCGTTGAGCTGGCCGGTGATGGCGCCGGGACCCCACATCCAGGTTCGGCTAACTTGTTGCTCGGCGACGGGACGATCGGTGTATTGCCAGGTGTTCTGGAAGTGGCGGTTCGCAGGTGGCGCGGCTAGGACAGATGGAATAGCGACGAAGCCGGAGAGAATCAAAAAGACGATTGCCAATCGAATGCGCATGCCTCGTCTCCCGTCACCGAAGAGCGTGTCCCGAACGCATCATCATAGCCGACGACGAAGGGCGTGTAGAGGTGCGTCACATACGGTATCCGAGCCAGGTTCAAATCTGATCCAATAGTGATCATGATCTTTCCACTGAGACGCGCCGCGGCACGTCTCCACGAGAAAAGTTCGGATCTACTCCAAGATACGGGAATCTCAGCCGTTCAGGTTGATCGGGAAGCCGCTGCTGTGTTGCTGTTGCGCGCCTAACTGGCTCGCGGTCGGTTCCGCTCAGCAGAACCACGATTCGGTGAGGCGGGGTGGGGCTTTGCGGGACCGGCGGCGGGTGGCGCCGATGGGTGGCGTCTTGCCGGCGGCGGCATATGCTGCAGCGCGTATGGCGTCGAAGGTTGCGTATGCGTCCCACTCCTGCTCTGCGGCAGATTCGGCCAGCCCGGCAACTACCTGTTGTAGTTCGTCGACGCGAGGGTCTTCATGCGTCCATCTATAGGTGAAAGAAGCTTCGTCGAGCGGGCCGATCCAGTCATCGGTGTCGGGCTGGTCGAGCAAAGCTGAACCGGGCGGAACGAGCAGGCGGATCGAGAGGTGGACCGGGTCGACGTTCTCGATCAGATCGTGATCCTCGACGAATTCGATCAGCTCTATATAGTCGTCAAGCGTCGTCCAGGGGGTGAAGGGCAGCAGCGATGGGCGCAGCGCGATGCCGGCAGCGTTGCAGATGCCGAGCGCGGTAACGATGTCGGCTTTGGTGTGTCCTTTGTCGATCTTCCGTAGCACCAGTTCGCTGACCGATTCCACAGCCGAGATGATGAAGATGCAGCCAAGCTCGGCAAGTTCCGGGAAGATGTCACGATTCTCGATGATGTGTTCGATACGGGTTGTGATGTCGAAGGTTACATCGGGATGGTCGGCATGAATCGCTCGCAGGATACGCAACAGGTGCGTTGGTCCATTGAGCGCGTCGGGATCGCCGAAGGTGATGTGGCCCGCCCCGGACTCGATCTGACGGAGAATATCGTCGATGACCACTGTACGCGGTACCGCGAAGAAGCGGCCGTTGTAGATCGGCACGACGGGGCAGTGGCGGCATAGATGATGACACCCACGGGTCGCCTCGGTGTATCCGGCCGGGACGTTGCGCTCGCCGTCGACGAGCCAGGCGTAATCCTCCATATCCGGCAAGTCGGCGCGGTCTGGTGTGAAGAAGTTGACCCGTTCCAGCGACGGCGCGACCTGACGCTCGTCGCGGCTGGCGACACCCTCCGGAGGCTCTGGCTGACCATTCTCCAACGCTTGGATGAGCCGCAGTAGCGGCGCTTCGAACTCGCCACCGATGACGTAATCCGCTGCCCCACGCAGAAGATAGTCGGCGTTGAGCCAGGCGTAGAGTCCGTAGAAGCAGATGCGAGCGGAGGGGTTCAGTAAGCGAACCTGCTCAGCCACCTGCAGCCCGAGTCGCAGGGCGGTGTGCATCGGGACGGAGATGGCGACGATCTGCGCTTGTTGGATCTGGGTGTCGGTGAGGCTGGCAACGGCAGTGTCGACGACAGCAGGTT
The DNA here is from genome assembly GCA_963745675.1 of uncultured Chloroflexia bacterium. Taxonomy (GTDB): domain Bacteria; phylum Chloroflexota; class Chloroflexia; order Thermomicrobiales; family CFX8; genus JAUIIK01. The sequence goes on from CAVUYM010000020.1 coordinate 142,228, forward strand.
GATAACCCGCTTCACGCAGATACGCGAGCGGAAACGCCAGATTGAGCGGTTGACGGCCCAGTTCGTAGCAGGATACGAGCAGGATCGCGCCTGGCTGGCTGAGATCCAGTGTTTCGATTGCCCTGTTCGCGGCGATGGTCATCCAGATTGGCTCACTTCCAATGCTTCCCAACCCATCAAGCCTAGTCGATAGATTCCGGCGATGCTACTCGGGTATCTCGTATGGCACGTTGCCGTCCGCGCCGTCAGCCGTTGTGCGGGCGACGACCAGGATGACAGGCTCTGAAGCACTCGCGTTGAGGCTCTGATGGGGTAGGTCGGGCGTGACGTAGATCATGTCGCCTGCCGTTGCGCTGGCTTCGTCTTCCAGCTGCTCACCCCAACGATGAATGATCGTCCCTGAGAGGACATAGAGAGCCACCTCGAAACCTGCATGGATGTGGGGCGGTGATACTGCGCCGGGCGGAATCGTTTGCAAGTCCATCGAGAGCCCCGTCGCTCCGACGGTATGGACGTTGATGCCGACGGCGTTGTGATAGGCACCGAAGTGAATCCCATCCCCACCGCCGCGTATGACGCTAAAGCCCTTGGTTGACTCGATCTGACCGTTCATTTGGTCCCGCACTTTCGTCTATTCGATCCGCAAGCCTCGATCGCTCAGCGTGTGCCCTCCACTCGTGGGCGGCTGCATCCCCTAGAGTTTCAACAGTTTACCCGGGTCATGCGGCGCGAATGATCACATAGGAGGAGTTGAGCATGAGGGCGTTCAAAGAGAGGCTTGCTGCCGCTGGAACGTCATAGATTAGCTGGCCAACGCTTGAATCTGGTTCTGCCAGTGTAGCCGGTTCGAGATTAGGCAACACGATAGCTGCCGCGGCTAACAGCGAAGGTGCATTCCTGCCAGGACGGAACTTCCACGACGCCACCTCAACGACGAAGCGCCGGGGTGGCAGGCCCAGACTGGGGCAGTTGAGCAGGGCTTTTCGGTAGCAGCGAATGGGAAGGCGCAGAAACTTCCATTAACATCTCTTGTCATCTCATTGAGTCTGCCTGACAATTGAATTGCGCTCATTTCTTCGGAAGCAAAGGAGCCTGCTGTGGTTGTTAGTCAGGCAGAATCCTCATCCTGCCAGGATGCGTCGCCGCTCGCAGTTGTCGAGCGCTTTAACGAGGCGTTCCTGCGCCACGACATTGAGGCGACGATGGCCATGATGACGGACGATTGCATCTTCGAGAATACATTCCCAGCTCCAGATGGCTCGCGCTGCAGTGGACAGATGGAAGTGCGACAGGAGTTCACCACGTTCTTCGAGAATTCACCGAACGCCGTCTTTGAGCTCGAAGAGCAGTTCTCCGCTGGCGATCGTTGTATCGTGCGCTGGATATACCGCTGGAACAGTGAAGATGGGACTCCAGGTCACGTGCGGGGCGTGGATATCTTCAAGGTGCGTGATGGAAAAGTGGTAGAGAAACTCGCCTATGTAAAAGGCTAGTGGCTCTGGGACGCGTTGAACGTGAGTCTTTAGAGTGTGTCTGCCGGGGCAGTGACTGGGAGGATCCTTGTATGAGCGAGCAGCTGACAGCGATTGATGCCTTCCTCGAGGGCGTGCGAACCGGAGAATGGGGGGCAATGGCTCCACACTATCACCCCACCGCCATGTTCAAAGGAACTGTACCGCGATGGTATTTCACCGTTCAGGGCCGCGACGATATCGTCCGGCAAATGGGAGAGTGGTTTCCTCTGACTTCGGATGTGAGTGATTTGCACGTCATGACGACGGGAGAAGGTGCTGTCGTTGAGTTCGAGCGCCATTGGGTACGGCCGGCGGAGGATGGCAGCAATGACGCCGAGCAGGTCGGTGTGCGTCAGGCACACATATTTCGTCTGGATGAAGATGGGCGAATTCGCGAACAGCACGGTCATTGTGCGGGGATATGGGATGCCGCAACATTTGCTGAGGCCGAGCAAGCATTAGCGCATCGGTGACACGTCTGTTATAGCAAACGCTAACGGCGAAGCGCCGCCAGGTCTGGCAGACCGGACGAGATTGACAACACCTATGGATTACCCTGGTTGTGCTGGAATCGTCGAAGGATCTGCAACCATCCGAAAAGTGTCGCCGCGAAGAGATGATGCAGCCCCGGTGCTTCTGCATTTACCGGGACAAATCGATTAATCCCCGTCGCCACCGATGCCGACGGCCATGAGGTCGCTCAGCGACGTCATAGCAGTTTCTTCATATACATGCCGCTTCAGGACACAGATGAAGGGCAGGTTGCGGAAAAGCTCGCGGTGATCGAGCCCGTAGCCTACGACGTATTCGTTCGGGATCTGGAAGCCAACATACTTGACGTCAACTCCGATCATGCGCCGATCGACCTTGTCCAGCAACGCGCAGACTTCGATGCTGGCCGGTTGATGAATCTCCAGCGAGCGCAGAATGAAGTCCATGGTAAAGCCAGTATTGACGATATCTTCGACCAGGATGACGTGCTTGCCGCGGATATCGAGGTCGAGCGTGCGCTCGATCTCGATGCCTCCCGGCGCGACGTTTGGGTTGGCGATAGAGAGATAGTCGATTGCCAGCGGTCGGGTTATCTCCCTGGCTAAATCGGCCAGGAAGAATGTGATTCCTTTCAGGAGGCCGACCAGCACGAGTGACTCACCGGCGTAATCTTCGGAAATCTGCCGGCCGATTTCGGCGACCCGTTCGCGAATTTCGCTAGCGGACAAGAGAATGCGCTCGATGTCTTCGGCGGCAAGGGAACTGATATCAATCGAACCGTAACCGAAGCGTCCTAGCAGCTCGTGGAAGGCCTTGCGATGCACGAGCGTGACGTTGACGTTGGGGTACATCGATTTAAAGCGCCGGATCTTGCGGTGTTTGCGGGTGACGAGTGATTGCTTCATTGTCGTCAGTTCAATGAAGAGATCTTGCTGCGGCAGGTAGAAATCCGGCGTGAACATCTCAGCGACGCGTCCGTTGCGCCAACGTAGTGGGAACGACTTCGGTTCGTATTCCCAACGGATGCGGTAGAAATCGAGAAACGCGGCGAACTCTGCTTCAGCAGGGTGCACGAATGGGGCCGGAACGTCGGTCATATCGAGGGGTGAATATGATTTCCGATCATTGTTGCCGGACAATGAAACATTAAGCTGGGAACTGTCGGGGAGCCTATTCGTCGCCATGGCAGGTCCTTGCTGAATAGTTGGACGCAGCTTACAAGAGCCTTATTTGCGCCTCGCCATCGCGTTAGAGGCATTGTAGCAGGAATTTGCGTGACATTCTGTCAACCTGGTGTTATCAGGCGATTAATTCTTCATGTGCGGACGAAATCTGTGCAATGTGCTGTCGCTGCTCCCGCAGTCAATTCGAATGGAGCGAAGCAACTGGATCGCTGCTTGCATGCTTGAGAAATGATCAGCGATACGAAGTTGAGATCAGTTCGTCGAATCTGGCGCAGGGCAATGTCCACGGTCCTGGTTCAGGGACAGGAGCGGTGACAGATCTCCTCTCCATTCATCCACTATCCTGACTGGCGTTGGGTTGCCGCGGAATTGGTTCTGCAAGTCGGAAAAGCCAACGTCCGACAGAATCCAGCCCAGGCGCGCCTGCGGGCCGGGATGAGCTAAGAGGGAGAAGTTTGCGTATCTATCCCCGCACCAGGTGATGGGAGCGCCTTCCGCGTCGTAGGTAACGATATAGGGCTTGGAAAAGATCGCTTGTGTCGACTGCCGGTTGAGCGAGTTATTGCCGTTGCGAGACCCGACCACACCCTTGATTGGTGCGAGGAACTGGGGCGGTGCTGTCGTCTGGTTTGGGCCCGCTGGCTCGATGTGCCCGTTGTCAATCTGGATCATGACCGGCACGATGTATGCTGCCGCCAGGGGATCGCGATTGTGTTGCTCGATGAGCGGTTCTAGCGCCGACCACAGATCAGCGATTGTGACCGCCCCCGCCGCCTCGAGATAGCCTCCATCGATGATCCATGTCTCGCTCGAGGCTCCCTCCGCATCATCGCACTCCTTGAGATGCCCGGCTGGAGACAGGACCGGGAAGCGCGCCGATAGCAGCGATGCCGTCGATAGCCGGATATCTTGATTTGGGCATAGGTAGTCGGCCAGATCGTTCGTGGCAGGTAAGACAGTGTCTGCGGATTGTTCCAATGCTTCGGGTTGCAGGCAAGCCGCCGTTGGATCACTCACCGGACGCGCATTTCCGCTGAGGACAGAGGAATTAAAGCGACAGCCACTCTCTGCGCTCGTCCCGTTGAAGACTAACAATGGAACTCGCTGGACCGGCTGATCGTGTTGCGCGGCTATCTGATCCTGTTCTTGAAGCAATCTGTAGAGTGCGTCAATGTCACTCGAATCAAGACCATCAGCTGCACGCCTCTGCCATTCGATTTCCCAATCCAGCTCTCGTTCTCGCAACTGGAACAGATTTGGGGGATCTTCACTGACACCCCATGTGCGCTCCCAGCCGTCGTCGAGCACGTCTGCCCGGCTTTGATCCAGGCCGACCCGGATGAATGACCACGGCGCTTCGGCAAAGAGAAACCACGAGAGTTGCGGTGAGAGGAAGTCCTTGCTCAGTTCGTGTTCGATCCAACCTTCTCCTCGTGACTCGTCTTGTGGCGGGCAATCGCTGAAGCTCGCGCTCTTGGAGTCGTTGACATCCTCGGGGCAGGTGGATGGGTCTCGGTCTGGACTCGCTTGCTGCTGTCTGATGGTCCAGGTCGCAAGGCCGGCACTCCCGCCCGAAATGCCGCTGGCCGCGAAGACTCGTTGGGACGGCGGTGCGTCGCTGACAGGCGAGCTGGCGCAAGTCTGTACACCATCAGGTTGGTATCCAATCGCGCGGTCCATAACGTATGAGGTCCAGGTTGCCGCGCGGACGCCGCCACCCGACGTAGCGATGAGGATAAGCGGCACGACTGGCTTTTGAACGTCTTCCAGTCCGCTCGTTTCCTCCGACGCAGAAGACGCCACCAGACAGTTCTCCCAGCGCCACATGTTGAAGGCCGCTTCTAGCGATTCCGCCTGATGGAGAGCGATTTCATCCCGTTTGATGCCACTGTCCTGCGCGAGCGCTTCGGTACTGGCTAATTGGACGTCGTAGAGATCTTCTTTGGGACCAGGCGGTCGGATGGAGGCGATGATGAGCCAGAGGGCCAGGAAGAGGATCACCGGCATGCGGCGAAAGGAGACGAGCGCCAACACTCGCGGGGCATGCGGCGTGAACCAGTCTACGAGTTCGATCAGTGCGCTCAGAAAGCTTGCGACGAGCAGCAGAAAAAGCAAAATGATCGCCGCCGGACCGATCTGGGCCGTCCAGCCGTGCAGGCGATTCTCTGCGCTGATGACCCAGATGACGGCAAGCCATGCTGTGAGCGTTAGCGAAATCAGGATCAAGGGTTGGCGCCAGCCATATGAGCGAGCCTCGAATTCTAGAAAGAACTTCGGTAATCGGCGAGATATGTTCGGGTAGCGTTGCAGGAGACCGGCTTCGAGGATCAGGAGCGGACGGCGAAATCGAAGTAAGCCGAAGCGCTGCGACCAGAGATAGCTATAGGCCGCCGCGAGGATGATGAAGATGAGCGTGGCAGCTGGCAGAACATACCAGCGCGTGGTTTCGACGCCGCGTAACAGTTGGTACGGCAGCATTTCACTAGCCGCGCGTAGGGCTCCAACCGCCATAAGGATCGGGACGGACGCTGCGAGAATGAAGGGCAGCGTGCCACGACCGAGGCCCGGTCGCCGTGGATCGTGACTATTCGACCCGCTTCCCAACGGAATACCGAGCAGGGCAATCCCTAGAACCAGTCCAACGCCAATAAGTGGCTTAGTCGTATGGTCGAGGATGCTTGGGATGAGCAGAAGGGTGCTGGCGACCGCGATGAACCATTTCCAGAAACGGCGATCGATCTTCGATGGTCGTTGCGGCCAGCCGACGCCGACAGGAGATGCGTAGATCCAGGCACGTACAATCTGCCACTGAGAGATGAAGTAGATGCCGCCGGACAGAAGAATCGTAAGGATGACGGCAGCGATCGCGTGGCCCGATGTGTCAGACCAGCGCCAGAAGAGTTCCGACGTCTGAGAAGGCAGGAGTACCCCGATCGCTAGTCCACAGGCGATGACAACCGGAACCCGTAGGATGACGATCGTGCGCCATAGTCCGCTCGACTGTGTCCATTGCTGATCTCTGTTGCCTGCATGGCGCAGAGCCGTCCAGACGAACCACGCAACCCAAATGATTCCTAGTCCGAGTGCCGCGACCTTGAACCAGGTTAGCGCCGACAGGACCCAGAACCAACCGCTGCTCACAGCTATCTTATCGGGATCTGCGGAATCGTAGCCGTGCCAGGCACTACGCAGAATCCACATACTAAGCGCGTTCTCGATCAAGTCCGCTAACGCGGCGGCGAGGACCGTTGCCGTGGCCCAGCTGCTGACGCTCATGAGTCGTTCGGGCAGGCGTTCGCTGCCTGTCTCTTCGATATTCTGGCTCTGCTCGCGAATGTAACGCCGTCCCCAAATGAAGAGCAGTAGTAGCAACATCACGTAGCCCGGCAGAAGTAGGAACCCGTCAAGGGTGAACAGGAGCCCGCTGACTCTGATCGGAGCATCGGGATAGTCGGGAAATGGCGATTTCGGTGACGTCGTCGGGATGTCGGCGTTATCAGATGATGCTGTCACATCGGTTTTGCCACAGTTCGGTGGTGGGTTTGTTGTATTGCACGGCCTGGTGAAAGCCCACCAGGTTCGAACTGCATCGGTTGTTCTCAATCGCACATCGGTCGGGCTGGGGATGAGCGACGGTCTTGTGGCGACCGTTGCGCCGAATTTCGCCGCACCGGGTTGATGAAGATTGCCGACGAAGTTGTCTAGCGGCCCGAAGGTCGCGCCCGCACAGATCAGGAGTAGTGCGGCAGCGAAGAAGACACGTCGCTCAGTAGTCGACCCGGAACTCTGACGATTCGATTCATCTCGGTACGAATTGATCAAAAACGGCCCGACGAAGATGGCTGCCAGCATAGTCAGGGCGGTTCCGACGACGATGATCAGCAACGCGATCCAGTCCCTGAAACCAGCCATCCAGACAGTTACCCAACTGGAAGTGGATGCCAGAAGCGCCACGAACGGCCAAAAAATACGCGGATGAGCGATGATCCATCCCGTGATACGTTGGAGTGTGCGCTCGAATCGGCTGCGAACGGACTCTGCAGGTTCATCGGGCTGCATGACGGCATTCATAAAAATTGCCCCCGCCTTTTTGCGCTTGTTGCTGGTTTCATCCTAGTAGCAGAGCAGGAACACTGCATCGTGATACTTACGTATTTCGCTGTCTGGATTCCTTAATGTCTGCGGAGCCATGAGTGGTGGTCATCGGAGCTGTGTCATGAGGCGGCGAGCGGCAACCGGACAGGACCTAAATCTAAGGGTGGATCATCCCTATTGTGGTATCATTGTGCAAGGACATTGTGACCACAACTGCTGTCTTCGCAATTGTGGGTTCATGGCGAATGCACATCGAGTGTGGGCCGGTGGATACCACTGTCCGGCTACGTGCCATGCCATTCGCCTGGATCGGAGGCTGGTTGCCATGGCCAGAATAGTACGCTCCACATTTCGACGAGTCTTCATGCTCGGCGGAGGAGCTATCATCGGGATTGCGGGTTTCATCGGCGCGATCTATCTCCTTGAGCCACTTCGAACAGGTTGACGCGGGCGAGTCCTGCGCGGTCACGCAGTTCGGAGAGCTGACCGGTCGGGCTGATCCGGGCGTTCACATTCGTTGGCCCTTTGAGTCCTATCACTGCTACTCGACACGGGCCGTCGTTTATGAAGCATCCGAGGATGTGGCGAATTCTGACGCCGATTTCGTCGAGGGCTGGGTTGATACACAGACCGCTGACGGCCAGGAGATCAAAGTGCCCTACCGGGTTTCCTTCTCAGTGCCGAGTGAGAACGTCGACGATGTCTATCGCAACGTCGCCGGCAACATGGATCAGGTTGTGTCGCGGGTGGTGACATTCCATAGCCGGCCGCTGGTGCGTCAGTTGGCACGCGACTTCACCGCCAGCGAACTCTACGGCGGCCCGACCTTCGAACTGACTGACTCTGGCGATATTCTTCGCACGGATGTTCAGGAGGACAAGGTGCCGCAGCTGGAGCAGAATGTGATCAACGCGCTGCGGCCGGTGTTCGCCGACGCTGGGGTTGAGTTGCTCAGCGTGCGTATTTCGAAGCCGGAGTTTCAGCCGGACTACGTCAACGCTATCGAAGAGAAGCAGATCGCATTTGAGCGCATTCAGACAGAGCGCAACAATGCTGCTGCTGCGGCCCAGGAAGCGCGGGCTGACGTTGAACGCGCTAAAGGTCGCGCCGAGTCGGTGCGCCAGGAGGCGCAAGCCGAAGCCGATGCGATTGAATCACGCGGCTCGGCGTTGCGGGATTATCCCGAAATCCTGCAGCTTGAATTCGTGCAGTCGTTGGGCAACAGTACCGTCTACCTGCCGTCGAGCAGCGTCGAATACTTCTTGCCGCTGCCGGAGGCTAGCTCGGCTCAGCCGCGTGGAGCCAGATAATTGAATCGGAAGCTGATTGGCTTACGACTCCTTTTAGCTGTCTGAGAGGAAAAGGATGCTCGTTTGCAGGTCAGTCGTGAAGATGCTCTGGCGGTAACAGATCGCTCCGGTAGGCACTGCCGGAGCGATCCCCACGTTAAGTGCCAAAGTAAAGGCTGGCTATGAATCAATTCGTTTATCCAAATTCCCCAAGCGCGATTACTGCCGAGTGGCTGACACACGTTTTGCGCACGTCCGGTGTAATCGACACTCCATCTGTAGTCGGTGTAGACGTCCAGATCATTGGGGAGGAGCGAGGATATACAGGTGTCATCGCGAGACTTGGGCTTCAGTATGACGACGTTGAGTCTGACGCCCCGGCCACCCTGGTCGCGAAATTCCCGCTAGCGGTACCGACTGTCGATTCGAGTTATCGGCGCTCTCAGGCTCAAACAACCAGCGCAACCCGGCTGATGTTGGAGAGAGCCATGCGTGAGGTGGAATTCTATCGATTTGCCGGATCAGATCTGGCCCAATTGCCCCGTTTCTACTTCGGAGACGTCGATACCAGAGCTAACCGGTCCATACTGCTACTCGAAGATCTCTCGGCTTTAGCTCCAGGCGACGCATTAGCGGGTTGTTCAGTCGACGACGCACGCTCGGTTCTGAAATCCATTCAGGATGTGCATAGGCGCTGGTGGCGGAATGAGTCGCTATCTTCCATCGGATGGCTTAATGTCTGGTCGGATTCCGTTGGGCCGCGCGTAGAGCGCTATCGCGCTCAAGCCGAAGAGGTCATCCAGGCACATCACGACCGTCTCCAGCAGCCGACGATCGACCTGCTACGAACTCTCGTGGAACCCTATGGTCGAATTCTCGATGACTTGACGAAAGCGCCGGCAACTCTGATTCACGCAGATCTTCATCTTGATAACGTCATGTTCAGGCGAACTGGCGACAAGACCAACGCCGTGATTATCGATTGGCAAAGTCCCTCGCGTGGTTACGCGATGCTTGACGTTGCGGGCTTTATCGTCGAGTCACTGAGCGTCGAAGATCGACGAGCCAGTGAGGTTGAGATCCTGCGCGAGTACCATGGCGGCTTAACGAGATTCGGGATTACCGGCTACAGCTTCGAGCAAATGTTTGACGACTACTTACGAGGACTATGTGTGCGTGGCGTAGGCCAGGTCGGCTGGTTAGCGCGCGTGATCGATAGTCCACCAGCAGGCCGTGAGCGAGATCTTGTCGAGTCGATATTCGAGCCCGGTCGGATCTTCGCGGCGCTATTGGATCATGACGTTGTGACGCGCTTGTCCCGGCTCTAATGCAATTCGCGTTGCTTTTCGTGCAGAAAACGAAGTGCCTGCAAAGGGTTGCCGCTTGGGTGCTTCAGTTTCGAACCTGGCACGAAGATTTCCGGGCCGCAGCGGAAGGCACAGTTGCGTTCGATCGCCCCAGCGACTGCCGGACGACATAGCGGGAATAGAACGCTCAGGAATCGGCAGTCAAAACCGATGGCGCTTCTGAAGCCTCGTATTCGCCGCGGCCGTGGCGGCGGAGGGTCTGGAAGAGTGGGGCGATGGCCTTCAGCCAGCGGTCGGCGGTGAAATAGGCGTAGTTTGCCAGCCCGGCGCCGATCAGCACATCAATGACATAATGTTCACCAGTGTAGACCAGAGAGAACGCCATCGCGATGGCGTAAAGGATTGCACCAATGCGCAGCCACCCTCCAGCGCGAATCGCAAAGATCGCAACCAGGACGGTGATCGCTTCGTGCATCGAAGGCATCGCCGCGACCGGGTTTGAATCGCCAACGACACTGTAGGTGCGGTCATATAGGCTCGAGTTGATCTCCCGGCCGACGTTGGCCATGACGCGATAGGTGTCTGCTTGCGGAGCGGTGTCGGTCGTTAGCCAGGGTGGAGCGGCTGGAGACAGGAAGTAGATGAGCAACCCGACGCCCAGGAGGATAATCGTCGAGACCAGATAGCGGGTAAAGAGAGCTGGATTCTTGCGCCAGATCAATATCGCGGCGACGTGGGGCACAAAGAAATAGGACCAGTGCACGAAGGTCGTCGCGTAGTCGTACCAGGAGAGCGACAGGGGATCGAACAAGTGCGATTGCAGCCAGATCGTCGGCGTATTGCCGAAAAACATCCAGCGTTCCACACGTGTAACGGCATCGGTTCGAAGCGGCACGCGTGTCTCATCGGCCAGCGCTCTCAGGACCGTGAATATCAGCCACGCTGCGCCATAGGGTAGGAATGCGGTTGCGTAGGCTCGCAGACGAGAAATCGGGACGGCCACGATCGTCGCCGCGACAGCCACTCCCCAGCCAAAGAAACTGGGACTCACGAGCGCCAGCCCGACGATCAGCCCGAGGGCAACGCCGATGCGCATCAGGAGCGCCCGCCGTTCCGCGAGCGCCAGCCGGTCAACGACTCGATAGATCCATGGCAACCGTGGTTTGCGTTCAGGTTCTCGCGGTGGTTCCTGAAGCGCTGGATCTGGCCGATCTACCGTCTGGCTCATCGGAGTGCTGGCCGGGCTTTAGTCGCCCGCGACCGCGTTGGCGCGTTCAAAGAAATAACGGATTTTCGTCTTGGATGTGATCGAAACGATTAGCCCGTCACCATCCTCACGATCGCGTACGGCGATGAATCCGCGCGCCTTTTGCCCGGCGATCCAGCGCTCTTCGAGTTCATGCTCAGCGACAATCTCTGCGAAGCGCTCGTAGTCGAGAGGATCACCTTCGGCAAGCGCGGTCGCGTAGAGTTTGCGCCGGTTAACTTCATCCTCCCGATCCGGTGTCAGGATGAGCCGTTCGACGGGTGGGCCTCCTTCAAGATGGGCGATGATGTCTTTGATATCCGACACCTGGACGCCCGAATAGATGATGCGCTCCGGATACACGACGATGTTGGGGCCCATATCGCAAACCTCGATCGAATCGCAGGTGTTGCACATGATGCGCTCGTCCAGTCCCCGGCGTTTGAGTTCGATGCGTAGTCGTCCAGCAACCGTTGAACTGCCAAGTTTCATGCAGTGAATCGCAGTGCAACAGAGGACGTGTCGGTCGGCCCAGAACATAAGGTGCAAGATCCAATCTGATCAACGGTGGAAAGCAAGTGTTGGGAATTAGCCGAAGCGATATTGAATGCCGTGGCCGCCGGTCGGATAGGTCCAGCCAACATTCTCGAATTCATTGCAGACGATCCGACAAGTTCCGCATTCGACGCAACCCTCATACGAGAACAGCACCGTGCCGTCTTCTTTCGGTGAATAGCAGGCAGCCGGACAGCAATTGATGCATTGCTGTCGCTCGCACTGCAGGCAGTATTGGGAATCGATGATCCAGATGTGAGCGCGATTCGGATCGACGTTGTAGGCGTTCAGCGCCAGTTTTCGCTCGATCCCGGCTCGATCACGAATCGTGTCAATGACTATCATGCGCCCATACCCTCCAACTCATTCCCCATACGTTCAGGGAGGGTCAGCGCACAGTGTACCATCGGCCTTGCCGCATACAGGTCAGGCTCTGCCTTCCCGGCTGCGGATCAGTTCGACGATCTTGGTGTACCCTGCTTCTTCAGCCCGTTCGAGCGCTGTCTTTGATTGGAAGTCAGTGACAGCCGCCGATGCGCCATGATCGAGCAACCAGGTCACCATTTCCGTGTGACCGCGCGCAGCGGCGATATTGAGGGTTGCGCTGTTTGGACCGGCAATCGCCTCGACACTGGCGCCGTAATCGAGCAGCAACGTGACCATCTCTACGCTGCCCCCGGCAACGGCGTGAAAGATCACCGGAATGCCGTGGGCACCTACCCCGGCTGCGGCGGTTGCGTCTGTTTGGAGGATGCTCTCCACCGTCTCAATATCACCGAGCATCGTCGCAGCTGCCAGATCCACCTCTGCGCCATGTTCTACGAGATATTCAGCGATCTCTCGATTTCCGACGTGAGCCGCCGCGCCGAGCGGTGACTCATCGAGCGACGAACGACTATTGATCAGGTCGGGATGGTCCGCAAGGATCGACTTTACTGCATCGAAATTGCCGTGGCATGCGGCGACGAATTCGTCGATCTGTTCCTGGGTCAGGTTAGCCTCCACTACACGGCTCCTTTGCGATTCATTGAATTAGTTATCATTGTTAACTATATATCGAAGGATGCGAAAATGTCACGATGTAGTTTTCCACCGGTACCTGCAGGCATGAGGGACGACCGACTCCATGACGTTGCCAATCGGCTCAATTCCAGCACGATTCACTTCACCCGCTACTTGCGTTCTCTGCGCCACAGCGACGACTTGACAATCGACCGTCGATCGCTGCTGTCATTGCTCGTCTTTGGCGGTCCGCAACGCATGTCCGAGATTTCTCGCCGCGAATTAATCTCGCTACCCGCAGCGTCGCGAATGGTCTCCTCGCTAGAAGGGTCGGGGTTGGTCGAGCGTCAACCGGATCCCTCCGATGGGAGGGCAGTGATCGTTGCGGCGACCGACGCAGGGCAGAAGTTGATGGATGTCGCAAGGAGCGAACGGGTGGGCGCGCTAGCAGGGAGGCTTGAGCGGCTTTCCGACAATGATCTGGAAGTCTTAAGTCGCGCTGCCGATATCATGAATCAGCTAGCAATCGAAGACTCTGACCAGCGAACTGCCTAGCGCGGAGCGGGATCATTGACAGCATGCAGCGGCTGCTCGCCGTTCAGGACTCGGAGGATGTCCTCGCTTGCCCGTCTGGCGATGGTCGCCAGGGATTCATAGGAGGAGCCTGCCATATGGGGAGTGATGACGACATTATCCATGCTGAAAAGTGGGCTGCTGAAGTCGGGCGGCTCGGACTCCAGGACATCGATTGCCGCACCGGCGAGATGTCCGCTTTGAAGGGCGGTGACAAGATCATCTTGTACGACGATCGGGCCGCGGGAGACGTTCATGAAATAGCTGCCGGGTCGCATGCGTTCGAAGACGGTACGGTCGATCATGCCGCGTGTCTCGTTATTCAAGGGAACATGGATGCTCAGGATATCGGCTCTGCGGATTACCCTGTCGAAATCGAGTACCTCGACTCCTTGTGTGTTTTCAGTCTGGCCCGAGCGCCGGGTTGCGATGATCGTCGCACCAAACGCCTGGCAGATGCGGGCGACTCCGCGCGCGATATTGCCGTAGCCGACCAGTCCAACGGTGCGGCTGCCGATCTCGCTCCCGAGGAAGCGCGAGCCATCCCAGTCATGATTCGTTCGAAGTCCGCGGTCGGCGGCGGGAATGCGCCGAAGCATCGCGATCATGAGCCCGATGGCCAGTTCGACGACGCCAGGCGTATTGCCACCCGGAACGTTGGTGACATAGATACCGTGCTCAGTCGCCGCCGTTACATCGACCTGATCGACGCCGACTCCGTGTAGCGCAACGACCTTCAGGTTGGGCAGCCGCTCGATGATCTCCCGCGAGAGGGTTCCGATTCGGACAAGCAACCCGTCCGCTGGCTCCAGCGCCGCCACTACCCGATCCAGATCCGGGCCCGCCAGCCGTGATCGCGGCAACGAGAACTCGCTGACAGTCGCCGCTTCTCCCAGCGCCTCCCGCATTGCTGCGACATCGACCCGATAGAGCGGATCGCTCGTAGCGATGACATGTGCCTGTGCCATGATCTCTCTTTCCCGCAGCGCTTTCTGGTTGATCTCACACATGAACATTCTACTGATTTGGATGTGGCATTCGGTTTAGAGGCCAGACCGGAAATGGCGGCTGCGATAGGCTAGATACGGATCTCGTCGGTAGCCGAAGCCAGTGTATGGAGGAACTATTGTCGAAACGAATCAAACTGTTTGTTGGCGCTCCGGTAGTCGCGCTGGCCCTGCTATTCGCGCTCTTTGTGGTTGCCATGCGGCAAAAATACGCGCCGGTGCAGGATAGGGTGAGGCAGTTTGGCCGGGACTACGGCAATCCGCGGGTGTTGGAAACTGCCGGGCAGCCTGGCGCAGTTGCTTCGATCGTGCGCCACATCGGACGTACATCAGGAGCGTCATACGAAACACCGGTCACTGTAGTGGAATCTGAAGACGGCTTCGTGATTGCGTTGCCATACGGTACCAATCCCGATTGGCTGAAGAACGTGCTGGCAGCGGGGTCTGCAGTCGTAGTCCATGAGGGTGGAGAACACAGAATTGACCGGCCCGAGATTAGTCTCCCGATCGGTCGGGAATCCTTACTTTCCAGGCAATACACAACTGACGCACAAACTGTTTGGCGTCGATGACTTCCTGCTGCTGCGCCACGCCGAAGTGGATTAACTCGAACGTTCCTACAGCGGTCGGCGGCCGTCGAAGCCGTCGTCGATGCGGTGCCAGAAGAGGATGTCGGGTTCTTCGATCATCCAGCAGAGGTAGACGGTGTCACCATCGCGCTTTGAGGGGAAGTCCACCAGACCCATATCGATGTCTTTGACCAGCACCCCGGCGTCGCCAATCGCTTCGAGTCCTTTACGTAGGCCGGTGATTTGCTTCGTGGATGCGATCTTCGAGTTCGCTGGCTTCACCCGCATGGCCGTTGCCACGCATCGACGGTGTCAACTCCCGGAGCTGCCGCCGAAGCCGGTCGAGCATCTTCTTATCTGCCTGAAGCTCGCGGACCGCTTCTCGTAAGGCGGGCATCATCTCGCGCGCCTCGTCCAGCGTAAAGTGCCTGAGATCGCCGTGCTGGTGGTCGATGAGCGTCTCGCTCCTTCGTGAACTGGACGCAGCTTAGATGTCGAAGGAGGCTCCGCTGATCGGGCTGGCATCGCCATGTTCGACCCAGTAGTCAGCGACCTCCGATCCGGTCGCCCACCAGACGTCAGGGAAACTATTGATGTAGTCGATCAAGCGTTCAAGCATCTGAACACGACCCGGCCTGCCGATGATCTGCGGGTGCATCGTCAGATTGAAGAGCCCACCGTACTTGTAGATGCCCTGGAACTCTTCCACCCAGATTTTCATCACGTCATCTGCGGAGTGAATCGGTTTTGCGTTACGGCCCGGTCCGTAGAGGAAGTACGGCGCGTCATCGAGCAACCAGGAGACGGGCAATTCGATGATTCCGCTTTCTGCGTGCTGCCAGGGAATGAAATGGCTCATCAGGTTTGTCGAGTATTTGAATCCGTATTCGCTGAGGAGTGCCAGCGTGTTGTCAGAGAACTCCCAGGCTGGCGAGCGGTAGCCAACCGGGTCCTTGCCGGTGAGTTTGCGGAGCGCACTGAGACCCTGTTCGAGGACTTCTTTTTCCTCGTCACGGGTCAATGCCGTCGGCCACTCATGGATCCAGCCGTGGTGACCAATCTCATGGCCCCATTCGACGACCGATACGAGCGACTTCTGGTGTTGTTCCGCGGTCCATCCTGGGATGAAGAAGGTCGCCTTGAGGTCCTTCTGGCGCAAGCAGGTTAAGAATCAGCGGCACAGCCACCCTTGGGCCATAGGTTCCTTGCGAGAGCATCCCGACCTGATCGAGGCGGGCGATATCACCGCTCAGCCAGAGCGTCTCTCCATCGACATCGAAGGTCAGCATCACGGCGCATTGCGCGCCATCTTTCCAGCGTCCCACTGCGATCCCCTTCCGGTGAGTATTGCGTTGAGCTTAGCCTAGATCGGCGAGAACCTCTTCCACAGGCTTCAGTGTGCCCAGGAAGATGGGGGTGTCGACCGTCGTGTATGGTCGCGAGGCCGCGCCGCGCAGGTATTCGACCATCTTGACCATATCTTCGAGGTCGTCCGTTTCCAGGGCCACGACGAATTCATGGTCGGCAATGCCGAAGGCGCTGGTTGTGTTGGTCAGGATATCCGGGTATTCGCGTCCCATCAGGCCGTGCTCAGCCATCGATTTGCGTCGCTCCTCGAATGGCAACTGGTACCAGTCGTGCGACTTGATGAAGGGGTAAACGCTCAGATAGCGCTTGGGCGGCGTGCCGGCAATGAAGGCGGGGGCATGGTCGGCCGTATAGCGAGAACCGAGGGCGATGCCGAGATAGGTGTAACGATTTTCGAGATATTTGCCGAGTTCTGAGCGGTTGATGTCGACCGCGAGTTGCTGCATTGCATCCAGATCCGTCGTCACCGTCCAGAGAATCAGGTCGGTGTCGTGGCGCAGCCCAACCGTAGAGTACGCCCCTCGCAAAGTAACTCCGGCTGCCTCGCTACCGCAAAGGATCTCCGCCATCTCGCTTCTTGCGGCGTCGCGCTCTGCCTGTGAGAGCTTGCGCCAATCCCGTTCAAGACCGTAGATCCAGAAATTCGAATAGACTGTTGGATTTCGCTGTTCTGACACGCTGGTTCATCTTCTCCTGTATATAGACACGGCCGGGGCCTCGTTCCTGTGGCAAGTATAGCCAGCCGGGCCGTTGGAATCCGACTTCAGGGGGGTAGCACTGACTCGCCGACAAGTTACGTATGTGTAATCGCTTGACGGCAGTCAGTCAGTAGGTGAGACTTGCATGCGAGCTGTGCCTAATCAACGGGAATGACATCAGTTTTCTCGACCGATAAGAATGTGACGCGATCGTGGAACGCCTGATAGGCGAGCAACTCGGCAACTACCAGATCCTCGACGAACTCGGTCGAGGTGGCATGGCACGCGTTTATCGTGCCCGCCAGATCAATCTCGACCGCGAGTGCGCGCTAAAGTTGTTGCGGCCCGAACTCGCTGAAGACGAATCGTTTATCGATCGCTTCATGCGCGAGGCACGCGCCGTCGCGAAGCTTGATCACCCCAACATCGTGCCGGTCTACGATACTGGCCGGGTCGGGCCCTATCACTTCCTGGCGATGAAGTTTCTTGAAGGCGCAACCCTGGCCCAGATCCTCCAAAACGGACGCCTCGACCCGCGCCGTGTAGCCGCCTACGTCGGGCAGGCGGCAGCGGCCCTCGAATACGCCCACCAGCAGGGTGTTGTTCACCGTGACGTCAAACCCGGGAACATGATCATCGACGATCGCGGCTGGCTGACGATTACCGACTTTGGCCTGGCGCGTCTGTCGCAGGAGATACGGATGACGATGACCGGCACGCTGCTCGGCACGCCGGCCTATATGGCACCAGAGCAGGTCAGCGGCGATACCGTCACCCCGCAAACGGATATCTACCAGCTCGGCGTCGTCACCTATGAAATGCTGACCGGCACGACGCCGTTCCGGGATCGCCCACAGCACGCGATGTTGCTGGCGCATCTTCACGAAGAACCCACGCCGGTTCAGGATCTCAATCCCGATCTCACGCCTGAAATCAACGCTGTCGTCCAGCGAGCGCTGGCAAAGGCTCCGTCGGACCGCTATCAGACTGTTTCCGAGTTTTCGAATGATCTGATCCAGGCGATCTTCGCGATCCTGCCAGCTGAAGATCAGAGTGGTCGAATCGGCCCCTACGATGTGTCTCGATTGCCGGAGACGGTCTCCTGGACCGACGCCAACCTGACGCCGTACAGGATCGTGACCGATCGTCTCAGCCCCGAGGTGCCTCGAACCAGTGACACAGAAGCGTCGGCAACTCCGAGCGTTGCAGTGGGGCCCATCAGCGAGCAGGTACGCCAGTCTGAAGCGACGACTGCAAGAACGCGGGATAGTGAGGAGATAGCGGCGGTCGGACTCGCAGGCGGTCCCGGGCAGGTTCCGCCGGGTGACGGGCCTTCCGTCACGGCTGCGGACAGTTCCGGTAGTGGGGGTATGCGCTACGTTGTCGCCGGTGGCGTCCTCGTCGCGTTGATTGCGATGATCTCGCTCGCATATTTTCTGTTTGGCATCGTCAGTGGGGCTGGAAGCGATGATGATCCGACAGCTACGCCGACAAGGCAGCAAGCGATAGTTCCAGGCGCGACTCCATCGCCGGCAGACGTCGTGTCTCCGACTTCAACCGCGACGGTGACCGTATATGCTGAGGTGCCCGCGTCCGCTACAAGTGTGCCCACATTTGAGAACACGCCGACTCTGGAACCGACCGTGGCGCCAACTGCAACCGCAACATTGCGGCCAACCCTGGCGCCGGCTCCTACTCGCACACCGATCATCATATTCACGCCGACGCCGGCGCCAGAACTCCCGGCACCGGCCGAGGATCAGGCGTTGCTGGAAACAGATCTGAGCGACTGGTTCGTTGGAGCACTGGATAATGGTGACATCCATATTGCAGATGGGACCTATCACCTTGTCGAAGAATTTGGTTCGGGTGGCTGGGTCTATTCGTCCTGGAGTCCTGAAGAGCCGTACACCGATTTCAGTGTGTCTGTCGATTTGCGGTGGATCGCCGGTGGCGACATCGCCGATGCATGCGTGATGGCACGCCTCGACAGTCTGAACCAATCGTACGATTATTCGCTTTGCATCGACGGTTCCGGGAGTGTCTGGGCGTATTACGAGACGTTCGACAGCGCCAATGTATCGACGAAGGAAGCACTGCTCGGATACGGCAGGTTTACTGCGGCGACGCCTGATAATTGGGCGAGGTTAAAGATGATCGTTCAGGGTGAGAACCTCTGGTTCTACGTTAAACGACACCCTGGCCGGAACCGCCCACCACACCGGCCCGCTGGGCGGTGACATCGGAGTCATCCTCAATAACTACGGCGACACTACGGCCGAGTACGAGTTCGCCAACCTCATTGTCCGGGCATTACAGTAATACCTGCTCGTAGCGAAACACCTTGGCTCGTGCCCCACCCCACCTTTCGAAATCAGTCAGGCATTATCGAAAGGTGCCCGGGAAACCAAGATTATCCACCGATGATGGCGTCGAGGACCATCACCGCTAGCATCAGTGCCAGGTAGTAATTGGAGTACTTGAAGAGTTTCCAGGCCAGCCGGTTGCTATCTTCTCGATACATCTGGACGGCGTAGCCGAGGAAGATTGCTCCGAGCAGCGATGCGGCTATGAGGTAGATCCAGCCAAGCGGCCCGACGATCGACAGCAACAATGTAATCGGTATCAGTAGCAATGTGTAGAGCAGGATCGAGCGGCGCGTATGCGGCTCGCCGTGGCTGACCGGCAACATTGGAATGCCGGCCCGGCGGTAGTCGTTGGCTTTCAGCAGGGCCAGGCTCCAGAAGTGTGGTGGCGTCCAGTAGAAGATGATCGCCGCGATCAGCAGCGGCGCTACACCGAGGGAACCGGTGACGGCTGCCCAGCCGACGAGCGGCGGGAACGAGCCGGCCGCGCCGCCGATGACGATGTTCTGCGGCGTCGTGCGCTTGAGCCAGAGCGTGTAGATGATGACGTAGAAGAGGTTGCCGCCCACTGCCAGCAGGGCCGCCAGTGGATTGACGAAGGTCGTCAACACGAGCACGGACGCGACGCTAAGGATGAGGGCGAAGTTGCGCACCTGCGCTGAAGAGAGTGAACCTGTCGGGATCGGACGCTTGCGGGTGCGTGCCATGAGGTGGTCGATATCGCGGTCGAGATAGCAGTTGAGCGCGCTTGCGCCGCCTGAGGCCAGTGCCCCGCCGAGCAGTGTCCAGCCGACGAGCCCGAAGCCGGGCCAACCTGCCGCTGCCACGAGCATCGCGCCAAAGGTCGTCGTCAATAGCAGCAGCATGATGCCGGGTTTGGTGACCCGCAAATAGTCGCGCGCGACCGGCTTCAGTTTTGCGAAATCAATGTCCGTGGCGGTTGTGCCGAGACCAGCCTCGATTGAGTTGGCGTTTGCGAAGATGACGATGCCTGTCAGGCAGATTCCAGCGAACATCGCCAGAACGAGCGCGGCTGCGCCCATTTCTGCCGGGAAAGGCGTCAGACCGTGGGCTGCCAGGACGATGAAGGCGGCTAGAAGTGCCAACCCGCCTCCAGCTGCCAGCTTTCGCGCTAGTAGGGGCGTGTCTGAAGAACGGCGGACGCGCACGGTTAGCCCGACGGTGAGGCCGATTGCGAGCAGCAAGGATGGGAAGATGATTCCCGCCGAACCGAAGGGACTGCCGATGCCGCCCGTCTCGATGCGCCCGACGAATGCCGCCGCGACGACCAGCGTAATACCGAGCGCCGCCGCAGCACCCCCCGCGAGCGACGCGACAGGTTCGGATACGTCGATGCGCTCGACAGGTGCGAGCAGCAGGGTGGCTGTCAGGAGCCCAATCGTGATGGTCAGCGCCAGGCTGAGATGGATGGCGCTGGCCCAACCGGGAAATCGAAGGCGACCCCGAGACCGCCTAGCACCGACTGCGCCAGTACCAGGGTGAAGACGCCAGCTGCCAGCCGCACCAGCCAGGTCATTGGGCGTAAACGCGCATAGCTCAATGCCGCGAGCCCGCCGCTGGCGAGGATCAATAGCCAGGCCGCCCAACCGGTGGCTGATATTGAGCAAGCTGAGGCCAGTCGATTGATTCGTGCAAAGTGGCCAGCCTTCGCAGGCGGATGTGCCGTCGGCTGCTGCCAGGACGGTTCCGAGGGCAAGGAGCATGACGGTCCCTGCCAGCGTTCCGACGGCGAGCATGCGGGCACGCTCGAGTGCTCGCGACTCGCTTGCATCGCTATCTGCCTGGGTTCGAAGAATCTCTCCTGCACGATGTTGGCCCACCCCCGGATGGCTCTCCATCGAACGCCCGGCTCGTATTGTAGTTCGCTCGTCTTCCGACGTCACCTTTGGGTCTGAAAAACCACCCGAAAGGATGTCTCGAAGTCACGGAAAATGATAGAATAATAGAGAACATTTGTTCTCAAATCGTAAGGATCAGACGAGGAGATGCTGCGATGCGGCACTTCAACAAACCACTGACTGCGCGACTCTACGAAGCGCGTGCACGGGCATTTGAACGTGGCGTGCGCGTCTACGAAGTCGAACCACGGCGCTGCTATTGGACCCGCTCCCAGAGTGGGCGCGGGGTCTACCACGTCACCCGCTCGATCGAAGGCTGGGAGTGCGAATGCGAAGGCTATTCCTACACCGGTATGTGCAAGCACATCGCCCAGGTCGAGCGCCGCTCGGAACGCGAAGGCTGGCGCTTCGGCAAGGTTGCCAGCATCATGCGCGAGGAAGCGCTGGCGGCGTAGGAGCCCTCACCCCCTGCCCCTCTCCCAATGCTGGGAGAGGGGTGTAGGACAAGCGAAATTACTAGATCCTGTATTGCTCAGTCTGTTGTACAACTCAAGACACATCAGGGGAAAATGACGCAGGAACGAGAGGAGGCCCTGTCCCCTATGCAATCTCTGGAAGCTACCCTTTCTAATCCCTAATCCCTAGTCCCTAATTCCTCCCTCCTTCCTCTACAATGCCCCAGAAACTCAGGCATAGAAGAGGGATGGGCAATGTGAAGATACTGATTTCAGCGGATATGGAAGGCACCTGCGGTGTCGTTAGCTGGGTGCAGGTAACCCCTCCCGAGATCGGCGGCGGGGGTCAACAGACGTCGACGGTCGAGTATGAGCGCGCAAGGCTGCGGATGACTCGCGAGGTCAACGCCGCGATTGAAGGCGCAATCGCCGCTGGCGCGACCGAGGTCATCGTCAACGACTCCCACGATGGCATGCGCAACATCATCGTTGATGAATTGCACGAGTCGGCACGCTACATTTCCGGCTTCGACAAGGATCTGCTGATGGTCCACGGCGCCGATGAGGATGGCGTGGACGGGATCTTCTTCACCGGCTATCACGCCCGGGCCGGAACGGTCGACGGACCGTTGGCGCACAGCTTCACTGGCTGGGTCCACGATATCCGTGTCGATGGCACGTCGATGGGTGAGTATGGGATTAATGCCCTGATTGCCGGTCATTATGGCGTGCCGGTTGCGATGATCTGTGGCGATAATCGGGCTGTTGAACAGACGCGCGAACTGCTCGGCGACCAGGTCGTCGGGGTTGCGATCAAACGCGGCTATTCCAGTACTGCTGCCCTCAATCAGCATCCCGAGCGCAGCCAGGCGATGATTCGCGAAGGCGCGGAAGAAGCAGTTCGAAATCTGGGCGCTATGAAACCCTATCCACTTCCAGATGGCGCGACGGTCGAGATCGATCTCGATCACCAGTCACGGGTTACTCAGGTCGAGAAGCTGCCTGGCATCGAACGCACCGGTTGGCGTTCCTTCAGTTTCAAACCAGCGGATGGATACGAGCTTGCCCGCTATATGCGGGCTGTCTTCACCGCTGCTTCAAATCCACCGTCATAACGGTTCGTGCTCGTGTCTACACGCGTAGCTGAACAATTCGATGCGGTTCGATCGGCACTTCTTGCCGCCGAAGATCCTGATGTGGCCGCGCAGGACCAGCGCTATCACAAGTACGAGGGCTATCGGTCGTACGGGATCAAACGCGACCCGTTTACCACGATCATGCGCGAACTGCGTTCCGGGTTGCGCTCGCTCGATCTTGATGAACGCCTGGAACTGGCTTTGAGGCTGGTTGAAACTGGCATTGAAGAAGAAGCCAGCGTCGCTGTCTGGCTACTCCGTGACTCGGTGAAGATGCTTGGTCCTGCGCACCGAGATTACCTCGATGCATTCGCTGGAAAGATGCGCAGCTGGTCGACGACGGACGATTTCAGCACCCATGTCATGCGACCACTCTTGCATGCGTATCCTCAGCCAATCCTCGACACTGCTGCGTGACTGGAATCGCTCCGACGAACTCTGGAAGCAGCGGGCGAGCGTCGTTTCATTGACCCGGCGGGCCGGGGACAGGGGCGAGTTTCTGGATGAGACGCTCGAACTTTGCGAGCAGTTGATCTGGAGCGAGGATGATCTCGTTCGTAAGGGCGTCGGCTGGGCATTGCGCGACGCGATGCGGGTGAATAAGGAGCGCGTGCTGCCGTATGTGATCGAACTTCGACGGCGGGGCGTTTCGTCCGTCGTCACTCTTTACGCACTACAGGACATAAAAGGTGAGGAGCGGCAGCAGGCGCTGTCCGTGAGAAAACAATAGATGCGGCGTTCCTGGCCGTATGAAGACAGGGAAAGCGAAAGGCAATAGACGATGAAGATACTGATCTCTGCTGATATGGAAGGGACTTGCGGCGTCTCGTCGTGGGTCCATGTAACGCCACCATATCAGGCCGGCGCCGGACCGGCGTCGACGCCGGAGTACGAGCGCGCACGCTTGCGGATGACCCGCGAAGTCAATGCCGCGATAGAGGGGGCGTTGGCAGGCGGTGCGACCGAGGTGATCGTCAACGATGCGCATGATGGCATGCGCAACCTGGTGCCGGAGGAACTGCACCCTGAGGCTCAGTTCGTGGCTGGGGACGATAAGCCGCTGGTGATGATGCAGGGAGTTGAAGAAGACGGCGTCGCTGCCGCGTTCTATACCGGCTACCATGCGCGCGCCGGATCCCCGGACGGTCCGCTAGCCCACACCTGGTCGGGTTCGATCAACGATGTGCGGGTTAACGGCGTATCAATGGGCGAATATGGCGTCAATGCGATCGTTGCCGGGCATTTTGGCGTCCCGATCGCCCTCATCACCGGCGACCATCGTGCGGTCGCGCAGACCAAAGAACTCCTGGGCGATCAGGTTGAAGGCGCAGTCGTCAAGCACGGCTATTCGGTCACGTCGGCGGTGCATGTCCAGCCGGAGGAGGCGCGGCGAATCATTCGCGAAGCCGCCGAACGGGCAGTTCGCAACGTCGACGCTATGCAGGTCTACCGGATGCCGGAAGGCGCTGTCGTCGAGATGGATTTCGACCATCAGACCCGCGCCAGCCATGCGGCTGAAGTCACCGGTGTCGAGATGACCGGCACGCGGACAATCAGTTACCGGCCGGAGGATGGGCTCGACTTCCATCGCTATTTCCGGGCGGTGACTCGTGCCGCAGCGCGGTTGTAAGGCGAATAGGTATGAAGATACTCATATCGGCTGACATGGAAGGCACCGCCGGGGTGTCGAACTGGGTGCAGGTCACCCCTGCCGAGGGCCGCGCCTCCCGTCCAACGTCGAGCGCCGAGTACGAGCGCGCTCGGTTGCGGATGACAAAGGAAGTCAACGCCGCTGCTGACGGTGCGTTTGCGGCTGGTGCAAGCGGTGTGATCGTCGCCGATGCCCACGGCGGCAAACGCAACTTGCTACCCGATGAACTTGATCCGCGACTGCGCTTCGTGACCGGCAGTGACAACGAGCTGGGCATGATGCAGGCGATTGACGAGGAGGGCATTGCGGCCGTCTTCTTCACCGGCTATCACGCGAAGGCCGGTACTCCCGGCGGGCCGCTCGCGCACACTTCGACCGGCTGGGTGCATGATGTCCGGGTCGACGGCGTGTCGATGGGCGAGTACGGCATGAATGCGATCATCGCCGGACATTTCGGCGTGCCGGTTGCGCTGGTTGCCGGTGACGATCTGGCAGTCGCACAAACGCAGGAGTTACTCGGAGATGGCGTCGTCGGCGTCGTCACCAAGCAGGGCTACTCGCTCAGCTCCGCACAGCATATTTCGCCACAACGAGCGCGCGACGGCATTCGTGCCGGTGCGATCGAGGCTCTGGGCCGTTTGGCCGAGCTCGAAGCCTATGTCATGCCAGAAGGCGCGACGGTCGAGATCGATCTTGACCATCAGACTCGGGTCGATAGCTGCTGTTACATGCCCGGTGTCGAACGCGTTGGCGAGCGGACGCTGGTGATTCGTCCGGCAAACGGCCGCGAGTTCGGGAAGTTCTGGCGGGCGATTCTCGCTGCCGGGGCCCAGATGGGAATGTGATGAGCCTGTCAGGAGGAATACATTGAAACTGTTCATGGCCGGTTGGGCGACGGAGACGAACACCTTCTCACCGATGCCGACATTCGACAAGAGCTTCGTCGAACGCACTCTCGATCAGATGCGTCCGGAAGGCTTCAGCCTCGACAACATCACCGGCGCAGCTCCGCCGGTCATCTGGGATGCAATGGCGACGGAGCGCGGTTGGGAGATGGCGGAACATCCGATCTACCGCTTCGCGCAACCTGCCGGTCTTGTCGTCCGCGCCGCCTACGAGCGCCACCGCGATGAGATTCTGGAGAGCCTTCGGGCGGCGATGCCGCTCGATGGAGTGTTGCTCGCGTTGCACGGCGGCAGCGTCGTCGATGGCTATGACGATCCGGAAGGCGACATCATCACCCGGGTGAGAGAGATTGTCGGCAAGGATGTGCCGATCGGCGTTGAGCTGGATCCGCACACCAACTTCGGCGAAGCGATGCGTAACGCAGATGTGCTCGAGTTCTACAAAGAGTACCCGCACACGGACGTTGCCGAGCGCGCCGTCGATCTCTTCGAGGTCATCGCGGACGCTGTCGAAGGCAAGACGAAGCCGGTGATGGCGGTCTTCGACTGTCGCATGGTCAGCGTCTTCCAGACGCCCATTCAGCCCCTGCGCGGTTTCATCGATAGCTACTCTGAACTCGAAGGGCATGACGGTGTCCTGACGATCTCTGTATGTCAGGGATTTCCCTACAGCGATCTCCCGATAGGTGGCGCGCGCATCATCGTCGTGACCGATGGCGATCAGGCGGCGGCAGATCAACTGGCCGAGGAGCTTGGCCAGGATCTGATCGGGATTCGCGAAGCGATGCAGCCAGATTACCTGAGTATTGACGAAGCCCTCGATCAGGCGCTGGCTCATGAGGGGCGGCCCGTAGTTATTGCCGACTATGCTGACAACGCTGGCGGCGGTGCGCCGAGCGATTCGACCTTCATCCTCGAACGGATGCTTGAGCGTGGCATCACCAATGCGGCCTTCGGCATGATCTGGGATCCGATCGCCCTCGATGTCGCGAAGGAAGCCGGGGTAGGCGCAAACCTCAGCCTGCGTATTGGTGGCAAGATGGGGCCGACCTCTGGACGTCCGCTTGATCTCGATGTCGAAGTCATCGCCGTCGTCCCGAACGCGAAAGCTGTCGATGGGCGCTTGGGCCGGGAAATCGAGCTTGGGGATGTCGTCGGCTTGCATTGTCGGGGTATCGACATCATCCTGAACAACGACCGGCAACAGGTTCTGAGCGCCGATCCGTTCACCCTCTGTGGAGTCGATCCGGCTGAGCGCGACATCGTCGTCGTCAAATCGAGCCAGCACTTTTACGCGGCTTACAGCCAGATCGCGTCGAAGATTCTCTACGCTTATTCAGACGGCGCGTTGAATCCGATCATGCGAGAAATTCCGTATCAAAAGCTACCGAAGGATCGATTCTGGCCCTGGAATCCGGATCCGTTTGCGAAGGATTGAGGTGATTGATCACTTGCCTGCCAGCTTCTTCTGACTGCGACGAATGAGGAAGAGGCTGGATATGCGAGGGGTCACACCTCTTGAATATGGGTTTCCTTGAACTCTTTTCCGGCGTACTTCAGGCCGTAGCCGATGGTCCGGTCGAGCCCGATATGGCAGACCCAGATCGCGGCGATCGCGAGCACGATCTTCTCGTCGGTGAGGAATCCCGCCAATCCAAGGAGGGCTGGACTCGCGTAGGTGTGAACGACGTTGTAGCTGAACGAGCTTATGCGTTTGCCAAGAGGAATCGTCAGCATTGACAGGTCGGGAGCGAGCAAGAGGATGCCGAAGAGCCACCAGGTCACGTCGAGCTGCGCGAACGCCAGGATCCCGAAGCCGAGCGCTGCCGCGCCTTCCAGGTTGAGGAGCCGTCGAGGTCGAACGATATCTGAGGCTATCGTTCGATCAACCGTCTTCGCCACGTTCGCCGTTGCTTGCACTGCCATCTCGATCCACTCCATCATCGTTTGATCGCGTCTGCATCGCATGGTAGGCCATGCGTCGAAACATGTCGTCCCACTTCAGGTTGCAACTCGTGAGTTGCGGAGGTAACTAATCCGATGCTTGACCTCGATGAATTCGGAGCATTCCTTCGTCGGGCTCGTGAGCGAGCCGGGTTGCGACCAATCGATATGGCGGTGGAGATGGACTGGTCAGGTACCGCGCCGGTATATCGATACGAGCGTGGTGGGGTAAGTGCTCCTCGACCGGACTCAGAAACAATTGGCCGCCTGGCACGGGTGCTGAATCTTGACTACGCCGACAGAATCCTCATGCTCGGACTGGCCGGGCATATTCCGGACACTGAGCCGCTAACCAGCGAGGAAGAAGATCAGCTGATTGAGTCGGCGCTGTCCCATCTCGAGTGTCGGGCTGAGCCAGCGATGATCTTTGATTACCAGTGGAGAATCCGAGCCGCGAATCTTAGTTATCTCCGGTATCGTGAGTTGCAGCCCATAGGCATCGAAGAGATTCGAAGTCGGGAAGTCACGACCATCGATCTACTCTGGGATACCGAATACGGTCAGCGGGACTCCGGCACATTCATTGAATCTGCGACGTTACAACTGATGCGTTTTCAGCTCTTCAATCGGCTACGAAGGCATGAGCGATGGTACCGGAACTACCCGGAGCGGGGCGCTCACTATCCCGGATTCGTCGAACTCTGGCACGAGGTAGATGGTCGCATCGGCGCAGGGCTCGGACCGTGAGGAACTGGCACTTGTGTCCAGGGGGGAGTTCGTTCTCCGGATGAGCGAGCGGCAAGAATTGCGATTACTGGCTCGTCAGCAGACGGTTCACGGCGCATACGGCCTGCTGGGCATGCTCGTGCTGGAATACGGCGACGAAGTGACGCGAAAATGGATTGATCGCGGTGCGGTGAACCGTTAGTATGAGGGTGCGGAGTTGCGTGATTGGAGGGGCGACATGCTTTCGGATGCTGATCGTACCGTCATCAAGAGTCAGATCGCGGCGCTCGGCTTTTTCAAGCTCGTCGCATCAGTTCTGACGCTATATTACTTTCCCTCCTGGAATGCAGTACTGATCATCTCCGTCTTGAGCTTTCCCTGGCTTGTTGCCGGCGGGTACTTTGGCGCTCGGTCGAGCTGGTTCCGCTACCGCTACTGGAAGTATCGCCACCTGCGCAAACGACTATTGCGCGAGGAATGGTTGCTGGACGAGGACGCTTCCGAAGCCGTCTCCGGCGATCGCCAGCAGAAGGGCTAACCAGCCCACTCGCTGCTACGACGCCTTTCCGGGTACACAAGAGATCTCAGTCGAGTGCCGCGCTCGCGTTCGTATGAATCCGCTCTGCTCGAAATGGCACGCTTGGACGTTCGTCTTCACCTCAATCTGCTCTAGGTCGTGATCAGATCGTGAGTCAGGTGATCGATACGATTGTTCCAATGCATCAGGCCGTGGCGGCCATCCAGTTCGATCAGAGCATGACCGGTGTTGTTCAGTACAAACCTCGCTGTTTCCGGATGCATATCAAGCCCGAGGGCCGCTTCTATGAGGTTTGATCCATAACCTCCGTGGGTCACGATTGCGATCTGCGTTTCGTCAGGATACTGATGCTCGAGGTATTCGAGGAATTCGTAAGCGTTCTGGCGAGAGAGCGCCAACGCCGCTTCAAATGTGCTCGTGTCGTGATCGCCGGACCACCAGCCTTCTTCCAGCACATCGTCGGGCAACTCGATTTCGGGGATGATCTCCGACATCTCAGACCGCCCCAGTCCTGGAAAGTGGGAGATAGCGCCGTCGCGTTCCTCCCAGACGCCGCCCCACTCGTGCAGTCCGGTGAAAACGCGCGCCGGGAGACCAGTAGAGTTCGCGATAGGTGCGGCAGTCTGTAGGGTGCGACGCATAGGCGAGACATAAAGCCGCTCGATCTCCTGAACAGGTGACGGGATTCCGCAATTCGCGCCGCTTGCTGGTGTCCGATGTCGGTAATCGTTGGGTCGGCCACGCGGGCATCCATATTCGCGTTGTTCGCCGACTGGGCGTGGCGAATGATAAGAAGTTTCATTTGATCTCCCGATTGTTTGCGCTCTGAGCTTCGTTCCCATCAATCCGGATGGGTGCGGGCAAAGGTTATTCCCGGTACGATACACCTGAAACCGCTAGGTTGATGAAAAGAGATTGATTGAGGGTCGAACGAGTGGATCAGACAAGCCCATATCGTCACGTTGACGTTGAGCCCCACGATAGATACTAACTCACATGTTGATCAGGTTGTACCCGAACGTAAGCTGCGCTGCGATGAGCCGCTCACTCAACCTGGTGGCGGTGGCGTCAACGTAGCGAGGGCGCTGCGCCATTTCGGTGCTGATCCTCTCGCGATATTTACCGCTGGAGGGCATACCGGAAATCGTCTCATTGAATTGATCGAGATGGAGCAGGTGCGAGCTTACCCCGTGCCGATTGCCGGTCTGACGCGCGAAAACGTCACTATTCTCGAAGATGCCACGACACTCCAGTATCGCTTCTGCATGCCGGGGCCAGCACTTTCTGGAGCGGAGTGGAGGCGCATCCTCAATTTGATCGAAACGCTCGATCCCGCTCCGGATATCCTCGTCGCCAGTGGCAGTCTGCCGCCGGGTCTACCGGTTGATGCCTACGCTGAAATTGCGCGAGTCGCGCGATCGCGCGGTACACGGCTTATCCTCGACACGTCTGGTCCGCCACTTCGGGCTGCTCTCGATGCGGGGCTCTTCATGATCAAGCCGAATCTAGCTGAACTTGCCTGGCTTGAGGGAGAAACCTGGATCGAGGACGAAGAGCATCTACGGGATGCCGCTCAGCGGATAATCAATGACCATGGCTGCGAGGCCGTCGTCGTTTCGCTTGGGGCGGGCGGTGCGCTCGCTGTAACACGAGAAGCGTCATTGCGCATACCTGCACCGCCGGTGCCTCCACAAAGTAAGGTCGGAGCGGGCGACAGTATGGTGGCGGGCATCGTCTGGGGATTGACCCAGAGCTGGACGGTGCTGGAAGCGGCGTCGATGGGGGTCGCTGCCGGTGCTGCTGCGGTCATGACGCCTGGCACGGAACTTTGCCACCGCTCCGATACCGAGCGTTTGTATGCTCAAATGCTGGAATTTCAGCAGCCGTTCGCCGCAATTTCCTAGGCCGGTTCATTGCGGTCAGTGCGCTGGCACGAATCTCGATCCGCGTGTGACCAATACCGGTGCTTCAATTGCTTCCAGCAAATCATCGGAGCGCGAGGACTCGATTGCATCCTAGAATGCATTCAATGAATTCGACGACTACAACTGAGACACGGTGAAGTGATGCGAGTGATCGTTATTGGCTCGGGAGTTGTTGGCTCGGGATTGGCCTGGCGGCTTGCGAGTCAGGAGCAGGAAACTCTTCTGATAGAACGAGGTCGACCGGCGAGCGGTACAACCGGCTCAAGCTTTTCCTGGTACAACGCCAACTCCAAGCGTCCCGAAGACTACTTCCGACTCAATCTGGCCGGTATGG
The DNA here is from genome assembly GCA_963745675.1 of uncultured Chloroflexia bacterium. GTDB lineage: Bacteria > Chloroflexota > Chloroflexia > Thermomicrobiales > CFX8 > JAUIIK01. The sequence goes on from CAVUYM010000020.1 coordinate 172,966, forward strand.
CGGCCCATATTACCTTGCGAGAGGAACTCGGTGCAGCGCCCTGGTATCACGAGGGCGGCAATCTGGTCTGGTCGGCTGACGGAGATTGGATGGATTCCGGCGAGATCGAAGACAATCTCGAAGCTCGTGTCGCCGAACTACAGGGCTGGGACTACCCCGCAGAGTGGATTCCGGTTGCCGAAGCCTCCGACACTTGAGCCGCACGTTCGAGTTTGGAAATGTCGAGCAGGTGGCTGCGTTTCGCTCGGAGGGCTGGATCGACGGGCCGCTGTTGGCCGCGAAGATGGCGGAGTTGGCCGCCGCGTCAGGAGCTGAGTTGCGGTACGCCAGCGAAGTCGTGGGCATGGAAACGACTGATGGTCGTGTCACTGGCGTGCGTCTGGCGAATGACGAGATTATTGAGGGGGATCTGGTCATGAACTGCGCTGGGCCCTGGGCCGATCAGAGTCGCGAAGATGGCGGGCCGGGATCTGCCGCTCGCGCCGACGTTGGGCTTTATCACTCGCGTGTCTGGTGTTCCAGACGGTCTCATCGGACGAGTGATGCATGCCCCACGATTGCATATGCGCCCCGACGGTGGCGGACTGATCGCATTACATCACCACGAAGCCGACGCCGGTATCACCGCTGGTGAGAAACCTGCTGACTGGGCGCGGGAGCTCGTCGAGCGCTTCATTTCCTATGTGCCGGAGGCGCAGGATGCCCGAGTATCGCGCTGGACCGTGGCGACGCGCCCGATACCTGCCGATGGGCGCACAAGCGCCGGTTTGTTGCCGTCCATTCCAGGCTACGGGGAGATCGTGACCCATTCAGCGATCACGATGGGGGCGTTGTTACCAAAGATCGTCGCCCAGGAGATTGTGACTGGGGAGGTTGATCCGCTTCTCGGCGAACTTTCGGCCCGCGCGATTCGGTTAGGCGATAGGCTGCACCGTACGCTATGGAATGCCACCAGGCTCCTGTTCACCGTAGCACTTCATATTGCCTTGCTTCTGGGAATGGATGAGGCGGGCCGCTAATCGTTGGAATCATCCCGTGCCGCGATCCGGCTCAGGCGGGTGAGTTGTTGCCGGGTACCGATCGCAAGCAGGGTGTCGCCTGCGTTGATCTGGGTGTCGGCAGTTGGGTTTGCCGTGCGAGACCCGTCGGAGCGGACGATGGCCAAAAGCAGTGTGCCGGTGTCGCGTCCGATCTGTGACTCGCTGATCGTCTGACCGGCGATGCGCGAGCGCGACCCAACGAGGATCTCCTCCAGCCAGAATTCAAGGCCAGCCGAGTAGATGACGGTATCGAGGAATTCGATCACGCTTGGTCGAACGACGACACCGGCCAGACGGTGCCCGGCGATGTTGTATGGCGACACGACGTGCTGAGCTCCCGCAAGCTGGAGCTTTCTCTCTGTTTCAGGAGATGAGGACCGCGAGGCGATCGTTACATCCGGATTCAGGACGCGCGCCGAGAGGGTGATGAAGACGTTCTGGGCGTCATCATCGAGGGCGGAGATCAACGCATTTGCGCGATCGATCCCGGCAGAAGAGAGGACAAAGTCATCGGTGGCATCGCCGAGGATGGCGAGATATCCCGAGCGCGGCAGACTCGGCAACTCGATCAGGGTTGCTATCGATCAGGACGAAGGGCACAGCTTCAGCATTGAGCTCTCGGGCAACGCTCATTCCAACACGGCCAAACCCGCAGATGATGACGTGGTTCGTGAGCGAGTCGATCGCGGCGCGAGTGCGGCGTTCGCGCGCCCTTCCGGTCAACTCATTCTCAACGATAGATGAAGCCAGCGTGGTGACGGTGTAGCCGAAGATCGAAATGCCGCCAACAATCAGGAGGGCGGTTAGGATGCGACCGGAGAGATCGAGCGGCCGGACTTCGCCGTAGCCGACAGTCGTGATCGAGATGATCGTCATATAGAAGCTGTCGGAGAGGTTCCATCCTTCCAGTGTGATGTAACCGATCGTACCGCCAACAACGACACATGCGCTGAGGAACAGCGCGCGTAAGAATTGACCACGCGCCGATGCGGTCCTCGTTGAGCTTGACGCAAACTTGGGCTTTGCACCGCGTTGCCGTGCCATCGCCATCAGCACTACTCCCACCGTTGCGTACGTTGAGCGAATATTCGTTGCTGGTGAGACAGGGCTGAGCGTTGTGCCAGCTGATTCCTAAGCCTCTCCGGATTCTTTTGAATTAAGCGACGGCTGCTTCCTCGCTGAAGCTCGCGTTCGTGAATACTTCACTGACATCATCAAGATCTTCCAGCGCCTCGAAGAGCCGCATTGCCGTACCGATATTTCGGGCTTCGAGTTCCAGAGGGGTTTGAGGAAGCCGGGTCACATTCATTTCGGAAAATTCAACCCCGGCTTCGCGAATTGCCGTTGCAACTTCGGTCAAGTCACCGGGTTCGGTCGTGACGATGATTTCATCCTCGTCCGTCTCAACGTCGCTTGCCCCGGCGTCTATTGCGATCAGCCCCACTTCGTCGGGATCTGAGCCATTGACTGGAATGATGACCTGGCCGACGGTATCGAATTGCCAGGCGACCGAGCCCGTTTCACCAAGCGATCCGCCATTGCGGCTGAAGGCGTTTCGCACCTCGGCTGCCGTGCGGTTGCGATTGTCTGTCAGCGCGATGGCCAGGACAGCGACACCGCCGGGTCCATAACCCTCATAGATGACCGTCTCGAACGACGCCTCGTCGGCGTTTGCTCCGCTCGCCTTGGCAACCGAGCGATCGATTGTGTCGCTCGGCATCCCATCACGTTTGGCGCGGTCGATAGCCAGGCGCAGGCGCATGTTCGAGTTGGGGTCCGGTCCGCCTTCGCGTGTCGCGACCTGAAGCTCGCGTGAGAGCTTTGAGAAATTCGCGCCTTTTTTACTGTCGTTTGCGGCTTTCTTTCTCTTGATCTTCGACCACTTATTGTGACCAGCCATACTTGTTCATCCTTTCGTCACGGGCGTTCGGTGGCGGCTGCGGATTTGGTGGTTGGCGCCGGTGCCGAAACCATGGCGACCGGAGTTCACCTTGCGAGCACGCGATGCAGCCAGCCTCTATTTTCGCATACCGCCTGTTTTCCGGCCAAACTCGCGACGCTCAACAGCTTCAAGGTGCGCTAGACTCTTTCATCCATCTTTATTCGCAGTGATTGATCTGAGAAGGAGAGAACCACCGATGGAAGATCGAAGTATCACGATCCGTATCGACCCAGGCGATTTGCTCTTGCCGGGACTGGCGTTTATCAGTGCCATCTTTCTGACCATTGCCGCTTTCGGGCCGTGGGCGTCGATATCGGTGTAACGGCGGTCAGTGGAATGGAAGATAACGGCGTTCTGATTCTTCCGCTGGCGATTATCGCCGGTGTCGGCGCGATCGCCCATATCCTTCGGCCAGACACGCGTACCTGGTTGGCCGGGATCATGCTTGCGGCCTTCGGGCTGGCAGCGTTCATTGCCGCGATCGACTGGACGACGATCGCCGACGAAGGCTATTCCCCTCTGCGATCTGCGTCAGTTGGCTGGGGCGTCCAGCTGGCCGCTGTCAGTGCGGCTATCGGTGCGCTGATTTCGTTTGTCGCGCTTGATGGACTGGGCGCTCGCCCCGGATAGCGCTGAAGATAGGGTTGACGCGCGCGCCTGAGAGCGGCGCTGCCTGCCGATTGAGAAGGTCGTTTTCGTATCGCCCGGAAGGGGAGAATTCTACATGCGTACCAATGCAATGAAAGCCAAGATTGTTGGCCGGTGAGCCTGTAGCGGGCGTCATCGTCGCCTCCGCCGACGAGCAGCTCGTCGAAGTTCTCGGGCTTTCGGGTTTCGACTATGTGATGATCGATTGCGAACACGGCCACATGAGCGTGCGCGAGTGTGAAACGCTGGTGCGAGCATGCGAGGCGGTCGGGATCACCTCGGTCGTGCGGGTGCCGCACAATGCGCCCGACGTGATCCTGCGCCATCTCGACACCGGCGCGCAGGGGATCGTTATCCCGCAGGTTAATTCAGCCGCTGATGCTCAGGCCGCCGTCGATGCCGTCTACTACCATCCGCTTGGCCGCCGCGGACTGGCCGGGACGAGAGCGGCTAGATTTTGGGCTAACCAGTTCGCTTGCTGAGTACACCGTTGACGCGAATCGCCAGCTGGCGGTCATCGCGTTGATCGAAAATGTTCGGGCGCTGGATGAACTGCCGGCGATAATGGAGGTCGAAGGCATCACCGCCGTCACGATTGGTCCGGCGGATCTGTCTCAGTCTCTCGGCCATCCCGGCAGCCGGCACCATCCAGAAGTCGAAGAAGCGATCGACCAGATCATCACAATGGCGATCGAAGCCGGGGTGCCGGTGGGCATCAATACTTCCACTGGCGAAGAGGCGAAAGCTGCCCGCGAGCGTGGCTGTCTCCAGACGAGCGTCTCCGCCTGGGGACTGCTGGCCGGTGCGACCCGCGACTATCTTTCGGCAGCGAACCAATAGTTCCCGCATGGCTAGTTCCCACTGGCGTTGACAGACTTCATAGTGTCAACGTCAGCGGGATTTCGTTGGCAGATCATCTCAATTTTCGACGAGAGATCGGGCTCGCGAGTCGAAGAAAAGGTCGCCTGCGGTCCGGTCGCTCCTGGCCTACTCGATGAGTTCGAGTGAGGCCGCCTTTCCGACAGGCATCATTGCAGCTATCGCGTGCAGACGATGAGAGACGTGCTGCATATCATCTGGTGCGATGTGGACTGGTTCCAGCAGGAAGGTGCCTGGTCCGCTGTGGTGATCACGTGTCTTAATCGATGGCGACGAGTCTTGCAGTAGCCGCCGGAGTTGAGTGGCGTCGCATCCGAAAGCTTCGCAGTCGACGCCCAGTTTGATCCTGTGGACTGGCTGGCCGACGAGATCCTTTTCGATTGCGATATCGATCCCTTGAATCTCTCCAATCATCGACGCCAGCGTCTCTGCCTTTGAGCGCTGCCTCACTTCCCACTCCTCAACGCCCTCGTGCATGCGCTCTTCGATGGCAATGATCGTGCCGAGGATGGCTTCCTTGCCGATCTTCATCGTGCGTCCGATGCCGCCGTTCTGGAGATAGAGCGCCTGGATCAGATCTTTGCGGCCGCAGACGACGCCAGCCGTCGGGCCGGAGAGATACTTCTGACCACTGATGACGATCAGATCAGCGCCACTGGCGACCATGCGTTCGATTTGATGATCCTGGGCCGCGCCGTCGATGATGACGGGCAAGCCGTGATCGTGAAACATCGAAACAAAGCGTTCGAGTTCAACATTGCCGGAGAGGGTCGTGTGATGGGAGATGACGAACATTCCCGCTGCAGTCTCCGGGCCTATGGCCGCTCCGATCTGGGCCGGGGTCGTCTTGTTGACCGTGCCGACCTCGACTGTCCTCGCTCCGGCCAGGCGGATCATCTGCTCGATTGGCGCGCCGAAGTCGACGACGTGTCCCTTCTGGATGACTACCTCGCTCGGCATACCTTCTGTGTTCGGCAACTGGCCGATCTTGCCAGGGTCGTTGCCGGTCATACAGGCGGCGACTGAGAGGGTGATTCCCGACGCTGAACAGGCAGTGAGAGTGCCTGCTTCCGCCCCGCTCCACTGGGCGATGCGCTCGTCGGCGCGCTGGAAGAGTTCGTCCATGTTCCAGTGATGCCGCAGCCCTTCCGCGACAGCTGCGATGACAGCTTCACTGCTGATTGACGTTCCGTAGACGGTCAGTGGTCCGGAGAGATTGATGACCGGTGTGAGTTCGTACTTGCGATGCAGAGCGCTCATTGTCTGGTATCCCTTCAACTTGGAGTAGGGCGGCAGACTAGCTATCTCTGGCGGGGCTGTCAACGTACTGGATATGTTCCCAGGCAACAGAGAACCCCTCCGAGCGATCGCGCGATCGCTCGGAGGGGTTCGAAAGACCTTACTCGTAGCGCAGCGCTTCGGCTGGCGCGATGCGCCCAGCCTGCTGAGCCGGAATCCAGGTCATCAACATCGAGACAAGCACCGTCACCACGATGATCGGAAGGATCGTCGTCCAGGGAATGACGAAGCTGATGTCGGATGAGAAGCCTTGATCGGGATCTAGCACCATCTTGTGTGCCAGCTGCAATCCCAGCAGTGCTCCGGAGAAGACGCCGAGTCCGACGATGAACAGAGACTCGATCATGAAGGAGAGCGAGACCATCTCCCGTTGGAAGCCGATGGCGCGCAAGACACCGATCTGCTGCCGACGTTCGACCACGGAGCGGAAGGCAATGACACCGACCGCGGCGATGCCGACGAAGAGGCCGAGGCCCATGAAACCTTCGATGATGTAGAGGAAGCCACTCTCTTCTTTCTGCTGATCGCGCAGATCGTCTCTGATCGAGGTGGCCTGGACACTGCTGGTGAGCAGAGCCGATTCGATGCTCTTCGCAACGTCACTGGATGTGCCAGGGTCTTTCAGCGAGACCACCCAGGAAGTGGAGGTAACACTCGGATAGACAGCGTCAATCGTCTGCTGATTCGCATAGAGTCCGAAAAGGCTGCCGATCTTGCTGTCGATCACACCGATGATTGTGATCGAATAAGCGCTCCCGTCCTTTGGATTCTGAAGTTCGACTGTTATTGGATCGAATACCTCTTCACCACTCTTCAGGCCGGTGAGGGAGAAGATGTCACCGTCGCTGCCGAGGTCTCCTTCAGCCGGGACGGCGAAGGAGTCGATCACCGCAACGTTGGGCTGGGTAGCCAGCGCATGCATGATGTCTGCATCCGTGGCGTATCCGACGGCACGCTGACCGAATACGATCTCGCTATGGTCGATGAACTGCTGGTCAACACCCAGCACCGGCCAGATCTTCCACTCTTCAGCGCCTGCCATGCGAATTTCTGAACTGGATTCGTCCGGGTTGGTCACGACTCCGATCGACTCAAACTGACTCGTATCTACGCCCTGCTCCTGCAAGGTCGCCACGAAGTCGCTTGGAGGATTCGAAGTAACCGCTTCTGCCCGAACATCCCAGCCAGCGTTGGCTTCATCACCAAGCGCCGATTCGAGGAAGTTCGCGTTCATCGTCGCGATCAGGACGAGCGAGAAGATGATCAGGCTGAACATCGCGATCGTCAGTCCTGTACGGCCTTTTGCTGCGCTCGGGTAGGCAACGGCGGTGCGCACTGCCGGCAACTTCGAACGGAACAGACCGCCGAGCCGTGAGATGCCAGCCAGCAGAATGTCGTTGTTCTGCAGGATCACGATCGTCGCGCCGACGACGGCGAAGATGCCTGAGAGGAAGAACATTGCGACGCTGAAGTCGAACTCACCGAAGAGCGATTTGAAGGTCGACTGCGGCATCATCCAGAAACCTATGGTGTAGAGTCCGACTGCGGTATAAAGCAAGCGCCCTGGCAATCCAAAGTAACGGAGGAAGAGCACGAGTCCGAGGGGCGCAAACGTCATCCCGACAGAGAACGCTTCGGCTGAGCTGCCGCCCGAGCCCATCAGCGCCATGAGCACGCCGACGAGGGTGAGCAGTCCGGCCCAGATCAGGGTCGACCATTTGCGCTTGCCCGAGACCATGTCGGGGATATCCCGCACCGCTGCGACGATATTGACCCGGCTGATCTTCCAGGAAGCGGCGACGACGGTCAGGAAGGTGATCGCCATACCGAGCGTATAGGCCACTAGCAGGCTGCGCGGCGTGACGTGTGCTTCGATCGGCGCGTATGAGCCGAATACGATCTTCATGCCCTGAGCGATGCCGATTGCAGCCAGCGCTCCCAGCGTGACGCCGATCAGCCCTGCACCGAAGGAATAGCCGGCGCCTTCGGCAACGAACTGGTGGATCAGTTGCCGTCGCTGTGTGCCGATCGCGCGTTCGATACCCATCTCCGTGCGGCGCTCGGATGCGAGCATCGTGAAGATGAGGATGATCAGGAGCACGCCCGAGATGACCGAGAACATGCTCAACACCACGAAGATCGAGGTGAAGTTCGAGCCGATGAGCTCTGCGTCGTCGACGCGATCCTGTTTGATGGTGTCGATGCCGAGACCCTGGCTCCGCGAACGCCGGCTCGAGGCGTGTCTACGACTGCGTCGGTAAGTTTCCCTCCAGCTTTGCTGTTACCGGTGTTCGAGAGCGCAATGACGCTGATCTCACCGGGCCGGTCGAGGAGCGTCTGTAGCGTGCCCAAAGGCATCGTCAGACCTGCGTACTCCAGGTAGCTGTCTCTGCTGCGACGTGTGCCGCTCAGGTACGTGTCTTCTGCGATCGCCGCGACGGAGAACAGGTGAGGCGTGTCACTAACATGAAGTGTTAGCTGCGTGCCTACTTCTGCGTCGATCTGGTCTGCCAGTTTTTGCGAGACGACCACCTGGTCGGGCGCCAGTTGGCTAAGGTCGATCGTCTTGCCATTTGTATCGATCAGGCCGCCAAAGGCACTCACTCGCTCGGGATCAATTCCCGTAACGACGACGTCTGCTTCAGCCAGCTGGCCAGCGTCATTGAGGACTGGCAGGCGCGTCTCCAGCATCGGCAGCACGCCGTCGATATTGGGATCACCAGCTACTGCCCGGTCGATCATCTCAAAAGCGTTTGGCGGGAGCGCTTCTTGAGATGTGAGATCAACCTTCGTGTCCGTTACCTGGCTGGTAACGATGAGCTCGTCGACCTGACCGAGGTTTGAGTAGACGTCCGACGTTATCGAGTTGTCAATCGTATCGCCGGTTCCGAGCGCTGCGGCGATGATCAGCGTTGATAGGGCGAGACCGACGACGATGAGCGTCGTCTGCGTCTTCCGTCGCACCATATTGCGAATGCCGAGTTTGAAGATAATGGTTCGCCGCCAGGCGATCCAGAGAACGGATAGCAGGCAGAGGGCAAGAAATGCCGAGAGCACTATCGCTATCCCGTTCATGGGAATTCCAAAAATATCGTCCACTGGGGACCTCCATGTCTCTGTTCAACGACGTTGTTGAAATCTGTCTACCGATCGTCGGCTAGTCACCTTGGGTTGCGACGGCCATGGATTGAGCGAAGATGTCGTGGGCTATTTCGCCCGCGATCGTGCCGTCCTGCATCCGCACGATGCGGTCGCAGCGATCACCGATGCCCGGGTCATGGGTCACGACGAGAAAGCTCAAACCGTGACTCCGGTTCAGACTGCGCATCAGCTCCATGATGTCGCTGGCCGTCTTGGAGTCGAGCGCACCCGTAGGCTCGTCGGCCCAGACGATGGCCGGGTTGGTCACCAGGGCGCGGGCGACGGTCACGCGCTGGCGCTGGCCGCCGGAGAGCTGTGCCGGGCGCTTGCCGGTCTGCTGTTCAAGGCCGACAGTCTTGAGCGCTGCGTGCGCTCGCTCGCGAGCTTCCTTCGGTTTGACACCCGCGACGAGCAAGGGCAGCTCGACGTTTTCGGCGCTGCTGAGCACCGGCAGCAGGTTGTAGACCTGGAAGATGAAGCCCATCCGACGCGCCCGATAGGCGGTGCGCTTGCGATCCGAGAGGGTCGCGATGTCGGTACCGTCGAGCCAGATCCGACCCGAGTCGATATTGTCGAGGCCGGAGAGGCAGTTCAACAGCGTCGTCTTACCGCAGCCCGACGGGCCCATGATCGCCACCATCTCGCCACGCGCAATCGAAAAATCGACGTTGCGTAGTGCCGGCACCTGGCCGGTTTCGGACTGATATGTCTTCGAGACACCTTCGGCTCGAATAATATAATCGGTCCCAGCGTGATGGCCATTGAGCGTGGTCACTGGCTCTGATCGTTTCGTCGCTACTCCGAACATGATTGAGTCCTCCTAGAACTTCGTTGTTCGACTCCTCGACTGCACCTTGCAGCCGTTGATTCATGATGCCTTAGTGCAATGTTCTGGACACCGTGCGGATTACCTGTTGCAACTTTCTCTATTACCTATTCCGCCAGAGTAGGTAGTCGATCAGATGGAACTACCTATCGCATTTCGCACTGCTCCTGTCCTGGCGATTGCCTGTACTGCAGCCATGGATAAAATGTGGAGCGTCCTCGCCACGTGGGGACGACTCCGATGAACGATCTCCAGCCGTGCTTGGGCAGTGCGGGCATCGCACCGACCCAGGGATGTGAACCGCTACGTACTGCCTTAGCGGATATATTGCGATGGCGCTCCGATGCGGTCACCGCCGGGCGGGCGAACTCGGAGCGCTCGCGCTCAGCCTGGGTCGCGTCGATACGCTGGATAGCGTTTGCCACGGGCATATCGACGGGTGCGTCGAAAGTCATGGCTGGCATCGGCTGGCCCAGGAGGATGGCGAGATTCCGTAGACCGGAAGTGGCCATTCTCGTGTTCGTGTTCCGCAGCGTCGCGGAAGCTGGTTGCAACCATCTCAAGCTCCCTTCGATGGATGTCCGAGCAACGCCATTGTTGCTCTCTGGTTGCCGGGCTATTACGCCCTCGCACCAGTTCATCCTGGCGCGTTGTTTGATCTACTCTAGGCCAGCAGGGCTTGCCAGACTATGGGGGCTAACCCCAAATCTTCAGTACTCGTTTACCCTCCTATCCGTCCAGTCGCGTAACGCCACTTGAGGAATCTGAGTTGCTGCATGCCCCGCTGTGAGTCGATGATCTCGACGATCGGATACTCAGCACGCAACGCCGACAGGCGTGCAATCTGGTCCGATGTAAAGCCCTCTGCACGTAGCTCTGTAGCGGTAGGCGTTCTTGTTCCGGTTTCCATCAATCTTCCCTCTCCATTGCCTGCTGTGCGAAAACGCTTCGTTGCGGGATCAGCGACGCTGCTGACCAGGCACTCCGGACCGCGAGGAATGCTGATTGGCGGTCGGAACGCGAAAGAGCTTCTCGGCTGTCGAGATGGCGGGATATTCTGCGCCACGCTGGTCCCAACCGGCGATGAAGTCGATGCTGCGAAAGCTCATGATCGCTCCGGCGCGCCAGTTGGGTTGGTGATTATCTTGTCGACTCGGCATTTGAGAACCCTTTCCGAAGGAGTGCAATTGCTTGCCTGTGACCTTCAACGATGTACCTATCATCGGGCATCGGTGGCGTGGCGACACCGTGTAAATTACGGGTTGCCGCTGCTCTCGATTGCCTGGTTGTGTTGCTAGTACTGGGGGCCGGGGCGATGAGATTACCTGGTGGGTGTGTCGTCCGACCGGAGAAGGTCATTCTGAAGTGCGGCCGCGACGGCGGCGGTGCGTGAATTGACGCCGAGCTTGTTGAAGATGTTTGCGACGTGGCCCTGAGCGGTGCGCGGGCTGATGAAGAGTGCCTCGGCGATCTCTCGGTCGGTTCGTCCATCGACCAGCAGTTGCAGGACTTCGGTTTCGCGGGGAGAGAGCGGACTCTCGTCTACAGAATCTTGAGCGCTGGATTCCTCGTTGTCAGTAGTTGCTGGAGTCAGCGGTTGCAACGCCTCTTCAAGCGCTTCGTCCCAGGACAACATGCGACCTTCATTCCACAACTGCTGGAAGGTATCCGGTTCCAGCTCCGCCTGAGCGTTGCTGTAGGCGCGTCGCCAACCCGAACTATCGGCGAATTCCATTGATCCGGCCAGCGGTTCATTCAGCATCTCGGAGGCGCCGAGGAGCCGGGCAGCTCGCTCTGGGTGCTGGAGCATCGCGGCCATATCGGCGATATCACCGAGCGCACGAGTTACTCGCCAGCGATCTCCATTCCTGTGCCAGAGGGCCAGGCTCTGCTGGAACAAATCGGCCGCCTTCTGGAAGTCTCCGGCGTCACTTGCGAACCGCCCTTGCCGGCTGAGACACATCGCGATGCCCCAGGTGAAATCGATGCTGCGCGCCAGCGCCAATCCCTCGGCCGCCAGCCGCTCGGCCGCCTCGTGGTCTCCACGGCGGTGCGCAAGAATCGCCAAGTGCCCGCGAATGCTGACCAGCCATCCAATTTCATTCGTCTCGCGGAGCAGGTCGGCCGCTTCCCATGAGACGCTCTCGGAGCGTTCCGCATCGCCAACAGCTTCGAGAACGTCGGCGAGTCCGGTGACGCATAACGCCAGGCAGCGCCTGTCATCGAGCCCCCGAGCGATAGCCGTGGCCCGCTCAAGCTGTTCCAGAGATAGTTGGAAGTCTCCAAGCGCTTCGCATAGGACGCCGAGCAGCGCGAGGGCGGTCGCATAGTTAGCGGTGTGTGGCAGTTCGGCTCGATCGATGAACTGTTCCATCCAGGAGCGTCCCTCGGCAAAGTAGCTGCGCAAGAACCAGAGTGGCCAGGCCCAGCAAGCCAGGCGCATACCGGTTTCGATCTGGCCCTGATCCAATGCCCAGGCGAGGACACTACGAATGTTGTCATGTTCCGATTCCAGGCGATTCAGCGTAGCAGTATCGTTCGGGCCGAAGCTCCTCTGGTTGCCCTCCAGGGCCAGACTGACGCACCAGTTGGCATAGCGCTGCCAGGTTGCCTGCTCGTTCCCGCTGGCCGCGAGCTGCTCCAACCCGAACTCGCGAATGGTCGCGAGCATCAGGAAGCGGAGTTCGCCAGAAACGGTTTCGACGCGGCTCAAGAGGCTACTGTCTACTAATGAAGCGACGCCTGTCAGCACGTCGACCTCTGTACCGGTGTTCGCATCGTAAACATCCTCGGCGGCGTCGAGTGTGAAGCCTCCGACAAAGATGGAGAGTTGCTGAAATAGCACCTGCTCCTCAGGATCGAGTAACTCATAGGACCAGGCAATCGCGGATCGCATGGCCTGGAGCCGGGCAGGCTGGTCCCGCGCGCCGCCGGTCAGGATGTTCAGTCGATTGGCGAGCCGGCTGAGAAGCGCCTCGGGAGAAAGAATCTTCATACGCGCGGCTGCCAGCTCGATGGCAAGCGGTAAACCATCGAGCTGGCGACAGATACTGACGATCGCCAGGCTATTTTCAATGGTGAGGGAGAAGTCGGGATGGACGGCGCGTGCTCGCTGAAGGAAGAGTGCTGCTGCGTCGAAGCTTGCGAGTTCCTCGGGTTCGATCGACTTCCAGGTTCGACCCGGTCCGTATTCGGGCAAGCTCAAAGGAGTGACGCGAAACTCTTGCTCCCCCTGGACGTTGAGCACGATGCGGCTGGTGACCAGGATCGTGAGATCCGGGCAGCTCGCGAGTAGTTCACTGACCTCGGGCGCTGCGACAACGATCTGGTCGAAATTGTCCAGGATGAGGAGCACTCGCCTTGCACGTAGCAGCGTCTTCAGATTGGTGAGCGGCGACTGTTCATTGACTTCCGGAATCGCGAACTCCCGGGCGATTGTTGGTAGCAGCCGGTCCGGGCCGGTTGTCGATGCCAGTTCGACGAAGACGATGCCGTCGGGGAAAAGGTCCAGGCTTTGATTTGCGACTTCGAGCGCCAGACGTGTTTTTCCGACGCCGCCCGGCCCCGTTAGTGTCAGCAGGCGGACATCATCCCTCTTGAGCATGTCGAGTGCCGCTGAAATATCGTTTCGCCGGCCGACGAAGGGCGTGAGTGGCGTGGGCAACCTGCGTTGGCGAAAATCGGATCGCGGCAGAGGGTTCCCGTTTTCCGTGAGCTTATTGACGTCTATGGTCGATGAGTAGGGCATGCGATGCTTTGAACTCTAGCCTCGATGGAATTGCTCCCACAATCATGCGTAACGACGGTTGCGCCGTCAACTCTCTCATACTTTCAGCGAAGTCCGACAGGCGACTAGCTCATTATCGTTTCTCAACGATCCATCCGCTAGTTCAGTGGCCGTCCTGGCTATCGACAGGCAACAAGTTATTCTGGAGGGCGGCTGCGACGGCGGCGGTGCGGCTGTTGACGCCGAGCTTGTTGAAGATGTTTGAGACGTGGCCCTGAGCGGTGCGCGGGCTGATGAAAAGCGCTTCGGCGATCTCGCTGTCGGTGCGCCCTTTGACCAGTAGTTGGAGGACTTCAAGCTCGCGGGGAGAGAGAATATTTTCACCAACAGCGGTCGGAGCGTCATCCGCGCTGTCTGAAGAAGCACGCTCTAGCGGTGCAATTGCATCGACAATAATTTCCTCCCAGGAGGAGGTATAGCCGTCGCTCCATAACTGCTGATATACTCTATGGTCTAGAAGTTCACTTGTTGTTTGACGTGCGCGATGCAACCAAGCTGTGTCGGTGAAATTGGAAGTTAAAGCGAGCATTTCGTTGATTCTGTCAACTGCTCCAACTAGTCTGGCGGCACGCTCCAGCCTGCTGGTTTGCGCCACCGCATCGGCGAGATGGCTGAGCGTGAGGGCGACGCGCCAACGGTCGCCGACTCTTTCCCAGAGAATTAGGCACTCCTGGAACAATTCCGCAGCAGGCAGGTATTCGTCGCTTTCTGCGAATATCAACGCTTGACGATTGAGTGAAAGGGCGGTGCCCCAGGTGAAGCCGATGCGGCGCGATATTTCCAGGGCTTCGTCCACGAGTTCCAGGGCTCGTTGGGAGTCTCCGCGACCTTGAGAAAGTAAGGCGAGGTTTGTGAGTGCGGAAATCACCCAGCCCTCTTCACCCGTTCTTCTTAGAAGCGTCAAGCTTTCTTCAAATAGCTCCTCCGCACGAGAGATCTCGTCTGTCTCATCAATCACAGTTGCCTGTGCCAGAAGACAAATACCCAGAATACGCGAGTCTTGCTTTGTCCGAGCGATCTCAACCGCCGCACTAACTTGTTGCAGTGCTGAGTTGAAGTCTCCGATCCCTTCGGTGAAAACACCGAGGAGGCTGAGAGCCAGCGCGTAGTTTGCGTTGTGGGGCTCTTGAGCGCGTTGTATGAGTTGCGTTAGCCAGGTGTGCCCCTCAACAATGTAGCTGCGCTGCAACCAGAGTGGCCAGACCCAACAGGCGATGCGGATGCCGGAAGCTATCCAACCGTAATCGAGCGACCATGCCAACGCGCTACGAATATTGTCGTGCTCTGCTTCGAGCTGGTCCAGCGTCATTGTGTCATTAGCGCCGAAGATCTGTGCTTCTTTCCGGATGGCCTGTTGCACGTACCAGTCGACGAAATTCTTGCGCGTGTCTTGCTCTCGGCCGCCGTCAGCGAGTTGTTCCAGCCCGAACTCGCGTATTGTGTCGAGCATGACGAAGCGCGTTTCGCCGGACTCAGATTCAACGCGCCGTACCAGGCTGTTGTCGACGAGCGATGCGATGCCAGTCAGGACGTCATCATAGAATTCGCCACAGACGGCCTCGGCTGCGTCAATGGTGAAGCCTCCAACGAAGACGGCAAGCTGCTGAAACAGCTGCCGCTCCTCGGGCTCGAGCAATTCGTATGACCAGGCGACAGCCGAGCGCATTGCCTGATGCCGTGCCGGCTGATCGCGCGCACCTCCGGTCAGGATGTCAAGGCGATGGGCAAGGCGCGTCATCAGCGCTTCCGGCGTCAAGATCTTCAACCGTGCCGCCGCCAACTCGATTGCCAGTGGCAGTCCATCGAGCTGCCGACAGATGTTGGCGATCGCCAGACTGTTCTCAGAAGTGAGATTGAAGCTCGGCTGAACTGCGCGAGCTCGCTGCATGAAGAGGGCGGCTGCGCCGTATGTGGCCAATTCATCGGGCTCGAGCAATTTCCATGTTCTTCCCGGCCCCTGTTTGGGCACAGACAGAGGCGGCACCTGAAACTCATGCTCCCCCTGAATGTTGAGCACAATCCGGCTCGTCACCAGCAACGATAGAACCGGGCAGGCGACGAGTAGTTTCGCGAGTGCTGGGGCTGCGGCGACGATCTGATCGTAGTTGTCGAGCACAACGAGCATCCGCTTTGCGCGCAGCAGGGCAGTGAGACGATCCAGCGGCGACCGAGTGCCAATTTCTGGAATGTTAAACGCTCGTGCGATCGTCGGGATGAGCCAGTCCGGCTCTGTGAGCGAAGCGAGTTCAACAAAGTGAACACCATCGGGGAATATATCAGCTGCATGAGCGGCGATTTCGATCGCGAGCCGCGTCTTTCCAACACCGCCTGGTCCGGTTAATGTCAGTAAGCGCACTTCGTCTCGTCCGAGCATGTCGAGCGCCGCGGTTGTCTCTCGCTGCCTCCCAACAAGGGGGGTGGGTGGTGTTGGAAGCCGGCCGTGCTGAGATCCGTGTCGTGTTGTGCCGACTGGTTCACGGGCGTGTCCATTGGTTTCAAGTATCTGAGCCGACGTCATATGGCGGATCATTCTTACGCGAAAATTGATAGCTCTTCAATCATCATGCACCTCGCAGTTCGAACCGTCAACGGACGATAAGGCGACGGGTGGTTCAGGCTTCGGGAGATTCGGTCTTGGGCAGCAATTCGCTCTGGAGGGCGGTGGCGACAGCGGCGGTGCGGCTGTTGACGCCGAGCTTGTTGAAGATGTTCGAGACGTGGCCTTGAGCAGTGCGCGGGCTGATGAAAAGCACTTCGGCGATCTCGCGGTCGGTTAGGCCATCGACCAGCAGTTGGAGGACTTCAAGCTCGCGTGGAGAGAGCGGGCTCTCGCTCGTCTCACTCGATGTCTTCGTGGCGGGGTGTTTTTCGGTGGCGACCAACGTCTCCAGCGACGCCGCGACGGCTTCATCCCAGGACATACTTCGTCCCTCGGCCCAGAGCCGCTCGAAGGTTTCGGGGTCGAGTGCGGTCATCGCTTCGGTGCGAGCGCGTCGCCAGGAGAAATCGTCGGCAAATCTATGAGTCGTTGCCAGCGGCTCATTAAGTGCTTCCGCTGCTCCCAATAGCACCGCCGCTCGATCAGGCCAGCCAAGCATCGCCGCGCTGTCAGCGATGTCTGGCAACGTGCGCGTTACCCGCCAGCGGTCGCCAAATTCTTCCCAGATTCTAAGGCTCTCCTGATACAGCGGCGCGGCGCTCGCGAAGTCCCCGGCATCGCTTGCAAAGCGCCCTTGCCGGTTCAGGCAGATCGCGATTGCCCAGGCAAACCCGGTTTCACGGGCAAAGGTCAACCCCTCCGCGACCATCTCCTGGGCGCGGTCAGTGTCACCCCGGCGGTGAACGACGAGCGAATGCAGCGACAAAAGCATACTCAGCCAGAGGCGATCGTTCTGTTCGCGGAACATCGTCAATGCTTCCGTGAAGTACGATTCCGCCTGTTCAAATTCCCCCATCGTGTCGAGTACATCTCCCAGGTGGTAAGTGGCAATCGCCGCGGTCTTTTGATCACCGACTTCCTGTGCCATCGAGAGACTTTGCTCAGTCAGTTCCAGCGATCTGGGGAAGTTGCTGAGCGCTTGATTCAGGAGGCCCTCGAAGCAGAGTGCGAGTGCAAGCCATGGGGACGGTTCGGGGCCCGACCGCTGTCTGAGTTGCTCGAACCAGTCGCGTGCCTCGATGAAGTAGCTGCGGTAGAACCAGCAAAAGGCGCAAGCGTTTGCAAGCTGGAGACCTGTATCGATTGATCCCTGGGCGATCAGCCAGCGTAGCGTCGCGCGTATGTTTTCTAGCTCAACTTCGAAACGGTCGAGCAGCGCAGAGGCTTCCGGCCCGAACATGCGGCGCTCGATCTCGCCCATCGATTCGCAGACCCAATCGGCGTGTCTCGATCGTGCGTCGTTTTCGTGCTCTCCCTCTTGCAATTGCTCGATTCCGAACTCCCGTACAGTTTCGAGCATCAGGAAGCGTGGCGTTGCATCGGTCAGCTCAATCCTCCGTAGGAGGCTATTGTTCGTCAGCGTGGCGATTCCGGATAGCACGTCGTACTTATCGCCGCAGACCGCCTCAGCCGCTTCGAGAGTGAAGCCACCGGCAAATACTGCGATCTGCTGGAATAGCTCTTGTTCTTCGGGCTCGAGAAGCTCGTAACTCCATGCGATCGCGGCGCGCATCGTTTGGAGTCGCGGAGGCAGATTGCGGGCTCCGCCGCTGAGAATGTCCAGACTGCGCGAGAGGCGTGTCAGCAGCGCCTCGGGAGAGAGTATCTTCGTACGGGCGGCGGCGAGCTCAATCGCCAGCGGTAATCCGTCCAGACGGCGACAGACGTTGACGATGGCCAGGCCGTTGCCCTCCGATATCTCGAAGTCCGGTCGGGCGGCACGAGCTCGCTGGACAAAGAGCTGAATCGCGTCATAGCGGTTCAATTCGTCAAGATTCAGATTACGCCAGGTTCGCCCTGGTCCTGATTCTGGGAGACTGAGCGGCGGCACCGGAAATTCATGCTCCCCCTGAATGTTCAACACGATCCTGCTGGTGGTCAGTACTTTGAGGCGGGGGCAGTTCGCCAAAAGCTGGGCCACTGCTGGCGCAGCTGCAACGATCTGATCGAAGTTGTCGAGGACTAATAGCATTCTGCGTTCGCCCAGAAGCTGATGCAGGATCGACTGCGGTGATTCACCGCCGGACGCAAGCACATGAAACTCTCTGGCGATTGTTGGGATCAAGTCCCCAGGATCGGAAATCGGAGCAAGTTCGAGGAAGTAGATGCCGTCCGGAAATTCAGGCTCGACCAGAGTTGCGATCTCGATGGCGAGGCGGGTCTTGCCAGCTCCGCCAGGTCCCGTCAGCGTGAGCAGGCGCACGTCCTCGCGGGTGAGCAATGCGACGGCGCCCGCGAGCTCCGATTCGCGTCCAATGAATGGCGTGAGCGGCATCGGGAGATGAGTACGCGCGCCGATGGAAGCCGCCGGGCTGGGGTGGTGAGAATCAGATTGTGCGAGCGTGTTGGCTGGCATGTACGGCTGCGCCTCCTGCTTGGGAGAACCACTCCGACGCCATCATGCGCTGCTTTCACAATCGAGTCAACATTCGTGTAGCCAGCTGCTAACGGCAATGGTCCGGCGCGACCTGCCTGTCGAGAAATGGCTGTACATGAGGCACAACGAGGTCGCCACGAATATAGAGCTTGAAGTGGTCGGCATCCGGGATCTCAAGGTACTGACCCTGGGTGAGACACCCGGCCGCTTTCTTCGCTTGGCGACCGGCGTAGCGCTCGTCGTTGTCGCCGGAAATGAGCAGCACCGGCATCAACATCTGTTCTAGCGCGTCGTCGAAGCGGAGCGAACGGATGTCCCGTGATGATGGCGCGCTCATCAATGCCCGAAGCGCGAGCGGATCGTTTTGGAGGCCGCGCTCGCGGAATTCGGCGGGCCATGGACCGACCCTGCTTTCGGACCAGCTGATGTAGGTTTCCATACCCTGATCGAGGTAGTCGAACATCTCCCCGAAGCGCTCGCCAACTCCCTGTGGTGGTGGAAAGGGTTGCGCCCCGCCGATGATCATCGACGTGAAACGCTGGGGCGCGTACTTGCCGAGTGCCCAGCCGATCATCCCTCCGAATGAGTAGCCGTAATAGTGTGCTTGCTCGATGCCGAGATCGTCCAGCACCGCGACGACGTCAAGCGCCGCGATCTCCAGTCCGTATCGGGCGGGATCATGGGGCTTGTCGCTGGCTCCGTGTCCGCGCGCGTCGAACATGATCAGCCGGTAGGCGTTTCGCAGCGCGTCGACGAACCCGAAGGTCCACCAGTCGCGATGACTACCGGTGAAGCCGTGGTGGAGGATGAGCGGCGGCCCATCCCCCTCGGTGACATAGTGAATCCGGATGCCGTCAGGCGCAGATGCGTAGGGCATCAGTTCGATCCTCTCAGACGGCGACGGCCGCGCGTTCGCGCTCGATCAGCTCGCGGCGGAGGATCTTCCCTGACGGATTCTTCGGGATGGCGTCGATGAACTCGACCAGGCGGATCTTCTTGTAGGGTGCGACCCGCTCGGCGACGTAGTCGATGATCTCCTGCTCGCTCAGGTCGCTCTCGGTGACGATGAACGCCTTCGGCAGCTCGCCGGCTGCTTCGTCCGGGCTGCCGATGACGGCGGCGTCGAGGATCTCGGGATGACCTTTGAGGACGTCTTCGAGTTCGGCTGGCGCAACCTGGTAAGGCCTTGTACTTGATCAGCTCCTTGAGCCGGTCGACGATGTAGAAGTAGCCGTCCTCGTCGGCATAGCCGATGTCGCCGGTCCGCAGCCAGCCATCCGGCGTGATTGTGATCGCCGTGGCGTCGGGCCGGTTGAGATAGCCCTTCATCACCTGTGGTCCGCGCACCCAGATCTCGCCCTGCTCGTTGTAGCCGAGCTCATCGCCGGTTGCGGTATCAACGATCTTGCCTTCGGTGTTGGGAATCAGCGGCCCGGTTGAACCATGAATTATCCGGTCCGGTGGAGTGAGATGGGTGACTGGACTGGCCTCGGTCATCCCGTAGACCTCGCATAGTTTGCACCGGAAGCGCTCCGTGAAAAGCTCTCCGAGTTCTCGACCGACAGGCGCTGCTCCTGAGACAACACAAGTGAGACTCGACAGGTCGTAGTTGTCGACGCGCGGATCCTTTGTCATCGCCAGTAGAATCGGCGGCACCCAGACTGTCTGAGTTACGCGATACTGCTCGACACAATGCAACACCTGCTCAAGATCGAAGCGGGGTAGGAGGACCGTCGTTGAACCTGCGGCGAAGCCGATGTGGGCAAACGCGCCGAGACCGGCCAAGTGATATAGCGGCAGTGCGTTGAGAAGAACGTCGTCCTCGTGCCAGATATCCGTTCCGATACTCTGGCAGATGTTGGCGACGATGGCCTGATGAGACAACATCACTGCCTTAGGTAGACCAGTTGTGCCGCTCGATGATGGCAGCAGGCAGACGTCTTTCGGATTCAGATCCACTGGTGGTTCAGTTGCGGTGCTTCTGGATCAGCGCTTCAAACGGCGTCGCTCCCGGCGCCTCTCCAAATACGATGACTTCTCGAAGATTCGTTGACGATCTGGCGTCCTCAATTCGGTCGATCTGATCGGGCGAGGTGACGATCATGACAGCGCCAGTATCTGCGAGTTGTCGTTCGAGTTCATGGCTCGTATAGAGAGGGTTAACCGTCGTTACGATGCCTCCGGCCAGTAACGCACCATAATAGGCGATCGGCCAGTCAAAGGTGTTTGGGCTGTAGAGTGCGACAACCTCTCCAGGTTGGAGACCGAGAGACGCATAGGCTGCCGACACTCGGCGGCTGGCTTCGATCACCTCGCCGAATGTGCGCCTCGCGCCCGTCTCGCCGTCGATGAACGCGATCTTCTCTGGTCGCTGAGATGCCTCATGGAAAAGATAATTCCGGTAGTGATACATCGGTAGGAATTTCAACCATCTGGAAAGGACTCTGGTAAATCACCATGTCGCTTTGCCCTTCCTGGCGAACCTGTGGTCGGCGCGCAGTCGAGCGCTGCGAACCGTCTGTAATGACTGTAGTTCCAGTCTGATGGATGAGCGGCACCGGCGCATCGTGAGCCTTACGTATTCGCAAGATCCATCGCCCAGATGCGTAGGTCTACCTATGTCGGTCAGCGGATAAGTTCAAGCTCCGTGGCCCGTACGGCGGCGGCTGTCCGAGTGTTGACGTCGAGCTTGTTGAAGATCGAGCGTAGGTGCTGGCCGACTGTGCGTGGGCTAATGAAGAGTTTTTCGCCAATTTGGCGGTCGGTTTGTCCTTTTGCGACGTGTCGTAGGACTTCGATCTCCGGTCACTTAAGCCAAGCCTCGTTGGGCGCGTCTCGCGATCGAGCTGCGGCAGATGTCCGAGACCGTCTTCAGGCGTTAGCGCTGGTTTCGCCCAGGCGTTCCAGCGTGCCTGTGCGTGATCCAAGCTGATTCGCGCTCAGCAAATGTTTCCCGGCTGCAAGATGTAGCTCGGCCATGGCGATCTCGGTCAGTGCGCGTTCATAGGGAGCCTCGCAGTCGCGCGCAAGCTGTAGGGCAACATGCAGAGATTCCTCGGCGTGGCTGAAGTTGGCTAGTCTCAACTGTGCTTCGCCCATTGCGCGGTGAGCCTGGAGCAGAGCGAGGGGCTGGCGTGGCTGCTCTGCGCGGACGGTAGCTTGTGTTGCGTAGGCCGCAGCCGTTTCTGGGCTTCCGGCCAGCAAGTGATAGCGGGATTCCAGACGAGGTGTTCGGCCCGTCCAAGGACACGTTCACTCCAGGTGAGCCATCTGTCGTTCGCATCGATCCACTCCCTGGCAGTGTCCAAGTCCCCCATATCCATGGCCAGACTGGCGGCGGTGCGTTGGAGCTCCAGCGCGGTAGCGTAAAAGAATCGCGATCTCCCGGGATTCGTAGTTGGCTGAGTTGGAAATCCTCTGCAAATGAACTCCCAAGCTCGTTCAACCAGCCCAGTTCTGCCAAAGATATTCTGCGATGGCGCGTGAGCCATGAACAAGAATACGACGGACAAATTGGATCCTTGATCTGCATCCTCAATCTCTCGAAGTCCGATCCCAATTGACCGTCTAATAAATAGATCGGTGCGAGACAGATGTCAGGTGGATCGTCTGATCGCGTGGATCAATTCACGCTGGCTCCAGGCCGAAGCCTTTCGACGTTCTGATAGGCGAGCCTCTCTATCATCTAGCCTAGTACGGAAGATTGTCACAATAAGAGTTCGTAACGGACACTTCGCCGGAGTGAAATCGCTGGTTTAGAGATCCTGAAAGGCATCGTGGATCGGCTGAATGCGCTGGACTGCTTCATCTGGTTGACCTAGTGCCGAAAGTGCGATTCCTGCACCCCAATGGAGAACCGCTGCGTGGCGACGCTCTGAGCGGTGCGTCGACGGTGAGCCTCGCGAACGACCGCCTGCGTCATTTCGATCGCTCCTCGATAGCGCCCACGAGTGCGTACCAGATAGCCATCTGTTCGCCGCGAGCGACCGTAGTCAACACGAGCCCTCGACGCATCGGCTGTCAAGCAATGCGAAGCTCATCTTCGTGGCCAGTGTCGTCGATCAGGTCGATACCATCCAGTAGCATCTTCGTCAGCCATTCTGGCCCGGCAAAAACACGAGCAGATCCCACGATTCCGAATGGCGACGGCCTCAGGCGGATCGTCATCGGCGATATCAGCGATCTGTTCCGCTTCTTCAGCATAACGGACACCCGCATGCGGATCGGCATAGCGAACCGCTTGAGCGAGTTGAACAAGGAGCCAGCCTTGCTCCTCGTCGTCTCCGGCAGAAGTTCCAGCGCCGCTTCGTAGCGCGATAACGCTGTCTGAAGGGAATACGCCTGGTAGTAGGCGCGGTCGCCGGCCTTGATGAGCCATTCGCCCGCGCGCGGGTCTCCGGCTTGCTGGAGGTGGTGGGCGACGGCGTCGGGGTCCGGATCGTCGCTGGCGAGCAGTGCTTCGGCGACCTGTGTGTGGAGGATGCGGCGGCGGGGTGGGAGGATTTCTTCGTAGAGCGCCTCGCGGATAAGGGCGTGGCGGAATGAGAGATTGGCGGCCATCGTCAACAGGTCGATAAGCGACACAGTCGCGATGAGCGACACCGTCGAAGCCTCTTCAGCAATGTCCAGGGCTCTTGTATCTGATAGCCCGGCCAGCCCCTTCCAGAGTTCAATCTCAACGTGCTGGCCGATGATCGAGGCCAGGCCGAGCGCCTCGCGGGCTCTCAGCGAGATACGTCCAATGCGAGTCTCGAGCACCTGCCGCAGCAGGACCGGCACGCCGACATCCTCAAGATCTCCAAGCTCCCACGAATCGTCTCCAGCGCGGAGGACTCCGTTTGTCTCCAACTCGCGCAGGATCTCACCGGCGAAAAATGGATTGCCCTCTGCGTGATGTTGGAGATAGGTCGTAAGTCGTTGTCTGTCGGTGGTGCTGAGCGAATAAGCGCGGCCAATCCACTCTTCGATCGCTCTTTCGTCCAGCGGCTGGAGATCGAGGCGTTCGGGTTGGGACTCGCGAATGATCGCTGGCAGCAATGTGTAGAGTGCGTGTCCTGGCGCGATCTCGTCAGCGCGATAGGTCGCCACGATCAGAACGGGGATATCGGAAACAGAGCGGCCGAGAAAGCGCAGGAAATCGAGGCTGGCTCGGTCCGCCCAGTGCATATCTTCGAGGATGAGGAGGACGGGCTGGTTGGCGGAGAGCTTGCTGAAGAGTTCCAATCCCCAGCCGAAGAGCTGGTCGCCCCGTCCTGGGGACTCATCGTCATCCACGCCACTGAGAATTTCGGATAGCGAGGGTAAGCCGTCGACTCTCGGGCTCTCCCGGATCACCTCCAGCCAGGGGCCGTAGGGTGGGGTTGTCGATAGATCGTAGCAGTGGCCGGAGAGTACCAGCGCGCGCCGCTCAGCTGCGTCGCGCGCGAGGTCGCGGACAAGGGTCGTCTTGCCAATGCCTGCCTCGCCGCTGACAAGGACGAGCCTGCCGCAGCCGTCGAGAGCCTGTTTCAGGCAGGATGCCAGACGTTGTCGCTCGGCGTCGCGCCCGACGATGATCGGCTGGCTGGTTGGGGGGCTTGCGGCCACGGACAATAGCCCATCCTGAAACTAACTTGTTCGACCTACTGATTTTCGTCCCGATCCCGCCGCGTTGTCAACCGGGAGCCGCATTCGGCCTAGCTGTCCATGACAGCACGCAACAGGAATGCCTCGCTACGCTTGGCGTCGTCGACGACGGACGAGATCTTCTTGAAGCCGTGGCCCTCGCCTTCGTAGACCTTGTATTCGACGTCCTTACCGGCCTTTTCCAGCGCCGCGACCATGTTGTCCATCTCGGAGCGGTGACAGACGATGTCGATGTCGCCCTGGAGGATCAGCATCGGCCCGCGCACATCGTCGACGAAATTGATCGCCGAGCGGTCGTCGTAGAGTTCGGATAGTTCACCGCCGGTGCCGCCCATCAGCTTGGAGAGGTAGTAGCGCTCGAAGACCCAGGTCTTCTCGTGGAACGTCTTCAGATTGCTGATGCCGAAGCGGGCGATGCCGGCTTTGAAGAAGTTCGGCGCCTTCGTCATGCAGATCAAGGTGCTATAGCCGCCTGCTGAGCCGCCGGTGGCAACAACGCGACCCGGATTGACCGCACCACGTGCGATGACCGCCTTTGCGCCGGTCACGTTGTCGTCGAGATCGCCGCCGCCCCAGTCGCCGTAGAGCTTCTCCATGAAGGTGCGCCCGTAGCCCTTGGAGCCGCGGTAGTTGGGAACGAGGACGAGATAACCCTGCTGGACGAGCTGCTGGATCCAGGGCTGCCAGTTTTTCGATGCTGCACCGACCGGGCCGCCGTGGATATGGACCATCAACGGGTGTTTCCCAGGGCGGATCTCTTCGGGTTCGAAGAGCATCCCCGAAACCTTCAACCCGTCCGACGCCTCCCAGGAGATCACCTCCGGCAGTGCTAGATCGCCGCCCAGGACTGCTCCGGTCGCGCTCTGGGTGAGCTGGCGGCGCTCGCCGTCGAGGTTGATGACCCAGAGATCGGCGGGTAGTACAGGAGACTCGAAGACGGATAGCAGTTGGTCGTCATCGAGCCAGGCCAGGTCGCTATGGACGCCGGTCTCATTCGTGATCTGGCGCGTTTTGCCACCTTCCCAGATCCAGATCTGATGCTCGCAGTCGCTATTCCGGAGGTAGGCGATCTTCTTGCCATCGGGCGACCAGACAGGACGGTAGTGGTCGTGATTCTCGCTTACCAGCGCTTCCGCGTCCGAGCCGTCGGCCTTCATGCGCCAGAGATTCAGGTATTCGCCGTCGCGGTCGGATACGTAGGCGATCCATTCTCCGTCGGGCGACCACTGGGACCAGTTGTTGGAGACCCGCTCTCCGCCGGAGATCTCCGTTGCCGAGCCGTGCGTGGCGTCCGAGACGACGATTGCGGTTTCGTCCCAGGGCATGTCGTAGTGCGGCCAAGTGGTCCACATTAGCTTGCCACCGCCCGGCGACCAGAGTGGGTTCGCGACGAACGCATCGTCATCTCGATCGCTCATCTGACGCAACAATGTGCCGTCCAACGACGTGACAAAGATGTCGACCTGTTCGCCACGTTCGGCGACGAAGGCGAGCCGCGCGCCATCCGGCGAGACTGCTGGCGAATGATGGTTTCCAGCCGCCTCTTCGATCTGCTCGGCGGGGCCGCCGCTAGCCGGGACGCGATAGAGTTTGCCTTCGCTGGTAGAGGCGAAGATGACCTGCTTGCTGTCGGGTGTCCAGGTCAGTGGAAAAGCCTGGCGCTGGCTGGGATCTGAGCCTTGAGGCAGGACGGCGTCGGAGAGCTGCACAGGCATCCCTCCAGCGGTGTCGACGACCCAGAGGTCGCTTCGACCGTCAAAGGTACGTATGTAGGCAACCTGCGTTCCATCGGGAGAGACGCTCGGCGCCTGGATGCGTGGGATAGTCGCCCAAGCTTCCGGATGGAGCGATGCGGTCCATCTGCCGGGTTCGTTGCTCCAGTGAGTTATCTTCGCCATTTCGGAGATCCTTTCGGTCAATGCCGGTGTTGGGGCATCATAGCCGAATGGCGAGGTCAGAACTGCACGTTGGCTCGACTAACCTAGTGTTAGGCCAATTTCAGGATTCGAAGTGAAAAGGGGTTGACAGGCGGGCACTGTACGGTTAGTATGTACATACGATCCCGATGAGTTGACGGATCGACGCACCGGAGCCGAACACAAGGAGTTCGGTCGAGGAGGCGGATCGGAGTCGAGAACCGGCTCCCGGCTATTCCAAACGGACGCACTCTTAGCGTCCGGGCCAGGAGACAGGCATCGAACCCGAATCGCAGGTAAGCGGAAACGCTCGCCAGTTCCTGAACCAAAAGCTTCCGTCGGAGTTCTTAGGAAATCCGCGTTGTGGCCCAGGTTCAACGTTCATGCGTCGATTCCTGACCGGCCCGTCGGGGTCGTATTCTTTAATCCACGTATTCGTTCCTGTCGTTTTCCATGCATCGGGATAGCGGTTTGAAGACGAACGACGTTCTCCAGCGTGCCCTCGAACACGTCCTCTGGATCTGCGGCGCACCGGACTCCGGAAAGACCTCGATCGCCAATCTCCTCGCCGAACGCTACAGTCTCGATGTCTATCACTTTGACCGCCATGAGATGGCCCACTTCGCCCGGGCTGATCCAGCGGTTACGCCTGCCCTCTGGGCCGCTCATCCGGATCGCATGTCTGTGGAGTCGCGCTGGCTTGGTTCATCACCCGAAGCTATGGCTCGCGCAACGATCACAAGCTGGAGTGAGCGTTGCCGTATGGCCTTCGAAGATATTGCGAATATGGCGAAAGACTCAGCCGTTATCGCTGAGGGACCCGGATTCTTTCCATCAGTGCTCGCCCCAGTTCTGACGTCCAAACGCAAAGCCATCTGGCTCGTGCCCCGCGAGGATTTCAAGCGTCACACTGCGGCGGCTCGTGGCAAGCCGGGCAATCGCTCCGAGACCACGAACCCGGACCTGGCGT
The DNA here is from genome assembly GCA_963745675.1 of uncultured Chloroflexia bacterium. Taxonomy (GTDB): domain Bacteria; phylum Chloroflexota; class Chloroflexia; order Thermomicrobiales; family CFX8; genus JAUIIK01. The sequence goes on from CAVUYM010000020.1 coordinate 200,075, forward strand.
CGGCTAACATCATCGCCCGAGACCTGTTGATCGGAGCTCGGATTCGGGAAGATTGCTTAACCTTCGATTTGAACTGCTTGCAGGTAAGCGGGAGCGAGGGTATAGGCACAGTTTTGCGCGTTGTAGAAGATCAGTTCCGTTGCTGGCTTGAGGGATTCGGGTAACAATAAGGTACGATCCCCAACCGCAAGAACGCAGCACTTACAGCATTGCACGACAAAATGAATGGAGGCGCTCAACGAGCGCCTCCATGACTACGACTCGTGTCTCTTTTGCCGACGCTACTCGATCGTGACGTTGGTGAAGACCAACACCGCGCTCGGGCCTTCCGGCGGGCCGATTGTGATCAGGCCGGTGTACAGGCCGGGATCGAGCCCTTCGGTGTCGAACTTGACGTCGAAGTTATAGGTGCGATAGGGGCTGATCGAGCCGTCTGGCGCGCCAGATGTGTCGATGCCATTCCCCTGAACCGCCAGAACGCCGATGTCGAATGTCGAGCCCTCCGGCGGAATCGCCCAACCGTGAACTGCGATTAGATAGTTGCCATCTTCCGGCAATTGAATCGTGATGCGCTCGTCGGCGGTCGAGGTCGTTGACGATGCAACCTGCTCGGTTGCGAAGTCATACTCGCCATCGCCGTTCATGTCCTTGATTAGATAGAGATCAACATCGTCGTTCTCTCCGCCCGACACCTGAATATCGAGCAGCCCGGCGTGATCCAGCGTGATCTCGCGCGTGTAACTGGACGTCGATGGATCATTCGGATCATCGGCCTGAATTGGCACGTCCGTGTTGATGTCAGGTGTGTTGAGCCCAAAGCCCTGGATCACCAGACCTGACAGACTAATCGATGACATGACCGATTGCTGATAGGCGCGGTCAGATCCTGCAGTCGTGGTCACGTCCATCGGGGCATCAGAGACGCCGAGGACGCCAGTGCGTAGCTGGATCTGTTCGGCCGATGAAGTACCGGCAAAGTTGGTGTTGTGCAATGCGATTGCGTTGAGCCCTGGGATATACGGCGCAGCGATAACCTCGTGGTTGGCGCCGCTGGTCGTATCAAGCCTGTAGGTGCCATTGCCAACGTAGGCGTTGTTGCTTGAGGCCGCGATCGCCAGCGAGTATGGACCGAAGTAGTCCGGTTCCAGGGCGCTGTATTGATCGACGAGCGGGCTGAAGACATGGATGTCGACATCTGTCAGGGATGACTCCCAGGAAGCGTCGGCAAGGTAGTAGTAGGTGCCGTCCGGCATTTTCGATTCGAAGAGCCCCGGAGTAGCGGGTAAGTCGTCGAAGTAGAAGCGCCAATCGCCGGATTCCTGTCGCCAACGCCATGACTGCGCGCCATAGATGTATTCGTTGTTGTAGTACGACTGGCTATCAAAATCACTGTACGTGTCAGTGCCAGCGGTGACGTTGAGACCGTCACTGGCGACATTAATGATGACCGGCACGGTCGTATCGTGATAGCCGTCGCTTACCTGCAATGATGCTTCGTAGATCCCGATCGGGGTATCGCCGGGCACGTCAATCTTGACCTTGACACGATTGGTCGAGAGCGGTGGCACCGAGGTCATGCCCTGGTTGGGCACCGTGATCCAGGGCATGTCGACGCGCTTGTAGAAGTCGAGACCGATGGTGAAGTCCGTGACCGGAATGTCCGCTCGCGCCTGGCTATGCTGCATGCCCAGGAACAAGCCGTCATGGATGCGCTCGCTAGGGTTGCCGACCGTAATGTAGTGGGTTGTTGCGCGCTGATTCGAGTACTCGAAGCGCACGTACTCACCGCCATCGATTTCATCTCCGTCGATGACACCATTGCCGTTCGTATCGGTCCAGAGGTTGCCGTCGCCGTTGATGTCGGTCCAGTCGTAGCTGGTCAGGTACCAGCTGTTCGTCAGATCAGACTGGTAGTCGAAGTTCGGGTCGAACTCGTCCCAGGGATAGTTGAAGCGCATCACGACCATGTCGGTGCCTTCGGGGATCATATCGGTGACGTTCCAGAGATAGTGTGGGACATCCCATTCATATTCCGTGTCGACCGGCTGGTCCCCCAGCTTGATTGGCTCGACATCGATTGACGACGATGTCCAATCAAACTCTTGTGTTCCAACCTTCTGCATCCACTGATCGTCGATCGTCAAGTGGACCGTCTGATCGGTTGGATTCGAGAACTGGAAGGACTCTTCATAGCTTCCACCCGGATTGACGACATTGGCGAAGCCGGGCCATTCGATGCCGTGATAGTCGCCGGGATTCCACTCGAACGGGTAGGTCAGGAAGCCACCTTGTCCGGTCGCAAGCTCGACGGAGCCGAGTGCGTTGACCGAGCCCGCGCCCTGGAGCAGCGGATCGGTGCTGAGATCGGTTGCGCCATTCATCAGCAACATCTTGGCGATCTCATAGTTCGGCCAGAAGCCGTAGGTCTCGAAGAACGCCTGATAGACGAGCGCTGCGTTGCCGGCGACAACCGGCGCTGAACGGCTCGTACCTCCCCACGTTGTCCACGAATGCCATCCGGACATGGCCTCATTCACAGGCACGTCGCCCGATGAGCGCGATCCGGAGCCGGTGATATCGACGCCGACGGTGCCACGGGCGCTTGGTCCGCGACCACTGAAGGAGGCGACATCTCCGTAAGTGATCTGGTCGGCCCCGGTAGCGTCATCCCAGCCGGTGGAACCCTGCGTCGTCGATGCGCCGACATCGAGACCGCTCGCCGGCGATGGGCCAGCGACCGTACCGAAGCCCGGTGAACCGTTGCCAACCGAGAAGATGACGAGCAAGGTTGGATTGACCGGGCGCGTCAAAGCATCTATCTGACGCGATCCGCCGTCCCAGCCGTCGTTGTGGGTTGTCGAGCCACCCCATGAGTTACTGATGATCTGCATATCGTCGCTCGTGCCGGGGAAGCCGTCGTAGCCAAGTCCGGCGAAGACGAAGGCGTCAGCGCCACCATAGGAGTAGAAGTCGCCGGCGCTTACGAGTTTTACGTCGCGCCCGGCTGCCTGAACCATGCCGCCGGCGTTTGCCGGTTTGTAGTCGGGCCGGACGCCGCCGGTCTGCCAGTCGAGCGAGCCTGGCTCGGCCAGCGTGCGTTCCATCGAGTCGCCGTCGATAACACCCTGGGCAGCGATGGCCGATGCGACGAGCTGCCCGTGGTTTCCGGCCGGGCTCTGAGCGAAGTCGTTGACCGAGAAGAGCACGAGATTACCGTTGCTCACCTCTCCCATATCTTTCTCGCCATTACCGGCGATGCCAAAGCCCCACCACCAGTCGGCGGCGGGAACCGGGTTGACGCCGTCGGAGATCCAGTAGATCAGGCCGCCTGAGATGTCGTAGTAGCCATCCGGCTCGGGGTCGTAACCGCCGGTCTCGGGGTTATAGGCGCCCCACCAGTCGGCTCCCGCAATCGGATCGGATTTGGTCATCGGCTTCTCATCGGTGAAGTCGTTGTCAAAGTCGAGGTCGATGTAGACCGTGTCATAGAATCCAGCCGTGTTCTCATCGACGACGAGGATCGCCGGTCGTTGTCCGGCGCTGTCTCCTTGTTCCTGACCCGTGGCGATGAAGTAGTAGGGGCGAAGTGAAGTGTCAGGATGGGTGCCGATATGATATTCGCCACTGAGACTCGTGCCGGTGAGCGTGTAATTGTAGGGTGCCTCGCTATCGATTGGCTGATAGCTGCTGTCACCTTCGGTGACGATCGTGCTGGTATCGGCATAGTGTCCCGCGCCGCTGGCGATATTTGATTCGCCGAGGATCACATCACGGGCATGTAAAAACATCGAAAAGGCGTCAAACTGCTCCGGCCAGCCGTAGTAGGGCGAGGACGGATCATCTACCGTGGCCCAGGTTCCGACGAGGTCGGGATGGGCAAAGTCGATGCCCGAGTCGTTAGCCATGACTTTGACGCCTGCGCCGGTGTAGCCGAGGTCCCAGGCCTCTGATGAGTGATGAGTGTTGAGGACGTCATACCAACCTTCGGGCGAGGCTTCGATTGCCCCGACCTGGGTGTTACTGCGTTCGCCACTTTGAATCTGAGCGGTCATGCTGGCGCGAAGTTCGGCGTCCGGCATTGGGGCGGCCTGGAGCTCGGAAGTCGGCATGCTCGCGGGGGTGAAAGCGCCCGTCATCGGGTCAACCGAGATAACCCCCGGTACACTCGCAAGTTTCGTCAGATTGCGCGCTCGAACTGTACCTGTCGTAATCGTAATTCCATCGGGCGAAACCCAACGGCGTTGCAGTGCGTCGGGCATATAGGCGGAGAGATCGGTTCCCGCCATAACGTATGCGTGGACGACGATGGACGCGTCTGGCGTCGCGCTTGCGCGCTCGGCGAGCACTGGATTGAGGCGTGAAAGCGCGTCCCCGCTGGCCGTTGAGATCGTCGTGTTGCGTGCCAGCGCAACGCCCGTCTGTTGACCAGCAAATGGAGACGCTGCCAGTGCCAGCATCGATACACTCGCCAAAATTGAAAAGGCTGCAAGCAGCCACGTAGAGCGTCGGTTGCGCCGTCGCGTCACGATCGTACTCTCTTTCCAAGAGAACGTGGTGCGCGGACTCGCGAATCACGTTCAAACCCGCCAAATGTCATGTGCCAACGCATGGCTGTGCACCGCAGTATAGAAAGCGAAATGACATTCCGTCAAACCATTATCGATAGTATGTTAGTTTCGCCTTTTGGGGGTACTGGTTTGCATCGTGCCAGGAACGTTCGAACTGTGGACCGGATGAATACGGCTCCTAGCTCCAGGGCATTGATGGCTCGTCAGATCATGATGTCGAAATCGAACGAAGTGGCCTATCTCGTATCTACTCAAAATAGGAGGTCGAAATAGCCCGATTTCGTATTCTGGCTCGTATCGGATGGCAGCATTGACAGCGATTCACGCAGCAGATGATGAGAGATTCTTGAGTATTCGCTGTGAATTCGCACCTGAATCTCGCCGCCCTACTCCTGCAGGAGACAGAGGTGAAATGGACGATTGATGTTGAGGGCCGGGCGTCAAGATTCGTCGAGACGCCTGAGGAGGTTGGCCATCTCGATGGCACTCATCGCGGCTTCGAAACCCTTGTTACCTGCTTTTGTCCCGGCGCGCTCGATGGCTTGCTCGATTGTATCGGTCGTCAGGACGCCGAAGATGACCGGCACTCCGGTGTCGAGGCTGACGGAGGCGATGCCTTTCGACACCTCGGCGGCGACGTAGTCGAAGTGCGCCGTCGCGCCACGGATGACCGCCCCGAGACAGATGACCGCGTCGTAGCGGCCGCTTTCGGCCATACGCTTGGCGACCAGCGGGATCTCGAAGGAGCCGGGCACCCATGCGACATCGATGCTGTCCGCTTCTACCTCGTGGCGTGTCAGGGCGTCATTCGCGCCGTCGAGGAGCTTCCCGCCGATGAACTCATTGAAGCGCCCGACGATGATGCCAAAACGTAGTCCTCGCCCGGTTAAAAGGCCTTCGTAAGTCGTCATTTCTTTCCCCATTCCTCATATTGTCGAACACTACTTGAAGCTGTATGACCTAACTTCCGGCCAGCTCCAGGAGGTGTCCCAGCCGTTCCTGTTTTGTCCGCAGATAGTCGAGGTTCGTCGGACGCGGTGCGACTATGAGTGGCAACTGCTCCGCAACCGTCATGCCGTTGCTCTCGAGGCCATCAACCTTGTCCGGGTTGTTCGTCAGGAGTGAGACAGATCCGACGCCAAGATCGCGCAAGATCTCCGCCGCGACGCGATAGTCACGGTCGTCTGCTGGCAATCCGAGTTGTCGGTTGGCCTCAATGGTGTCGTAGCCCTGATCCTGGTACTGGTAGGCGCGTAGCTTGTTGAGCAATCCGATGCCGCGTCCCTCCTGGCGCAGGTAGACGATGATCCCGGCGCCGCGCTCCGCGATCTGCTTCATCGCCAGCTGGAGCTGCTCGCCGCAATCACAGCGGCTTGAGCCGAAGACATCGCCGGTCATGCACTCGGAGTGGACCCGGCAGAGGACGGGATCAGCGCCCGCAAGCTCGCCGGCGATCAGCACAAGGTGCGGTTCCTGTCCAACCGGCTTGCCGATTTCTCGATATGCGACGATATGAAATGGCCCGTGCTCGGTCGGGAGATCGACGCCGGTCAGCCGCCTGATCTGCGGCGCGGGCGAGGACGTGACCGGATCCATTGGCAGCGGGTTGGCATGCCGGTATGCAATGAGATCCTCGATGGTCACAATGGGGATGTCATGCAAACTGGAAAAACGTTCCAGATCAGGCATTCGAGCCATCGTGCCGTCATCGTTCATGATCTCGCAGATCACAGCTGACGGTCGATGCCCGGCCAAGAGCGCGAGGTCGACCGAAGCTTCCGTCTGCCCCTGGCGCTCCAGCACGCCGCCGGGCGCATAGCGTAATGGGAAGATGTGGCCGGGCTGCACGATGTCATGCGCTGTCGCCTTTGGGTCGACGAGCGCCTGGATCGTGCGTGCGCGGTCGTGCGCCGAAATGCCGGTCGTAACCCCTTCTCTGGCCTCGACAGAAACGGTGAAGGCGGTGCCGAATCTCGTTCCGTTGCCGTCCGGCTCGACCATCAGTGGCAGGCCCATCCGGTCGAGATCAGATCCCGCCATCGGCACGCAAATCAGGCCGCTGGCGTGGCGGGCCATGAACGCAATAGCTTGGGCGTGTGATGCATTCGGCAGGGATCGCCAGATCGCCTTCGTTCTCCCGGTCTTCGTCGTCGACGATGATGACGAACTCACCTCGACGGAAGCGTTCGATCGCTGCTGGTATTGAAGTGATGGTCATGACGCGTTCCTTTACTCTCTGCTTCCCGGCAGCTAGACGAAGCCAGCCTTGCGAAGCGTCTCCATTGATACTCCGGCATCGTTGCCGTACGGGTGCGACCAAACTTTCGACATAACGGGCGATGACGTCCGCTTCGAGATTGACCCGGTCGCCGGGTCGTTTCGTGCTCAAGGTGATGTTCTGCTGGGTGTGATAGACGAGCGAGACGGTGATGGCCGAAGCGCTACGTGACATAATCGTAAGGCTTGCACCGTCGACGGCGACAAAGCCGCGTTCGACGACGTAGCGCCGCATTGCATCCGGAATCTCGATCTCTACGATCAGCGCTGCGCCTTCACCGCGTCTGCTGATTATCTTGCTCGCTCCATCAACGTGCCCCTGAACGTAATGACCGCCCATGCGCTGACCGGCGGCAACGGCCCGTTCGAGATTGACCCGAGCGCCGGTGCGCAACTCGCCGAGGGTCGAGAGTCGGGCGGTGACGGGCTGGACGTTGGCGGTGAAACTTGTCGCGTCCATCGCGGCGACGGTGAGGCAAACGCCGTCGACTGCGATTGAATCGCCGATGCGCGTTCCGTCCAGGACGGTGGCGCAACTGAAGGTCAGCGTCAGTCCTGCCGAAGTGGTCGCGCTGCGGCTGACGGCGCCGACCTCTTCGACAATGCCGCTAAACATCGTCGGCCCCCGGGTAGACGATGCGACCGTGGAGCATCAATTCATCGCCAAGCCGGCGCAGCCGTTGATTCGTCATCCTCATGGCCTCGGGCATCCGCGCGACTCCACGCCCCGCGACCGGAGGTGGACCGTCTCCGCCGACGATCACCGGCGCGATGAATGTCAGGAGATCATCAACGAGACCGTCGTCGAGGAGGGCGCCGATGAGGCCACCGCCGCCTTCCACGAGCAATTCATTGACGTTTCGAGTCCCGAGATCGTTCAAGACGGCATTCAGATCGACATGACCGCTGCGTGAGGTAGTCCGAACGACTCTCGCTCCGGCTGCAGCGAGCTCTTGTTCCAATTCGTCAGGCGCTTCTTCGGTGCAGTAGATGATCGGCGCTGCACCAGCACCGGGTGCGAGGATGTCAGCCCCCGGCGGTGTACGGAGCCGTCCGTCGATGATGATGCGCAAGGGATGATGGGGACCGCCGTAGCCGGTTAACTCTTCATCCAGGCGCGTCGTCAGGCGCGGGTTGTCGACGACGACGGTGTTGCTGCCGACCATGATGGCGTCGATTCGGTCGCGCACGATATGTGCGATCCCGCGCGCCTGCTGTCCGCTTATCCAGCGCGAGTGGCCGGTGCGAGTCGCGATCTTGCCGTCGAGCGTCATCGCGTATTTGGCCGTCGCCCTCGGTCGACCGCGCTCGATCCTCGACGCGAATCCGGCGACGATCTCCCGCGCTTCTTCTTCGAGGCAGCCGACTTCGACCTCGATGCCTGCCTCCCGAAGCTGGCGCACGCCGCTGCCGTTGACTTCTGGATTGGGATCCAACGTTCCGATCGACGACACGGCGAATGCCAGCTGCGATGATCGCGTCGGTGCAGGGTGGGGTCTGTCCATGGTGGCAGCAAGGTTCGAGAGTCACGAAGAGTTCAGCGCCTCTAGACTTACCGTCCGCCTGCTTCAGCGCGCTGATTTCTGCGTGAGGCCCGGGCGGTGGAGCCGTCGCGCCAGATCCAACAACCTCGTCGCCGAGTACGACCACGGCACCTACTGCGGGATTTGGTGCGACACGTCCAAGGGCAGTCCGTGCCTGGTCGAGCGCCATCCGCATCAAGCGCTCATCTCGATTGAGCGTTGCTTCGCCTGGACCCGGAAAAAGATCTAAGAGCATCCGTCCCTCATCGCCTAAACGACAAAACCCCGTTGGCAAAGAACCATCGGGGCGTGGGGAAGCGGATTACCGGTTAGGACCGTCGCCGGAAGATGTCGTTCGTCAACCTGTGACAGGCATACCAGGCAGCTATTCCGCAGGTCTTCTCCCATCCGGACTGTACCGTCGGTACCGGAATTTCACCGGTTCAGCAAGACATCGTCTCGCTCGCGGACTTTCACCGCCGGTCGGGAATTGCAGTCGCCATGCGTCCGCTCACCCTGCCCCGAAGGACCTTGCTATGTTGAATCCATTATAAGCACATTTTCGAAAGAATATGCACGCCTGAGTTTCGGATCCGGAGAAGCTCGCGGTGAGTGTTCGACGTGGATAGGCAACAGCCCCGTCAATCTGATTGACGGGGCTGCCGGCAAAGAAGGGAATTGGGATGAGCCTGGGAGGGGCTCGCTAGTTGGAGTTGGAATCTGCTGTCGTTGTCGTCGGTCAGTTTGTCGAGCTGTTCGGCTACGTCGCGACGGGCATGGCCGTATTTCTCTTCGATCTTGCCGGCCAGCTGGTCGACTTTGCCCTCCGACTGCTTGTACTCATCGTCGGTGAGCTCGCCCCAGCGTTCCTTGACCGAGCCTTTGATCTGGTTCCATTTACCTTCGGTGATGTGTCCTGCACTCATTGCTTGCTTCTTTCTGTTTGCGATTTGCTTGTCTGTCGAATGAATCGCCGACGTATTCGATGTTACGGCCCCGATGGTCGGGTGTCTGTCTGCCTGTTCACTGAAAGTGGGCATAGATCGGGGTAGAGACCGTCGCCGCTGCAAGCGGATCACCCGCTCGCGACCGGGTGATGGCCTAAGATGGATAGTGATGAGATCTTTCACGATCGCACACCAACATCTGAAACGAGGAGGGACAACCAGGATGACTGCTGACATGAGCACTATTAGCGAAATGGCGCGCCAGTTTCGGACCGACGGTATCCGCATGGCCCACAAGGCCAGTTCCGGCCATCCGACATCATCGATGTCGGCCGCCGACCTGATGGCGGTACTGCTGGCGAACTACTACCGCTATGACTTCGACAATCCCGACAATCCGGCTAACGATCATTTGATCTTCTCTAAGGGCCACGCTTCAACGTTGCTCTACTCCATGTACAAAGCAGCCGGAGTGGTCACTGACGATGAGATCATGACCTATCGCGAGAAGGGCAGCCTCTTTGAGGGTCATCCGACGCCGCGTATGAAGTGGGTTGATGTCGCGACTGGCTCGCTTGGTCAGGGACTGCCGATCGGCGTCGGCGTAGCGCTGGCCGGCAAATACCTCGACAAGCTGCCCTATCGCGTCTGGGTGCTCTGTGGCGACAGCGAGATCGCGGAAGGTTCGATGTGGGAGGCCTTCGATCATGCCAGCCACTACCGGCTCGACAACCTGATCGCCATTCTCGATATGAACCGCCTCGGCCAGCGTGGTGAGACGATGCACGGCTGGGATGGCGATCTCTACGCCAAACGAGCCGAAGCCTTCGGCTGGCGTGCGATCCAGGTCAACGGTCATGATCTTGATGCCATCGACAATGCCTACCGTGAGGCGCTCGAATCCGACGGGAAGCCGGTCCTGATCGTCGCTCAGACGAAAAAAGGCAAGGGCGTCTCGTTCATGGAAGATGTCAACGGTTTCCACGGCAAACCGACGGATGATCAGCAGACCGAGCAGGCGCTCGCAGAGCTAGGCGGCGTTGTCACCGATGTCCGCGTCTCCGTTGCCGAACCGCCTGCGGGCACATCGGCATCGAGCGGGAAGTTCGCGGCGAGCTTCATCTGCCGATTTACGGTCCCAGACGATGCAGTCGCGACGCGCCGCGCATACGGCGACGCGCTCAAGGCGCTCGGCGATGCTTATCCGGATGTTGTCGCGGTTGATGGCGAAACCGGGAATTCGACCTACGCCGAAATCTTTGCCAACGCCCACCCGGATCGATATTTCGAGATGTTCATCGCCGAGCAGCAGATGGTTGCGGCCGCGGTTGGGCTCCAGGTACGGGGTTACACCGCCTTCGGCTCAACTTTCGCTGCCTTCCTGAGCCGCGCATATGACTTCGTCCGTATGGCCGCGATCTCTCGTGCAAACCTGCGGATTGCGGGTTCGCATGCCGGCGTATCGATCGGTGAAGACGGTCCTTCACAGATGGCGCTGGAAGATATCGCGATGATGCGAGCGATTCCCGGCAGCACCGTCCTCTATCCCAGCGATCCGAACCAGACTGCGAAGCTCGTCGCGGCGATGGCTGATCTGGACGGCGTCAGTTTCATCCGGACGACACGCGCCGGGAAACCGACACTCTATAGCGCCGACGAAGATTTCCCAATCGGCGGTAGCAAAGTCCTGCGGCACTCGGATGAAGACGACGTCACGATCGTGGCCGCCGGTATCACCGTCTACGAGGCGCTCGATGCATACGAGCAACTGAAGACGGATGGCATCAACGCGCGGGTGATCGACCTCTACTCAGTCAAGCCGGTGGATGTCAAGACGCTCAAGAAGGCGTTGCGAGATACCAGTGACCGCATAGTCGTCGTCGAAGATCACTGGCCCGAAGGCGGCCTCGCATCGGCAGTCCTCGAAGGGCTCGCGGAGGACGGCGAGACCACGGTGCGCCTGAAGCACCTGGCCCCGAGCGAGATTGCTGGCTCCGCTACCAGCGCAGAGCAGATGGACATTGCAGGGATCAGCGCGAGTCATATTGTTGCGGCGGCAAAGGAGTTGATGGGATAGGCCCTCACCCCCCAGCCCCCTCTCCCCGGGTGCCCTTTGGGCGTGGGAGAGGGGGAGCCGATCAATACGAGTGCGGCAGTGCTTTCTTGTTCCACTCCCCTCTCCCCGCGCAGCAGTGGCGGGGCACCCGCGGATGCGGGTCGCGGCCGGGGGTGAGGGAAATCCCCCTAAATCGCCGCCAGCGCCTGATCCAGATCCGCAATCAAATCGCCAGGATGCTCCAGCCCGATGGACATACGAATGAGCTTGTCGGTCAGCCCGACGCTGTGCTTATCTTCCGGGGTTACATCAGCATGAGTCATCGTGTAGGGGTGTTCGGCCAGCGACTCCGTGCCACCCAGACTGACCGCGAGCTTGATGATCTGGAGCGCGTTGAGGAAGCGGAACGCTTCGGCCTCGCCTCCGACGACATCGAAGGAGATCATGCCGCCCTGGGCCAGGCACTGTTTCTGATAGATCGCGAGTTGCTTCGGGTCGTCGTCAAGATGAGCGAGGCAGTAGATTTTCTCGACTTTGGGGTGCTGGGCGAGGAAGGTTGAGACTTCGCCCGCGATCTCGCTCATGAGCTGCATGCGGGGCTTGAGCGTTTCCAGGCTTCTCAGTAGCAGCCAGCAGGTCCAGGGGTCGGCCATGGTACCCATGAAGGTTCGCATAGTACGTATTGTCGCCATCAGATCGGCGGGACCGATAGCTGCTCCGGCGACGACGTCGCTGTGGCCGCCGATGTACTTCGTCGCCGAGTAGAGGACGATGTCGACGCCGTGCTTGATCGGTTGCTGGAAGATCGGGCCGAGGAAGGTGTTGTCGCAGGCGATCGGAATCCGGCGCTCTCCGGTCGAGAACATGTCGACGAGCTCGGCGCACAACTCCAGATCGACGAGCGTGTTCATAGGATTCGAGGGCGTTTCGACATAGATCATCGCCAGTTTGTCCGCTTTGCCGCTCGCTCGAACACGTTCGGCTATATCGTAAATATTGTCGTCCTTGTCGAACCAGATACTCGAGATATTGAAGCGTGGCAGGACGTGCTTGATGAAATGATCGGTGCCGCCGTAGAGCGAGCCGCTATGGAGCAGCAAGTCGCCAGGATTAAGGAGCGCCATGAACGTCGTCGTGATCGCTGCCATGCCGCTGCCGAAGGCGAGCGCCGCTTCGCCGCCGTCGTAGAGGGTCAGGCGATCTTCGAGAATCTCCAGGTTGGGGTTGTTGATGCGGCCATAGATCAGTCCGGCTGATTCGTCCTCGTCGGTCGCTTCTTCCAGGCCGTAGGCAAGCGAGAAGAAGCGCTTCCCGGCTTCGGCACTTTCGATGACAAAGGTGGAGGTCTGGAAGATCGGCGGCTTGATCGCCCCTTCCGACCACTCGGGCCGGTAACCATAGGTCATCATCAGCGTCTGTGGATCAAGTTCCCGACCGTTCAGCGTCTTCTTCGTCCAACGTTTCGGTGTGCTTTTGTCAGTCATCTGTGGGCTCCTTCTGGGATAGGTGATCTCGGGTATAGGGCACGTTGTCCGGACAAGGGAAACGTGCATCGTCCATAGCGTACACCCCGGCAATCATCTCAAGGACTGCGATAGGGGCTATGCAGGATAGCTTCGAGTGTCGAACTCACGTGCTGCCGGCCGCCCCGCCGCCCCCGCCTGCACCGCCGCCACTGACCGTCGTAGCCGCGCCGCTGCTGGTAGCGATCGTCGAGTTGAAGGCGATCCACCAGGGGAATGTGGCCACGTACTGGGCGTCAAGGTTCGTTCCAGTATGGGAGGCGAACGCTCGTAGCTCCTCGCCTGATTCGTTCGCTTTCTTCAGGCGATCGGCCATCTTCGAGCCAAGATTCATCGCAACCGTATCGGCAAGGACCGCGTCGAGATCCAGCGCGGCTGTCTCATCTTTCGCAGCTTTCTCCAGTCCCTTGCGGTAGGCCTTCCAGGGCATCGACGCGTCCTGCCCGGCCGGTGTGAGGGTTGGGAACAGGCTGTAGGAACACGAGCGCGGCTACGGCCACGCCCGCCAGTGCGGCGAGTCCGACCACGGGTAGCCATGTGCCGCCGACTATCGCGACGACGAAACTGCCGATGGCCAGGAGGGTTGCAAGGACGAAGATCGCCAGGAAGGGCGCTCGCTTGTGATCGGCGGCGGGGTCGAGCCAGCCTCCCTCGATGAGCCGGCGTTCCACCGCTTTGCGCACGGCCGAGCTATCGCTGGCCGTCTTTTGCAGATTCTTGCTCGATACGTTTCCATCCTCTGCGCGTTTTTCAAGCTCGCGCCAGAGCGTCTCCTCGACATCGTCCCGCACCAGCCCGTGGTCGAGCAACCGGATCCGCACCTTGGGCTTGCTGAAGGTTCCTCCCTCGCTTTCCGGCTCGATATTCAGCGCATCGCGCCGGGCAAGATCCAGGATAGTCGCCGGGACAGCTGATGCCTGGGGGCCGCCGCTGACAAGCGCTCCGGCAATCGCTGGAGGCAGATTCTCCGATGGCCGGTTCGTCGTCGGGGGTTGATCCGGGCGGTCTACTACCTCCCGTCGCCGGAAGAGAAGGAGCGACGCGAAAAGGCCAGTGGCGGCTGCGGCCACGCCAGCCCAGGGCACCCAGCTTCTCCCGGCGTCATCTGACCACTTCTCGAACGCGTTCCGGGGTGGGCCGCTGATGATGCTCTGTTCAAGCCGTTCTACGCCGGCTACGAGGCTGGCGTAGACATCGCCGTCACGTAGGGGCGGGATCAATTCCTCGTCGACGATGGCGACTTGCTCGCCGCGCGGCACATTGCCGTCGTCGAATGTGCTGCCGACGAAGATACCGGCTCTCGCGTCGGTCGCGTCATCGGGGTTGCGGTTGATCAGGATAGCGACGGCGGAGTCCTGATCAGCGCCGGTTTCCGCGACCCATGCTTGCTGGAGCGCTTCGACCTGGTCGAGCGTCTCGTCCGGCGTGGCGTCGAGCGCCCGAACGTAGACGATTGCGTTCGCGCCAACCTGCTGTAGTTTCTGTAGCCGCGCTTCCAGGTCCGTGATCTCTGATGCCGAGAGCGAGTTCCCGGTCTGGTCATAGACTCGCTGACCGGGAGTTAGTTCCGGAAAGTCGTTGGCGGACTGCGCGCCAGTTTGAGCCGGAGCCAGCGCCGCAATCAGTGCGCCGACGGCGAGCGCGGCGAATGCGAGAACAGATGCGCATGAGCGCCTACGAACTTTGGTCGAACTCATCATCAATCTCCTTCGAGCGGTGTTTTGAACTTGAGGTGGGTTGCCTGACCCGATGCCTCAATTGTTTCACCTGCAGTGGAAATGTCATCCGTGATGCCAGTGAGGGCATCTTCTGTAGTGGATGCATCGTTGAAGTTGGGGATCACCCGAGGGGCGAACCTTCGAGTCAGCGTTGCAGTTCTGCGGGGTGGTTAGCCGAACGCCCGCCTGGTCGGTACCCGTAGATCGTCATCAGAAGGCGTGCCGTCTGGTAGGAGCCAGCCCTGTGCGATCAACTGCTCGCGGACGACCGCTGCAACGACGATCTGTTCTCCCGGAGGGAGTTCGGAGTGCCACTCCAGCCTGGCTCGCTCGAAATACTGAACGGTGACGCCGTTCTCGGTGAACTCGCTCGAAATTGGCAGTCCGAAGCGGATCTCGCCATCGTGTGCGAGCCAGTAGTCTCTGAAGCCGGCTTCGATGCCGAAGCCGATTCCGTCGAAGCAGGTGCGGTTGGCAGATGGCAGGCAGGGTGATGGAGAGACGAAGAAATCCTGGTCAGGATGGGTGAGAGCCAGTTCCCGGCCGACCGGCGCGCCGAGAATCTCTGCCGGCTCGCCGGCGAACTCCGGGTGGTGTTCCAGACGGGCGCGCTCGAAGTCCTGAACGAGCAACCACTCGCCTTCGAGATTCTGACGAGCGTAAGGTCGAGTCAGTGGGAGTCCAGGCCCCTCGAGACCGCCGCGCGCTAGCCAGCCGGATAGGAAGGGTTCGCTGATGGAGTGGCCGGTTTCCGTAAAGACGAGTGCTTCGGGATCGGATGGTCTGCGGCCTACCTGATTCGTCGGGTAGTCTCGGTAGGTGCCGTAATAGAGTTCTTTGGGTTCGAAGACCGTCTCTTCATCGAGATAGCGGTAGCCGCCGCGCTCAACGATCCGCATCAGTCCGAACTGGTCCTGGGGCTCCTCGTTCCAGTCGTGGAGCATGTGCAGATGAGCGAATTCGATGTAGGGCTGCGACTGCAGCCAGTCGAGTGTGATGGGTAGATTACGAGCCTGCCCGCTCTTCATCGTTCGTCCAGCCGAACTCGGTGATCCAGATCTTCTTTTCGCCATCGCCGCGATCGATCATCATCTGGCGCAGTTGGAGTACTCGGTCGTAGTTGATCTCCAGCGGCGGTTCGCCCGGCGTTGGTACGTAATAGAAGTTGTATGGGATGCAGCGAGACGGCGTCCCACGGTTCGTTTCCGGCGCCGTACTCGGCGGCGCTGATGTTATAGAGCCAGTCCATGTATTCGGGTCCGACGAGCGTTTGGGCCGCGACGACGATTTCGGGATTCACCTCGTGGGCGATGTCGTAGAACATCTTGAGATGGCGCACGTAGAGCGGCCCATCTTTACCCAGGAAGGTCCACTGTTCTGGCTCGTTCCAGAACTCCCAGTGCTGAATCCAGGAGTAGCGTTCGAGCGCTGCACGCATCGCGTTGGCAAACTCGTCGTACATATCCTCGCGTAGCTGGCAGGTTGGAACTTCCAGGACCGGCTCATCGCAACTGACCGGATCGGTCGCTGCCCAGCCGGGAATCGTGCTGAAGTCGGCGATGATCAGGATGTTTCGTTTGGCCAGCTCGCCGAAGACGCGGTCGTAGAGCGCCCAGTCCCAAACTCCCGGTTCGGGTTCAAAACGTCGCCAATCGATGCTCAGTCGCACGGTCGTTACCTGTAGGTCATCCAGTGCCGGGAAGAGTTGGTCGCCGTATACCTCGGGATCGAGCCACCATGCATGGGATGCGATGCCCCGGACATAGATGTTTCCGGTTGGGCCGCTTGGTTGCTCGTTCGGATCGACCGGAAAGCCGATGACGCCTTGTTCGGAGGCGATGGTCGTGATGGGGGCGAGGAAGGCGAGGAGAAGGAGGATAAAGGCGGACGCCCTCACCCCCCGGCCCCCTCTCCCAATGGCCCAGAGGGCACCCCGAGAGGGGGAGGAAGGCCTATCTGTTCGAGTTCCAGAAGATGATTTACACCCCTCTCCCAGAATTGGGAGAGGGGCTGGGGGTGAGGGCCGTTTAGCGAAGATCAAGAATCGCAAATGCCGTCGAGGCGATATGGTCGGCGTCCATCTCGAAGTGGCGGTAGAGCGATGGGATATCGCCGGACTGGCCGAATTCATCGACTCCGAGCGCGAACTGGCGGGTGCCGTAGACGCTCCCTAGCCAGGCGAGCGAATGCGATGCGCCGTCCTGGACGGTCACAATCGGAGCGCGGCGCTCGTTCGCGGGAATAAGATCTTCGATCCTAATCTCTAATCCTTCGTCCCCACTCCCTCGCATCTTTGCACGTTGCCAGTCGCGCCACTGTTCGTAGACGAGTTGCGGGGAGGTGAGGTTGATGACATTCGCCGCGATGCCCTCTTCATGGAGCATGCGTGCAGCTTCTACCGCTTCCGGGATCATGACGCCGCTAGCGATGATCTGGACGGTATCGCGCGGATCGACGGGCACTTCGGCGTCTTGCTTCGCATCCACCAGCCGGTAGCCGCCAGTCAGGACCTGATGGCGCAATTCATCCTGGCCGATGCGGTCGAGCGCCGGTTGCAGCAGGCGCTGGTCGATCGGTTTTGTCGAGAGGCGCAGATAGGTCGATTTGCCATGTTCGCGGTCGGTGCACTGCCGCAGCCCGTCGAGCATCAACCATTCGAGCTCCTGGGCGAAGGCTGGCTCGTGGGAGCGCAGGTTTGGAAGCTCGTGACCGATTGACGGAGTGATTGTCGATTGGTGAGCGCCACCTTCTGGCGCTAGCGAGATACCGGCCGGCGTACCGGCGAAGATGAACTTCGAGCCTGAGTAGCAGCCGTAGATCAGGGCATCGAGGCCACGGCAAATGAACGGGTCGTAGACGGTTCCAATTGGGAAGAGTAGTTGTCCCGACAGTTCGTGACTGAGCCCCAATGCTCCGAGGAACATGAAGAGATTCATCTCCGAGATGCCGAGCTCGATGTGCTGCCCCTCGGGCGCTGGTTCCCAGCGCAATAACTGGCGCGGCGCGTTGAAATAGATCGTGGCAGGTTCGGGCCGGAAGACCCCGACTTTGTTGATCCAGCCGCCGAGGTTGGTAGATATCGAGACATCAGGTGACGTCGTGATGATGCGTTTACCGATTGGTTCGATGTCGGCCAATTGAGTCAGCAAGCGGCCAAATGATTCTTGCGTCGACGTCGACGGCAGGCGGTTGTGGCCGATGTGCTCCGGGATTTCGTCGGCTGTCACCTGAGGGGCGACGCTCGACTCGTCACCATACAAGCGCTCGTAAGCTAGTTGACAGAGCTGCCCTGCCGGCGACTCTGGGTCGAAGCGCTCCCACTCTTCGCCTTCCGGTATGCCCAATGCTTCTCGCAGCGGCTCCATCTGGCCGGCATTGAGTAGTGCCGAGTGATTCAGGGCATCACCGTAGAAGGGCATATGCCAGCCTTTGATCGTATAGGCGAAGAGGATGGCTGGCTTGCTCGATGGCCGCAACCCTTCCTCCAGCATGTCGATCAGGTCCTGGAGGTCGTGCCCACCGAGATTCGAGATCAGATTCGGTAGTATCTCGTCCGGCACGTCGGCCAATGCACGTGCGACATCCTGGTTCAGACTTCCGTCCCGATGGGTGATCTGCTCGCGCAGTTCGGCGCCCTCCATGCGGATGAGTCCCTGATATTCCTCGTTTTCCATGTCGTCGATAGCTTTGCGCAACGCTTCCCCGCCAGGGCGCTCGTAGGCGGCACGGAGTTCGCGGCCATACTTCGCTTCGAGCACTCTCCAGCCGCTGTTGGCGAAGTGCTCCTTGAGCTCGGCGGCGCGAATGCCGGGGATCACCCGGTCGAGGCTTTGCCGGTTCAGATCGACGATCCAGAGGATGTTGCTGACCGGCTTGAGCGCCTCTTCAATCAGCGCTTCCCAGACATTGCCTTCGTCAAGCTCGGCATCGCCGACCAGTGCTATGAAACGCCGCGATGTGACATCCTCGAAATGTTTCTCGGCATAGAGGTGTCCAAGCGCCGCGAAATTCGGGGCGACGGCCCCGAGGCCGACGGAGCCGGTCGAGAAATCGACGGGATCTGGATCCTTCGTGCGACTGGGGTAGGACTGCAGCCCACCGTAAGCCCGTAACTCGGTCAGGTATTCCTTCGGCAGGTTGCCGAGGAGATACTGGACGGCATGGAAGACCGGCGAGGCGTGCGGCTTGACCGAGACGCGGTCTCCGGAACGCAATGCGTGGAAATAGAGCGCGGTCATGATCGAAACGACCGACGCGCTCGAGGCCTGATGGCCCCCCACCTTTAGACCGTCGCGCTTCTCTCGCACGTTGTTGGCGTGGTTAATGATCTGTGTGCTGAGCCAGAGTATTCTGCGCTGTACTTCGTCGAGTGTGGCCATCTCATCAGGGGCAAGTGGCGGACTGACGCGTCCGACCGACTCACGCGTGCGAATATCTTCAACTGTGAGCGGCTGGACCATGTTTTCCCCTCAACCGTCATTCGAACTCTGGCGCTGGAGTCGGTAGCAAGTATGGAACGATTGTATTTTGGCCGAAAACGTCGATAACGTACAACGTTTACCGCACTCGACGAATAGTACACCCGGATTTGAATCGAGTTGATGGGCATTGAGAGGGATCCGCGATACGCACTGGGTTAATGTCCCGCGGCTTTCTGATCCGGGTAGCGCCTACCTCTTGCGTCTCAATACTTCCTCAAGGAATCCACACCATACCGTCCGGATGTACTCCCGCTGGGATACGACGAACTTCGACGAGGGCGCGCAGGTCGATTTCGGATATGTCATTGGTCTTATTGTTCGTGACCCATGCGCGATTGCCATCCGGAGCCATGACGATCTGGCCCGGCCAACTGCCGACCGGAAAGCGTTTTATCTCCCAGGGTTGGCGGGTGACCGTCGCACGCTCCCAGCGATGTGAGATTACCGAGATGTCGTGTGACAGGCGGTTCGAGATCAGAACCAGTTCACCGTCGTGGGTGAAGCTGGCGCGTACCGGAAGCCTGCCGATCTTGAGTACGTGACGTCGATCGTAGTTTCGGTCATCGATGACATAGAGCGAATCATCGCCCTGGTTGGCGACGTAAATCGTGCCTTCCAGCGGGTGGATGGCAACGCCTTCCGGGCCGGGTCCAACACGGATCTGATTGACAACTTCCATCGATTTGGTGTCGAAGACGGTCAAAACTCCGGATTCAATGTTTGGTACGTACGCGCGTCTACCATCGGGGTTGAAATGGACCATGTGACTCATACGGTGGTGAGTAGGGAGGACTTTTACGAGTTCGTGCCAGGTTGGGTTTTCTGCGTCGCGCTCGAATATCCAGATTCCGTGAGAGCGGGTCGCGGCGACCCAGAGATAGCGACCGTTGTCCGTAATCTGGAGACCGTGCGGGAAGCGCCAGTGGTCGTCGGTGATCTCGCCGACGACCGTTCTGCTGTTCAGGTCAATGATAGAGATCGTGTTGCTGCCGGCATTGGAGACGTAGGCGACATTACCGTCCGGGCTGACTACCGCTTCGTGGGGGTTGAGACCCACTGCCACTGTTTTGACGATCTGACCCGATAGATCATCGATGAACATGATCGAGCGGTCGTCTTTGTTCAGCACCAGAAGCATCATCTACCCCTATCACTTCAGCCGACATCCCCACCGGGTGAGCGTCCATGTTGTAGTACATAGCCATGATGAGACGCACTACCTTGTCCTGATATCTATTCCCTGTTCCGTAACCTGCTACCTTTATACCTGAAGAGGAGAGTGGATCATGACATCGACAACGAGACCTGTCCGCGTACGATTTGCTCCAAGCCCAACAGGAGATCTCCATGTTGGCGGTGCAAGGACAGCCCTATTTACCTATCTGTATGCAAAGCAGAACGACGGCGCCTTTATTCTGCGAATTGAAGATACCGATCAGGCGCGCTACGACGAGTCGAGTATCAACTCGATTACCGAGTCGTTGCATTGGCTCGGACTGGATTGGGACGAAGGGCCAGATGTCGGCGGGCCCAGTGGTCCATACTTCCAAAGTCAGCGCCTGGAGCTCTATCGTGAACATGTCAACAGGCTATTGGAGGAGGACTACGCTTACGAGTGTTTCTGTTCTTCAGAGCGCCTGACAGCGTTGCGAGATGAACAGCGCAAGGCCGGTAAACCACCTGGATATGACCGCCATTGCCGAAATTTGACGGAAGAACAGCGTCAAGCCTACCGCGATCAGGGCGTCGAACCTGTCGTGCGGCTGAAGGTGCCGCTCGACGGCACCACAACCGGACTCGATCTGCTGCGTGGACCGATCACTTTCGAGAACAGCAAACTCGAAGACGCCGTCCTCCTCAAGTCTGACGGTTTTCCAACCTACCACCTTGCAGTCGTCGTTGATGACAAAGACATGGGCATTACTCATGTCACTCGTGGCGAAGAGTGGATACCATCGATGCCGTTGCATCTCATCATTTGGGACGCTTTCGGTTGGGAACGTCCAGTCTTTGTGCACATGCCGGTTATCCTGAAACCGGATGGCAAGGGCAAACTCTCGAAACGCGATGGCGCGGCGAGCCTGCTGGCCCTGCGCGATGCGGGTTACTTGCACGAGGCTGTCGTGAACTATCTGGCGATGGTTGGCTGGGCTTACGACGATCACACCGAGATCTTCTCGATGACTGACTTGATCGAGAAGTTCCGGATCGAACGGGTCAGTCCGAGTCCCGCACGCTTCAACTACGAAAAACTTGACTGGACGAATCAGCACTACATAAATCATGTCATCTCGGTCGAGGATCTGGCAGCTCGCGTGATACCCCTCCTGATTTCCGAGGGATTGGTCGAGAGCGTACCTGAGGGATCTGAGACCGAGAAGCTCGTCGTCGAATCTGTTGGTCTGGTCAAGGACAAGATGAAGTTCCTGACCGAGGGGCCTGACTTGATCAGCTACTTCCTGACCGAACCACCGGACTACGAGACTGACTTACTGGTGCCTCGAAAGACCGAGCCGGATGAGGCTTTGCGCGGCCTTGAAGCGGCCCGCGACGTTATCGCAGAGATCGGTGTCGATGACGAGGAAGCCGTAGAAACGCGTCTTGCGGGCGTTGGCAGGAGAAGTCGGCCTGAAGGTCGGGCAGCTCTTTATGCCGATCCGCGTCGCGGTTACCGGTAGAACGGCGTCGCCGGGCCTGTTTGAGACACTACGCGTCGTCAACAAGGAGCGCTCGATTGCCCGCATGGACCGGGCGATCGAGAAGTTGAAAAGCCAGGTGACGGTCGTCGCGGACTAGTGGCTGCTGGCTCTTCTCATAGAAGATCGCTGGCAGACGTCGTCGCCAGCGATCTCCTGAAAGCGTAATACATAATGGTTGTTGGTTGAGTTGATAGCCGCAGTGCTGGAACGAGCCGTGTGCATCCTGTGCCGTGATCTGGTTGAGTCAACACCGATGGCATGCCAGAGTCCGGGGACAGTGCGCTGCTTGGCCCTCCGGACTGCCGTCTTGAGCTTCGAGAAGGCCAACTCGATTGGGTTGAAGTCCGGAGAGTAGGGCGGCAGGAACACCACCTGACACCCGGCAGCTTCGATCAATTGGTTGGCTCTGGCACTCTTTATGCACGCTCAGGTTGTCCCACACAACCAGTTGTCCAGGATGCAGGGCAGGAACGAGGAACTGCTCGACAAAGCGTTCGAAGACGGGCCGATCCATCGCCCCTTCAATGACCGCCGCTGTCTGGATACCTGCACAAGTGTCATCGCGGCCATCACGGTCGTGTTCTTGCCCCAGTGAATACGAAATCCAAGTAATCACTTCCCTGCAGTGCAAAGCGAGACGTGGCCACCAGTGGAAACAGGTGCGACGTGCCAACTCCAGGGTGCGGGTCTGGACGATGCGACAGCGCTCACTGAGATTGTCGAGCAGGTCATCGAGCGTCGCGACGACCCGGTTGGCAATAGCTTCATCGATGAGCTCCCAGAGCCGTTCCGCTGGCTGCAATTCCGGGGCATAGGCCGGGAGGAAGACCAGATGCAGGCCCTCCGGCACCATGAGGTCGCCGCTGCGGTGCCAGCCGGCACGATCGACCACGAGCACGATGTGCTTGTCCGCTCCCAGCCCTTGGGCACGAGCGAACTCGGCCAGCACCTGGCTGTAGACATCGGTGGCTATGCGCGGTACCAACAGCCAATAGCTGTCCCCGGTTTCCGGTCGCACCCAGGCCACGACATAGCACCACTTGTAACGTGGCCAGACGGGCGCGATGGGCTCCATGTCGGGCAACAGCCAGACACGGCGCTGCACCGCTTTGAGCCCGATCCGGTGCTCGTCCTGGGCCCAGACCTCGACCGTTGTTCCGGGATGGGCGGCTCGGACCGCGTCGACCGCCCGGCTCAGTCTTTTGGGAAGGCAGCGAACGCCTCGGGATTGGCCTTGGTGTGCTGTGGCCGCAGACGTTTCAAGCGTGCCCGAAGCGCACCAGATAGGTCCAACCGAGTTGCGGATACCCGCGATGTCCTGTCTCCGCTTCGATCCAGGCGGCCACCTTCGGACCAGTCCAGAGCCCGCCGTCGGGAGCGGGTCCATGTAACGCCTCCCAGAGACGTTCCTGCTGTGCGCCATTCAGGATCGGTCTGTCCACCGGGATTGTCATGGCGCCGATCACCGAGAGCGTCGGGCCCCTGCGGGTTGTAGCGTCGGATGATCTCACCGATCCAGCGCTCCGAGTAGCCGGTGACGGCGGCCACGTCCGTGCGGGTCTTGCCTTGGGCGAGGAGCCAGACGATCTGAAAATGGCTGCGTGCGACCGGATCATGGGCCTGGCGATAGCGTCGTTCAAGTGCATCAAGCTCCAGATGGGCGCTCACCCTGGTCCGTTTCGGCATGCTTCCCTCCTCGCCGTCTCAAATCTGGAAGAAGGAAGCTTACCATTGGATTTCGTATTACGAGGTGCCTGGTCAATACAGCGTTGGCCGCGTGGCGCTCGGCCAGAGCGTGGTGTTCCGCTGATGGTGTTACCTGTCTCATCAACAAAGACCAAACGACGTGGGTCGATCGCCAGCATCCCCTGCCACCATGCGTCGCGCCGTTCTGGATCTTGTTCGCTGGCATTCAACTGCTTTTTTTTGAGCGTCCAGGCCAATCGTTGGAGGGCCCGACGCATCGTCGCCGTGCTCACTTCACGCGCGGTCGCCGCAGCGCACTGGATACAGTGATCGGCCAAGGTCGCATCCGCCATCTGTGCGACCTGGATCCGGAGCAGCTCCTCCTGTTCGGACGGGATGGCTCGGGGACGACCGGTGCTCTTGCTAGCGCTGATCTGTCCAGTCTCACGGCGTTGTCGTCGACAGCGTTCGACGGTGCCAGTAGAGACCTGAAAGAGGTCGGCTACCTGCTGGTTCGTCAGCGGTCTATCGCTGGCGGGTAGCACTCGTTGCCGCAAATCGCTCGAATAAATCATCGGGAGACGCTCCTTTCGCCTCCATCATTCTCACCGACCTTCAGCTATTTAGCAATACGCTCTAAGGGTCATGAAAGCTCTGGATAGCGCAAACAGTCGAGACTGATTGACTGGATGTTGCGCGCTTCTGTCGACGCTTCGGATTCCTCACTCCGGCCAAATACACCGGATGATTGGGCTATTGCGGCTCGCGTTGGCCCATTCGCATGATAGTGAAGGAAGGCCTATCCAGTCGATGAGTGAGGGGAACGGACGATGAGTTCAAATGTGTCAGGCGAAATAGATCATCTATCACTCAACGCGCCGCTGACGCATCCGGTTGAGGTGTTCTGCGTTGGCAGTCACATCACCGGGACTTTGCGCTCAGGTCGTCCGCGTGTGAGCGACCACCTCGAAGCCGACGAGCATGTGATCGAAATTGTGGATGCAGACCTCCAACCAGGGCCCGGGCGCCATCGCCTCTCATGGAGCGCAGTAGCGTATTCGTCGAATAAGGCGATGGTGCTCTTTGTACTTGATCTAACGCCGGATGAGTGGGCTAGTGGCGCCACGGACGCAGATGGATTCGACCGATCCACACGAAGTCCTCGTGAGTGTGGGCAACTTCTGGATCTCCGGTCAGGTGAACTTGCCCAACGAAGGCGATCTCAAGCAGTTTCTGGCTCATTCACTCAGGAAGTTCGTTCCGATCACCAATGCCGATATCCTCCACTACGACGAGCAAACGCCCTGCACCGTTCTGATTAACCGCGATTATCTCGAAGCTGCAGTCGCAAGAGTGACGTCGAGGGATGGCAAATAGTGAGCGCCGGATGTGATGCTGTTGCCGGGTATCCGCATGTGCCTTCCGAAGAACCTCGAAAGCATCTTCTTCCTCTCGCTCGCCACGTGAGGATGGCGGTTTCATTCTAACGAGGACCGGGAAATTCACCATTTGTCCGGAGAGGATAGCTTCGCCAACATCCAGATCGGGGAGTAAGCGGGTTTCCGCCTCTCCGAGGCTCTCGATGACTCTGCGGACGAACTGTTGGTCGGCCGGGTTGATCATCCGCATGATGATGAATGAGTTGCACATAGCCAGTGTCGTTTCGTCCAGGCGAGACGGACGTTGACTGACAAGAAGCAATCCAATATTGAACTTCCGGCCTTCCTGGGCGAGTTGCCGAGTCGTGGCGATGGAGCGTCTTTCGGCTTCGGACGTTGCGCGCGATGGCACAAAATTGTGGGCCTCTTCGAGCACGAAGAAGACCGGGTAAGCGAGATCTCCCCGTACGCGCTTCTCAAACAGATCGTCGGCGACAATACTCAGTATCGTAGCCTGGAACTCGGGATCGTATCCCGCGAGCGACACGACACTAACCTGACCATATTTGACGATTTCGGTGCGATCAGTTGGCAGCGCCACCGCGTCTCGCGCAACGCGCCTGTTTGTGCGTTCCATGCGGCTCAGTACCGCTGCAGCGCGTCGTACACGTCGCTTTATGGCTTCCAGCGACCTCCGATCCGTAGCTGAGTAACTGCGGAGCGTCGACCAACCCCACTCCACAAGCTGCTGAAAGACCGGGTCAATTGGTCCGATTCCGAGAGCCTGCTCGGCGGCATCAGCCATGCTGGCGACCAGCCAGAGATCAGCGCGCAGACCAAACTTCAATATGTTTGAATCGCCGGTCGTTTCAGACAACCAGCGCGCTCTCTTCTGGTTTTCATCTTCGTCGTCCGTCAGGAAATTGCTTGCAGCTCTGAAAACGTCCGGGAAGAATCCCTGCATTGTTGGGGAGAGTGGATAGCCGAGATTGCTCACAAGCTGTTCTACGGTTTCGCTGTCTTCTTCGAACACCGGAAACTGAGCAAAATAGCGTTGAACTTTCCCCCGTAGAGCCGGGCTGTTGCCAAGCAATGTGTAGTCGCCATGTGGGTCGAAGATGACGATCGGGTAGTTCAGTGCGGCAAGCTGCTCAATGATCCTGCGTGCAGCCAACTCTTGCCGTCGACGAACTTCGCCAGGATCGCCAGATGGCGCGAGACGATGGCGTGACCGTCGATAGCGACATCGATATCTGGACGCGTTGAGAGAGTGGCGATATCGAGCGTGCGGTCCTCGTGTTCGGCAAGTTCGCCGATGAGCACGCGGGCGATATCCGCCGCCGGAGGGCGGTAGGCGTTGGAAACCGGTTGCGGTGGGTAACGCAAGCTGCCGAGCCGCTGGCCGCCACGCTCGTTGAGCGACTCCGTACCGAGGACCTGGCAGACGGCGGTGACCATCTCGCGGCTCAACGAGATGACGGTATCGAAGGGGTTGGTCTGGCTTCCGGCGAGCTCGTGGGCGGCTTCGGCAGGGAAGAGCGGATTGAGCCGCTCAATGCGCTGGACTTTAGCCCACACGCGCAATGCTTCAGGCGGGCGGTCCGGCGAGGTCGGCTGGAAGGCGACGTCGACAGCAATAATATCTTGCTCCCGGACCGACTCGTGGGCGAGCGCAAGGCGAAATTCACGGCTTGTGCTCTCACCGATGAGCGTCCCAACATGTTGGATCTCGGCTGCTTTGCCGTCGGATGTCGTCTCGCGCAATGTTCGCTCCTAGTCGCTTCTAGTCGCTGCTAAACGTCGGGCCGAAAGAGCCAGTCGCGGTGCGTCATATAGATGGCATTTACGAGGACCCGGCGCATTTGCGCGTCGCTGAACTGGCCGGACATCAGGATCGCACTTCGATCTGCCGGATGAGTTTCCCATAGGCCTCGGTCAGCCAGGCTGGCACCCTCGCATAGCGGTCGGCGATGTCGAGGCCAATTGGGAAACCGTAGCCAGGCAGCAGGCGGGCGTAGAGATGCACGCGACTCGCAGCTTCGTGAATCTGTTCCTCACCGAGCGCAGGGAAGACCTCAATGCGTAGTGGATCGGTCGTCCGGGATGTGTGGAGATAGGCCGCTTCAACCTCCGGGAAACCGCCCGGCATCGTCGGCCCAAGGACCCGGAAGTCGGCCTGGTCGCTGCGACTTTCTCCGGGTGTTGGGACGTTGAGTAGTTGCAAACCACCGTATTTGTTGATTGGCCATGCTTCCGTATATGTGCCCGTCTTCATCACCATGCCGAGAAGCAACTTATCCGTATAGCTGAGCCGGTCAAGTATCGCCCTTGGTGTCGTCAGGTCGGAGCGCCCGTACATCTGATTGAAGTAATCTATACGCCCGTTCTCACGCAGCCCGCGAAACACACGCTCGAGGAGGACTGTCTCAACGAACTCGCGTGAGTTGCCACGCTCGACAACACCGACGATGATCGGCACGGGCTCCCGTTCGAACGCCATTGCGATGAGGCGCCTATAGAGAAATGCTAACCAGGATAGCGGTTCGACGAGACGGCGCTCGGTCCACACGTTGGGATACTCCAACAACGCTGGATAGAGATCAAGCTCCGCAGACCGAAAGAACTCTTCCTTGAGTGCCCTGCCGAGCGTTGGCTGATTGGCGTAATGGTGGAGGAAGAGATCGATGTCACGCTCGGTGAAGGGCGCGTGGCCAGCGTAGCCCATATGGTAGACAATCGGGCCGTGCAACATGAGCACGCGGAGATCCGGCGTCCGCTCCAGGGCGGCGAGCGCCGCTAGCAACTCGGCGGTGATGCGCACGATGTCGACGAAATCGTGTCGCTCTTTACTGCCACCTTCGAGGTCGCCGAGGATGAGTGGGTAGTAGCCGAACTGCTCGCGCCGCGCTAGATCCCGCTCACCGGTGCGGACAGCGTAGGAGCCCACCCGTAGCAGGATCGGAATCTGCCCGGCAAGCTGCACCTGGCCTACACCGCCGTCTATGAAGGTCACAACCTCGTCGCGCACATCTGTCCAGGTCAGCCCGTTGGCGGGAAAGGTGGTCAAAGGAGAGGACTCACGACGGCCATCGTCCGAAAGACGAATTGCCCTGCGGAGATCCGAGACAAAGGTCGCGGTATTTCGAAAGTAGTTATCGCGTAGGCTGTCGGCGACCGTCAGCGAGTTCTCGGCCAAACGCAGCAATACATGAGGCTGTTGCTGTAACTCACGCGCAACTTCATCACCCGGTGCGACGGCTTGATGGGTGATACCAGGTCTGTTGCTCATTGGTCCGCCCACGTTTCGTTGCTGACGCGACGCTTCCGCTATTCCCGGCGTTGGCAGCAGGCTGATACTGCCCCAGAAGAGCGCTTGTGTAATGGTCTAGACTACCCGAGAGTCGGAACCGGATGGTATTCAATCTCCGGGCGCATAGCGCCGTAGCTAGTAACTCGTCAGTCGCGACGGCGGCACTGTCCTCCACTTCGATCTTCGGGAAGATCGGGGATGGCTCAGTGACCTTCTGGCCAGGTTCGGGGAGCACGTCGACCGACGGGCTGCCGAGCTGGCGGGCGATCTCTTCGACGGAGTCAGGGATCACCGGCTGTAGAAGTTGGGCCAGCCGTCCGATCGTCAGCTGCCAGCGTCGCCAACACAGTGTCGAGTTGTCCGGCAGCAGCGGCGTCGCCATTGCGGGCTTCACGAGCCAATACCCAGGGTTGGGACAACTCAACATAAGTGTTCGCTGCCGTGACGGTTTCCCAGATCGCGGCCAAGGCCTGCTGTGGCTCGTAGACTCCGAATAACTCCGTCGAACGCTCGATGGAGCGCTCCAGCGTTGCGGCCAGGTCGGTTTCGGTCTCGGTTGGATCGCCAGCCTCAGGGATGACGCCGTCGCGATAGCGATTGATCATGCTGACCGAGCGGTTCAACAGGTTGCCGAGATCGTTCGCCAGATCGGCGTTGTAGCGTTCGATGATGCGGTTCACCGAGAAGTCACCATCTCCGTGCGGAGAGACTTCGCGCAGGAAGTAGTAGCGCACCGCGTCTGCGCCGAACTCATCGGCAACGGCAATCGGATCGATCACATTGCCGGTCGTCTTGCTCATTTTCGCGCCATTGATCGTCAAGAAGCCGTGGACGACGATCTCAGTTGGCAATGGCACGCCAGCCGAAAGTAGGATGCCCGGCCAGTAGATGGCATGGAAGCGCAGGATGTCCTTGCCGATGGCGTGGACGCGCGACTCAGCGTTCTGCCAGTAGCGCTCGTAGAGTTCGCCATCGGTTCCGTAGCCAAGTGCCGTGATGTAGTTGGCGAGGGCGTCGATCCAGACATAGATCACTTGATCTGGATCGCCGGGCACCTGGATGCCCCAACCGCGAGCCCGTTCCTGGGAACGCGAGACGGAGATATCCTGTAGCCCTGCTTCGATGAAGCGCAACACCTCGTTCTTGCGCGTTTCCGGGAAGACCTTCAACTCATCGCTGGAAATACGGCGGTGCAGCTCGTCGCCGTATTTCGACAACCGGAAGAAGTAGTTCTCTTCTTCGACCGGCACCGGCGGCGTCTCGTGTACCGGGCACTTGCCGTCGATCAGTTCCGCCTCGGTGTAGAAGGTCTCGCATCCGACGCAATAGAGCCCGGTGTAGTGCTTCTTGTAGATGTCGCCGGAAGCCTCGACTGCCCTCCAGAGGCGGTCGACGCCCGAAAAGTGCCGTTCTTCGACGCTCGTCCGTATGAAGTCGTTGTTGGACGCGTTGAGCACTTGCAGCGCATTCTGGAACGCAACGACATTCTGATCGACCAGTTCGCGCGTGGAAATCCCAAGCACTTCCGCTGCCTGGACATTCTTCAGCGCATTCTCATCTGAGCCGGTCAGGAAATAGACATCCTGTCCCAGTGCTCGGTGGAAGCGCGCATACGTATCCGTCTGCGCGAATTCCAGCGCGTGCCCGACATGCGGTTCCGCATTCACATACGGAATCGACGTCGATATGAAATAGACCTGCCTGTCATCTGGCATGGTACCGCTCCGTTCAGTCACTTAGGGAAGAGGAAACAGGTAACAGGGAACAGTGGCAACGAGGGTGTAGCAGATTCGTCCGATATCACCCACAAAGATCCGGGAAATGCAATACCCAGACGCTACTCTGGCTGCTTCCCTATTCCCTGTTACCTATTTCCTCTTCCCTCAACAAAAAATCCCAAGGCCCTGCACCCGCCTGGGGCGAGGGGCCTCGGGATGAAGCGCTCGCGGTACCACCCGGCTTCGCCGGTGCCTTGCGGACACCAGCCTCAGCGACTGAACGTTGCCAGCCAGGGATGGATAACGGCTTCCCCTGTTCCGGCCCGGATTACCGGAGGATTTCACCCGGGCAGCTCGAAGGTCATTTCCGATCGGCGAACGGTTCACTATCGCAGCAACAGTGACTCTCTTGGCCGCCTGGCCCGACCGGCTCTCCTCGTCATAGCCATTGGATGTCTGATAACCGCCGCAGATGAGCGACGGTGAATTCGTAGAATAATCAACACTGTGCTGTTTGTCAAACGGGATGCACCGATCGGAGGAGAGATCATTGCAAGCACAATCTCAAGTAGCGCCCGCATTTATTGAGATGGCCCACAACATCGTCTGGTGCACCGTCGCGACGGTCGATCGCGAGGACCGGCCGCGCAGCCGCGTTCTCCATCCGATCTGGGAGTGGGATGGTCAAACCATCACTGGCTGGATCGGGACGAGCCCGACGCCATTGAAACTGGCTCATCTCGAGCACAGCCCGTATGTCTCTTGCAACTACTGGTCGCCGGACCACGACACGTGCACAGCAGAATGCCGGGCTAGCCTCCACAACGACGATGAGACGTGCGTGAGAGTTTGGGAGCTGTTCAAGTCTGCACCGGAACCGGTTGGCTATGATCCCGCGATCGTTCCACCGTGGGCTGGCGGACCAACGTCGGATGGGTTCGCCGTCATGCGACTGGAACCCTGGCGCTTGCGCGTTTTCCCGGGGACGGTGCTGCTCGGTCAAGGCGGCGAAGTTCTCGATTGGCGGGAATCCGGCGCGCCCGTCTAATTAGCATGGTATTTCAGATAGGGATGGGACTCGAAGAGGAGCTGGCTCGCCTTCGCATTAGCCCGCTCGATTGTTCAGTTGACGAGTCGGGGTTGACTCGATGCGTATTCAGCCATACACTGCTCCATGGACCATTAAGAAGTCGGCAGACTTGATCGCACGGAAGGAAAGGCCAGATAGTGAACAACAACATCACCGCTAACATGCTGGCCGTTTCGGTCGTGATTCCAATCCCAGACGCCATTATTGGTGTGTCCGGGGGTGGAGTGCGCCCGGCGCCCGCGCGAATTTGGAGTAGACGCTGCTGAGTTTCTAAGGACATAGAGCGACTTTCCAACCGCGGGCGGACCAGAAAAGGCCCCGCGGTTTTTTGTTGCCTGCTTCGGTCCAATGCGAGTGCGCGTACGAGCGACTGTGAATAGGACGAAATTGAGCGGAACTTTAGATGTAATGAGTACGAATGTGACGAGCAAAGGTGAAGTACGCGATTCGCGGGAAGAAGATTCGATGACATACACAGGACAAAACAAAGCAATAGCGGTCAGCTTCGAGCATGTCTCGAAGACATTTGGCGGCAAGCGGCAGCGGAATCGATGGATGCGGCGCGATGAAAGTAAGCCGGTGAAACTGGTCAAGGCTCTCGATGACGTTTCGTTCGAGGTGCGAAGAAACGAGATCTTCGGGATTCTCGGGGCGAATGGAAGCGGCAAATCGACGCTTGTGCGGCTGATCTCGACCCTGCTGATCACCGATGAAGGCCGCATCTCGGTCTTTGGCTACGACGTTCGGGAAGATGAGAGCGAAGTCAAGCGGCTGATCAATCGCGTGTCGGTCGAGGCGTCGTTTTTCAAGAAGCTCTCGCCGATGGAAAATCTTCTCTACTCGTCGCGGCTTTACGGGCGCGGCGGTTCGGAACTGCGGCGCGACATCAAACAGATTCTGGTCGACCTCGGCATACCTGAGGATCGCATCACCGTGCCGTTGGAGACGATGTCGCGTGGTATGCAACAGAAAGTGGCGATTGCTCGCGCTTTCCTGACGTCACCGACGCTGCTACTGCTCGATGAGCCGACGACCGGACTCGACCCGAGATCGAAAAGGGATGTTCAGCGCTTCGTCCTGGATCTCCGAGAAACGCACGACGCGACGGTTCTGATCTGTTCGCATGACATGGACGAAGCCGAGAAGCTGTGCGACCGCATTGCGATCATGGACAACGGGCGTATCGTGGCGACCGGCACCGTCGGCGAGTTGAAGGCGCAGGTTCGAGGACGCGATGGCAATTTCAACCCGACGCTTGAAGATGTCTACATGGCGCTCACCGGTCACGAACTCGTCCAGGAGAAGGAAGTGGTGGGCGTGGCGTAGGAAGAGGACAACCTCTCCGAGTCTTGTCATTTCGACCGTAGCGGAGAAATCTCAAGCGAACAGCATCGCGGTGTAACCCTGAAATGAAGCGAACCCGCGGCCTGGGAGCCCAATTCCGTTCCGCGCTAAATGACAGATTCTGAGCAACTGGACAAAGCATCAGGCAATCGAAGACAGCGGTCCAACGTAGGGCCGCAAGTGAAAGTGATGGAATCACAATGTCATACGTACCAGCCGCGGCTCCGAACCCGGAGTCGCGGGCACCACACAGAATACTGGCGAGGGAGAGCAAGGCCGCTCTGGCGTTCGTCGAGCGTAACTTCTTCCTGACGAAGCGTTACTGGGGTTGGGAAGCGGCCTTCCTGGTCTACACCGGGGCGGCCTCGCTTTCGATCATGTTCATCGGCGCGTCGCAGGATGGCGATACCGACCGGCTGATCCTCTTCCTGGCGATCGGGACGCTGGTCTGGGGCTACCTGAATTCGGTCTTCATGAACGTGGCCGAGACGATCGCCTGGGAGCGTTGGGAAGGCACGATCGAGCACACGATGATGGCGCCGGTCTCGCGGATCACCCACATGTTCGGGATGTCGCTCTTCGCGATTCTCTACGGGCTGATCCGGTCGACCGTATTGTTCCTGATCCTCGTCGCCTTCTTCCCGCAGATTAGTCTTTCCGAGGCGAATCTGTCCGGAGCGGCGCTGGTGATCGTGGTCGGCAGCTTCTCGTTCATCGGCTTCGGGATCGTTGGCGCGGTGTTGCCGTTGCTCTTTCCGGAGAAGGGCGAGCAGATGACCTTCATCATCTCGTCGATCCTGCTGCTCGTATCCGGGCGTCTACTATCCGATCTCGGTTTTGCCGGGTTGGATGCAGCCGCTTTCGGCCATCTCGCCGGCGACCTACGTGCTGGAGGCGATGCGCGCATCGATCCTCGACGGCGCGCCGATTGCCGACTTCTACGGCGACCTGCTGGCTCTCGGCCTGATCGCCGTCATCGCGATCCCGGCCGGCATGGCCATCTTCGGCTACTTCGAGCGCTACGCCAAGCGCACCGGCCGCCTCAAGCGGTCGGGGTAATCCATACCGGATGTTGAGAGTCGGGGTACTGAAGTGCCCCGGCTTTCGTTTCTTCTGGCGGAGTCCGAAGTGAGCCGCAACAGGCATACGAAGGTGTCATAGTGCGCACTTTCATCACAATTGTCAGAAGATCTATTGATGATCGGTGGGTCATGAAGAGACGACTGCCAAAGGTTTCCGGCGCGATCTGAGCGAACATCTCAGTCATGCTGAGTACGCTGGTGAACGGGTGACGGTGACCAGGAACGGTAAACCAGCTGCAGTATTGATCTCCCTGGAAGATTACGAACTGATCCGGGAGATTGAAGATCGAATCGATGGAGAAGCGGCCGAAGAGGCTATCCGGGAGTCTGATGCCGAAGGATGGCTTTCCTGGAAGAAGCGACGGGCGAGCCTGAGATCTGTAATCTGATGAAGTACACGACCACGTGGTCCCGACGAGCGACCCGATCGCTCAGGAGCCTTGAAGCATCCACAAGACGACGAGTCCTCGACAAGGTCCGTGATCTCACGAACGAACCGCGATCTCTCGACTGCGAGTCGCTTGCGGGTCCGTCCTTCCGCGTGCGCGTCGGCGTTTACCGCGTCATCTATGACATTCGGGAAGAAGAAATCCGTATCGCCATCGTGCTAGTTGGTCATCGACGCGAGATCTATGAGCAAATGAAACAGCTGTAGTAGATTGCTTACTGTTCGAATCGCGACATGCCGTCCTTCAAGCGCGTGCTATCTTGCCAAACACAGAAATGTAATAAGCAAGGAGCAATGATATGACCGACCACGACCGAAACTACGATCTGATGCTGGAGCTGATGGAGATTCCGGGGCCGACCGGCCAGGAGGGGCCGGTGATGGACTGGCTTCGGGAACGCTGGCAGGGGCAGGTCGAGGAACTGTGGACGGCGCGTGGGGGCAATCTCTTCGCCCACATTGGTGGCTCGGGACCGAAACTTCTGGTTGAGGGCCATGCCGACGAGATCGGGTTCGTTGTCCGCAGCATCGATGAGGACGGATTCGTCTGGCTCGCCAGTGGGCAGAACCCGCGTAGCGATGTCGACAAGCGCTTCCCGATCGGTCAGCCCGCGTCTGATTATGGGACGCGACACCCAGATCGAAGGAGTATTCGCGACAACAAGTGGCCACATCCTGACCGATCAGCAGCGCAGTCAGCATCTTGACCATTTCCAGGTCTTCGTCGATATCAGCGTCTCGTCACGGGAGGAAGCGCTAGAACTTGGCGTCCATCCGGGCGCAGGAGTGATCTGGAATCCGCCGACGCGACGCGTCCGAAACCGGGTCACTGGCAAGGCGGTCGACGACCGCTTCGCCCTGGCGATCATGACCCTGCTGCTCGAAGATCTCGATCGCGATCAGCTCGCCTACGATCTCTACTTCTGCGCGACGATTCAGGAAGAGATCGGACTCGTCGGTGCAAGCTCGATACGCCACGATCTTGATATCGATCTCGCGATTGCCCTGGACAACGGCCCGGTAGGTGACATCCCGACCGTCGACCGGCGCTCGCTGCCGACCCGGCTGGGTGGCGGACCGACGCTTGTCCACAAGGATGCCCGCACCCACTACACCAAGGATCTGATCTGGCGGCTTTCCGACATCGCCGATGAAGCAGGTATCCCTGTTCAGCACGCCGTCTGGGAGTTCTTCGGCAGCGATGGCGACGCCCTGATCCAGCAGGGCATCCCGACCGCCCTCATCGGCTTGCAGACCCGCTACACCCATTCGCCATTCGAGACTTTTGATCTGGAGGATTTCGAAGGGGCGCTGCGGTTGGTGCAAGCGTTCGTTTCTACACCGCCGCCCGTGTAGTAGGCGGGACTTATGCTGAAGGTTCGTGACGTCATCCGGTTGCTCGAGCAGGATGGTTGGATACTTGACCGGGTTCGAGGCAGCCACCGAATATTCAAACATCCCAATCGGCCGTATCGAGTGGTCGTAGCGGGCAAGCCTAATCACGATCTTTCATCCGGAACGTGGAACAATATCCAGAAGCAGGCTGGATGGAGAGAAGGACCGCCAGGATGAGACGATATGCGATCGTAATTGAATCCGCCGGTGACAACTTTTCTGGTTATGTGCCCGATCTGCCGGTCTGCATCGCCACCGGTGATACTCCAGACGAGGTGGCCGAACTCCTGAGAGATGCGATCGATCTCTATCTTGAATCGCTCCTCGAAGATGGTGAACCGCTGCCGGCACCCCCGCCGACGGTTGACGCCAGGGTTATAGACGTCGCTGATTAGCTGACGACTAATGCTCGTTCATAAGGACGCCGCGCCAATCAGACCAAGGATCTGATCTGGCATTTCTCCGGGATAGCGGGTGAAGCCGACATCCCGGTCCAGCAAGCCGTTTGGGAATTCTTTGGCAGCGATGGCGACGCATTGATCCAGCGGGGCAGCCCGACCGTGCAGACCCGCTACACCCAATCGCCCTTCGACTTCTTCGATTTGGTCGATTTCGACGGAGCGCCCCGGCTGCTGAACCCGGTGCGACGAAACTATCGCGATTGGCGTTGTCAGACGACGACCTGGCCGGAGATGACGATTGGCCGCTCATCGGCAGACAGGCTCGCGTTGGGTGTCACGAAGTCGATGTTGAGGGACGAGGCGTTCTGGCCGCCGAGGTAGCGGTTTTCGCCGAAAGCGATGAAGAGGCTGCCGTGGCGGTGTTCGTCGACGAGGACCCAATCGATCTCGGCATGCAGCTCGGGATTGAGGCCTATGCCGATGTGGCTGATCCGGCGCGGTTCTCCGCTGTGCTCGTCGAACATCGCGGCTAATTCGTCGGCTCCTTCGCTGGCTTCGATTGAGACGATGCGCCCATCCTCGAAGGTGAGAACGACATCCCGCGCAGCCCCGGCTCGTGGGAGGAAGAGCTTCCCGGTTGGGCTGTCTTCAACGACCGTCGTGTAGACCGATCCTGCAGGTAAGTTGATGACCGGCTGGATCTCCGACGTAGCGGGTACGACGCCCGTATCGGTGTGCCAGTCGCGACCGGTCAGGTCGAGCGCCAGCGTTGAGCCGTCGGGATTACTGATGGTGATCCGATGGGCGGATTGGAGGGCAGGGAGCACCCGGTCGATTTCACGCTGCAATGTTTCTGGAGAGGCAGCGACGGCGGGGAGGATGATCGCTTCCAGTTCGGCCAGGGAAATGCCGAGATTTCTGGCTTTCGCTTCCGTTGGGATGGCGACCAATACCAGCGGTAGCTGCCGCCCTTCCTCGATCTCGACCAGCCGCGCCGTCGCCTCCCGCCAGGCGGAGAGAGCCGCGGCCGGCACCGTCGCGAGATCAGCTCGTTCGCCACCCAGCACGAGCAGCCGGTCGGCTTGCCCCATCCACTCTTTACGGTACCTATCCCAGTCCGCGAGATGGTGAGGAACCGTCGTGCTGAGCAGGCGTTCCAGATAGTCGGGTGGCAGGAATTCAATCAGTGGAGTGGCGCCGCGCTGTTCGAGCGCTAGCAGGATCTCTGCCAGTCGCATCGTGCCGTCCACTGCGTTCCCTGACCAGGACCAGCATCCCCTGCTGCAACGTCAGCGCGTCGGCAACGCGTTGAGCGACGACCGGCCAGTCGGTTGTCATCGTCGAGATCCCTCCATCAGTGAACATAATAGGCGGAGATACTTGCGTAGCTCCGTCACTTTACCAACGTTACCGTTGTAGGAGACGTGGCCGAGGGTCAGGTCTCAACCAGAGATCTTCGCAGCGCGCAGGGAGCGGTTGAGCGTCAGTACCGTGATTAGTCCGACCAGTCCGAGCGAGCCGGTCAATGCGATTGCGGTTTGTGCGCCTGCCGTAGAACTCAGTCCGCCGATCAGGAGCATGCCGAATGGAGTCAGTCCGATGGCGGTAGCGATGAGGCCAAGTGCACGCGCTCGAGACTCGGCCGGGGTTGCGCTCAGCACCAGCGCGGCCTGGTAGGCGGCGAAAAAGCCGATGCAAATGCCGAGCGAGAACTGGATAAGCAGTGATAAGGCGAAGATCGGCGATAACGCCAGGGCGACGAGCAAGCTGGCCGCGGCGACAGAACTGCCAATGAACCACGCTCCCTGGCGTGTCGGACCGGAACCGAACGCGAGCCAGGTTGTCGTCAAGACTGCCCCGACTCCATCGGCGCTGGCTAGCAGCCCCATGCGGAATGGTCCGAGGGACAGGATGTCGCTGGCGACGATTGCGATCAGTTGCTGATAGGGGAAGACGAGCACGTTGATGATCACCGTGACGATCAGCACACCGCGTACTGCGGGTATGCGCAGCACCTCACTCCAACCACTGCGCAGGGCACTAATCAATCGCAATGATTCCGTCGGAGGTCTCTGTCGCTCCGGCAATCTGCGTTTCAGGGCGATGAGCCAGAGCAGACCGAAGCCATAAAGACCAGCCAGGCACCAATAGCCAAGCGAGGCATCGCCGACGGTTAGGAGAAACCCGGCGCCGATCGTCGCAACGATCTTTGCTCCGTTCATCGACAGCGATTCGAGCGACATCGAATTGGCGAGCAGCCTGCGTTCCTGGACCTCGTCAATCAACGAACGCCGGGCAGAGAAATCGGCCGCCCAGCCGCTACCGATGAGGGCGACCATCGCATAGATGATCCAGATCGACTCCAGTCCAAGCATGAAGACGCTTGCGAGGACGAGCGCGGCGCACAGGTCGAGGGCGTGAATTCCTATGAGAACATCGATGCGGCGGACGCGATCGGCGAGCACGCCGAGGGCAGAGCCGAATAGAAGCATTGGCAGCATGCGGCAGAAGGCGCTCAGGCCCAGCTGAAATGGCGAATCGGTGATCTTCAGGACGATCCAGCCGGTTGTGATGATTTCGACCCAATAGGCGCTGTAGAAGATGATCCCTGATAGCCAGATCCGCCGGTAGTCTGGCGAGGCCAGGACACGCGATGAGACACCGCGTAATCCACGTCTTTTTGTGCCGGCATCTTCAGGAGGAATCGAAGGTTCCTGACTCTCAATGATTTTGGAAAGCTGCGCTCCCCTGGCTACGTCAGTTTAGACTCTGCTACCGATGATGTTGTGGACATTCCGGCAATACGCTGCCGCAATAGACTGTTTGCGCTATTATTGCGTTACGTTTGTTGCGCAATTGGGCTACAGTGTAGCCCGCCTGTGATAAAATAGTAATACCTCAGGCGCGAAGTTACATTCGCGCCGTCAATGAAGCCAAACGGATCGCTGATTAGGTGGTTGAAGAGCTTTGCAATCCACCTGGGGCCATAGCTGTCGTTCGATCGAAGCAAGTGTGCTTTGCGACGGAAGACAGTAACAGAAAGGCCACTTTATGAACCATGCACGTATAGGCGTCTACACTCTCACCGGCAACCTGACCGAGGCAACCCAGCAGGTAACAGATGGACTGATGCCACTCTTTAAGAGCCAGCCCGGTTTCGTCGACTATAGCGTCGTCTCTGCCGCCGATGGCAAGATCGTTTCGATCAGCACCTGGGAATCCATGGATCAGGCGAACAGCGGCACGGAGCACGCTGCGAAATTTGTCGCAGACAAGCTCGCTTCACACGTCACCCTGGACACCAACTATGTCGGTGACGTCGTCGTCTCCAGCCGCTAATCGCGTTTGGGGCCGATAACCGGTCACACCAAATCCCCGCCCGGATGACTCCGGGCGGGGATTTGAACATGCTCGTAATAGAGCAATTGGTGCGCATATTGGGGTGAACGACTCGGTAGGGAGAATCGTCCTTCGCCTGGGCCAACGGATTGCCAGCCAGTTGATCCGCGCAACTCGTCTTGCATTCTCGCCGAACATCGCCGTCAGCTCATCGGCGTCTCGAACCGGCTCCCATCGACACGACGCATCCTTGGTGAAGGGGTCGCTCCGTCGTATTATTGCCTGGCAGGTACTACTCCGCGGGAATTGCGTGACCAGCAGCCATGGTTACCGTCAGCAGTTCTGGCCCTACCTTCAAGATTGACGAAGCGTCCAGGGGCGTGGTCGTTCCACCCATCCCCAACATCCCACCTTTATGGGCGCTCAGTTGAGTGACAAGACCCGTCTCGGGATCGAACTCGATGATGTCCAGGGTGCCTAGATTTGTTCCTTCATTGTCGACGACTTCGAGCTTTTCGAGATCCTGTAGTCCCTTCAGCGTCCCAACAGGATCGCCGGTTTCCGGCGTTTGTGTGACCTGGCTACTCCTAATCAGTCATCGCGTCGTGACCGATAGTCTGGATGAGCTCAAACGGCACAATGAATGTGCCATCTTCACCGTCCACTTCCACCGCTCGCAGTTTTCGGGCGGCGAGATCAAAGAGTGGCTGCGTGATTTCTCCGAGATTGGTGCCTTCTTCCAGGGATACAACGGGTATACCTTTGAGTTTCTTCGCGTCCATGGTTGCCTACTCCTAGTTATTCGGGGCAATGTATTCGTTTGGTGCGCTTGAGCAATCGTCCCTCGTTACCATCCCAAGGTCGTGTCGTTGTAACAGTAGAAATCACAGCTAGCCTGAGGGAAGCGAATTATCTGGCTCTGCGCCCAACGAGAACCTGGTAGATCAAAACGACGAGTGCGATCACCAGGAGAAGGTGAACGAGCGAACCACCTACGCTGAGTGCGAAATAGCCCAACAGCCAAAGGACGAAAAGAACGATCGCCACGATCCACAATATTGACATTTTTTTCTCCTGTTACTGGAACATCTAGTGAGCAAATGTACGAGCCGGAACCTGTGCTCCAGACAGCGACGGTGCAATCAATGGACAGAAATGCCAGAACGGACACAATGTCCTCTGAATCGGGTTGCTTGATCTTGCGGTGGTGTTCCTCTCTGAGCCGGTGCATGTTGTGTAAACAGCGTGCGGCGCATTCAGGCGGCAAGTGAACTGGGAATGATGGCTTTCAACGAATCTTCGCTCAATGACATCCAGCTTTCGGCGATCTTCCCATCGGCGATTCGGATTTGGATGTGCCCTGCCAGTTGATCTGGCGGGTCTGTTTTGAAGGTAACGCGGGGAAGGCGAAAGACACGTCTGTTTCGCGCCGTCCACTTCAATATGAAGACCTCGCCATCCTTCCTCAGCTCATCAACGCTGATGTACAGCCGCGGGAACGCGCGACGATACAGGATGACGCTGATTCGTATCGCCTCCGGTCCGTAGACGAGATCTGGGATCAGGCCGCCATGGTTCACGT
Organism: uncultured Chloroflexia bacterium; assembly: GCA_963745675.1. Classification (GTDB taxonomy): domain Bacteria; phylum Chloroflexota; class Chloroflexia; order Thermomicrobiales; family CFX8; genus JAUIIK01. The sequence goes on from CAVUYM010000020.1 coordinate 240,641, forward strand.
AGTCCAACGCGAAAAACTCATCTGCCTTGTCAATCCGCCCATCGTTCCAGACATCCTGTATTGCACGACGTATCAGCGTGTGTTGTTGTGTATGTGGCAAAATCGTACCGTTCGTTGGATGCGCGGCGAAATGCGCGGGCACCGCCGTCGATGTCTTGAACCACTCCCATCGAATGAGTTTCCCCAAAGGCGATCCCCATGCCCGAAGGGACCGCCTGAAAGATTGGGGAGTGGGATTCCCCAAGGCGATCCCTGTGCCCGAAGGGACCGCCTGTAGGATTGGGGAAGGGGTAAGGGCATCAGAATCATCATGACGGACAGTTCATCTGTTGTCATGAATAAAGTTCATAAGGCGAAGTCGGCAACGGTGAATCAGGCCGATTGCGTGGACAAGACGCCCGCGATTCAAGGCAGCTTCGTTGAAGTTCTCTATTTGTTTCTGTTAAAAGAGTAGGTGATATTAACGGGATTGAATGAGGTTTGCTTATGTCTGCTCAACCGCGTACCCCGGCCCGCGTGCTGCTCGTGCTCGACCAGTATGTGCTCATCGAAGTTGTCAAGTTGGCACTCAATCACGGCGCATATAGCACGCAGATTGCCGAATCTGCCTCCGAAGCCACGATGTCGCTACAGGAGTGGCAACCACATCTTGTGATTATTGATATGGATATAGCTGAGGGAGAGATACTGGAGCAGATCGGGAACGCGAGGCAGAACGGCGATCAAATCCCGGTTATAGCATTCACTCGTCGAGGCGATCTCAAGACAAAACTCGCAGCATTCGAGTGGGGCGTTGATGACATCCTGGTTGTGCCATTTTCACCTGAGGAGTTCATTGCACGCGTGTTGGTTGTCATGCGGCGCACCTATAGCGATGCTGTCGTGTTTACTCCAAAGCTTCAAGTGGGCGAACTTGAGATCGATGTGCTGAACCGCTCGGTACGAATAGGTGGACACGATCTTCACTTAACGTCGCTGGAGCAGAATCTGCTGTACCTGCTGGCGGCCAACGCCGGGCGTCTGCTCACTCGCGATGAGATTCTTGACCACTTGTGGGGTGCCGACTTCATCTCCGAGAGCAACGTTGTTGACCGGCATATCCGAAACCTGCGAGCAAAGCTACAGAATGACTATCGTCAGCCTCGTTTCATCGCGACGGTGCCCGGCAAAGGCTATCGCTTCGTCCCCACCTTCGAAGAGCGCACCGGCTGATCTGATCCAGCCACTCCTCTGACTTGGGAGCCACACGATCGTTATGCGGCAAGTTTTCTGAACGCATGACAATGCCAGACGACAACTTGGTCATCCGCGTCGTTATCGACGGTCTCCGGCAGATCCAAATGGGTCGTACGGAATCTACGGCCCCCATCTGCGTCAGTTGACAGAAAATCGCGAGGTATACGACAGTGTGGACCGGTGCTACTGTCACTTCGAGTCATGCCAACTTCCGCTCCAGCGGGCGGAAAGTGCACGATAGGAAGTGCCATGAACTGGTTGCAGGAAGCGCTGATCGATCACCCGGAAATCGCGGTGTTCCTGGTTCTGGCCGCTGGATTCTGGTTCGGTCGATTCACCATCAAGGGGCTCGGTCTCGGCTCGGTCACCGCTACGCTGATGGCTGGTGTGATCGTCGGTTCCGTCGTATCGGTCCACCTTGAGGACGGCTCGACAGCGACCATCGAGGTGTCTCACGGCGCGATCGAGATGTTCTTCCTGGCATTCCTTTTCGCCTTGGGTTTCCGCCTTGGACCGCAGTTCTTCGCGGGTCTCAGGGGCGCTGGAGCGCCACAAGCACTCTTCGCTGTGACCGTCGCCGCTGTGGGCATCACGACATCGATTCTGATCTCGGCCGCGCTTGGATACAATCCGGGGCTGGCGGCGGGCCTGGCGGCAGGCGGCCTGACCCAGTCATCTATCGTTGGCATCGCTCAGGACGCCATCGGAGGACTCCCGCAAAACACCGACACAGTGAACGAATGGAACAATCTCGTTCTGGTCGGCTTCGCCGTCACCTATATCTTCGGCACACTGGGATCGGCGATATATTGCGCCAACGTTGCCCCGCGCTTGCTCGGAATACAGGACCTGAAGGCGGCGGCGAAAGCCAAAGAAGCAGAACTGGGTCTCGGGGATGGAGCAGCCTGATAGAGGCTCGCCCATCCCATCGTGCCGACCGAGGTGATGGCGCCGGCGATCCGGCGAGGAGATCGAGCAATCCGGAGATCTGGAGCGATCCAGCACGGCGACTGACTTCATTACGGTCGGCCTCGGCACTGCGGCAGGAGCGCTCATCGGCATTCCCTCGATCACGGTCGGAACGCTGCCGCTAGCCCTCACCCCGAGCGTCGGCGCGCTACTCCTCGGCCTGCTGATTGGGTGGTGGCGCGCGAAATCTTCGCCTCCCGACCGCAATCGAGCGGGAGTCCAGTGGTTCTTTGAGACGGTCGGTCTGACGGTCTTCGTCGCGATGGTAGGAATCAATGCCGGACCGGGCTTCGTCGACGGCATGCGCGACTTTGGCGTTGGGCTGCTGCTCGCAGGAGCCGTCGTCACCTTGACTCCGCTCGTCGCTGGCACGCTGCTCGCTCGCTACGTCTTCAAGTTTGATGCGGTGCTGACGCTTGGAATGTTGGCGGGCGCAATGACAACATCGGCTGCCCTCGGGTCTGTCCAGGAAGCCGCCGATTCGAATGCGCCACTACTTGGATACACCGTCCCGTTTGCCGTCGGCAACATCTTCCTTTCAATCGGTGGAGCGATTGTCGTTGCGTTCCTTGCATGAACCGAATGAACCGTCACCTGCCGGGTTGCGACCTGGATCTCTCGCATAGCCAGAAGCCTCCGACGAAGCTGAAATCGCAAACTAGCACGCCGTCTGGGAGTCCATGGGCACCAATGGCGACGCCTTGAGCCAGTAAAGTGATTCCATCGGCCTGCAGACACGCTACACCCAATCACCGTTCGAGACGTTCGATCTGGAGGAATTCGATGAGGCATATCGGTTGGTGGAAGCGTTCGTTTCGACGCCACCAAGAATGTAAAGGGTGATCGGTGCCAGCAGTTCA
>CAVUYM010000021.1:0-6440 GCA_963745675.1 uncultured Chloroflexia bacterium
CGTAGGAAGATGTACGCCTACCCCATGTGAGGTCGATCGTTGGGAATGATGGGAAGCGGTGTGTGCCAGCGTATTGAAGGACATCTTTGGCGGGAGCCTCCTGCAGGAGAGAATCGGTTCCCTGACATCATGCGCTTCTTTTGAGAAGGCGTCAACATTCCCATGGAAGCGCGTTCAAACCGGGCGGGTCGTTGCGATTGAGCACCGACAAGTGCCTATAAATGTGGTGTGGCGAGACACACCGCGGAATGCCATCGCAGCACGCTATTCAAACTTCGAAATCGCTCACTATGATGACGGACCATGTTGAGGAACAACTAGATTCCGTGTCGCGCTTATCGCTTGTCGATTCTTTTCTAACCATTGCGTTCGCCGATCACTGATGTTGGTCATCCTTTACGTGTCCCACAGGTGCGAGCGATGACGTATGGAAGTCGGCCTGCGAGCAACGCTACCCAATGATTGCAAGTTTAGTCGTCGCTGTTCGTAGTCAATCGATACTGCTCTGCATGTGTTACATTGCCTACGTTCTACCAAACACCTCAATAGAAGGAGGAAGGCGTGATGCGGGTAGCGGATATGGCCGTGAAGCCGTGGTTGCTCTTCGTGGTTGGCGCTGGAGCGGGAGCTGCGCTGATGGCGGTCGGTTTTGTGCTGGCGCTGTTCATGACGGAGCAGGCAGGTGTCCAGGTGGTTAACAGCAATGTCGATGCTTGTGTCAATCGGTACACCGGGGTGGCGAGGCTAAGATCCCCAGGCCAGCCCGCGAACTGTACCAGCAACGAATTTCTGGTTGTGCTGGGAAGCGGTGCGGCGGCTGCCGACGTCGAAGCGCGTGTAAGCGCACTTGAAGCCCAGATACCAGACTGCCTTTCGGACAATGGCGGTAACGCGCGTTTTACCGGTTGTGATGTTGAGATCGTGAATGGGCTGGGTTCGACGGAGACCCAGAACGGAACCGGGAACTTGATTGTCGGCTACAACGAAAATACCCAGGCATATAGTCGTACTGGTTCGCACAACATCGTCGTAGGCAAAGATCACGGCTACGGCAGCTACGGTGGGTTGGTCGTAGGTATCGAAAACCGGATACTAAGCAGTTACGCTAGCATCACCGGTGGTTCCAACAACCTGGCTTACGGTCCCTCATCCAGTGTTAGCGGCGGTTTAAGCAACGTTGCCGGAGGCGACTCCGCCGTCGTCAGTGGTGGGAGTGGAAACATCGCGAGTGGCGACTGGGCCAGCGTGAGTGGTGGACAACTTAACACAGCTCTCGGCGCGGGTGCTAGCGTGAGCGGCGGTAGATCCAACGAGGCCAAGGTCAGATTTTCGAGCGTTAGCGGCGGTCAGTCCAATATTGCTAGCGGCGACTACTCTAGCATCAGTGGTGGATCGACCAATATGGCGAGTAATGACTGGGCTAGCGTTAGTGGTGGATTTGATAACGAGGCTAGCGGCCCGTACTCAAGCGTCAGTGGCGGCCAGGCCAACGAGGCCCGTGGCAATCTCGCCAGCGTCAGTGGTGGATACACAAACCTGGCCAGTGGCATCGTTTCAAGCGTTAGCGGCGGCGAACAAAACGCAGCCGCGGGTATGGCGTCCAGCGTCAGCGGCGGAGACTCCCGCACTGCTCTAGACGCTGCCGATTGGGTCGCGGGAGGATTACTCGAGGATTACTAGTAGCTGGTTACAACGAGCGCGGTATGCCGATTGTGGGCACCGCGGCAGAGCTTCATCGCCATCGAGCACCCCCCCAAATCCTGCCACGGCACTGGAATTTCTCTGGTGCCGTGGTCAAAAGACTATGCGAGATGAGGTGTCGACGAGGTCGGGACAGCAACGTCGAAACGGTGGTCTCTGCCCTAGTCTGCCAAGCGCTCCACGCCCTTGCATTGCATTCAGCTTGTAGGCGGTCCGAGCAGGAACTTCTAACTTCCGAAGATAGAGGACGTGATTCTCATGCTCTTCATTGTGAGCGGAGTTGCCATCGTTGATCGTCCCGAACACAGCAAGTCTTATCGGTCAGATGCTGGGTATGGCATACCATGTCGCTCGAAGGTCGCAAAAAAGCCGCGCAGATGGAGCATAACGCGGTCACCAAGAATATAGAGCTTGAAGTGGTCGGAATCCGGGATCTCAACGTACTGACCGTCGGTGAGACACCCGGCCGCTTTCTTCGCTTGGCGACCGGCGTAGCGCTCGTCGTTGTCGCCGGAGATGAGCAGCACCGGCATCGACATCTGTTTTAGCGCGTCGTCGAAGCGGAGCGTACGCATGTCCCGTGATGATGGCGCGCTCATGAATGCCCGAAGCGCGAGTGGATCGTTTTGGAGGCCGCGCTCGCGGAATTCAGCGGGCCATGGACCGACCCTGCTTTCGGACCAGCTGATGTAGGCTTCCATACCCTGATCGAGGTAGTCGAACATCTCCCCGAAGCGCTCGCCAACTCCCTGTGGTGGTGGATAGGGTTGTGCCCCGCCGATGATCATCGACGCGAAACGCTGGGGCGCGTACTTGCCGAGTGCCCAGCCGATCATCCCTCCGAATGAGTAGCCGTAATAGTGCGCTTGCTCGATGCCGAGATCGTCCAGCACCGCGACGACGTCAAGCGCTGCGATCTCCAGTCCGTACCGGGCGGGATCATGGGGCTTGTCGCTGGCTCCGTGTCCGCGCGCGTCGAACATGATCAGCCGGTAGGCGTTTCGCAGCGCGTCGACGAACCCGAAGGTCCACCAGTCGCGATGACTACCGGTGAAGCCGTGATGGAGGATGAGCGGCGGCCCATCCCCCTCGGTGACATAGTGAATCCGGATGCCGTCAGGCGCAGTTGCGTAGGGCATCAGTTCGATCCTCTCAGACCGCGACAGCGGCGCGTTCGCGCTCGATCAGTTCGCGGCGGAGGATCTTGCCCGACGGGATTCTTCGGGATGGCGTCGATGAACTCGACCAGCCGGATCTTCTTGTAGGGTGCGACCCGCTCGGCGACGTAATCGATGATCTCTTGCTCGCTCAGGTCGCTCTCGGTGACGACGAACGCCTTTGGCAGTTCGCCGGCTGCTTCGTCCGGGCTGCCGATGACAGCGGCGTCGAGGATCTCCGGATGACCTTTGAGGACGTCTTCGAGTTCGGCTGGCGCAACCTGGTAAGCCTTGTACTTGATCAGCTCCTTGAGCCGGTCGACGATGTAGAAGTAGCCCTCCTCGTCGGCATAGCCGATGTCGCCGGTCCGCAGCCAGCCATCCGGCGTGATTGTGATTGCCGTGGCGTCGGGCCGGTTCAGATAGCCCTTCATCACCTGCGGCCCGCGTACCCAGATCTCGCCCTGCTCGTTGTAGCCGAGCTCATCGCCGGTTGCGGTGTTGACGATCTTGCTTTCGGTGTTGGGGATGAGCGGTCCGGTCGAACCGTGGATGATTCGGTCCACCCGGGTAATGAAAGTAAATGGGCTGGCTTCGGTCATCCCGAATGCCTCCCGAAGCGTACACCTGAATCTGTCGCTGAAGATCTCGCCCAGCTCTTTTCCGACTGGAGCAGCGCCGGACACAACAACCTTTAAGCTAGATAGATCGTAGCTATCAACTCGAAAGTCCTTCGTCATAGCTAGAAGAATCGGAGGAACCCAGCCCGTCGCGGAGACTCGGTATTTTTCGACGCATCGCAATACAAGCTCTAGGTCGTAGCGTGACAGGAGCACGATTGTTGATCCAGTGGCGAAACCAGTATGAATGAATCCTCCGAGTCCGGCAAGATGATAGAGCGGTAAGGCGTTAAGGAGTATGTCATCTTCATCCCAAAGCCCCGCTCCCAGGCTTTGGCAAATGTTTGCGACGATCGCTTGGTGGGTGAGTATCACGGCCTTAGGCAGTCCTGTTGTGCCGCTTGAAGATGGCAAGAGGCACACGTCTTCGGGATTGAGATCTAGCGACGGTGGAGCAGCCTCGGTTTCGAGCAACGTCGCGAACGACTCATGCTCGGATGATTCGCCGAAGACGATCGTTGTCCGAAGGTTGGTCCCGAGGCTCGCTTGCTCCACCCGTTCGATCTGATCGGGCGCTGTGACAATCATCACGGCGCCAGTATCTTGGAGCTGGCGCTGGAGTTCGTGGCTTGTGTAGAGCGGGTTCACAGTAGTGACGATACCGCCGGCTAGCAGTACACCGTAGTAGGCAATTGGCCAGTCGAAGGTGTTGGGACTGTAGAGCGCCATCACTTCACCGGGTTTGAGTCCGAGTGAAGCGTAGCCTGCCGCCACTCGCTGGCTGTCGCTGATCACTTGCCGGAACGTTCGGGTTGCGCCCGTTTCGCCATCGATGAACGCGATCTTGTCCGGCCATCTCGATGTCCGTTCGAAGAGAAACTCCGGAAGCGAGAGGTCGGTCGGGATCTCGACTTCTGGGTACGGACTCTTGAAAATTACCATCCTGGATTCCTCTCCGAATCATACGAGCGGCTCGAACGCGGATTCACGGCGGCGAGCCGGCTTGGTTGTGCCTCTGTTGTCAGTGTGCCGTATAGATGGTGAGGCGGCATCGTGAGCTTTACGCATTCGGCGAGGATTCGCGGGTAATGCGTAGGGCTACGTATCGGCGCGCTCTAGAAGTCCGAGCTCCGCGCCCTTGATCGCGGCAGCGGTGCGGGAGTTAACGCCGAGTTTGTTGAATATCGAGCGCAGATGCTGGCCGACGGTGCGTGGGCTGATGAAGAGCTTCTCCCCGATCTCGCGGTCAGTCTGCCCTTCGGCCACATGGCGCAAGACTTCGATCTCCCGCTCGCTCAAACCAGCTACGTTTGGCGACGCTTCCCGCTCGGCTGTGGGCAACTGACGCCGTATCTTCTGCAGGCGTTCGAGTGCCGGTTTTGCTCCGAGGCGTTCCAGGGTTGTCTTGGAGCTTTTCAATTCGGCCCGTGTTTGCTCATACTCTCCGGTTCGGAGATGGAGTTCAGCCAGTGCGATCTCGGTCAACGCCCGTTCGTAGGGTGCCTGGCACTCATCGGCAATCTCCATTGACAGCACCAGCGAGTCTTCGGCCTGCTCGAAGCAACCGAGCGCGGTCAGCGCTTCCCCATGCGCGCGGTGAGCTTGGAGGAGCGCTAAAGGCTGCCGAGGCGTCGTGGCGTGGCTGACCGCGCTATTCGCGAAATCTACCGCACGCCTGGGGCATCCATTTAGCAGTTGATAGCGAGATTCCAGCATGGCGTGCTCAGCTCTACCGAGGATCCTGTCGCTCCACTCAAGCCAGTGTTCGTGAGCTTCAATCCACGATCTTGCGTCGCTGACATCAAGCGTATCCAGAGCTAGATCAGCGGCAATCCGAAGTAGATCGAGTGCCTGTGCGAACCAGAATCTCGACTCTTCTGGAAGTGTGCTCGGGCCATCTGGGAAGGCTGTCCTTATGCTTCTCCAGGCTGACTCATATCGTCCAGTCCGACGTCTCCATTCGGCGACGGCTGGGAATGCGAGGAAGAAGTAATACACGGAGCAGGCTTGCCGACGGGAGGCATCGTGGAACTGCGAGAGTTGGTCCCACCGACCATCCTGGAGGTACAGAGGTGTGAGACAGACATCGGGATAGTCGTCGGTGACATGATTGAGTTCTTCAGATCCGAAAGTAAGGAGCTTGCGCTCACACTGATTGCGGTACTCAAGGTCGTCGAACCTGTATGGCACCGCGACGAATAGAGGCTCGTACCCTCCAACGGTGCCAGCGTGGAAGTTGTAGCCCGACTTTCGGAACACAGACTGTGACTGCTCAAACGCCCGTCTTGCTTGAGTTGGTTTCCCTAATGCTGCGAATGCCAGACCTGCACCCCAATGGACAACGGCGGCGTGCTGAGCGTCGACATGATCGTCTGGATCGAGCACTGCAAGAGATCGGTCACTCTCGGCAATAGCCGCCCGATATCGCCCGCGTGATGCGTACCAGAAGGCAAGTTGCCGGCGGGCATGCTCAGGAGTGACTCTTAGCTCTGACCGCTGATGGTCAGGCCGGGTGTCGTCCACTGTTCCATGGCTGGACAGACCATCTATCAAATCGATGCCTCGAGTAATATCCTTGGTCCCGTCTTGACCGGAGTAGGAGAGATTGATTCCACGATTCCGGACCGCGATCGCCCGAAGCGCTCTGTCTTCCGTGTTAAATGCGATTTGTTCAGCTTCGTTAGCATACTGAACGCCCATCATCGGATCAGCGTATCTGATCGCGAGCGACATCTGGGCGAGGAGTTTCCCCCGTACGCTTGCAGCCGTCGAAGGAAGTGCCCCGAGAGCGGCCTCATAGCGAACCATGGCAGTCTGAATGGAATAGGCCTGGTAGTAGGCGCGGTCGCCGGCCTTGATGAGCCACTCGGCGGCGCGAGGGTCTCCGGCCTGTTGGAGATGATGGGCGACGGCGTCCGGGTCGGGATCGGCGGTTTCGATCAGTGCGTCAGCGATCTCTTGG